>NZ_CBFHOP010000020.1:0-1119 GCF_965657535.1 Hydrogenophaga sp. | reverse complement strand
CCTATTGATGCGGCCCTGTGAAGTCTTAAGCTGCATAGCGGACGCGATGGTCCTGGAAGTAGCTCATGACGCGCTCGGGGTTTTGCTCCAGCATCGCCATGTGATCATTGGTCGCATCGCGTAACTTGGCCTTGGTTCGCACCGGCACGCGCTTGCCCATCTCCTGCTTCAAGTCCGCATTGAGCCGCTCCTCTGGGTTGAGCTGTGGGCTGTAGCTGGGCAGGTAGAACAATTCGATCTGGTCCTGCCGCGCAGCCACCCAAGCCTTCACAAGCTTGCTGTGGTGGACCCGCAGGTTGTCCAGGATCAGAAAGACTTTTTTGCCCGCGTCTTTGATCAAAGCTTGCAGAAACTCAATCAGTTTCTCGGCATCGAAAGCCTCGTCAATGATCATCCAACGCGTCTTGCCCTGGTTGGTCACCGTGGCAATCATGGAGAGCTTTTGACGGGTACCGCCCACGGCCATGGCCACCGGTGTTTTGCCCGCTGGTGCAAAGCTTCTGCCGCGCACATCGGTGTTGACCAAGGCCGTCTCATCGCCCCAGTGAATCTCGGCCCCCTCGGCCCTGGCGCGCTGCTCGATGCCAGGGTATTCGCCCTCCAACCAAGCCTGCACGGCAGCAGGGCTTTGCTCGTAGGCGCGCTTGATGGGCTTTTGCGGTGTGAAGCCCCAGCGGGTGAGGTACTTGCCGATGCTGCGCACTTGCAGCTTGATGCCAAATTCCTGTTCGATGAGCTGGCCCACTGCGGCCCGGCTCCACAAGCTGAAATCCATTTTGAGCTGCTCGGGGCGTTTGTCGATGATCAGACGCTGGATGGTGTCTTCCTGCGCCTGACTGAGCACCCGGCCATCGCCTCTGGCTCGTCCACGAACAGCGGGACGTATCGCACCCCAGCCGCCAGCGTCAAATAGATCGATAGCAGTGCGTACTGTCGGGTAGCTCAGCCCCGTCATCGTGACGATCTGCATGATCTTGGTGCCTTGTCTGTACAGCCTCACAACTTGCTTGCGGCGTTCGTGAAGTTGCTCCAGTGTCTGACTTCTTGCGCTTTCTTTTTCCATGATTCTCTGATCACGAAAACCAGACAAAGTTCAGACTTTATCAGGCCTTATCTATA
>NZ_CBFHOP010000019.1:0-3619 GCF_965657535.1 Hydrogenophaga sp. | reverse complement strand
ATGGAACGCTACCAATTACCTGCGCCAAAGCAGCAGCGCCGAGGTGGGCAGCAGCGTCAGCGGCGCTGGTGAGGTGCGCATCAACGCACAAAACGACTTGAGCCTGCGCGCAGCGCAAGTCAACGCCCAGGGCGCGCTCAGCGTCAGCGCCGGTGGCAACGTGGTAATCGAAGCCGGGCAAAGCGCAGACAGCCTGGCCGAGGCCCGGCAAGTCAAAAGCAGCGGCTTGCTCAGCAGCAAAACCACCACCACCCGCAGCAGCAGCCAGTCCACCACCGCCCAGGGCAGCGAGCTGGGCGGGCAAACGCTCAGCATCAAGGCGGGCCAAGACCTCAACATCAGCGGCTCCAGCGTCATTGCCGACCAAGACCTGAGCATCCAGGCCGGGCAAAACCTCAGCATCCAAGCCGCACAAAACACTCAAGGCGCCAGCAGCTTCAACGAAACCCGACGCAGCGGCCTCATGAGCAGCGGCCTGAGCATCACAGTCGGCAAACAACAGCAAAGCCTGGACCAACAAAACACCCAGACCACCGCAGCGGCCAGCACTGTGGGCAGCGTGGGCGGCAACGTGAGCTTGAGCGCAGGCAACACCTACACCCAGACCGGCAGCGACGTGCTCAGCCCAGCGGGGAATATCGACATCAGCGCCCAGAGCGTCAACATTCAAGAAGCCCGAGAAACCAGCGACCAAAGCAGCGAACAGAAGTTCAAGCAAAGCGGCCTCACCCTGGCCATCACCAGCCCAGTCATCACAGCCCTGCAAACGGCCAACAGCCAGCTACAGGCCGCAGGCAACACCAGCAGCAGCCGCATGCAAGCCCTGGCCGGGGCCAATGCGGCGTTTAACGTCAAACAGGCCGCCGATGCCATCGGTGCGGGCCAGGCCAAGGCAGACGGAAACGCCGCAGACCAAGCCGGCGGCGTTGGCATCAGCATCAGCCTGGGGGCCAGCAAAAGCCAGAGCACCCAAAGCAGCAGCACCGACAGCGCCCGGGGCAGCACGGTCCAGGCCGGCGGCAACGTCAGCATTGCTGCCACGGGCGCCGGGAAAGAAAGCGACCTCACCCTGCAAGGCAGCAGCGTGCAAGCGGGCGGCACAACCACCCTCCAGGCCGACGACGCGGTCAACATCTTGGCCGCAGCCCACACCAGCAGCGAGGCCAACAGCAGCAAAAACAGCAGCGGCAGCATCGGCATAGGCTTCCAGCTCGGTGCTGGCGGCGCCAGCGCAGGCGTGAGCGTGAGCGCAGCCGCAGGCAAAGGCCAGGGTGCGGGCAGTGGCACCAGTTACAGCAACAGCCAGGTGTCGGGCCAGCAGGTGCTGATCGAATCGGGCGGGGACACCACCATCCAAGGCGGCGTGGTGCGGGGCGAACAAGTCACCGCCAACGTGGGTGGCAACCTGCTGATTGAAAGCCTGCAAGACACCAGCCGATACAACGAGACAAGCAAGAGCGCAGGCGGCTCCGTCACCTTCGGCCCGGCCCCCGGTGGCAGCGTGAACCTGGCCAAGAGCAACATCAACAGCACCTACCAGAGCGTCACCGAACAAAGCGCCATCCGCGCGGGCGACGGTGGGTTCCAGGTGAATGTGCAGGGCAACACCGAACTGGTGGGCGGGGCCATCACCAGCACCCAGGCGGCTATTGATCAAAACAACAGCTTCCAAACCGGCGGCACCCTCACCACCACCGACCTGCAAAACAGCGCCAGCTACCAAGCCAACAGCGCAGGCATAGGCATCAGCACCAGCGGGGGCAAGGTGGCACCCAGCGGGGTGGGGTTTGGGTCAGACAAGGGCGACGCCAGCTCCACCACCGTGGCGGCCATATCGGGCCTAGCGGGCAACACGGCAGCGCGCACGGGTGACGCAGAAGCGGGCATAGGCCAGATATTTGACAAAGACCGGGTGCAAAAGGAAGTGGCCGCGCAAGTGACCATTACGGCGGAGTTTGGCAAGCATGCGAGCAAGGCGGTGGGGGACTACGCCAAGGGCAAGCTGGAGGAAGCACAGCGCAACAACGATCCATCAGGCATAGAAGCCTGGCGCGAAGGCGGTGCAGCCCGCGTAGCGCTGCATGTGGCCGTGGGTGGGTTGACCGGTGGCGCGGCCGGGGCTGTGGGCGCCGGCGCAGCCAGCGCGGCAGCGCCTGCCATTGAGCAGCTGCAAGGCCAACTGCAAGAAGGCCTGCAAAACGCCGGGCTGGGTGACAGCGCCAGCCAGTTGATCGCCAGCCTGGCGGGCGGTGCTACGGCAGCGGGCATAGGCGCTGCGGCCAGCGGCGGCACGCTGGCCGGTGGGGCCACGGCGTTCAATGCGGATATGAATAATCGGCAGTTGCATCCGAGTGAAGCCCAGATCATCAAAGACAACGCCCGGCGCTTTGCGCGCCAGCTCTATGGCACCGATCAACCCACTGCCGCACAGATAGAAGCGGCGCAAGCGCTGCTGGCCAACACCGCTCAAAACCAACTCGACAACAACCTGGGTGCAACCGTGCCTTACAACGAAACGGCCAACGCATTCCTGCAAACGCTCAAGATCGAATACCAGCAAGCCAACGGCACGCTGATCTTGCCCGGCACCAGCGGCCAGCCTACGGGCGCGCAGCAGCTCTTCTTTGCCAACACCGAGCAAAAGAACCAGCCCTGGCTCAACCAAGGTCTGGCAGACCCGACGGTGACGGGGTTGATTGTGAGGACGCCGATCAACCCACCCAAAGCGGGAGAAGTTGTGCCAGCGAACCGCGATCGCATGACAGGCTTGCCATTGGACGAGAAGGGGCGTTATGAGGTGCAGGTGACGTTGGACGGCAAAGGGTTTAGCCCGAAGTACCATTCATGTGCCTCGGCGGCATGCATCAACCGCAACGCCAACTTGGACATGTCTGACTCTGCGACACAGGCCTACGTCAGGGCGCTCGATCAGAAGGTGTTCAAGGATATTGGGACGGGGGCGACGTTGGGCTCGCTGGTGACGCCTGTGGGGGTGCCTGGGGCGGTGTTGGGCTTGGTTGGATTGGCTGCAGGCGGCGGCGGGGCGGCTTTGAGCGAGAGACCGACCGAGGCAGCATTTGATGAAAGCCTAAAAGTTGCTTCAGAAAAAGGTGGCGAAAAGTTCTTTACTGAAGTGCTTGGCCACACCCCAGGGGCAGCCGCCCGGGCATCAGCACTAATCGAGTTGTCTGGCGGCTGGGACGCCTTTGTAAATCGCGTGAAGATTGATGTCTTTGGAATGAAGCCGAATGACACCAAAAATTAAATCAGCATGGGCGGCAAGCTTAACTTTCATCTTCACAGCGCTGGTGACCATATTTCGAGAGTTTGAGATAGGGTATGTCAACGGTATTTGGTTTATCTGGCTCTTTTGGTGCTGGAACTACTTTGCATACGCATTTGATCGCGGAATGCTGCCGTCAACGTTTATTGAATTAGATGGTGGTGGAAAAGGCAATCCGAGCTGGCGGGCGGGTGCTTTTTGGATCACAGCATTGGTACATTTCGCATTCCTCGCAACCATGGCCTTCGCAGACTGACCCATGAGCGCAGGCGCCACCTTCGCCCGCGCCCAGCAGCTGCGCCCGGGCATTGCGCTCTCGCCCGCCCAGGTGGCCCA
>NZ_CBFHOP010000018.1:0-4292 GCF_965657535.1 Hydrogenophaga sp. | reverse complement strand
GCAGACGGCGCAGCGCTCAACGTCACCACCGCGGAAGCCCTCAGCGCCACCGGAAGAAACCTGGCCGCAGGGGCCTTGGTACTGAGCGCCACAGACATCAACCTGAGCAACAGCCAGACCAGCGCCCACAGCGCCAGCCTCACCGCTAGCGAGGGCATCAACAGCCGCAGCTCCAAGGTCGTCACCCAGCAGACTTTGACAATGAGCGCCAACGGTGCGTTGGACAACACCCAAGGCCAGCTGTTAGCAGGCACCGATCTGAGGGTCACCATCGACGAGAACTTGAACAACACCGCAGGCACCGTGTACGCAGGCGCCACGGCAACCCTGGGCATTGCACAAGCGCTCAGCAACTCCGGCACCCTCGCCGCCGCAGGTGGCCTCAGCATCACCGCTGGCAATATGGCCAGCACAGGCACCCTGGCCGCAGGCCTGAACGCCGACGGCACGCTCCAAGCCTTTTCCGCAACCGGCGCAGCGCTCAACGTCACCACCACTGGCGACATGAGCGCCACCGGCAAAAACCTCGCCGCTGGCACCCTGGCGCTGCAAGGCGCAGCGCTGAACCTGAACAACAGCCAAACCAGCGCCCACAGCGCCACCCTCATCGCAGCCGGTGCGCTCAGCACCAACAGCGCCCAAGTCATCACCACCAAAGACATCGCCATCCAGGCCAACAGCCTGGGTAACACCTCAGGCAGCGTGTACGCCGGCGGCGATGCCACGGTGAATGTCAACCAGGCGCTCAGCAACTCCGGCACCCTGGCCGCAGCGGGTGACCTCACCATCACCGCTGGCAATATGGTCAGCACAGGGACCCTGGCCGCAGGCCTGAACGCCGACGGCACGCTCCAAGCCTTTTCCGCAACCGGCGCAGCGCTCAACGTCACCACCACTGGCGACATGAGCGCCACCGGCAAAAACCTCGCCGCTGGCACCCTGACGCTGCAAGGCGAAGCGGTGAACCTTAGCGGCAGCCAGACCGGCGCCCACAGCGCCACCCTCACCGCAGCCGAGAGCCTTAACAGCAGCCACGCCCAGGTGGTCACCCAGCAAGGCCTGAGCATTCAAGTACAGGGTTCGCTCAATAACAGCGAGGGCAACCTGGCCAGCCAAGCCGGTGCCATTGACATCACCGCTCAAGGTGTCAACAACAGCGAAGGCCTGGTGGTAGCGGCCACCCGCCTCAACATCAACGCCGGCAGTACCGACCTGAACAACGCCCAAGGCCAGTTGCTGGCCCAGGAGAATGTGACGCTGACCACCGGCGCCCTCCTCACCAACACCCAGGGCCTGATCCAGTCCAATGCGGCGGTCAGTGTCAACGCAGCCACGCTGAACAACAGCCAGACCCAGACTGACACCCAGGGCATCTTGGGGCAAAACGTCTCTTTCAACGTCCTCACCCTCAACAACACCCAAGGCCAGGTGCTTGCCGGGCACGATCTCACCGTGAGCGCCAGCGGCGCCATCAACAACACCGGCGGCCAGCTCAACGCCCAGCGCGCCCTCACTCTGCAAGACAGCGCAGACCCATTGGCCAACCAGAGCGGCCTGCGCCAGCTCGTCATCACCAACACCGGCGGCCAGATCGTAGCCAACGCCAGCACCACCCCTGCCAACAGCACCCTCACCGTGCGCGCCAACACCCTCGGCCTGGACGGCACGCTCAACAGCGGCGGCGACATGGCGCTGGACCTGGTGGGCAACCTGCACACCACCAGCGCCAGCCAAGTGCGCGCCGGGCGCGACCTCAGCCTGCAACTCCATGGCGGTACCCTCGACAACGCAGGCCAATGGCAGGCCGGTCAACACCTGAGCTTGCACGCCGACCAAATCAACAACCAGTCCAGCGGCGAGCTGCTCAGCCAGGGCACCACTGGCTTGGACACGACGCAAAACGCCCAAGGCAGCGTCACCAACCGAGGCCTCATTGACGGTGCCGACACCCGCATCCAGACCCACGCCCTGGACAACGTGGGCAGCGGGCGCATTTACGGCGACCGCATCGCCATCGCCGCCCACACGCTGACCAACCGGGAGGAAACCGTCAATGGCCAAACACAGGCCGCCACCATCGCCGCCCGCGAGCGCCTGGACATCGGCGCGCAACACATCACCAACCGAGAAGGCGCACTCATCTTCAGCGCGGGCGACCTAGCCCTGGGCGGCGTACTCGAAGCCAACCACCGTGCCATCACCGACGGCAGCGCCAATGCACAGACCCTGAACAACAACAGCGCCACCCTCGAAAGCCTGGGCAGCATGGGCAGCATGGGCAGCATGGGCAGCATGGCGCTGGCAGCCAACACCCTGCGCAACACCAACGAACATTTCAGCACCCATGTGATGCAAACCCAAGGACCCCAGGCGCTCACCTACATCCAGCCCCAGGGCAGCGCCACCAAAATTGATGTACAAAACCTCTATTGGGAAAACTGGAGCCGAGCTGGCCAATACCGATACGACACCACTCCAACCCCTTCAGAAAACACAACACTGGGTGCGACGCCCATACCTGAACTGGGCGAAACACCAGAGAGCAGCTACCCCGCCACCGATCCCGCCTGGGCTTACTTTGGCATTGCTGCACCCGCAGATGAGCCGACGCCGTCCATGGTGCAGCAGCCCGTGGCGCCAGACCCAGCCCAGGCCAGCACCTGTGATGCCGCATCCGCGCAATTCGATGCGCCAGCTTGCGGTCTATACCAAAGCGCACAAACCCAGTACGAGAGCGACCAAGCCGACTACGATCTGGCGTGGCAGACCTATGACACCAACATGACGCACTGGGCAGATACCTCAGGTGCTCAATACGAAGCGCTTTCTAACGCCATCAGCCAGTACAACGCTGGCTTTGGTGGTGCAGTCATCCGCGCCTGGACGCAATACGAAGTCACGCGCACCGAGAGCCAGTCGCAAGTGCTCACCAGTGCCCCAGGGCTCATCACGGCAGGGGGCGGCATCACCCTGCTTGGCGGCGTGCTGACCAACGACAAAAGTCGCATTGTGGCCGGGGGTGCTTTGGCCCTGAACATGAGCCAGGTCGACAACATCGAGGCCCAGGGGGTGCACATTGCTCATGAATCGGGCACAGCCCAATACACCTACAGCGACTGGCGCGGTGGCTTTAAGCGCTACCACGAGCGCAGGTGGAACGCCCCAACGGCCTACCAGCCTGGTGACGTTATCACCAGCATCAACTTGAGCGTTGCCAGCCTCCAGCAAAACACCGCCCCCAGCGGCAGTGGCACCACCATCGCCGCCCAAGCCAGCACCGGCGCCATTGCCACCACGGGCGCGGGCAACACCGCCGCCGCATCGGGCGCATTAAGTGCTCAAACGCCAGCCACTTCGGCCCAAGGCCCAGGTCAGGCTTCTACCGCCGCTTCGGGTGTCGGCAGCGCCGAGACTGCGGACAGCGCATCGGCTGTTGGCACAGCCAACGCCTTGGCCAACGCCGCAGGCAGCGCCACCACCACCGGCCAAGCCAGCCAAGGCGCCAGCGCCACCAACGGCCTGGCCCAACAAACCGCTCCCGGCCCCGTGCTGCCCGGCAGCAGCCTCTTCACCATCAACCCCGCCAGCAACGCCCGCTACCTGGTAGAGACCGCCCCCCGCTTCACCAACCATCGCCAGTGGCTCAGCTCCGACTACCTGCTGCAAGCCCTGTCCATCGACCCCGCCAGCACCCAAAAGCGCCTGGGTGACGGTTTCTACGAACAAAAGCTCATCCGCGAGCAAGTGGCCAACCTCACCGGCTACCGCTTCTTGGGCGACCACCGCAGCGACGAAGCGCAGTACCAAGCCCTTATGAGCGCAGGCGCCACCT
The DNA here is from genome assembly GCF_965657535.1 of Hydrogenophaga sp. Classification (GTDB taxonomy): domain Bacteria; phylum Pseudomonadota; class Gammaproteobacteria; order Burkholderiales; family Burkholderiaceae_C; genus Hydrogenophaga. Next base: position 460 of record NZ_CBFHOP010000018.1, on the reverse strand, counting down.
TCGCCCGCGCCCAGCAGCTGCGCCCGGGCATTGCGCTCTCGCCCGCCCAGGTGGCCCAACTCACCAGCGACATCGTGTGGCTGGAAACGCAAACCGTCACCCTGCCCGGCAAAGACGGCCAGCCCGGCTCCACCACCACCGCCCTGGTGCCCCGGGTCTACCTGGCCTCCAAAGCTGGCGACCTCGCAGCCAGTGGCCAGCTCTTTGGTGGTGGCGCTGTCATCAGCGCCGCCCAAGTGCGCATGGCCCTGAGCGGTGATGTGAACAACAGCGCCACCATCCAGGGGCGCCAGCTGGTGGACATCAGTGCGCAGAACATCGGCAACAGCGGGCTGATACAGGGTGACGTGACCCTGCTCAGCGCCCGGGACGACATCCGCATCACCGGCGGGCAGGTACGCGCGCAAACCGGCCTGCAAGTCGAGGCCGGGGGCGATCTGAACATCACCACCACCACCCA
>NZ_CBFHOP010000017.1:0-4296 GCF_965657535.1 Hydrogenophaga sp. | reverse complement strand
TGTTGGTGCTGAGCGCACCGGCTGCGGTGAGGGTGGCGCTGTGGGCGCTGGTTTGGCTGTTGTTCAGGTTCAGCGCTGCGCCTTGCAGTGCCAGGGTGCCAGCGGCGAGGTTTTTGCCGGTGGCGCTGAGGGCTTCCGCGGTGGTGACATTGAGCGCTGCGCCGTCTGCGGAAAAGGCTTGGAGCGTGCCGTCGGCGTTCAGGCCTGCGGCCAGGGTACCGCTGCTGCTGAGGCTGCCTGCGGTGATGGTGAGGTCACCCGCTGCGGCCAGGGTGCCGGAGTTGATCAGCACTTGGCTGGCTTGCACTGTGGCGTGGGCGCCTGACTGGATTTCTCCGGCGTTGCTCAGGGTCTGTGCGTTGATTTCGAGCGCGCCATGGGTGTAGAGCTGCGCGCCTTGGGTCTGGGCGTGGGTGGTGCTGGTGAGGGTGGCGGTCTGGACCACCACGGCTGCACCACTCAACCCTACGGTTTGGGTGTTGACGGTCAGTGTGTGGGCCTGCAGGGTCCCGGCGCTTACCGCAAAGCTCTGGCCGTGGGCTTGCACGCTTTGTGCTTGGATGCGCCCAGCGCTGTGTAGCGATTCGCTGGTGTTGAGGTTGAGATCGCCTGCGCTGGCCAAGGTGGCCGCAGCCTGGTTGCTGAGTGCGCCGCTGACGGCGATGAGGCCACTGGCTAAAGGGGCTGGCGCGGGACTGGGCGCCGGTGACGGAGCCGGTGCTGTCGAGGGTGCTGGAGCTGGCGCTGGCGCTGGCGAGGGTGCAGGGGCCGGGCTGGCGGGCACCACGGCACCGATGGCGGCCCCGGTGGCGTTGTCCAGCTTGGCTGCTTGTACGTTCAAGGTTTGCGCACCGCTTTGCCAGATGTTGCCGCTGTTGCTCAGGCTGGCAACGGCCACGTCCAGGCGCTGGGCGTCGATGTTGCCGCTGTTGCTCAGGGCCCTGGCGCGGATGTTAGCTTCTTGCCCTGCGCGCAGCTGGCCACTGTTGTCCAGGGCGGCACGGGCGCTTTCGCTGCCGCTGTGCAGCGCCATGTCACCCGCCGCGCTGACGCTGCCGCTGTGGGTTTGTGCTTGCGCGGTCAGGATGCTGACGTTGCCTTGTGCGGCCTCGATGCGCCCGCTTGAGCTGAGCCAGCCGTTGGCACTGATCTGCACGTCACCTGCGCTGGCACTCAAGGTGCCGTGGTGGCGCACGCCCACGCCGGCTTCGGTGCCTATGAGGGTGATCTTGCCAGCGTACATGCCGCCGAGCTGGCTCACGTCCAGCGCAAAGGCCGGTGCGCTTTCAGAGCCCGAGGTGGCGCTGGCTTGCACCTGGCCTTGGTCGGCGGTGATGGTGTTGTCCCCGGTGACGAGCCGGAGGTCCTTGGCGTGGACAGCGGCGTTGAGTTCGATGGCACGCGCGAGGATGCCGGTGTGGTCGGTGAGGGTGGCGTCAAGCCCGGCGCCGTTGATGCTGATGGTGCCGCGCTGCACACGGTAGCTCTCCAGGCTGCCTCCTTGCAGCAGCGGGGTGCCGGTGGTGAGGGTGGCGCGGCTTGCGTTGATGAAGCCCGCGCCGTCGATGTTTATTCCGGCCGGGTTGGCGATGATGACCTCGGCGCGCTGACCCGCCACTTCAATGAAGCCACGCAGTTGGCTGGGGTTGGTGCTGTTGACTTCGTTGACGATGATGCGCGCGCTGCCGGTTGCTAGCCACGGGTTGCCCTGCACCCAACCGCCGAGCTGGGTCTGCACGTTGGTGCGGCTGTTGTTGAGCACGGCGCCGTTGCTGTTGACGTCAAATTGTTGGTAGGTGTTGCGGCTCACGCCGGCAGCGCTGGGGGTCTGGATGTTGACCAGTGGCGCGCCATTGGGGGTGGTGAGCACCGTGGGACGCTGGTTGCCCGGCGTCGTCGGGTCAGCCACGATTTGCGCTTGCACCAGCGCCGCACTTAGCAAGCCCAGCGCCAGTACCGCACGCGCAGCGTTGCGGGCGCTGCCCGCTGGCGGCTTTGCCGCAGCGCACTGCGCTTTCGGCCACCGCCATGAGGCCGCCGCGAGCGGCGTTGAATACGAGTGTGTGGGCGTTGCGGTTCATGTTGACTTCCTGAAAAACCGAATGGGCAAGAAACGCAATGTCTTAAAAACCAGCGTTGAGCTGAAAGCCGTAGGTGGCATGGGCGCTGGAGAAGCCTTCGGGCTTGCGCACCGGCATGCCGGGAAACACTTCGTATTGCAACCAAGCCACGTTGCCGCGCAGCCCGAGCACGGCGCCAGTCATACGCGTGCCGACCAGCTGTTCACTGCTTGGGCCGGCCACGCGGCCGTGATCGAAGCCAACAAAGAACTCCGGACCGCTCTCACCCAGGCGGGTGGCGATTTCGTTGCGCACCAGCCAACCGCGCTCGGCGACCAAGCTGGATTCGCCATCGAACCCGCGCACGGTGTAGCGCCCGCCGATGGCAAAGCGGTCTTGCGGGGTGAGTGGTGTGCGGTTGACCTGGGCGCGCCATTGGCCGCTGTAGCGCCAGCTTTGCTGCGCCAGCGTGAACGGCATGGAGACGCTGGCGTTGGCCTGCACCAGCGCAAAACGCGATGTGCCTTCGCCAAACGCCTCTTCGGGTGCGGGCAGCGAGCCAAAGGCGCCGGTGCCACGCTTGTAGGACAGGCCCAGATCAAGCGTGGCGCGATCAAGGTAAGCGCGGTGCTCCACGCCGAGCTGCCAGCCGCCAACGCGGCGGCGCTGCACTTCGACTTCGGTGTCGTCAATGAAGTTGTTGGACTGGCGGGTAAAGGCCTTGAGCGCGAGCGTGGTCTTGGCGCTGGCGTTGCGCTGCACGAGGCGCGAGACGGCCATTTCTTGACCGGCGCTGGTGCCGCGGTACACATAGTCCTGGCTGGCGCCAGCCACGGTCTGAAAGTAACGGCTGCGGTTTGCGCTCACATTGAACAACCAGTAGCCCACCGGCACGGCGTAGTAGGCGGTACCGCCGCGGGTGCCGCGTGCGCCAGCGGCGCCGCCGCCAAGGTCTCGGTTGAGGCTAAGGTAGAACAGGTCGTTGAGCGTAAGGGGGTTGTCGTAGCTCAGCGTGACGTTGCCCTGGTACTTGCCGCTGCTGCGGCTGCCACTGTCATCAGCGCCCAGGCTCAGGCGAAACGGCAGGCTCTGGCGCCAGTTGACCACCAGATCGCTCTGGCCGGGCTCATCGGCCGGTACGATCTGAATGTCGGCGTCTGCGGTGGGCACGCGTTTTAAGTTCTCCAACCCTTGCTCGATATCGCGCAGGTTCAGAATGTCACCCGCGTTCATTGGCAGGGCGTTGACCAGCCGGGCGCGCTCGTCGTTGGGGTTTTGCAAACGGATGGCACGGATGCGGCCGGGCAGTACGGTGATGGTCAGTAGCCCTTGCGCCAGGCTTTGCGGCGCAGCCAGCGCACGCGAGGTGACGAAGCCACGCTCCAGCAGGGCGTTTTGTGCGCGCTCGATCAGCACACCCACACCTTGCGCACCCAGGCAGCGGCCCAGCGGCGAGGGCAGCGCTCCGTTTCCGCCAACCGCATCAAGCACCCATGCAAATCGCCCGGCATCAGCGCCCTGCAAGCTCAGTTCGCGGATCACGAAACACGGGGTTTCGTTGGCGGGAAGCTCGCCGGGGGCGGCCGTGGCCGTGGCGGGCAAGCGCACATCGGATGTGGTGTCGAGCTGGCGCTGCTGGGCCTCGAGCCGCTCCTGTTGGCGCCGCTGCTCGGCTTCTGCCCGAGTAGGATCGAATGCCTACCCCCAGCTCAACGCCGGAAACAGCAGAACAATGGCGGATGCGGCGAGCGCGCGCAGCGGGACAACCCGTGAGGGCTTCATGAAATGCTCCCTGAATGATCTCGGGTGACGTCCGAGCGTTTTGAAATGAGTGTATGTTGCGTAGCAACCCGTCTCGGTGATCGCTGTCACGTTTTTCGAGTCTTGCAACAAGGCCGTGACAATTGACACGACCTCGTAGGCGCCAGTGACGTGACCGTTTCCACGACCAGGAAAAGGTCTGCTCATCACCCGCTTTCGCACGCGTTTATGCACATGAACTGGGAGAGCGGCATCTGGAGCTGGCGGCAGACCTGCTGGATGTCCAACTCGCCTCGCTAGGTAGGAGTCGCTTGATCGTAAGCAATGGGATGAACGCCCCCGCCCGTAACGGCATCGATGTGCCAAAGTGGAGACGTTGATCAACCACTTAAACCGAGAGGGGCGTCCACCATGAAGCTTACGACTGTTGGCATCGACCTGGCGAAGAACGTGTTCCAGGTCCACGGAATCGACG
>NZ_CBFHOP010000016.1:0-5866 GCF_965657535.1 Hydrogenophaga sp. | reverse complement strand
TCTTGCGCTTTCTTTTTCCATGATTCTCTGATCACGAAAACCAGACAAAGTTCAGACTTTATCAGGCCTTATCTATATTCACCGCATCCTTAATTCATTCACTCATGCATGTGGCCGCGTTAGGCGAGGATGTCACCGAGGCAGAGGTACTTGATCTCCACATAGTCGTCCATGCCGTGGTGCGAGCCTTCGCGGCCCAGGCCCGACTGTTTCACGCCGCCAAATGGCACGTGTTCGGTGGCCAAAATGCCCACGTTGATGCCGACCATGCCGTATTCCAGTGCTTCGGCCACGCGGTAGATGCGGCCAATGTCGCGGCTGTAAAAGTAGCTGGCCAGGCCAAACTCGGTGTTGTTGGCGGCGTCCACGGCTTCCTGCTCGGTCTCAAACTTGAAGATGGGGGCGAACGGGCCAAAGGTTTCTTCCTTGGCGCACAACATGTCGGCGGTGGCGTCGGCCACCACGGTGGGCTCAAAAAACTGGCCTGCCAGGCGCTTGCCGCCGGCCACCACGCGCGCCCCTTTGGCCAGGGCGTCGTCCACGTGGCGCTGCACCTTCACCAGCGCGGCTTCTTCAATCAGCGGGCCCTGGTTCACGCCGTCTTCAAAGCCGTTGCCCACCTTGGCGGTCTTCACCTTGGCCGCGAATTTGGTGACGAACTCGTCGTACACGCCACTCTGCACGTACAGGCGGTTGGAGCACACGCAGGTTTGGCCGGCGTTGCGGTATTTGCTGGCAAAAGCGCCTTCCACGGCGGAGTCGATGTCGGCGTCGTTGAACACGATGAAAGGCGCGTTGCCGCCGAGTTCGAGCGACATTTTTTTGACCGTGGGTGCGCTTTGCGCCATCAGGATGCGGCCGACTTCGGTGGAGCCCGTGAAGCTGATGTGGCGCACCACGTCGCTGGCGCACAGCACCTTGCCCACGGCAATGGAGTTGTCGGCATCGGCGGTGACCATGTTGAGCACGCCGGCTGGGATGCCGGCGCGAATGGCCAGTTCGGCCGCGGCCAGCGCGGTGAGCGGCGTGAGTTCAGCCGGTTTGATGATGACCGGGCAGCCAGCGCGGGCGCGACCTTGCGGGTGATCGTCGGCGATCCGGATCGTCACGAACCGGGCATTTGCCGGCAAGTGCGTTACGACAGATGGACTCGAATCCAAGGCGCTTCCTTTCCGGTTGTTGGGGCTTTGAGGTGTCACGGCCGCCCGGCAGTCACGGAACTCAACGGCTGATAAACGGCTTGTCATCAGAGGTGACTGGCCTGCAATGCGTGTGCGGGTTATCCCAATCCTTCGGGGTCATTGACATGGGTGTCAAGCGGAGGGCCTTGGCGCGTGTGAGCGGCTGCTGCGTGAGTAGGCAGCCGGGCGCGACCGATTGCTTTGGCCCTGTGAAATTTGAATTTTCGCTGCCGTTCGCCCAAGGAGGCTGCGCGGCAGAAGGCATCGAAGCGAAACGGTGGGAAAAAGAGCCCAACCAAAGCCTGCTTCTGAGGACTGTGGCCCTTGCCGCAGCCGGAAACTCGGGGACGGTTGGCACTTTTTTCCACCCACCTATTGCCGTTGAGACTCGCCAGTTGCGAAATTCTCTGGAGTCAGGGCACCGGCCTGACCCTTGCAATGGTTGGGCAGCAATTTTGTGTCTTTTTTCACAAACTCCCGTACTTTTTGGCGTGTGATTGAGAAAACCGTCACTTTCGGGCCATGGGCAAGACCGTATTCGGCGCCCACAATGAATGAATGTTACATTTTAAAACATGTCAGTCGGTAACAAAAAATACGTTTTTGTTGACGTCTGTGTTGCCAGACTCCAAAAGTCTGAAAGGATGCAATCACCACAGCCTAAACCAGCTAAGAACAAGACACATCCAATCTTTTGTCGAAATCGCTTCAAATTCAGAAAGAATGCAATCATGACCACCACAAGACGAGAACTTTTAAAAAATACCACCGCGTTAGCATCCGGTATTTTGGTCCCCTCCAGCGCGGGGTTGCTTGGCGCACTGTATGCTGAATCGGCAGATGCTGCCCCCAGCCTCGGCTTTGAAATAGAGCGAACAATTCCAGGCGGTCTTAGCTTAGATAAGCTTGGAGGGGTTCCCGGTAAATGGACTATCAGATCATCAGAAACCAATGTTTATTGGAGACATCCATATAAAAAAGACAAATTTTTGCGTACAAAGTCAAGGAGCGTTACAGTTTGGAAGGATGATAAACCGATTGATAAATACGTTTTCACTCCAGAAGTCAAGGATCCCATGCGTGGATCTGTGGAAATATTATCCTGGCAACTTCGCGATTGGGTACACGTAGGTTCGCTCTCCAGCGGCGGCCACCACGCCCGAAAGCTCGCAAGCGCCCCTATTTTTTCCAGCGCCACGAAACTTTTTGTAGGTAGCTCACTGGTCGCATTGGGAACTCTCGGAGCTTTAGTGGGCAAAGCGCAATATGTATTCCCCACCATATACCGACAAGAGTTTAAATTCAATGATGCAAACAAAGTGAATAACAACAATCAAGGCTGGTTGATAGGCTGGTACGACCCCGAGGTAACCTCATACGTGTTTGAGCTGGCAGGCGCCGTATTGATGAAACCCATCAATACCAGAATTTCAGATGCAATGGCTTTTAAAGCTACCGCAGACAAAGTCTTTTACACGACAGGGTTTTCGCTGTTGGCGGCATTTGGCACACTTCTTGCTACATATTATTACACAGCAATTGACCCCAAAATTGACAAAACAACTGGACTTTTTGCAGCGCTCTCAGTGACAGGCGCTGCTGGAATAGCGGCCATTACCGGTGCGATCACCTACACCACTTTCAATCCAAGGTATTTGAGAGAGGCGCGAATCGTTAGAGAAGATCTCTACGAGCTGTTTGTCAACGGGGCCTTGAAGGCTCGGTTTCCCCAAAAGCCCGTTTAATCAGGAAGTTGAGTGAGCGCATGAATTAATTTATGACTTTGCGATCAACCACTCTGTTTATTTTGGCACTGATTGCGGTGGTTTATTGTTTGCGTCCAGATCCGGTTGATCTGCCTAAAGTATCAACCGGATCTGGCCGAAATAATTTCAATACACCGGCTGTAAATGACCACATCAAGTACAGCGACGACGACAACAGCGCCGCACCTTGCGGCATGGCTGCGATCAATCCATTTGGGAGCAGCTTTCAGAGCTCCTGCGTGGACAGCGCGGAAGGCGTAGATGCCGAGGATGCCGAGGATGCCAAGTATGTCGACACCGATGACATTATGGTGGTCAATGCTTTGGCAGCAATGATAGACCAAGAGCGGTCAGAAAAATCAGCGAAGCTAGACCATGACCTTGACGAAATCAGGCGAGGAGATTTCAAAAATATCGAAAAAATACTAGATGACCTCTGGTCCTGCCAAGAGCCCGACGCGTGCGATGTGGTTGCCCTGAAAAATTACAAAATTGATTTTGTAAGAACAGCCCAAACCGCCATCAACCAAGGCAATCAAGATGCGATGTATGGACTTGGAATGTATTGGTACTATGACGTGATTCCAGATGCTCCAACCAGAGAAATCAGTATCGAAAAAAGCCTGCACTATTTGGCGATGGCATCCGAGCTTGGGCATACCGAGGCAACAAAATGGAAAGATCTTGTTTCTGCGGAAATCCCGCTGGACTCGGAAGAGGTCGCAGAACAGTAATATAGATTGCTACCATCTGAAAATGGATTCATTGCCTGGTTTATGGAATGGGTTCGCCTTGGTGGTGTAAGCAGCTGATTGACTGATATGCCCCCAGAGTGTCAACCTGGAACAAGCCCTTTGCGAGCGCTTGGTGCCCAGCCCGTGAGGTCTGACTCAGCCACAGATGGATGAGTGGGTTGTCCGTGTCTGCGATGCCGTTGCTCGTCGGCTGCAACGGGCAGTAAAAAGCCCCATTTCGTTCCTGTTTTTCTGTCCGTGGCGTCGGCCACCTGCTTCAAAAGCAGGTCCAAGTTGGGCTACTTTCCCATCCGTTTTGTCTCGACGCCTTCTGCCGCGCAGCCGCGTAAGTTGAAGCGCTCTGGAAGCAGCTCGAAAAAGGCCTCAACCCGGTTGCCAAAGGCCAGAGCACCACGCTCGATGTGAGTGAACTGCACCGCTTGGTCGCCGAATACCAAAAACACGCTGCCTTTGAGGAAGCCGAATTTTCGCCTCTGGCCGAAGAGATACGGGAACCGTCTGGCCGCGCTGGGCTTGTCGCTGCACATGCGCCATGTCAAGCCGGTTAACGCGACGTGTGAGTGCGCTCTGGTGCCGCGCCCCGCTGCACCGAGGCGAGCTCCGGTCCTCAGCGGCGAGTACGGTGACCGGTTTTGAAGGGCTTTGTTGCACAAGTTGAAAGCGAAACGAGATGACCCCCACCCCAGACGCAGCTATGCCATGGCAAGCACGGGCACCGTGGTCGGGCGCCCGAGTTGTGTGAAGCGGTTGAGCAGAGCCACACGCACATGCAGCTCCACCACCTGACGCTCAAACGTGCGCGCCGTGACCCGCTCGCCCAGACGCTTGAAGCAGTGCATCTTGGTCGACATTAGGCTCCTGCGGTGGTAGCCGCTCCACTGCTTCCAGATGCCGCGCCCCAGCCTGCAACATGCTCGCAGCGCTTCATTGCGCGCCAGCGCTCCCGCCCGGGTCGCCTTCCACGGTTGGGCGTTCTTGCGCGGGGGAGTCACCGCCTGCGTTCCTTTCTGGACTATCGCCGCATGGCACGCCTTGGTGTCGTAGGCGCCGTCCCCGCTGACGCTGGCCACCGCTTCATCGGGCGGTATCTGGCTCAGCAGTTCGGGCCGCATCGGCGCATCACCCACACTGTTGTCGGTGACCTCGATGGCTCGGATCTCCAGCGTGTTCGCATCGATGCCCAGGTGCACCTTGCGCCACTGGCGCCGGTACTCGGCCCTGTGTTTCTTGCGCTTGCACTTCCCTTCGCCCAGGAACTTGATGCCTGCGCAGTCCACCAGCAGGTCCAGCGCTGTGGTGCTGGCCCGGTAGGGCAGTTGCACACGCACGCTCTTCTGGCGCCGGCTCACGGTGCTGAAGTCGGGGACACGCCACTCCAGCCCCGCCATGCGCAGCAGGCTTTGCACCAGACCCAGGCTTTGGCGCAGGGCCAGACCGAACAGGCATTTGATGCTCAGACAGAACTGGATGGCGGCGTCGGAGAACACCCGCTGGCGACCTCGCCGACCATTGGCCGGGGCTTACCACTGCATGACCTTGTCCAACCAGATGGTCACCGATCCTCGGGCCTTGAGTGCGGCTTTGTACGCAGCCCAGTTGGTGGTCTTGTAGCGGGTCTTGATGCCCTTGGGTTCTGTCATGGGCTGAAGCTATCAGGTCGTTGAGCGGGGTTTGTGCAACAAAGCCCTTTTCTATTCACACCGTTTCAAAGTGAAAATCATGCACACATTTAAACCACATTGGTTGGCCGTTGGCCGTTGGCCGTTGGCCGTTGGCCGTTGGCCTTTCAACGCTGGGTCTGGCGGGCTGTGCTGCGCCGGGAGGGCCCAATGAAATGGGCGGTACCATCATCGGCGGGGTGCTCGGCGGTGCGCTGGGCAATCAGGTTGGTGGCCGACGAGGGCGCACGGTCGCGACGGTGATCGGCGCTTTGGTGAGCGCGAACATCGGCGCCAACGTGGGTCACTCTATGGATGGGAACGACCGTGCCCGCACCGCCGAGGTTTTTTGAAACGGCGCCCACCGGTCAGCGACCCAGTGGGTGAATCCGGATGCCCGCAACCAATTTGCGGTCACGCCCACGCGCACCTATTGATGCGGCCCTGTGAAGTCTTAAGCTGCATAGCGGACGCGATGGTCCTGGAAGTAGCTCATGACGCGCTCG
>NZ_CBFHOP010000015.1:0-10966 GCF_965657535.1 Hydrogenophaga sp. | reverse complement strand
GAAGTGGATGTCGGGCGCTTCGGGTCTGGACTGCTTTGACCGTCAGCACGGTATACAATATACAAAAAAATGGAGGGGGTCAACCTGTTGTGGAGAAATTCCCAAAAATCCTAGGGTTTATTGCGATTTGGAATGGGGCGCAAGCCCCGAATCACAGAACGATGGCTGTTGACCTTAAATTAATTACGGTATACAGTATACTTAAATGAAGCCAAACCCGCCATCCGTGCAACCCAACAGCGAGTGCCCCATGCCTGTCGTCATCCTTCACAAGAACGGTCAGACCTTCCAGGAAGAGGTCAAGCCCAACACCAACCTGGTGGTGCGCGCCGGCATCAAGCAGTTCCCCTACCCCAACCTGCAATACGAGTGCGGCATGGGCAAGTGCGCCAAGTGCGCGACGCGGGTGATTGCAGGCGCCGAGCACCTGCCGCCGCCGAACTGGAAAGAAAAAAAACAGCTGGGTGAACGCCTGAACGAAGGCTACCGCCTGACCTGCCAGCTCTGGCTGGAGCACGACATCGAACTGGCGCAGGACTGATCCCGTCCCGGCCCTTGCCTTCCCCACGCCTCGACTGACTCCCCCCTCACCTTGAAGCCGAACCACCATGTATGTGATCCTGACCAGCAAACCCGGGCAATTCCACACCGAAGTGGGCGCAGCATTTCGCCCCGTCGAAGCCTTTGATTACGTGTTTTACGGTCGCGTGCGCGCCCGTTTTCTGATCGCCGAGCTGGACGGTGAAACCCGGGTGCGGCTGATCGACGAGAACGAACCGATCACCGTCAACGACGTACCTTCCAAATTCCTGCAGAAGTTCCAGAACATCGAAGGTGCGCGCCGCGAGCTGCAAAACCTCTGCGCGTTCGGCGACATGGACACCACGCTGGCTCCGTGCGACGTCGCCTCCTTCAGCCTCCAGACCCCGGTGGCCGCATGATCAACGTCACCTTCATCACGAACGACAACAAGCAGGTCGAGGCGCCGGAAAACAGCAACCTGTTGCGGGTGTCCCTGCGCGAAAAGGGGGGCATCCCGTTCAAGTGCGGTGGTGGCCTGTGTGGCACCTGCAAGTGCCGCATCGAGCGCGGCCTGGAGCACACCGACGAAGTCAAAGCCAAGGAGCGCAAGCACCTGGACGACGCGCAGCTGGCCGAGGGCTACCGCATGGCCTGCCAGACCTTTCTGCGCGGTGACGTGGCCGTTTCTTGGTGACTGCATGACGGGCAGCACAAGTGGCTTGCTGTCGCTGCTCCCGGGCTGGAGCGCCTACCTGGGCATGGGCGCCATGGTGCTTGCGGGCGCCTGCCTGCAAGGCGTCAGCGGTCTGGGGTTCGCCATGTTCTGCGCGCCCATTGCGGCGCTGCTCTACCCCGAACTGGTCCCGGGCGCACTGCTCGCCCTGGGCTGCCCGCTGGCGCTCATGACCGGGCTGCGCGAGTTCCACGCCATCGAATGGCGCACGGCCGGGCAAGCGATCGCCGGCCGGGTGCTGGGCACCGGCCTGGCCGCCGCCTGCATGGCCCTGTTGTCGGTGCAAACCCTTTCGTTGATGTTTGCCGCGCTGATCCTGAGCGGCGTGGTGCTCAGCCTCAAGGGCTGGCGGGTGGCGCACAGCGCGCGCAACACCACCCTCGCGGGCCTGGCCTCGGGCCTCATGGGAACCATCACCTCGGCCGGTGCGCCGCCGTTTGCCATTGCCATGCAACACCTGCCCGCCAACCGGCTGCGGGGCACGCTGGGTGCGGTGTTTTTCATCGGTGCGGCGCTGTCTCTCGTGGCGCTGGCGCTGGTGGGTCGCATGGGTGCCGCACAACTTGGCTTGAGCCTGCTGCTGATGCCCTGGATGGTGACCGGCTTTGTGCTCTCCGGCCGCCTCAAGTTCCTCATGCGCCAGCAGACGCTGCGGCCCATGCTGCTGGGTCTGGCCGCGTTTGGCGCGCTGGGCATTCTGGTGCAGACCCTGGCGCGCGCTTGATGATTTTCTGATTCCTTCCCTTCCGACGATCCCACCATGCAACACATCACCGACGACATGATCGACGCGGCCGTGAGCCCGCAGGACGCACAGCAAGTGCTGCTCGACGCCTTTCGCAGCTTCGGCCACGGCGAGGCCGCGATGCAGGAGCGCATCCGCACCGAGGCCCACGGCGTCAAGCTGTCCACCTTGGGCGCGGTCATCCCGGCCCAGAAGGTGGCGGGCGCCAAGGTCTACACCACCATCAAAGGCCAGTTCACCTTCGTTATTGTGCTGTTTTCAACCGAAGATGGCCGCGCGCTGGCCTCCTTCGACGCGGGGGCGATCACACGCCTGCGCACCGCCGCCTGCAGCCTGATCGCCGCGCGCCATCTGGCCCGCCCGGACGCGCGCCAGATGGCGCTGTTCGGTGCCGGCGTGCAGGGCCGTGCCCACGCAATCCAGATGGCCAAAGCCTTCGATCTCGAAGAAATCCGGGTCTGCGATCCCTATGCCCTGCCGGGCCTGGCCGAAGACCTGCAGCGCGCGTGTGGCACGCCGGTGCGCCTGTGTGAGGCCGCCGAAGCCGTGGCTGGCGCCGACATCGTGGTCACCGCTTCGCGTTCCACCACACCGCTGTTTTCGGGTGATCAGCTCCAGCCGGGCTGCTTCGTGGCGGCCATCGGCTCCAGCCTGCCGCACACCCGCGAGCTGGACGACCGGGCGCTGGAACGGGCCGCCTGCATCGCTGTGGAGTGGAAAACCCAGACGCTGCGCGAAGCCGGCGACCTGGTGCTGGCCCGCCCCGGCCTGGTGACCGAAGAGAGGCTGGTCGAGCTGGGCGCCCTGGTGACCGGTGCGGCTCCGGGCCGCCAGAACGGACACGACATCACGCTCTACAAGTCGGTCGGCGTGGGCCTGGAAGACGTGGCCCTGGCGGGCCTGGCCTGGCACCGCATCCAGGCGGGCGCATGAACAAAAGCCTCTCAGGGCTCCATGTCGGCGGCGTTGTACACGTGGCGCATGGCCAGCAGCGAAGCCAGTTCGGCATCGCCATGGATCACCGCGCGCAGGATGGCGGCGTGTTCGTCCCAGTTCTGCGGGCCGCGGGCGCGGTTGATGGGGGTGAACAGCAGGGCGGTGCGGTCGCGCAGCGAACGCATGATGTCTTGCAGGATGGAATTGGCCGCGATGCTGCCCAGCGCGTCGTGAAAACGTTCGTTCAGCTTCAGCATGGCCGCATCGTCGGCCTCGCTGTTGGACGCCCGCGTGCCTTCTTCCAGGATGCGCTCCATCTCGGCGATCTGCAGGGCGTCGTGGCGCTGAGCCGCCAGTTTGGCGTTGAGACCCTCCAGGGTGGCCCGCACCTCCACCAGTTCGCGCATCTGCTGTGGGCTGAAACTCGTCACCGACGCACCGCGTCGGGGTTCGATCGTCACCAGCCCTTCGGCCGCCAACTGGCGCAGAGCCTCACGCACCGGCATGCGCGAAACGCCCAGTTCTTCCGACAGCTTGCCTTCGACCAGCCGCTCGCCCGGCAGCATGCTGCCCGACAGGATGCGCTCCCGCAACGCGCTCACCACCAGTTCAGTCAGAGGCGAATGGTTGGCGCCGAGGGTGGGTGTTTTGGAAAGTGGATCCATGAAGTACCGCGTTTGTCTGAGGTTCGGCCGCCCGCAAAAACGCGGACGGTAGTTAATTTTATTTCGTTGAAAGGATACAGAATGCTGTTTGGATCAAACAAAACCTTATCAAACAAGGGGCTGAGCCGGAAAGCACTGTCAGAAGGCGGTGCCGCATGTTGAGCGCCGAACTGCTGGCCTGGCTGCCCGCCTACTTGGCGCTGGGCGTGGCGGGCGGCTTTGCCGCCGGCCTGCTCGGCATTGGCGGCGGCATGCTCTACGTGCCCTTGCTGACCTGGCTTTTCGAGGCCCAGGGATTCTCCTCGAGCACGCTGCTCCACCTTGCGCTGGGCACCTCGCTCACCACCATCGTGTTCACCTCCATTTCCAGCGCACGAACCCACCACGCCAAGGGCAATGTGGACTGGTCGATCGTACGCGGCATCACGCCTGGCATTGTGATCGGCGGGGTGATCGGTGGCATTCTGGCCAAACACCTGAGCACCACCATCCTGGCGCTGATCTTCGCCGTCTTTGTCACCTACTCGGCGGTGCAGATGTTCCTCAACGCCAAGCCCAAACCCAGCCGCAGCCTGCCGGGCGCGCCCGGGCTCGTCGGGGTTGGCGCGGCCATCAGCACGCTCTCGCAGCTGGTGGGCGCGGGCGGTGGTTTCCTCTCGGTGCCGTTCATGACCTGGTGCAACGTCAACATGCACCGCGCGGTGGGCACCTCGGCCGCCATCGGTCTGCCGATTGCCATCGTGGGCACGGTGGCGTTTTTCGTCAGCGGCCGCACGGTGACCGGCCTGCCCCCGGGCAGCCTGGGCTTCATTTACCTGCCGGCCCTGCTCGGTGTGCTGGTGCCCAGCGTGCTGATGGCGCCGGTGGGCGCCCGGCTCGCCTCCCGCCTGCCTGTGGCCACGCTCAAGCGCGTGTTCGCGGGCTTTCTGTTTGTGCTGGCGTTGAAGATGCTGCACTCGGCCATCGTGGCCTAGACCCGGAATACCCCGCCGCGCTGCGCGCGACCCCCTCAAGGGGGCGGCACTGGCGGCCCGGCAAAGCCGGTTCCGCGGTGCCTTGTGCCGACTCCCCCTCTGAGCGCAGATCACTCATCCGGTGCGAAATGTCTTGATCCGGGGAGGCGGTGGAACCGGCTTCGCCGGGCCACTCGCATCGCCCCCTTGAGGGGGTCGCGCGCCGCGCGGCGGGGGTGTTAATCGAGTTCGCTGCGATTGGCGGCGTTTTGCACGTGGCACAGGGCGAGCACGGCCGCCAGCTCGGAGTCGGCGTTGAGCACAGCGCGCAGGATGGCGGCGTGTTCTTCCCAGTTTTGCCGGCAGCGGTTGCGGTTGAACGGCGTAAACAGCAGCACGGTGCGGTCGCGCAACGAGCGCATCACCTCCTGAAGCACCGAGTTGCCGGCGGCCTGGCTCAGGGTTTCGTGAAACTGGTGGTTAAGCCGCTCCAGACCCAGCAGCTCGCCGGTATCGGCCAGGCGGTTGCCGTCTTCCAGCAGGCGGCGCATCTGCGCGATCTGTGCCGGGTCTTTGTGTTTGGAGGCCAGCTTGGCGTTGAGCGCCTCTAGGTTACCGCGCACCTCCACCAGTTCGAGCACCTGTTCCTCGCTGAAGCGCGTGACGCTGGCGCCGCGGCGCGCCTCGATGGTGACCAGCCCTTCCGCGGCCAGAAGGCGCAGGGCCTCGCGCACCGGAATGCGCGACACATCGAACTCCGCCGACATCCGGCTCTCGACCAGGCGGTGGCCCGGCGGCAAGCTGCCGTCGAGAATGCGCTCGCGGATTTTCTCCATCACCATCTGCGTCAGCGGTGAATGGCTGGCGCCCACGGTGGCGCCAGGGTCCGCCGGGTTCAAGCGGCGCCCGCGCAGCGGTGCAGGGCGGTGGGTGGGGTGCACCATGACGGCGGCGCTCTGAGGGGGCAAGGTGATCACCCTGGGGCTCACTGGACCTGGCGCATGGCCATGGCGCGTTGCGCTGCGGGCCGGGCCATGCAGCGCTGGTGCCAGGCCGTGGCGTGGGCGAAATGCTCGCCGCCGAGCACCGCCAGGCGCTGCAGCACGGCCGCCAGATTCAGGTCGGCTACGGTAAAGCCTTTGGACAACAAATAGTCCTGGTCTTTCACGCGATCATCGAGCACCTGCAAGCGGATCTGCAATTGGGCCCGTGCGGTCTTGGCCAGCTCCGGATGTCGCTTTTCCGGCGGGAGGAAACTGGTGTGGTGAAACCACTGGCGGGCCAGCGGCTCGATCTCGGTGGCTGCCCACAATGTCCATTGCAGGATCTGCGATGGGCCCGCGTCCCCCGACGCCCACAGGCCGCCTTGCGGGCGCGTGCGCGCCAGGTGCAGGGTGATGGCCAGCGATTCGAACAGCACCAGACCGCCATCGTCGATGGCCGGCACGGTGCCGTTGGGGTTGAGCGCGAGGAAGGCCGGGGCCTTCCGGGCTTCGTCCTGGTAGTGCAGGGGAATGTGTTCGTAGGCGATGCCCAGCTCCTCGGCCGCCCAAAGCGGGCGTATGGCGCGGGAGGCGGCGTTGCCGTAGATCTTCAAGGTCATGACTTGTCGGTGTGTTGGTGGGTTGAGAGAGGTCAGGCGGCCAGTGCCAGCCCGTCCTTGCGTTTGTCCGAGCCACCGATCAGGCGGCCCTGCGGATCGCGTAGTACCACCTGGGCACCCCCGAAATCGCTGCGGCCGCCAAGTTCGCCCAAGCCATGCGGTTCATGGTAGCCCGCAGCGCGCAGGGCTTCGGCCACGGCGGGTTGCGTTCCGCTTTCCAGCGCCAGTGCCCGCTCGGCTTCCAGGCGCCAGCGGGGTGCGTCGATCGCGGTTTGCAGTGGCTGGCCCCAAGCGGCGAGACGGGTGATGAGCTGCACCTGGCCTTGCGGCTGCATCGCGCCGCCGACCACGCCCAGGCCGGCGTGAAATGCACCGTCTTTCAGCACGGCCGCCGGCACCACCGTGTGGTACGGGCGTTTGTCCGGGCCCGGACCGTTGATGTGGCCGGGTTGCGAAAAACCGGAGCCTCGGTTTTGCAATACAAAACCGCAGCCCGGTGCCGCAATGCCCGAGCCGAAGCGTTTGAAAATGCTGCTCATCAGCGTGATGGCCAGGCCGCTGGCGTCCACCACGACGGTGCACACAGTGTTGCCGGCCGGGTCGGCCACGGTTTCTTTGGCGTGCTGCATGGCGCGGCCCATGTGTTCGACCATGCTGACCGTGGTGGCCGGGTCGGCGGGGTCCAGCGACAGGGCATCCAGGGCTTCAAGCGCGTGCAGCACGGCGATGCCGTGGGTGTTGGGCGGGCATTCCAGCACCGTCAGTCCGCGGAAGCGGGCGCTGGCGGGTGTCGCAAAATGGCCGCTGTGGCGGGAGAAGTCGTCGGCTGTCAGTGCGCCGCCGAGCTGTTGCACAGCACGCGCAGCGGCTGCGGCGGGTGTGCCCAGATAAAAAGCATCAGGTCCCTCGCTCGCCAGCGCTTCCAGCACCGCCGCCAGCTCCGGGTTTGCGAAGCGCTCGCCCGCGCGGGGCAGCGCGTCGGCCCGGTAGAGGACCGCACTGACAGGGTCCAGGCGCAACACGGGCTCAAACAGCGCCCACTCACGCTCAGCGACGGGCGCCACAGGAAAGCCTTCCCGCGCGGTTTGGATGGCGGACTGGAATAGACGGTGCCAGGGCAGGCGGCCGTAGCGGCCGTGCAGGTCGTGCCAGCCGCGCACCACACCGGGCACCGTGACCGAGAACACGTGCCGCTCGGGAATGCGCCGGTCGGGCAGGAGGTTCAGCGCGTCGAGGGAAAACTGGGCCGGTGCGCGGCCCGTGCCGTTGTAGCTCAGCGGTGCTTCACCGGGCGGCACCACCATGGCCAGCACGTCGCCGCCAATGCCGGTGGCCATGGGTTCGACCACGCCCAGCACCGCGTCCGCTGCGATCGCGGCGTCGACTGCGCTGCCGCCCTCGCGCAGCATCTGCGCCGCGGCCATCGCTGCCAGCGGGTGGCCGGTGGCCACCATGCTGTGCTCGCCCACCACACCCCAGGGCGGGTCTTGGGTAATTGGATTCATTGTTTGCTCCTGTGTACGACGATAAATTGTATACAGTATCCCAAGAAAGTGCAATTTCTGCCAACAATCCCGCCTCGTGGTGATCTGGATGTCGATAGGTGTCGCGCTGGGTGAGGTTTTCTGGAGCGCACCACTGCGCATCCCTGTGTCGATAAAAAAGGGGCGGCAGCTTTTTTGAGATGGGTGCTGCCCTCACTGTTCTAGCAGGGTGCTTGTGGTTGGCATGCCATATGCATACTGTATACGCACAGGGGATTGAAAAGGTAAAAAACATCAATACGCACTATTTTTGTGCACATTTTTGTCGTTAGAGCCCGAAAAAGAGGCTTCAAGCTCAGGGTAAGCACTGAGATGTTGCATTCAGTATGTTGTATACCATTTGCCAGGCGGACCGAATTGCCATCTTATCGCCAGTTGTCACCTCGGTGCATCGGATGATCGGACACCAGAACGGGTCGTTTTGCTTCTACGGGGGGCAGTGCCAGCCTGAATTGTTCAACCTGAAGGCACGGGGCCGGACTTGCCGTCGCCGTGATTTTCGTCAGTCATTTTTCGTCAACCCAGTCCCGACCCCCAGTCGGGTGTTCAACCCCACAAGATATTTCCCATGGACTCAACCGTAAACCTTACAGCGGCGCACTGGATGTACCTGATCGGTGTGATCAGCATCATCGTGACCATGATGTTCCGGGCAAACGTGCTCGTGCCTTCAATCATCGCCACCTTCCTGGTGGTCTTTGCCTGGACGGGCAACCCTCTCGATGCTGTGGGCAGCGTCTTTGGCGCCAGCTTCGTGGCCGCCAAGGAGTTGTTCAACATCTTCCTGGTGATTGCCCTGATGACCGCCTTGCTCAACGCCCTTAAGGCGCTGAAGTCGGACATCCTGATGGTTAGGCCCTTTCGCGTACTGATGAAAAACGGGGTTGTGTCATATCTGATCCTCGCCGCCATCACCTACCTGATCTCGATGTTCTTCTGGCCAACGCCAGCGGTGCCGCTGGTCTGCGCGGTGCTGCTGCCTGCAGCCATCGCGGCTGGATTGCCCCCACTGGTGGGCGCTGCAGCCATCGCCATCGCCGGTCAGGGCATGGCTCTGTCGTCGGACTACGTGATCGGCGTGGCACCCGGGATCAGTGCCAAGGCTGCCAACGCGGTGGCCGCACTGGTGGCGGACCGTGCGCTGGTGTTGTCGTTGATCACCGGCGTGGTGGCGTTGACTCTCGTGTTCATCTTTAATCGCAAGACCTTCAAGGTGGCCAGTCCGACTTTGCTGGAAAATTGGCAGGCGTTGGGCCAGATAAATGGTTCAGAACACGAACATGAAGGCTCTTCGCACAAAGCTGAAATTGCCAAGGGTACCCGCCGCGAAGAACAGCCGGTTACCGGGCAGGACCTGCGCCGCGAGATCGCCAGCGTGGACCAGAGCCGTCAAAAATGGTCCAAGGTGTTCGCTGTGCTCACGCCTCTCGTGTTCCTGGTCATCATCACCATCATGGCGTTGCCCAAACTGGGCATCCCGCTGCAGGACCTGAAGGGCGGGGCCGGTGCTTCGCTGGTCGGTGGCGCCGCTGCGTTGCTGATGTTGTTGGCTACGCTGGCCTTTCACGGCCCCAAAGGCATGCTGGAAGAAAGCGCCAACCACATCACCGAAGGGTTTGTGTTCGCATTCCGGGCCATGGGCTCGGTGCTGCCGATTGCTGGCTTTTTCTTCCTCGGCAACAGCGAAACCGCTGCTTCCATCCTCGGTATGTCCGCGAACCAGACACCCAGCTTGTTGTTCGATCTGGTGCGCGGTGCTCAGGACTGGCTGCCGCACAACAAGCTGTTCGTGTCCTTCGGTCTGTTGATCGTCGGGATGGTCACCGGCGTGGATGGTTCGGGCTTCTCCGGCCTGCCACTGACCGGCGCGCTGGCCGGCGCCATGGCCCCTGTTTCCGGCATGGAAGGGGCCACGCTCGCAGCCATCGGCCAGATGGGCGCCATCTGGACCGGCGGCGGCACCCTGATCGCCTGGTCTTCACTGATCGCGGTCGCTGGCTTTGCCCGTGTCTCGGTGCTTGATCTGGTGCGTGTGCTGACACCACCGGTGCTCATTGGCCTGGCCGTTGCCACCACCTCGGCCGTTCTCTTCTTCTGATTTCCCCGTCGATTGCACAGGGCCCGCAGCCGCGGATCTGGGCAGTGTGTATTTTTGTTCAATCCTCAAATGGAGTTCTTCATGAAAAATATCGTCGCAGTTTCCCTCGTGCTCGCTTCTGGCGCTGCTTCTGCGCAATCCAGCGTCACCCTCTACGGCATCGCCGACATGAACATCGCCTCGCGCAAGAGCGCCGACACGGGCGAGCGCACCACCCAGGTCAACAGCAGTGGCATCTATGAAAGCCGCATCGGTTTCAAGGGTTCGGAAGACCTCGGCGGTGGCCTGAAAGCCAACTTCCAGCTGGAGCAGGGCATTGCCATGGACACCGGCGCCGCCAATGGTTTCAGCCGCCAGTCGTGGGTGGGTGTCTCGGGAGACTTCGGTACCTTCAAGGCCGGCAAAGCCTGGAGCGCTTTCGATGAAATTTCCGGCGCCAGTCAGGCCGCCAAGAACTCCATGTTCGCCCCCAACGCCGGCGGCGTGTGGTTGACCGGTTCCTACAAGGACAACCCAAACAGTGGTCTGTACTACGAGACCCCCACGTTCGGTGGCGTCAGCGGCGCCGTCAGCTACGGCCTGGGAAAGGGTGGTGAAGGTTCAGTGGCGAGCATGTTCGTGAAGTATGCGAACGGTCCGGTGTACGCTGGTTTCGCGCAGCAGAACGAAAAGGGCACGGACGCGTCTGATCCCATCAAGTTCACTCGCCTCAACGGGTCCTACGACCTGGGCGTAGCCAAACTGCTGGCCAGTTATGGCCGTGTTGCCGCGAGTGGCAAAGCGACCAAAGAATGGCAACTGGGCGTCAACGTGCCGGTCGGCCCGGCTTGGCTGATTTCGGGTGGCGTGGCCCGTTCCTCGGGCGGCATCACGGGCTACTCGCCCGCCGACAACTACATCGGCAAGGTGGTTAACGTGACTGCCGCCGGCGCCCCCGATGTGGCGCGCACGGGCTATGGCATTGCCGCCTTCTACACGATGTCCAAGCGCACCTCCTTGTACGGCGGCTTCCAGGCCCACACCACCAAGGTCCCGGGCGCTGCTGACGCAGATGGCAACGTCGTGGCCGTGGGCGTGCTGCACCAGTTCTGACCGGTTGCCGCCCTGGCGGGAGGCGCCGACGGTGCTTCCCGCTTCCCAAACATCCCCTGGCGCCCATCTGGTGCC
>NZ_CBFHOP010000014.1:0-47405 GCF_965657535.1 Hydrogenophaga sp. | reverse complement strand
TGCGAGGCCCCACCCCTATCAGGATGGCAGTCTCACTTCATCAGCGCTGTAGGTGGGCGGACCATGCCATCTCCGGGTTTGTAGAGGCCGGTTGGTTTAAGACAGGCCGCCACCGTGGAGGTCTGCACCAGCAGCCCTTATCCGGTCTTTTGCCAAGTAGATTTCTGCGAGCAAGGTGGCTGCGTCATTGCTGGTGTGCTTGCGCGTTCTGGAGCTCAGTCTTTCGAGCTGGTCAATAGGGAGGGCTGGCGATCCCCTCCATGCGATGCGTTGAACGACCGTGGTCAGCACGGTACCTTCGTCGGCCAAGGGTAGCCCATCAGGGGACCAAAGCAGCAGCATGCTGTTCTGAGCTGTCATTCGTCGCTCAAAGTCCAGCAGGTAGCGCACAGAGGGCGTTTCCCTGTCCCGATTTTGATAGGCGATGCGCAAACACAAGCCGCGCCTCCTCTGAGTCTTCTCCCTGTCGTTGAATCGCCATGCTGGTTGAAACTGGCCCAGAGGCTCAAGCGGCACCAGAAAGAAGTCGCCTACTTGTGGTCCCGGATACAAAGTGGTGATTTCCACCAGGTAGTTGCAACCTTCAATTTCGATGGTGTCACCTGAGGCCCCGAGCAGCGCACTGGCGATCAAGGACACATCGCCAAGAGTCGGCCGCTCTTCCTCGCTGTCTGGCATCTCGTTGGTAAGCGCCCGGCGAACCCCATCTTGAATGACTGAGTCGAACTGAGGAAGATCGTGTGCACGCAACAAGAACGTGTACACGATGCTCAAAGACCCTCAGACCCCGCGGTATGCGCAGCGGCGCACGCACCGCACTTACACCCCGCAATTCAAGGCCGCACTGGTGGCCATGTGCCACAAGCCCGGTGTATCGATCGCTGCGGTAGCCCAGCAGCACGGCATGAACGCCAACTTGCTGCATCGCTGGCGCAAGGAGTGGGCGCAGGGAGTGGGCGCAGGGACTGCACCGCCTCGAAGGTGGCGTCACCACTGCAGTCGCAACACCTCAGTCCCCGGCCTTCATCCCCATCGAGCTGAGCACCGCAGCGTCAACGACCGCCAGTGAGCAGCCCTGCGTTGCCTCCTCAACGCGAGCGGCCGACATCCGTATCGAATGCCAACGTCCCGGCATGTCAGTGACCGTGCACTGGCCCTTGTCTGGCGCAGCCGAATGCGTCCAGATGCTGCGCGAGTTGCTGCGGTGATCCGCATCGATGCTGCCTGGCTGGCCACCGCCCCGCTGGACATGCGCGCAGGCACCGACACCGCCCTGGCGCGGGTGATCGCCACGCACGAGCCTTCCTGGGTGACTGGCGCGGCAGCCTGATCTGCGACGATTACGCCGGGTACAAGGCCAGCTTCTCCCAAGGCGTGACAGAAGCTGGTTGCCTGGCTCACGCCAGACGCAAGTTCTTCGATCTGCACGCGGCCAACAAAAGCCAGATCGCCGAGTTTGCCCTGACGCAGTTCGCCCGGGTCTATGAGATCGAACGGGAAGTCCAGACGCTGGCGGCAACAGAGCGGCTGCAGGTGCGCCAGCAGCGCAGCCGGCCGATACTGGACGCCTTGCACGAGTGGATGGTGCTGCAACGCCAGCAGGTGGCGGGCAACTCGGCCACATCCAAGGCGCTGGACTACAGCCTCAAGCGCTGGATGGCGTTGACGCGCTTTGTCGATGACCCGCAATTGCCGGCTGATAACAACTGGATCGAAAATCGAATCAGACCGATTGCCCTTGGGCGCTCGAACTGGTTGTTTGCCGGTAGTCTGCGCGCAGGCCAGCGGGCCGCAGCCGTGATGAGTCTGATCCAGTCAGCGCGCATGAACGGACACGATCCGTACGCCTACCTCAAGAATGTGCTCACCCGGTTGCCCACGCAAAAGGCCAGCCGAATCTTGGAGCTGCTACCGCATCGCTGGCAGAGCGCCGATAACTGAGTGTCAACCACGACCGTTAATGGCGGTCAACGTGGGGTTTGCCACCCGTACATGAACGCCCCCTATGCCAGCCTCTCAATTCGTGAAAACGCGAAGGTGAAGATTGCTCCCGTACATTCGGACTGTGAGTGCAGCTTTTGGCTGCGGTCCCTGATGGGATCTGCTGGTTGACGCCTCAATCGCTTACACGCACTCAGGGTGCCTCGGTCATCGCGGGATTGGCCACCCACGGTCTTACCTGTCTTGCCATCACTTCATGCTCGCCTGAGCAATCGGTGGTATTTCTCCCTGAAGTTTTTGTTCGTCTATTGCGCAGCCAGCCTTCAATCAAGCGGCCTGCACCTGCTTGCTGTACGCCGTTTCATAGCATCGGTCATGGGCCAGCAAGGCCCAGACGATGCGGGCATTCTTGTTGGCCAGCGCGACCGCCGCAACATTCTTGTTGCGCCGTTGTACGACTGCGTTGATCCAGCTACACGAGTCTGCCTTCTGGCCCGCGCGATCAATGACGGAGCGCGCACCGAGTATCAGCAAGGTGCGCAGGTAACTATCGCCGCGTTTGCTGATGCCCAACAGGTTCGACTTACCTCCAGAAGAGTGTTGCCGGGGCACCAGGCCCAACCAAGCAGCCAGTTGGCGGCCGTCATCGAAGTTCTTCGCATCCCCGATGGACGCGACCAGCGCGCTCGCCGTGATGGGTCCGATGCCAGGCACATGAGCGAGCCGGCTGCTAGGCTCGCTGCTTCGATGCCATGCCTGGATTTGTGCTTCGAGCTCTTCAACCTGGCGTCCGAGTTCCTTGAGGTGGTCGAGCAGTCGCTGGATGAGCACGCGGAAGGAGCCGGGGAGCTCGTTGTCGGCGTCTTCGATCAGTTCCGGCACCCTTGAAGCGATGTAGCCAATACCTTGCGGAACGATGAGGCAAAACTCACCAAGAAGGCCGCGAATCTGATTGGCCTGCGCCGTGCGCGCCTTCACGAAGCCTTGGCGAACCCGGTGTAATGCCAGCACCGCCTGCTGCTCAATATTCTTGATCGGCACAAAGCGCATGTTCGGTCGACCGACAGCCTCGCAGATGGCCTCGGCGTCAGCTGCATCATTCTTGTTGGTCTTGACGTAGGGCTTGACGAACTGGGGAGCCATCAGGCGCACGGTGTGCCCCATTGCCTGAAGCTTGCGCGCCCAGTGATCCGCACTGCCGCAGGCCTCCATGCCGAGCAGACACGGCGGCAGGTTGACGAAGAACGTCGCCATCTGGTCTCGGCGCAGCTGCTTCTTCACAAGCACCTTCCCGCGCTCGTCGATTCCGTGGACCTGGAACACGTTCTTCGCCAGGTCGATGCCAACAGTCGTAAGCTTCATGGTGGACGCCCCTTCTCGGTTCAAGTGGTTGATCAACGTCTCCACTTTGGCACGTCGATGCCGTTATGGGTGGGGGCGTTCATCCCATTGCTTACGACCGAGCATCTACCAAGGCAGACAAGCTGCGCAAACGCCTGGGATGGCAGCCGGGTATCTTGAACGGTGGTGGCGGCAAACCCAAAGGCATGCACTGGAAGACCTACCAACGGCTAAAAGGCCATCACGATGCACTGGTGCAGGTCAGCTTGCATGACATCGGCCTCAAACTGGGGTTCTTGCACAGGTTGCTGGAGGGATAAATCTGTTTCGCAAAATGTGCTTCATGACTCCGCCGTGCGTGACTAGCACGCCAAGATGGCGGAACCGCGAACGCTCGCCAACGACTTAGACCGTCCCCAGCTTTTTATGCAGTTGGGACAACGGTTGGGACAATGAATAAATTTGAGCCTAGAAAGAAGAAAGGACTTAGCCCCTTCCGAAGCTAAGTCCTTGATTCATATGGTCGGCGTGGCGGGATTCGAACTCGCGACCCCTTGCACCCCATGCAAGTGCGCTACCAGGCTGCGCTACACGCCGTCAAGCCTCGAATTATAGCCGTCAAATCATGTATTTCAGGCCTGATGCAAAAGAAGCTCACGAATTTCTACCAACTCACGCCGCATGTCGCGCAACAAGGCGCCTGAGACAGGCCCACCAGCATGTATCGGCGAGTCGACCTGTTTTGGTGCGTCAGCTTGCAACGGCTCATCAAACTCAACCTCAACCTCAACGTTCATCACATCGATCGCCTCATCGCCATCATGGCGGCGCCTCTCGCGCTCAGCCTGAACCAGTTCTTGCAACTTGTTGCGGGCACCGCTGATCGTGAAGCCCTGGTCGTACAGCAGCTCGCGTATGCGACGGATCATGAGCACTTCGTGGTGCTGGTAGTAGCGGCGGTTTCCTCGACGCTTCATGGGGCGCAGCTGGGTAAACTCTTGCTCCCAATAGCGCAGTACGTGGGGCTTGACGCCGCACAACTCACCCACTTCACCGATGGTGAAGTATCGTTTGGCTGGAATGGGAGGGAGTGTTTTTTCCATGAAAATCAAGGCGGTACATACCGAAGCTTGAAATTTACTCTAAGACCGTATGGGGTGGTTGCGCAAACGCAAAAATTCTACACACATGTTTCCAGCGCGGTGGCTGAGCAGGGTGTGAAGGCGATCGAAACACGGTAGGCGCAAAAAAGCCCAGATGTCTTGCGACACCTGGGCTAGCGTGTAAAGCGCAGATGCACTGGTGGGTTTAGTCGCCGATGATCGCCGTTTGCACCTGTTCCTTGAGCTTAGGACTGGCGTGAAAAGTAACAACCCGGCGCGCCTGAATGGCCACCGGCTCACCGGTGCGAGGGTTGCGGCCGGGACGGGGCGCCTTCGTGCGGATCTGAAAATTGCCAAAGCCCGAAATTTTCACGTCGGTGCCTTCAACCAGACTGTCGGTGACCAGATCAAAAAAGGCGTCGATCATGTCTTTGGATTCGCGCTTATTGAGCCCGATCTGGTCAAACAGCAGCTCAGCGAGCTGGGCCTTGGTCAGGGCCGGCGTTTCTAGGCTCTCAACAGCGAGTTCCATAGGGTGTTTCTCCAAACTTGTCGTGTCAGCCGCGCAAACGTGCCGCAACGCGCTGAGCCAGTGAGTCGAGGACAGCCTTGAGCGCCGTTTCGATGTCATCTTCGGTCAGTGTAGCGTCGTCGCGGTTCAGCACGAGTCGCACAGCCAAGCTTTTTTCGTCGGTGGCCAAAGATGCCGCGGTGACTTCGGTTGATGCCTGTTTCTTGGGACGGTAAACGTCAAACAACACCACATCGCGCAACCAGGGAATTGCGGGCGCCCGGATGGCATCGACCACCTCAGCGTGGGTGACAGTTTCTTTGACGACAATGGCCAGATCGCGCTCTACCGCTTGGTGACGGCTGACGCCCTGGAAGACGGGCACCGGCCGTCCGAGCACGCCGTTCAGGTCCAGTTCAAACATGACAGGAGCATGCGACAGCTCGTAAGCCTGACGCCATTTGGGGTGCAGTTCGCCCACATGGCCCATGCAGTGCTCGCCAAGCCAAACGCTGGCCGAACGGCCAGGATGCATGGCCGGGTGCGCTGCCGCACGAAACGTGGGCTGTAGCGGCGCCAGCAAAGCCTGAACGTCGCCCTTGGCGTCAAAGAAATCTGCAGCACGCTCGGGTGAGCCCCATTGCAAGGCGTCCACGGGTCCAAAGCTCAGACCGGCTACGCGCATTGGCTGGTCGAAGCCGGCCACGCTGGTGTCGCTGTCCTGCACGGTCGGGTCTTTGCGGAACACCCTGCCCAGTTCAAATAGGCGCACACGGTCGGCTCGCCGGTCCAGGTTGAATTTGAGCACGGCCAACAGGCTGCCGAGCAAAGAGGAGCGCATCACGCTCATTTGGCTGGCGATGGGGTTCAGCAGCTTGATCGGGTTGGCGTTGCCGGCGAGCTCGCGCTCCCAGCGTTCTTCAACAAAGCTGAAGTTGATGGTCTCCTGGTACCCCAGCTGAGCCAACTGGCGGCGCACGGCAAATTGCCCGCGCTGCGCCTCGGGCCGGATCTTGGCCGTGATGGGTGCCTGCGGCGGTGTGTGGGGCAACTGTTCGTAACCGATGACGCGCGCGACCTCTTCGATCAGGTCCTCTTCAATCTGCAGATCAAACCGGTAGGCGGGCGGCGTCACCGTGATGGTGCCCTCGCCTTCATTGACATCCAGGCCGAGCCGCTTGAGCGCATCCGCACATTGGGACTGCGTCAGCGGCATGCCAATGACTTTGACGGCCCTTGCAACGCGCAGCGTCACAGGCGCTGCTTGGGGCACGTTGAGGGTTTGGTCGTCCAGTACAGCAGCCTGCCCGCCACAAATGTCCAGCACCAGTTGGGTGATGCGCTCGACGTGTTCAACCGTGCTGGCAGGATCCACACCGCGCTCAAACCGGTGACCCGCATCGGTGGAGAAGTTGAAACGGCGCGAACGTCCTGCAATGGCCTTGGGCCACCAGAAAGCCGCCTCAATGAAAATGTTCTGGGTGTCATCAGACACGGCGGTGGCATCGCCCCCCATGATGCCAGCCAGCGATTCAACCGATTGATCATCGGCGATCACGCCCACCTGTGGGTCCACGCTCACGGTTGTCCCGTTCAGCAGTTTGAGCTGTTCACCAACGCGCCCCCAGCGAACTTGCAGGCAGCCGTGGATCTTGTCGAGGTCGAAAATATGCGACGGGCGACCCAGCTCGAACATCACATAGTTGGATATGTCCACCAAGGGCGAGACGCTGCGCTGACCGCAACGGGCCAGGCGGTCCACCATCCAGGCGGGCGTGCTGGCGCGGGTGTTCACGCCACGCATAATGCGGCCTGTGAAGCGTCCGCACAGATCGGGGGCCTGCACATGCACCGGCAAGCGGTCATTGAGGCTAACGGGCACCGCAGGAAATACCGGCTCAACCAGCGGCGAACCGGTGAGTGCCGACACCTCGCGCGCAATGCCGTACACGCTCAGGCAATGCGCCAGATTGGGCGTGAGCTTGAGGGTGAAAAGCATGTCATCCAGCAGCAGTTGCGCCCGAATGTCGCGCCCAACCACCGCGTCAGGGGCCAGCTCCAGCAGGCCACCATGGTCGTCTGCCAACTGCAGTTCTTTGGACGAGCAGAGCATGCCCTGGCTTTCCACGCCGCGCAGCTTGCCCAGCTTGATCAGGAATGGTTTGCCGTCTTCCCCTGCTGGAAGCGCAGCGCCCACCATAGCGCATGGAACCAAGATACCCGCACGCGCATTGGGCGCGCCGCACACGATGCTGAGCGGCTGTGTCTGCCCCACATCGACCTGGCACACGCGCAGGCGGTCGGCGTTGGGGTGTTGCACCGCTTCCAGAATGCGGCCCACCACCACGCCGCTGAACGGCGGCGCGACAGGTTCGAGCTCCTCAACTTCCAGACCAGCCATGGTCAAGGTATCGGCCAGCTGCTGGCTGGTCAGGGGTGGATTGCAAAAGGCACGCAGCCAGGACTCGGGGAATTGCATGGAAAAGTCTCAACAAACTTGAACACAAGTAGGCACAGCAAGGCCTGCATCCAAAACACCGCAGGCCCGCTCAGACGGGCAACCGATGTGCACCCAACGGCGCCGGAGGCTATCTGAACTGGGACAGGAAACGGATGTCGCCGTCAAAAAACAGGCGCAAATCGTTCACGCCGTAACGCAGCATGGTCAGCCGGTCAGGGCCCATGCCAAAGGCGAAGCCGATGTAACGCTCAGGGTCAAGCCCCATGTTGCGCACCACGTTGGGGTGAACCTGTCCGGAACCCGCCACCTCCAGCCAGCGGCCAGCCAACGGGCCACTTTGGAACTGGATGTCGATCTCAGCGCTGGGCTCGGTGAACGGAAAGAAGCTAGGGCGAAAGCGCAGCACCAGATCATTCGACTCAAAAAAGGTGCGGCAAAAATCGGTGAAGACGTACTTCAAGTCCTTAAAGCTCACATTTTCACCAATCCACAATCCTTCGCACTGGTGAAACATGGGCGAGTGCGTCGCATCGCTGTCTACCCGGTAGGTGCGGCCGGGTGCAATCACACGGATCTCAGGCATGCCAACGCCACTTTCAATGTCAGCCCGGTAGCGTTTCACATGCTGCACGGCGTGCCGAATCTGCATCGGGCTGGTGTGGGTGCGCAGGAGGTTCGGCGCCTTTTCGCTGCCACCCTCGACGTAAAAGGTATCGTGCATGGAACGCGCCGGATGGTCCTCGGGCGTGTTCAATGCGGTGAAGTTGAACCAGTCGGACTCGATCTCTGGGCCCTCGGCCACCTCGAAGCCCATGGAGCCAAAAATGGCTTCGATGCGCTCCAGCGTCAGGCTGACAGGATGCAAGCCGCCCTGTCCGCGCTGGCGACCGGGCAGGGTCACATCCAACGCCTCAGCCTTCAACTGCACTTCGAGCTCAGCGTCAGCCAGCGCCTGTCGACGGGCTGTCAGCGCAGCTTCAATGGCCTGCTTGGCTTGGTTAATGGCCGCTCCGCGGCTTTTTTTCTCGTCTACAGACAAAGCCGCCATGCCCTTCATCAACTCGGTGATGCGGCCCGATTTGCCCAGAAACTGGGCTTTCGCGTTTTCCAGATCGGCCGGGGTGGCGGATTGCGCGAATCCTGCGCAAGCGCTGTCGACCAGTGCGTCCAACTCGTTCATGTGTGTGTTTCTGCGTTGCAAAACAAAAAAGGGGTTGAGCGCTGCGAGGGAAATCCCTCAAGCCTCAACCCCTTTGAGCGACTGGAGGACCCCGGCCACCTTTTCAGGCCATCGGGGTCTCCGTCGTGAATCAAGCGGCCAGCTTGGCTTTGACTTGCTCCACGATGCTGCCAAAGGCAGCCGGGTCGTTCACGGCCAGATCGGCCAGGACCTTGCGGTCGATTTCAATGCAGGCCTTCTTCAGGCCATTGGCGAACTGGCTGTACGTCAGGCCGCAAGCACGTGCACCGGCGTTGATACGCGCGATCCACAGCTGACGGAAGACGCGCTTCTTGTTGCGACGATCGCGGTAGGCGTATTGCCCCGCCTTCATCACCGCCTGTTTGGCGATACGGAAGACGTTACCGCGGCGACCGCGAAAACCTTTTGCAAGGGCGAGAACTTTTTTGTGGCGGGCGCGTGCCGTTACACCACGTTTGACGCGAGGCATGAGTGACTCCTTGTTCGTCGTTGATCAAATACCCATGCCGGGCAGCATCTGTGCCATGTGACCCATATTGGTCTCATGAACAGTCACGGCGCCGCGCAGGTGGCGTTTGGTCTTGGTGGACTTCTTGGTCAAAATGTGACGTTTGAAGGCTTGACCGCGTTTCACGGTACCACCGGGACGAACGCGAAATCGCTTTTTCGCGCTGCTCTTGGTCTTCATTTTGGGCATATGCATGCTCCTTTTTGATTCGTGCTCGTGAGGCGCTGCGAACCTTCCGCAGACTTGTTGGCCCCGAGCCACTTCTATGAAAAGCCTTGCGACTTTTCTTTCGGCCACCAGCCTTTCGGCTGTCGCCTCGGACCAACAGGAGACTACCCTGCCCGTCCAATCTGGATGCAGACCCGATAGTCTACGCACCTTTTCACAGGTGCAAACTACTCAGCGCTCTGCGCAGCAGGCTCCACCGCCTTAGGGGCTGCTTTCCTCCGTCCGGGCGCGATCATCATGATCATCTGGCGCCCTTCCAGCTTGGGAAACTGCTCCACCACGATAATGTCAGCCAGCTCGTCGCGGATACGGTTGAGCAAGGCCAGACCCAGCTCCTGGTGCGTGATCTCGCGGCCGCGAAAACGCAGCGTGATCTTGCACTTGTCGCCGTCATCAAGGAAGCGACGGATGTTGCGCATCTTGATGTTGTAGTCCCCGTCATCGGTGCCGGGGCGGAACTTGACTTCCTTGATCTCTATAACCGTTTGCTTGGCCTTGGCTTCCGCCGCCTTTTTCTGCTCTTGGTACTTAAACTTGCCGTAGTCCATCAGGCGACATACTGGAGGGATGGCCGTGGCAGCAATTTCCACCAGGTCCACGTCCAGCTCACCGGCCATGCGCAGCGCTTCTTGCAAACTGACAATGCCCAGCGGCTCGTTTTCTGGTCCGTTGAGGCGAACCTCTGGAGCCATGATTTCACGGTTCAGTCGGTGTGCGCGCTCTTCGCGTTGGCGGCGGTCACGAAAATTGGTAGCTATGGTACGTTCCTTTGTGTGGGCTGATTGAACAGGTAGAGCACCCCAGAGGGCGCCCCATTGCATGAGCGGTGTGCGCAGCGGCCTCGGGGGTCAACCGGGTGTTTGAATTCAAACTTTGGATGAGACGTCTGCCGCAATCAGCCTGGAAAAGTCTTCCAGCGGCATAACACCGAGGTCTTTGTTACCTCGCGCCCGCACAGCCACGGCGCCAGCTGCCTTTTCATTGTCGCCCACGACAACGATGTAAGGGAGCTTTTGCAACGCGTGCTCCCGTATTTTATACGTAATTTTCTCGTTGCGCAGATCGGTTATGACCCTAAGCCCTTGATTCTGCAGCGATTTGACGATTTCGCGACAGTAATCGGCTTGCGAATCCGTGATGTTGAGCACCGCCACCTGCACCGGCGCCAGCCAGACCGGCAAAGCGCCCGCGTGCTGCTCGATCAAAATGCCGATGAAACGCTCCAGACTGCCCACGATGGCTCGGTGCAGCATGACCGGACGGTGGCGCGCACCATCTTCGCCGACGTACTCTGCATCAAGGCGCTCAGGCATCGAAAAGTCCACCTGCATCGTGCCGCACTGCCATTGGCGACCAATGGCGTCTTTCAGCGTGTATTCGATCTTGGGGCCATAAAAAGCACCGTCACCGGGCGAGATTTCAAACTCGCAACCGGACGCCCGCAGGCTCTCCATCAGGGCATGCTCTGCCTTGTCCCAGCTTTCGTCACTGCCGATGCGGGCTTCGGGCCGGGTCGCCACCTTGTAGATGATGTTGCTGAAACCGAAGTCTGTGTAGACCTTTTGCAGTAGAGCGGTGTAGGCCACACACTCATCTAGGATCATGTCTTCGGTGCAGAAGATGTGACCATCATCCTGCGTGAAGGCCCGCACACGCATGATGCCGTGCAGGCCACCCGTGGGCTCGTTGCGGTGGCACTGACCAAACTCGCCGTAGCGCAAAGGCAGGTCGCGGTAGCTCTTGATGCCCTGCTTGAAGATGAGGATGTGCCCAGGGCAGTTCATCGGCTTGAGCGCATAGTCACGCTTCTCGCTCTCTGTCGTGAACATGTTGTCGCGGTACTTGTCCCAATGGCCGGTTTTCTCCCACAGGCCCTTGTCCAGAATCTGCGGGCCCTTGACTTCCTGGTAACCGTTGTCGCGGTAGACGCGGCGCATGTACTGCTCCACCTCTTGCCACAGCGTCCAGCCCTTGGGGTGCCAGAAGACCGTACCGGGCGAGTGTTCGTCGATGTGGAACAGATCCAGCTCACGGCCCAGCTTGCGGTGGTCGCGTTTTTCAGCTTCCTCGATCATGGTCAGGTACTGCTGCAGGTCGTCCTTGCTAGCCCAGGCGGTGCCGTAAATACGTTGCAGCATCTCGTTGCGGTGATCGCCGCGCCAGTAGGCGCCGGCCACCTTCATGAGTTTGAAGTGCTTGAGCTTGCCGGTACTCGGCACGTGTGGGCCACGGCACAGGTCTTCAAAACCGCCCTCCCGGTACAGCGACACATCCTCATTGCTCGGAATGCTGGCAATGATTTCCGCTTTGTAGTGCTCGCCCTGCTCTTTGAAATACGCAACAGCTTCGTCACGCGGCAGCACACGGCGCACCACCGGCTCGTCCTTGCCGGCCAGTTCGGTCATCTTTTTTTCAATGGCGGCCAGGTCGTCGGGCGTGAAGGGGCGCTTGTAGGAAAAGTCGTAGAAAAACCCGTTTTCGATCACCGGGCCGATGGTCACCTGCGCATCGGGAAACAGCGCCTTCACCGCATAGGCCAGCAAGTGCGCGGCGGAGTGGCGAATCACCCCCAGGCCGTCGGCATCTTTGGCAGTGACGATGGCCAGCAGGCTGTCTTCGGTGATCTTGTGGCTGGTGTCGACCACCTTGTCTCCGATCTTGCCAGCCAGCGCTGCTTTGGCCAGACCGGCACCAATGGAGGCGGCGACCTCAGCCACCGTGACCGGGCCGGGAAATTCGCGTTGGGAACCGTCGGGGAGCGTGATGTGAAGCATGGGGGATCCAGAAACAAAAAAGCGCGGCATGGGGCCGCGCTAGATGGAGTTAAGAGGGGAATCGGGCAGGCGCGAACTGCGGGCCTCAAGCGACCAGGAAAGAATGCCTTGTAGTTCGCGGTGTCATAACCAGATTGCCTTTCTCGCTCTTGGTCTACTTTAAAAGCATCATTTTCTCACAAAAAACCCCCGGGGCTTGCCAGGACCTACTGTCCCAACACGCCCAGCAGCTTGCCGGCGGTGGTGAACATGACGACGGTGTGCCCTTGCAGCACTGGCTGATGTGCAATGTTCTGGACCATGGTGGTCTTGCCCACAACCAGAGGTGGCCCACCTGGATAGCGTTGCTGGCGCTGTGCAGGAACTGCAGCGTCATCAGCCCGCTAACGCTGGTTTGGTCAATCTGCTTGTGGCAGCTCTAATCGCAATCAACCAAGGGTTTGAAGCGCCCGATGCGCGCACTGTGCAGCCGGCACCCCACGGAGCGGCGACCTCCCTCCTGCTCCTACCAGTCCAGCAACGTGCCCACCCTGGGCTCTATGCAGCGTATATCCCAGTGGGACAGCACCCCATGCTGTTGCAGCGCCTAGGCGCGGAGTTTGAGTGTGGCCGAATCAGTTGTTGGCATCGTCACTCCCCTGCGTGAGGCGGTCATAGCCGTCTAGGCTGTGGGGGCGCACGACGATGTCGCTCGCGCGCACTTGCGCAGGAAAGAAGTCCAAATGACACCAAGAGCGGTGCACCCGTTCGTGGATGCCTTGGTGGAGTGCGCCGCAGTGCGGACAAGTCATGTGCCGATCAGTGGAAATCACATCAAAGTCGATGCGTCGCTTGGCGCTGCTGAGCTCGGCGCGCTCCACGCGCCAGGGGGCTTGCGGCCCAAAGGTTGCGGTGAACAGATCTTCGGTACTCGGGCTCATGGAGGTCTTGGGTTGGCTGTTGCTGGAAGTCGAAAAGACGCCAGTATCCACCGACATCACCCACTCACAACGCACCATGCACCAGTGCTGAAGGTCAAGTTCCATGCAATTCGGCATTGAGACATCCAAGAACCCCAACATACCCAGTTCTGTCTGTTCAAGTTCCACTCAAAACGCCATAGAACCCTACATAACTTGACTACGTGGGGAGTCCCAATAAAAATCATCTTGACACCCACCATTCCGAAAATTCAATCCCCACGCGGTTCGACAATACGCCGAATTTACCAGCAGCGCCTCCCGTCAGTTCCATTCACTGGCAAGGAAACGCCCAACTGGTTGATGCTCAACGTTCCACACGCATCCGTAGCTTGGCCCCCAACAGGCACTGCTCTCAGGAGATAGGTTTGATTGGTTAAAGCAATGCTGAGGTTGTACCGCGCAGCCCCACTGCGCGGACTGGTGGTGGCAGGGAGAGCAAAAGCCACTGGTACAGGAGCCCGCGTCTGATCATATCGATTATGCAGAGTAAAAAATCGCTCTGCAATTTGCGCATATTCCATCATGTCAGCCTGCGCATCTGCGCGAGCAGTCCTACGGACATATTCTTGGTACGATGGAAAGGCGATCCCAGTGAGAACACCTATGATCGCAACCGTGATCATGACTTCTATGAGTGTGAAACCAGACTGCTGGTGTTGCCGCACGGCAATCTCCTCTATATTGTTAATGCTAATTTAAACATTTTACGTCCATCTCTCCACTCAGCGGATCTGTCGCCACGACTGCCTACCGACTGGACCTGAATTATTTGAGCTTGTGCCAACTCGACGCCCATCTCCAGAATACAAATTATCGACATTCGAATCCTGAGAAGAGATGGTCGTTGGCGCCTCTCCGTTGGTACCACCGATACCACTTACATCATTCCCATTGACCTTATCGTCAGAATCAAATGTGCCATCTCCGGAAAGATCGAAAACAGGATCGATAAAGC
Organism: Hydrogenophaga sp.; assembly: GCF_965657535.1. Lineage (GTDB taxonomy): Bacteria > Pseudomonadota > Gammaproteobacteria > Burkholderiales > Burkholderiaceae_C > Hydrogenophaga. Next base: position 33,420 of record NZ_CBFHOP010000014.1, on the reverse strand, counting down.
GCCCCCCTCTGAGCAAGTCGATATCCATGACAAAGCCGCGGCGACCAGACCCACAAGGGTCGCTGTCGGGAATGAGACTGGTAAAGCGGACGCGCTCTTGCAAAGACCCCGATGGAAATGTAGGCTGACTGATAACACGCTCACCCGGCTCAAGCAAATCGACCGCCCACCCCTTGCTACCCGCCGCAGGCACATTCCTTGTCAGGAACCGCAAACTCCCAGCGGGGTATGTCACCGTATTAATGACTGCACTGTCGGCATTGCTCGACAGCACTTGAACCAACAAACTGCCTCGCAGGATGTTACTGACAGGCGCGCTTGCCCCATCGAAAACCCCATACATCGTCTGCACCTGCGGAGCTGTAGGGCTGTCATCACCTTCCCTAAAAAAGCTACCCGTACCGAACAGTAAAACCACTTCCGAACTAGAACCAGGCTTTAGCGCTATCTTCGGGGCCGCAGTGATGGATTGGCTGCGTGCAGGCGACGAAGTGTCAACGGCCTGGAAAAGCCGTGTGACGGCTGGCTGCGCCGAGCGCAGATTCACACGCCAAAGATTGCCATACAGGTCACCAGCATAAACATTCGCCAAAGACAAATCATTGGCAGGCCAATCAGTGGCCTCTACTGGAGAAAGGCCATTGGGTTTGTTCACACTGCCTTGGCTCGCACCGTCCGCCCCGACCAATTTAATGTTATGAATGATACTGCCGTCACTCAGATCAACCACAAACAGCTGCGGCTGGTGCGATGCGCTGTTGTACCCATTACCAAACACAGCAGCCCATCGCCCATCTTTCAATCGCACGATACTTGGTTTCGTGACTCCCTGCCCAAGCTCGGAATGGGCAAACTCCCACAGGACATTTCCAGCTCCGAAGCTGCCAGGATTGGTGACGTCAAGAGCAAATACGGTGCGACCGCCGGCGCCCATCGTGCCAACAACAACAGAGCGCCACTTGCCGGAAATATAAGCATCGCCCAACGCCGCAGAACCATCCACAAAGAAACGGTGGGTGTAGTCAGGGCGCATCAACTCGTTGACTCGGGCATGAGCTGCCGAACCTGGTGGCGACAATAGCTCGCTGGGCATGTAGGCAAATAGCTCATCCCCCGTGTCCGATCTGATCCCGTGGAACATCCCACCATTGGATCCAAACAGCAACACTTCTGGACGGCTACGGTAAGTCGCAGAGCTGCGAAATGTCTTGTAAGCAGATCCTTGAGGCTCGGGGAGAGCACTGTAGCCGTAGTCGCGATTAGATAGATACTGCGGGCTCGAGCCGATAATATCCCCCATTCGGCGGACCACACCACCGAAAGTGCGTGAGCGCAACCCAACGTGCTCCTGTCCCCTCAACCAAGCAATTCTGTCCGCGCCGGTTGCAGTGGTGGCAGATGCACCTGGTGGATTCACTTCCAACGACGCCTTCTGTGCGGTACTCAACGCTGAGAATGTCAGCGTTACGGGCGAGCCAGGCGTCGTGCTGGTAAATATTTTGCGCGTGTCTGGATTTTTTTGATTAAGAAGTTCTTCGGCATTCCAGACAACTGCACCTGGACGACCATCAGTCAAAAGTTTACGCGCTATCAACGTTCCTGACCAGTCGGCACTTCGAAAAGATGCATTGAATAACAGAGAGGCGGTCTGAAGCACCGCAGAGCTTGTGGCAGCTGATCCACCGGATGCCTCCACCCTCGCTCGAATTGAATCCAAGACCCTACGAAAACTTGTACCCAACTCTGAGGGAATTTCTACGCTCAGCATATCGGCACGGCTGTTCAGCGTCGCGTGCCAAAGATCATCTATTTGCTGAGGACTACGGAACTGATCCGGGTTAGGCCAGGTAGGTGGGTTGGCAAATGGGTCAGCAGTGGAGTCTTTGTTGACACCAAAAATATTGCCAGGTGCACCCAAAGAAATCGCGTACAAATTGAGGTGCAGATTGGGGTTGCAGTCCACCCTAAGTGAGGCCGTACCCAGCGCACATTCAGGTGGAACGGGTACCTTACCAGCCGGCAGGGTAGGCCTGGGGTTGTCGATGTACAGCGCTGCGGCTATGTCGGCTATTGTATCCGAGTGAATGTCTGCCAAAGGTGCGGGCAAAACGCCATCTCGATTGCCAACCCCGGAGCTGGTGGATGGGTTGGCAAAACCATCTGTGATCAAAACGCCAAAATTTTTCTGACACTCCAACCTGATCGGAGCGTTGGCGTCGGTCCTAGCGAGCTGGGAGCGCATAGCGTTCACTGCCTCTCGGTTGGGCGTACCACCTACTCCGATGCTGGTAAAGGCTTGGTCAAAGAATGCCTTCCTGTCAGCGGGCAGCAGCAAGTCACGCATGCTCAAGGCGGAGGCAGGCGATGGAATAGCATTGATCCGGTACAGGCCCGCCCTGAAATCGGTGATGGATTCAAATCCAACTGCGATGGCGTTACGAGCGGCCGCATGCCGTTTTCGATAGTAAGTAAACCAGTTTGCAAAGTTTTGAATTGCAAGCGCGTAGTTAGCCGCCGCAGTGCGCCCACAAGCCGCAGAAAAATTGCCCTCTTTGATTTCGTATCCATACATCACCGTAGTTCCGTCTGGGCCGCTTCCATTTTTCTTGACTGATGTCGCATTAAACCCAAAGCACGCCGGTAAATTAGTGGTGCTTCGGAGGTAAAAATGTGCTGGGTAGTAGGAAATCGCACGGCGGTTGGCTTCGTTGTTTGTGTTGCTGGCCACATATGCTGCGGTACCCCAATTACCACCTTCTGGAGCATTGCGAACCCCTGCTGGAACAGTCATACCATCAAACAGCCTGAAAACGTGATTTGCAGCGTTATTTTCTATCTGTGCCGTCAGATCTATCGTGACGGGCGTGCCCGTAACGGGCATGGTGGGGTCGGTGCGTGCCGCTTTTGGAGGGGAGTTGCCAAAACTGTAACTACCCAAGCTTGGCCAGGGCGTGTACTGCACAGCAGGATTGAAATAGGATAGGTTGTAGTCAGAAGATCTCACGTACGCGTACGCTGGCAAGGGTGGCACCGCAAAATGGTCATTGGCGGCATCGGAATAAGCCCTCCTACCTTCTGTATTGCCTCCACCCCCGACTGGAAAAACGTAGATATATTTCCTCCAATCGCCACCTGCACTACCGGCCTCGTTGAAGTTATTTGCTCCTGCCGTTGGCACATCAAAGCGTCCACGGCCGGCAAAAGATCCGTCTGCTGTATTCCACCAAGCGGCACCGTCATTGGTCGGCAACAAGATCTCCGCATCCATTGATCCAGAATCGTCAAGCGCGATCAGTATAGAAGGCGTGACGGCTTTACTGAGAAACAAAGGGGACTGAGCGATTCCGACCTGTGCTGTCGATGCGGTGACCATGCTAAACGCCGCAGTCAGCCCCAACAGGACGCGGCCAGACTTAGTGGTCATTGCCCCAAATAGATTCTTATTTTTCATATTCAAACTCCTGTATCGTTCACGACGAAAACCTCATCAATGCGGGCCATTGTGCAAGTACACGATGCATCATTAGTGCAGAGAGACCATAATGTGCCATCAATTCATGGGCTCAAACCACGAGTGCAAAACAACTACACTTCCCTGTTGGGAGCCAGCACCGAAAGAGCTTATCGGATAGATAAGTCGATACTCAGGCGGTAGCGTAAGCCCAATGCGCACGTACTGAGGAGGGCCGACGTTGTAGCGCGGATCGCTCCAGGCTTGGCCACCGCTGAAATTGGGAATAGGTGTACCTTCAGTTGGCAGACCATTCGCATCAGGCGTCCAGCCAAACGGATCGACGAGATCAGCACCAGTTGCATCAAACGCCCCCTCCCGCTCACCAAACCTCAAGGCAGCCTCGGCGGCCTGAAAAGCCACGTTGCGCTCGCGCATGTTGGAACCCATGCGCTCCTGCGCCAGATTGCTTCGCATGCCTTGGACACTCAGCAGGGTCAGCACCACGAGAATAATGAGACCCACCACCAACACCGCACCACCCTGACCCTGCTTGGAGGGCGCATCCATAAGGTGTTTGCGTTGCAGGGCACTGTGCATTGATTGCCCGTTTCTGTTCATCATGGAGCTCTATTGCGCAATGTTATGGTTGAAGTGAAAGGCATATTTATTTCCGCGCCGTCCGCCACGTTGAGCTGTAGTTTCACAGCTACCACGCTGTCTACGTCCGCACCCGGGTTTTCAACATAACGGGTTACGGAACGACCCACCCCTCCGGCAATCCCATAGAGCAACTGCATATCTCTCACACCTGCAGCCACGGCCTGGCCATTTCGCTGAAGCTCCATGGTGGCCACATTCACGGCGTACACCACCGTTTCGAGCCGCATCACCTGCGAACCCGGGCGGTATTGCCTAGCAAGCGGGGCACTGAGCGTCAGCAAGTTGCCAGCTATGGCATTGACAGTCACTACCTGGGTGGACGCACAGTCAGACAGCAGCAATCGGTCACCCGCAGCCACCGCACCCAGAGGCGCCACAGCGCTCAGTTGAAGTTGGTTGGATGCCGGAGAGGCCGCTAAAACCGCTACCGCCGCACTGCCGCGCACCAGCGTAATACCATCAGGAGCTGCCGCGCTAGCGCCCAATGCAGGCGTGATGGCAACGCCATTGTCAAAAATTCCTGGGGAAAGGTGGTTCAAAAAAGTGAGGTTGCCGCACCCAGGGTTGCCAGCCATCCGGATATCCCGAGTAAGTAACTCTAGGGCAATACGTCCCGATTCCTGTACCGCAGAAAAGGACTCTTGATGACGATAACTGGCACGGCTACCGGCAAAGACATAGACGACTGCAGTCAATACCAGCAGGCTTAGAGCGATGCCAATCATGAGCTCGATCAGCGAGATACCCCGCTGTCGACCAAATGCCTGAGCATGCCGGTATGGCGCTTGTTTTCTCATGACAGTGGCCTCACTTCCGTGCGAATCACCACACAGTCGCGGTTTGCACCGCCAGCCACGCGACCGTCTGTCCAGTTGACCTCAACCACCAGTACCTGCCGCCCAGCCGCAGCGTGGGTGATGCCGCACTGATCGACATACCCCGCAGCGGACCCCAACAGCACAACCCGCCCTCGAGCCCCGGGCAAAAGGTTTTCCAAACAACTCTTCCATTGGTTGACATCGATTGCGGCCATCGCGTTGGCATTGGCAGCCGCGATGGGACGCCCGCAGGCCTGTGCGGCGTTGCCGTTAAAGGCAGTAGCCAACGGCGTAGCGTATGCACAAGCCCCACCCACAGGGCACGCATTCAAATTTGCACGCGCGCGGTCGACGAGGTCATATGCCAAGCTTGTAGCCTGCGACCGGAGGTAAGCGCTGTGATTGAACTTGGTCCCGTTAAATTGCAACCCAGCCAAGCCCACAATACCAAAAGAGAGCAGGACAACGGCCACAAGAACCTCAATCAGGGACGCGCCTTCTTGCGCGTGCACGGAACGTTTTGGCAGCACCCGATGGCCATTTTTGGCAAAGTTTTTACGTGACATATTTAACAGCAAGGTTCAATTCAAGGACAAGCATTTGGGCTTGATGCCACGCGCCCTGCAGGACCCACACCGACAAAACGCTGCAGCCCATTCAGAGTGATCCGAAAGCAACGTGCACTTGTAACACCGCCCAAAGGGTTGAACTCGACCGAACCAGGAACGGCAATCACTACGCCCTGTCGCGCGGCAGGCCACACTCGCAATGCACCCCCCGCATTCCTTGCGACCCAGCCTTCGACCCAGGTACCCGAACAAGTGCTCTGGTCGTTGGTGGAGCACAGGGTGACGTTGGCACCACGCTTGACCGCTTCGCTGCGTGCGAACTGCAAGCCACTGACAAGATCGTTTGCCACGGTGGTGATGCGGTTTCCTTCGATCATGGCCCTGAAGCTCGGCACGCCGATCCCTAGCAAAATCGCCAACACGGAAACAGTGACCATGAGTTCGATGAGCGTGAAGCCTGCATGCTCCTTCATGAAGGTTTGGCGTCGAGTGAAAAATGTAGGGCTGAGCATAAAAGGGTGACTGGTGAAAAACTATACTGAACCGGTGAGCGGCTCAGCGCTTTCTAAAGACAGGTGGATGACTGACACAGATGGACGGCGAACATTCTCAAATAGAATTTTCGCCCGATCCGAGGCGCTGTGATATTTCTCGCATCGGCGGGGGTTTTGGGGCAGCGTATCGAAACCACTTGCCCTGCCTGCAGCGAACCGATCTGCATTTCTACTTCTCTCTTATATATCGGTTAACCCATGAACGGTTTTGAAGGACATCCAGCATGGGCGCCTGCGTTGCTGGCAGCACTGCACACCAGCAACCCCAACCCCCGCGTTGGCTGCATCATCACGGCGCGAGACGGCTCCGTGCTCGGCCAAGGCCACACCCAGCAAGCCGGTGGGCCACATGCCGAGGTGATGGCGCTGCGCGATGCGCGCGCGCGTGGGCATTCTGTCGTGGGTGCCACGGCCTACGTGACGTTGGAGCCTTGTTCGCACCACGGACGCACGCCGCCTTGCTGTGACGCGCTGATTGCTGCAGGCGTGGGCCAGGTGGTTGTCGCCGTTGGTGACCCCAACCCGCTGGTGTCGGGGCGCGGTCTGGACCGGCTTCGCGCGGCGGGCATTGCCGTCGAATTGATGCCGCCAGACAGCGAGGTGGCCCGCGCCGTGCGGGAGCTGAATATTGGGTTCTTCAGCCGAATGGTTCGCAAAACGCCTTGGGTGCGGATGAAAATGGCGGCTTCGCTGGATGGCGTGACCGCTTTGAACAATGGCGTGAGCCAGTGGATCACCGGCGAGGCTGCGCGCGCCGATGGCCATGCCTGGCGTGCTCGGGCTTGTGCGGTGTTGACCGGGATTGGTACCGTACTGGAAGATGACCCGATGCTGGATGTGCGCCTGGTGCAAACGCCGCGCCAGCCGCACCTGGTGATCGTGGACAGTCGACTGGAAACACCGCTTGACGCGCGGCTGTTTGGGCCACTGTCCAACGGCCAGCCGCGCCAGATATGGATTTACTGCGCGGTGGCCGCCCCTGAAAAGGAGGCGGCGTTGCTGGCGCTTGGCGCACAGGTGATCCACATGCCTGGCGCCTCGGGCAAGGTCGATCTGGCAGCCATGCTGCGAGACCTGGCTTTGCGTGAAGTGAACGAACTGCACCTGGAAGCCGGACACAAGCTCAACGGCTCGTTTTTACGCGAGGGACTGGTGGACGAATGCCTGGTGTACCTGGCACCCAAACTGCTGGGCGTGGGCGCAGGCCTGTCCAACTTCGGGCCACTCAGCGCGCTGGAAGACGGCGTTTCGCTGTCCTTTCACAGCGTAGACCGGGTGGACGATGACCTGCGGGTGGTGGCTCGGGTGGCGGGGCGCGACCGTTTTTTGCATCCCTGAACGCCCCTCAGCGGCCGGACCAGGCGAAAAAGCCGCCGTTTCTCGAGAAAGAGATGCTGCGCACCACCCCGCAGCCCCGAAGGGCTCTGAAACCCTGCGAAAATAAGCCCCTATGTTTACCGGCATCATCACCGGCGTGGGGCGCATCGCCGCCCTCCACGCTCTGGGCAGCTCATTGGACCATGGCAGGCGACTCACCTTAGAGGCGCCGCCAGGCTACCTCGACGACGTTGGCTTGGGCGACAGCATTGCGCTCAACGGCGCATGCATGACGGTCACGTCGCTGGACCTGCCCCAGCGCCATTTCACCATCGACATTTCAGCCGAATCGCTGGCCCGCACCACCGGCCTTGCCGACATCGGCCACCGCATCAACCTTGAAAAAGCGCTGCGCGCACACGACCGTCTGGGCGGGCACATTGTGTCGGGTCATGTGGACGGCGTGGGCACGGTGACGCGTTTTGCCCAAGTGGGTGAAAGCTGGGAACTGCGCGTGATGGCGCCGCCCGAGCTGGGCAAATACCTGGCTTACAAAGGCTCAATCACGGTGAACGGCGTCAGCCTGACAGTGAACCGTGTGAGCGACAGCGCGCAGGGCTGCGAATTCAGCATCAACCTCATTCCCCACACGGTGGAAAACACCGCGCTGGGCCAACTGACTGCGGGCAACCCGGTCAACCTCGAAATCGACACCGTCGCGCGCTATGTGGAGCGCATGCTCAGCGCCGGCAACCCCACCCCCAAGGACAACAACGCATGAGCGCCCAAGACACCCTGGCACCGGTTCAAATCTCCCCGGTTGAAGACATCGTGGCCGACATGCGGGCTGGCCGCATCGTGATTCTGGTGGACGAAGAAGACCGCGAAAACGAAGGTGACCTGGTGTTGGCGGCCGACCACGTCACGCCCGATGCCATCAACTTCATGGCCCGTTACGGCCGTGGCCTGATCTGCCTCACGCTGTCGCGCGAGCGCTGCGAACAGCTGAAGCTGCCGCCCATGGTGGCGCGCAACGGCGACAAAAAAGGCACTGCCTTTACCGTGTCGATTGAAGCCGCCGAAGGCGTAACGACCGGCATTTCAGCCGCCGACCGTTCGCGCACCGTGCAAGCGGCGGTCGACCCGAAAGCCGTGCCCGACGATCTGGTGCAGCCGGGCCACATTTTCCCGCTGCAGGCGGTGGACGGTGGCGTGCTCATGCGCGCCGGCCACACCGAGGCCGGCTGCGACCTGGCTGTGATGGCGGGTTGCTCGCCCGCTTCCGTGATCTGCGAGATCATGAAAGACGATGGCACCATGGCCCGCCTGCCCGACCTGCAGCTGTTTGCAGCCGAACACGGCCTCAAGATTGGCACCATTGCAGACCTGATTGAACACCGCAGCCGCACCGAGAGCCTGGTGGAAAAGCTGGGCACACGCAGCCTGAACACCGCTTTTGGCGAATTCAGCGCCACCGCCTTCCGCGACAAACCCAGCGGCGCCCTGCACCTGGCCTTGGTGAAAGGCAACTGGTCAGCCAACCAGAGCGTGGATGTACGCGTGCACGAGCCGCTGTCGGTGCTGGACGCGCTGGAAGTGGGCCGTTCCATGCACAGCTGGAGCCTGGAAGCCAGCCTAAGGCACATTGCCGAGGCGGGCGCCGGTGTGGCCGTGCTGTTGAACTGCGGCGAAACCGCCGAACAGCTGCTGGCCCAGTTTGAGGGCACCGCGCGCTCGGCCCAAGCGCCCGAGCGCGGCCGCATGGACCTGCGCACCTACGGCGTGGGTGCGCAGATCTTGCGCGACTGCGGCGTGCAAAAAATGCGCCTCATGGGCAACCCGCGCCGCATGCCCAGCATGACCGGCTACGGCCTGGAAATCACCGGCTACCTGAGCCGCAACGCCTGACCACCTCCCTTACCCAAGAAACGGAAATCACCATGTTCGGCGCAGACAAAGGAACAGCCAACCTACTGGATGGCAAAAAATTCAGCATCGGCATTGTTCAGGCCCGCTTCAACGAAGGCATCACCAACGCGCTGTATGCCGCCTGCCATGCCGAGTTGCTGGCGTTGGGGGTGCAAGCAAAAAACATCACCCACGTCACGGTGCCCGGCGCGCTGGAAGTGCCGGTGGCGCTGCAAGCCATGGCCGAGCGCGACGACTTTGATGCATTGATTGCGCTGGGCTGCATCATCCGCGGTGAAACCTACCACTTTGAGCTGGTGGCCAACGAGTCGGGCGCGTCGGTTTCGCGCTTGTCGCTGGACTACCAGATCCCCATTGCCAATGCCATTTTGACCACCGAAAACCTGGAACAGGCGGTGGCCCGCCAGACCGAAAAAGGGCAAGACGCTGCCCGCGTGGCTGTTGAAATGGCCCATGTGCTCGAACACATCGGATGAACACCAAACACCCGCCAGGGTTGGCCAACACGCCACCAGCCTGCCCCACCAGCCCTGACACAGCCCCCATCCGGGCTGGCCACACCCCATGAAGACCGACATGAACAACGCTCCCCCCAAAGTTCGCAAAGCGGCTGAAAAGTCGGCCCGCACGCGCGCACGCGAATTTGCCCTGCAGGCGCTATACCAACACCTGGTGGGCCGCAACGAGGCGGGCGATATCGACGCCTTCACGCGCGACCTGGCCGGCTTTCACAAAGCCGACAGCGTGCACTATGACGCCCTGCTTCACGGCTGCGTGTCCGAGTCCAGCGCGCTGGACACGCTCATCACCCCGTTGCTCGACCGCCCGCTGGTGGAGCTTTCACCCATCGAACGTGGCGTGCTCTGGATCGGTGTTTACGAGTTTCAGCATTGCCTGGATGTGCCGTGGCGCGTGGTGCTCAACGAGTGCATTGAACTTGCCAAATCGTTTGGCGGCACCGACGGGCACAAATATGTGAACGGCGTGCTGCACCAGCTGGCCGCCCAATTGCGTCCGGTCGAAGTGGCTGCAGCGCCGGTCAAAGCCGGCGCCCGCAAGGCCCCGGCGCCTGCCGGGGTAGCACCCGCCGCCGCTCCGGCCGCGGCAGACGACGCAGCTTGACCCACCCCGCAATGACATGAGGATTGCCCAGCGGGCGCAACGCGTCGAACCCTTCTACGTCATGGAGCTGGCCAAAGCGGCATCGGCCATGGCCGCAGCCGCACAGCCGGGCGAACGGCCCATGCTGTACCTCAACATCGGTGAGCCGGACTTCACGGCACCGTTGCCCGTGCAGCAAGCGGCCGAACGCGCCATCCGCCACGGCCGCAGCCAGTACACACCAGCCACCGGCCTGCCCGCGCTGCGCGAAGCCATCAGCGGCTGGTACGCCACCCGCTTTGGGCTGGACATTGACCCGGCCCGCATCGTCGTGACCGCAGGCGCTTCGGCCGCCTTGCAGCTGGCCTGCCTGGCGCTCATCGAGGCCGGCGACGAAGTGCTGATGCCCGACCCCAGCTACCCCTGCAACCGCCAGTTTGTGCAGGCTGCCGAGGGCACTGCCGTACTGCTGCCCGCAGGCCCGGCCGATCGCTTTCAGCTCAGCGCGGCGCAAGTGCAGGCGGCCTGGGGCCCGTCCACGCGCGGGGTGTTGCTGGCATCACCGTCCAACCCCACGGGTACGTCAATTGCCCGCGACGAACTGGAACGCATTGCGCGTTTTGTGCGCGAGCGCGGCGGCGTGACGCTGGTGGATGAAATTTACTTGGGCCTGAGCTATGACGATGCCTATGGCCACAGCGCTCTGGGCCTGCCCGATGGGCTGGGTGACGAAGTCATCAGCGTCAACAGTTTCAGCAAATACTTCAACATGACCGGCTGGCGCCTGGGCTGGCTGGTGCTGCCCCCGGGGCTGGTACCCGCGGTGGAGCGGCTGGCACAAAACCTGTTCATTTGCGCCAGCACCATCGCGCAGCATGCCGCGCTGGCCTGCTTTGAACCCGACACCCTGGCCGAATACGAACGCCGTCGCGCCGAATTCAAGGCCCGGCGCGACTACTTCATTCCCGAACTCAACCGCCTGGGTATCACCGTTCCCGTGATGCCCGACGGCGCCTTTTACGCGTGGGCCGACGTAAGCGCCCTGTGCGCGCGCTGGGGCATTCCACCCCAAAGCAGCCCCGACGCCGGAGGCAGCTGGGCACTGGCGTTTGAACTCATGCAGCGCTGCCAGCTGGCTACCACGCCAGGGCGCGATTTCGGCAGCGCCGACCCTGGGCGCTACTTGCGCTTTTCCACCGCCAACTCAATGGCCCAACTGCGTGAGGCCGTGGCTCGGCTGGAGGCTGCGCTGTGAACACCACCGCCACACCCAGTCAGTTCACCTGGCCCGTGCGGGTGTACTGGGAAGACACCGACGCCGGTGGAATCGTTTTTTACGCCAACTACCTGAAGTTTTTCGAGCGTGCCCGCACCGAATGGCTGCGCGCGCTCGGCATCGAGCAGCAAAGCCTGCGCGAGCAGGTGGGCGGTATGTTTGTGGTGACCGCCACCCAGGTGAAATACCACCGCCCTGCCCGGCTCGACGATTTGCTTTTGGTTACCGCCCGCGTGCAAGAAGCCGGGCGTGCCTCGCTCACAATCGAGCAAACCGCGCGCCCGCAAGCCGCAACCCCCGATGGGGATACACCCCTGCTCTGCGAGGGCATCATCCGCATAGGCTGGGTAGACGCCAGCACCCTGCGGCCGCAGCGCATTCCAGCCGCCATCCTCGGCGCGCTCAAGGCGCCCGCGTAAGCGTCTGCGGCGCACCAGCCCGCAACCTTTTCCGTTTCTCGAACTCAGACCGCCATGAACCACGATCTCTCCATTGTTCAATTGATGCTCAACGCGAGCTGGGTGGTGCAAGCGGTGGTGCTGCTGTTGGTGGGCATGTCGGTCATCAGCTGGGCAGCCATTTTCCGCAAGGTCTTCGCCATCAAGCGCGTGCGGGAATTCAACGACGAGTTCGAGCGCGAGTTCTGGTCGGGCGGCAATCTCAACAGCCTGTATGCCGCAGCCGCGCAAAGTGCCCAGCACGGCGGTCCTATGGAACGCATTTTTGCCAGTGGCATGCGCGAATACCAAAAACTGCGCGAACGCCGCATCACCGACAACAGCGCCCTGCTGGACGGTGCACGCCGCGCGATGCGGGCCAGCTTTCAGCGCGAGTTGGATGCTCTGGAAGTCAACCTCTCGTTTCTGGGCACGGTGGGTTCGGTCGCACCTTATGTGGGCCTGTTTGGCACGGTGTGGGGCATCATGCACGCCTTCACCGGTCTGGCTTCGCTGGCGCAGGTCACGCTGGCCTCGGTGGCGCCGGGCATTGCCGAAGCGCTGGTGGCCACCGCCATTGGCCTGTTTGCGGCCATCCCGGCGGTGGTGGCTTACAACCGGTTTGCGCACGACATTGACCGCCTGGCCAACACCATGGAAACCTTCATGGAAGAGTTTTCCAACATCTTGCAGCGCAACCTGGGGGCGCAGTCCCCTGCCGGGCAGTAAGCATGGCCGTCGCATCATCCCGCCGCGCCCGGCGCACCAAAAATGAAATCAACATGGTGCCCTTCATCGACGTGATGCTGGTGCTGCTGATCATTTTCATGGTCACCGCGCCGCTGATCACGCCGAGCCAGATCGACCTGCCCAGCGTGGGTCAAGCCAACCGCACACCCGATGTGTTCGTTGAAGTGATGATCGACAAAACCGAGCGGCTGCAGGTGCGCATGGGAAAAGGCAGCCAGCCCCCGGCCGATGTGGCACTGGGCCAGCTGGTGAGCCGGGTGCAGGCGCTCAGCACCGGCACCGACAACATGCCGGTGCTGGTGAGTGCCGACAAAAACGTGAAGTACGACGCCGTGATGGAGGTGGTGCGCCGGCTGCGCGCCGCTGGTGTGCAGCGGGTGGCGTTGTCTACCCTTTAACGGTACCCGCACCCCACCCATGCAGACCACCGCTGACCACCTGAACCTGGCCCCGCCGCAGCCCGGCCGCTGGCTCGGGCCGCTGGGTCTGGCGCTGGTGGTGCACGGCCTGCTGGTGGCCGCGCTCACCTGGGGTGTGGCCTGGCAGCGCGATGCGCCACCAGTGGCGTTTGAGGCCGAAATCTGGTCACGCATGCCGCAGGCGGCTGCGCCCCGGGCGGTGGAACCACCGCCGCCACCGCCGCCTCCCGTCGCACCAGCCCCCAAACCCCAACCGGTTGCGCAGCCTGCCCCGCCCCCGCCGGGACCCAGCCAGGCCGACATCGCCACCGCTCAGGCCAAGGAAAAAGCGCAAGCCGATCTGAAAAAGGCGCAGGCGGAAGCCAGCAAAAAGGCCGCTGCCGACAAGCTCGCTCAAGAGAAGCTGGCTGCCGCCAAAAAAGCCGAGGCGGACAAAGCCGCAGCAGAGAAAGAGCGCCAGCAGCAGCTCGCGCAGCAAAAACGCGAGAAAGAACGCCAGCTGGCCGAAGAAAAGCGGCTGGACGAACTGGCGGCGAAAGAGCGCGATGCACAGAAGCGCCGCTTCATGGCCCAGGCTGGCGCCAGCGGCGCCCCACAGGCCACCGGTACCGCGCAGCAGTCCAGCGGGCCCTCAGCCGCTTACGGCGGGCGGGTGGCAGCGCGCATCAAACCCAACGTGGTGTTCACCGAAACGGTAAGCGGCAACCCCCGCGCCGAGGTGGAGGTGCGCACCCTGCCCGACGGCACCATCACCGCGCGGCGCATCGTCAAGCCCAGTGGCAGCCCGGCCTGGGACGAAGCGGTGTTGCGTGCGATTGACCGCACCGGCAGCCTGCCCCGCGACACCGACGGCCGGGTGCCTTCATCGCTCATCATTGGGCTGCGCCCGCTGGACTGAGCGGGGCCTTACCGGCCTGTCAACCGTCAGCGCAACAGCAGGGTCGGAATGCGCGCCGCACGCAGCAGGTCGGTTGTTTTGCTGCCCAACACCAGGCTGCGCAGCGGCGAGTGGGTATAGGCGCCCATCACCAGCACATCCATATTTCTGGCCTGAATGGCCTGCGCAATCACGCGCTCAGGCTCGCCGGGCACGATCTCGCCCACCACGCCCAAACCAGCCGCTTCCAGCTTGGCGGTGGCCCAGGCCATCTGTTTGGGTCCGTCGTGGCTGGCTTTGCCCGCCATGAGCAGGTGCACCGGCAAACCGTGAAAGAGCGGGCTGCCGGCCACCATCTCCACCCCCTTGCGGGTGATGCTGCTGCCGTCAAAAGCAATCAGCACGCGCTCAGGTGCTTTGAAGCCTTCGGTCACGGTCAAGATCGGGCGGTCCAGCGCACGCACCACGCGCTCCACGTTTCGGCCCAGGTCGCGCGGGGTGGAATGGGCGGATTCGCCACGGCGGCCCAGGACGAACAGGCGCACGCCGTTCTGTTGCTCGTGCAGGGTTTCGTCCAGATGCCCCAGGCGCTGGCGCACGTCCACAGTTTGCACACCGGCGGCCAGCGCACGTTCACGCAAGCGGTTCAAAAACAGGCGCCCCTGCTCGCGGGCGGCCTTGCTTCGCACCGCATCGGCAGCGGCCAGCTCGCCCAGGAGGCTCTCTTGCGCATTGGGCGTGAGCGAACCGCTGTGGTCCTGGCTAGCACTGGTTTCGGGGTGGCGGTCGATCACGTGCAGCAGCTCCAGCGGCGCGCCCAAACGCTGCGCGGCCCAGGCGGCGTAGTCGGTCACATGGTCGGCAAAAGCGGACTGGTCCACACAGGCGAGCACTTTGTTGTCGGTATTCATAGAAGTTCTCGCTTTCAGTGGCCAGCCAGCAAGTCTTCGGCGCCGTCTTTGTCGTGCACGCCAAACTTGTCCACCATGGTGGCGCTGGCCTCGTTCAGGCCAATGATGTCGACGTCGGTGCCCTCGCGCCGAAACTTCAGCACCACTTTGTCGAGCGCGCTCACGGCCGTGATGTCCCAGAAATGCGCGCGGCTCACGTCGATGCGCACGCGTTCAATGACCTCCTTGAAGTCGAATGCGTCGTTGAAGCGGTCGGCGGTAGCGAAGAACACCTGGCCGGTGACGGTGTAGGTGCGCAGGCGGCCTTCGTCTTCGGCCAACGAGCGAATGCGCAGGATCTGGCCGACCTTGTGAGCAAAAAAGAAGCCCGACAGCAGCACGCCGGTGAGCACGCCCTTGGCCAAGTCGTGCGTGGCCACGGTCACCACCACGGTGGCAACCATCACCACGCTGGAGCTGGCGGGGTGCTCGCGAAGGCTGCGCACCGAACCCCAGTTGAAGGTGCCGATGGACACCATGATCATCACTGCCACCAGGGCGGCCATGGGAATCTGCTTCACCCAGTCACCCAGAAACACCACCAGAATCAGCAGCACCACGCCAGCTGTGAGCGTCGAGAGGCGCCCGCGCCCACCCGATTTCACGTTGATCACCGACTGGCCGATCATGGCGCAACCAGCCATGCCGCCCATGAAGCCGGTGGCGATGTTGGCCACCCCCTGGCCCACGCACTCGCGGTTTTTGTCGCTCTTGGTGTCGGTCAGGTCGTCGACGATGGTGGCGGTCATGAGCGACTCCAGCAGGCCCACCACCATCAGCGTGAGCGCATACGGGAAGATGATCTGCAGCGTTTCCAGGTTGAGCGGAATGTCCGGGATCAGGAAGACCGGCAGGCTGTCGGGCAGCTCGCCCATGTCGCCCACAGTGCGGATGTCCATGTCCAACACGAGGTAGACACCCGTGAGCACCACAATGGTGACCAGCGGCGAGGGCACGGCCTTGGTGATGTAGGGGAAACCGTAAATGATGACCAGGCCGGCAGCGGTCATGGCGTACACATGCCAGGTCACGCCCACGGTTTGCGGGTTCAGTTCAGGCAACTGCGCCATGAAGATCAAAATGGCCAGCGCATTCACAAAACCCGTGACCACCGAGCGCGATACAAAGCGCATCAGCACGCCGAGCTTGAACCAGCCCGCCAGTATTTGCAGCACCCCGGTGAGCACCGTGGCGGCGAGCAAATACTCCAGCCCATGGCTTTTCACCAGGGTCACCATCACCAGCGCCATGGCGCCCGTGGCGGCCGATATCATGCCGGGACGACCACCCATGAAAGCAATGATGGTGGCAATGGAGAACGATGCATAAAGACCCACCTTAGGGTCAACTCCCGCGATGATGGAAAAAGCAATGGCCTCAGGAATCAGGGCCAGCGCCACCACCAAGCCAGCGAGCAGGTCGTTGCGGACGTTGGCCGTCCAGTCCTGTTGGAAATTTTTAAACAAAAGAAATTCTCCCGTGACAGCACGGACCAGCCGCAGCCTCACAAAACGACAAAAAACAAGGAAAACACGTGGACTTTGAGGCCCACAAGTACACGGGGGCCGCAGGCATTCGATCAAGGGGAGGCCTGGTCGGTCTCAGCCCAGGGGCGAGCCGCGCTACGCAACATCCTCGCCCATGCGCGAACATGGGAGGGAATGCGTTGAAACAAACGGCCAGGCTGAGGCTTTACAAGGGTGTCTCTGCAAGGGAAACCAAACCGGGTTCAAGACGCTGCATGGCGCAACCCGGTGCTGTTGAAGCCGTGTAGTTTAAAGCGCTCCGTCCGCAGCGCCCTGCCCGTCAGCCAGGGCTTGCAGGTGGTCGACCACGAAGGCCGCAATGCGCGGCTTGCCTTCCACCGGCGTGGTGCCGCTGGCCTGCAGCATCAGGGCGCGCTGTTCGCTGCCCCGCGTGTCTCACCCCGGGTGGCAACCACCAGGCTGGCACACCCCAGGCGTTTTGCGGCCACGCGCACCAGCGCTTCTGCGCTTCTGTGCCCACACCGCCCAGGCCATTGAAAGCCACACAGGCCATGGCAAGCGCCGCTTCGCAGGCCAGATCGATCACCTTTTCGGTGGGCTCCAGCGCCAGCATCAGCTCGGCCTGGCCCGACGGGATCTTGCCCCGCACCGCCTGGCGCGGCCGGTAGTCGGCCACGCCATCGCAGTACGCATCAAAGGTGCGCGCGATGCTCAGGCGCAGGGGCTTGGTGGGGCACCAGGCGCCGTCACCCAGCAGCAGTTCGGCGTCGGCACCGCGCCACACCAGTTCTGCGGCAATGGCCGCACCCAGCCGGCCACGGAACCGGTTGGCAATGCGGCGCACGCCATCCATCGGTACCGGCGTGGGCCGGCGGTCACCAGAATGCGCTGGGCGGCCAGCGGGGACGTGCTCAACGCCTGCGCCACCGCGATGCACAGCAACTCGGTCCCGGGCAAGACCAGCCAGGCGATGCGGCGTCCGGTCAGGCGCTGCGACACCGGGGGAACGTCGTGGTCGCCCAGGGTGCTTGGGGGTGGTTGCAGAAAAATCCCAGTGGTACAGGCTCATCGGTGGCGTCCTTAGGTGCAGCGGGCGGCGTGTGTCGGGTGGGGCGCAGCGTGGGCGGGCGGCATGCTGCGCCAGGTGTGGCCGAGCCGCGTGTTCATGGCTTCAAAGTGCCGTGGCAGAAAGCAGCTCTTCTTGCCCATTTCAGTATGGATGTGGGCCACCGGGTGAAAGGTGAGCCCTTCCTCAAAACAGGCCGGCACCATGGCACGCGGGTATGGGGCCGCTTCGGTGAACAGCATGCAGCTGGAGTCACAGAGGGAAGCGTCGGCCGGGTGCCAGCGCCCCGACCGCTTCGCAGCCGCAAAGTTGTGCTTGACCTGGGTGCGCATAAGCGCGCGCCGCGCCTGGGGCGTGAGCACGGCGAGCACGCCAATGTCAAGCGGCACTTCAACAAAGCCAGCTTCGATGTCCAGCGCGCGCAGCAAGGCCACCTGCAGGTTGGCCTTGGTGTTGCACGCGCCAGGGTGCGAGAGGCGGTTTCTTGCCAGAGCCTGAAGCGGTAGGGCATGCGCTGCATGGCATGAAAAATGGCTTGCGCCGAGGCGGCGGAGGTGTCGCATCACAGGCTGAGGGCCAGTGTCTGGACGGCCGGATGGCCGCGAGCGCACTAGGTGGCGGCATCGGGGAGCTGCGGGGGTGGGCCGGCGGCCCGTTCATCGCCCGTGCCGGCCCGCACCGCTTCAGCCCAGGCTTGGCGCAAGCTTTTGTTGGCCGGCGAGCGCCAGGCGTACTGGATGGTCTTCAGCGTCCAGACCGTGGTCGGGTCGTCCAGCGCCTGCAGCGGCGACAGATCGCTGCGCCATGATGCCCTGGGCATGTCGAGCCGTTGAAAAACACCTGCCGAATGCGCGCAAAGGCGGTGCGCGCCCCATACACCAGCGAACAGCGGGCTTCAGTCGAACACGATCTCGGCCCGCTGTTCGTGGGCCTGCGCCATCCAGCTGGCCAGCGCGGCGTCGGTGGGGAAGAACAGCGCTCGGTCATCCAGCTGCAGTTCGCACTGCGCGCCGCTGCGCTGCAGCGCCAGGCGCACCGGCAAGCCGCGCACCAGCTCGCCCTGCTCGGTCACCTCGCGCTTGGGCGGAAATTCACGCACCAGGGTGTGCACTGCGGGTGCCGTGCCGTTCACCGCCACGCGCAGGTATTTGCCGAAACGGCAGCGGGCCGAGGCCAGGTCCCATATCTGCTGGATCTTCAGCCGCAGGCCACCCGAAAAGCGGTCGGGCTGGGCCACGGCTTGCACGATGATGAGCTCGTCGTCTTTGAGCAAATTGCGGTGCAGGTTGATGAGGTTTTCGTCGGCGCTGATTTCCAACACCGCGGTTTTGTCGTCCAGCTTGAACAGCGCCAGCTTGCCGCGCTGGCCGTTGATGACGCGAAAGTCGGTCACGATGCCGGCCAGGATCACCGGGTCGCGGCTTTCCGTCACGTCTTCCAGGGCGGTGCGGGCAAAGCGGCGCACTTCGCGCTGCACCTCGTCAAACAGGTGGCCTGAAAAGTAGAAGCCCATCGCCGTTTTTTCCAGCGTGAGGCGCTCTTTCACGCCCCAGGGCGTGGTCGCCACCAGCTCGGGTTCCTGGGTGCTGGAGCCGTGGTCGTCGCCCCCCATCAAGTCAAACAGGCCGCCCTGGTTGGCGTTGGCCACGCTGGCGGCGGCAAAGTCAAAGGCTCGCTCCACCGAGGCGAGCACCTCGGCCCGGTTCAGGTGCAGCGAGTCAAACGCGCCAGCCTTGATGAGCGCTTCCACCGTGCGCTTGTTCAGGCGGGAGCGGTCGACCCGGCGGCAGAAGTCAAACAGGCTTTTGAACGGTCCCGCCTCGCCGCCGTTGGGGCCGTCGCCGCGCCCTTCGCGCGCCGCCACGATGGCTTCAATGGCCAGCTGACCGGTGCCCTTGATGGCCCCCAGCCCGTAGCGGATCGACTTGTCGGTGATGGGCTCGAAGCGGTGGAAGCCTCGGTTCACATCGGGCGCCTCAAACGTGATGCCCATCTTGTGGGCATCGTCCACCAGCACCTTGAGCTTGTCGGTGTCGTCCATCTCCACCGTCATGTTGGCGCAGAAGAACTCGGCGGTGTAGTGCACCTTGAGCCAACCTGTGTGGTAGGCCAGGAGCGAGTAAGCAGCGGCGTGCGACTTGTTGAAGCCGTAGCCCGCGAACTTCTCCATCAAGTCAAAAATCTCGTCGGCCTTTTCCTGGCTGATGTCATTTTTGGCCGCACCCGCGCGAAAAATGGCGCGGTGCTCGGCCATTTCTTCGGCCTTCTTCTTGCCCATGGCGCGGCGCAGCATGTCGGCGCCGCCGAGCGAATAGCCGCCCAGGATCTGCGCGGTCTGCATCACCTGCTCCTGGTACACCATGATGCCGTAGGTCTCGCTCAGCATGTCGGCCACCAGCGGGTGCGGGTACTCGATCACCTCGCGCCCGTGCTTGCGCGCCACGAAGCTGGGGATCAGGTCCATGGGGCCGGGACGGTACAGCGCGTTCAGCGCAATCAGGTCTTCCAGGCGGCTGGGCTTGGCGTCTTTGAGCATGCCCTGCATGCCGCGGCTTTCAAACTGAAACACGGCTTCGGTCTGCCCGCGCGAAAACAGCGCGTAAACGCGTGCATCGTCCAGCGGCACGTTTTCAAAGCAAAAATCTTCCTGGCCCTTGTGGCGCTTGGCGATGAACTCGCGCGCAATCTCCAGAATGGTCAGCGTGGCCAGCCCCAAGAAGTCAAACTTCACCAGGCCCACGGCCTCCACGTCGTCCTTGTCGTACTGGCTCACGGCCGAGTCGCTGCCGGGCTGGGCGTACAGCGGGGTGAAGTCGGTGAGCTTGCCCGGCGCAATGAGCACACCGCCGGCGTGCATGCCGATGTTGCGCGTCATGCCTTCGAGCTTTTGCGCCAGCTCGATCAGCGTTTTCACGTCATCTTCTTTGCTGATGCGCTCGGCCAGCACCGGCTCCATCTCGATGGCATAGTTGTTTTTGTCGCCTTCCTTCTTCGGGTTGGGCGGGTACTGCAGCGTGACCGACATGCCCGGCTTGTTCGGGATCAGTTTGGAAATGCCGTCGCAAAAACCGTAGGAAAAGTCCAGCACGCGGCCCACGTCTCGAATGGCGGCGCGCGCCGCCATGGTGCCGAAGGTGGCGATCTGGCTCACGGCATCTTTGCCGTATTTGTCTTTCACATAGTCGATCACCCGGTCGCGGTTGGTCTGGCAAAAGTCGATGTCGAAGTCGGGCATGGACACCCGCTCGGGGTTCAAAAAGCGCTCAAACAGCAGGTTGTATTGCAGCGGGTCCAGGTCGGTGATCTTCAGCGCATAGGCCACCAGCGAGCCGGCACCCGAACCGCGGCCCGGGCCTACCGGGCAGCCGTTTTTCTTGGCCCAGTTGATGAAGTCGCCCACGATCAGGAAGTAACCGGGGAAGCCCATGTTCAAGATCGTGTTGATCTCGAACTCCAGCCGCGCCACATAGCGTGGGCGTTCGGCGTCGCGTTTGGCCACGTCGGGGTACAGGTGCGCCAGCCGCTCTTCCAGGCCCTCAAACGACGACAAGCGGAAGAAATCTTCCATCGGCATCGGCACGCCATCGATCAGCGGTGTGGGGAAGTTGGGCAGCTGCGGCTTGCCCAGCACCAGCGTGAGGTTGCAGCGCTTGGCAATTTCCAATGTGTTGGCCACGGCGCTGGGCACGTCATGGAACAGCGCCACCATGTGCTCGGCACTCTTGAAATACTGTTCGCGGGTGAAGCGGCGCACGCGCCGGTTGTTGCCCAAAATTTCGCCATCGGAAATACACACCCGCGCCTCGTGCGACTCGTAGTCGTCCGGTTCGGTGAACTGCACCGGGTGCGTGGCCACCACCGGCAGGTGCAGGCGCGCGGCCAGCTGCACCGCAGCGGTCACATGGCGCTCGTCGTCCACCCGGCCAGCCCGCTGCAGCTCAATGTAGAAGCGGTGCGTGAACAACCCGGCCAGCTTCAGCGCCACATCGGCGGCCCGCTGGGCGTCACCCTGGATCAGCGCCTGCCCCACCGGCCCCGCCTGCGCGCCCGAGAGCATGAGCAGCCCGCCGTTGAGCTCTTCCAGCCATTCGCGCTGCACCAGCGCACCGCCGCGGCCGTCGTTGCGCGTCCAGGCGCGGGCCAGCAGTTCGCACAAATTCAGGTAGCCCTGTTTGTCTTGCACCAGCAGCACCACGCGCGGGGCAGCTGGCTGGTGGCTACCGGGCATCGCGCCCAGGGTTTCTTCGGTGAAACCTTGCAGCATCACCTCGGCACCCAGCAGGGGTTTCACCCCGGCGCCGCGCGCGGCTTTGTAAAACTTGACGGCGCCAAACAGGTTGTTGAGGTCGGTGATGGCCAGCGCGGGCTGGCCATTGGCGGCCGCAGCGGCCACCACGTCGTCGATGCGGTTGGTGCCGTCAACGACGGAAAATTCGGTGTGCAGGCGCAGGTGTATGAACATGCAGCCATTTTAGAAGGCCGGGCCGGGCGGCCTTGGTCCCAGGCGATGCAAGGAGGCCGCACCGAAGCGGCCGAAAAATCAGCCTTCGTCTTTCAAGATGTGCAGCACCTCAGACCGAAACTCGCGGCTGTACAGAATGGCCACCACGATCAGCGTGGCGAGCACCATGGACAGCGGGGAAATGAACCAGGCCAGCGCCGCGAACGAAAAATAGTAGGCGCGCAGGCCATCATTGAAGGTCTCGGCGGCTGCCCCCACCATGGCGGCGGCCCGGTCGGCATGGTGTTTGCGGTCAAATTTGCCCGAGTCGAAGTCTTCGGGCGCCGGCATGGCACCAATGACCAGGGCCACAAAGGTGTAAAGCCGCATGCACCACGAAAAGCGGAAAAATGCGTACACAAAAATGGCCACCAGCACGAGGATCTTGAATTCGAAAACGATCAGCGTGGTGGTTTGGGCGAACGGAATTTCGCTCATCAGCTCGGTGGCTTTGTCGGTGGTGCCCAGCAGCGCAAACAAGCCACCGATGACCAGAATGGAGGTGGACGAAAAAAACGACGGTGTGTGCGACAGTGTCTGCGTGATGAGACCGTCGAGCATGCGGGGATCTCGCGCCGTGGCCTGCGCCATCCAGTAGCCGCGGTAGCGGTTGGTGGTCTGGATCAGCGAGCCTTTTTTGCGCCCCCACACCCGGGCAAACAGCGCGTAGCCGATCCACAGCGCGAAAAAGCAGACCAGCGCCAGCCAGTCTGCCCAGGGAATGAGGCTGAAAATGTTCATGCGGCGGATGTTACTGCGCCGCGGGCACATGGCGGGGGCAATGCCTGCACCGCGCCACGGCCGATCAGCCTTTGAAGCGGGCGGCGGTGGCGGCCACGCGCTCGCCAAACAGGCGGGCGGTTTCCAGGTCGCCAGGCAGCATTTCGTTGGCGCCCGCGTCTGACGGGCTCTGGGCCATGGCGCCGGTGAAGGAGCCCACGTAGTTCACGTCGTTGCGTTGGGCGGCTTTGCTGTTGCTGGGCATCAGGCCGGTACCCACCCAGATGCCGCTGTGCTGCATGGCCAGGGTAAACAGGTAGTGCAGCGTGGAGTGCTTGTCGCCGTTCATGGTGGCGCTGTTGGTGAAGCCGGCAAACACCTTGTCTTTCCAGGCCTGGCTGAACCACGGCTTGCTGGACGCATCGGCAAACTTTTTGAACTGCCAGCTCACGGTGCCCATATAGGTGGGCGAACCCATGATGATCGCGTCAGCGTCGTTCAGCGTGTCCCAGCCACCTTCGGGCAGATTGCCGTCAGCGTCGATCGCGAGCAACTCGGCGTTGGCGCCATCAGCCACCGACTGCGCCATGCGCTGGGTATGGCCATAGCCGGAATGAAAAACCACAACCACTTTTGTCATTGAGAAAACTCCTGGGTGAATGCGCTCGGGCGCGAGAATGGAAAGGGATGTATCAGGCGGCCAGGTCAAACACCAGCACTTCGGCGTCGTTGCCCTGAGCCAGGGTGAGCGCACCTTCACCGGCCAGCACCGCAGCGTCACCGCCCTGCAAGCGCTCGCCGTTGACCAGCAGCGAGCCGCGCACCAGATGCACATAGGCCTTGCGCGTTGGGTTCAGCTGAAGCTCGGCGGATTCCGTGCCGTTGAACAGGCCGGCGTACATCGATGCATCGGCGTTGATGTGCACAGAGCCCTGTGCTCCGCCGTTGGAAGCTACCAACCGGAGCTGACCGCGCTTCTCAGCGTCGGCGAAGCTCTTTTGCTCGTAGCCGGGATCGATGCCGGTTGCGTTGGGTTCGATCCATATCTGCAAAAAGTGCGTGGTCTGGTCGGGCGCGTGGTTGAACTCGCTGTGGCGCACACCGCTCCCGGCGCTCATGCGCTGTACGTCACCCGGCGGGATGCCCTTGACGTTGCCCATGCTGTCTTTGTGCGCCAGGTTGCCCTGCAACACATAGCTGATGATTTCCATGTCGCGGTGGCCGTGGGTGCCAAAGCCAGTGCCCGGTGCAATGCGGTCTTCGTTGATCACGCGCAGGTTGCCCCAGCCCATCCAGGTGGGGTCGAAATACTCTGCGAAAGAAAAAGAGTGAAAGCTCTTGAGCCAGCCATGGTCGGCAAAACCGCGGGCTTCGGAGCGTCGAACTTGCATCATCGGGTGGTCCTTTTCGTCTGGTTTTGGCTTCATCCGTTTGGATTGCGCGCCGGAATGTGTACATTGTGGGCGCCTCAAACGACACGCAGTTTGCACGGTTTTGATGGCATCATTCAATTCAATTGAACAATCAACCGCTTTGAACCATGGCCTCTCACACGCCCCGTGCAGCGCTGTCACCCGAAAACCTGGGCTTGCTGGAAGCCGTGGCGCGGCTTGGCAGCATGGCAGCTGCCGCCCGCGAACTGGGCATGGTGCCCAGCGCCCTGACCTACCGCATTCGGCAGATTGAAGACGCGCTGGACGTGCTGCTGTTTGACCGCAGCGCGCGCCGCGCCCAGCTCACACCGGCCGGGGCCGAGCTGCTGCGCTCGGGACAGTACTTGCTGAACGAACTGGATGCCGTGGCCCAGCGCGTCAAGCGGGTGGCCACCGGCTGGGAGCCCCAGCTCACCATCGCGGCCGACGCGATCATTGCCCGCGCCACGCTGTTCGAACTGTGCGAGGCGTTTTACGGCGAGGCCTCACCCACCCGCCTGAAGCTGCGTGCCGAAACACTTTCGGGCACGCTGGAAGCCCTGCAAAGCGGCCAGGCCGACCTGGCGCTGGGTGTGCCCAGCGAGCTGGCCCAGCCCGACATACAGACTGCCCCGCTGGGCTCCCTGGACTTTGTGTACGCCGTGGCGCCCCACCACCCACTGGCCTCAGCCAGCCACAGCCTGTGTGACGAAGAACTGCGCGTGCACCGCGCGGTGGCCGTGGCCGACAGCACCCTGCGTGGCCGCGGCATCACGCACAACCTGCAGCCCGGCCAGGACGTGCTCACCGTGCCCACCATGCAGCACAAGCTGGAAGCGCAACTGCGCGGCCTGGGCGCCGGTTTTTTGCCGCTGCCGCTGGCGCTGCCGTTCATCAATGCCGGGCGCCTGGTAGTGAAAACCGTGCAGCGGCCCAACCGCGTGATCCACCTGGCTTACGCCTGGCGCCAGCCACGCAGCGTCGGTGACACCGGCCGGGCGCTGCGCTGGTGGCTGGAACGGCTGCAACACCCGACCACCCGGGCTGCCTTGCTCAACAACCACCACCAGATTTGATGCAACCCGGCTTCACGGCGGCAAACAGGCTGCTACAGTCAACTTCGAGTCAACCCCAAAACCCAACGCGCCAAGAGACATGACCACAGCCAAAAAAACCCGCGCCCCAGCCTTGTCCAAAAGCAAACCCGCCAGCAAAACCGCCCTCAAAAAGGCGGCCAAAGCCGCGCCAGCCCAGCTGCACTTTGCGGTGGTGGGTGCTGGCATGGCGGGTGTGGCCTGCGCCCGCACACTGGTGCAGGCGGGGCACCGCGTCACACTGATCGAAAAAAGCCGCGGTCTGGGTGGCCGCATGTCCACCCGCCGCACCGAGTTTGGCGGTTTCGACCACGGCACGCAGTACTTCACCGTGCGCGACAAGCGCTTTGCCAAAGCCCTGCTCACGGCACAGACGGTGGTGCGCCCCTGGAGCGCCAACACCGTGCGCGTGCTTGACGACAAGGGACGGGTGCTGGCCAGTGCGCCCCCGCCCACCGAACCCCACTTTGTGGCCAAACCTGGCATGAACGCCTTGGTGAAGTACTGGGCCGAGCCGCTGGCACAGCCCGAATTGCATGGCAACCTGGCGGCCAGCACGCTGACCGGCACCCGCGTGACCCACATCGAACGCGACGCCCTGCACCCCAACCAATGGCAGCTGCGCGCTGAAGACGCCGAAGGTGGCCTGCATGTGCATGGCGGCTTTGACCGCATCGTGCTGGCCATGCCGCATCTGCAGACACACGACCTGCTGCTGGCTTCAGGCCACTCGCCCGAACTGCGCCACGAGCTGGACGCCGTGAAGGTGGCACCCTGCTGGACGCTGATGGTGGCCTACCCCAACGCCATGCAGCCGGGCCTGCCGCACCTGGGGCCCCAGTGGAATGCCGCCCGCAGCGTGCACCACCGCATCAGCTGGCTGGCGCGTGAAAGCAGCAAGCCAGGCCGCGACCCGATCGAACGCTGGACCGTTCAAGCCAGCCCGGCCTGGTCGGTCAAGCACCTGGAAGACGACGCCGAGCGCGTCAAGGCCAAGCTGCTCAAGGGCTTCGCTGAAATCACCGGCATTCGCGCCACACCCACCCACGCCGAGGTGCACCGCTGGCGCTTTGCCCAAACGCAGCAGCCGCTGGGCCGCCCGTTCATTTACGACAAGACGCTGGGCATTGGCCTGTGCGGTGACTGGTGCCTGGGCCACCGGGTGGAAGACGCCTTTGTGTCTGGCCTGGAGCTGGCGCTGGCGATGGTGTAACCCCTCTCCCTCTGCACAACTGCGCGGCTTCTTCGCTGGGGGAACCACACCAGCGGCCCGGCAAAGTCGGTTCCGCAGTGTGCGCTGGCTCAGACATGCACGCTGCAAACATGGTGTCATCCTTCCCCTACCGAGGTCGCTTCGCGCCCTCGCCCACCGGACCGCTGCACGCGGGCTCGCTGGTTGCAGCGCTGGCCAGCTGGCTCGACGCCCGCGCCCACAACGGCGCCTGGCTGGTGCGCATTGAAGACGTGGACACACCGCGTTGCCCACCCGGCGCCGACCGGTTCATCCTGCAACAGCTCGCCGCCTGCGGCCTGAGCAGCGATGAGGCCGTGGTCTGGCAATCGCAGCGCAGCGCGTTTTACGAGCAGGCGCTGGAGCGTTTGGTAACTACTGGCCACGCCTATCCTTGTGGCTGCTCGCGCAAAGACATCGAAGCCAGTTTGCACGCCCAGGGCCAAGACCGTGAGCGCCATCGTGCGGCGGTCTACCCCGGCACCTGCCGCCCCGACAACGGTGGACTGCAAGGCAAGCCACCCCGCGCCTGGCGCTTCGCCGTGCCGCCGGAACAGGCCGAGGTGCACTGGACCGACCGGCGCCTGGGGCCCCAGGTACAAAACGTGGCCACCGACGTGGGCGACTTTGTGCTGAAACGCGCCGATGGCCTGTGGGCCTACCAGCTGGCCGTGGTGGTGGACGACGCCGCCCAGGGCATCACGCATGTGGTGCGCGGCGAAGACCTGGCCGACAACACGCCGCGACAGCTGTTGCTGCAGCGGGCGCTGGCGGTGCCCAAGCCCGCCTACCTGCACACCCCGCTGGTGCTGGGCGCCAATGGCGAAAAGCTGAGCAAACAAAACGGCGCCCAGCCGCTGGACCTGAGCGACCCTTTGGCCGCGCTGAACCGGGCTGCGGCCTGCCTTGGTTTGCCCGGCACACAACGGCCGCTGGCCGAAGCGCTCGCGCTTTGGACGCTGGCCTGGACGCACCTCCACGCGGCCCTGCGGGCTTGATACGCCCCCACTCGACGGTTTGAGTCCACCGGGCGCCCGGCAGGCCGGGGGGCCATCTGCCCCGGCGCCTACAATCTGCCACCCCTTTTGCCCGCTCTGCCATGACACCCGACCACCAGCCCAGCCCACCCGGCGCAGCCGCCGAAACCACGCCTTCAGCCAGCGCCCAGACCGCCAAACCCCTGCCCGAAGGCGTGCCCTTCATGCGCGTGATCAAAAGCTACGTGCTGCGTGCAGGGCGCACCGGCCCGGGGCAACAACGGGCCTACGAGCAATTTGGTCCGCGCTTTTTGCTGCACTACGCACCGACCCCGCTGGACGTGGCCGCCGCTTTCGGGCGCACCGCACCGCTGGTCATGGAAATTGGCTTTGGCATGGGTGGCGCCACGGCGCAGATTGCCCAGGCGCGCCCGCAAGACAACTTCATCTGCTGCGAGGTGCACGAGCCCGGCGTGGGTGCGCTGCTCAAGCTCTGCGGTGAAGGCGGCATTGAAAACATCCGCATCTTCCGCCACGACGCGGTCGAAGTGCTGGACCACATGCTGCCCGAGGGCAGCCTGGACGGCGTGCACGTGTTTTTCCCAGACCCCTGGCACAAGACCAAACACAACAAGCGCCGGTTGATCCAGGCGCCGTTTGTGAACCGCCTGGCACGCCACCTGAAACCCGGTGGCTACATCCACCTGGCGACCGACTGGGAACCCTATGCCCAGCAAATGCTGGAGGTGCTGAGCGCCGAGCCGCTGCTGCAAAACACCGCCACCGACCCCGCGCTGGGCGGCTACGTGCCCAAGCCCGACTACCGCCCCCTCACCAAATTTGAAAACCGCGGCCTGAAACTCGGCCACGGGGTGTGGGACTTGGTGTTCAAACGGGTCTGAAGCCAGCACTCATTCGGCAGGTGCATCGCTGGAGCCAAGCACCACGTCGGCCGTTTTGCCAATGACCTTGCCACCGATCTTGACGGTGCCCACCGCAGCGTCCACCGCCAGCCCACCCACCCCCACCACAGCCGAAGCGGCCAGGTCTGCCACCGCAATCACGGCGCAGCCGCTCAGGGCCAGGCTGCTGACCAAGAACGCGGCAAGTGCCTTGGCCCGCCGCGGCTGTGCAGACAATCGGCGGGTGGTAGTGGTGGGTTTCAAAACGGCTTTCAAGGCGGGTCCCGTGGGCATGTCAATACAGCGCCGGGGCAATGGCCGGCAAGAAGCGGCAGAGAATACCCGCTTTGTGCGGTCACCACGTCAGCACACGTTTCATACGCTCTTTACGGTTACCGGCTTCGTTCCTTATGTCACGCTCCACCCGGCACCCGCAGATTCCCGCACGACACGGCGTGGCGGCCAGTTGCGTGGCGCTGCCAGCCACGTCACCGGGCGCCACGCCCTGGGCCAGCACGCTGGACTTTCTGGACCAACGGCTGCCCGAGGTGGGCCGCGCCGTGTGGGCCGCGCGGCTGGCCAACGGCGACGTGCTGGATGAAGACGCCCGCCCGCTGGCACCCGAGGCGCCCTACTGTGGCGGCACGCGCCTCTTTTACTACCGAGAGGTACCCGACGAGCGGGTGGTGCCGTTCGAGGAAACGGTGGTCTTTCGAGACGCGCACCTGGTGGTGGCCGACAAGCCGCATTTTTTGCCAGTCACGCCCGGTGGGCACTTTGTGCAGCAGACCTTGCTGGTGCGCCTGCAGCGCAAACTGGGGCTGCCCCAGCTGGCACCGCTGCACCGCATTGACCGGGAAACCGCCGGTCTGGTGCTGTTTGCGGTGAACCCGGACGAGCGCGGGGCCTACCACGCGCTCTTCAGCGGGCGCACCATGCACAAAACCTACGAAGCCATTGCTCCGGCGAGCGAAGCGGTGAGCTGGCCCCACACGCGCCACAGCCGCCTGGTAGAACACCCTTCCGACTTCTACCGGATGTGCGAAGCCAGCGACGGTGCAGCGCCCAACAGCGAAACCCACATCGAACCGCTGGAACAACGCGGCGCCTGGGCACGCTACCGTTTGACACCGGTTTCCGGCAAGCGCCACCAGCTGCGGGTGCACATGAACGCGCTGGGCCTTCCCATCGTGGGCGACCAGCTCTACCCGACCGTGCTGCACGGACCGGACGAGGTGGAAGATTTTTCAAAGCCGCTGCGCCTGCTGGCCCAGGCCATCGCGTTCACCGACCCCATCACTGGCGAGGCGCGGCGGTTTGAAAGCCGGCTGAGCCTGGAATGGCCCAGCCCCTGACGCCACCTTAAACGCGCTCGGCCACCCAGGCCTGCACCGAAGCCAGCGCCTTGGGCAAACCGGATGCATCGGTGCCACCTGCCATGGCCATGTCGGGCTTGCCGCCGCCCTTGCCACCCACCTGCTGGGCCACAAAGTTCACCAGTTCGCCGGCTTTCACTTTGCCCATCACGTCGGCGGTCACGCCGGCAGCAATCTGCACCTTGCCACCGTCCACTGCGGCCAGCACGATGGCGGCTGTTTTCAGCTTGTCCTTGAGCTTGTCCATCGTCTCGCGCAGACCTTTGGCATCGGCGCCAGCCAGCACCGCGGACAGAACCTTGATGCCCTTGACCTCGACCGCCTGGTTCACCAGCTCGTCACCCTGCGCCGAAGCCAGCCGGCTCTTGAGCGCGTTCATTTCCTTTTCCAGGTCGCGCATCTGCTCCAGCAGCGCGCCCACGCGGGCGGGCACCTCGCCCGGCGTGACCTTGAGCGTGCCGGCCACACCCCCGAGCGTGGCTTCCATGCCCTGCACATAGTTCAAGGCATTCAGGCCCGTCACCGCTTCCACGCGGCGCACGCCCGCTGCCACGCCACCTTCGGCGGTGATGGTGAAGAAGCCGATGTCGCCGGTGGCGCCCACGTGCGTGCCGCCGCAGAGTTCGCGGCTGGAGCCGATGTCGAGCACGCGCACGGTCTCACCGTACTTCTCGCCAAACAGCATCATGGCGCCGGTTTTCTGCGCCGATTCGATGTCCATCACGCGCGCCTGCGTCGCCGCATTGGCCACGATCTCGGCGTTCACACGCTGCTCAATCTCACGGATCTGCGCGTCCGTCACCGGCGCGTTGTGCGTGAAGTCAAAGCGCGTCTTGTCGGCATCGACCAGGCTGCCCTTCTGCTGCACGTGGGTGCCCAGCACCTCGCGCAGGGCCTTGTGCATCAGGTGGGTGACCGAGTGGTTGCGCACGGTGGCTGCGCGCACGTTCAGGTTAACGCTAGCGTTCACCGTGTCGCCTACGGCCAGTGTGCCCTGCGCCATCACGCCATGGTGACCGAACACATCCGACTTGATCTTCTGCGTGTCGCCCACGGCAAACGTGGCGGAGCCGCTGGTGATAACGCCCTCGTCACCCACCTGGCCACCGCTCTCGGCATAAAACGGCGTGGTGTCCAACACCACCACCCCCTGCTGGCCCGCCTTGAGATCGGCCACGGCCGTGCCGTCCAGGTACAGCGCCACCACCTTGGCGGGGGCTTCGAGTTGCTCGTAGCCAACGAAGGTGTTGCCGGCGCCGGTGTAGTCCAGCGCCTTGTCCATCTTGAACTTGCCGGCCGCGCGGCCCTTGGCTTTCTGCGCTTCCATGGCGGCATGGAAACCGGCTTCATCCACCGTCAGGCCGCGCTCGCGGCAGACGTCGCCCGACAGGTCGAGTGGGAAACCGTAGGTGTCGTGCAGCTTAAAGGCCACGTCGCCCGGCAGCACCTTGGCGCCCTCAACGGCTTGACCGTTGACTTCAGTGGGCGCCAGGGCGGCGTCGAGAATCTCCATGCCGTTGGCCAGCGTTTCGTAAAAGCGCTCTTCTTCGGTCTTGAGCACCTCGGTAATGCGTTGTGCCTGGCCCGCCATGTTGGGGTAGGCAGCGCCCATCACGGCCACCAGATCGGGCACCAGCTTGTGGAAGAACGGCGTCTTCTGGCCCAGTTTGTAGCCGTGTCGAATGGCGCGGCGCACGATGCGGCGCTGCACATAGCCGCGGCCTTCGTTGCTCGGAATCACACCGTCACTGATCAGGAAAGATGTGGCGCGGATGTGGTCGGCGATCACTTTCAGCGAGGGGTTCGAGAGGTCGGCGGTGCCCGTCTCGCGGCCAGCGGCCTTGATCAGTGCGTCAAAAATATCGATCTCGTAGTTGCTGTGCACGTGCTGCAGGATGGCGGCCAGGCGCTCCAGCCCCATGCCGGTGTCCACGCAGGGCGCGGGCAACGGCGTCACCGCGCCGGTTTCGTCCATGTTGAACTGCATGAACACGTTGTTCCAGATCTCGATGAAACGGTCCCCGTCTTCCTCCGGGCTGCCCGGCGGGCCGCCGGGGATGTGGTCGCCGTGGTCGTAGAAGATCTCCGAGCAGGGGCCACACGGCCCGGTGTCAGCCATCATCCAGAAGTTGTCGCTCTTGTAGCGCCCGCCCTTGTTGTCGCCGATGCGGATCACGCGCTCGGGCGGCAGGCCGATTTCCTTGGTCCAGATGTCGTAAGCCTCATCGTCCTCTTCGTACACCGTGGCCAGCAGGCGCTCTTTCGGCAGCTTGTAAACCTCGGTCAGCAGCTCCCACGCCCACTTCAGCGATTCGCGCTTGAAGTAGTCGCCAAACGACCAGTTGCCCAGCATCTCGAAGAAGGTGTGGTGGCGGGCGGTGTAGCCCACGTTTTCCAGGTCGTTGTGTTTGCCGCCGGCCCGCAGGCAAGCCTGCACGGACGCAGCCCGCACATAGGGGCGCTTGTCGGTGCCCAGGAACACGTCCTTGAACTGGACCATGCCCGAGTTGGTGAACATGAGCGTGGGGTCGTTTCCCGGGACCAGCGGGCTGGACGCCACCACGGTGTGGCCCTTGGAGGCGAAAAAGTCCAGAAAAGTCTTGCGGATGTCGGCGACGGAGGCTGGGCTGGTCATGGTGGCCTTGTGGGGTTTCGGTTGCGACGGGTGGCGTGGCGCGTGCTGCGCCGAACCCTGCATTTTCCAACACTTCTGGGGCTGGGCTTTGGCATGTTCTTTTTTTGCAGCGCCAGCGTCGCTGGTACCCCCGGGCAAGTCACCGGCGGCACTGGCGGGCGGGCGTCAAAAGACTATGCTCGAAGGCTGCTGAGGGCCAACCGCCCGCCCCTCAGGTTGAACAACTGGAGACACCCCATGGACATAAAAACCTCCCCCCTGGCCCTGCTGAAGGACCCGACCCTGCTGAAAACCGACGCGCTGATCAACGGCGAATGGGTGCAAGGCAGCAGCCGCTTTGACGTACTCGACCCCGCTACCGGCTTGAAGCTGGCCGACGTGGCCAACCTGGGCCCGGCCGATGCCGAAGCCGCCATCGCCGCCGCCAACGCCGCCTGGCCCGCCTGGAAGGGCAAGACCGCCAAAGAGCGCAGCATCATCCTGCGCAAATGGTACGACCTGCTCATGGCCAACCAGGACGACCTGGGGCGCATCATGACCGCCGAGCAGGGCAAGCCGCTGCCAGAAGCCAAAGGCGAAGTGGCCTACGGCGCGAGCTTTGTGGAATGGTTTGCTGAAGAGGCCAAGCGCGTTAACGGCGAGACGCTGCCGCAGTTCGACAACAACCGCCGCCTGATGGTGCTCAAGCAGCCCATCGGCGTCTGCGCCGCCATCACGCCCTGGAACTTCCCGCTGGCCATGATCACGCGCAAGGTCGCGCCCGCGCTAGCCGCAGGCTGTCCCGTCATCATCAAGCCCGCCGAACTCACGCCCCTGACGGCCCTGGCCGCCGCCGAACTGGCCATTCGCGCCGGCATCCCAGCCGGCGTGCTCAACATGGTCACCGCCGATGCCGACAACTCCATTGC
>NZ_CBFHOP010000013.1:59958-65470 GCF_965657535.1 Hydrogenophaga sp. | reverse complement strand
GCCTGCACAGGCACCAGCCGCATCATCGTGGACAGCGCGGTCAAGGCGGCGTTCACACAGAAGCTGCTGGAGCGGGTGCAGCAACTCAAGATTGGCCCGGGCCTCACCCCGGGCATGGACCTGGGGCCGCTGGCAACCGAGAAGCAGCTGCAGACGGTGCTGAACTACATCGAGATCGGCCAGGGCGAGGCCACGCGGCTGTGTGGCGGCGAGCGCCTGAGCGAGGGCCTGTACGCGCACGGGTACTACGTGTCCCCGGCGGTGTTCACCGATGTGACGCCACAGATGCGCATCGCGCGCGAGGAGATCTTTGGCCCGGTGCTGGCGATCATCGAAGCGAGCGACTTCCAGGACGCCATGGCCAAGGCCAATGACAGCGAGTACGGCCTCTCCGCGGCCATCGCCACGCGCAACCCGAAGTACATGCACGCCTTCGCCCAGGACATCCAGTCGGGCACCGTGAAGATCAACCGCACCACCACCGGCAACCTGGTCAACGCCCCCTTTGGTGGCGTGAAGAACTCCTCCACCTCTACCTTCCGCGAGTCCGGCCGCGTTGGCATGGAGTTCTTCACTCAGACCAAGATCGTCTACCGCGGCGCTTGACTGCTATGAGCGTATACGACACCCTGGCACAGCTCCGGATTGATCTGCCAGGAGCCCGCACGCCGGCCGCTGCCTATGTGGCTTATGTTCAGACTGGCCAACTCGTATTCTTAAGCGGACACACTGCTCGAAGAGAAGGTCAGCCCTGGGTCGGGCAACTTGGGGGCGGGCTCACCACGGCCCAGGGACAAGTTGCTGCACGTGCTGTAGCCATCGACCTTCTTGGTACCTTGCAAGCCGCGGTTGGGGACCTCAACCGGATTCGCCGTATCGTAAAACTGACATGTCTGGTGAATTCTTCGCCTGGATATACAGAGCACCACTTGGTGGCCAACGGGGCAAGCCACTTGCTGACCCAGGTGCTGGGCGCGCGCGGTGAACACGCTCGAAGCGCCTTCGGCGTTGCCCAGATCCCTCACGGCGCTTGCGTAGAAATTGAAATGGTCGCAGAAGTGATCTGATGGTAAGCAATGGGATGGCCGTGCTGAGCAAGCAACTGCAACGCGAGAAATGGCCACGTTCTTCGTCAACCTGCTGCTCTGTCTCATCGGCAAGGAGCCACAGACTCTACCGACCGGATTGGTTGAGGTGCGATCTGGCATTTGGCGATTGCGAGTACCGTGCATCAATGGTCCGGCAGACCATGGAGTTCGAGCGCACTGAAGGTGCCGTCATCCCAGCGTTGAGTGACCGCCGCCAGCAGCCGAACGATCAGGCGGGTGTCCATTGCCAGCTGCAGCCGGTGCCCTGCGTCAACGCTGGTGAACCGGTGACCTCGCAGAAGTTGGAGTTTCGTGCCAGCCGGCATGGTGGTATTGCTTATTGGCAGTGTCACAGCGTTGGCGAGTTTGACCAGTGCCCGAGTCCGGATTATGTTCAGCACACGGGCATGAACCTCGCACAGCTCAGCCAGTGGCATCTGGTGGGGCAGGTGCTCCGGATGCAGAAGTTCACACTGATCTGCATGGGCCACGATTTGTAGCTGCCTGCCGCAGCCATCTCGCCTCATGTGCTGGCGCAAGACGGAGACACGGGTGTTGGCAGCGGGTTCGTGAGCGTCGCTCGGGGCCGCCCTGTATTCTTGGGGTAGTCTTTTCTGCGTGCGGCGCACGAGGTTTAGCTCCTGTTGAAAGGGGTCCAGGGCCGCCGCTCCATATACAAAAAGGCGCAGCCCCATTTGCGTAGACTCCCGGCGCGTTGCGTTCCAGGCCATGCCCCGTGGCGTGATCTCAACCTGTTGCACTACCTCGGCGGCCTGCAACTGCTGCAGGCAGGGCCGGTCCGCCATCAACGCCGCCCTGAAGGCAGTGCAACGCAGCGAGATTTCAGCGACGTCCAGGATGGCACCCTGGTGCGCCAGCGGCCAGGAGACGATCGGTGCTGTCCGAAGCCTCATACCTGTGCCTCCGTCTGTTTGAACATCAGATACGCCTTGAGCACCAGCATGGTGGCATTGAGGCCCGCCACCGAACCGCCGGAGGCGCCGGCATCCCGGCCAGTCGCGGTGGGGCTGATCCACTGCAGATATGCCGTGGAGTGGGTCGGGGGGAACTGCGTTTCGGTCGCGCGAGGCTGGGTGCCATAGGCGGCTTCAAACGCGTCGATCGCGTGCTGCCGTATCAGCCGCAACAAATCTAGGGCTTGATGCCCCTCTTCGAGGTTAAGGCAACGATGATTAAGTTCAAACCGGCCCACGACTTGCATGCTGGTATGTAACGCTCTGAGGGCGCACCCATGAAGCAACAAACCCTGGCCATGGCAGCCGATCAAACGTTCGAGAACTACCGCAAGCCCACCCGCCGCGATGAGCTCCTGA
Organism: Hydrogenophaga sp.; assembly: GCF_965657535.1. Taxonomy (GTDB): domain Bacteria; phylum Pseudomonadota; class Gammaproteobacteria; order Burkholderiales; family Burkholderiaceae_C; genus Hydrogenophaga. The sequence goes on along the minus strand of NZ_CBFHOP010000013.1, from coordinate 63,048 downwards.
AGGCGATGGAGCTCATCGTCCCATGGTCATCGTTGTGCGCTGTCATTGAGCCCCACTACCCCAAGGCGGGTAACGGCCGCCCACCAATTGGTCTGGAGCGCATGCTGCGCATTCACTTCATCCAGCATTGGTTCAACCTGGCTGACATGGCCTGTGAGGAAGCGCTTTACGACAGTGCCAGCCTGCGCCGCTTTGTTGGCATTGACCTTGGACGCGAGCCGGTCCCCGACTCCACGACCATCACGAAGTTTCGCAAGCTGCTCAACGACAACAAGCTGGGCGAAGCCTTGTTTGCCCAGGTTGGTCAAGAGCTGCAGACACGCAGCTTCAAGGTCAACACCGGCACCATTGTGGACGCCACCATCATTGGCGCACCAAGCTCGACCAAGAACGCCGACAAGACACGCGACCCCGATATGCACCAGACGCGCAAAGGCCAGCAGTGGTACTTCGGCATGAAATTGCACATCGGGGTAGACAGCCAAAGTGGCCTGGCCCACAGCGCCGTGGTGACGCCAGCCAATATGCACGACAAGCATCCGCTGCCTGACTTGCTGCATGGCAACGAGCAGCGCGTCTATGGTGACTCGGCCTACGCCAGTCAGAAGCAGCTGATCGCCAGCAAGGCGCCCAGGGCCAAAGACTTTACCAACCAGAGAGCTCGCTTCAAGGGCGTCGTTGAGGAGGCGGTGCGCGCCAAGAACCGCAACAAGTCACGCATCCGGGCACGGGTGGAGCCTGTCTTTGGTGTGGTCAAGCGCCTGTGGGGATTTGGCAAGGTGCGATACCGTGGGCTGCAAAAGAACGCGACCCGGGCGTTCACGGCGTTGGCACTGGCCAACATTTACCTCGGTAGAAAAAGCCTGTTGGCACAGGTGCGTCCATGAACCGGAAGAGCAGGCCAAAGGGCCTGCAAAACCGGCCCCAAAGGGGTCAAAGTGGCCGAAATAGATCTCGATTTGGCGAAACGCAGATGTTGCGCGCGCCGAGCACGGTTTGACCCTACTTATTCACCGCATCCTTAAGGCGGCACGAATTTTTGCGTACTTCGCCGGCCCGATCTGTCTTCATGCCGGCCCTCCATGCTCTGGGTGGTCCAGCGGCGCAGCAGCTTGGCTTTGATGCAGCAATTCTGCGCCATCCGCACCACCAAGATATCCGGCCTCAGGCGCGTCCTTACAACCTCTGCCTTGCCTGCGGGTCTTACACGGGCGGGCCATACTTTTTTCAATCTGCGACAAGGCGCCGCACCGCCTTCGTATCGATTTGGGACCTGCGAGTCCGCCTTCCTCTCCATGGGCATGTAGCTACGTCTCAAAGGCGCTCCACAGGGAAGTAGGAGTGGGATGACCACCCGCCAGTTGCTGAACTCGGATGGCGGCTGCTTTTCATCGCTTGTTCCCATCCCCAGCCTGTCAGCAGAACGAGTGGCATCAAAACCGGTGGAGCCTGCGCCGGCTTGGAAGGTAATCGGTTTGCGACTGGCGCCCTGGCCTCCCAGAGCTGTGTGCAGCTCGGTTTCACGCTTTGTCTAGGATTTGCGTCCCCCCTTTTTGCAAATTTAACCCCTGTCCAGCGTGAGATATGTGTGAAAACCCGCGCTGTGTGGTGCTTGTTTCTTGTTTTTTTGACCGCGTCAGTCGTACTAACTAGTAACTATCTTTTAAATAAATACAATACCAAGGTAGTAATGTTTGGCTTGACCAGCCATGCAGTACCCCAGATGAATCTTTAAAAGCGATTTGCACATGTTGTTGGCGATGTTTGGTTTAGCTCCTTTTCGGAGTGTGGTTGGTATGCGCCTTCATTGGCGGGCCTTGCTCGCGCTCGTTTATGCATTGTTGCTGCTGATGGCTGGCGCAGCCTATGGCCAGACAGCGGTACAGAACGTGGCGCGCGTGGCGTCACCTCTTGGCGTGGTCAACACCAATCCCTCGTGCACAAATGGTGTGTGTACCGCCCTGGACGCTGACCCAGTTACTGGGAGTGCCGACCTCTCGTTGACCAAGGCAAGCGTGAACCCCAACGTGGCGGTAGGCCAGACGGTCACCTTCACGCTGACGATTAGAAACGCAGGACCCAGCCCGGTAACGAACGCGACCTTCACCGACGTGGTGCCGGCGAACCTGAGCTCGGTCACGATTTTGAGCGCCAGCGGTGGGGCCACGGCAACGGTGGCCGGCAACACCGTCAACGGCACAACCAGCCTCGCCTCAGGTGCCACCTCCAGCGTGGTGGTGCGGGCTGTGGCCAGCAGCGCAGGCGGCTACACGAACACCGCAAGCGTCACGCCACCGTCGGGCACGACCGACCCTGTGCCGGGCAACAACACCGGGACCCAGACGGGCACGATCGGCAGTGTGGCCGACCTCTCGTTGACCAAGGCAAGCGTGAACCCCAACGTGGCGGTAGGCCAGACGGTCACCTTCACGCTGACGATTAGAAACGCAGGACCCAGCCCGGTAACGAACGCGACCTTCACCGACGTGGTGCCGGCGAACCTGAGCTCGGTCACGATTTTGAGCGCCAGCGGTGGGGCCACGGCAACGGTGGCCGGCAACACCGTCAACGGCACAACCAGCCTCGCCTCAGGTGCCACCTCCAGCGTGGTGGTGCGGGCTGTGGCCAGCAGCGCAGGCGGCTACACGAACACCGCAAGCGTCACGCCACCGTCGGGCACGACCGACCCTGTGCCGGGCAACAACACCGGGACCCGGACGGGCACGATCGGCAGTGTGGCCGACCTCTCGTTGACCAAGGCAAGCGTGAACCCCAACGTGGCGGTAGGCCAGACGGTCACCTTCACGCTGACGATTAGAAACGCAGGACCCAGCCCGGTAACGAACGCGACCTTCACCGACGTGGTGCCGGCGAACCTGAGCTCGGTCACGATTTTGAGCGCCAGCGGTGGGGCCACGGCAACGGTGGCCGGCAACACCGTCAACGGCACAACCAGCCTCGCCTCAGGTGCCACCTCCAGCGTGGTGGTGCGGGCTGTGGCCAGCAGCGCAGGCGGCTACACGAACACCGCAAGCGTCACGCCACCGTCGGGCACGACCGACCCTGTGCCGGGCAACAACACCGGGACCC
>NZ_CBFHOP010000013.1:59691-59859 GCF_965657535.1 Hydrogenophaga sp. | reverse complement strand
CCCGCAAGCGTCACGCCACCGTCGGGCACGACCGACCCTGTGCCGGGCAACAACACCGGGACCCGGACGGGCACGATCATTCAATTGCTCGCTGACGTCACGACCGAAGTGGACCTGCCGGCCAACGCGCCAGCGGGCACGGTGGTCACGGGCACCGTGGTGTTCACC
>NZ_CBFHOP010000013.1:0-59593 GCF_965657535.1 Hydrogenophaga sp. | reverse complement strand
CCTGCGGGCGCACCGGGCACGACCGTGAGCACGACCGTGACGCTGTCCAACGCAGGCAGCGTCACGGTGACCTTCACCCCCGTGGTGGTGGTCAACGGCGTGACGAGCACACTGGCAGCGGTGACCCTGGCGCCAGGCCAGAGCACCCAAAGCACGCCCATCAGCGTGCCACTGACGAGCACCGGCGCGACCGTGACGGCCATCGTGAGCGCCCCGAGCGTGCCCGACAGCAACCCGAGCAACAACACCGATACAGAAATCGCTGGCACCGTGCTTGCTGACGTCACGACCGAAGTGGACCTGCCGGCCAACGCGCCAGCGGGCACGGTGGTCACGGGCACCGTGGTGTTCACCAACAGCGCGGGGGCGGGCACGACCGCCAGCGCCACGGTGGGCACGGTCACGCTGAGCAACGGGCAGAGCTACACCTACACCGTGGGCGAACTCGCCCCTGGTGCGAGCGTTACCCGAACCTTCACCACCACCGTGCCGAGCACGCTGGGCACGGTGCTGGAAGTCACCAGCACGGTGGGCACCAGCACGCCCGAGAGCAACACCGCGAACAACACCGACGTAGACAACCAAGCCGGAGGCGAACAACTCACCCCCTTGTTCAGCGACCCAGGCGTGAACGTCAACCCGATTCCTGCGGGCGCACCGGGCACGACCGTGAGCACGACCGTGACGCTGTCCAACGCAGGCAGCGTCACGGTGACCTTCACCACAACGGTTGTAGTCAACGGTGTGACGACGACTTTGGTGAATACGCTGGCGCCGGGTCAGACCGAGAGCGTAATCCTGAGCGTACCTATGACGAGCACTGGTGCAACCGTGACGGCAACCATCACCGATTCCAGCGTGCCTGATAGCAACCTGGCCAACAACAGGGATAGCCAGTCCAAGACCCTCAACGCATCTTTGTCAGGCCGAGTGTGGCTTGATACCAATGGCAATGGTGACACTGTCACCTATGAACCTGGCGTTGATGTTCCTCTGTCTAGCTATCTTGTTGAACTGCTGCAGGGGAATTCTGGCTCGCCTATCGTGGTCGCGACGGCTCTGACGGCTGCTGATGGCAGTTACAAAATTGTGAACCAGACACCCGGCACCGATTACTCGGTTCGCTTTAAGAACCCGTCGGGTGAGGTGGTCGTTAGTACGCCCTTCAACCAAGCCAAGAGCACCGAGGGCGGGAATGCATCTACAGGAACCACGACCACAGTGCTGTCAGGTGGCGCTATTGTTGCGGGTGCCATCAACAACGTGACGCTCTATGCAGGCGACAACGTGGTGGAGCAGAACTTGCCGATCGACCCTAGTGGCCGGGTTTACGATGCAGTGACCCGTCAGACGGTGGCTGGGGCGATCGTTACGCTGATCGGGCCCAATGGTCAGCCTGTGGATGGATCGCTGTTGGTGCAAGGTGCATCCACCATGACGACAGCGGCTGATGGTCACTACCGCTTTGATCTGTTGCCTGGCGCGCCTGAAGGACGCTATCGCCTAGGCATCACGGCGCCTTCTGGTTACCTGCCGGTGCCAGCATCCAGTCTGGCCTCACCAGGTGTGGCGCCCGGCTTGCCGGCAGAGGGCTCTATTCTGGCGGGTGGCGTTTTCCAGTCTCCGCTGGGATTTGGCGGCGAGGAGGTGGCTATTCAGCCCAATGTACTGCCACCCAGCGCGTCCATCAACGCACCGGCGTCCGTGGGTAGCCCTGGTACCCAGTATTTCTTGGAGTTTGTTCTGGCTCCTAATCGCAAGGGCGTGGTGAACAACCATATCCCGCTTGACCCCTTGGGTGCGGGTGTTCTGCTGGTTAGCAAGGCGGCTGACAAGTCAGTTGCTGAGCTGGGCGACTCGCTGCGTTACACGATCCGTGTTCAAAACACGAGCGGTGTTTTGGTTCCAGGTGTCGTGATTGAAGACGCACTGCCTGCAGGTTTCCGGTACATCCCGGGTACGGCACGGTTGGGTGATGTCGCCATGACCGACCCGGCCGGTGCAGCAGGCCGATCGTTGGTGTTCGCGCTGGGTGATATGGCTGCGAGTGCCACGGTGGAGTTCAGCTACTTCGTGCGCCTGGGTGTGGGCTCGCAGCAGGGCGACGGTACCAACCGTGCGGTCGCCGTGTTTAATGGTCCTTCGGGTCCCGTACGTTCCAACACCGCAGCCTTCAAAGTCAAGGTGCAGGGCGGCGTGTTTAGTAACGAAGGCTGCATCGTTGGCAAGGTTTACGTGGACTGCGACGGGAATCATGCACAGAACAACGTGGGCGGTAGCCGCGAAATCGGCATTCCGGGTGTGCGCCTTGTGATGCTGGACGGCTCTTATGTTGTGACCGACAGCGAAGGCAAGTACAGCGTCTGTGGTGTGAAATCGCAAACGCATGTGATCAAAGTCGACCGCAGCACCCTGCCCAAAGGCGCGCGCATGTTGCCCTCAAGCAACCGCAACGCAGGTGATGGCAATAGCTTGTTCGTTGACATGAAGGGTGGTGAGATGGCCCGTGCCGACTTCATCGAAGGATCGTGTTCGGTGGATGTCATGGACCAGACCAAGGTCCGCCGCGCCCAGGGCAGTATCTTCGCGCCCGAAGCCGAGAAGGGTGCCGACTACAAGCTCCAGCCGGGAGGGGAGATGCCTGCGCAGCAGATACTGCCGGCGACACGCCAGGACAGTGTGGACGCGTCCGTCCAGGGGAGGGCTGTGAAATGAAGGCCCGCACTAACCAGAACCGGTGTTTGACTCAAGTGATCAACAAGACTCCTGTAGCCCTTGCGGCCGCTCTGCTGGCTTCAGCCGCTTTCTCTCAGCCTGCCGACAACACCACCAGCGCTGACGTGGTCGATACGGCCAGCCTGTTTGCTTCTGGTGGCCAAGCCACTGTCGGTCCGCGTCCGTTCACTTCTTTCCTTCAGCGTCTCGACTCGCCTGTTGAAACCATCCAAGTTCAGGCGGCGGCAGACAACTTGCCCGCTGACGGCGTTGGGTTCAACGAGGTGGTGGTGACCCTAAAGGACAAAGATGGTCAGTTGGTGACCACTGAAGTAGAAGTGACGATTGAGGTCAGTGGTGGTGCGCGTGTTTTGTTGCCCGGGCGCAAGACGTCTGAGTCGGGCGCAGACCGTGGCGATATCGACCGCATCACCCCTGGCGTGCAGGCCACCGTGAGTGGCGGCATCTTGCGTTTCAAGCTGATGGCGCCCTACAAACCCGAAGCGGTGCTGTTGCGGGTCTCGGTCAAAGGTTCCGCTGAGCAGGTGACGCTGCGTTACCTGCCCGAACTTCGCGAAATGATCGCAGTGGGGCTGATCGAGGGACGATTGCGCTCAGACAAATTTGACCCCAGCCAGATTGTTCCGGTGCGCGAAGACGACACCTTCGATACCGAGCTCAAGGGATTTACCAAAGAGTTCAGCGGTGGGAAAACCCGCGCTGGCGCCCGCGCAGCCGTCTACCTCAAAGGCAAGATCAAGGGCGATTACCTGCTGACCTTGGCTTACGACTCTGACAAAGACACCGATCGCCAGCTGTTTCAAGAGGTGGATCCCAACGCTTTCTACCCGGTGTATGGTGATGCCAGCATCCGAGGCGTAGACGCACAGAGTTCTGAAAAGCTCTATGTGCGGATTGATCGCAACCGAAGCTTCTTGCTGTACGGCGACTACACCACCGCAGATGGCAACGCCGCTCGCCGCTTGAGCCAATACAGCCGATCGCTCGCAGGCCTAAGCGGCCGCTATGAAGATGGTCCCGTCACGGCCAACGCCTTTGTGGCGCAAGATACCCTGCGCCAGGTGATCGACGAGTTCCCTGCGCGCGGCGTCTCAGGGCCCTACACGGTGTCCAACCCCAACGGCGTTACCGGTTCCGAGAAAATTGAGATTGTGGTGCGCGACCGCAACCAGCCCAGCCGCATCCTCAAGACCACAGCCCTTGCCCGCGACAGCGACTACGCGTTTGAGCCATTCAGTGGCCAAATTTTGTTTCGCTCCCCGGTGCCCAGTGTTGACGATCAGCTCAATCCGGTGTCCATCCGGGTCACTTACGAAGTGGACCAAGGCGGCGAGAACTTTCTTGTGTACGGCGGCGACCTAAAGCTGGCCTTGACCGACCGCCTGACGCTGGGCGTGGCTGCAGCCAAGGATGAAAACCCCGAGGCGCCTTATTCCGTGTTGGGCGCCAGCCTGCAGCTCAAGCTGAGCGACAAGACCGAGGTCATTGCTGAAGTGGCTCGTACGCACAGCTTGGTTAACGCTGGCGCCAGCGGCTTCAACGTCAACACCAGCAACAATTTTGACGGGAAGAGCGGCGAAGTGAGCGGCAACGCGGCGCGCATCGAGATTCGCCATGTTGACGAGCAACTGCGTGCGCGGGTCCACGCCGCTCGCGCCAGCGAAGACTTCAACAACAGCGCGGCCGGTATCACCGGTGGTCGTACCGAGCTGGGTGCCTCAGCCGCTTACAAGGCCAGCGACGACTTGACGGTAAACGCCGAATACCTGCGCTCCCAAGATGAGCTCGATTCGACGCTGACCCGTGCTGGCGTGGACAACGCGACACAGGCGCTGGCGCTGGGCGCTGACTACAGCATGACGGAGCGGCTGACTTTGGGTGGCGGCGTTCGCGCAGTGAAAGAAAGCGCGGCCAGCCTGTCCAGTCTGAGCACCAGTGTGTGCTCCACCGACACCACTGCAACCACCGGGGCCACCGGCTACAACAGCGGCTTTGGTATCAACCAGGTGGGAAACCAGTCCATCGACCCCGCCACGGGCCGCCCCGTGGTGTGTTCGCCCATTACAGGTGTTGCCGCTACTGCGCCCGAAGACTTGGATCGCACGTCGGTTTACGGCCGGGCCGCATACAAAATGACCGATACGCTCACCTTCAGCGGCGAGTTGCAGCGTGAATTGGGCACCGACGGCACCAATCTGTATCGCGTGGGCGCCGACTGGCGCGTTGCCGACAAAACCCGTCTGTACGGTCGCTACGAACGTTCGCGTGAATTCGGCGGCGCCTATGGCCTGGGCGTTGGCGATGCAGCCAGTGCCTTTGCCTTGGGCGTGGACACCCAATACACGCAAGACGGCTCGCTCTACAGCGAATACCGTCTGCGCGACGCCGAGTCGGGCAAGGACATTCAGGCCGCAGTTGGCTTGCGCAATGGCTGGGTGTTGAGCGAGGGTTTGCGTCTGGTGACCAACGCCGAGCGCCTGACGGCGTCCAGCGGCAACGCAACCGCCCTGGCTGCAGGTCTGGAATACACCGGTAGCGAACTCTGGAAAACTTCAGGCCGCATTGAATGGCGCCAGGACGCCGACAACACCAATCACCTGGTGACGCTGGGCGTGGCGCGCAAGCTTGATCGCGACTGGACGATGCTGGCCCGTGACTATTTCAACCAGGTCAGCCCGCGCACTGCCGCCGGAGGTGACTCGCGTCAAAATCGGTTCCAGGTGGGCTTTGCCTACCGGCCTGTCGACAGCAACCGCTTTGATGCGCTGGGCTTGCTGGAGCAGCGCAGTGAATACACCGCCGGTGCCGAATCGCTCGACCGCGATGTCAGCATCGTCAGCCTGCGTGCCAACTACCACCCCAGCCGCCCTTGGTGGGTGTCGGGCCGGTTTGCACACAAGCGGGTTAACGAGCTGCTGCTGGGTTCCGTGCACGACGACTACAGCGCCTCGCTGGTGGGCACGCGCGTCACCTACGACATCACCAACCGCTGGTCGGTGGGCGGATTGTTCAATGTGCTGCAGGGCAGTGGGGGTGAGCGCCAATACGCCTACGGTCTTGAGGTGGGTTACGTGTTGATGGACAACCTGTGGGCGACACTTGGCTACAACTGGCGCGGCTTCACCGACAAGGACCTCTCCGGCAGCGACTACACCAACCGTGGTTGGGTGCTCGGCATGCGCTACAAGTTCGACGAAGACCTGTTCCGTGGCAAAGATGCCAGCGTCAACAAAACGCTCACTCCTGTCCCCTCGACACCCTGACGCGCGCCTGGAACATGCACGCGTCTTATTTATCATCCTCGCCAAAGGCCCGCCCTGCAGCGGGCCAACGAACAGAAGCGATCCACACCGCTATGCGTACACACATCACTGCTCCCCTTTTGCTGTCCGTGCTCACCCTGGCAGGCTGCGCCAGCGTGTCCGATACCGTTCCTACTGCCCAGGACAGTGGACTTGCACCCCAGGCCGCGCGCATTACCGATGAGCGCATTCTGGGCGATCGAAAAACCATCGAGGTGGTGCAGCAACGCCTGCGCGCCCTGAACGAGGCGGGTGTGCTGCAAAACAACTATGCCCTGGCCAAGGCTCAGTGCTGGCTCGATACCGCCAAGACGCAGTACCACGAGAATGACCGGACAGGCTACGTGGAGGCTTCCCTGTTGGAATCCGTGAAGATTGTGCAGTTGCTGGAAGCGGACAAGAACGCCAAGGCTGGCCTGGACACTCCGCTGGTGGCCAATAGCACCAAGCTGCGCGACGACTTGTGGCTCAAGCTGAGCGGCTTCAAGGCCAATGCAACCACCCTTCGGTGCAACGCACGCACCGTGGCTTGTGCTGAGGTGCGGCTGGTGCGAGCTGGTCATGCGGAAGAGCAAACCGGCTGGCGTCAAGCCACGCCGCATGTGGCCATGGCCGAAGACGCGGTGCGACGTGCGGCCGAGGAAGCGGCCAGCTGTCAGCTGCCGGTGGTGGTGGCCGCTGCGGCCCCCGTGTCTGCACCAGCTGCTGTACCCATGCTGCAAAAAGAAAGCGTGACGCTTTTGGGCGACGCGCTGTTCAAATTTGACAAGTCGGGGCGCGACGACCTGTTGCCCGGTGGCTTGGAGCGCTTGCGCGAAGTGGCCGATCGTTTCAAGCAGTACCGCACCATAGAGTCCATCAGTTATATCGGCCACACCGACCGCTGGGGCACCGAGGCGTACAACGATGCCTTGTCTTTGCAACGCGCCAACACAGTGCGCGCCTATCTGGAAAACATGGGTGTGAAGGCCGGCACGGCCGCGACGGCAGGACGTGGCAAGCGCGAGCCGGTGGTCGAATGCAGCTCGCAGCCACCCAAGGCGCTTCAGGTGGTGTGTCTTCAGCCCAATCGCCGGGTGACGATTGAAGTGCTGGGTGTGAAATAACCGGCGTTGCAAACGCGGAGAAAATGCCGCCACGGTGCAAACCGGTGGCGGTTTTTGTTGGAGTAACGGCCTACAGTTCATTGTGGGTTGCGTCCCACTCAATCGGGTAAAACCGCGGTTACCTCAATTTCCACCTTGGCCCGGTCTTCCACCAGCGCGCTGACCTCTACGCAGGTCATGGCGGGGAAGTGCTTGCCCATCACTTCCCGGTAAACCGTGCCCAGCTCGCGCAGGCGGGCGTTGTACTCGTCCCGGTTGACGATGTACCAGGTCATGCGCACCATGTGTTCGGGGCCGGCGCCGGCGCAGGCCAGCACGGCGTGTATGTTGGACAGCGCCTGTCGGGTCTGGGCGATGAAGTCGTCGCTCTCAAACTGTTGTGCGCCGTTCCAGCCAATTTGGCCGCCCACAAAAATCAGCGTGCCGCGTGCTGCCACGCCGTTGGCGTAGCCCTTGGGGGTGGCCCAGTCGGGCGGTTGCAGGTGTTTCATGGTTGGGCGGTGGGTGTCGTTGAATCGGCGGCCAGTTTGCGCAGCGCAAAGCGCTGCAGCTTGCCGGTCTCGGTGCGGGGCAACTGGTGCACAAACACCACGTCGCGGGGATATTTGTAGGGCGCCAGGGTGTGCTTCACATGGTCTTGCAGCACCTTGGTTTGGGCTGCGTCGGCGGTCTCGCCGGGCTTGAGCACCACGTAGGCCACCACGATCATGCCGCGCTCGTCGTCGGGGCGGCCCACCACGCCACACTCGGCCACGGCCGGGTGCTGCAGCAGCGCGGCTTCCACCTCGGGCCCCGCCACGTTGTAGCCGGCGGTGATGATCATGTCGTCGGTGCGGGCCTGGTAGAAAAAGTAGCCGTCGGCGTCCTGGCTGAAGGCGTCGCCCGGGAAATTCCAGCCGCCTTGTACATACTGCGTCTGGCGCGGGTCGTCCAGGTAGCGGCAGCCGGTGGGCCCTTTCACCGCCAGCCGGCCCACGCTGCCGGGTGGCAGTGCATCGCCAGCCTCGTCGACGATCTTGGCCTGGTAGCCGGGTACCACCTGGCCCACCGCACCTTGACGCACCGCCTCGGGCGGCGACGAGATGAAGATGTGAAACATTTCGGTAGCGCCAATGCCGTCCAGCATCTCCAGTCCGGTGGCGGCTTTCCAGAGCTGGCGGGTGGCGTCGGGCAGTCCTTCGCCAGCGCTCACGCTGATGCGCAGCCGCCCGATGCCGTGGGTCTGGGCGAACGGCGCCATTTGGCGGTAAAACGTGGGTGCGGTGTAGCAGATGGTGGCGCCGACCTGCCCGATCAGCTTGACCATGGCTTCCGGTGTGTACGGAATGCTCGGGAAATAGACAGAGGCGCCCGCCCACATGGGAAACACCAGCAGGCCGCCCAGCCCAAAGGTGAAGGCCAGCGGTGGGGAGCCCATGACGATGTCGTCGGGCGTGGCGCGCAGCACATGGCGCGGCCAGGTTTCGCAGGCGGCAAGCACATCGTGGTGGGTGTGAACAGCGGCTTTGGGTGTGCCGGTGGTGCCCGAGGTAAAGGCCAGCAGCGCCACGTCGGTGCCGGCAGTGGGGCAGGGCGTTGCGTGGGTGCTGTGTGCGCTGGCCAGCGTTTCCAGTGCGTGGGACGCGGTGGGGTCGCCGGTGTTGAACACGCGAAGCGGCAGCGCGGCGGTGGCCGGGCTGGCCGCCAGTGCGGCCTGGAGCTCGTCTTGCAGTGTGGTGTCACACAGGGCTGCAGAGGGTTGCGCTTTGGCCATGATCTCGGCCAGCTCCCTCGCACGCAGCAGCGGCATGGTGGCCACCGCCACCAGGCCCGACTGCACCACGGCCAGCCAGGCCAGCGCCATGGCCACCGAGTTGCCGCCGCGCAGCAGCACGCGGTTGCCCGGTACCAGCCCCATGTCGAGCGTGAGCACGTTCGCGATGCGGTTGACCTCAGCGCGGGCCTGCGCATAGCTCAGCGTGCGTTGATCGCTGCGAAACAGCGGGCGATCGTTGTGGCCTGCGGCTGCCGCGCGCTCGAACAGCGTGTGCACCAGGTTGCACTGTGCGGGCAGTTGCTTCAGCTCTGGCAGGTCATCCGTGAGCTGGGGCCACTGCGCTTGGGGAGGCAGCCGGTCGTGGACGAACCGGTCGGTCTGGGCGGAGGGATGGGTGGGCATGTGGGCCTCCTTGGTCATGACTTGAGGGCCGCCTTGCCCAAGATCAGCAACTGCACCTCGCTCGCGCCTTCGTAGATGCGCAGCGAGCGGATGTCGCGGTACAGGTGTTCGATCACGTTGCCCACCTGCACGCCGCGGCCGCCGAACATTTGCAGCGCCATGTCGATGACCTTCTGCGCGTTTTCGGTGGCGGTGAGCTTGGCGCTGGCGGCTGCCGCCGTGTAGGCCGGTGTGCCGGCGCCACTGGTGCTGCTGCAGTCGCGCATCCAGGCCGCACGGTAGGTGAGCATCGCCGCCGCTTCAATCAGCGCGCTCATCTCGCCCAGCCGGGCTTGCGTGAGCTGGAAGTCGGCCAGGGTCTGGCCGAACATCTTGCGGCTCTTGGCGTGCGCCACCGCTTCGGCGAACGCGCGGCGGGCCATGCCCAGCGCCGCAGCCGCCACGGAGGCGCGGAAGATGTCCAGCGTTTGCATGGCGAGCTTGAAGCCGCCGTTCACCGTGCCGATCAGTGCCTCTTGCGCGATGCCACAGTCGCTGAACGTGAGCGTGGCCAGCGGGTGCGGCGCCATTACCTGAATGTGCGCGCTGGCGTCCAGGCCCGTGGCGCTGGCGTCCACGATGAACGCGCTGATGCCGCGAGCGCCGGCGTCCGGTTCGGTCTTGGCGAACACCACATAAAAGTCGGCCATGCCGCCGTTGCTGATCCAGGTTTTCTGGCCGTTGAGTTGCCAGCCGTTGGCGGTGGGCATGGCGCGCAGGGCCATGGCGGCCACATCAGAGCCCGCGTCCGGCTCGCTCAATGCAAAGGCCGCGATCTTCGCGCCTGCCGCGACGGCGGGCAGGTAGGCGGCCTGCTGCGCAGCGGTACCGGCGAGCGTGATGGCACCACTGCCCAAACCCTGCATGGCGAACGCGAAGTCGGCCAGCGGTGAATGGTAGGCCAGGGTCTCGCGCAGGATCACCAGCGCGCGCGAATCGAGCGCGGGCAGGGCGCCGCCGTGCGCAGCGGGCACGCAGTAGCGCAGCCAGCCGGCTCCGCCCAGGCGCTGCACCCATTCGCGGCACGCGGCGCGGTCGTCGGATTCGTCGACACGTTGCTCGCGCGCCCAGGCCACCAAGCCGTTGGCCAGTGCGCGGTGAGCGTCGTCGAAGAACGGGAGTTCCAGGTGCGCAGTGGGCGCCAGGGCGCCGTGTGGGTGGGGGTGTTCAAAGGCGACCATGTCAGGGCTCTCGGCGTGAGGGGGAGTCGATCCAGCTCGCACCACGGCACCGGCTATGCCGGGGCGTGGGTGCGGTCCCCCTTGGAGGAAGACGCGATGCGGCACAGGGGGTGTTCATGGCTTCAGTCTCCCTGAAACTGCGGACGTTGTTTGGCGGCAAACGCCTCGTAGGCGCGGCGAAAGTCTTGCGTTTGCATGCAGATGGCTTGCGCCTGGGCTTCGGCCTCAATGGCTTGGTCCAGCGTCATGGCCCATTCCTGGTGCAGCATGGTCTTGGTCATGCCGTGGGCAAAGGTGGGGCCTTGCGCCAGTTGCGCAGCCAGTTTGTGGGCGGCGGGCAGCAAGGCGTCGCTGTCGTGCAGCGCGTTGAAGAAGCCCCAGGCGTGGCCTTCTGGTGCCGTCATAGCGCGGCCGGTAAACAGCAGTTCGCTGGCGCGGCCCTGGCCGATCATGCGGGGCAGCAGGGCGCAGGCGCCCATGTCGGCGCCCGCCAGGCCCACGCGGGTGAACAGAAAAGCCACCGTAGCGGCTGGCGTGCCCAGCCGCAGGTCGCTGGCCAGCGCCATCATGGCGCCGGCACCCGCACACACGCCGTCCAGTGCCGCCACGATGGGTTGCGGGCAGGCACGCATGGCGCTCACCAGCGCGCCCGTCATGCGGGTGAAGGCCAGCAGCTCGGGCATGGTCATTTTTGTGAGCGGGCCAATGATCTCGTGCACATCACCGCCAGAGCAGAAGTTGTCACCCGCGCCCGTGAGCACCACGGCCTGGATATCGGTGGCTTTTTGCAGCCCCAGGAACCAGTCGCGCAGCTCGGCGTACGAGTCGAACGTGAGCGGGTTCTTGCGCTCGGGCCGGTTCAGCGTGACGGTGGCCACGCCGTGGGCGACGCGCAGGGCGAAGTGCTGGGGCGCGGCATCGGCCATGGCGCTGTACTGGCCGCGCATGGGGTTGTGGTCGGGTATGGGGTGTTTCATAGGGGTTACTCCGCTGCGGCGTCCATGCGATGGTTGATGTCGAGTTGGTGTTGCTTCACGTTGCCGAGCAACTGGTGTAGCTGGTCGAGGTCGCGTGGTGGCAGGCCTTCAAAGGCCTCGACGATCCATCGCTCGTGCTGCGTGGCCATGTGTTCAAAGGCGCTGCGGCCCGCGGGCGTGAGGCGCACCAGAAAGGCCCGCCGGTCGCCTTCCACCGCCATGCGCTCCACCAGGCCCTCAGCCACCAGCTGGTCGGTGATGCCGGTCACGTTGCCGCCGGTCACCATGAGCCGGTGTGACAGCTCTTTCATCTTCAGGCCCTCGGGGTGGCGTTCCAGCTGGGCCATGAGGTCAAAGCGCGGCAGTGTGGTGTCGAACTGTTCGCGCAAGCCAGTGCGCACGCGTTTTTCAATCAGCTGCGAGCAGGTGAGCAGGCGCAACCACAACCGCAGCTCTTGAGCGTGTTCGGTGTGGGCGCGGGCTTCCAGGTCGAGGGTCGGGTCGGCGTTCATGCGGCCTCCGCCGGGTCTGGGTTGGCGGGGGCCGCCTGCAGGCTTTGCTGGCGGGCAATTTCTCGGTAGAGCTGGTCGCGCCCGCTCTCGTAGGGACGCGGCCAGTCAATCGCGCGGGTCTGCAGCTTGGCGGCCTCATGCAGCGTCCAGGCCGGGTTGGCCAAGTGCGGCCGGGCCACCGCGCACAGGTCGGCGCGCCCAGCACCGATGATGCTGTTGGCGTGGTCGGCTTCTGAAATGGCGCCCACCGCCATGGTCAAAATGCCAGCTTCGTTGCGCACGCGGTCGGCAAACGGGGTCTGGTACATGCGGCCATACACCGGCTTGGCCTGCCGCGTGGTCTGGCCGGAGGACACGTCGATCACGTCGCAGCCGGCGGCCTTGAACAGCCGCGCGATGGCGACCGCGTCGTCCGGCGTGTTGCCGCCAGGCGCCCAGTCGTGCGCCGAGATGCGCACGCTCATGGGCTTGTCGGCCTGCCACACCGCGCGCATGGCGCTGAACACTTCCAGTGGGTAGCGGCAGCGGTTTTCCAGCGAGCCGCCGTAGTCGTCGGTGCGCTGGTTGGTCAGCGGGCAGATGAAGGCCGAGAGCAGGTAGCCGTGCGCTGCGTGCAGCTCCAGCCAGTCAAAGCCGGCGGCGGCCGCGCGTTGCGTGGCTTCGACGAAGGCGGCGGTCATCGTGTCCATGTCGGCGCGGGTCATGGCGCGCGGCACCTGGTTCTGCGCGCCATAGGCCACGGCGCTGGCCGACAGCAGCGGCCAATTGCCGTCCGGCAGCGGCTCGTCGATGGCATCCCAGCCCAGCTGCGTCGAGCCTTTGGGGCCGCTGTGGCCCAGCTGGATGCCGATCTTGGCGCTGCTCTGTTGGTGCGCAAAGTCCACGATGCGCTGGAACGCGGCTTGCTGCGCGTCGTTCCACAGCCCTGGGCAGCCGGGCGTGATGCGGCCCTCAGGCGTCGGGCTGGTCATCTCCACCATCACCAGCGCAGCACCACCCACAGCGCGTGCGCCCAGGTGCATCAGGTGCCAGTCGCCCACCACGCCGTCGCTGGCCTTGTACTGCGCCATGGGGGAGACGACGATGCGGTTTTTCAGTTCCACGCTGCGCACCTTCAGCGGCAGCAGCATGGGCGGTGTGGGGTGTTTTTTGGGTGCGGTGCCGGGCCGGGCTTGTGCTTCCAGCCAGGCCTCGTAGCCTTCCAGCCATTGCGGGTCGCGCAGCCGCAGGTTTTCGTGGCTGATGCGCTGGCTTCGCGTGAGCAGCGAATAGCTGAACTGCTCAATGTCCATCCCGGTGTAGCGGTCCACGTTTTCAAACCACTCGGTGGAGTTGCGCGCTGCATTCTGGATTTTCAGCACCTCCACGCTGCGGCGTGCTTCGTAGCCCTGCAACACCGTGGCCATGTCGGCGCCCGCGTTTTTCATGAACTCGTCGGCCAGATCGATTGCGTCTTCCAGTGCGAGCTTGGTGCCGCTGCCAATGGAGAAGTGCGCGGTGTGCGCGGCGTCGCCCATCAGCACGATGGGTGTGGGCCTGCCCGCCACGTCTTGCCAATGCACCCAGGTCTGGCAGATCACGCGCGGAAACCGGATCCAGTTGGCCGAGCCTCGCAGGTGCTTGGCGTTGCTGATGAGCGGGTGGCCGTCCAGGTGCTTGGCAAACAGCCGCTCGCAAAAGGCCACACCGTCTTCCTGGCTCATGCTTTCAATGCCGTGCGCTTGCCACACGTCTTCCGGCACTTCGACGATGAAGGTGGATGTGTCGGCGTCGAACTTGTAGGCGTGGGCTTGAAACCAGCCGTGCTCGGTTTGCTCGAAAGCGAAGGTGAAAGCGTCAAACGTCTTGTGGGTGCCCAGCCAGACAAAGCGGCATTGGCGCGTGTCGATGTCGGGTTGGAAGGTGCTTTCGTAGCGCGTTCGGATGCGGCTGTTCAGCCCGTCGCTGGCAATCACCAGGTCGGCCTGGTACTGCTCGGCCAGCGCCTGGTCGTCGGTCACGTCCGTTTCAAACACCAGATTCACGCCCAGCGCCAAGCAGCGTTCCTGCAGTATGTTGAGCAGGCGCTTGCGCCCAATGCCAATGAAGCCGTGGCCGGTGGATCGCACACTTTGGTCTTTGTAGAAGACTTCGATGTCGTCCCAGTGGTTGAACGCATCGGCCATTTGCTGTGCCGACTCCGGGTCGGCCTTTTTCAGGTTCTGCAGCGTCTGGTCGGAAAACACCACGCCCCAGCCAAAGGTGTCAAACGGCCGGTTGCGCTCGACCACGGTGACCGTGAGCGAGGGGTCGCGCCGCTTCATCAGCAGCGCGAAGTACAGACCCGCCGGGCCGCCACCGATGCACAGGATGCGCCGCAGCGCTGAAATGGAGGTGTTCATGCCTAATTAGTTTAGACTTGAAATAAATGCCGCCAATCGGGAAAACCCTGCTCTGGCGTGCCTGGGTTTTGCGCTGCGCCGCAGCGTCAAACGGCGTGGCATTGATCCAAGCCGTGTTGGTGGGCCGGCTTTGGTGCAAAAATGGGTTTTAAGACCAAGGAGCACAACATGTCTTTGTACCGATTCAAATCCCGCGAAACCGGCGACCTGGTGATGCTGGAGCCCACCGGGCAGCGTGTGCTGGAGATCCTGGGCAAAGACCCCAGTGGCCCCGGCATCATCTTGCCGGAGCAGATGGCGCCTGCCGTGCAGGCCCTGCGCGAAGCGGTAGAGCAAGAAGAGGCAGAGCAAAAACGCCTGAAGGCCGAGGCTGCAGCCAAAGGCGAGCTGCCGCCCGAATTCGATGTGGTGAGCCTGCGCCTGCGCTGCGCCCCGTTCATCGAGATGCTGCAGCGCTGCGAGCAGGCTGGGGTCGAAATCGTCTGGGGCGTGTAACGCACGCGTTTGGTGCCGCAGCCCAGTGTGGCGTCCGTCCACCCGTGCACCCGACGCCTTCACCACGGGCGCCTATTGGGCTGTGCCGGCCGCCATCAGGCCGGTGAACGCCTGTGAGGCGTTGCTGGCGGTCATGGCACCCTGCGCCGTGAGGCGCCTCTTGATGGCCGGCACATTCAATGCTTTGGCCACGGCTTGCTGGCTGCGGCTCACGACCGCAGGCGGCGTGCCTGCTGGGGCCTGCAGGCCAAACCACGAACGGGCTTCAAAGCCGACCAGCCCACTGGCCTCGGCACGGTGCGGGACGTGCACCGCTCGCCCGCCAGGTGATTCGGTGTGCCGTTGCCGCTTGACGCCAAGTTCAGCTGGCCCGGGTTGGCCTCGCCGCAGCGGATAAGCTTGGCCACGGTGTGGATGCCAGGCGGCCACGAAAAAAGCCGCCCGAAGGCGGCTTGTGGCGCTCAGCAAACCCGACCGGATGGCGCGGGGTGTGCCTGGGTTGCCCGGATCAGTCAGCGAACTGGCCAGCGGCGTCAATCACGGTCTTCAGCTTGGTGATTTCACTGGCCACGAAGGCTTTGTGGCCGGCTGGCGTCACACGGCTGTCTTTCGTGACCAAGGCGCCCAGCGCTTCCTGGCGCTTGATGAACTCGGGGTCTTTCAGTGCCACTTGCAGCGCATCGTTGAGCTTTTTGGTCACGGCGGCAGGCGTACCCTTGGGGGCGTACATGGCGTGCCAGATCGTCAGGTCAAAGCCCTTGAGACCCATTTCCTGCAGCGATGGGTAGTCCTTCAGCAGTTTGTGGCCGGACAGCGGCTTGGCCGTGGTCACCGCAAAGGCCTTCACGCGGCCGCCTTCAATCTGGCTGGTGGTGTTGGTGGTCTGGTCGCACATCACGTCCACCTGACCGCCGATCAGGTCGTTCATGGCCGGGCCGGTGCCACGGTAGGCGATGGTGGTCATGGACTTGTCCAGCTTCACGGCCGACTGCCACATCAGACCGCACAGGTGCGACGCTGAACCCAAGCCAGCGTGGGCCAGGTTGAGCTTGCCGCCGTTGGTGCGGATGTAGTTTTCGAAGTCGCGGTAGGTGTTGGCTGGCAGCTTGGGCGAGCCCAGCAGCGTCATGGGCACATCGTTGATCATGCCCAGGTACTCGAAGTCTTCGAGCGGCTTGTAGGGCAGCTTGCGGTACAGGCCTGCGGTGGCGGCCATGCCGATATGCCAGACCAGCAGCGTGTGGCCATCGGGCGTGGCACGGGCTACCTTGGTGGCGCCAATGGTGCCGCCTGCGCCCGCTGCATTTTCCACAATGATGTTGGCGCCGCCCAGCGGCTTGCGCATGGCTTCAGCCAGCTGGCGCGCAACCAGGTCGGTTGGGCCACCGGCTGCGAAAGGCACCACGATGGTGATTGGCTTGGCCGGAAATTCCTGTGCGAAAGCGCTCACCGAGACAGCAGCCGTCAAGGCCAGGGCAAAAATCTTTTTCATGCGGATGTTCCTGAAAGGTTGGTCACGGCTCGATGTTAGCCCTTCGAGCCTTTCGGGAAATCGCGGTAATTACTTAGGCGGGCATGAGGGGAAACCCTTTGAATCGGGCTGTAAGTAGTGCTTATTTGTAACTCCGTGCGTCTTCGATGACCTTGCCGTCGTTGGGCAGTGTGCCTGGGCTGACCACCTGCACGGCGCCGCGCAGTTTGGTCACGTCGCGCATCACGGCTTCAATCTGCTCGCTCAGGCCCTGCAGCGCTTCGGCCGCTTCTACCTGCAGGCACATGGCGTCGTTGGCCATCTCGCCGCTCACCACCAGCCGGGCCTTGCACACTTGGGGAAAACGGCGGGCAATGTCGGCCACTTGTGAGGGGTGCACAAACATGCCTTTGATCTTGGTGGTCTGGTCGGCGCGGCCCATCCAGCCCTTGATGCGCGGCGCGGTGCGGCCGGTGGGGCAGCTGCCGGGCAAGATGGCCGACAGGTCGCCGGTACCAAACCGCACCAGCGGGTAAGCGGGGTTGAGCGTGGTCACTACCAGTTCACCCACTTCACCCTCGGGCACCGGGTCGCCGGTGCCGGGTCGCACGATTTCCACGATCACGCTCTCTTCCAGCACGAGGCCTTCGCGTGCGCTGGTCTCGTAAGCCACCAATCCCAGGTCGGCCGTGGCGTAGGTCTGGTACACGTCCACACCCTGTTCTTTGAACCAGGCTGTCAGGCTGGGCGGGCAGGCTTCGCCGCCCACCGATGCCTTGTTCAGCCCCGAAATGTCAGCGCCCGCTTCGTGGGCTTTCTCGAGCAGTATGCGCAGAAAGCTGGGCGTGCCGGTGTAGCCGTTGGGCTTCAGGTCAAGCATGGCTTCGAGCTGTTGCTCGGTCTGGCCGGTGCCGGCCGGAAATACGGTGCAACCCACCGCATGAGCGCCCGACTCCAGAATGAACGCGCCCGGTGTCATGTGGTAGCTGAAGCTGTTGTGCACCAGTTCGCCTGAGCGAAAACCGGCCGCGTACAGGGCCCGCCCGGTGCGCCAGTAGTCGGCCGTGTGGCCTTCGGGTTCGTAGATGGGGCCTGGGCTGGCAAAAATGCGCGACATACCAGGGCCGCGCACCAGTGCCGCAAAGCCGCCAAAGGCATCGCCACCTGCTGCACGCAAGGCTTTCTGGCGCTCCAGCAACTCGCTCTTGCGGGTGACGGGCAGGCAGGCCAGCGCAGTGCGGCTGTTAACTGTTGTGGCATCTACGCCTTGAAGGATCTCGGCCATGGCCGCGCTGCTCGCCTGAGCGTGTGCGATCTGGGTCGGCAGCATCGCCATCTGCGCCGCTTCACGCTCAGCAGGCGAACGGGTTTCCAAGGCGTCAAAAAAATCGGTCATATTCAAAACCACAAAAGGTGGGGGAGAGCTGTCTCAAACCAAGAACGTCACAGAAAGGGCTCAACCGGACAGCTGCAATGCCTTAAACCAAGAACGCCGCGGAACCGGCTTCGCAGGGCCGCCAGCGTTGCCCCCTGGAGGGGGTGACGCCATAGGCGGCTCGGGGGTGGGCCATAAATCCTGCGGCGCGGGGGTGTGCCATCAAGCGAGCCAGCGCTTGCGCCGTTTGTAGCTCTTCACGTCCTTGAACGACTTGCGCTCACCGCCGCCCATGCCCAGATAAAACTCTTTCACGTCCTCGTTGTTGCGCAGGTCGCTGGCGGCGCCATCCATCACGATGCGGCCGCTTTCCATGATGTAGCCGTAGTCGGCGTACTTCAGTGCCATGTTGGTGTTTTGCTCGGCGATCAGGAAGGTCACTTTTTCTTTGGTGTTGAGGTCTTTCACGATCTCGAACACCTCTTCCACAATTTGCGGCGCCAAGCCCATGGACGGCTCGTCCAGCAGCATCACGCTCGGGTTGGTCATGAGTGCGCGGCCAATGGCACACATCTGCTGCTCGCCGCCCGAGGTGTAGGCCGCCTGGCTGGTGCGGCGGGTTTTCAGGCGCGGGAAATAGTTGTAAACCTTCTCCAGGTTGCGCGCGATCTCGGCCTTGTCGTTGCGGGTGTATGAGCCCGTCATCAGGTTTTCTTCAATGGTCAGGTGGGCAAAGCAGTGCCGGCCTTCCATCACCTGCACCACGCCCCGGTTCACCAGGTCGGCCGGCGTGAGGTTTTCGATGCGCTCACCGCGCAGCTCGATGCTGCCTTTGGTGACCTCGCCGCGCTCGGCCTTGAGCAGGTTGGAGATGGCTCGCAGCGTGGTGGTTTTGCCGGCGCCGTTGCCGCCCAGCACCGCCGCGATTTTGCCCTCGGGCACGTTGAGCGAAACGCCCTTGAGCACCAGGATCACGTGGTTGTAGATGACCTCGATGCCATTGACGTTGAGAACGGATTTGGTGGGTTCCATGTGCTTTTTCCTTTGACCAATCGACAAGGCTGCGGTGCAGCCCTGTCGGCTGGCGGCCCGCGAGGGCCGCGCCCTGCCCGGTTGGGCAGGGCAAAGGTCCTATCAGGACTGGCAGTCGGCCGGGGTGCGGCGGGTCAGCTTCTTCTCGGCAGCGTATTTGTCTGCAGAGGCCTTGACCAACGGACGAATGATTTGCTCATCGGCCTGCAGCCAGTCGGAAGCCCAGACGAACTTGCTGCCATCCCAGGTGTGCACACGGGTCCAGGCGGAACCCATGTGGTCAGCACAAGAGGTGGACACGGGGCGCATCACGCCCTTGAAACCAAGCGCATCCAGCTTGGCCTGGGTCAAGTTCAGGTTCTCGTAACCCCAGCGGGCCTGTTCACCCGTGATGACTTTGCCCTTGCCGTATTTTTCCTGGGCGGCTCGCACGCCTTCGACAGCCAGCATGGCACCGACGACGCCACGCATGTAAAGCACCGAGCCCACTTCTTCTTTCGGTCCGGTGCCCTGGCCTTTGGCGTGCACTTTCTGCAGGATTTCCTTCACCACGGCGGACTCGTATTCGGCGCCGTGCTGCATCATCACCGCGCTGTAGCCTTTGGCACCTTGTGCCACGTCCTTCAGATCAGGTTCTGCGCCCGACCACCAGGTGCCGAACATCTTTTCACGCGGGTAACCCGTGGCCACGGCCTCTTTGATGGAGGTTGCGGTCATCACGCCCCAGGTTTGCAGCACCACAAAGTCAGGACGCTGCTGGCGCACCTGCAACCAGATGGCCTTTTGCTCCACACCTGGTGCAGGGATGGGCAGCAACTGCAGCGTGAAGCCATGCATGGCCGCGCGCTCTTGCATGATGGGCAGCAGTTCTTTGCCGAACGGGCTGTCGTGGTAAGCCACGCCGATCTTTTTACCCTTCAGGTTGGCCCAGCCACCTTGTGTCTTGGCAATGTGCTGGAGCACGGTGTCTCCGGCCACCCAGTAGTGACCGATCAAGGGGAAATTCCACTTGAACACGCCACCGTCGGCCGAGTCGCTGCGACCGTAGCCCGAGGTGATCATGGGAATTTTGTCGCCAGGAATCTTTTCGGTCAGCGCAAACGTGATGCCAGTGGACAGCGGCTGGAACACTGTGGCGCCGCCATGTTTGCCCTTCAACCGTTCGTAGCACTCCACACCGCGGTCCGTGGCGTAAGCGGTTTCACATTCTTCAACGAGTGTCTTGACGCCGTTGATGCCGCCGCGTTCGTTCACCAGCTTCATGTAGTCGTTGTGCCCGTTGGCCCAAGGCGTTGCGTTGGGGGCGACAGGACCGGTGCGGCCGGACAACACGGGGAAGAATTGCACCTTTTCTTGCGCCAGCGCGGCGGTAGACAGCATGGCGGACGAAAGTCCAGCACAGACCAAGGACACAGAGAGGGCAAGGTTACGAAGTTTCATCACATTTGTCTCCTAAGGAAAAACCAACACACAAACCAACACAAAAAACCAATCAAGAGCCTGTCAGTTCAACGCGTCTGCCCAACGCTCGCATCGGGGAAATCCCCATAGGGCTTCCCCTGGTAGCGCGAGGTTTGCAGACCAGGTGACGTCAGTGCGGGAAAGGCCACAACCGCAACTTTTGCTTGGCCACGCTCCACAGCTTGGCCAGGCCGTGGGGTTCCACGATCAGGAACCAGACGATGAGTGCGCCAAAAACCATGTACTCGGCGTGCGATACCAGCGCCGTCGAAATTTCAACCCCGAAGAGCGAGCCCAAGGCGGGCAGGAACTGATTCAGGAAAATGGGCAGCACCACAATGAACGCTGCACCAAAGAAGCTGCCCATGATGGAGCCCATGCCGCCGATGATCACCATGAACAGCAGCTGGAACGAGCGGTCAATGGAGAAAGCGGCCGGCTCCCACGAACCCAGGTGCACAAAGCCCCACAGACCACCGGCCACGCCGATGATGAAAGAGCTGACCGCAAACGCACTGAGCTTGGCGTACATGGGTCGAATACCGATCACGGCTGCGGCCACGTCCATGTCGCGGATGGCCATCCACTCGCGGCCAATGGCCGAGCGCACCAGGTTTTTCGCCAGCAAGCCAAAGACCACTAGGAAGGCCAGGCAGAACAGGTATTTTTCGACCGGGGTGTCAATGCGCCAGCCCAGCACGCTCAGGTTCGACACTGAAACCGAACCGGATGTGCTGTTGTTGGTGAACCAGCTGATCCGGCTGAAGGCCCAGTCACAAAAAAACTGCGCTGCCAGCGTGGCCACTGCCAGGTACAAGCCCTTCACCCGCAAACTGGGAATGCCGAAGAACATGCCCACGAGGGTGGCAAAGAATCCACCCGACAGCAGCGCCACGATCAGCGGCATGCCGTCGATGCGGATGTAGGTGTTGTAGGCCATGTAGGCGCCCACTGCCATGAAGGCTCCCGAGCCCAGGGAAATCTGTCCGCAGTAGCCCACCAGAATGTTCACACCCAAAGCCGCCAGCGCCAGGATCAGGAACGGGATCAGGATGGCGCGGAACATGTATTCGTCTGCCAGCATCGGTACGCCAATGAAGGCAAACGCAATAAGTGCCAGCACGGCCCAGCGGTCTTGAGCGATGGGGAAGATCTGCTGATCGGCGCGGTAAGAGGTCTTGAATTGACCGTTTTCTCTGTAAAACATGTTCTTCTTCCTTACACGCGGTCAATGATTTTTTCGCCGAACAGACCTTGGGGCCGGAACAACAGGAACACCAGCGCCAGCACATACGCGAACCAGATCTCGATACCGCCGCCCACATAGGGCCCGAGGTAAATTTCGGAGAGCTTCTCGCCGACGCCAATGATCAGACCACCGATGATCGCGCCAGGCACTGAGGTAAGGCCGCCCAAAATGATGACGGGCAGGGCACGCAGGGCTACCGTGGTGAGCGAGAACTGCACGCCGAGTTTGGAGCCCCAGATGACGCCAGCGACCAAGGCGGTGATACCCGCCACAAACCACACGATGACCCAGATGCGGTTGAGTGGGATCCCGATGGATTGCGCCGCTTGGTGGTCGTCCGCCACAGCGCGCAACGCACGGCCCGTTCCTGTTTTCTGAAAGAACAGCGAAAGCACAGCCACCAACAAGGCGGCGATGCAGGCCGCGTACACATCCTCTAGGCTGATCAACACGCCGCCTTCGAAGACGTTTTCGAACAGGAAAACCGGCTCCTTGGGCATGCCCACGTCAATCTGGTAGATCGCGCTGCCAAAGATAGTCTGGCCCAGTCCGTCCAGAAAGTAGGTGATACCCAGCGTGGCCATCAGCAGCGTCACGCCCTCCTGGTTGACCAGGTGGCGCAATACCAGGCGCTCGATCAGCCAGGCCAGCACGAACATGCAAGCGCCAGCCACCACAAACGCGATCAGGTTGCCGAGGAACTTGTTGTCCAGCCCGAGCCACTGAGGAATCCACTCAGAGAACCGGGCCATGGCCAGCGCCGCAAACAGCACCATGGCGCCCTGTGCGAAGTTGAAGACGCCTGAAGCTTTGTAAATCAGCACAAAGCCCAGCGCGACCAGGGAATACAGCATGCCGGCCATCAGGCCGCCCAGCAGTGCTTCTAAGAAAAATGCCATCTTGTTGTCTCCGTGTTCAGTGGCTCGTACCGAGGTACGCGCTGATGACTTCTTCGTTGCTGCGCACCTCTTCGGGGGTGCCGTCACCAATCTTCTTGCCGTAGTCCAGCACCACCACGCGGTCGGAAATGTCCATCACCACGCCCATGTCGTGCTCGATCAGCACGATGGTGGTGCCGAACTCGTCGTTCACGTCCAGGATGAAGCGGCTCATGTCCTGCTTCTCTTCCATGTTCATGCCGGCCATGGGTTCGTCCAGCAGCAGCACCTTGGGCTCCATGGCCAGCGCGCGGCCCAGGTCAACGCGCTTTTGCAAGCCGTAGGGCAGTTGGCCCACGGGCGTTTTGCGAAAGGCCTGAATTTCCAGAAAGTCGATGATCTGTTCGACGTACTCGCGGTGCTCTTCTTCTTCGCGCTGCGCCGGGCCAAGGCGCAGCGCCTGCATGAACAGGTTGCTTTTGATGCGCAGGTTGCGCCCGGTCATGATGTTGTCGATCACGCTCATGCCCTTGAAGAGCGCCAGGTTTTGAAACGTGCGGGCAATGCCCATCTCGGCCACCTGGCGGCTGTTCATGTGCTTGAAGGTCTGGCCGCGAAAGGTGATGCTGCCTTCTTGCGGCGTGTACACACCGTTGATGCAGTTGAGCATGGAGCTTTTGCCCGCCCCGTTGGGGCCGATGATGGCGCGGACCTCGTGTTCCTTCACGTTGAAGGAAATGTCGGTCAGCGCCTTCACGCCACCAAAGCGCAGGCTGATGTTCTGGACGTCGAGAATGACGTCGCCGATTTTTTTGGTCATGCTGCGGCTTTCACTGGGGCAAAGGTCTTGGCGTCGCTCACCTTCAGCGTGGCGCTCACGCTGCCGGTGCGGCCGTCTTCAAACTTCACCTGGGTTTCAATGTATTGCTCGGTCTTGCCACCGTAGAGCGCGTCGATCAACACGTTGTACTTGTCGGCAATGAAGCCGCGGCGGACCTTGTTGGTGCGGGTGAGTTCGCCGTCGTCGGCGTCCAGCTCTTTGTGCAACACCAAGAAGCGGCTGATCTGGCTGCCGGCCAGCAGCTCGTCGCGGCTCAGGTCGGCGTTGACCTTTTCCATGCATTCGCGAATCAGTTCGTACACCTCGGGCTTTTGCGCCAGGTCGGTGTACCCGGCATAGGGCAGGTTGCGGCGTTCGGCCCAGTTGCCCACGGCTTCCATGTCGATGTTGACCATAACGCAGACCTTTTCGCGCTG
This sequence comes from Hydrogenophaga sp., assembly GCF_965657535.1. GTDB lineage: Bacteria > Pseudomonadota > Gammaproteobacteria > Burkholderiales > Burkholderiaceae_C > Hydrogenophaga. The sequence continues at coordinate 35,983 of NZ_CBFHOP010000013.1, read as the reverse complement.
GTCACCGTAAGCCACCGCCTCCTTGATGTACGAGAAGAACTTGAGCTTGTTCTCCACGTATTTGGGCGCAAACATGGCGTTGTCAAACGCACCACCCTTGATGCGACCCACATCTTTCACGCGGTCGATGATCTTCAGGTGACCCGACGCGTCGATGAAGCCGGCGTCGCTGGTGTGGTACCAGCCGTCGGCGGTCAGCACCTCGGCCGTGGCGGCCGGGTTTTTGTAGTATTCCTTCAGCAAGCCGGGCGATTTCACCAAAATCTCACCGGTCTCGCTCAGCTTGATCTCCACGCCTTCGCAGGGCACGCCCACCGTGTCGGCACGGGCTTCGTGATCGGGTTGCAGGCACACAAACACAGCGGTTTCTGTGGAGCCATACAGCTGCTTCAGGTTGATGCCGATGGAGCGGTAAAAACTGAACAGGTCGGGGCCAATGGCTTCACCGGCCGTGTAGGCCACACGCACCCGGCTCATGCCCAGGCTGTTGCGCAGCGGGCCGTATACAAAGATGTTGCCCAATGCGTACAGCACCGAGTCGGCCAGGCCCACGGATTTGCCATCGAGTTTGTCGGGGCCCACGCGGCGCGCCACGTCCATGAAGGTGTGGAACATCTTGCGCTTGAGGGCGCCCGCGTCTTCCATGCGGATCATCACGGTCGTGAGCAGGCCTTCAAACACCCGGGGTGGTGCGAAATAGTAGGTGGGGCCCACTTCTTTCAGGTCGATGGTGACGGTGGCGCCCGACTCGGGGCAGTTCACCACGTAGCCGGCCACCAGCCATTGGGCGTAGCTGAAGATGTTCTGGCCAATCCAGGCCGGCGGCAGGTAGGCCAGCACCTCGTCTTTTTCGGTGAGTTTGTCAAAGCGCGTGCCCACGGCGGCGCGGTCGATCAGCGTGTTGTGCGTGTGCACCACGCCCTTGGGGTTGCCGGTGGTGCCACTGGTGAAAAACATGGCCGCCACGTCGTCGGGCTGGGCCATGTCAACCTGTTCGCGAAACAGCTGGGGGTGGATCTTGGCGTAAGCCTGGCCTGCGGCCACCAGCTCTTCCAGCGCGCTCAGGCCCGGTTCGTCGTATTTGCGCAGGCCGCGCGGGTCGTCAAAGTACACATGCGAAAGCTGCGGGCAGCGGTCGCGAATTTCCAGCATCTTGTCGACCTGCTCCTGGTCTTCCACCACGGCAAACCGGATGTCGGCGTTGTTGATGGGGAACACGCATTCGGCACCCACCGCGTCCTGGTACAGCGGCACCGGAATGGCGCCAATGGACTGGGCGGCCAGCATGGTGGCGTACAGGCGGGGGCGGTTGGCACCGATCACCACCATGTGTTCGCCGCGCTGCAGGCCGGCCTGGTGCAGGCCGCAGGCAATGGCTTCCACCAGCCGGGCCATGGCAGCCCAGCTGGTGGTTTGCCATATGCCGTATTCCTTTTCGCGCATGGCTGGCGCATCGGGGCGGCGCTGCGCGTGGTCCAGCAACAGTCGGGGGAAAGTGTTTTGCATGGCAACGTCTCCTGAGTCCGGGGACCTGTCCAGAGCACCTCTGGATCAATTCGGCCGCACCGCGTTCAAATCATTCTGGTGCGGATGTTATGCCTGTGTTTGACGTTATGTTGTCAGTGCGACGACAATTGAGGGGTCTTCCCCCCTAGGACTTTCCCTAGTAATTTTTGAACGTTCGGGTCAGCGCCATGTCATCTTTCCTGTCGAATCGCCAAGGTGCAGTGTTGCGCGAGCGCGCCCGTGCGCCCACCGAAGCCGAGTTGGCGCAGATTCCCTGGTTGCCCAGCCTGGGCCCAGCAGAGCGTGCGCGCGCCCTGGAAGGCCTGGTGGTGACCGAGGTGCCGGCGGGCGACTACATCATCCGCTTCGGGCGTGCGGCCACCTACTGGTTTGGCCTGGTGGACGGACTGCTGAAAATGAACAACGACGAGTCGCAGGGCTTTGCCATCACCTTTACCGGCCTGGCGCCGGGTGGTTGGTTTGGCGAAGGCACCGTGCTCAAGCGCGAGCCCTACCGCTACAACGTGCAGGCGCTGCGCAAATGCCGCGTGGCCGGGGTGCCGGTGGATACTTTTCATTGGCTGCTGGACCATTCCATTGGGTTCAACCGCTTCGTCATGCTGCAGCTCAACGAGCGCCTGGGCCAGTTCATTGCCGCCCGCGAAATCGACCGCCTCAACAACCCCGACCTGCGCGTGGCCCGCAACCTCGCCGCCTTGTTTCACCCGCTGCTCTCGCCCAACGTCGACGGCATTTTGCGCATCACCCAGCAAGAGCTGGCTTACCTGGTGGGGCTGTCGCGCCAGCGGGTCAACGAAGCCCTGTCCACCCTTTCAGCCAAAGGCTGGATACGCGTGGAATACGGCGGCCTGCGCGTGCTCGACCTGGCCGCCCTGCGCTCGGGCGAGCTGGAACCCAGCTGAGAGACTGAGCAGTCATCACGCGTGCAATTCCTTTTTATTTCGCCCATTCATCTGGGATGATCCCCCCATGACGACCGACAAACCCGCCCGCACCCTCAAGCTCAATCCGGGCACTGCCGCCAAGCCGCCCGCAGACCCCTATGCCCCGCGCCGCGCGCCCGTGCGCCCACCTGGCCCGGCCCGCGCCAAAAGCGTGTCCGCGTCTGCGCCCAAGCCCCCCCGTGCCGCGCCTGATCGAGCCGGTGGTCCGCGCGGTGCGCCCCTGCCAGACCGGCGTGAACGCAGCTGGGAAGAGCGCAACGATGGCCGCCAAGGCCCCCGCCCAGACATGCGGCAAGACCAACGCCAACCACCACGGCAAGACCCACGCGGCCGTCCCGAACAACCCAACGCCTATGGGCGGGCGCCGGCTGGCCTGCGCGGTGATGAGCGCGGCTGGAGCGAGCGCCCCAACCCCCGCTCAGGTGACCGCCCTGGCCGCAGCGACCCCTATGGCAACCCGCGCGATTCGCGCGACGCGCCCTACGGCGACCGCGCTGCGCGTGGCCCGTCCAGCGCGCCACGCCCGGTGCAGCCGCACCGGCCCGATCTCGCCCGCGTGGGCAACGTGCGCGGTGAAATCCGCCTGAACAAGCGCATGGCCGACCTCGGTCTGTGCTCGCGCCGTGAGGCCGACGAATGGATCGCGCGCGGCTGGGTGCTGGTCAACGGCGAACCCGCCGTCATGGGCATGCCCGTGGCGCCCGACGCCCAGGTCGAGGTGTTGCCCCAAGCCCGCCACCAGCAGGCGGGGCAGGTCACCATCTTGTTGCACAAACCCATGGGCTACGTGAGCGGCCAGCCCGAAGACGGCCACGAAGCCGCCGCTACCCTCATCGGCGCACCCAGCCAGTGGCGCGGCGACGCCCGCCACCCGGCCGACAGCCGCCGCTTCGCCCCCGAACACACCCGCGGCCTTGCGCCCTGCGGCCGGCTCGACATCGACTCTGTGGGCCTGCTCGTGCTTACGCAAGACGGCCGCGTGGCGCGCCAGCTCATCGGGGAGAACAGCGGCATCGAAAAGGAATACCTGGTGCGCGTGCACTACGCGCCCAACGGTCCACACGGCGCGGGCGTGGTCACGCAGGATGTGCAGTCTGTTTTCCCGGCGAACAAAATGGCTTTGCTGCGCCACGGCCTGAGCCTGGACGACCAGCCGTTGCTGCCCGCGAAGGTGGACTGGATGAACCCCGAGCAACTCTGCTTCATCCTGAAGGAAGGCAAGAAGCGCCAGATCCGCCGCATGTGCGAACAGGTGGGCCTGCACGTGGTGGGCCTCAAGCGCATCCGCATCGGCAACGTGGTGCTGGGCAACCTGCCGGTGGGGCAGTGGCGGTATCTGGGGGCGGGTGAGTCGTTTGCCTGAGCCGGTGGGCGGGACGTTGCGCACACACCGAAACGCGGCATAGAGTGAGCCCCCCATTGTTGCGTTCTGACCCTGGACACCATGCACCATGACCGCCCCCACTCCACCCAAGACCCGCCAGCGCACGGTGCTGCGCCACGTGCGCCCGTCTGATGTGCGGGGCGCTGCCCAGCTGGCCTCGCAAGCCACGCTGGGCGTGATCAACATCGCCGAGGGCGTGCACCAGTCGGTGCTGCGGCGGCTGGGGTTTTCGGCGGGTGCCACACCCGAGCACACCAGCGGACTGACCGGGCAGATTTACCGGGGCATTCGCGGTGTGACGCACCTGGTGGGCAATGGGCTGGACGGGGCTTTGGCCCTGCTGCTGCCGCTGGTGGACGACCCGACCACGCACCCAAACGCTTCCCCTGAGCGCGAGGCGGTGCTGGCTGCGCTCAACGGTGTGCTGGGCGACCGTTTGCAAAGTTTTGGCAACCCGCTGGCCCAGCGCATGGAATTGCGCCAAGGCGGGCAGGTGCTGCCGCTGGCGCCCCAAGCGCTGAAGGCGCAGCTGAGCCAGCCCAGCCCGCACCTGCTGCTGCTGGCGCACGGTCTGTGCATGAACGACACGCAGTGGCTGCGCAGTGGACACGACCACGGCGCGTTTTTGGCGCGGGCCTTGGGCTGCACGCCCGTTTACCTGCGCTACAACTCGGGCTTGCACACCTCCATGAGCGGGCGCGAGCTGGCCCTGCAACTGGAGCAGCTGGTGGCGGCCTGGCCTGTGCCGCTGGAGCGCATCACCCTTGTGGGGCACAGCATGGGCGGGCTGGTGGCGCGTTCGGCCGTGCACGCCGCGCGCGAGGCGGGCCAGCGCTGGCCGGGGCTGTTGCGCGAGCTGGTGTTTCTGGGCACGCCGCACCATGGCGCCCCGCTGGAGCGTGCGGGCCACGGGGTGGACTTGCTGCTCGCCTCGTCACCGCACACCGCCCCGTTTGCCCAGCTGGGCAAGATCCGCAGCGCCGGCATTACCGACCTGCGACATGGCCATGTGCTGGACGCCGACTGGCAGGGCCGCGACCGCTTTGCCTCCCCCGAAGACCATCGCACACCGCTGCCTTTGCCCGAAGGGGTGGCCTGCTTCGCCGTGGCTGCCACCCTGGCGCCCAAACGCGGCCTGCTGGCCGACCGGCTGATGGGCGACGGCCTGGTGCCGCTCAACAGCGCGCTGGGCCAGCACGATGAACCGGCCCGCCGGCTGGTGTTTGCCCGGGAAAGCCAGTACCTCACCTACCGCACCGGCCACCTGGACCTGCTTTCGAGCCGCGAGGTGGCGGCGCAGGTTCTGGCGTGGCTGAGTCCGGTGCCCGACGCCGGGGCTTGAAAAACCCCGCCCCGCCCATAATTCACGGCTTGCGTGGGCGCTCTGCTGTGAGCGCGTCTGTGTTTTTCAAACTTTTATTGGTTCCATGAGCAAACAAACCCTGTCATTCCAGGCCGAAGTGTCGCAACTGCTGCACCTCGTCACCCATTCGCTGTATTCCAACCCCGACATCTTCTTGCGCGAGCTGGTCTCCAACGCGTCGGACGCCTGCGATAAGCTGCGTTTTGAAGGCCTGAACAACGCCGCGCTGTTTGAAGACGCGCCCAATCTGGACGTGCGCGTGGCGTTTGACAAAGACGCCAAGACCATCACCATCACCGACAACGGCATTGGCATGAGCCTGGCCGAGGCGGTGGAGCACCTGGGCACCATTGCCAAGAGCGGCACCAAAGACTTCATGAGCCACCTGAGTGGTGACCAGAAGCAGGACGCGCAGCTGATTGGCCAGTTTGGCGTGGGCTTTTATTCCGGCTTCATCGTGGCCGACAAGATCGTGGTGGAAAGCCGCCGCGCTGGCCTGCCCGCGGCCGAAGGCGTGCGCTGGACCAGCGGTGGCACCGGCGACTTTGAGGTGGAAGCCATTGAGCGCGCCGCGCGTGGCACCAGCATCATCTTGCACCTGCGCGACGACAAGAGCGAGTACCTGAGCCACTGGAAGCTCAAGTCCATCATCGGCAAGTATTCCGACCACATCAGCCTGCCCATCTTGATGCAGAAGGAAGAGTGGGACGCCGAGAAGAGCGAGTATGTGCAGCAAGCGGACTGGGAGGCTGTGAACTCGGCCAACGCGCTGTGGGCGCGCAGCAAGAAAGACGTTTCTGACGAGCAGTACGCCGAGTTTTACAAAAACCTCAGCTACGACCAGGACGCCCCGCTGGCCTGGAGCCACAACCGCGTGGAAGGCAGCACCGAGTACACGCAGCTGCTCTACATTCCGGCCAAGGCGCCGGTGGACCTGTGGAACCGCGACCGCAAGTCGGGCATCAAGCTCTACGTCAAGCGCGTGTTCATCATGGACGAGGCCGAGGCGCTGATGCCTTCTTACCTGCGCTGGGTCAAGGGTGTGGTGGATTCGGCCGACCTGCCGCTCAACGTGAGCCGCGAGCTGCTGCAGGAAAGCCGCGACGTGAAAGCCATTCGCGAAGGCAACACCCGCCGCGTGCTGGCCATGCTGGAAGACTTGGCCAAAAAAGACCTGGCGCCCAAAGCCGGAGAAGGCGCCGATGGCGTGACCGATGTGGTGAGCGCTGAAGACCTGGCTGCTGCCGAAAAAGACGCCGGCAAGTATTCGGCCTTCTACGCCGAGTTTGGCGCGGTGTTGAAAGAAGGTCTGGGCGAAGACTTTGCCAACCGCGAGAAGCTGGCCAAGCTGCTGCGTTTTGCGTCCACCACCTGCGACACCGTGAGCGTGAGCCTGGCCGACTACAAGGCCCGCATGAAAGAAGGCCAGCAGGCCATTTACTACATCACCGCCGACAACTTGGCTGCCGCCAAAAACAGCCCGCAGCTGGAAGTGTTCCGTAAAAAGGGCATCGAAGTGCTGCTGATGACCGACCGCGTGGACGAGTGGGCGTTGTCGCACCTGCACGAGTTTGACGGCACCCCCATGCAAAGCGTGGCCAAGGGCGCGGTGGACTTGGGCGATCTGCAAGACGAGGCCGAGAAAAAAGCCGCCGAAGAGGCCGCCGAAACCTTCAAGCCGATGCTGGAGCGCCTGAAGGCCAGCCTGAAGGACAAAGCGCAGGATGTGCGCGTGACCACGCGTTTGGTGGACTCGCCCGCTTGCCTGGTGGTGGAAGACCACGGCATGAGCACCCAGCTCGCCCGCATGCTCAAGCAGGCTGGCCAGCAGGCGCCCGACATGAAGCCCATTCTGGAAGTGAATGCCGAGCACGCGCTGGTGAAAAAGCTGGAGAGCAGCGCCCACTTTGACGACCTGGCCCACATCCTGTTTGACCAGGCCTTGCTGGCCGAAGGCGGCTTGCCAGAAGACCCAGCCACTTACGTGAAACGGGTCAACGCTTTGCTGGTTTGACGTTGGCGACCTGATCCATTGGTTTGGCCCATTCGGGCCGACCACCGAAACCCCGGGGCTGTACGCAGAACCGGGGTTTTTTTCTGGCCCTCCAGCACTGGCCGCGGGGGCGGGAACGCCCAGCCCCGCGCGCTGTCAAAATGGTGTTTGTTTGTGAACCCGGAGGCCTGACCCATGAACACCCGCCCAAACCTGTATCCGTTTTTCGGCCGCGGCACTTCTGCTGTGGTGCTGGCTGCTGCAGCCCTGCTGGGTGGTTGCGCGTCGGTGGGCATTGGCATTCCCATCGGCCCGTTTTCCGTGGGTGTGGGGGTGGGTCCGGGCGGTGTGAACCTGGGTGTGGGCACCGGCGTGGGGCCGGTCGGCGTGGGCGTGGGTGTGAACCAGGACGGCCGGGTCAGCGCGGGCGCTGGCGTGGGGGTGAGCGCCCCCATTGGCGACAGCAAGGCCCGCGTGGGTGTGGGCGTGGGCACCAGCACCACCATTTACGACCCCAGCGAGAAGAAATAGCGCGCGACCTTTGCGCACAAAAAAGCCCACCCGGTCGCCCAGGTGGGCTTTTTCGATGTTGTCTTTCGGTGTGCCCGAAAGGCGCTCAGCTTCAGAGCAGCGTGATGGTCACGTCGATGTTGCCGCGTGTGGCATTGGAATACGGGCACACCTGGTGTGCCGTGTCCACCAGATCCTGGGCCACGGCGCGGTCCATGCCGGGCAGGCTCACGGCCAGGCGGGCGGCAATACCAAAGCCGGCCGGGATGGGGCCAATGTCCACTTCGGCGGCAATAGACGCATCGGCCGGCACGGGCACTTTCTTCAGGCCGGCCACGTGTTTCAGTGCGCCCATGAAGCAAGCCGAATAGCCGGCCGCAAACAGCTGCTCAGGGTTGGTGGCCGTGCCGGCGCCGCCCATGGCTTTGGGTGGGGTCAGTTTGATATCGAGCAGGCCGTCGTCGCTGCGCGAGTTGCCCTCGCGGCCACCCGTGGTGTGGGCGCGGGCGGTGTAAATCACTTGGGTGAGGGTGGTCATGGTGGTTTCCTGGGGTTGAATGCTTCCGGGGAAGCGGGGGTTGAAAAGGGGTGGGCCCTGGGTGGGCCGCTGCGTGCTCAGGCGGTGAGCCGGTCGCGCAGGGCTTGAATCTGGTGGGTCAGTGCCATGGCCTCGGCCACGTCGCATTGCGAGGCTTGCAGCACGCAGCCGGGTATGCGCGCCGCTCGCTGTTTGAGTTCGCGCCCAGCTGCACTCAGGCGCACCAGCACCCGGCGCTCGTCTTGTGTGTCACGCAGGCGAGACACCAGGCCTGCCGTTTCCAGGCGTTTGAGCAGTGGTGTAAGCGTGCCGGAGTCGAGGTAAAGCCGTTCTCCCAACTCGGACACCGTGAGCCCGTCGCGCTCCCACAGCACCAGCAAGGCCAGGTACTGCGGGTAGGTGATGCCCAGTTCGTCGAGCAGCGGCTTGTACAGCTTGGTCATGGCCAGCGAAGCCGAATACAGCGCAAAGCACAGCTGGTTGTCCAGCTGCAGGGCTTGGTCGGTAGGGATTTTTGGCGTCGGCATGGGGTTCAATGTATCGAGCAATTAAATTGTGTGCAATTTAATTGCTCGATAACACTGATTCAAGTGGGGTTTCAGCGCAGCGCTCTCCGTTTCCCGGGGCACAACGGAACCGCGTTGGCAGGTCCGCCAGTGCCGCCCCCTTGATGGGTGGCGTGCGAAGCCCGGCGCTGACCTGGGTTCAAGCCATCAGCGGCGGGTTTTGCATTTCTTCGATCTGTTCCACCAGCATGTCCACCTGACCTTGCCAGTAGTCGCGGGTGCCGAACCAGGGGAAGTTGATGGGGAAGGCCGGGTCGTCCCAGCGTCGGGCCAGCCAGGCGCTGTAGTGAATCAGCCGCAGGGTGCGCAAGGGTTCGATCAGCGCCAGCTCGCGCCGGTCAAAGGGGCGGAACTGCTCGTAGCCGTCTACCAGCGCGCCGAGCTGTTGGGTCTGCTGGCGGCGGTCGCCGCTGAGCAGCATCCAGAGGTCTTGCACGGCAGGGCCGGTTCGGGCGTCGTCCAGGTCCACAAAATGGGGGCCGGCACCGGGCAGGTCGGTCGGCGTCCACAAAATGTTGCCGGGGTGGCAGTCGCCATGCAGGCGCAAGCGCTGGATGCCGTCCTCACCGTTCGGCGTGCCCGTACGCAGCACCGGGTGTGCCTCGATCAGCGCCAGTGCTTCGCTGAGCGCGCTCGACCAGGCGGTTTGCACCTCGGGTGCCACCATGCGGTGTTCCAGCAGCCAGTCGCGTGGTTCGTGGGCGAAGGCCGCCACGTCCAGCGCCGGGCGAGCCTTGAACGGCCGCGCTGCGCCCACCGTGTGGATGCGCGCCAGAAAGCGGCCAATCCATTCCAGCACCTCAAAGTCGTCCAGCTCGGGGCGCCGCCCGCCGCGGCGGGGGCTCACCGCAAAGGCGAAGCCGCCAAAGTGGTGCAGCGTGGCGCCGTGTACCGCCAGCGGCGGCACAGCGGGTATTTCAGCCGCCACCAGCTCAGCGGCAAAGGCGTGTTCTTCGGAAATCTGCGCGTCGCTCCAGCGCTGCGGCCGGTAAAACTTGGCCACGACCTGCTCGCAGCCGTCAAACGGGCTTTCCAGGTGGATCTGGTACACGCGGTTTTCGAAGCTGTTGAGCGCGCTCAGGCGCCCGTCGCCCCAGAGGCCGATGCTGGCCAAGGCGTCCTGCACCACGTCAGGGGTGAGAGCTGTGTAGGGATGCAGGTGAGCTGAGGTCATGCGCCATTGTCGCCGGCCCTTGCTGCGGATTCCGGGGGCTCGCCTATGATCAGTGCATGTTGAAAGCCGCCGAGAAAAAACGCCCGCCACCCACGCTGCAGGAGCAGCTGCCCGAACTGCGCCCCGGCCAGTCGGTTGAGTTGCTCAAAGAGCTGCACATCCTCACCCGCGAAGGCAAGCTCAACCAGGACACCCGGCGCAAGCTCAAGCAGGTGTACCACCTGGTGCAGTTCATCGAGCCGCTGCTGGCCGAGGTGTTGAAGGCCCGTGGCGACGTGACCCTGGCCGATCACGGCGCGGGCAAGTCCTACCTCGGCTTCATCTTGTACGACCTGTTTTTCAAAGACCTGCCCGTGGGCCATGTGTACGGCGTGGAATCGCGTGCCGAGCTGGTTGAAAAGTCGCGTGCGCTGGCCCAGCGCCTGGGCTTTGCGCGCATGGCTTTTCTGGCCACCACGGTGCAGCAGGCGCTGACCCACCCCGAGCTGCCCGCCACCATCGACGTGGTGACGGCGCTGCACGCTTGCGACACCGCCACCGACGACGCCATCGCCTTCGGTCTGGCCAAGCAGGCGCAGTTCATGGTGTTGGTGCCGTGTTGCCAGGCCGAGGTGGCGGGTGTGATGCGGAGCAACAAGGCGCTGAGCCTGTCGCGCACGCCGCTGGCCGAATTGTGGCGCCACCCGCTGCACACGCGCGAGTTTGGCAGCCAGATCACCAACGTGCTGCGCTGCCTGCAGCTGGAGGCCCATGGCTACAGCGTCACCGTGACCGAGCTGGTGGGCTGGGAACATTCAATGAAAAACGAGCTGATCCTGGCCCGTAGAATGGCAGACGACCGGGGCGGCTCCCGCGCCCGGTCCCGTGAGCGCCTATTGCAGGTGCTTGAAACCTTGAACTTACAAGAACTCACGCAGCGTTTCGCAGTCTGACCTTTCAAGCGGCATGACGCGGCTGGACCCTCTGCGGTCTGGCGCTGCTTGTAGCGCATTTCGTGGTGGCACTCTGGTGCTGCCGTTCCCCGGTGTTCAAGTCAGCACCTTGCTGATGCCGGTTGGCCTGTTGGTTTCGCGCGCGGCCCGGCCGCAGCGCGGGGCCTGTGAACCCAGGCTTCCACCCAGGAGAACCTGCCCATGGTGACCGACTTTTCTTTCCTCTTCCAGACCATGGCCTGGCCGCTGGTGTTGCTGCTGGCCTGGTTTCTGGCCGAGCGCTGCTACGAGTTGTGGCACATACCGCGTGTATCCAGTTACGTGGCGGTGGGGCTGCTGGGCGGGCTGCTGAATTTGCCTGGACTCACAGGTGACGTGCCCGGCCTGCCTTTTCTGGCCAACGTGGCGCTGTCGCTGGTGCTGTTTGAGTTGGGCTATCGCATCAACCTGCGCTGGTTCCGCCACAACCCCTGGGTGCTGTTGCTCGGGGTGGTGGAGTCGATCCTCACGTTTGCACTCATCTATGCCGTAACGGGCTGGTTTGACTTGGCGGTGGACGTGCGCCTGATCATCGCGGCGCTGTCCATTTCGACCTCGCCGGCCGGCATTGTGCGCGTGGCCAACGAGCTGCGCAGCGCCGGTCAGGTGACCGAGCGGGTGCTGCATCTGTGCGCCATCAACTGTCTGATGTCGGTGCTCGCGCTCAAGCTGGTGGTGGGCTACTGGTACCTCAGCACGTCGGGCGACCTGGTGCTGGCGGCCTTTGGCAGCATCCACGTGTTGGCCACCTCGGTGGCGGTGGGCGCCTTGCTGGGTGTGGTGGTGCCCTGGCTGCTGCGCCAGCGCGGCACGCATGAGCGCAGTGTCACCGTGGTGTTTGCGCTGGCCGTGCTGCTGCTCACCACCATGTCGTATGGGTTGAAACTGTCGCCCTTGCTGGCCGCTCTGACCTTCGGCATCGTGGCGCGCGAACGCCGCGTGCACTTGACCAATGCCCAGCGGGACTTTGGCACCGCCGGGGATCTGCTCTCGGTGTTCTTGTTTGTCTACATTGCCTCGCTGCTGAACTGGGCCGATGTGGGTACCGGTGCACTGTTGGGCGCGCTGCTCATCGTGGTGCGCGCTGCGTCCAAGGTGGGCTGCAGCCTGGCCGCTGCACGGCTTTCGGGCATCACGGAGCGCAAAGGCTTGTTGACTGGCCTGGCGCTCACACCCATGTCAGCGTTTGCCATCTTGTTGTTGGAGCAAACCCGAATCTACGGCTTCGCACCGGCGGTGCAGGTGCTCTCGGCCATGGCCGGCATGATGCTGGTGCAAGAGCTGCTGGGCCCGGTGGTGACGCAGCGCGCCCTGATGGCGGCCCATGAAACCCACGTGACGAAGGAGGGCTGAGCCATGCCACTGGAAACATTCAAATCATCGAAGTCGCTCACCATGGGCGTCGAGTTGGAGCTGCAGCTCGTCAACACCTACGACATGGACTTGTCCAGCAGCGCCAACGACCTGCTGGAACTGCTGCGGCGCAAGCCCTTCCCCGGCGTGGTCACGCCCGAGATGACGCAGAGCATGATCGAGATTGCCACCGACATCCAGACCGAACACGGTCCGCTGCTGGCCCAGCTGCGCGAGATCCGCGACACGCTGGTGAAGGCCGGCGACCGACTCAACATCGAGATCGCAGGCGGTGGCACACACCCGTTTCAGCGCTGGTTTGAACAGCGTATTTTTTCCAAGCCGCGGTTTCAAGAGCTGTCGGGCCTGTACGGTTACCTGGCCAAGCAGTTCACTGTGTTTGGTCAGCATGTGCACATCGGTTGTGCCAGCCCCGACGAAGCCTTGTTTTTGCTGCACTCGCTCAACCGCTATGTGCCGCACTTCATTGCGCTATCGGCGTCATCGCCCTTTTCGCAGGGTGTGGATACGCTGTTTGACTCGGCACGTTTGAATTCGGTATTTGCCTTCCCCCTGAGCGGTCGTGCGCCCTTCATGCTCAGCTGGGAAGAATTTGCCAACGTGTATTTCACCAAAATGGAGTCCACCGGCGTTGTGAAGTCGATGAAAGACTTTTACTGGGACATCCGGCCCAAGCCGGAGTACGGCACCATCGAGCTGCGCGTGTGCGACACACCGCTGACCGTGGAGCGCGCCGCCGGTCTGGCTTGCTACCTGCAAGCGCTGTGCCGCCACCTGCTGGAGCGCAACGAGCCGCCACCCGAAGAAGACGATTACCTCGTCTACACCTACAACCGCTTCCAGGCCTGCCGTTTTGGGCTTGACGGCATGATGGTCAACCCCAAAACGCGCGAGCAAATCAGCATCCGGGAGGACATTTTGGCCACCCTGCGCCATCTGGGCCCGCACGCTGAAGCGCTGAACTCACAGGCCGCGCTGGACGAGATTGAGCGCACCGCCGCGCGGGATGGCAACCACGCCAGTTACCTGCGCAAGCAGTTTGCGCAAAGCGGCAGTGTGGAGGGTGTGGTGCGCGCCAGCGTGGAAGCGTTGCGCAGCGGGCCGGCGTGAGTGCTTCGCGGGAACACAGCGCAGAAAAGCGGGGTGTTTCCGGTCCTTCTGAGGGCTTGTCAGCCAACTTCCTACAGAACGAATGGCGGTGCGCCGACTTAACCTTTTGATACGGGTTGAATACAGTTTGACACATGGACAAACATGTTGCTTTGTCCCCCTCTCACTGAACAGGACCCCACCATGAACGCCACCCACAGCCGCCTCAACCCCTTCGTTCTCATGCTCGATCCCGAGTCGGTGATCAGCGCCATGGAAAGCAGCGTCCACCTGCGCAGTTTGCGCCAGCGCATCTGCCGCCCGCTGGACAAGCCGCTGATCCCCAAGACCCACGGCCAGATGCTGGACTTTGATGTCGCCATCGACACAGAAGACTTTATGGACAGCGGCAGCGCGTTTTATGCCGACGCACAGCCCGCCTTGCACGCGGTGCACTGAAAGCGGATCGCAACTGCATCGCATGCTCACTGCGCACAGCCCCTGAAGGGGTGACGCGCGGAGCGCGACGCAAGGGTGAAACTATTTCCCAAACCGTTTGCGTGTGAGCCCCAGAGCCAGCCAGAAAGCGGCCACGGTATAGACCAGCAGCACCCCAGCATGCAGCCAGGCCTGTTCTGGCCACTGGTCCATGAACAGAGGGCGCACCAGCTCCACCGCATTCGTCAGCGGCAGCCAGTCTGAAATGGCCCGCACCACGCCCGGCAATTGTTCACGCGGAAAGAACACCCCAGAGAGAAACATCATGGGCGTGAGGAACAGCGTGAAGTAATAGGTGAAAAAGTCGTAGCCCTTGGCCAGGGCGTTGAACACCAGGGCAATACACGAAAACGTGATGCCCACGCCCAGCAGCACGGGCCAGGCCAGCAGCAGTTTGGGGCTGTGGCTGATGCCCAGCGCCAGCATCACCAGCATGATGGCCGTGACCGAAAACAGCGCCTTGAAACCGGCCCAAAGCATTTCGGCCAGCACCACGTCGTCCAGGCTGACGGGCGCGTTCATGATGCCGTCCCAGGTTTTCTGCACATGCATGCGCGAAAACGCCGAATACAGCGCTTCGAAGCTCGCCGCGTTCATGGCACTCATGCAAATGCTGCCGCTGGCTAAAAACAAGATGTAAGGCACGGCTACCGCGCCTTGCGGGGTGGTGATGGTGACCTGGCCCACCAGCGCCCCCATGCCGTAGCCAAATGCCACCAGCCACATCAGCGGCTCGGCAATGTTGCCCACCAGGCTGGGCACGGCGAGTTTTTTCCACACCAGCCAATTGCGCAGAAACACCGGCCACCAGCACGCTGACAGGCGTGGCAACGCCCAGTGCGACGAGGGTGTAGACCCCAACGTGTTTTCCATGTCAGCCTTCCTCTCTGATCTGGCGTCCGGTCAATTTCAAAAACAGGTCTTCCAGGTTGGCCGGCCGGTGCAGGGTGCGCAGTTGGGTGTGATCGCCCAAAGCGGCCAGCAACGGGCGGGCCTGTGCGGTGTAGAAAAACACCGTTTCGCCGCTCACTTCTACGCGCGCGGCCAGGGCGCGCAGGCCCGCGTGGGCGTTGTCCCTGGCCAGCGCCAGCGCCCCTTGGCCATACACCTCCACCACATCGGGCTCCAGGTGCTGCGCAATCAGCTCACGCGGGCGGCCTTCGGCAATTTTGCGGCCGTGGTCCAGCACCAGCAGGCGCGTGCACAGGCGCTCGGCCTCGTCCATGAAGTGCGTGGTGAGCAAAATGCTCTTGCCCTGTTGCAGCAGCTGCTGCAGCCGCTCCCACATCAGGTGCCGTGCCTGCGGGTCCAGCCCGGTGGTGGGTTCGTCCAGCATCAGCAGGCGCGGGTCGTTCACCAGCGCGCGCGCCAGGCTCAGCCGGCGCTTCATGCCGCCTGACAGCTCGCCGGGCTTGGCGTCTGCCTTGTGCGCCAGCGCCGCAAATTCGAGCAACTGCGGAATGCGCGCCCGGATATCAGCCGCCCGCATGCCAAAGTAGCGGCCGTACACCAGCAGGTTTTCAGCGCACGAAAAGTCCGGGTCCAGTGTGTCGATCTGGCTCACCACGCCCAACTGCGCCTTGATGGCCAGTGCATTGCGCGGCATGTCCAGCCCCCCAAAGGCGGTGATCTGCCCGGCGTCGGGTGCCGTCAGCCCCAGGCACATGCGGATGGTGGTGGTCTTGCCCGCACCGTTGGGTCCGATCACACCCAGGCACTCGCCCGGTTCAATGTCAAACGACAGATCGTCCACCACCGTGGCGCTGCCGTAGCGTTTGACGAGGTGCTTGCAAGTGAAAAGAGGGGCTGTCACGTTCGGTTGGAAAGGGTTTTTGATGCTGGATTTTGGCCAGCGCTGCGGGACTGAACGGCTGCTGCCGATGGCTGGGATAATGCCGGAACTTTTGCTTCTGGCCCTGGCCCCCGCCCATGTCTTTCGCTGTTTTTCTCCAATACCTGCTGCCCAAACGCGCGCTCACCGTGTTCGCCGGCTGGTGCGCCAATTCGCGGGCTTCGTGGTGGGTGCGCAATGTCATCCCGTGGTTCATACGGCGCTATGGCGTCAACATGGCCGAGGCGGCCAACCCGGACCCGCGCAGCTACGCCACTTTCAATGAATTTTTCACCCGCTCGCTCAAGCCCGGGGTGCGCCCGCTGGCGCGTGCCGACTTTGTGTGCCCGGTGGACGGTGCGATCAGCCAGTACGGCCCGATCAAGCGCGACCAGATCTTTCAGGCCAAGGGGCACCACTACAGCACGCAGGCGCTGGTGGGGGGCGACGCCGAACTGGCGGCGCAGTTTGACGACGGCGCGTTTGCCACCATTTACCTGAGCCCCAAGGACTACCACCGCATCCACATGCCGGCCGAGGCGCGGTTGCGCCGCATGATCCATGTGCCCGGTGAGCTGTTTTCGGTGAATCCGGCCACGGCGCGCGGCGTGCCGGGCCTGTTTGCACGCAACGAGCGCGTGGTGTGCGTGTTTGACGTGCCCCACGGTGGCCGTGGCAGTCAGGACACCCGGCCCTTTGTGCTGGCGCTGGTGGGTGCCACCATTGTGGGCAGCATGGCCACGGTATGGCACGGCGTGGTGAACCCACCGCGCCCTGGCAAGGTGCGCGAATGGACCTACGATGACCAGGTGTTTCGGCTGCACCGGGGCGAAGAAATGGGCACTTTTTTGCTGGGTTCCACGGTCGTCATGCTGTGGCCCAAAGACACGATTGACTTCAACCCGCAGTGGATGGCGGGGCAGGGTGTGCGCATGGGCGAGGCCATGGGCCGGGCGTTGCACGCCACACCGGTTCACTGATATTTTTAACACCAAGGAATGGCCATGACCACCATCGGAACCCCTCTGTCACCTTCGGCCACCCGGGTCATGCTGCTGGGCTCGGGCGAGCTGGGCAAAGAAGTGTTGATTGCCCTGCAGCGCCTGGGTGTGGAGACCATCGCGGTCGACCGCTACGACCACGCGCCCGGCCAGCAGGTCGCCCACCACGCGCGCACCATCACCATGAGCGATCCGGCGCAGTTGAAAGCGCTGATTGAGGCCGAGCGCCCGCACCTGGTCGTGCCCGAAATTGAGGCCATTGCCACGCCCGCGCTGCAAGCGCTGGAAGCGGCTGGTGTGGTGCGTGTGATTCCCACCGCACGCGCGGCGCGCCTGACCATGGACCGCGAGGGCATTCGCCGCCTGGCCGCTGAAACGCTGGGTTTGCCCACCAGCCCGTACCAGTTTTGCGATTCGCTGGAAGAGCTGCAAGCGGCCATTGACGCGGGTATTGGCTACCCCTGCATCGTGAAGCCGGTCATGAGCAGCAGCGGCAAAGGCCAGAGCAAGATCGACGGTCCGGGCGATGTGCAAAAGGCCTGGGACTACGCCATGGCCGGCGGCCGTGTGGGGCCGGGCCGCATCATCGTCGAAGGCTTTGTGGATTTCGACTATGAAATCACCCAGCTCACCGTGCGCGCGATGGGGGCCAACGGCGAGATCGAGACCCATTTTTGCGACCCCATCGGTCATGTGCAGGTGAGCGGTGACTACGTGGAAAGCTGGCAGCCGCACCCCATGACGCCGGCCGCGCTGGCCGAGTCGCGCCGCATTGCCAAGGCGGTGACGGACGATCTGGGCATGGGCCACGATGGCCAGCCTTCGGGGCTGGGCCTGTTTGGTGTGGAGCTGTTTGTGAAGGGCGACCAGGTGTGGTTCAGCGAAGTGAGCCCGCGTCCGCACGACACCGGCATGGTGACCATGATCACCCAGTGGCAAAACGAGTTTGAGTTGCATGCACGCGCCATCTTGGGACTGCCGGTGAGCACCGCGCTGAAAAGTCCGGGTGCCAGCGCCGTCATTTACGGCGGTGTGGACGCGCAAGGCATTGTGTTTGACGGCGTGGACGACGCCCTGCGCGTGCCCAACAGCGAGGTGCGTCTGTTTGGCAAACCCGAGAGCTTCACCAAGCGCCGCATGGGTGTGGCTTTGGTGTTTGATGCCGATGTGAACGTGGCCCGCACGCAGGCCAAGCTGGCGGCCAGCAAGGTCAAGCCGCGCACGGCTTGACGCGGGCTCAGGCTTTGCGCCCGCCCGCCTGGTGGATGGCCGCCCGCACGCGCGGGTAAGTGCCGCAGCGGCAGATGATGCCGCTCATGGCCTCGTCAATTTGTGCGTCGGTGGGTTGCGGGTGGGCTGTTAGCAACGCGTGGGCTTGCATGATCTGGCCGGTCTGGCAGTAGCCGCATTGCACCACGTCGAGCGCGGTCCAGGCGGCACGAAGCGCATCGGCCACAGGTCCTTGCAGCCCTTCAATGGTGGTGACGGATTTGCCCGCTGCGCTGCCCAATGGTGTCACGCAAGAACGGGTGGGCACGCCATCAACATGTACCGTGCAGGCGCCGCACAGCGCCATGCCACAGCCAAATTTGGTGCCGGTGAGTTGCAGTTCGGCGCGCAGCACCCACAGCAAAGGTGCGTCGGGTTCGACATCGACCTGGGTGGGCTGGCCGTTGAGTTCAATGGGGGTCATGGGGGTGCTCATGTGGGGCTCCGAGGCCGATTCAGGCCAGACGCAGCGGCAGGCTGCGCAGGCGCTGACCGGTGAGGGCAAACAGGGCGTTGGCCACGGCGGGCGCAATGGGCGGCAGGCCCGGCTCGCCCACGCCTTCGGGAGGCTCGTCGCTGGGCATCACCGCGCATGCCACGGCAGGGCATTCGTTCATGCGCAGCGCGGGCTGGTCGTGGAAATTGCTGGCTCGCACCTGGCCGTTGACGATGTCGATTTGCCCATACAGCGCAGCGGAGAGGCCATAGACGATGGCGCTTTCCAGCTGCTGTGTGATCAGCTGCGGGTTCACCGGCGTGCCGCAGTCGATGGCGCACCACACGCGGTGCACCTGAATGCTGTTGTCGGCCCGCACCGACACCTCGGCCACCTGCGCCACGATGGAGCCAAACGACGCGTGCAGCGCTACACCGCGGGCGTGCCCTGGCGCGGCAGGCTGGCCCCAGCCGCTCAGGCTGGCCACCTTTTGCAGCACCGCCAGGTGGCGCGGGTGCCGCTGCAGCAGAGCAGCCCGAAAAGCCACTGGGTCGGCCTGGGCTGCGTGGGCCATCTCGTCCAGAAAACACTCTTTGAAAAACGCCTGGTGCGAATGCCCCACCGCGCGCCAGAAGCCCACCTGCACCGGCAGGTCCACCGCCTCGTGGGCTATGCGCGCGGCGGGCCATTCATAAGGCTGGTCAAAGGCGCCTTCGGCACTGGTTTTGTCGGGCCCACCGCCGGGCAGGCCAAACTGGCGCTTAAGCACCTGCGGCATGATGGACTGGCCTGCCGAGGTGTTTTTCCAGGCCAGCAGCTGACCCTGTTCGCTGAGCCCGCCACTGAAGCGCGACACGCAGGCTGGGCGGTAAAAGTCGTGTTGCATGTCTTGCTCGCGCGACCACACGGTTTGTACCGGCGAGCCTTCGGCGGCGCGGGCGATGGCCGCGGCCTGGGCAATGAAGTCCACCTCCAGGCGGCGGCCAAAGCCACCGCCGAGCAGCATCACGTTCACCGTCACCGCTTCGGGTTCCAGACCCAGCACGCCGGCCACCGCGTCGCGGGCCATGCTGGGCACCTGCGTGGACACCCACACGGAGGCCTGGCCGTCTTTCAGCAGCACGGTGCAGTTCATCGGCTCCATGGTGGCGTGCGCCAAGTAGGGCGCGCGGTATTCGGCGTTCACGGTGCGTGCCGCGCCCTGCAGGGCGGCGTCCACATCCCCGGTGCTGAAATAGCCGAAACCTTTGGCGCCACTGTCCAGCGTCTGGGCCAGCTGGTTCATCGCGTCGGCGCTGTTGAACCCGGCCAGGGCGCCGGGGTCCCAGGTCACGTCAACCGTGGCCAGTGCGCGCTGCGCCTGCCAGGGTCGGCCGGCGATCACCGCCACACCGCCGGTGCCTCCGTGCAGCGGCTCCACCGCCAGCACCTGGCGCACGCCCGGCGCTGCGCTGGCCTGGGCTGCGTCAAACCGGGCCACGCGCCCGCCCAGCGTGGGGCACATGGTGACGGCGGCGTACAGCAGGCCCGGCGGCATCACGTCGATGCCAAACTGGCCGCGGCCGGTGATCTTGGCTTCGCTGTCCAGCCGGTGCATCGGCTGGCCAATGAGTTTGAATTCGGCATGCGTCTTGAGCCGTGTGCGGGACGGCACCCCCACCTGCGCCGCCGCAGCGGCCAGCGATCCGTAGCCCGCAATCTGTCCGCTCGGCCCCAGCACCTGGCCGCGCTCGGTGCGGCAGTCGGCCAGGGCCACGCCCCACTGCTGCGCCGCCGCTGCCAGCAGCATCTGGCGCGCGGCAGCACCGGCTTCGCGCATGGGCAGCCAGAGGTCTTTCACGCTGGACGAGCCGCCCGTCATCATCACACCCACATGGCCCATGACCTTGGCCGTGAGGTGGCTCGCCGTGCGGCGCACCAGGCCCTGGCTGTCGGGGTGAAACGGCAGGCCGTCCACCACCACGCTGATGTTGTTGTAGATCTTGTCGATAGGCGCCATTTCGGTCGTGACGCGGCTCCAGTCGGCATCGAGTTCGTCGGCCAGCAGCATGGACAGCGACGTGAGCACGCCCTGGCCCATCTCGCTTTTGCTCATGATCACCGTGACCGTGCCATCGGCGGCGATCTTGACCCAGCCGTTGAAGGCGGCTTGCCCTTCTTCTAACGGCAAGGGCTCGTCAGTCAGCAGGCGCTGTCGCGGTGGCAATACGGCCCAGCCCAGCACCAGCGCGCCAGCGGCGGCCACGCTGCTCAAAATGAAGTTTCTACGGGTGGAGGTCATCGGTTCCTGGGGTGGCGGGGTGTGGGTACGGCGCATGCGCCGCGCGGTCGCGCCGGCCAAGGCAGCTGGGCCTTGAGCCTACTTGGATTGTTGCCACACTGCCACCCAGGCCCGCTGAAACCTCGCGCGTAAGATGCCTGCCATGAATGCTCAAGCCCGCTATTGGTCCGATCTCACCACCGCCGATTTTTCGGCGCTGGACACCCGCCGCGCCATCGCCGTGCTGCCTGTGGCCGCGACCGAACAACACGGCCCGCACCTGCCGTTGTCGGTGGACACCGACCTGGTGAACGGCGTCATTGCCGCCGCGCTGCCGCACCTGCCAACCGATCTTCCGGCGCTCTTTTTGCCCACCCAGGCGGTGGGATTCAGCCCCGAACACGCCCGCTTTGCCGGCACGCTTACCCTGAAGATGGAGACTGTGCTGCGCGTGTGGACCGAGCTGTGCGAGTGCGTGGCCGCCAGCGGGGTGAAGAAGCTGGTGCTGTTCAACGCCCACGGCGGCCAGGTAGGCGCCATGGACCTGGTGGCGCGTGACCTGCGGGCCCGGCTGGGCATGCTGGTCTACAGCGTGAGCTGGTTCAACCTGCCGCTGCGCGATGCCGATGGGCAAGACGTGAACGCCTTGTTCAGCGCCGAAGAGCACCGGTTTGGCATCCACGCCGGTGATGTGGAAACCTCGATGATGCTGGCGCTGGCGCCCCAACGTGTGCGCATGGCGCAGGCCGAATATTTCCGATCCACCTCGCAAGACCGGGCCGAACGGTTTCCCATTCTGGGCAACGGCAAAAGCGCCAAGCTGGGCTGGCAGATGCAGGACTACAACGCCAACGGCGCGGTGGGCAACGCCGCCGCCGCCACGGCCGAGAAAGGCCGGGCCGTGCTGGACGCCGCCGGCCTCGCGCTGGCGCAGTTGCTCAGCGAGATCGACCAGCTGCCGCCGGACACGCTGAGCGACAAAACCGCCTTCAGCTGAGCGGCGAAAGAGACCGGCCACACTTGCGGACCGTGTGGTCCCACCCAGGGCACCCGTGGAACCGGCTCCGCCGGGCCACCAGGTGCGTCCCCCTTGGGGGAAGCCGCGTCAGCGGCGCAGGGGGTGATGCATAGTTACCGGACCGTGTGTCCCCACCCAGGGCACCCGTGGAACCGGCTCCGCCGGGCCACCAGGTGCGTCCCCCTTGGGGGAAGCCGCGTCAGCGGCGCAGGGGGTCATGCATACGTGACCCAGTCGGCAAAGTCTGCCGCATCCAGGTGCGGTAGCGTGTTGTAGGTCAGCAGCGTGTGGCGCTTGGGGTTGAACTGGAATTCGGTCACCGCGCTGTTGCGGATGCGCATGTTCAGCTCAATCGTGCCTTCGGGGCTGAGACCCAGCACACGGCCCACCGCCGTGGCAATGGGCCCGCCGCTGGACACGATGAGCACTTTTTGGCCCTGGTGCTGCGCACGCACATGGTCCAGCGCGCTGGTGATGCCGTGCACGAAATCGTTGTAGCTGGGCATGCCCTGGGGGCTCACGGTGCCGGCCATCCACTGCGTGAGGCCGTCGCGCAGCAGCCGGAAATGGTGGCGGTAAAGCTCGGGCGTATCGGGCTTTTGCAGCGGGTGGGGGTGCACCGTGCGGATCACCGCGAGGCTGTCGTATTCGTTCAGGCCGGGCCACGCCAGCGCTGGCGTCTGTGAAAGTCCGGCGCCCTCGGCAATGCTGGCCCAGGTCTGCGCGTGGCGGCGCAGGGTGCCGGTGATGACGGCGTCAAACCGCAGGCCGCGCTCGGCCCAGTAGCGGCCCAGCTGCAGGCTTTGGCGTTGGCCCAGCGGGCTGAGCTGGTCGTAGTCTTCGGCGCCAAACGAGGCCTGGCCGTGGCGCACAAGGTAGAGGGTTCCCATGCGCCACATTTTGTGGGCGGCCCGCTGCCGTGCTTTGTCGCCGCAGCGACTGGCCCGCACCGGCGCAGTCGCGCAGGTGTCTGTAGGTCTTGTCGCGGGGGGAGGCAGAACTTGTACTGCTTTTTGGCGCTTTTTTGGGCATTGCGCTGCAGGCCCTGTGATCCAATCCACCACCATGATCGCCATTTCTTTTTTGCCATGTCGCTTGACCTGCTGACCCTCTTGGCCGTGCGGCTGGGGGTGGACTTTTTGATTGCCATGGCTTTCCTCGGCCTCATGCGCCGCTACCCCGGCATTGGCGGGCCGGGTTGGTGGTCCCTGTCGGCGGTGCTGACGATGGTGGGCTCCATCGGGCTCTGGCTGCGGGTGGACGCACACGGCCTGTTTTCCATTGGGGTGGCCAACACGGTCATGTGCGCCGGGGCGGCCTGTGTCTGGCTGGGTATACGCAGCTACCTGGGGCTGGTCAGGCCGCTGGGCTGGGTGGTGACGGGTCTGGTGGGCTTGCTGGGGGCCAATGTTTGGCTCTTTAGCGTGTGGGACTCGGTGGGTGCGCGCCAGGTGCTGATTTCGCTCACGGTCATCGTGGTGGGCATGCTGGCTGTGCGGGATATCGCCCGCAACGACCCGCAGCGCCGGGTGCCCGAGCTGCAGGCCTTGAAGATCGTGATTGCGCTGGAGTGCACCGTGTTCACGGTCTTGGGTTTTTTGGTCGTGTTCATGGCCATGCGCTCGCCAGGCCCGTCGCTGACGCTCGTGGCGCCCGGGTTTTTGTTTGCCTTTTTGCTGACCAAGCTGCTGCGCGCGGTGCTGCTGAGCGCCTTGGTGGCGTACCGCTTGCGGCGCGACGGCGACCAGGCCCGCCAAGTGCTGCAGATCCGCGAAGCCGATTCCCGCGCCCTGGTGGAAAACCTCAGCGCCGGTGTGATGGTGTTTCGGCCCGACAGCACGCTGTCTCACGTCAACGGTGCAGCGCGCCGCTTTCTGGGCTGGGGCGAAGGTGGCGCCAACCCCGCATTGCCCGAACCCATTGGTTCGCGCTGGACCATGCTGGCTGAAAACGGCCAAGCCATGCGCCGCCACGACATGCCGTTCGAGCGGGTGCTGGCCACTGGCCAACCAGTGCGCGACGTGGTGATGGGCATTTCGGTGGGCGCGGGTGCGCCTGTGCGCTGGGCGCTGTGCAACGCCCACCCTGAAAACGATGCCCAAGGTGGCTTGCGGCACGTGGTGCTCACGTTTGTGGACATTTCTTCCCTGCGCTCCGCCCAGGATCAGCAAAAAACTTTGCAAAGCCAGCTGGCGCAGTCGCAAAAAATGGAAGCCCTCGGCACACTGGCCGGCGGTGTGGCCCACGATTTCAACAACATTCTGGCCGCCATTTTGGGCAACGCCGATCTGGCCCGCCAAGACCTGCAGCCCGATGCGCCCGCCCGCGAAAGCCTGCACGAGATCAGCACAGCTGCCCGGCGCGGGCGCGAACTGGTGCGGCAGATTCTGGCCTTCAGCCGCCAGCAGCCCATGGTGCGCCAGCCGGTGCAGGTGGCCGACGTGGTGGCCGAGTCGTGCAGCCTGTTGCGTGCGGCTTTGCCACCGCAGGTGGAGCTGTTGCAGTGCTGTGCAGCGGGTATGGGTCCGGTCATGGCCGACGCCACCCAGCTGGGGCAGGTGTTGCTCAACCTGGGCACCAACGCCGTGTATGCGCTGCAAGGCCGACCTGGGCGCATTGAGTTTCGGGTCGATGCACTGGCCCCCGGTCACGCGGCACTGCCCGCCCAACTCGCCCGAAAACTGGTCGAACAGGGCCAGGGCGCCGTGCGCATTCAGGTGCTGGACAACGGCAGCGGTATGAGCGAGGCTATACGCAACCGCATTTTTGAACCGTTTTTCACCACCAAGCCCATGGGCAGCGGCACCGGCTTGGGATTGCCGGTGGTGCTGGGCATTGTGGAGTCGCTGGGCGGTGCCATCGAGGTCCAAAGCGCGTTGGGCCAGGGCACCACATTTGCGCTGTTTTTCCCAGTGGTGGACACACCGCTGGACGACAGCCCCGCCGCAGCTGCGGACATCGCGCCAGCGGTTCCCGGCACAATCGCCCCGAGCCCCCCTTTTCACGCACCCGCCCATTTGGAGAGCAGCACCATGGCCGATGCCCCGACGACGGAGTCGCGACACATTCTTTACCTGGACGACGACGATACCCTGGTTTTCTTGGTGCGCCGCCTGCTGGAGCGCCGCGGCTACCGCGTTACCACCTTTACCGATCAGGCCGCGGCGATTGACGCGGTGCGCGCCGACCCGCAGGCGTTTGACCTGCTGCTGACCGACTACAACATGCCGGGCATGTCGGGTCTGGAGGTGGCCAAGGCCGTGCTCGTTCTCAGTCCGGCACTGCCCGTGGCCATGGCATCTGGTTACATCACCGACGAACTGCATGCCCAGGCGCTGGCTGCTGGCGTGCGCGAAGTGGTGTTCAAGACCGACGCGGTGGAAGCCTTTTGCGAGGTGGTGGCACGGCTGGCGAGGTGAGAAACCACCTGAGCGGCGGTTTCGATGTCGGCCCGGTTGGGCCGTTGGCGGCAGAGTCGAGTGGGTCAGAAGGCTGATCGCAGCGTGCGCGGGCCCCGCGGCGTGTCGAGCAGCGCGGTGAGTTCGGCAGGGCCTTGCTCCACTGCTGGGGTGTCCAGCCCAAGGGTGTCGAGCGCGTGCTGGAGCTGAGACGCGTCCGGGTGGCTGAGGGTGAAGCTGCGCAGCGCAATGCCGCAGGCGGGCATGGCCTCGGCCGGGTGCGTGTCGCCCCACTGAATCAGCGTGGGCAGCGCGCCCCCAAACAAGCGCTGGCCGTCGTCGCGCACGCTGATGCGCCATTGCAGCAGGCCCTGCGGGGTGGGGCGCGAGGCCGCCAGTACCAGGCCGCGATCGATGCCGAGCGTGTTCAGTTGCCGGGTCGCTGCGGCCAGGTCGGGCACGCTGGCCACCCAGTGCACCAGCTGCGGGCCTTGCTGCGCCAGCCGTGCCTGCAGGGCCGGGTCGTCCAGATCGAACCAGCGTCGCAGCCCGGCCGCGCGCGTGGGCTTGGCCTGCGGGTTGATGGCGATGATTTCCAGGTAGGCGCGCGGGGCGCCTGGGCTGTGCAGCCGCAGCAGCCGGTTGTGGGTGCCGAACAGCGCGTGCTCACCACCGGGCCCGGGCACCACGCCCAGCGTGGCTTCGCACCAGGCCACGCCTTCTGCCAGGGTGCGCGCGGCCACCACGAGGTGGTCCAGCTGGGTCTGCGGCGCGTTCACAGGCGCACCATGCCGTCGATGCAGGTCACGCTGGCCCCGCCAACCCACACCGTGCCGCTGGCGTCGCGCTCAATGAACACCCGGCCTTCGCGCGCCATCGCCGTGCCTTGCGCGGCCACGTAGCGCTCGGGCGCCAGGCCGGCACCGATCAGCCACTGCGCCAGCGCGGCGTTCAGGCTCCCGGTCACCGGGTCTTCGCACAGGCCGTTGTTGCCAGGGAAAAAGGCGCGCACTTCAAACGCCGTTTCGCACCCTGCCGGGTGCGGGCCCACCACGCCAATGTCCAGCCCGGCCAGCGTCGCGGCGTCGGGCTTGAGGGCCAGCACCTGTTCGGCGCTGCGCAGCATCACGCCGCGCCAGTTGGGTCCGTTGTCGCACCAGCTGTGCGCCACGATGTCGCCGCGCGCCACACCCAGACCGCGCGCGATCAGCGCCACGTCGGCTTCGGGTAGCGGGCCGCTCTGGATCAGCGGTGGCGCGGCAAACGCCAGGCGCTGGCCGTCGCGGCGCAGCCGCACCAGACCCACGCCACATTCCTGCACCACGTGTTCGGCCTGCGGCACGCCGCCCGCTTCCAGCCACGCATGGCCGGTGCCCAGGGTGGGATGGCCGGCAAACGGCAGTTCGCGCCCAGGGCAAAAAATGCGCACGCGGTAGTCGGCCCCGTTGGCCAGGCCTTCCGCCGTCGGCGGCAGCACAAAGGTGCACTCCGACAGGTTGGTCCAATTGGTGAAGTGCTGCATGGCCTCGGTGCTGAGACCGCTGCCGTCGAGCACCACTGCGAGTGGGTTGCCGCGGTAGGGCGTGGCGGTGAACACGTCCACCTGGCTGAAGGGTCTGGGCAAGGGGATCATTCAGTTGCTCCGTGTTCGAAGGGGAAGGCGTTGGGCTTAGCCCATGCGGATGGCTCGGGCCAGCGCCGCAATGCCGGTGCGGATCTGCTCCACATTGGCCGTGACAAAGCTCAGGCGCAGCGTGCGCGGGTCGGCGTGGTCGGCGTAAAACGCGCTGCCGGGCACAAAGGCCACGTTGTGCTCCACCGCCTTGGGCAGAAGCTCGATGGCGTTCATGCCCTCGGGCAGGCGGACCCACAGGAACATGCCACCGTCGGGCTCGTTCCATTGCACGTCCAAGCCCGCCATTTCGGTCTTCAGGGCGTCCAGCATGGCGTGGCACTGGCGCTTGTACAGCGCGCGGATGGTGGGAATGTGGCGGTCCAGAAAACCGTCTTGGATCACCTCGGCCACCACGCGCTGGTTGAAGCTGGGGCTGTGCAGGTCGGCCGCCTGCTTGGCTTGCAGCAGCTTGGGGTACACGCTGGCCGGCGCCACCAGAAAGCCCAGCCGCAAGCCCGGCGCGAGGATCTTGGAGAACGAGCCCAGGTAAATGCAGCCGTCCGGATTGAGCGCGGTCAGCGGTGTGGGCGGGGGCTGGTCAAACCACAGGTCGCCATAGGGGTTGTCTTCCACCAGCGGCAGTCCAAGCCGGGCTGCGGCGTCTACCAGCGCCTGGCGCCGGGCCAGGTCCATGCTGCGCCCGGTCGGGTTCTGAAAGTTGGGCAACACATACAGAAAACGCGGCGCAGCTTGCGGGTTGGTCACCGGGTCCAGGTCCAGCGTGAGCAAGCGGCGGCGCTCCAGGCTGTCGGGGTGGTCAGCGCCTGCGCCCAGCTGTTCCAGCAGCGCGGCCACGTCCACCCCGCCGTCGTCGCTGGCCACGCCTTCAATCACCGGTTCCATGGGCGCAAACGCCTGCAACGCGCCGAGGTAGGTGGGCGTTTCCACCAGCACGCGGCTGCCCGCGTCGATCAGCACCTTGCCCACCAGGTCCAGCCCTTGCTGGCTGCCGGTGGTGATGAGCACCTGCGCCGGGTCCACCGCCCAGGGCAGGCTGGCCGCCACCCATTCGCGCAGCGGCGCAAAGCCCTCGCTGGCGGCATATTGCAGCGCGGCGCGCCCGCTCTCCAGGCCCTGGCCGTGCAGCACCCGCTCGCAGGCCTCAGCAAACGCGTCTACCGGAAAGGTTTCGGTGGACGGCAAGCCGCCCGCAAAACTGATGATGCCGGGCTTCTCGGTCACCTTCAGAATCTCGCGAATCACCGACGGGTTCATTTTGTGGGCGCGCTGGGCCAGGGTCCAGGGGCTGTGGCTCATGGAGCTTCCTTGTGGGGTTTGGGTGTGGATGAAGTGGCGGGCGCGGCCATGCGCCGCCCCATGAACACGGTGGCCACCACGGCGAGCGCAAAGCCCAGCGTGGTGAGGTCCAGCGATTCTCCCAGCAGCGGCACAGCGGCCACGATGCTGACGAAGGGCTGTAACAGCTGCAGTTGGCTCACGCGCAGCGCGCCGCCCAGCGCCAGGCCGCGAAACCAGGCAAAGAAACCGGCCCACATGGAGAACACGCCCACGTAGACCAGCGCCAGCCAGGCCGAGGTGTTCACCGCTTGCTCGGGCCAGGTCAGCAGCGCGCCGGGCACGGTGATGGGCAGCGCCATCACACACACCCAGCTGATCACGCGCTCGGCGCCCAGCGCCGGCGTGACCTTGGCGCCCGCCACATAGCCCACCGAAGCCGCCAGCACGGCGCCCACCAGCAGCAGGTCGGCCCAGGCCAGTCCAAAACCGTGGCCTTGTTGCAGAGCGCGCAACACGCTGTAGGCCGCCACCAAAGCGCTGCCCAGCCCGGCAAACAGCCAGAACCCCAGGCGCGCGCGCTGGTGCAGCAGCCAGGCCGCCGCGGCTGCGGTGGCCAAGGGCAGCAAAGCGGTGATGACGGCGGCGTGGCTGGCGGTGACATAGCGCAGCGCCCAGCCCAGCAGCAGCGGGTAGCCAATGGCGTTGCCCAGCAGCGAGAGCGCCAGCGGCTTGCGGTGCTGCGCCGCAGGCAGTGGCGAGCGCGTGGCCAGCAGGTAGACGACGGACAGGGCCCCAGCCAGCGCCGCGCGGCCCCAGGTGACAAACCAGGGTGAAAGCTGTGGCGCCTCAGCGGTACCGGTGGCCAAGCGCGTCATGGGCAAGGTGAGCGCAAACACCACCACGCCCACCAGGCCCAGCCACAGGCCCAGGGTCTGGTCGCGCTGGTCTTGCGCGGCCGCCAAGCTCACGCCGGTGGTCATCGCGGGCCTCCGGTGGTATTCGTCAGTCCCAGCCCGGTGCTCAGCATCCAGACGGCGGTGAGCACCAGCGCCAGTGCCATGCAGCGGTTGAACACCAACAGCCGCCCGCCGGTGGGCTGCCCGTCCACCACCGGTCCGGCCAGCCAGTGCCGCAGCAGCGAGCCCACCGTGGCGTAGGTCAGGTTGCTGAAAAACGCGTAGGCCAGCAACACCGGCAGCACCTGCACGAAGCGCTCGGCCGCGTCGGGCCGACCAGCCACCCAGCCGGCCACGATGGACAGCGCCAGCATCCAGGCCTTGATATTCAAAAACTGCAGCATCACGCCCTGGGTGAAGGTGACGTTGAGCCGCGCAGCGTTGACTGCGCTCAGGCTGCGGCTGCCCGACAAGCGCCAGGCGAGCCACAGCAAATAGCCCACGCCGCCCAGCAAAATGCTCCAGCGCAGCAGCGGCAGCGCCACCACCAGGGCGCCCACGCCACCCGCGCACAGCGCAAACAGCAGGCCCCAGCCCACCGGCACCGCGCACACAAAGCGCAGCGCGCGGCGCAGCCCGAAGTTGGCTGCGAGCGCGGTGGACAGCGTGGTGTTGGGCCCGGGCGTGAAGCTGGTGGCCGTGGCCAGCACCAGCAGCGCACTGAATTCGGCGGCGTTCATGCCGAGCCTTGCAGGGGCGTCGCTTCGACGGTGGAAAAAGCTTGTGTGTGCATGCCGCACACTTTATCCTTTCAAACCATACACAAGCCATACAGTTCAGGGGTTCAGTTCACAAACTGTGTGAGCTGCTTCGCTCATACACCCGGAGCACCAAACCATGTTCACCGACGCCGACACGATCCCACCTGACGCCTTGGCCAGCGCGCCCGCCCTGACCCGCACCGCCGCGCAGACGCTGGCCGAACAGCTGGCGTCCCGCTTTGCAGACCGCATTCGAGACCGTCTGCTGGCGCCCGGTGCACGCTTGCCCAGCGTGCGCCAATGCGCGGCCCAGCACGGCCTGAACCCGTCCACCGTGGTGGCTGCCTACGACCTGCTGCTGGCGCAAGGCCTGGTGCTGGCGCAGCGCAACCGGGGCTTTTTTGTGCGCGATCGTGCGCCGCTGCGCGAGCGTCCGGCCGCTCGGTCCGACGCGCCCGCCGCCGCAGGCGCAGCCGACACGCCCACGCGCATGGCAGCGCCCGTGAACGCCGCCGCACTCATTCGGGGCATGTTTCACCCGGCGGGCTCGCGGCCGCAGCCGGGCATGGGTGCCTTTCCGCCCGACTGGATGGCCTCCACCTTTTTGCAGGCCGCAGTGCGCCGCGTCACCACGCCGCAGGCGCTGGCCGACAGTTCCCTGCGCTACGGCGAGCCGCTTGGCGATGGCCATTTGCGCCGTGTTCTGGCCGACCGGCTGCAGGGCATGGGGCTGCCGGTGGGGCCGCAGCAGATCATCACCTCGGTGGGCGCCACCCACGCGCTGGACATTGTCAGCCGCACGCTGCTGAAGCCGGGCGATTGCGTGATGGTGGAGGAGCCCGGCTGGGCGGTCGAATTTGCCCGGCTTGCCGCCATGGGCATGCGCATACTGCCGGTGCCACGCGGCCCCGCCGGGCCCGACCTGGCGGTGATGGCGCGCTACTGCGAAGCGCATGCGCCCAAGCTGTTTGTGAGCGTGAGTGTGTTGCACAACCCGACCGGCTACAGCCTGTCGCCGGCCAGCGCACACCGCGTGTTGCAGCTGGCCCAGCAGCACGACTTTTACGTGGTGGAAGACGACACGTACGGCCACATTGCGCCCGAGCACGCCACCCGCATGAGTGTGCTCGACGGCTTGCAGCGCACCATCTACGTGAGCGGCTTCGCCAAGATCCTGGCGCCCAACTGGCGCGTGGGCTATCTGGCAGCCCCCGCCGAATGGGTGGAGCGCCTGCTGGACACCAAGCTGCTGACCACGCTCACCACGCCCAGTTTGCTGGAGCGCGCGCTGGCGCATTGCATCGAGCAAGGCCAGCTGCGCCGCCATGCCGAGCGCATCCGCACCCGGCTCGACTTGGCGCGCACCCGCAGCACGCGCCTGGCGCAGGCGGCGGGCTGTCGGTTCGTGTCAGAGCCAGCGGGCCTGTTTGGCTGGGTGGACACGGGGGTCGATACCGAAGCCTTGTCGCAGCGCATGCTCGATGAGGGTTACCTGATTGCGCCCGGGGCGCTGTTTCACGCAGCCCGCGCGCCCAGCACACTCATGCGCATCAACTTTGCGACCACGCAAGACGCTGCTTTCTGGTCGGTGTTCAGCCAGCGGGTGGCTGCGCCCTGAGCTGCAGCCCGTGTTCGGTGGGGGTGCGTTGTCACCCGCAAGGGCGTCGGCTTGGACTCCAAAACTGTTTTTGTAGACCCGGCGCCCGCGCGTGCAGCCCTTCGGACAAGAGCCGTGTTCCGGTTCAGTGCTGCGTGTTCGAGGCTGGGGTGTCAAACAGATCGTGCCCCGCTTCGGCCAGCAGCTTGCCCAACGCCTGGTCAATCTGCTGTGCTTCGATCTGCATCAAAGGCAGGACGCGTTCAAACAACGGCCAGTCCCCTGAGCGCGCCGCCAGCTCCAGGCCCTTGGCCAGCCGAGCACCCCGCTCGGCCGTCATGCTGCCCAGCGAGCCTTTGAGGCCATGGGCGTGCGCCACCGCCGCCGCCGTGTCCCTGGCCACCAGTGCCCGCTGCATTGCTGCTTGGCGCTGCGCCAGGTCGCTGCGCATGGCCATGGCCAGTTGTTTCAGCGTGGCCTCGTCGCCATCTAGCCGGCGCCGCAGCTTGTCCACGTCAATGGCCTCGGGTGACGCCGTGGCGCGCACAGGTTCTGCTGCGGGTGCTGCCGCTGCAAGCAATATTGCCGGTGCGCCCGCCAAGGGCGTTGTGGGTGCCGGGGATCGCCCGGCAGGACGCTTCAGCACGCGGTCCATTTCAGCCATCAGGGCTTGCGGGCTCACGGGCTTCGGCGCGTAGCCGTCCATGCCCGCGGCCAGACATTGCTCGCGGTCGCCACTCATGGCGTTGGCGGTCACCGCCACGATGGGCGTGCGGTTGTAGCGGCGGCGTGTTTCCAGTTCCCGAATCTTCTGCGTCGCTTCCAGGCCGCTCATGCCGGGCATCTGCACATCCATCAAAATCAGTTCCACACCGCCCTGTTCCCACAAAGCCACAGCTTGCGCACCACCACGCGCCACGCGCACCGTGCAGCCCAGGCGCAGCAGCAGCTGGCGCATCATCAGCTCGTTCACCGGGTTGTCTTCGGCCAGCAGCACCACCAGGCCGGCATAGCGCGGGCCGGCCTGCGCCACTTCGCGCAGCTCCATGTGCCCACTGAGCGGGCCATCACCGGTGGACGTGGGTGCCAGGCGAAGCGGCAGGATCAGTGCAAACGTGCTGCCCTGACCGAGTTCGCTGGCCAGACGTATCTCGCCCCCCATCAGGCGCGCCAGGCGCGCGCAAATGGCCAGGCCCAGCCCGCTGCCGCCAAAACGCCGTGCGGTCGAGGCGTCGGCCTGGGTGAAAGCGTCAAAAATGCCGGCTTGGTGCTTTTTCGCAATGCCCACCCCACTGTCCTGCACCTGCAGTTGCAGGCTGGCCGGCTGCCCCGCTGCAGCCGGCACCACGGTGGCTCGCACCGCGATGTGGCCCCCACGCGGCGTGAACTTCAAGGCGTTCGACATCAGATTGCCCAGCACCTGGCGCAAGCGCCCCGGGTCGCCCATCACGGCCTGCGGCAAATCGGGCGCCAACACCAATTGCCAGGTCAGTGGTTTGTTGCGGGCCTGTTCGGCGTAAGGCCCCACGGCCTCTTCAATGGTCTGACGCAGGTTGAATCGCACGTTCTCCACGTCGAGCTTGCCAGCCTCAATGCGCGACAGATCCAGAATGTCGTTGAGCAGGGCAAGCAGGGCGTGTGCCGAACTGTCCATCAGGTTCAGCCAGCTCGCCTGCTCCACGTTGAGCGGCGAGTCCATCAACATGCGGGTCAGGCCCATGAGCGCATTCAGGGGGGTGCGCACCTCATGGCTGATGTTGGCCAGAAATTCGCTTTTGGCCCGGCTGGCCTGCTCGGCCAGTTCGCGCGCACGGTTGCTGTCATGCTGCGCCTGTTGGCGTTCGCTGATGTCGGCCAGCGTGCCCATCAGCCGCAGCGGTTTGCCCCGGCTGTCGTGCTCTGCCACGATCGCGTGGCTCTCAATCCAGAGCCAGCCGCCGGGCGTTCGAGTGCGGTGTTGAATCACCGCGCGCTGTGTTGCCCCACTCAGCAGCGCCGCCTGGTGTGCCTGCATGGCGACAGCGTCGTCCGGGTGTACGCGGGCTGCCAGGTCGCCCACGTCCCAGTAGGCATCCATGACAATGTCGCCCACCATTTCACCCCACCGGGCGGTCAAAAATACCTGCTTCGCGGGCAGTTGCCAGTCCCACAGTGCAAGACCGGCAGCGTCCACGGCCAGTTGCAGCCGGTCGCGCGTCTCGTCCAGCGCCTCTTCGGCCAGCAGCCGGCTGTTCGACTCCCGGTGTACCGAGCTGCGCAACCGGTCGAGCTCGGCATTTTGCCGATCCAGCTCGGCCATCAGCTGCTGCGTGCGCTCGCGCTCTTGCCGAAGCTCGTTCAAAGAGCGCTGTAGATCCTGTGCAAGGCGGTCGGGCGTCATGGGGCTCGGTTGAGATCGTTCCTTGCGGGATAGGCAATAGGCGCTGGAGGTCAGCTGCCGCCCAAGGCTTCCCAGCGTTCCATGGCTTGCAGCCATTCCCCTTCTATGTCGGCATGTCGGGCGCCAAGTTGAGCCGCACGGGCTGCATCGGCCGCATACAGCTGCCCATTGTTGAGCTGCTGGTTGATCTCGGCCTGCTCGGCTTCCAGCTGGGCAATGCGCGCTGGCAGCGCGTCGTATTCACGTTGCTCCTTGTAGCTCAGCTTCTTTTTGGTCACTGGCACGGGTGCTGCGGCAGCGTTGCTGGCAACTTGTGCCGTGTTGGCGGTTTTGCTGGCGGGTGCGTTGCCGGCGGCGCTTCTCTCACGCTGCATCGCTTCTGAACGGGCCGATTGCGTCAGCCAGTCTTGCACGTCACCCACATACTCGCGCCAGCGGCCCTCCCCCTCGCAAACGATCGTGCTGGTCACCACGTTGTCCAGGAAGCGGCGGTCGTGGCTGACCAGGAACACCGTGCCCTCGTATTGCTGCAACAGGTCTTCCAGCAGCTCGAGCGTGTCAATGTCCAGATCGTTGGTGGGCTCGTCCAGCACCAGCACGTTGGCCGGGCGAGCAAACAGCCGCGCCAGCAGCAACCGGTTGCGCTCGCCACCTGAAAGTGTGCGCACCGGCGCATTGGCCCGGGCAGGCGAAAACAGGAAGTCGCTCAGGTAGCTCTTCACATGGGTGCGCTTGTTGCCAATCTCGATCCACTCACTACCGGGGCTGATGAAGTCTTCCAGCGTGGCGTCCAGGTCAATCTGGTCGCGCATCTGGTCAAAATACGCCACGTTTTGTTTGCTGCCCAGGCGCACCGTGCCGCTATCGGGGGCGAGTTCACCCAGAATGATCTTCAGCAAGGTCGTCTTGCCCGCGCCGTTGGGCCCTATCAAGCCAATCTTGTCGCCGCGCAAAATGGTGGCAGAAAAGTCCTTGATCACCGAGCGCAGCCCACCGTCTGCCGTCGCGTAAGACTTGGTTACCTTCTCCAGTTCCGCCACGATCTTGCCGCTGGCACTGCCGCTGGCCACTTCCAGCTTCACGCTGCCCAGTGCATCGCGGCGCTGCGCACGTTGTGCCCGCAGCGCCTCCAGCCGGGTAATGCGCCCTTGCGCTCGCGTACGCCGCGCTTCCACGCCCTTGCGAATCCACACCTCTTCCTGGGCCAGCAGCTTGTCGGCCCGGGCGCTGATCACGGCTTCCTGCGCCATCTGCTCCTCCTTGAGCAGCTGGTACTGGGCAAAATTGCCTGGATAGCTCAGAAGCCGGCCGCGGTCCAGTTCAATCATCCGTGTCGCCACGCGGTCCAGAAAGGCCCGGTCGTGGCTGATGGTCACCACGCTGCCTTTGTATTCGAGCAGCAGGTCTTCAAGCCAGGTGATGCTGTCCAGATCCAGGTGGTTGGTAGGCTCGTCCAGCAGCAGCACGTCAGGCCGACTCACCAGCGCCTGCGCCAGCGCAACCCGCTTCTTGTTGCCGCCCGAAAGGGAGCCCACCTTCACATCACCCTCAAGGTGCAACCGGTGTAGCGTCTCTTCCACCCGCTGCTCCCAGTTCCAGGCATCGAGGGCCTCAATGCGGTTCTGCAAGTCGTCCAGGTCCAGCCCGTCATCGCCACTTAAATAGAGATCTCGTGCCGCACGGGCATCGGCCAAGCCCACACTGGCCGCCTCAAACACCGTGTTCTCCAGATCTAATATGGGCTCTTGGGGAACATAAGCCACACGCAAGCCCGTCTGCACCTGCACCGTGCCGTCGTCGGGCTTCTCCAGCCCAGCCAAAATCTTGAGCATCGACGACTTGCCCGTACCGTTGCGTCCAATCAAGCCCACACGCTCCTGGCTTTCCAGTGCAAAGTCGGTATGGTCTAGCAGCGCCACATGCCCAAAGGCCAGTTGCGCGTTCTGAAGGGTGATGAGTGCCATGCAATTGCCAAAGTAAAGTTGCCCGGATTATCCCCGCCACCCAAAATCACCACCGACACCGCGATGTTCACCTAAGGCTAGGTCTCACCAGGGACGGGCCGTAGCTTGGCTTGGCAGTACGGCCCCACTGGGCACACCCGCCAGGTGGAGACGGGAGCACCTTCGCCACCATACCGAGCAGAGCGGTGCGCGGGAGAGCCAGAAAGGGCGTGGCGTCGCATAGATGCCCGATCAGGTATGGACCATGCAGCCAGCGTTTTCACAAAAACTTTGCATTCATGTTGACCGAGGGCGAAAAACCGGTATATACTGCAAGGCTTCGCTGAT
>NZ_CBFHOP010000012.1:0-68655 GCF_965657535.1 Hydrogenophaga sp. | reverse complement strand
CGCAGCACCACAGTCCCGGGGCGCGCGGCCTTGGCGTGGGTGCGCAGCAAGGCACCTGAGGCCAGATCCCGGATCTCGATGCGCTGGGCGTAGATGCGCACCAGCACCTTCGATCCAATGGCGGCCGGGCGCGCGGCGTAGCTGCTGTGATCCACCCTTACGCAGCTGTCGTCACAAACGGTGCGCACCGCCTCGTCGAAATACTGCATGCCCAGCAGCGGCAAGGGTTTGAGGTGAGACCGCTCTTCCTCGAACATGGCCTGTACCTGGCGCCGCTCGGTGCCGTGGATGCGCTTGGCCGCCCAGTTCTTCTCCCAGTGGGCGAGGAAGGTGTTCTGCTCCTCGATGGACTCAAAGCGCCGGCCCTTCAAGGCCGTGGCCTGGGTGTGGCCAATGGCGTGCTCCACCGTGCCCTTGCGGTTGGGATCGCGCACCCGTGCCGGGTCGGCCACCACGGCGTAGTGCGCCAGGGTGGCGGCGTAGACCCGGTTGAGATCGGGTTCGTACAGGTCGGGTTTGATGACGCCTTCCTTGAGGTTGTCCAGTACTACGTACTGCGGGCAGCCGCCGAAGTGTCGAAACGCCCGCTCGTGCAGCTCGGCCCAGATCTGGTGGCTGGACTTCCAGAGCACGCAGCGGAAACTGGCGCGTGAGTAGCGCAGCGTGGCCACGAACAGGCGGGGTTTGCGGTAGCGCTCGCTGCCGGGCACGCGGGTGGGCGCCCCCTCTCCGTAGTCCACCTGCATCTCCTCGCCTGGCAGGAAGCTCAGGCGGTCGAACTGCTCGGGCTCCTTGTGGCGCAGCTTGGCGCAGAACCGTTTGACGGAGTTGTACTGGCCGGCAAAGCCGTGCTGGTCGACCAGGTCCTGGTGGATGGCCGTGGCGTTGCGCTTGAGGCGCAGCTGGGCTTGGATGAACTCGCGGTGGGGTTCGCACAGGGAGGTGGCCGTCGGGGCTGAATTGGGTGGGGGAGCCGGTGGCCACCCCGGGGGAATTTGAACGTTCAGTCTCCCAGCGGCGCTGGTAACTCCTGATCGTCTTGCGATCGGTGCCTGTGATGCGGGCGATCTCGCGCTGCGTGGTGTTGCGCTCCAGCAGCGTATAGACCGTGGCGCGTTGGTTGGGTTTCAAGACATTCACTCCTTGGCCTTCCTTCGGGGAAGACCAGAACAAACGTCCTGCCTACGGGTGCCGGCGGCGCTGGCGTTTACCCCCTGTCCCCGATCAACTCAGGTGGGGGAGTTTGAGGTGGCCATGAGTGGAGGAATTTGGGTGGCCATCAGGGTCCTGTACGGCGACAGGTTCACTCAGCCCGCTCAAGGGGGTGCCAAATGAAAGGATGGAATCTCGTCATGCGAGGGCTCAACCGGGGGCGCCTCCGGCGCCCTGGCAGGGGCCTGAGCTTGAATAAAATTTACCCATCAGCCCATTTCTGAAACCGCCTCACACACAGAAATCCTGACACTCCCCTACGTCAAATCCCGCTGCTTCGAGCCCTTCCCCTTCCCCCTCCGAAGACACTGGCCTCACCCCCGAACTCACCGAGCGCATCCGCACGCTCGCCGAGCAGCTGGACGCGCACCGCAAGGCGCGCCAAGCGGCGTTTGAGTCGGTCACGCTCACGGGGCTTTACAACGTGCTGGACAAACTGCGCCGCGCCGAACCTCTGGCACCCAAAGACAAGGCGCTCCACGAACAAGGCCTGGTGAGCGTGCTGCAGAGCCTGCACGACGAGCTGGACGCCGCCGTGTTGCAGGCCTACGGCTGGAGCGACCTGGGCCCCGTGCCCTGGGCCGACGAGGCCGCCCGAGCCGCGTGGACCGAAGCCCTGCTGGAGCGGCTGGTGGCGCTGAACGCGCAACGCGCCGCCGAAGAAGCGGCGGGCACCGTGCGCTGGTTGCGCCCCACGTTTCAAGACCCGGCGCGGCGCGCGGCGGCTGCGGCCGTCCCGGCCCCGCAGCCGGCGCAAACCGGCATCGACGGGGTCGAAACGAAAGCCGAGGCCGAAGCCCGCGCCGACGAGGCCGAGGCTGCGGCCGCTGTGGCGGGCCACGAAGCAGGCGGCCCGGCCAAGCCACAGGCCGTGGCAGCGGCCACCACCGCCCAGCCCTGGCCACCCACGCTGCCCGAGCAGGTGCGCGCCGTGGCCCAACTGCTGGGCGCCAGCCCGGCGCCGCTGGCGCTGCCTGCCATAGAAGCCGCGTTCAAAGGCAAAGGCCCGTGGAAGAAGGGTTTGCCCCGCATTCTGGACACGCTGGAGGCCTTGGGCCGCGCGCAGCGGGTGGACAGCGCAGGGGGCGGTTGGCGGGGCTGACCGGCTCCGGGCTGCGTGGGGCTGCGCCCATCAGATCGCAATGAAAAGCATCAACCAGAAAAGCGCAGCCCCGAGCACCCAGGCGGGCCGTTGCGGTGCGCGCCCGATGGCAGACACGATGAACAGGTTGTAGGGTAGCGGCAGCAGGTGCGCGGCGAGCACCCAGGGCAGGGGCGTGTCTTGCGCTAGCAGCACCAGGGCCAAGCCGGTCATGAGCAAGTTCAGACACGTGCCGACGATCAGCAGGCGCGCGCCAGAACAGTGCGCGCCAGCCGTACCAGCGCTGGGTGACCGCGGTTTTGAGGGTGGGCAGCACCGTTCAGCAGAAGCCCTGCACACAGTCCAGCAACCATTTCATTTGGGTGGCTTCGGTCCAGCTGGCGCCTTCGAGCAAGGTTGCATGTTGTTCGCCTGGTCGGTCTGGGCGGGTCAGTTGCACGCTGTAGGTGTTACCGTAGGCGCTTGGCTGAAGGGTGGTTTCGGTCCCTCGCAGCGCCATCATTGCTGGGTCTTTTTCCCAAAAATGGCGTGGGGTGTATGTCTTCAGCACACAGCCGTCCATAAGCCGGAAATGGGTCCTGTGGTCCACGTTCTTGCTTTCGCCCAGCTGGTCCATGGCGGCCAGGGTTGCATCTTGGCTCATGCCGTAGTTCAGAAACAGGGGGTCGCTCTGGTTGTCATAGCCTTCCGTGCAGGCGCTCAGCGCCAACAGGGCGGCTGCGGCCAATGCGGGCCAGCTTCGTGTCATGGGTTGGCCACTGGGTCCGTGCTCTGAGGCGCGTTGGGGTCCAGTGGGGTGGCAAGCACTTTGTCGATGGTGCGGCCGTCCATGTCCACGATCTCAAAGCGCCAGTGTTCCCAATCGACCTTGTCGCCCTCCTTGGGCAGGCGTCCGGTCAGCAGCATCATGAGGCCGCTGAGGGTGTGGTAGCGGCCGCGTTCTTCGTCGGGCACGGCGTCGAGCGCCAGTCGGTCTTTGAGTTCGGGCACCGGAATGTGGCCGTCCAGCAGCCAGGTGCCGTCGTCGCGCTGCACGGCCCAGGAGGTTTCGGGGTCGCGCGGGCTGAACTCGCCGGTGATGGCTTCAATCAGGTCTTGCAGTGTGACGATACCCTGGACTTCGCCGTACTCGTCGATGACGAACGCCATCTGCCCGCCAGACTGGCGGAAGTTGTCGAGCAGTTCCATGCCGGTGATGGTTTCGGGCACGTACAAGGGGTCTTGCAGCGGCTGGGTG
This sequence comes from Hydrogenophaga sp., assembly GCF_965657535.1. Classification (GTDB taxonomy): domain Bacteria; phylum Pseudomonadota; class Gammaproteobacteria; order Burkholderiales; family Burkholderiaceae_C; genus Hydrogenophaga. Next base: position 65,104 of record NZ_CBFHOP010000012.1, on the reverse strand, counting down.
GTCAGCTCGCGCTCAATGCCGCGCAGCGCCTGCGAGAGCCACTTGCGTGCGTTGACCACGCCCACCACGTCGTTGAGCCCACCGCGCACCACGGGGAAGCGCGCGTGGTCAGACGCTTCTACGCGGGCCATGTTGACTTCGAAGGTTTGCTCCAGATCGAGCGTGACGATGTCGCTGCGCGGCACCATGAGGGAGCCGATCTGCCGGTCGTCGAGCCGGAACACGTTGCGCACCATGGCGTGTTCGTGCGACTCGATCACACCCGCGCTGGTGCCTTCTTCCAGCATGGCGTGAATCTCTTCTTCGGTCACGGCGTTGGCGTTGCCTTGCTGAACACCCAGCACGCGCAGCAGGCCTTTGGTGGAAAGCGACAGCAGCACGACAAAGGGTTTGGTGGCCATGGCCAGCCAGTTGATGGGCCGGGCCACGAGGCGCGCCAACAGCTCGGGGTTGGACTGGCCGATGCGCTTGGGCACGAGTTCGCCGACCACGATGGAGAAGTAGGTGATGACCACCACCACCAGGCCGGTGGCGGCGAGCTGGCTGTATTGCTCGGCCACACCCACGGTGGCCAGCCACACGGCCAGCGGTGCTGCCAGAGCCGCCTCGCCCACAATGCCGTTGAGCACGCCGATGGAGGTGATGCCGATCTGGATGGTGGATAGGAAGCGCGTGGGGTCTTCGCCGAGCTTGACGGCCGCCGCAGCGGCGCGGTCGCCCTCGTCAATGCGTTTCTGCAGGCGCGCCTTGCGGGCGGTGACGAGCGCGATCTCGGACATGGCGAACAGGCCATTGAGCAAAATGAGTGCGAACAGTAAGGCGATTTCCATGGGGTGAAACAGAGAGAGGGTCGAGCGAAGCAGCACAGGCAACAGCCGTTCCCACGGCCAATGGTCGGGACGGCAGGTTGAAAAGTGCGGGAGTGCGACGCGAATGCGTCGGGAAGCGGGCTCAGGCCGGCTGCGGTGGGCGGAGCAAGGCTTCTGAAAATGGCGCGGGAGAGACTCTGTGGACCCAAGCGATGTGGGCCGGGGCCAGGCTCCGGGTGGCTTCGGATGGGGTCCTGTCAAGCAAGCTGTCGGGCAGGTCGGGCAACTCGTCCAGCAGCCCATGCGCCTGATCAACCAGGCCTTTGCCTTGGATAGACTGCACGTCAGCCACTGACACAGAAACCGAGGGCCGGTCCGCAGGCTGGCGTTCATGCAGGTGTCCCATGACGGCAAAACCCGCGATGTTCCAGAACAGTTGCAGCACAAAGACTGCCATTAACCAGCGGCGCATGATGCCCAAATTGTAAGCAGTCTGGACCCTATGAGCCGAGCCATTCCGCACAACCACAGAGTGCCTCCGCCCAGCCCAGCCCAGCCCTGGCAGGGCATCCGGCCCGAGCAGGTGCGCGCCGTGGCGCAATGTGTGGCGGGGCAGGAGCGCTTCTCGACGGCTTGGGCCGAAGTCAACACCTTGGGCGCCCGGATGGGGCCATGTTCGGTGAAGGCGGTGGCGGCGTTTTAGAAAATCTGCGCTTGCCAAGGGCGTCACAGTTGGTGACCACCTCGGCGTTGATGGTGACTATGGCGTCGCGCACAAGCTGGGTGCGCGGTTCGATACGGCCCACCGTGACGGTGTTGCTGTATGGCGGCTTCCCTGGTTGTGCACCGCTGCTGTGGCGGGCGCAATGCATGCTCAATCAATGAGCCAGACCGCCCGCAGGTACGACGCGTTGACGGGCTTGCGCCAGGAAGTCGAGCACCGCTTGCTCGGCCTGCGCCACGTCGGCAAAGCTTTCGTGCGTGCCGTCGAGTGCCAGCAGGCGCACCGGGGCGTTGCCTTTGTGGGCCATGAGCTGTTGCGCGTCGGCCAGGGGCACGGTGGTGTCTTGCGCGCCGTGCAGCAGCAGCACCGGGCAGCGCGCCTGCGGCAGCGTGGCCAGCGGGGCGATGCGGTCGAAGCGGGTGCCAATGACCCATTCCACATAGCGGTTGACCAGCCAGCCCAGCGGCCAGTAGGGCACGCGGTACGCGGCGAGCCAGCGGCGCATGACCTGTTCGGGGTGGGCGAAGGCGCTCACGCTCACGGCAGCGGCCAGCCCCGGCCGGCGCGAAGCCACCAGCAATACCGCCGCGCCGCCCACCGAATGGCCGAGCGCGGCCAGGCGCTGCGGGTTCACTTCGGGCTGGGCGGCGAGCCAGTCGAGCGCGCGGTCCAGGTCGTCGGCAAAGCGGGGCAGGGAGCTGTGGTCGTCGCGGCTGCTGCGGCCGTGGTTGCGCGATTCGGGCAGCAGCACGGCGTAGCCTGCGGCGTGCAGGGCCCGCGCCGCAGGCAGCAGGGTGCTGGCATTGCCGCCCCAGCCGTGCATGAGCGCCACGGCAGGCGCTGCGCCAGTTGGCGCCAGCGGCGGCACATACCAGGCAAACAGCCGCAGGCCGTTGGGCCCGTTCAGGTGCACGCTGCGGGCGGGCAGGCCCAGCTCGGCGGGCTGGGTGCCGGCCACGGTGGCGGTGGGGGCCAGGCCCCAGCGCAGCAGCTGGCGCGCGCCCAGCAGGGCGGCACCGGCCAGGGCGAGCGAGAGGACGAGCGGGTTGAGCGTCATGCGGGTGTTGTCGGTAATGGGGTCTGATTCAGGCTCATTCAGGTGCCCGCGCCTGCCGCCAGGCCACCCATTCCGACGGCCGCAGCCCGTAGCGCGCCAGCACGCCTTCGTGCAGGCGGTGCAGCTCTTCTTCAATGAGGCCTTGCACGGTGGCGCGGTCAAGGCTGGGCACGCTGGCGTTGACGGCTTGTACGATGGTGCTGGGTGGATGCTGTTCGGGGTGCTGCACCACCCGGCGCACGGTGGTTTTGATGAGGTCGCGCCAGGCCAGGCGCAGCGGGTCGGGTTCGCTGAGTTCCTGGCGGATGGCCAGGTACTCTTGTGTGGAGCGTTCGTAGGCCCACACATACAGGTCGCGCAGCAGCTCAATGCGTGTCATTTCGTACACGCCCAGCACGGCCCGGCGGTAGGCGGGTTCGGGCACGTCCACAAAGGTCAGCGGGCAGAGGTTGGCCTTGAACAGCGGCAGGTTGGCCGCCAGCCGAGAGGTGCGTTTGTTGATGTCTGCAAAGGGCTGCAGATAGGGCAGGTGCACCATCATGAAGAACGATTGCTCAAACGGGTCGGCAATCTGGCGGGCTTGGGTGAGCAGCAGGTTGAGCTGGTGGTCAATCTGTTGGGGGACCGACAGCGGGCGGTAAACGGACAGGCCGATGTCCACCGCGTGCTGGCGCACCCGGCCTTCGTCGGCGGGGTTGGGCAGCAGGTTTTCGGCCAGGGAGCTGTGCAGGTTGAGCAGGGTGTAGCGGTCAAAGCCCACGCTGTCGATGTTGCCCACCAAAAACTCGATGGCCGCCTTGTGGTTCAGGATCATCTGGGTTTCGATGGCGGGTTTGCCACGGGCGGCGGTGCCGTGCTCAATTAGCTGGCGGGTGTCCAGGCGCGAATAGGTGTTGCCTTCCAGGTGGCTGGAGGCCCAGGAGAGGTCGATCAGCAAGCGGTTCAAAATGGCGCGGCTGTAGGTGCCAGCGGGCGCTTGCGCTTGGCCCGGTGCGGTCCGGCCCAAGCGGTGCAAATGCCTGCGCAGGGCTTCGGGCAGGTAGCTCGTCTGGTTGGGCTGGTAGGCCGCCAGAAAGTCGGTTTGGTAGCCCACCGGCTTGCGCGCGGTGGGCGCTTGCTCGACGTAGGCCAGGATTTCCTGCCCCTCAGGCGACAAGGCCACGCTGCCCGCCAGCAGGTCGGCCACCGTTTCACGCACTGCAAACGCGGGCGTGGCCGCGGCGTGTGCTGCGAACGTGGACACCTGGTAACGGCGCGCCCGGGCATTGCCATCGGCCCGCACCAGGCCGGCGGCCACCAGCTGCGCCAGCTGGCGCTGCGCGCTTCGGCGCGGCAATGTGGGGTGCAGCGCCAACAGCTGCGCCAGGCTCAGGCTGCTAGCGCTGGCTTGAAGGCTTTGTAAAAGGCTGGTTTCGTGTTTCATGGGCGCTATTTAACAGGTGTTTGGCGCGATTTTGCGCAAAAACTAGACATGGCGCCAGCGCAATTTCCATTATCGCGCCAATTATTGCGCCAAAATCGCTGCGTCCATCGCGCCAAATGCCGTTGGGCGAAACGGTTGCCACCTTGGGGTGGGCTGGCAGAAGGTGGGTGGCCGCGCAAGCCGCTGGCATCGGTCTGGGACAATGCGCGCTCGGTTCCCGTCCTCCCCTTCTCCCTGCTGTCAGCCCCGCATGCCTCAAGCCTCTGAATCCACCGCCGCTGAATCCGCCACGCCCGACGCGCTGCCCACTGGCCCGTTGGCGCGCGAGGCGTTGGCGCTGGCCGCGTTTGACCACATGGTGTCTCACGCCAGCGGCTTCAGGGCCCGGCCTGGCCAGCGCGAAATGGCTGCACTCATTGCCCACACGCTCAGCGGCGTGAGCCTGGGCGATGGCTCGGTGAGCGGCGAGGCCGGTTTGCCCGAGCGCGGCATTGCGGTGGTGCAGGCCGGCACGGGCGTGGGCAAGTCGGCGGCGTATGCGTCCACCGTGATTCCGCTGGCGATGGCGCAGCAAAAGCGCGTGATCATTTCCACCGCCACGGTGGCGCTGCAAGAGCAGCTGATCGCCAAAGACCTGCCGGCGCTGGCGGCGGCGCTGCCCGAGCCGTTCACCTTTTCCCTGGCCAAAGGGCGCGGGCGCTATGTGTGCCGCCTGAAGCTGGACCAGCTGAGCGGCGGCGACGCGGCCAGCGCCGACCTGTTTGAGAGCGACGACGCGCCGGCGGCGGCCGACGAATCGGCCGCTGGGGTGGCGGCGCACACCGTGGCCACCGCGGCGGCGAGCGCCCGCCAGGCCGAGCGCTGGGGCGAGCGCGCCAAGCAATACCTGCAGTGGACGCACCAGCTCGACAGCGGCGCCTGGGACGGCGACCGCGACCGCCTGGACGAGCCGCCCGAGGGCGATGTGTGGAGCCCGGTGGCGGCCGAGCGCCACAGCTGCACCGCGCGCCACTGCCCCAGCTACAACAGCTGCAGCTACTACCAGGCGCGGGCCAAGCTGGCGCAGTCGCAGGTGATTGTGGTCAATCACGACCTGCTGCTGGCCACGCTGGGCCTGCACGCGCTGCCCGCGCCCGAAGACTGTTACCTGGTGTTTGACGAAGCGCACCACCTGGGCGCCGTGGCGCAGGGGCAGTTCACCGCGTCGATGGACTTGATGCGCACCCAGTGGCTCGACCGCCTGCCGCGCGCGGTGGACGAGGTGGCCGGCGCGCTACAACACACGCCCAACGCCGACGTGGCCACACTGGCACGCGAGTTGAAGGCCGCGCAGGGCGAGCTGGCGCGCATGGCCATGGCGCGCATGGGCGACAACCCCGACTGGCTGGCCCTGACCGGCCGCGCGCCGGCGCGCTCACCCGCGCGCGGTGGCTTTGCGGGTGCGCCCGCACGGGGCGGTTTTGCCGAAGGCGGCGCCCCGGTGGTGGACCGCTTTGAAGGCGGCGCGCTGCCGCCCGACTGGCTGGAAACCGTGGCCCGGCTGCACGCCAACGCCAGCGCGTTGCTGAAGGTGTTTGAAGCGCTGGCCACCCAGCTCAAGGCCAACGCCCGCGACAACCCGGGCGACGCCGCCCGCTGCGCCAAGCTTTACAGCCGCCTGGGCGTGCTGGCGCCGCGCCTGCAAAGCGCGCAAGAAACCGCCACGCTGTGGCTGCAAGAACCGGCTTCTGGCGACCCCGGCCAGCCCCGCCAGGCGCCGCTGGCCAAGTGGCTCGAAGCCGGCATCAGCCACGGGCTGGTGACGCTCACCGCGCACGCCTGCCCACTGCAGCCCGGCAGCCTGCTGCGCAACCAGCTCTGGAGCAAGGTGCGCGGGGCGGTGGTCACGTCGGCTTCGTTGGTCACTTGCGGCGGGTTTGAGCATTTTCTGCACGAGTCGGGCCTGGCGTATGACGACGCGGTGGTGGCGCGCGAGGTGCAAAGCCCGTTTGACCACGCGCGCCAGGGCCGCCTGGTGGTGGTGCAGACGCAGGCCGACCCGAAAGACGTGGAGGCCTACACCCGCGAAATGCTCGACGCGCTGATGACCGATCTGGTCGAGGTGCAGCGCGGTGCGCTGGTGCTGTTTACCTCCAAAGCGCAAATGCGGCGCGCCCAAGAGCTGCTGGAGCGCGGCTTGCACAGCGACCTGCGCGACAAGGTGCTGGTGCAGGGCGACGCCTCGCGCACCCAGCTGCTGCGCCAACACGGCGAGCGCGTGGCGGCGGGCAAGCCGTCCATCTTGTTTGGCCTGCAGTCGTTTGGCGAAGGGCTCGATTTGCCGGGCGAGCTGTGCGAATGGGTGTTCATCACCAAGCTGCCGTTTGCCTCGCCCAGCGACCCGGTGGGCCAGGCCCGCGCCGACTGGCTGAAAAGCCAGGGCCGCGACCCGTTCAGCGAACTGGTGGTGCCGGCCACCGGCGCGCGCCTATTGCAGTGGACGGGTAGGGCCATCCGCGCCGAGACCGACGAAGCGGTGGTCGTTTGCTACGATGCCCGGCTGCTGCGCCAGTCTTATGGCCGGCGCATGCTCAAGGGCCTGCCGCCGTACCGGCTGCAGCGCCGCCAAAACGGCGTGTTGTCGGATGTGAGCGCCTGAACACCCCTTTGCATTGCGCCGTTGAACGTTTTGCAAGCGGGCGGGTCTTCCAGGTTCGCCGCGCATCCCGTGCGATTTGAAAACCCTGTTCCACCCTCAACGAGAACCCACAGATGATTTACGCCACCCTCAAATTGCTTCACGTCCTGGCCATTGTGGTGTGGATCGGCGGCATGGTGTTTGCCCATTTCTTCTTGCGTCCGGCTGCCATGCAGCTGGAAGCCCCCGTGCGCGTGCGCCTGATGCACGCCACACTGCAGCGCTTTTTTGCCGCCGTGCTGGTGGCCATCGGGGTGGTGCTGGCCAGCGGCTTGTGGATGATCGGGCGCGTGGCCAAAGAGTCTGTGCAAGCTGGTCTGGGCTTCAACATGCCGCTGAACTGGACCATCATGGCCACGCTCGGCATCATCATGATGCTCATCTTTGGTCACATCCGCTTTGCCCTGTTCAAGCGCCTCAACAAGGCCGTGGCTGCCAGCGACTGGCCCGCCGGTGGCGCCGCGTTGTCGAGTATCCGCACGGCGGTGGGCATCAACCTGGCGCTGGGCGTGGTGATCATTGCGGTCACGTTCTGGATGGCTTGAGGCGGTGTTGCAGGCGCTTTGAAATGAGCGGCGGTTTCGCGCCTGCCCCCATCCCAACCCCCCCCTACAACCGGGGCAGTGCCACGTCGTTGCCCCACATGCGCTGCCACAGCCACGGCAGGGCCGTGCCGATGTCGAGGCGCATGCTTTGTTGCACCGGCAGGTGTTGGCCGCTGGCGCGGGCGGGTGCGCTGCCCAGGTCAAAACGGAAGGTGTAGGCGGGTTCCTGGCCCATGCGCAGGTCGGTCACAAACAAGCGGCCGTCGGTTTCGGACAGGCTGTAAAACCCGTGGGTGAATGCCGCCATGCGCGCCACCGAAGGGTCGTTGCGGTGCTCGGCGATCAGCGCCGCACCGCGGTCGTGCGCGGTCCAGGTGATGCGCCGGCCGTTGTCGAAAAGTGAGTAGTGGCCTTCAAAGTACTGCGTGGGGGTGGTTGCCACCAGGCGCCAGAGCACGGTGTTGAAGGGCGACGGCGTGACCAGCAGGCCTTGGGCATCGATGTTTTGGGCGGCCAGCGAGGCGCGTGCCACCTGGGTGGCGTGTTGTTGGGCGCCGAAGCTCCAGGCCAGGTACAGCGTGCTCAGGGCCACGCCGGCCAGGTTCCAGCGCAGACCGCGCACGCTTTTGAGCCGCAACGCAGCCACCACGCCCACGATCAGCGGCACGGTGTAGAGCGGGTCGATGATGAAGATGCTGCCCACGCCAAACGGGTGGTCGGTGAACGGCTGCAGCAGCTGGGTGCCGTATACCGTCATGGTGTCGAGCAGAGGGTGGGTGAACAGCACCAGCCACAGGGCAAGCCACCAGCGCAAAAACGTTGGTCCGTGCTGCGGGTCATGTTGCAAGGTGCTGCTTGCCGCTGGCGCGCTGGGGTTCCGGTGGACGCGCGAAGCCACCCACGCGAGCACTGGCGATGCCACCGTGAGCAGCAGCAGCGAGTGGCTTTCGGCCCGGTGGCGCGTCATGTTGAGGATGGCGTTGCCGTGGTCGATGAACGCGTCGAGGTCGGGCAAGGTGCCCGCCACCGCGCCCCACAGGGCAGCTTTCCACACGGCGGTGCGCCGGCCCATCACGGCCACGCTGACAGCCGAGCCGAGGGCGATTTGGGTCAAAGAATCCATGGGGTGAGCTTAGTGGCACAACGCAAACGGTATGCGTCGCGGGGATATGCAGCGTGGGCAATGATCTTCGGCTCAAGGCGCGACCGGTGTGAAATGCCTCCGCCCAGGATGCCGCTGGCGGTGGGTGGGCTGACCGACTTGCGGCGGGAAATGCCCCAGTCCAGGATGCCGCGGAACCGGCTTGGCCGGGCCGCAGGCATCGCCCCCTGGGGGGTGACGCCGCAGGCGGCGCGGGGGGATCTCTTTCTAGGCCTGCACGATGATGGGAAACGTGGCTTTCGCGCCGTCAGTGCCCGGTACAAAAGGCACGGTCAGCGCGGCACGGCCTTCGGCGTTGAGGCGGCGCCACAGAAAGTCGCGTTCGTTGCCGGGGTCGCCGGCCACATAGAGTTGGGTGGTGAGCAGGTCTTGGCCGTCGAGCTGCACTTTGACGTGGATGTGTGGCGTGCGCCCGCTGTAGGGTGCAGGCCGCAGGGTACGGAAGCGGTAGCGGCCGTCGCGCCCCACGGCGACCTGGCCGAAGCCTTGAAAGGCCGGGTCGGCTTTGCCGCCGTCGCCGGGGTGGTGGTAATGGCCCGCCTGGTCGCACTGCCAGATTTGCACCACCGCACCCGACACCGGCACACCGCGCGTGTCGGTCAGCACGCCTTCGACCCACGCCGGTTGGCCTTTCCCGTAGGTGGCGCGGCCGTTGCGCAGCAGGTCAAAGTCGCTGTCGGCGGGCAGGGCCACGGGGTAGAACGGGCCTTCGGTCTGGCTGGGTGTGGGCCGCAGCGCCGATTGCGCCAGCGCGGGCGTGAGCCAGGCCGGTGCGGCGGTGGCGGCGAGCACCGAAGCGCCCCCCACAAGCAGGTGGCGGCGGGAGGGGCTGGGCACATTCGGCATGGCGGCATCCTTTCTGGGTGGGGCACCGCTGCCGTTTGGTATCAAACAGTGCGGGCGTCGGCGTTGGCCTGGGTTTGTAGTTCCAGCGACACGTAGCGCACCTGGTGGTCACCCGGGTCGCTGGGGCTGCTGCGTTCTTGGAAGCCCAGCGCCTGCGCAAGTTCCAGCATGCCGGTGTTGATGCGCAGCACCGTGCCCACGAGGCGCTGCGTGCCCCGGGCGCGCAGGTGCTCGATCATTTTGCTCATGAGCCGGTGGCCCAGGCCGCTGCCTTTCAGGTCGGAGCGCACGATGACGCCGAACTCGGCGTTTTCATTGTCTGGGTCCACCGACGCGCGCACCGCGCCCAGGGTTTCTTCGCTGCCATCGGACAAGGGCCGGGTGGCAATGAAGGCCATTTCGCGCGCGTAGTCGATCTGGGTGAGGCGGGCCAGTTCGCTGTGTTCGATGCTGCGGCGGCTGTAAAACACACGCAGGCGAATGTCCTCCGGGTCCAGCTGCTCCAGAAAACGGCGGTGTTGGGCTTCGTCTTCCGGGCGAATGGGGCGCAGCGTGATCGCTTCGCCCTGCCAGGCCCAGCTTTCCACCAGATGCTGCGGGTAGGGCTGAATGGCAAAGTGCGCCGCACCCGCCGGCCGTGCGGCCGACAGGCGCACCCGCGCGTCCAGCGCCACTGCGCCCTCGTGGTTGGCCAGCAGGGGGTTGATGTCCAGCTCGGCCAGTTCGGGCACATCAACCAGCAGCTGCGAAACAGCCACCAGCACCTGTGCAATGCCGTTCACGTCGGCGGCGGGCTCGTCTCGGTAGCCCTTCAGCAGTTTGGCAATGCGGGTGCGCTGAATTTGCGCCAGCGCCAGCGGGGTGTTGAGCGGGGGCAGGGCGAGTGCGCGGTCGGCCAGCACTTCCACCGCCGTGCCGCCAGCGCCAAACAAGATGACGGGGCCAAAAATGGGGTCCACGCTGGCGCCGATGATGAGTTCGTGGGCGTGTTTTTTGCGCACCATGGGCTGCACGGTGAAGCCCTGCACTTCGGCATCGGGCCGCAGCGCGCGCACACGCTCCAGCATGGCGGCGCACACCTCGCGCAGCTCGCTGGCGTTGCCAATGTTCAGGCGCACGCCACCCACGTCGCTCTTGTGGCTGATGGTGTGCGACAAAATTTTGACCACCACGGGGTAGCCCATGGCGTCGGCGGCGGCCACGGCGTCAGTGGGGTCGGTGCCGACGATTTGGGTGGGCACCACCGGCAGGCCAGCTGCCGCCAGAAAGTCTTTGGCTTCGGGCTCGGTCAGCAGTTCGCGACCGCTGCTGAGCACGGCTTCGACGATGGCGCGCAGGCGCGGCAGGTCCACCGGCTGGGCGGCGCTGCGCGCGGGTGGGGTCTGCAGCAGCGCTTCCTGGTGAAGGCGGTAGGTGCGCAGAAACGAAAACGCGCGCACCGCTTCTTCGGGCGTGTTGAAGTCGGGCACGCCCGCCTGGCGAAAGGTGTGGCGCGCCTGGGCCACCGCGGTGTCGCCCAGCCAGCAGCCCATCACCCGCCGGGGCTGCGCCGTGACTTGCGGCAGCAGCGCCTGCGCAATGTTGGTGCTGGGCACGATGGCGGTGGGTGCGTGGATGAACAGCACGGCGCTGTCGGTCTCGTGCGAGAGCGCTTCCAGCGCAGCCTGGTAGCGCGTGGCGGGCGCGTCGCCAATGATGTCCACCGGGTTGGCTCGCGACCAGTTGGCGGGCAACACGGCATTCAGGCGGGCCAGCAAGGCGTTGTCCAGCTCGGCCAGCGGCACGCCCTCTGCGGCCGCAGCGTCGGCCGCCATCACGCCGGCGCCGCCGCCGTTGGTGAGCACGATCAGTTGGCCGGAGGGGCCGTCGCGAAAGCGCGAAAGCGTTTCAGCAGCCAGAAACAGCTCGTGCAGCGTGTCTACGCGCAGCATGCCGGCGCGGGCAATGGCCGCGTCAAACACGGCGTCAGACCCGGCGAGCGCGCCGGTGTGCGAAGCGGCGGCCTGCTGGCCCGCCGCCGAGCGCCCGGCCTTGACCACGATCACCGGCTTGTTGCGGGCGGCGGCGCGCGCGGCCGACATGAATTTGGGTGCCTCGTTGATGCTTTCGATGTAAAGCAGGATGGAGCGGGTTTTGGGGTCGCTGCCCAAAAAGTCGAGCATGTCGCCAAAGTCCACGTCGGCGCGTTCGCCCAGCGAGACGAAATGCGAAAACCCGATGCCGCGCGAGCCGGCCCAGTCGAGCATGGCGGTGACCAGCGCGCCCGACTGCGACACAAAGGCCAGGTCGCCCGGTAGCGCGCCCATGTGCGCGAAGCTGGCGTTCAGGCCCAGGTGGGGCACCAGCATGCCGATGCAATTGGGCCCGAGGATGCGCAAGGTGTGCACCCTGGCGGCGTCCAGCATGGCTTGTTTTTGGGCTTTGTCGAGCCCGGCGGTGACCACAATGGCGGCGCGTGTGCCGCGCGCACCGAGGGCCGCAATGAGCGGCGCCACAGTGCTCGCAGGGGTGCAGATCACGGCCAGGTCGGGCGCCTCGGGCAGGGCTTCTGCGCTGGGGTAAGCGGCGCTGCCATTCAAGTGGCTGTGTTTGGGGTTGACCGGGTAGAGCCGGCCGCGGTAGCCGCCGCTGCCCACCAGGTTGCGCCACACCGTGCCGCCCACGCTACCAGGGCGCTCGGAAGCGCCAAAAACCGCCACCGAGGCGGGGGCAAACAGGGCGTCGAGGTGGCGGATGCTCATGGTTGGGCGCTTTCCTGGGGGGCTGGGTTTCCGCTGCCTTTTTCGCTGCGGTTGGAGGACATGAAGGCGATCAGCGCCGAGCGCATGGCTTCCTCCACCGTCATGTCGATCGGGGTGGTCCAGCTACGTGGCACAAACACGGTGTACCCGCCGATCATGTAACCCATGGGCAGGTACACGGCCACATGGTCTTCCAGCTCGTTCAGCCCTCGGGCCAGGCCCTTCATGGACTGGCGCGTGACCAGGCCCACGGTGGACAGTTCACCACCCGGCATGCGCAGCAGCACCACTTGCTGGGCGTCTTTTTCGTGCGGGGCGAAATAGTCGGCAAAGTTCTTCAGCGACGAATAAATGCTTTTCACCACCGGCAGGTTGGTGAACGGCAATTCCACCCAGGAGAGCAGTCGCGCGGTGTAGGGCTGCGAGATCAGAAAACCCAGCCCCATGATGAGACCGGCGCCCAGCACAATGCCCAGCCCGGGCAGGTAGAACTCCCCGATCACGGGCCGGATCAGGGCCATGGCCACGCCCTCGGTCCAGGTGACAAACAGGAACAGCACGTAAACCGTCAATGCCAGAGGCAAAAACGTGATCAGGCCGCGAAAAAAGTATTGGTAAATCGGTTTCATGACAGGCAGTAAAAAAGCCACGCGCCGAATGCGCGCAGCCATTTCTCAGCATATCAGCCGGTCACCTTGCCCGCATGACAGACCGCTGCGCGGTGCTCTCAAGCACCGCTTACCGCGCCGTCAGGGCGTGCCGCGTACCAGGTCGAGGGTGGCGGTCATGCGCCCGGCAAACACCAGGTCAAGTTGTGCGCCGGTGCGGCTGTTGTTCACCGTGACGCCGGGTTGTCCTGCCGGTTGGGTGGCTTTTAGGCGCAGCAGGCCGTCTGGCCACTGAAAGGCCAGGCGGGCCTGCATGGGCAGGTAGCCGTCGAGGTAGCGGCGCATCAGCGGCCCGGCGTGCAGGCGCCAGGTGTGTTCGTCCACCCGCTCCAGGGCTTTGGAGGTGAGGTTGATGCAGGCGCTGCCGCCGCGCTTGACCTGGGTCAGTTCCACCAGGTGGCCCTGCACCTGCGCACGCTCCACGCCCTCGGTGGACGCAATTTCAATGCGCTGAACCCGCTGGGGATTGAAGGCGATCACGATTTTGGCGTTCGGGTCGAGTTGGTGGTGGCAGGTGGTCAGCTGCACCACGCCGCTGGAGAGGCTGTCGTCGCTGATCTGTACCTGCGAGGCGTAGTGGTAGGCGCCTGGGTCCGGGCGTTCGCCCAAAAAGCGCAGCTCGCCTTCCAGCGCCACATCGGACAGCTCCAGCGCCTGGACCGCCATGGGCAAGGTCAAGGTCAAGGCCAGTAGCAACAGCGGTCGGTAAAGGCGTTCGGGTCGGGCAAGTGCCATGGGAGACTCCAGAAAATGCTTGCAACCGGGGGGCTTGTCCCCATGTAATAGGTGTTTATGCCTCTGAGCGGTCCATTGTTGGACAAATCGGCCAGCCTTGTGCCGATCCTTGCGGAACTCCACTGGCCCGTCGGGCTCTTTCTACTATGAATGGTTTTTCTGACTTTTTGGGCCGCGTGGTCAGCGGTATCTTCAAGCTGGTGCTTGGTCTGGCGTTCACCATCTTTGTACTGAGCCTTTTGCTGGCCTTGCTGGCGGTGGTGCTGGTGGCGTCGCTGTGGGCACTGTTGACCGGGCGCAAGCCGGCGCCGGTGGTCATGTTCAACCATTTTCGCCAGACCTCGCGGCACTACGCGGGCGGTGTGTGGCCGGGTCGCGCTGGCGCAAGCCACCCCACTGCGCGCGGGGCTGACCTGGGCGATGTGGTGGATGTGCAGGCACAGGAAGTGCCTGAGCCGGCGGCCCCCGGCAGTGCCAGCGGTGCGCCGCGTTCGGGCAATGACCCCATGGCGCGCATGTTGCCTTGAGGCTGCGGCGTCTGCGGTGCGCCCAGGCACCGCAGACCGTTCAGTCGGCTTCAGCCTGACGGTCTTTGCGCCGGGCCAGGGCCGCTTCGTACAGCGTGTTGCGTGGCTGGCCGGTGATGTCGGCACACAGCTTCACGGCGGTTTTCAGCGGCAACTCCGTCAGCAGCAAGTCCAGCGTGCGCTGGGTGGCAGTGTCCAGCGCACCGGCCTCGGCTTTGTCGGCGGCTTGCGGATGCACCAGCAACACAAATTCGCCTCGGGTGCGGTGGGCATTGGCCTGCAGCCATGCCGGGAATGACGCGGCGCTCAGGTGCGCCACTTCTTCAAACTGCTTGGTCAGCTCGCGCCCCACGGTGAGCATGCGCTCGCCCAGGGCGGCCAGGTCTTTGGCCAGCGCTTCAATGCGGTGGGGCGCTTCCAGGAGCACGCAGGCCCGGGCGTCGTCTGCCATGTGCTGCACCTCGCGCTGGCGCTCGGCCGCTTTGGGCGACAAAAAACCCGCAAACACAAACCGACCGTCCCAGCCACCGGTGCGCGGTGAGCCCGCCACGCTCAGCAGCGCGGTGATGCTGCTGGCACCGGGAATGGGCACGCAGCGCAAACCCGCCGCCGTCACGGCCGACACCAGTCGCGCGCCGGGGTCGCTCACGCCGGGCGTACCCGCGTCGCTTACATAGGCCACGCGCTGGCCTTCTTGCAGGCGCTGCACCACGGTTTGCGCGGCCTCGGCTTCGTTGTGTTCGTGCAGTGCCAGCAGTGGCTTGTGCAGCCCGTAGCCTTGCAGCAGGCTGGCGGTGTGGCGTGTGTCTTCGCAGGCCACGGTGTCGGCCAGCGACAGCACCTGCAAGGCGCGCAGCCCGATGTCGGCCAGGTTACCGATGGGCGTGGCGACCATGTACAGCGCGCCCTGCGGATAATGCTGGTGAGCGGCTGCCTCGCGCGCGGCGGCCAACAGGGATGGAGTGCTTGCAGACAATGTGGTTTTCCAGAAAACAGGAGGCACCAGAGCCAGCCTTGACGACAACCAAGGGACTGGGCGATGCCGCAGAAGACATGGCGCTGGCGCATTTGCAGCGCCACGGTTTGGCGCTGGTACAGCGCAATTTCAAAACCCCGGGCCGGGGCGGCGGCGAGGTCGATTTGATTATGCGCGAGCCCGACGGCACGCTGGTGTTTGTCGAGGTGCGCCAGCGGGCCAGCGTCCGCCAGGGCGGTGCCGGTGCCAGCATCACCGCCACCAAACAACGCCGCATCGTGCTGGCAGCGCGGCACTTTTTGCTGCGGCTCGGATCAGAACCCCCATGCCGGTTTGATGTGGTGCTGATCCACGGGCGGCTGGCGCCGCAACCTGATGCGCCAGAGCCCCTGCACATCGACTGGCTGCGTGCGGCTTTTGATGCATCCGCAAGCTTTTGATACACCCCCTGACCGCTATGATCGCCCCATGCTTTTGCAACGAATACAACAACAATTCATCGACAGCGCCGACCTGAAATACCAGTGCGCGCAGTCACTTGCCCCGGTGGTCGAATCGGCCACCACCGCTGTGTTGGTCAGTGTCACCGGCGGTGGCAAGGTGCTGGCGTGCGGCAACGGCGCGTCTGCCGCGGCGGCGCAGCACTTTGCTGCCAGCTTCATGGGCCGCTACGACCGCGAACGCCCCGAGCTGGCTGCGTTTTCGCTCTCGGCCGACGCCGCCGTGCTCACCGGCATTGCCAACGATTTCGATGCCCGTGCCGTGTACGCCCGCCAGGTGCGGGCCTTGGGGCAGGCTGGTGACGTGTTGCTGGTGCTGTCCACCAGCGGCAATTCGGGCAACTTGCTGGCGGCGGTGGAAGCGGCGCACGAGCGCGACATGACCGTGGTGGCCCTCACCGGCGGGCGCGGTGGCCGCCTGGCGCAAATGTTGCGCGACACCGATGTGCTGGTGTGCGTGCCCCACGACGTGCCGGCCCGGATTCTGGAGGTGCACCACATGGTGTTGCACTGTATTTGCGACGGTGTAGACGCCCAGCTGCTGGGGCTGCCCGACGCGTTGAGCAACGAACAGGAGAACCCTGCATGAAGTCCATTGAGCCCACCCGCTGGAGCCGTGTCGCGGCCACCACGCTGACCGCTGTGCTGTTGGGGGCTGCGGTGTCTGCCTGTGCACCGCTCATGGTGGGTGGGGCCATGACCGGCGCTTTTGTGGTCACCGACCGCCGCACCTCGGGCGCCCAGGTGGAAGACCAGGGCATCGAACTGCGGGCGGCCAACCGCTTGCGTGAACAGATTGGCCAACGCGGCAACGTGTCCGTCACCAGCTACAACCGCCAGGTGCTGCTCACCGGCGAGGTGGCCAGCGAGCAAGACAAGGCGCTGGCCGAAACCGTTGTGGCCGGTGTTGAAAACGTGCGCAGCATCGTCAACGAACTGGGTGTGCTGGGCGCTTCTTCGCTCACCCAGCGCTCGTCAGACACCTTGGTCACGGGCCGGGTGAAGGCCGCCATGATCGATGCCCGCGATTTGTCGGCCTCAGCCACCAAGGTGGTGACGACCCGCGGCACGGTGTACCTGATGGGCCGCCTCACCCAGCGCGAGGCCGACCGTGCCACCGAAATCACCCGCAACACCCAGGGTGTGCAGCGCGTGGTGCGCGTGCTGGAAATCATCAGCGAAGAAGAGCTGGCGCGTCTGTTGCCCCAGCCAGCGCCAGCGCCAGTGAAAGATGCGACGCCCTCCAAATAAAGGTCCAAGCGAAGCGACGGTCGCCCGAGGGGATGTTCTGCCAAGGCGTCTTGGAACCGGCTTGGCCGGGCCGCCAGCGCCGCCCCCTGGAGGGTGACGGCGAAGCCGGCGAGGGCGCTCCGTTACTTCAAGCGTTTGATCAGGCTGGACGTGTCCAGTCGGTTCCCGCCCATGGCTTGCACGTCGGCATAAAACTGGTCCACCAGCGCCGTCACGGGCAGCCGCGCGCCGTTGCGCTTGGCTTCATCCAGCACCAGCCCCAGGTCTTTGCGCATCCAGTCCACCGCAAAGCCGAAATCAAACTGGTCGGCCACCATCGTCTTGCCGCGGTTGTCGAGCTGCCAGCTCTGCGCGGCGCCCTTGCCGATCACGTCCAGCACCTGGTTCATATCCAGGCCGGCTTTTTGCCCGAACGCAATGGCTTCCGACAGGCCTTGCACCAGCCCGGCAATGCAGATCTGGTTGACCATTTTGGTCAGCTGGCCTGCGCCGCTATCACCCATGAGGGTGAACGCCCGCGAGAACGCCATGGCCACTGGCTGTACCGCATCAAACGCTTGGGCATCGCCCCCGCACATCACCGTGAGCAGCCCGTTTTGCGCGCCCGCCTGGCCGCCGGAAACAGGCGCGTCCACGAAGGCCAGGCCCAGGTTCTTCGCGGCGGTGTACAGCTCGCGCGCCACGTCGGCCGAGGCGGTGGTGTGGTCCACAAACACCGCACCCGGTTGCATGCCGGCGAAGGCACCGTCCGCTCCCAGCGTGACCGAGCGCAGGTCGTCGTCGTTGCCCACACAGCAGAACACGGCGTCTGCACCGGTGGCCGCTTCACGCGGCGTGCCTTTTGCTGTTCCACCAAACTCGGCCACCCAGGCCTGCGCCTTGGCCGGCGAGCGGTTGTACACGGTGACCGAATGTCCGGCTTTTGCCAGGTGCCCGGCCATGGGATAGCCCATGACGCCCAGGCCCAGGAAAGCGACTTTTTTGGGCGCAATGGTTTCGTAGATTTTGGTGGCGATGCTGCTCATGCAAGAAATCCTGAAGTTAAGGCTAGGAGTATCGCGAAACGCGCGTGCCCAAGTCCAGTCGGCGTGAAATGTTTCAGCCAGCACGCGATGGAACAGGCTCAGCCGGGGCACTCTCCGTGCTCCCCTGAGCAGGTCGCGCGAAGCGCGGCCGGGGTGTAGCTCTAAACAATCGTCAGGTGCTCGGTGCCCGCGGCCAGGTCTTGGGTCTTCGCGCGCTGGCTGTTGAGCTTGATCTGCAGACGCAGGTCGTTGAGCGAGTCGGCGTTGCGCAGGGCGTCCTCAAAGGTGATGATGTTGGCCTCAAATGCATGGAACAACGCCTGGTCAAAGGTTTGCATGCCCATGTTGTTGCTCTTTTTCATGATCTCTTTGATCTCGGCCACATCGCCTTTGAAGATCAGGTCGGAGATCAGGGGCGAGTTCAGCATCACTTCCACGGCGGCGTGGCGGCCTTTGTTGTCCTGGCGCGGAATCAAGCGCTGCGACACCAGGGCGCGCAGGTTGAGCGACAGATCCATCAACAGTTGCGGGCGGCGGTCTTCGGGGAAGAAGTTGATGATGCGGTCCAGCGCCTGGTTGGCGCTGTTGGCGTGCAGCGTGGCCAGGCACAGGTGCCCGGTTTCTGAAAACTGGATCGCGTGCTCCATGGTCTCGCGGTCGCGGATCTCGCCCATCAGGATCACGTCGGGCGCCTGGCGCAACGTGTTCTTCAGTGCCGCCTCCCAGCTGTCGGTGTCCAGGCCCACCTCGCGCTGCGTGATCACGCAGTTTTTGTGCGGGTGCACGAACTCCACCGGGTCTTCAATGGTGATGATGTGGCCGTGGGTGTTTTCGTTGCGCCAGTCGACCATGGCCGCAAGCGTGGTGGATTTACCAGATCCCGTGGCTCCCACGATGATGCACAAACCGCGTTTGGACAGCACCACGTCTTTCAGCACTTGGGGCAGGCCCAGCTTGTCGATGGTGGGCAACACGGCGGGAATGGTTCGCAGCACCATGCCGACCTTGCCTTGCTGAATGAAGGCGCTCACGCGGAAGCGGCCGATGGCCGGCGGCGAGATGGCGAAGTTGCATTCTTTGGTGCGTTCGAACTCCGCCGCCTGCTTGTCGTTCATGATGGCGCGCGCCAGCGCCAGGGTGTGCAGCGCGTTCAGTGGCTGAGGTGACACCTTCACCACCTTGCCGTCCACCTTGATGGCGGGCGGGAAGTCGGCGGTGATGAACAGGTCGCTACCGGCTCGGCTCAGCATGAGCTTGAGCAGGTCGTTGATGAATTTGGATGCCTGGTCGCGTTCCATGAAGGACTACCTTGTTTGAAAAACCTTGTTCACGTCCCGGAGCGTGGGACATGCTGGAAGCAGGTACGCCAGCCCAGAACGCGGCGGAACCGGATTTGCCTGGCTGCACGCGTGGCCCCCTGGGGGTATGCGGCTACGCGCAGCGAGCAAGCAACGGGGGATAGCACATCTACCCCGGGAAATTCTCAGGAATCTTGGCCTTGCTGCGCGCTTCGGCTGGGCTGATCACGTTGCGCTTGACCAGTTCCGAGAGGTTCTGGTCCAGCGTCTGCATGCCCACGCCACTGCCGGTCTGGATGGCCGAATACATCTGGGCCACCTTAGCTTCACGGATCAGGTTGCGAATGGCGCTGGTGCCCAGCATGATTTCATGCGCCGCCACCCGGCCACTGCCGTCTTTCACCTTGCACAGCGTTTGCGAGATCACGGCCACCAGGGACTCGGACAACATGGCGCGCACCATGTCTTTTTCTTCGGCCGGGAACACGTCAATGATCCGGTCAATCGTTTTGGCGGCGCTGGAGGTGTGCAGCGTGCCAAACACCAGGTGGCCGGTTTCGGCCGCCGTCATGGCGAGCCGGATGGTCTCCAGGTCGCGCATCTCGCCCACCAGAATCGCGTCGGGGTCTTCACGCAGGGCCGAGCGCAGCGCGTTGGAAAAGCTCAGCGTGTGTGGCCCCACTTCGCGCTGGTTCACCAGGCACTTCTTGGACTCGTGCACGAATTCCACGGGGTCTTCCACCGTCAGGATGTGGCCGTACTCGGTTTCGTTGAGGTGGTTCACCATGCCGGCCAGCGTGGTGGATTTGCCCGAGCCGGTGGGGCCGGTCACCAGCACCAGGCCGCGCGGACGCAGGGCCAGGTCGCCAAAAATCTTCGGCGCGTTGAGCTGCTCCAGCGTGAGGATCTTGCTGGGAATGGTTCGGAACACCGCACCAGCGCCGCGGTTGTGGTTGAAAGCGTTGACGCGAAACCGCGCCAGACCTTCGATCTCGAACGAGAAGTCGCACTCCAGAAACTCTTCGTAGTGCTTGCGCTGGCTGTCGTTCATGATGTCGTACACCATGCTGTGGACCATCTTGTGGTCCAGCGGTTCGACGTTGATGCGGCGCACGTCGCCATGCACCCGTATCATGGGTGGAAGACCGGCCGAGAGGTGAAGATCGGATGCTTTGTTCTTGACGCTGAAAGCGAGCAGTTGCGTGATATCCATCCCGGGGTCCCGTGCTGTGTTGGTATGACGGACTGATTATGACGACGATTGAAGACAATCTCCAACAGGTACACCGCCAGATGGCAGACGCCTGCGCACAGGCGGGCAGGGACGTGAACGCTGTCACGTTGCTGGCGGTTTCCAAGACGTTCGGACCCGATGCGGTGGCCCAGGCGCTGGCCGCGGGCCAGCACGCGTTTGGTGAAAACTACATCCAGGAAGGCGTGGAGAAAATCCAGACCCTGCGCGCCTTGCACCCTGGCGCGGCCTTGGAATGGCATTGCATTGGCCCGGTGCAAAGCAACAAAACCCGCCTGGTGGCGGCGCATTTTGACTGGGTGCAGTCGGTCGACCGGCTCAAGATTGCGCAGCGGCTGAGCGAGCAACGGCCGCCAGAGCTGCCACCGTTGCAGGTCTGTCTGCAGGTGAATGTGGACGGTGGTCCCACCAAATCGGGCGTGACGCCCGCCGAGCTGCCCGCCCTGGCCGAGGCGGTGGCACAGCTGCCCCGCTTGACGCTGCGCGGGCTCATGTGCATTCCCGAGCCAGCCGACGGTTTTGAGGCCCAGCGGGCGGTGTTTGCGCAGGCCAAAGACTTGTTTGACCGGCTGAACGCTCAGGGTCTGGGGCTGGACACCTTGTCCATGGGCATGACCGACGACCTGGATGCGGCGGTGGCGTCTGGCTCGACGATGGTTCGGGTGGGGCGGGCCATTTTTGGCAGCCGGGCTGCACGGGCCTGAGAAAAAAACGCCCAATCGTGCGTGCTTACAGCGGCAGCCGGCTGCTGTTTTTCACCTCTTCCATCACCGCGTAGGTGCGGGTTTCGCGCACGCCGGGCAGCTGCCAGAGCACGCTGCCGGCAAATTCGCGGTAGGCCGCCATGTCGGCCATGCGGGTCTTGAGCAGGTAGTCAAAGCCGCCAGCCACCATGTGGCATTCCATGATGGTGTCGTGCACCTGTACCGCAGCCTTGAACTCGTCAAACACGTTGTGCGTGGTGCGGTCCAGCGATACCTCTACAAAAACCATCATGCCGCGCCCGAGCTTGAGCGGGTTGAGCCGCGCCTCGTAACCCAGGATGTAGCCCTCGCGCTGCAGCCGCTGCGTGCGGGCGAGCACGGCCGTGGGCGACAGCGCCACCGTTTCGGCCAGCTTCAGGTTGGCAATGCGGCCGTCCGTTTGCAGCACCTTCAAAATGCGCAGGTCGATGCGGTCGAGTTCATGGTTGGCTTCGGTCATGGGTGGTGAATTATCCGGTAAAGCCTAAAAATACAGACAAAAATTCGTGTGTATGGACGTCAAGATCGCGGTATTCACCAACGCCTACCGATTTTCGGAGACCGCCATGCCCCGCACCACCGACCGCCTGCCTTTCCCCTACCGGCCTGAAGTCGCCATCGTCGCCCAGCGCCTCGCCGCGCTGCAGGGCGCGCTGGACTGGGCCACCGCTGCGCAAGTGGCTGCGCCCTGGGTGCGCGCCGTGCGCGACAACCCGCCGCCGTTCTGGGCCATGGAAAGCCTGCTCAAGGAATACCCCATTTCCAGTGCCGAGGGTCTGGCGCTGATGCGCCTGGCCGAAGCGCTGCTGCGCGTGCCCGACGCTGAGACCGCCATTGCGCTGACGGCCGACCAGCTGGGCCGGGCCGACTTTGACGGCGCTGCTGATTCGACGCTGGCGCGCCTGTCGTCCACCGCGATCGCCATGTCCAAACACTTCCTCCCCGGCGCTGGCCAAGAAGCCGGCCTGATGGCCAAGCTGGGCGCCAAGACCGTGGTGGCCGCCACGCTGCGCGCGGTGCAGTTGCTGGGGCGCCAGTTCGTGCTGGGGCAGACGATCGAAGAGGGTATGAAGGAAGCCACATCGGCCCGCAAGAAACAGAGCAACCTGAGCTTCAGTTTTGACATGCTGGGCGAGGGTGCCCGCACCGATGCGGACGCGCTGCGCTACCTGGCCAGCTACCAGAGCGCCTTGGCTGCCATTGCCCGGGGTGCTGACCCAAAAGCCTCGCCGGTGAAAAACGATGGCATATCCATCAAGCTCAGCGCGCTGCACCCACGCTACGAAGACGTGCAGCACGAGCGTGTGATGGAGGAACTGGTGCCGCGCGTGTGGACGCTGTGCCGCGCCGCAGCGGCGGCCAATCTGAACCTCACCATTGACGCCGAAGAGGTGGACCGGCTCGAACTCTCGCTCGACGTGTTCGAGGCGCTGGCGCAGTTGGTGGCCGAGCACTGCCCGCAGTGGACCGGCCTGGGGCTGGCCCTGCAGGCCTACCAGACCCGCGCGGTCGAGCTGATTGAGCACGTGGCTGCGCTGGCCCGCCGCCACAAGATCCAGTTCATGTGCCGCCTGGTAAAGGGCGCTTACTGGGACGCCGAGATCAAGCGCGCGCAAGAGCTGGGCCTGCCCACCTACCCGGTGTTCACCCACAAGCACCACACCGACGTGAGCTACCTCGCCTGCGCGCGTGCGATGCTTGACGCGCCGGACGCGATCTTCCCGCAGTTCGCCACGCACAATGCGGGCACCATTGCCGCCATCCTGCAAATGGCCTCCCGCCACGGTGTGCCGTTTGAACTGCAGCGGCTGCACGGTATGGGCGAAGGCATTTACCGCGAGGTGCTGAAGAACCCGCTGGTGGCCTGCCGCGTGTACGCCCCGGTGGGTGCGCACCGCGACCTGCTGGCTTACCTGGTGCGCCGCCTGTTGGAAAACGGCGCCAACTCGTCTTTTGTGCACCAGCTGGCCGACGAGTCGGTGGGCATGGACGAACTGCTCATTTCGCCGCTGCGGCTGGAGCCCCAGCCCGCGCTGGCGCTGCCGGCGGACCTGTACGGCGCTCAGCGCGCCAACAGCCAGGGCCTCGATCTGGCTGTGGTCTCGATGCGCGAGCCGCTGCTGGCCGCGCTGGCGAGCACGCCGGTGCCGGTGATTCCCGAAGCCAGCACCGCCGACGTGGATGCCGCCTGCGCCCAGGCCATGGCCGCCTTCGCCGGCTGGAACCACACGCCGGTGGCCGAGCGCGCCGCCACCCTGCGCCGTGCTGCCGATGCGCTGCAACAGCAGCTGCCGCGTTTCTGCGCCTTGTTGGTGAGAGAGGCGCACAAGACTTGGGGCGACGCGGTCTCCGAGGTGCGCGAGGCGGTGGACTTTCTGCGTTTTTATGCCGTTGAGGCCGAGCGCGTGATGGCGCCGCAAACCCTGCCGGGGCCGACCGGCGAGAGCAACACGCTGCGCCTGGAAGGCCGCGGCGCCTGGGTTTGCATCAGCCCTTGGAACTTCCCGCTCGCCATCTTCATGGGCCAGGTCGCCGCTGCGTTGGCCACCGGCAACGCGGTGCTGGCCAAACCGGCTGAGCAGACGCCGGCGGTGGCGCTCGAAGCGGTGCAGCTGCTGCACACCGCCGGCGTGCCGACCAACGCTTTGCAACTGCTGCACGGCCCGGGCGAAACCGTGGGCGCGGCGCTGGTGGCACAGCCGGGCGTGGCGGGCGTGGTGTTCACCGGCTCCACGCCTGTGGCCAAAACCATTCAGCGTGCGCTGGCGGCCAAAGACGGTCCTATCGTGCCGCTGATCGCCGAGACCGGTGGCATCAACGCCATGCTGGTGGACAGCACCGCCCTGCCCGAGCAGGTGGCCGACGCGGTGGTGCAAAGCGCCTTCCGCAGCGCGGGCCAGCGTTGTTCGGCGCTGCGCCTGCTGTGCCTGCACGAAGGCATTGCCGACCACGTGATTCAGATGATCCAGGGTGCCGCGAATGAACTGGTGGCGGGCAACCCCGCCGCGCTGGCGACGGACCTCGGCCCGGTGATCGACGCCGAGGCGTTTGAGGGCATCGGCCGCCACCTGCAGCGCCTGCATGCGCAGGCCAAGCCCTTGCTGCCGGTGGCTTTGCCCGCAGCCACGGTGCCCAACCTGATCCCGCCGCAAATGTTCGAGGTGCGAACCATTGCCGATGTGAAAGCCGAAATCTTCGGCCCGGTGCTGCAGGTGGTGCGCTGGGGTGGTGACCCGATGGACGTGATTCGACAGATCAACGCCCTGGGCTACGGCCTCACGCTGGGCATCCAGACCCGCATCGACAGCCGGGCCCAGGCGCTGGCCACAGCCGCCCGCGTGGGCAACGTGTACGTGAACCGCAACATGATTGGCGCCGTGGTGGGTGTGCAGCCTTTCGGCGGCGAAGGCCTGAGCGGCACCGGGCCGAAGGCCGGTGGCCCCAACTACCTGCTGCGCTTTTGCGCCGAGCAAACGCTGACCATCAACACCACGGCGGCCGGCGGCAATGTGGCGCTGTTTGCCGGCCCGGCGCACTGACCGTTCCGCTCCTGCGCCATGCTGCTGCGCAGGACGCAGCCGGTGCCGATTCAGCCTGTCACCACCATGCCAGACGATGGGTTGCGCAAAAACGCCTCCAGCGTTTCGATGGGCAGCGCTGGCGCAAACAGATGGCCCTGGAACTGGTCGCAGCCTTGATAGGCCAGAAAGTCCCGCTGCTCGTGCGTTTCCACGCCCTCAGCCACCACCTGCAAGCCCAGGCTCTGCGCCAGCGCAATGATGGCCCGCGAGATGGCCGCGTCGTTCGGGTCGGTCAGCACGTCGGCCACAAACCCCTTGTCAATTTTCAGTTGGTCCAGCGGCAGGCGCTTGAGGCACGACAACGACGAATAGCCCACGCCGAAATCGTCCAGCGACAGGGTGACACCGAGCTCTTTGAGCATGCCCATCTTCTGGATGGTGATTTCCATGCGGTCGGCCAGCAGGCTTTCGGTGAGTTCGAGTTTGAGTTTGTGCGGTCGAATGCCGGTGCGCGCAATCGCGGCCATGACCATGTCCACAAAGTTGGGGTGGCGGAACTGGTACACGCTCACGTTCACGGCAATGCTCAGACCGGCGGTTTGGGTCCAGTCGGCCCAGGCGGCGAGTTGCTCACAAGCGGTTTCCAACACCCACATGCCCAGCGGCAAAATCAGTCCGGTGTCTTCGGCCACCGGGATGAAATCGGCTGGCCTGATCAGCCCCTTGTTGGGGTGTCGCCAGCGCACCAGAGCTTCCACGCCCGTGATCACGCCCAGGCGGTCCACCTGCGGCTGGTAGTGCACCACAAACTGCTTCTCACGCAAGCCCACGCGCAGCGCTGCGCCCAAGGCAGCATTGGCACTCACGGTGGCTTGCATGTTGGGGTCGAAATAGCACAGCGTGTTGCGGCCCAGGCTTTTGGCCTGGTACATGGCCAGGTCGGCTTGCTTCAGCAGTTCGCTCACATCGCTCTGGTCGCCATTGAAGGCGGTGACGCCTATGCTGGGCGTGGCAAAGTGCTGGTGCCCGGCAATCTGGAACGGCTCGCGCAACATGTCGAGCACTTTTTCGGCCAGTGCGCGCGACTTGTAGGCTGCAGCGTCGGGGTCGGTGCTGAGGTCGTCCACCATCACCACAAACTCGTCGCCGCCCAGGCGCGCTACGGTGTCCGCCTTGCGTACGCTCTGGGTCAAGCGCAAGGCCACTTGCTGCAGCAATTGGTCGCCCATGTGGTGGCCCAGCGTGTCGTTGAGTATCTTGAAGTTGTCCAGGTCAATGAACATCAGCGCGCCATGCTGGCCCGTGCGAGCGCATTGCGACAGCGACTTTTGCAGCCGGTCCAGCAGCAGCTGGCGGTTGGGCAGGTCGGTTAGCGGGTCGTAAAACGCCAGGTGCCGAATCATGTCTTCTGCGGTTTTGCGCTGGGTGATGTCACGCCCCACCGCCACCCAGTGCGTCACCTCTTCGGCGCTCGCCTGCACCGAAACCACTTCCAGCTCAACCCAGAACGAGGCGCCGTTTTTGCGGTGCACCATGAGCTCGGTGCGTACTTGCCGGGTTTCTTGCAGGCCTTCTGCCATTTCACGCAGTTTGACCATGGCCGGGTCCAGCGCCAGCAGCATGCGAGGCGTCTGTCCCAAAACCTCGTCGCGGCTGTAGCCTGTCTGTTTTTCAAAAGCGTCGTTCACAAACACCATGCGCGGTTCGTCATCCGGGCCCAAGCCCGCTTCCGCAATGGCCACGATGTCATTGAGCCGGGCCACACTGGTTTCCAGCAGCATCAGCTGCTCTTGCGAGCGGCGGCGTTCGGTGACGTCGCGAAAGTACACCGCCAGGCCCTCGGCAAACGGGTAGGCGCGCACTTCCAGCCATTTGCCCAGCGAGGGGAAAAAATCCTCCAGCTCGATGCGGTGGTTGCTTTTGAGTGCACGCCCAAGCTGCTCGCGCAGCCGCTGCGCCAGGCCATCGCCGAAGTCGTGCCAGAGTTCCAGGCCCAGCAGATCGGCCGTGGTCTTTTGCAGCAGCCGTTCGCTCTCCTGGTTCAGGTAGGTAAAGCAGCATTGCCGATCCAGCGTCACAAAGGCTTCCGTGATGCTGGCCAGCGTGGTGGTCAGGCGCATCGCCAGGCGCAGGGTTTCCTGTTGCGCCTGCTTGTGCGCTGAAATGTCTTGCACCGCACCCTGAATGCGCAGAATGTGCCCGTCGCCATCGCGCACGGCGTGGCCCACAGTGCGAACCCATTTGGGGCTCATGCTGCTGACCTGCACTTGTATTTCTTCGTCAAACGGCTCACCAGTTTGGGCGCAGCGCTCCAGCCGCTGCTGGATACCGGTGCGCCATTCGGGCGTGTAGCGCTGCACCATGGCCGCCAGATCGCGCATGTGTTCCCCGGGCTCCAGGCCCAGAATGCTGGCGTATTCGTCGGAATGCTGCAGCTGTCCGGTGGCGATATCGACCGACCAGCTGCCCACCCCGCCCGTGTGTTCGGTCAGGTTCAGGCGGCTCTCGCTTTCATGCAACGCTTTGCCCAGGCGCTCTTCCCGTCCTTGCGTCAGGTGGGCCGAACGCTGTTGCTGGCGGGCCAGGTCTTGCAGGTGTCCGGCGTGGGCGGCCATTGCTTGTAAGCCCGGCAAGCGGTCAGCGAGCGCCTCAGGGCTGCGCGGTGTCGTGTCGAGCAGCGCCAGCCAGGTGGGGTTGGTCTCGCTGCTGGAGGGCACCGGGAGCACCAGGCAAAACCGGATGTGGGGTTGCAAACCTGCGAGCGTGTGGGGCTCCGACACGGGGTGCACGTCGGCATCCAGCAGGCACCCATTCAGCGCGGTGTCAGCCGCGATGTGTGTGCACAGCGCCAAAGCGCCGGCCTGCTGGTCGGCCGGCAGGCCGCAGGCACCCAGCAGCACCGGGCCGCCGGGCAGGGCTTGCGCCCACAAGGCCATGGGAACCCCGCCCAAGTGTGTGACCAGATGGGCCAGTGGCGCCCAATCCACGCGCAGCGGCGGTGCTTCCCTGGGCTCGATCCATGGGGTGGCTTGTTCGTCATGGTCGGCTTGGTCGCCGCGATGTCCATGTGGCATGGGGTGCCCGCTTTCGTCGGTTTGGGATTCGAGCATACCGTTTCAAATACATGAATTGGATTTAAAAAACGGGGGTTTGTTGTATGTTGAAGGAACCTTGGGCGCCTGCGCGGCAGAAGCGCATCGGCTGCAAAAGATGGAGAAAAGTCCCACTTCGCCTCTGTTTTTCAGGCTGTGGCGACAGCCACCGTCCTCAAAAGCAGGGCCAAATGGGCTCTTGCCCCACCCGTTTCGCTCTAATGCTTTCTGCTGCGCAGCCTCCTAGAGTTTTTGATGGCGATCAAATAGGATATTTGTAACGTAAATGTGATTATTTGTAGCATATGTACTACCATTGAATGCCGTCCAAAGGCAGACCTCTCCCGCCAATCAAAGACATGGTGCCGGACTGAAATCAAAATTGGGGGTGAACGTGAGCGCTCTGGCAGAACTCCGGCAGCACAGCGATGTGACCAGCTTGAAATCCGCACTGCACCAGTTGTGCAGTGAGTTCGGTCGTATCACGCGGCTGGATATCCTCACGGCCATGCACGAGGGCACCAAGCAGGCCATCTGCTTTCTGCGCATGGAGCACCCCGAGCAGGAGCAGCAGCTGATGAAAACGCTGGGTGTCGGTCGTTTCGGTGGCGAGGTGGTGTTTGTGCTGAACCTCAGTGTCCCAGTCACCACCGAAGACCACGGCCCCTCGTCGCAATGGGCAGACTCCAATCTGTACAAGTAAACTGCGTCGCCCTTGGCAGCGGCGCCCGGCTGTCGCCCGATTGACCGGGCCAAGACCGGACGCCGCTGCAGAATCCGCGCATGAAAGACATGCGCTCACCCCTTCAAGCCCGCATCGTGCAATGGCAGGTAGCTCCCGGAGACTTGGTGTGCGCGGGTGACGTGCTGGTGGTCTTGGAGGCCATGAAAATGGAACACGAGCTGCGTGCCGAGGCCGATGCGTGTGTGGTGGCGCTGCTGTTTGGTGTGGATGACACGGTGCAGGTGGGCGATGTGCTGTTGCACACCGCACCCGTGCCGACAGGCGCGGGCCAGCCTGAGGCCCTGGACGGCCCTCCCGAAGCCGCAACCCCGGCGCAGCCTGCGCAAGAGGCCCAGGGATTGAACCTGCCACGCGCCGACTTGCAGCGGCTGCTGGACCGCCAGGCACTCGCGCTGGATGCGGCACGCCCGGTCGCCGTGGCGCGGCGGCACAGCCGGGGGCAGCGCACCGCCCGCGAGAACATCGCCGATCTCTGCGACGCTGGCAGTTTCATCGAATACGGCGCGCTGGCGGTGGCAGCGCAGCGCAGCCGCCGCACCGAAGAAGACTTGATCGCCAACACCCCGGCCGATGGCATGGTCACCGGCATCGGTTCGGTCAACGCGGCGCTGTTCGGCGGCACTTCGGTCGCGTCCGAAGCAGCCCAGGCCTGCCGCGTGGTCGTGATGGCCTACGACGCCACGGTGCTCGCTGGCACCCAGGGCCTGCGAAACCATGCCAAGACCGACCGGCTGCTCGGCATTGCGCTGGAAAACCGGTTGCCGGTGGTGTTGTTTGCCGAGGGTGGTGGCGGTCGGCCGGGGGACACAGACATGCCCATTGTGGCCGGGCTGCATGTGCCGACATTTGCGTCCTTTGCCCGGTTGTCCGGCCAGGTGCCCGTGGTGGGTATCGCTAGCGGCCGCTGCTTTGCCGGCAACGCTGCGCTGCTGGGGTGCAGCGATGTGATCATCGCAACCCGCAACAGCAATATTGGCATGGGTGGGCCAGCCATGGTGGAGGGTGGCGGCCTGGGCGTGTTTCGCCCGGAAGACATTGGCCCGAGCGCGGTACAGCATGCCAATGGCGTGATCGATGTGCTGGTGGACGATGAGGCGCAAGCCGTGGCGGCGGCCCGCCACTACCTGTCATTTTTTCAGGGCACGGTACCCAGCTGGCAGGCACCCGACCCGATGGCCTTGCGCGGCGTGGTGCCGGAGAACCGCTTGCGCGTTTACGACACCCGCGCGGCCATGGACGGCCTGGTGGACAGTGGCAGCTTGCTGCCCTTGCGCACCGCTTTCGGCGTCGGGATTCATACGGCACTGGCCCGTATCGAGGGGCGCCCGGTGGGGCTGCTGGCCAACAACCCGGCGCACCTTGGCGGTGCCATCGACGCCGATGCGGCCGACAAGGCTGCCCGGTTCTTGCAGCTGTGCAATACCCACGGGGTGCCCATCATCAGCCTGGTGGATACGCCGGGCTTTATGGTGGGGCTGGCCGCAGAAGCGCAAGCCCAGGTGCGCCATGTCAGCCGTCTGTTTGTGGTGGCGGCCCATCTGCGTGTGCCTACCTTTTGCGTGGTGTTGCGCAAAGGCTACGGGCTTGGTGCCATGGGCATGGCGGCGGGCGGTTTTCACGCGCCGGTTTTCACGGTGGCCTGGCCCACCGGCGAGTTTGGTGGCATGGGGCTGGAGGGTGCGGTCCGGTTGGGCTTTCGCAAGGAGTTGGAAGCGCTGCCTCAAGGTCCAGAGCGCGAAGCTTTGTTTGAACGCCTGCTGGCTCAGCAATACGCCAATGGAGCAGCGACACAGATGGCTGCAACGCTGGAAATTGATGCCGTGATAGACCCGGCGCATACCCGGGCCTGGCTGGTGCGGGGGCTGGCCAGTGCGCGCGTGAGGCCCCCTGGCACCCACCGCTTCGTTGACCCCTGGTAATTCAGGGCACATCAACCTGGGGTTGCGTTGCGCGCGAGGCTTGTTCAGTGCCGCAGGGGGTCATGGGCCTGCGCACCAGGCGCAGGCCGACCATCACATCAGCTCGCCAAAATCAGAGCTGCGCAAACCCGCGTTCGAGGTTTGGGGTGCAGTCTGGTTGATGTGGATCCAGAACTCGCACACGTGCTTCATGGCGCTGAGAAACTGGGAAAACTCGGTGGGCTTGGCGATGTAGGCGTTGGTGCCGGCGTCGTAGGCCCGCTGCAAGTCACTGGGCTCTGTGGAGGACGTGAGCACCACCACCGGAATGTTGTGCAAGTGCTCCGAGCCCTTGATTTCCTTGAGCACGCCAATGCCGTCCAGCAGGGGCATTTTCAGGTCCAGCAACACCAGCACAGGGTTGCCGTTGGGGCGGTTGGCGTAGGCGTCGCGCCGGTAGAGGTAGTCCAGCGCTTGCATGCCGTCGGACACATGGGTCACGCGGCCGTCCAGACCGTGCCTGGCAAGCGCCAAGCGGGTCAGCTCAGCGTCATCGGGATTGTCTTCAACGAGAAGAATGGCGTTGGCGTTTTTGTTCATGATTCCAGAGCGGCGTACAGCGAATCTTTGGTCACGTCCGATGACGGCATACTCTCAAAGGGTAGCGAAAAGTAGAACACACTGCCTTCACCCAACTGGCTTTCTGCCCAGATGCCGCCGCCGTGGCGCTCCACGATGCGGCGCGTGAGCGCCAGACCGATGCCGGTCCCTTCAAACTCAGAGGCTCGGTGCAACCTCTGAAATACGCCGAAGAGTTTACCGGCGTATTTTGTATCGAAACCCACACCATTATCACGGACAAAGAAGGTGTAGCCCACCGCCGGGTCGACGCTCCAGCCAATCTCGATGACTGCACGCGCTCTGGGCCGGGTGTATTTGTAGGCATTGCCCAGCAGGTTGGCCCAGACCTCGCGCAACAACAGGGCGTCCCCTTGCACCAGGGGCAGGTCGGGTGCGACTAACCAGTCCACCACACGCCCTTCGGTGTCGTGGGCCAGCTGCCCCACGACATCGCCCACCAGCAGGGCAAAGTCTACGGGTGCCACATTCACGGCCGAGCGACCCAGCCGCGAAAACGCCAGCAGGCCGTCAATCAGCTGGCTCATATGGCGTGCCGAACTCCCAATGGTTCCCAGGTAGCGAGCGCTGACTTCGTCGCACTGTGCGCCCAGGTGCTCTTCGAGCAGGCTCACAAAGCTGGAAATGTGGCGCAGCGGTGAGCGCAGATCGTGTGAAACCGAATACGAGAAGGACTCCAGGTCCTTGTTCGCGGCCAGCAGCTGCTCGGTGCGTTCAGCCACCCGGTTTTCCAGTTCGTCGTTGATGTTGCGCATCAGGTCGTCGAGCCGTTTGGCGTCGGTCATGTCGCGGTTGATCTTGGCAAAGCCACGCAGTTCACCTCCCTCATCGCGCAGCGCAATCAGCAGCGAGTGTGACCAGTACTGGGAGCCATCTTTGCGGGTGTGCCAGTCGTTCAGTTCGTGCTGGCCACGGGAAGCGGCGAGGCGCAGCGTCTGGTTCGCCTTGGACAGGCCTCTCTCGGGGTCGTTTTGGTCGAACAGCAAAGCGTAGTGCCGCCCCAGCATTTCGGTGGGCGAGTAACCCTCCAGGCGCTGGGCGCTGTCGGTCCAGTCGGTGATGAGTCCATCGGCGTCCAGAAAAAAAATGCAGTATTCGCGCAGGTTGTCCACCATGAGGCGAAAGCGTTGTTCGCTGTCCAGCAGCTCAGCCGATCGTTCCTGGATGCGCCGCTCCAGTTCGTCGTTGAGCTGGCTCACCCTTTCTTCAATCCGCTTGCGCTCGGTAATGTCGATGATCTGCACGAACACACCTTGCACCAGTCCTTCGTGGACATCGGGCAGGTAGGTCGCGTTGATGAACATGGGCGTACCGTCCACCGTGCGGCGCCACGCTTCAAACTGCTGTTTGTGACCACCCAGCGCGGCGCGCATACGTGGGGCGGTCTGGGTCCAGACGTCAGGGGGCAGGCATTCGCTGATGTGCAGCCCTGTGATGCGTTGGGGATCCATGCCGTACACGCGCAGGTGCTCAGCATTGGCAAACCGGAACCTGAGCATGGCATCCACGTAGGCGATCAAGCCCGGCACGTGTTCGGTGATGGTGCGCAAGAAGCGCTGGTTGTCGTGCAAGGCCATTTCGGCCTGCTTGCGGTGGGTGATGTTGACCACCGTGGTGTTGCTGCGCAGGAAGCGACCTTCAGCGTCGCGCACCGCAGCGGACGACAGCAGCGCAAAAAACACACTGCCATCGCGGCGGCGCATTTCGTACTCCGCGCCCTCGGTCGCCTTGTCTTCCAGAATGTCTCGCATTCTGCTTTCAAGCAGGCGGTGGTGCTTGGGTGAGATGAAATCGGCGAAACGTTTCTGGTTGACCACCTCCTGGCGGTCGTAGCCCAGCCAGTCAAGCTCTGTGTCGTTGATGGACACATAGACGCCATTTTGGTTGAGTGAGTGGTAGCCGCATGGTGCCTGGTTGTAGAGTGCCTGTGCCTGTCCTAGTGCTTCGTTGAGCTGGCAGTTGGCCTCGCGCACCTGGTCTTCGGCGGCCTTGCGCTCGGTGATGTCGAGCATTTGAATGATGATGCCTCGCACCGCACCGTCTGGGCGATACGGCGTGTATTCGATACTGGCGTAAAAGCTCTCTCCATTGGGAAAAGCTCGGAGCCCTTCGAAGCGCTGAGTCTGACCGGCCAGCGCAGCCGCCAGATGGGTTTGGGCACTGTGGAAGTCTTGGGGCCGGGCAATCTGGCTGAGGTGCAGGCCGATCAAGCTTTCGGGGCTGCTCCGGAGCCAGCGCGCGTAGCTGGCGTTGGCGAAGCGGCAGACCAGGTCGGTGTCATAGAACGCCAGCTGTACCGGTACCGTGTTGGTGATGGCTTGCAGGAAATTTCGCTGCGCCTCCAGTGCCAATTCGGCCACCTTGCGCGCCGTGATGTCGACCAGAGTGTTGTTGGTGCGCACAAACGTCCCTGCGGCGTCGTACACGGCGGTGCTGCTGAGCAGGGCAAGAAAATCGCTGCCATCGCGGCGGCGCATGCCGATTTCAACCGTCTCCAGCTTCTCGTGGCCTTTGAGACGGATGAGCCGGTCTCGAACCAGATCCCGGTATTGGGGCAATACATGGTCGCGAAAATGTTGCTGACCCACCACCTCGTCGCGGGCATAGCCCAGCCAGTCCAGTTCGGTCTGGTTGATCAGCACGTAAACCCCCTGGGCGTTTACCGAGTGGTAGCCGCAGGGCGCCTGGTTGTAGAGGGTTTGCGCTTCATGCAAGGCCACGCCAATCCGCTGGTTCGCGTCGGCCAGCTCCTGTGTCCGTATCTGCACCCTGTTTTCCAGCTGGACATTGAGTTCGCGAATCTCTTCCTGCTGCTGCCGGCTCTCGGTGATGTCGCGCGAGACAGCCAACAGCATCACCGCCTGTCCTTTGGCGTCGCAGATAGGGGACACCACGGTGTCCCACCACTTGGGCGTGCCTTTGAACGTGTCTGCAGGTGCGATGAAGCGCGCACTTTCCCCGCGCCCGGCCGCTTGGATGGCCGCGGTGGCGAGTGCCGCCTGGTCGTCAGGCCACCACTGGGTCCAATCGCTGAGTCGCACTTGCTCAAAATTGTCCACCTCGACCAGCTCGCAGCCCTTGGCCGTCATCTGCAGCACGCGGCCCTGCAGATCGAGCACTTTGGTGCAATCTGGACTGCTGGCAATGATCTGTTGGTTGAGGTCGTCCTTCAGCCGCGCGTCTGCTTCCAGCGTGCGCAGAATGGTGATGTCTTGCACAAACCCCAGCTGGCTTGTGATGTTGCCATTGGCATCGTGTTGCGACACATTGCGCACCAATACGTGGCAAATGGGCTGGTTTGGGCGCGTCAGTCGAAATTCGACGTTGAGTGCCGTGCCTTGTGAAACACCTTGCACCCAGTGCTGTTGTACGCGTTTCAGATCGTCTGGGTGTACCCGTGAGAGCCAGCCGAAATTGGGAAATTCTTGCCGGGCGAGGCCGAAAAGTTGTTGCAGCTTGTCGTCTACGTGGGTCAAAACGCCTGCGTGGTCGACGCGAAAAATGCCAATGGGAAACACGTGGGCCAGCGCCTCGAACAGCGCCTCATATTCCAGCTTGGCAGCCACTGTGGTGGGCGTGGCGCTCAGTTGCTCGCGCAGGGCCGCATCCAGCCGCAGAGGCAGGCTGTCTGCCTCGGGTGCGGGCTGTCCGCGCAGTCCGGATTGAGCGAGGCTGGCTGCGTAGCTTTCCCGCAGGTGGGCGTTTTCTTCGCGCAGCTTTTGGATCTGCAGCAGCAGATCCTGCTCACGCGAAAACACATCCCCATCACGCACCAAAGGCGGCTGGGGTGCATCGCTCGGGGGGTAAAGCGCCTTCATGTCACACTACTGTACCCCAGTGTGTCAAGGTGCAACTGTGAAAGTTGACAGTTAAAACCTGGGCAATTCTGGGTGTGCGAGGCGGCCACCCCGCACCAGCATCTTTCCGTATTCAGCACAACGTTGAAGTGTGGGAATGACTTTTCCGGGATTGAGGAGTTCTTTGGTATCAAACGCGCGCTTCACGGCAAACATCTGCTCGTTTTCTGCGGCGCTGAACTGCACACACATGCTGTTGAGTTTTTCCACGCCCACGCCGTGTTCGCCGGTCACGGTGCCGCCCATGGCCACGCTGGTCTCCAGAATGTCGGCACCAAACAGCTCGCACCGGTGCAACTGGTCGGGGTCGTTGGCATCAAACAGAATCAGTGGGTGCAGGTTGCCATCGCCGGCGTGAAACACGTTGGCGCAACGCAGTTGGTATTTCTTTTCCATCTCGGCAATGGCCAACAGAATGTCGGCCAGGCGCTTGCGCGGAATGGTGGAGTCCATGCACATGTAGTCGGGGCTGATGCGTCCGCTGGCCGGGAACGCGTTCTTGCGCCCGCTCCAGAAACGCAGCCGCTCGGCTTCGTCTTTGCTCACGGCAATGGCGGTGGCGCCGCAACGGCGCAGCACATCGCTCATGCGTCCAATTTCTTCTTCCACTTCTTCCGGCGTGCCGTCGCTTTCGCACAGCAAAATGGCTTCGGCCGACAGGTCGTAGCCCGCGTGCACAAAGTCTTCCACGGCGGCAGTCATGGGCTTGTCCATCATCTCCAGACCGGCCGGAATGATGCCGGCAGCGATCACCGACGCCACGGCGTCGCCGGCTTTGCGGATGTCGTCAAAGCTGGCCATGATGCAGCGCGCCAGCAGGGGCTTGGGCACGAGTTTGACGGTCACTTCGGTGGTCACGGCCAACATGCCTTCGCTGCCGATCACGAGCGATAGCAGATCCAGGCCGGGCGTGTCCAGCGCGTCGCCGCCAAAGGTGACCGGATCGCCTTCAATGGTGTAGCCGCGCACGGCCAGCACGTTGTGCACGGTCAGTCCATATTTCAGGCAGTGCACTCCGCCGGAGTTTTCGGCCACGTTGCCGCCGATGGTGCAGGCGATCTGGCTGCTGGGGTCAGGGGCGTAATACAGGCCGTGCGGTGCGGCCGCTTCAGAAATGGCAAGGTTGCGCACGCCGCCTTGTACGACCGCCGTGCGGGAGCGCGGGTCGATTTTGAGGATGCGGTTGAATTTGGCCAGCGACAGCGTGACACCCAGGGCATGCGGCATGGCGCCGCCCGAAAGGCCGGTGCCAGCTCCGCGCGCCACCACCGGTACGTCCAGCGCATGGCAGGCCTTGAGCACGCCCGCCACCTGGGCTTCGTTTTCGGGAAGCACCACCACCAGCGGGCGTTCGCGGTAGGCGGTGAGGCCGTCGCACTCGTAGGGCACCGTGTCTTCGGCCTGCCAGAGCAGGGCGTGCGCGGGCACCACGGCGCTCAGGGCGCGCACCACCTCGGCCTGGCGGCTGGCTCGGTTGAACTGGGCAACTTCTGCGGGGGCGGTGGGTGCGTTCATGGCGGCTCGGTGGGTGCGGTGGCTGGGCTAAAGCGCAGTTTAGGCCAAAGCGGTTGGCTGGGTTTGAAGAAACTTGCAGCAGGTTGTGAGCGGTTTTGGGTGTTTGGGCGTACTGGAGGCCACACCGTGCTCAGCCGTGGCACCCGAACGGGGGGCCGCCTTCAGCCCACCGCTTTCTTCAGCCATTCGGCAAAGGCCGCGCATTCCCAGCGGTCCATGGTGCCGGTGCGCCAGCACAGGTAGTGGGCGTGTGGGCTGGGCACGTGGCGTTCGTACAGCGGCACCAGCGTACCGTGCTCTAGCCAGGGGGCAGCGAGCTTCAGCCGCACCAGCGCCACGCCCATGCCGGCGGCGGCACCGTCGCACATCAGGCCGATGTCGTTGAACTGCGAGCCGTCCACGGGCTCGGGCCAGTCGAGGTCGTGGGCGGCAAACCAGGTGCGCCAGGGCTCCAGTGGGCTGCGCAGCAACGGAACGCCTTCCAGGTCTTCGGGCGCGTCAAACGGGCCGTGCTCGCGCGCAAAGGCAGGCGAGGCCAGCGGTGTGACTTCGTCCTTCATGAGGCAGACGTGTTCCACGTCGGCGTAGCGGCCGGTGCCGAAACGGATGGTCAGGTCGGCGTCTTCGGCCACCACGTCCAGCAGGGGAATACTCACCTGCAGCGTGAGATCGAT
This sequence comes from Hydrogenophaga sp., assembly GCF_965657535.1. Taxonomy (GTDB): domain Bacteria; phylum Pseudomonadota; class Gammaproteobacteria; order Burkholderiales; family Burkholderiaceae_C; genus Hydrogenophaga. Next base: position 28,204 of record NZ_CBFHOP010000012.1, on the reverse strand, counting down.
TTCGGGATAGGTTTCACTGAACTGCTTCAGCCGTGGCAGCAGGATGGAGCGGGCAAAGGTGGGCGTGACCGCCAGCTTGAGCTTGCGCCGCCCGGGTGTGGCGGCGTTGCTGGGAAATTTTTGCAGGGTGGCCAGGCCCTCGCGCACATGGGCCAGGTATTCGCTGCCTTCGGTGGTGAGCGAAAAGTCGGCCCGCCCAAACAGCTTGGTGCCCAAAATTTGTTCTAACTGCTTGATGCGGTGACTCACTGCGCTGGGCGTGACGCACAGCTCTTCGCTGGTCTGGGTGACGCTGCGCAACCGCGCCAGCGCTTCAAATGTCAGCAGGCATTGAATTGGCGGAATTCTGATGGTCATGCGGTTGCCCCAAGCGCTGCGTCAGAAGGGATGAGATCCAGGCACGACGCGCATGGCCGCACCGAAGCCCCAGTGGGGGGAAGCAGCCCGCAGGGCTGCATCCGGGCGTGTCCTCATTTGAAGACGACCGTCTTGTGGCCGTTGAGCAGCACGCGGTGTTCGCTGTGCCACTTCACAGCGCGGGCCAGCACCTGGCTTTCCGTGTCGCGGCCCAGCGCGGTCAGGTCTTCTACGGTGTCGGTGTGGTCCACCCGGGCTACGTCCTGCTCAATGATCGGGCCTTCGTCCAGGTCGGCCGTCACGTAGTGGGCGGTGGCTCCAATCAGTTTCACGCCCCGGTCGTGCGCCTGGTAGTAGGGCTTGGCACCTTTGAAACTGGGCAAGAAGCTGTGGTGGATGTTGATGGCTTTGCCCGAGAGCTCGCGGCACAGGTCGTTGCTCAAAATCTGCATGTAGCGCGCCAGCACCACCAGCTCGGCACCTTCGCTGCGGATGATGTCGAGCTGCTTGGCTTCGGCCTGGGCTTTGGTGGCACCGGTCACCGGGATATGGTGAAACGGCACGTTGTAGCCGGCGGCGAGCTGGTAGAAATCGCGGTGGTTGCTGACGATGGCGCGGATGTCCAGCGGCAGCAGGCCGCTCTTCCAGCGGAACATCAGGTCGTTGAGGCAGTGGCCTTCTTTGCTGACAAAAATCACCGTGCGCACCGGCTCGGCCATGGGGTGTAGGGTCCACTGCATGGCAAAGGGCTCGGCAAATAGCTTCAGGTGCAGGCGCAAGTCGTCCTGGGTGAGCTGGCCGCAGGCGAACTGCACCCGCATGAAAAACAGGCCGGTGTCGGGGTCGTTGTACTGGGCCGCTTCTTCGATGTTGCCGCCGTTTTCCAGCAGGAAACCCGAGACGGCGTGCACGATGCCAGGGCGGTCCTGGCAGGAGAGGGTGAGAACGTAGGTGTGGTGCATGGCGGTGCGATTGTCGCAGCATGGCCGCCGGTGGGCCTGCCTGCGCCTTGAGCAGTGGAGCCACTGGCAGGGGCGTGTGGTGCCAGAATCTCGCATTTCCCTCTTTAACGGGCCGCACAGGAGACAACCCCATGACCACCCACGAGCTTCGCATGGACAACCAGTGGTTGCCCTTTACCCCCAACCGCAGCTTCCAGAAAGACCCCCGGGTGTTTGTGGCCGCCGACGGCATGCACTTCACCACCCACGACGGGCGCCAGGTGATCGACGGCATTTCCAGCCTGTGGTGCGTGGGCGCGGGCCACAACCGCAAGCCCATCAACGAGGCCATCAAAAAGCAGTTGGACACGCTGGACTACGCCACGGCGTTCAGCGTCAGCAACGACAAGGCGTTTCGCGCCGCCGAGATGATTGCGGCCATGGCGCCAGGCGACCTGAACAAAGTGTTGTTTTGCAATTCGGGTTCAGAGGCGGCCGACACGTCGCTGAAGGTCGCGCTGGCCTACCACCGCGCGCGCGGCGAGGGCCACCGCAACATCTTTATTGGCCGTGAACGCGGTTACCACGGCGTGGGTTTTGGCGGCATGAGCGTGGGCGGCATTCCGGCCAACCGCAAGGTGTACGGCACCAGCTTGCTGCCCCGGGTGGATCACATGCGCTTTATTCACGACCCAGTGAACCACGCGTACATCCACAACGCCGAGCCGGTGTGGGACGAAGACCTGATGATGGAGCTGGAAAACCGCATCTTGCCGCTGCACGACCCCAGCAACGTCGCCGCCGTGATCGTGGAGCCCGTGGCGGGCAGTGCGGGCTGGTATGTGCCGCCGCAGGGCTACCTGAAGCGCTTGCGCGAGATTTGCGACAAGCACGGCATCTTGCTGATCTTTGACGAAGTGATCACCGGCTTTGGCCGTCTGGGCACCGCCTTCGCCTCCGACTATTACGGCGTGCAGCCCGACATGCTGAACTTCGCCAAGGCCGTGACCAATGGCGTGTTTCCGCTGGGCGGTGTGGTCTGCACCGACCGCATCTATGACGCCATGATGGGCGCGCACGGCAGTGCGCCTGAGCATGCCATTGAGTTTTTCCACGGCTACACCTATTCGGGCCACCCCGTGGCCTGCGCGGCGGCCATTGCCACGCTGGACCTGTTCCGCGAAGAAAATCTGTTCGAGCGCGCGGGTGAGATGGCCCCGGTGCTGGGCGACGCCATGCACAGCGCGCTCAAGGGCTTGCCCCATGTGATCGGTATCCGCAGCCTGGGCCTGGCCGCCGCGGTGGAGTTGGCGCCGCTGCCCGGGCTGCCGGGGAAGCGCGCGTTTGATGTGTTCATGGACTGCTACCACCGCGGCGTGCTGGTGCGCAACGCGGGCGACAACCTCGTGTTCGCACCCCCCTTCATCGTGGAAAAGTCGCACATCGACACCATGGTCAATGTGCTGGCCGACGCCATCAAGCGCGTGAAGTAAGCGCCAGGGTGGGGCCGCGTTCAGCGCCCCATCTGCGGCTTCAGGTCGGCGCAGTGGTCGGTGGGCGGGCGAGGGGGCGTGGTCCACACAGTATCGGCCTGGTTGTTGGGTGCGCTTGCGGAGTTTGACCCGGCTTGCGCCATCACCACATGGTGTTGCACACCGGCGGGCAGGTGCTGGGGCACGCCCAGGTCGCGCCGCACATGGCCATTGCCCGCCACCAGCAGCACCGTTTGCCCCGGCCGCAGCGCGGCCACCGCCACGGCGGCCAAGCTGCGGTCGCGGGCGATCTGGATGCGGGTCATCGGTGCGATCTGGCGCTCGGGCAGCAGGTTGCAATGCCCTGCGCGGATGTGGCTTTGCTGCTGCGCCAGTGCGGCGGGTGGCAGCTGCTGGTCCAGGGTGCTGTCTGCCATGGCGCCGCGCATCTGCGCGCGCGGCAGGTTGCCACCCAGCACCGGCACGCCCGCGCCCACCGCAGCCATGACGACCGGGCCGTAAACCGTCCAGGGCCAGCCGTTGTTGGCTTCTTCGTTCCATTGCAAGGCTTGGCGCACCTCGGTTTCGCTGGCGCTGCGTGGCAGGTGGGTGGTCTGGCGGCCATGCTCCAGCATTTCCATCACCACGGCAGCCAGCCGGCCGTCCTGGCTGAGCGCCTGCACGGTCTCGCGTTGCAGGGTCTGGTGCTCGGGTGCGTCGTGCTGTTCGCCCAGCAGCAGCAAAGGCACAACAGCCGGCAGCTGGGCGACCTGCGTGGGACTGGCGCAAGCGGCCAGTGCCGCCGCCAGCAGGGCAGCTGAGAGGGCTCTTTGGACGGCCTTTCGGACCGGGTTGACAGCGCATCGACAGTTCATGCGGGGATACTACGCCGCCCGCCCAGCATGGCGGGCGCCACACCACCAAACCCGAGTGCCGCCTTTGCTTCCCCACCCACCCAACGCCTGGCGCCGCGTGGCCCTAACCCTGCTGCTGGCCTACGCGTCGGCACGCCTGTGTGTCTGGCTGCAAACCCCCATTCCCTGGATGATCGGTCCGCTGGTGGCGACCTCGCTGGTTTCGGTGCTGGGCGCTCGCACCGAAAGCTGGGTGCCGTTTCGCAACGCGGGGCAGTGGGTCATCGGGGCAGCGCTGGGTCTGTATTTCACGCCCGCGGTGGGCGCGCTGGTGGCGGGGCTGTGGTGGGCGATTGCGCTGGGCATTGCCTGGGCGCTGGCGCTGGGGCTGGGTTTTGGCGCCTGGCTGCGCCACCACCACGGCGCGCATCTGTCGTCGCTTACCCCGACCCAGCTGCGCAGCACCACCTACTTTGCGAGCGCGATTGGTGGCGCCTCAGAAATGACGCTGATCGCCGAGCGCCACGGCGCCCGAACCGACCTGGTGGCCGCAGCCCACAGCCTGCGCGTGCTGCTCGTGACGCTGACCATTCCCTTTGCGCTGCAGTTCTGGGGCGTGCAGGGCATTGACCGCCTGCCCGATGCGTTGCGTGAGGTCCATGCCCAAGGCCTGCTCTGGTTGGCGGGTCTGACGCTGTTGGGTGCTCTGCTGATGCAGCGCCTGGGCCGCGCCAACCCCTGGTTCATGGGGGCTTTGTTGGTCACCATGGGGCTCACGTTGTCGGGGGTGGTGCTGTCGGCCATTCCGGTCAGCTTGACCAACGCGGCTCAGTTGGTGATCGGCGTGAGCCTGGGTGTCCGTTTCACACCGGCTTTTGTGCATACCGCGCCGCGCTGGATGGGTTCGGTGGCGTTGGCCAGCGGTGCCATGATGGCGCTTTGTGCGGTCTTTGCCTGGGTGCTCGCCGCGCTCACCGGTTTGCATCCCGCCACCCTGGTGTTGGGCACGTCGCCCGGTGGCATCGCTGAAATGGCCATCACCGCCAAGGTGCTGCAACTGGGCGTGCCCGTGGTCACCGCCTTTCAGGTGTGCCGGCTGGTGGCGGTGTTGGTGCTGGCCGAGCCGGTGTACCGGCTCTGGATGCGGCGGTGGCCTGTCTGAAACAAAGCAGCCCGGAACCAACCGGGCTGCAGGGTAAGCGGGTGTTGAACGGCTCACCCGGCGCTAAAGGTGAGACGGGCGCGGTGGGAAGAGCCCGCGCTCCAGCAACCAGCGGTTGGCTCAATGCATGATCACCGGCATCTGCGCCAAGCTGGCGTAGCCTTCCAGCGTGTCTTCCACCTCTTCTTGAGAAGGGGTGCTTTGTTGCCAGGCGGTGATCTGGATCTGGAACATTTCTGCCCAGGAGCCGTCGAGGTACACCTCTTTGCCTGAGCGCTTGTCCACGATCTCAAAGCCGTGGCGGGGGATTTGGGGGCCGTCGGCGATGACGTTGTCCCTGTCGGTAGGTGCATTGGCCAGGATGTGGACCACGGCAAAGGCATCTGAGTCGTAAAGCATGTGCATGACTGAAATATCCTTTTAAAAGAGAAACCTGTGTTCCTGATGACCTTATATCGGCAATTGGTGGTCGATATGCAGTTCAGACCGTCTTTTAGTTGGATGCGTTCTGGGTGGTTTCAAGATGCGTGTCATTTTCGGCACAGCCGGGCGGTGTTTCAGGGCCTGTGGCTGAGCTGCTGGTCGACGTGGTCGCCGTTGTCTTGCGTGATGAGGATACGCACCGGCAGGTAGGCCAGTTCGGGGGCCAGCCAGATGTCGATGCGGCTGTCGCGGGGCTCTCGGGGTTCGCGCACCAGGCGGCGGGCTTGCAGGTTGCGGGCGGGCAGCTGCAGCGTCTCTTCTTCACCCACCCGAAAGCGCCAGGTTTCCGCGTCGCTGGTGCCCGCCACCTGCAGGCTGATCAACTGCCCAGCGGGGTAGGCGGCGGGTTGGGCTTGGAGCATCCCGGCCAGTTGCATGAAGAGGCTGAGCCGGTCCTGGGCACCTGGCTGCAGGGCTGCCTCGGGGCGGTTGTTGCTGAAACGGATGGTGCGCTGCGCATGGTCAAAGTGGGCGGCGCGCTCGCTGCGGCTCTTGTCGGAGAAGCGTTCGGGCAGCAGGCCGTGGGCCTCTACGCGCCCGGCGCTGGTTTGCACCCGGCTGCCGAGCAAGGGCACGCGCAATTCCATGCGTGCCTCGTAGCGGCCATCGGCAAGGGACCAGGCCAGCGTGCCGCTGGCGCTGTAGTTCAGGCCTCTGATGGTGCCGGCCACGTCGTAAGCGAGCTGCGCACTGGCAGGTGGGCTCGCGGGTGGGAGACGTTCGCTGGCCACCGGGGCGGCCTCAGGCTCGGCCACCGCAGAGGGGGCGTCAGGGGTGGTTTCGGGTGCCACGGTGGCCAACGCCATCGGCAGGGCCTCGGCAGGCTCTGGTGGCTCGGGCCGCGCTGCGTTGCTTGATACGGGTTCTTCATCCTGCGGGGGCATGGCTGGAGCCGCAGGTGCCACGGGGCGTTCAGCGGTGATCGTTTCGTCCACCTGGCGCTGCGCGGGGGTGGGCATCGCCAGCTCGGGCGCTTTTGCTGCGGGGGTAGGTTTTTCAGCGGGTCGGGGCTTAGGGGCCGGTGCATCTGCCATGGGCGCAGGGGCGGCAACGATCCAGCGCACCGTGCTGGTGATGGCGCGGGGTGGTTCTGTATAGGGTGGTGGCGTTGGTGTCGGTGCAGCCTGAACGTTGCCGTGCACCTTGCCGGCGCTCAGTGTCGAGGGTGTGCCCGTGGGCAAGGGTGCGGGCTGGGTTGTCCAGCTGTCCTGCAGCAGCATCAGGTGCAGCCCCAGAACTGCAGCACCCAGCAGGGCCAGTGTGGTCCAGCGTGGTGCTGCGGTGGTGTTGCTGGGCGGTTGGCTCACGGTGGGTCAGGTCTGGGGCTGGTACCCCAGGTCGGCGCTGAGCTGGCGTGCGCAGCGCAGCAAGGCCTGGGCGGGGGCGCCGTCCCATTGGGTGTCAAGCGTGGCCACCGAGCCCAGCACCACCAGGCCCAGCGCCAGCCGGCCTTGGGCGTCGTACACCGGAGCGCAAAAGCCACCCACGCCGGGTACCAGGCTGTGCACCACGCGCGCCAGACCGTGGTGGCGGGTCTCGTTCAGCATGGCTTGCACGGCCTGCTGGGTTTGGGGCACGTCCAGCAAGGGCATGGCGTTGTTGGGCAGCTTTTTCAGACGAACCAGCTCGTCTCGGATCATGGGCGCAATGCGCTGGGCGTCGCGCCCTTCGGTCCCCATGAAGGTGGCAAAGCAGCGGCCAGTGGCCGAGGTCAGCAGCGGCATCACGTCGCCCAGGCGCAGCGTCACCGGTACGGTTTGCGGCGCTTCGGCCCAGTGCACCATGGTGGGGCCCTGGTTGCCCCACACGGCAATGGCGAGCGTGTGGCCCGTTTCCAGCAGCAGCGCGGGCACGCGCTCGCGGGCCAGCTTCACCGCGTCGATGCGGCTCAGGCTGGCCAGGCCCAGGCGCAGGGCAGCTGGCCCCAGGTCGTAGCGGGTGCTCACCGGGTCTTGCATCACCAGGCCCATGCGCTGAAAGCTCACCAGGTAGCGGTGCGCCTTGGCCGCGCTCATGCCGGCAGCCGCAGCCAGGTCGCGCAGCATCAGCGCGCCGGGCGCGTTGGACAGCGCGTTGAGCAGCTCGAACCCCACTTCGACCGACTGGATGCCGGCCCGCAGGTGCTCGCCATCTTCCGGGCTGTCGGTGGCAGCCGGCGTCTTGCGGGGGGTGTCGGCGTCGGGGGGGAGGGCTACGGGCATGGTGTTTGAAAAGCGGTCAACGTTGGACGGGCCTGCGAGTTTCGGTTCCGGCACACAGCTGGCGGCCGTTGCACGCTGGGCAGGGCTTTGCGTCTAGAATTCTATTTTTACGGATAGGTTAACTTATTTCACTATTCGTAATTGCAACGCTGGTGGCGTTCCGTGAGAGACCGGTGGGGTCGTCCCGGGTGCCGTCATGGCCATTCAACGAAGCTGCAGCAGGAGACATGCATGAAACTCGCCACTTACAAAGACGGCTCGCGCGACGGACAACTGGTGGTGGTTTCCCGCGACCTGTCGACCGCGCATTATGCGACCGGCATCGCCAACAAGCTCCAGCAGGCGCTGGACGACTGGAATTTCATCAGCCCGCAGTTGCACGACCTGTACGTGACGCTCAACCAGGGCAAAGCGCGCCATGCTTTCCCGTTTGACCCGGCCATGTGCATGGCGCCGCTGCCCCGTGCGTACCAGTGGGCCGACGGTTCGGCCTATATCAACCACGTGGAGCTGGTACGGGCAGCGCGCAACAGCGAGGTGCCTGAGTCGTTTTACTCGGACCCGCTGATGTACCAGGGCGGCAGCGACGACTTCATGGGTCCCTGTGACGACGTGGTGGTGCCCAGCGAAGACTTTGGCATCGACTTTGAGGCCGAGATTGCCGTGGTGACGGGCGATGTGCCCATGGGCTCCACGCCCGCGCAGGCGCTGGACGGCGTTCGCCTGCTGATGCTGGTCAACGATGTGTCGTTGCGCAACTTGATTCCAGCCGAGCTGGCCAAGGGGTTTGGGTTTTTCCAGAGCAAGCCGGCCAGCGCCTTCAGCCCGGTAGCGGTCACGCCCGACGAGCTGGGTGATGCCTGGCAGGGCGGGCGCGTGCACCTCACGCTGCAAAGCACCTGGAACGGCCGCAAGGTGGGCATGTGCGAGGCCGGCCCTGAAATGACCTTCCATTTCGGCCAGCTCATTGCCCACATCACCAAGACGCGCAACGTGCGCGCCGGCTCCATTGTGGGCAGCGGCACGGTGAGCAACAAGGCGGTTGAAGTGGACGGCCGCAAAGCATGGCCCAAGGGCTACAGCTGCATTGCAGAGAAGCGCGCCATTGAAACCATTCTGGACGGTCAGCCCTCCACCGCGTTCATGAAGTTTGGCGACACCATCCGCATTGAAATGAAAGGCCAAGACGGCCAGACCATTTTTGGTGCCATTGACCAGACCATCGCACCGCAGGACGCTTGATCGGTTGAAGTGGCGCCGCGGAGCGGCGCTTCAGGTGCGCACGCGGCCGTCGCCCGTCAGCATGGACAGTTCCACAAATTTGGATGCCACGTGGTTGCTGGGGCTGAACGATACGTTGAAGCCGCCGATGGAAAAGTCGCGGATGCTTTCCAGTCCGCCAATCAGGCTGTCACGCGTCAGGCGCCCGCTGGCTCGGCGCATGCCTTCGGCAAACAGCTTAGCCGCCATGAAGCCTTCCATGCTGGAAAAGTTGGGCTGCACCTTGCTGCCGCCTTGCGCAATGGCCGCCAGAAACTCGCGGGTGATGGGGCGCGACGTGCTGTAAGGCGTGGGCACCACCTGCGAAACGGCCACGCCGGCGCCTTCTTTGCCCAGCGCGTCGGCCAGGGCCTGCGTGCCCACAAACGACACGTTGTAGAACATGCCACCGTAGCCGGCCGCCCGCGCCGCCCGGATGTAGGCGGCGCATGATGTGTAGGCGCTGATCTGCACCACCGCGTCGGGCTGCGCTGCGTTGAGGGTGCTCACCGCCTGCGCCACGTCCACCGAATTGCGTTCGACTGTGGCCACCGCGACCGGCTTGAGCTGCATCGCATTCAGCGCCAGCGTGACGCCGTCGAGGCCGGCCTTGCCGTAGGCGTCGTTTTGGTGGAAGACCGCGATTTTCTTCAGCCCCAGGTTGGTCAGCTGCTTGACGATCAGCGCGGTCTCGTCGTTGTAGGAAGCGCGCATGTGAAAGGCCATGCGGTTGAACGGCTGGCGCAAGCCCATGGCACCGGTGAAGGGCGCAAAGAAAGGGGTTTGCGCCTGGGTGGCCAGCGGCAGGGCCACCACACTGGTGGGTGTGCCGATGTAGCCGAACAGGGCAAACACGTCGTCGTTCAGCAGCTTGCGGGTGTTGGCTGCGCAGCGCTCGGGCTCGTAGCCATCGTCGAGCTGGCTGATTTCCACTGTGGCCTGGTTCACGCCGCCCTTGGCGTTGAGCTGGTCAAAGTACAGCTTGGCACCGGCATGGAACTGGATGCCCAGTTGGGCTGCGGGCCCACTGAACGCGGCCGACTGCCCCAGCACCAGGCGGCTGGCTGGCTGCGCTCTCAAAGCAGGGGCGCCCAGAGATGCCGCGCTGGCGACCCAGGTGGTGAACCGACGGCGCGACAGGCCGTTGGCCGAGGCGTGAGGAAGGGCGTGAGCGGACAAGCTTGGCATGGGGCACAGAGGGCGTTGGGGCCGGTAGGTTGCGAATGGGCTTCTGCGCCCTGATTCTGGTGCAGCCTGTGCGTTGCGACATGCCGTTGGGTGCTCCAATGCGACCGTTTGGAGCGTTGGCGCTCTGGGTGAGCGCACTGCGTGTGGGGGGTCGCGCGCGCACCGGGGTTTTCTGCGCGCTGCTGTGGTGCGGCCTTTGCCGTTGTGCGGGCGCGCACAACCTTGGGCCTCAGCTTGCAAACACCCCGTCAAGCGACGCGAAGCCTTTGACCTCAATCGGGTTGCCGAACGGATCGCAGAAAAACATCGTCCATTGTTCGCCGCTCTGCCCCGCAAAGCGCAGCTGCGGCGGCAGCACAAAGTCCACGCCAGCGGCTTGCAGCCGCTCAGCCAGTGCCTGCCATGCGGGCAACAACATCACCAGGCCGAAATGCGGCATGGGCACCATGTGATCGCCCACCCGGCCTGTCCGGGTGGTCTTGAAGGGTTCGCCCAGGTGCAGTGAAATCTGGTGGCTGAAAAAGTCGAAGTCGACCCATGTGTCGGTGCTGCGGCCTTCGGTGCAACCCAGCACACCGCCATAAAAGCGGCGTGCCTCGTCCAAGTCGGTCACATGGAAGGCCAAGTGAAACAGGCTGCGGGCGGGAAGGGTGGTGGGCTGGCTGGTGCTCATGCGAGCAGCATAGCAAAGCATGGGCAGGGCCAGGATTCCCCCACCCTCTCGCGCGCTTGCCCATCCACCCGCCAGGGCAGGGGTGGGCTGTTTTGCGGTCGCCTCAGCGCTGTGAGGGGTCTGCCGCAGTTTGGTCGTACTTCAGAAAGTACTGGCGCGCCATGGCCACCACCTGCGCGTCGGTGGGGTGGTCGCTGCTGAGCACGTCGATGATGCACTTGTCCACCGCGTGTGCATGGTGTTTGCAGAAATCGCGGAATTCGATCTTGGCGTTGGCGGGACCGGTGAGCAAGATTTCGCTCACACCCTCCAGCGACTGCGCGATCTGCTGAAAAAATCTTTGTCGGGGCCCACGTGCCCGTGCTTGGGGGTGTGGTGGCTGCGGGCCTTGATGCGCTGGGCTTCCACGTGTTCGCGATCGAACATCAGCACGTGGGCTTCGCTGTGGTCCATCCAGACAACGGCGTGAAAAGTGGTCATGCGGGGTTTCTCCTGAAGTGAAGTGAAAACAAAGGTGGAATCGGTCAACAATCCGGGCGCGCACCCTGGCGGACTTTGCGCCCAGCCAACCGCACGTGGCCTGGTGTCGCCGTTCAGAGAAAAGTGTTCATAGACTGGGCGCTGCCACGCCACCGCCCGCTTTTTCCACTTTTTCCTGGCAGTTCACACACCGCATGGCCGTGGGGTTGGCGTGCAGGCGCGCGGTGGCTATGGCCACGCCGCAGTCCAGGCACAGGCCGTAGCTGCCGTCGGCAATGCGTTTCAGGGCGGCATCAATGGCCACGAGTTCGGCCGACTCGCGCTCGTCCATCGCAAACGCCAAGTCGCGCTCGGAGCCCGCTTGCGCCCAGTCGTCACTTTCGGTGGACCGCTGGTTGGCGGCTGCCTCGGCTCGGCCCACAGCACCGCCGCGCTGGGCGCGCAATTGGGCCAATGTCTCGGTGCGCATTTGCTGCAACTGCTGGGCAAAACTGTCTGAAATGTTCTGGCTCATGGTCGTGTCCTCGGGTGTCGAAACGCTTGCAGGAAATGTCTGCAAACCTCAATGACATGATCCACCCGCTTGTTGTGCGGGGTTTTGACGCACATCAACGAGCGCCAGATCAGGGCCGCGAGGGTCGCGTGGCAGCCCCGAAACGGCCCCGAAAAGCCGCCTTGAAACCCGTCTGAAAAGCGCCCCTGATTGAGACGAAAATCAAACGGTGTGTGCCGCCTGTCGACCCGCCGGTTGCTGGTGGCGGCAAACCGATTCCTTAGCCCAACGCCCTCACCAACAGGAGACCCCATGCAGACCGTGGACTACAGCCGCTACCAGACCCTTGCCATCACCCGCCGCGGCCCCTTGGTGGGTGGTATCCCGTCGGTGCTTGATATCCAGATGCGCGCCGACGGCCCCGGCGGCAATGGCAAGCTGCCCACCGCCGGCCACGAAGGGCATTGGGAACTGAGCGAAATCTGGCGCGACGTGGGCCGCGACGACAGCGTGCGCTGCGCGGTGTTGCGCGGCAGTGGGCTGGGCTTTTCGGGCGGCGGCGACCTGGCGCTGGTGCAAGACATGGCCACCGACTTTGATGTGCGCACCCGGGTGTGGAAAGAAGCGCGCGATCTGGTCTACAACGTGATCAACTGCGACAAACCCATCGTCAGCGCCATGCACGGCCCGGCGGTGGGGGCGGGCTTGGTGGCGGGCTTGCTGGCCGACATTTCCATTGCCGCCAAGAGCGCCAAGATCGTGGACGGCCATACCCGCCTGGGCGTGGCCGCTGGCGACCACGCCGCCATCGTCTGGCCGCTGCTGTGCGGCCTGGCCAAGGCCAAGTACTACCTCATGCTGTGCGATCCCATCAGCGGCGAAGAGGCTGAGCGCATTGGCCTCGTTTCACTCGCGGTGGAAGACGACGCCCTGATTGACAAGGCCTTTGAAGTGGCCGACCGCTTGGCGTCGGGCAGCCAGACCGCCATTCGCTGGACCAAGTATTCGCTCAACAACTGGCTGCGCCAGGCCGGACCGGCTTTTGACACCTCGCTGGCGCTGGAATTCATGGGTTTTGCCGGTCCCGATGTGCGCGAAGGTGTGGCATCCTTGCGAGAGCGTCGGGCACCCCGCTATGGCGTGGACAGCGACGGCAGCGCTGGCTAAGCCACAGGGCCGTGGGCCGGCCTTCAAAACAACCTCCAGGAGACAAGCCATGAGCGACACATCGGGCAGTGGATTCGGCAAATTTGTGCCGGGCTTTGAGTTTCTGCAAAACCTGGCGGGCCAGGCGGCTGGCGGGGTGGCGCAGGGGCTCGGTCAGGGCATACCGCAGTTGCCCAACCTGGGTAACTGGGTGGCGCCCACCTTCAGCGTGGAAGACCTGGAAAAGCGCATTGAAGAACTGAAAGCGGTTCATTTCTGGCTCGACCAGAACGCCAAGGCCCTGGCTGCCACCATCCAGGCGCTGGAGGTGCAGAAAATGACCCTGGCCACGCTGAAAAACATGAACTTCAGCATGGGCGATGTGGCCAACGCGCTGAAGGTGAAAGCAGCCGAAACCTTTGCAGGATTTGCCGGTACCAGCCAGCCCCCGGCGGTGGCGCCCACCCAGTTTGCCGGCCTTGAGATTCCGCCGCGCACCTACGGCACACCCGCGCCCGCGCAGCCCGAAGTCGAGGCGGACGATGAAGCTGACCACGAAGAGGCTTACGAAGACGAACCCGAAGACGAGCCAGCGCCATTGCCGGACAAAGCCTCGTCGCGCAAGCCGCGTGGCAATGCGTCTGCGGGTGGTGTGGTAGACCCGATGCAGTGGTGGGGCGCGCTGTCTCAGCAGTTTCAGCACATCGCCACCAACGCTATGCAAGACGTGGCCAAACAAACCGCGCTCGACACCACCCGCGAAGTGGCCAGCGGCATGACCGAGCAAGCCGTCAAAACGGCCACCAGCATGGCCGGCAAAGTCACCCGGGGGCTCACCGACACGGTGGCGCGCAACGTGGGTGTGGCTGCAGGTGTGGGCAAGGCAGCCGCCCGCGCCGTGAAGCCTGGCAAGGCCAAACCTCAACCCCCTGCAAAGCCAGCCCCCCGGGCTGCAGCCAAGCCGCCAGCCAAGAAGGCGGTGGCGCGCAAGCCCGCTGCCGCCCAGTCCATGGCCCCGGGCGACTGGACCCTGCCGAACGCCTTTTTTCCGGTGCCCGGCTTTTCGCTGAGCGGCGCTGCGGCACCCCCAAAGGCCAGGTCGGCGAAGAAAACGGCCTCAACGGCCAAACAACCTGCTGCCAAAAAAGCCGCAGCCAAGAAAGCCGCAGCCAAGAAAGCAGCGCCGGCCAGCCGGCGCCGCTGAACCCACGGAACCACCGGGCTGTGGCGCGGTCGATCACCCATGAAACGCTTTCCCTACGCCCACGCCACCCACCCCCAATGGCGCATGGCCGCTGCGCTGGTGCTCGCGCAGTTGCGCGCCCAGATGTCGCTGCCCGACCATGCCCAGGCGCCGTCGCTGGCGCTGCTCTACATCACCGACCACTACGCCAATGAGGCCGAAGCGGTGCTGGCCTACCTGAGCGCCGAGCTGCCCGAGGTGACCGACTGGACCGGCACCGTGGGCGTGGGCGTGGCGGCCAACAATGTGGAGTATTTCGACGAACCCGCCTTGGCCGTGATGCTCTGCGACCTGAGCCCCGACCAGTACCGCGTGTTCAGCGGCGTGGCGCCGTTGTCGGCCAGCGGCCGCGTGGCGGGCCCCGGCGGTTTTGTCGCCCACACCGCGCTGGTGCATGCCGACGGCAGCACCCCCGAACTGGCCGAGCTGGTTGCCGAGGTGGCTGAGCGCACCACCAGCGGCTATGTGTTTGGCGGTCTGTCGGCCAGCCGCAGCAGCACGGTACAGTTTGCCTTCAGCAGCGCCGGCAACCTGGGCGGCCAGGGTGCCGCCAGTGGTGTGTTTCATGGCGGGCTGAGCGGTGTGGCGTTTGGGCCGGGGGTGGGCATGGTGTCGCGTGTGACCCAGGGCGCCCAGCCGGTGGCCCGGGAACACACCGTGACCGAAGCCGACGGCAACTTGGTGCTGGCGCTGGATGGCGAACCGGCGCTGGACGTGTTGTTGGGCGAGCTCGCCATTTCGCTGGACCAGCCCGAGCAGGCCATGCCCCGCCTGCGCGCCACCCTGGTGGGCCTCACGCTGCCCACCGGCGAGGCTGCAGATGGCGTGGCGGCGCCACGGCGCGGCCAGTTTGGCCCGGAAGTGATCGTGCGCCACCTGATTGGCCTGGACCCCGGGCGCCGCGGCGTGGCCATTGCCGACCTTGCGCCTGTGGGTACCCGGCTGGCGTTTTGCGAGCGCAACGTGCAGGCCGCACGAGCCGACCTCACGCGGGTGTGCGCCGAGGTCCGCGAAGAGCTGGAGCCCGAAGAATTAAGCCAGTCCATGGCCCCGGCGCTGGCCGCTTCAGAACCCGATGCCGCACTGCACCCGGCCCGGCGCATGGCCGGCGCGGTGTACGTGAGCTGCTCCGGGCGCGGCGGCCCGCACTTTGGCAGCCCCAGCGCCGAACTGCAAATCGTGCGCCGCGCCTTGGGTGACGTGCCGCTGGTGGGGTTTTTCGCCGGCGGTGAAATTGCGCACCATCGGCTGTATGGCTACACCGGCGTGCTCACCGTGTTCACCATGTGAACACGCTCCCCCGGCGGCGCCCAGGTGAAGGCCTTTCATGCCGCCTGAGCGGGCGCTGGCATCAGGCCTGGGCAGGTTTGAGCCTGGCACGGCCCAGGCCGATTCCGCTGGCGCGGGCCCGCTTCAGCAGAAACAGCACGATGCCGATATTGAGCAGGTTGAAGCCGATGCCGTTGATGAACGCGGCCTGGTAGGAGCCGGTCAGGTCGAAGATGGCCCCCGACATCCAGCCGCCCAACGCCATGCCAAACAGCGTGGCCATGAGCACCGTGCCCACCCGCGCACCGGCCTGGGCGGGTGCGAAGTGTTCGCGTACGATCAGCGCGTAGCTCGGCACAATGCCGCCCTGAAACAGGCCAAACATGCCCGAGATCAGGTAGAGCGGCACCAGGCCGTCGAAGGGCAGAAACATGAGCAGCGCCACGCCTTGCAGCACCGAGCCCAGTAGCAGGGTGCGCAGGCCGCCAATGTGGTCCGAGATCCAGCCCGAGATGAGCCGGCTGGCGATGCCCATGCCGAGCATGACCGACAGCATTTCAGCACCGCGTGCGGCGCCAAAGCCCAGGTCGGTGCAATAGGCCACGATGTGCACCTGCGGCATCGACATGGCCACGCAGCACGACACGCCGGCCACGCACAGCAGGGCTTGCAGTGTGCCCGGCGACATGCCCAGTGGCCGTGCGTCGTTCCGGGTGGCGCCGGGCTGGCTGGGCGTGGCCACCTCAGGGGGCGGCAGCTCGGGCGCTCTGCGGCGCAACACCAGCGCCAGCGGCAGCATCACCAGCAGGCAAAAAACGCCAATGCCGGTGTAGGCCTGGCGCCAGCCGCCGTTGTCGATGAAGTGCTGGATCACCGGCGGCCAAATGGCACCCGCAAGGTAGTTGCCGCTCATGCAGATGGCCAGCGCGATACCCCGGCGGCGGGTGAACCAGCGCGAGGTGTCGGCCACCAGCGGCGCAAAGGTGGCCGAGGTGCCCAGCAGCCCGATCAGGATGCCCTGCGCCAGGCTGAACTGCCACAGGCTCTGCGCAGCGCCCGCGGCAATGAAACCCAGGCCCAGACCCACTGCGCCACCGAGCACCGGCACCATCACGCCAAAGCGGTCGGACAGTCGGCCCATGAGGATGCCGCCCACGCCGAAGCCCACCATGGTGAGCGTGTAGGGCAACGAGGCGTCGCCACGAGCGACGTCAAAGTCGGCCTGGATGCGTGGCAGCACCACCGTGACCGAATACATGCCTGCGCCACCCAGCGTCATCAGCGCCAGCGACACCACCAGCCTGAACCACGCGTAGGGCGATTCGGCAGTGGCAGCGGGCGGGCTCGGGGTCATGGGGCAGGTGTTGTCGTCTCGGGTGCAGCGTCGGTGGTTTCGCTGGCCGTTGCGGCCGTGGCCTGGGCTGCGGCGTGCCGCGCCAGCCTGGCGCGCGCCCGCTCCAGGGTGCGGTTGGCGTCCAGCACATGCATGCCGTACATGTCGGCAAAGGCTTCCAGGGTTTTGCCGCTGGCGTCAAAGGCCCGCAACAGCGCTTCTTCGCGTGCGGCGCGGCTGGCGGCCTCGGCCAGTGCGTCGCTGGTGAGTTGGTTCACCTCTTCGTCTCGGCCGTGCACGCGCTGGGCGTACTCGTCGCGCGGCAGGCCCGAGGCTTCATACGCCTGCAAGATGCGCTGGCGCAGCTTGGGGCGCAGGTCTTCGCGGCTGCGGGCGCCACGGCGGCGAAACACCTCAATCAACGCGTGGTGCACCTGTTCGGGGGTCAGGTCTTCCACCGGCTGGCCGCTCAGGTCGTGGCGCGGCAAGCCCGAGGCGACCACCGTGAGGTAGCGCGTGGAGCGCGCGTGCAAACCCAGCGCGGCCTTTAGGCTCTCTTTGTCCAGTGCTTCGGGGTGGGCGGCCAGCAGGTCTTCAAAAATGCCGCGCTTGAGCGGCAGCAGCGTCTCGCCAAACAGCACCGGCACCAGGGTGGCCAGTTGGTCCAGCACCGGGTGCTGGCGCGCGGGCACCGGCCCTGCGGCGCGCTCGGTGGCTGGGCGCTGTGGCCGGCGTCCGCGGTTGGGGCGCTGCCCGCGTGGGGAGCCGCCGGGTGTTGCCGCGCGGGCTTCGGTGGCCGCTGGGGCTGCGTTGTCTGGCGTGTCGTTGGCGGGGGAGTTGTCGGCGGTGGCGTTCATGGAGGCGTGCAAAGCAGAAAAAATAGGGGCCCATTTTTTTGGGCAAGCCCGACATCATGCCAGCCTTGGGCATCGCGCCGGTGCACAAGCCGTTCGCCAGCGGCAAGCCCGTGCGCTGTGGGCCGGACGCAAATAGCAGGCTCTGAGCCGGTTTTACAAGGCCCGTTCAATTGGCGGGGGTTGTTTGCACCAGCAGGTTCAACATGGCCACCGCGCCGCCATCTGGCGCGTTGCGAATTGCCTTGTTCATCAGCCCTTTGGCCACCAGCTGGCACACCTTGCGTTCGCCCGACACAAAAGCGATGGGTGCGTTGTCCCCCATGTGGGTCACTTCAGCCTTGCGCCCCGGGCCGCTGAAGTCCGGCAAGCACATGTCCGGTGCCCGCACGGCCTGTGCCCCTGGCGTGCCATGGTGCAGAGCTGCCTGCGGTCCGTCGTCAATGGGATAGGTGTGACCTTTGTGTACAGGGGGGATAGATTCTGCTGATGTGCCGTTTATGGCGCGCAGGCCTGATGCCGGTGAGGGCTGTCAGACGGGTCTCTTGGTTTCAAGACTGTTGGATTTTTGTGCCATTTTGGGCCCGATGGCCCTCGTTTCCCTCATTGAGCCTAGAAACGGCCGCCGGACAGGCCCGAGTGGGCCGTCCGCAGGCGCCATCCAGGACATTGAGCGCCATGCTGGACAGGGTGGGTGGTGGCGAAGTGCAGGGCGCACAGGCACCGCATTGGTAGAGCAGAGCGTGGCTACAGCCGCAGGCTTCGCGTTTGAACGATGTGCTCCGAACCTTTCGCCTGACCCACCCTTGAGCGCTTTTCAGGGTCGTGGGCGCCGTTCCTCGCGCACCAGCTGGCGCATGGCCCACAGCCCCAGCGCCGGGCCCAGCGCCAGCCAGGGCAGCAGCGCCCCCAGGCTCACGGTTTCTGCGAGGGAAACAAACAGCAAGATGCTCACGATGGAGAGCGCAAAGCCCATGCTGTTGGTGAGCGTGAGCACACTGCCTACCGCCTGAGGTGGCGCGTTGCGGGCGGTCAGCGTTGAAAACTGGGGCGAGTCACCCGCCACGGTGATACCCCACAGCACCAGCCAGCCGTAAAACAGCGCCGCAGGCGCATCGATGACCCAGGGCGTGGCCAGGCAGCAGAGCCCGCTGACGGCCAGCTGGGTGCTGGCCACCCGCGCGCTGCCCCAGCGCAGCGCCACCCAGCCGCCCACGGCGCAGCCCACCGCGCCAGCGCCCAGCACCCAGAACGCGGCCCACGACAGGTCTGTGCCCTGCAGCCGCGTGGCCAGCACCAGCGGCACCATCACCCACATGGTGTACAGCTCCCACATGTGCCCGAAGTAGCCCAGCACCGAGGCGCGCACGCGGGCGTCGGTCCAGACCGTGCCCAGCGCAAGCCACTGCAGCGTGGTCACGCGGGCATGGGCGTGGGGAGGGTCGCTGGTGCCAAAAAACAGCAGCAGCCCGCCCGCCGCCGCCAGCGCGGCCACCCCGAGCATGAGGGTGGGCCAGGGCAGGGCACCGCTGAGCGCGCGCAGCGCATGGGCGCTGGCCGAACCGAGCACCAGCGCGCCAATGAGCAGGCCCAGCGCAGCACCCAGCCCGCTGCCGCCGGGCCGGTTGTACCACTGGGCGGCAATCTTCATACCCACCGGGTAGATGCCGGCCAGGAACACCCCCGTGAGGAAGCGCCAGGCCAGCAGCGCCTCGTAATGCGTCACCGTGGCCCATGCGCCCACCGTGCAGGCGGCTCCCGCCAGCGCGCAAAACAGAAACACCCGGCGCGGCGCAAAGCGGTCGGCAATGGCGAGCAGCGCAAACACCAGCGTGCCCACAATGAAGCCGAACTGCAGCGCCGAGGTGAGTGGCCCCACGGCGCTGGCGGGCCAGCCCAATTCGCGTTGCAAGTCGGGCATGACCGCGTTGACCGCGAACCACAGCGAGGTGCCCGCAAACTGTGCCGCAACCAGCACGGGCAGGATGTGGCGGGGAACGGTAGGTGCGGTCATGGCGCGCAGCTTAAACGGGCGCTTGGCACAAAGCCTGCCGCGAACGCGTCAGTCGCTTAAACGCCGCGTGCGCGGTCCGCCTTGAACTGCGCACGGAAGGCGCCGAAGCGCCCGGCGTCCAGTGCCTCGCGCACTTCGCGCATGAGGTTCAGGTAGTAGTGCAGGTTGTGGATGGTGGCCAGCATGGGCCCGAGCATTTCGCCGCAACGGTCCAGGTGGTGCAGGTAGGCGCGGCTGAAACCGTCGCGCCCGCCCGCGTCCCAGCTCACGCCAGTGCGCCCGGCGGGTGTGTCCTGCGGCCGGCCCGCGCAGGCGTAGCAGGTGCAAGTGGTGTCCAGCGGCTGGTGGTCGGTCTTGTGGCGGGCGTTGCGGATCTTCAGGTCGCCGTAGCGGGTGAACAGCGTGCCGTTGCGCGCGTTGCGCGTGGGCATAACGCAGTCGAACATGTCCACGCCGTCGGCCACGCCCTGCACCAGGTCTTCGGGCGTGCCCACGCCCATCAGGTAGCGCGGCTTGTGCGCCGGCAGGCGGTGCGGCGTGTGCGCCATGATCTGCAGCATTTCGGCTTTGGGCTCGCCCACGCTGACGCCGCCGATGGCATAGCCGGGAAAGTCCATCTCGACCAGGGCATCCAGCGACTCCTGGCGCAGGTGTTCAAACATGCCGCCCTGCACGATGCCGAACAGTGCGTTGGGGTTCTCCAGTCGCGCGAATTCATCCTTGGAGCGCACGGCCCAGCGCCGGCTCATCTCCATGCTCTTGCGCGCCTCAAGCTCGGTGGTGAGGTGGCCGTTGGTCTCGTACGGCGTGCACTCGTCGAGCTGCATGACGATGTCGCTGTTCAGCCCGGTCTGGATCTGCATGCTGACCTCGGGCGACATGAACAGCTTGTCGCCGTTGACCGGGCTGGCGAAGGTCACGCCTTCTTCGGTGATCTTGCGCATGGCGCCCAGGCTCCAGACCTGGAAGCCGCCCGAGTCGGTGAGGATGGGCTTGTCCCACTTTTCGAAACCGTGCAGGCCGCCGAAGCTTTTCATCACCTCCTGGCCGGGGCGCATCCAGAGGTGAAAGGTGTTGCCCAGGATGATCTGGGCGCCCATGTCTTCCAGGCTTGACGGTGCCACGCCCTTGACTGTGCCGTAGGTGCCCACCGGCATGAAGATGGGGGTTTCGACCACGCCGTGGTTGAGTGTGAGGCGGCCACGGCGGGCATGGCTGCCCAGGTAGTCGCCCTCGGGGGCGTCTGTTTTCAGCAGGTCAAATTTCAGCATAGGGGGCTCCAGGCAACGCGGCATTGTACGGACGGGCCCCGCACGCCTTGGGGGCCCGACCGTTGCGCGCATTCCCGGGCCGCGTTGAGCGCGGTCAATGGGGCGGTGGGACGCCGATCCTAGGATTGGTTTGCGGTGGAGGTGCTTCCTGCGGGCGCAACCCCTTCGCAAGGCATTTCAAGACGTCCCAAACACCTATCACAGGAGCCATCCCATGAGTCACCCCACCAAGAGTTCCGCCAGCCGCGCTGTGTTGCTGGCCGTTGGCCTGGCGTTTTGCGGCACGGCAGCCCTGGCCCAGCCCGCTGTGTATGACGCAGGCAAGCTCGAATACATGGACAACTGCGCGAGTTGCCACGGGGTGGACGGCAAGGGCAACGGCCCGCTGGGCAACCTGCTGCAGCGCAGCCCGCCCGACCTGACTCTGCTGGCTAAGAACAACCAGGGCGTGCTGCCCATGAACCGGTTGTACGAGGTGCTGGACGGCGCAAATGTGCCCAGCCACGGCACGCGCGACATGCCGGTGTGGGGCCGCGAATACCGCATTGAAGAGGCGCAGCGGCTGCGTGAAGCGCGGCGCCACTACGACGAGCCTGCCGTGGTGCGGGCGCGCATCTTGACGCTGCTCGAATACATCAGCCGCATTCAGGCGCGCTGACGGGCGCTCCGGTTGTTACCGGGGCGCGTCGAGTGCCAGGATCCAGGCGACCAGGCGGGCAGCGTCCGCTTCGGCAATGGCGGCACGGTGAGACGGCATGTAGGGGCCACTCACCTTGCCTTCCCAGTGGTTTTTGTAGGGGCTGGCGCCCGCGCTGGCGGGGCTGGAGCCGGTCATGATGGTGGCCGTGAGCTGTTGTTGCGCGCCTTTCACGCTCTTGTAGCGCGCCGCTACATCGCGCCAGGCCGGGCCAGTGGGGGCAGCGCCATTCAGGCCTGTGGCGCCCGGCTCCACGTGGTGGCAGGCCATGCAGCCGTGTGCGTTGGCCATGCGCAGCGCGTCGTCGTCGCCGGGCGCGGCCGAGGCTGCGGTCGTCACACAGGCGGCGCTCAGGGCGGTGATGGCGGTCAGGAGCAAAGGTTTCATGGGGGGTATGAGATGAGAGGTTTTGTGAAGGCGCTGGAAGGGCCAAACATGGTGTGCCAGCCTAACCGCTGGTGGTCGCCCGGACTTGATCCGGCGCAAACGAATCCAAGGAGCGTACCGTGCGCGATTTCAAACCGTTGAGGTCGGTGGCCACACTGGCCCTGGTGGCCGCCGTGTCGGCGTGCGCCAACCTTCCGGGGCCTGCTGCCCCATTGCCTGCGGTCACGACCTACCCGGCCGCCGTCGCCCAATGGGGGCGTGTCACCGGGGTTGAGCTGGTCAACACGCAGCCAACGTCGTCGGGCATCGGTGCTGGTGCAGTGGTGGGTGGTTTGGTGGGGGGCTTGCTGGGGCACCAGATTGGCGGTGGCAGCGGGCAAGACATTGCCACCGTGGCCGGTGTCGTGGGCGGCGCACTGATTGGCAATGCCATTGAACAGAACCAGTGGCCAGCCACCGCGAGCCAGATCTACCGCGTGACCGTGCAGCTGGACGGCGGTGTGGTGCGGACCTTTGACTACGCCGCGCAGCCCCATGTGCGGGTGGGTGACCGGGTGCGGGTGGAAAACAACCAGCTGTACCGTTGACCCACGGGCTGCTGGGGCGCTACTGTTTCAGTTCGGCAGGGCTGTGCTGGCGCTGGCTTCAACCAGGGCACGGTCCCTGGACGGGGCTGGGTCAGAACTGTGCCAACCCCAGGCCATCAAGAGGGCCAGGCTCAGCGAAAGCAGCAGGGCCAGGCCCAGGCGTACAAAAATTTCAATCACATTGGCGCTCATTGGACTGCGTGGGGAGATGGGAAGGAATTGTGCCCAGCTCAGCGCGGCCATCGTCTGAAATTCGGTAAAAAGCGTTACAAAAATTTGAGTGCCTGCCAGTTTGTGGCTGGCGCTGTCGTTAAACAGATGCAGGCGCGTCAGATTTTCCGCAGCAGCATCGCGTCGCCGTAACTGAAAAAGCGGTAACCCTTTGCTACCGCGTGGTGGTACAGGTCCATCACCCGCTCAAAGCCGGCAAACGCACTCACCAGCATCATCAGCGTGGACTTGGGCAGGTGAAAGTTGGTCACCAGCAGGTCCACCACCCGAAATTCAAACCCGGGCGTGATGAAAATGTTGGTGTCGCCCTGCGTGTGCCCGGTTTGCGCCCAGCTTTCCAGTGTGCGCACGGTGGTGGTGCCTACCGCTACCACGCGCCCCCCACGGGCTCGGCAGTCCGCAATGGCCCGCAGGGTTTCCGGCGGAATGGCGTAGCGCTCGTGGTGCATCACGTGCTCGCTGATCCGCTCGGTTTTCATGGGTGCAAAGGTGCCTGCACCCACGTGCAGCGTGACGCTGGCGCGCAGCACGCCATGCGCTTGCAGGGCAGCCAGCACGCCTTCGTCAAAGTGCAGCGCAGCGGTGGGCGCGGCCACGGCACCGGGCACGCGGGCAAACACGGTCTGATAGCGGCGTTCGTCGTCGGCGTCGTCGTTGTGCGTGATGTAAGGCGGCAGCGGCACATGGCCGTGGCGCGCCATCAGCTCGTAGGGCGTTTCACCGGCGGCCCCCAGCAGGCGCAGGCGAAAGAGCTGGCCGTTTTGGTCGGGCCAGCGGCCCAGGAACACGGCATCAAAACCACCGCCCTTCAGCCCACCGGCCAGGTGCAGCAAGCCGCCGGGCTGCGGCTTTTTGCTCACGCGGATGTGCGCCACCACCTCTTGTCCCGAGCCGTCCAGCGCCTCGTGCGGCAGCAGCACGCGTTCGATCAATATTTCGAATTTGCCGCCGCTGGCTTTCTCGCCAAACAGCCGGGCCTTGACGACCTGGGTGTCGTTGAACACCAGCAAGTCGCCCGGTTGCAGCAGGCTGGGCAGGTCGCGAAAGATGCGGTCTGCGGCCTGCGGGCCGGTGGCGTCCAGCAGGCGCGAGGCGCTGCGCTCGGTGGCGGGGTGCTGGGCGATCAGGTGTTCGGGCAGCTGGAAATCGAAGTCGGCCACCACAAAGAGGCGTGTCGGGGCGGGAGATGAAGCGTTCATGCTGCTTGAGGGCCGGACAGGGCCCGTTCCAAGAAAAGTCGGTGAACAAGACCGAAAAGGGTGGATAAAAAGACAGGCAGAATTGTCCCATGCCAGCCGATGCGCCCAAGCCCACCCCCCGCAAGGAGCTCTCTGCCCCGCAGAAAGCCCTGCACAAGCTCGGCCTGGTGCGCAGCATCGACCTGGCCTTGCACCTGCCGCTGCGCTACGAGGACGAAACCCGCATCGTGCGGCTGGCCGATGCGCGCGAGGGCCAGACCGTGCAGGTGGAAGGCATGGTGACCCACAGCGAGATCACCCTGCGCCCACGCCGCCAGCTGCTGGTGACGCTGGACGACGGTTCGGACACCTGCACGCTGCGCTTTTTCAGCTTCTACCCCTCGCACCAAAAAGCGCTGGCGGTGGGCGCGCGTGTGCGGGTGCGCGGTGAAATCCGGGGTGGTTTCATGGGCCGCACCATCATGCACCCCGCTTTTCATGCCGCTGGTGGTGAGCTGCCCAACGCGCTCACGCCGGTGTATCCCACCAGCGCTCAACTGCCGCAGGTTTATCTGCGCAAGGTGGTGGCGAGCGGGTTGGCACGGGCCGACCTGAGTGAAACCCTGCCACCCGAGCTGCTGGGCAGCTTGCAAGCGGTGGTGCGCGCGCCGTGGACGCTGCGCGACGCCTTGCGCTACCTGCACCAGCCAGGGCCAGACGTGTCGCTGGACGCGCTAGAAGACCGCAGCCACCCGGCATGGCAACGTTTGAAAGCCGAGGAGTTGCTGGCACAGCAACTGTCGCAGCTGACGGCCAAGCGCGAGCGCGACGCCTTGCGCGCCCCGGCGCTGCGCACCGCGCCTGGCGGCCTGCACGAACAGCTGTTGGGGGTGCTGCCCTTTGCACTGACGGCGGCGCAGCGCCGCGTGGGTGAAGACATTGCCCGCGACCTGGCGCGCCCCGTGCCCATGCACCGGCTGCTGCAGGGCGACGTGGGTTCGGGCAAAACCGTGGTGGCCGCCTTGGCGGCAGCCATTGCCATCGACTCGGGCTGGCAGTGCGCCCTGATGGCGCCCACCGAAATCCTGGCCGAACAGCATTTCGCCAAACTCATTGGCTGGCTGGAGCCCTTGCTGACCCCTTTGGGCAAACGCGTGGCCTGGCTCACCGGCAGCCAGAAGAAAAAACAGCGCACCGAGATGCTGGCGCTCATTGCCAGCGGCGAAGCCGCGCTGGTGGTGGGCACCCACGCCGTGATCCAGGACCAGGTGGTGTTCAAAAACCTGGCGCTGGCGATCATCGACGAGCAACACCGATTCGGCGTCGCGCAGCGGCTGGCGCTGCGCAGCAAGATGAGCCCGGCAGCGGAGGGGGAGCTGAGCCCAGAACGCCGCGGAGCTGGCTTTGCCAGGCCGCCAGCGTTGCCCCTTGAGGGGCGGAGCGGCGACGCGCAGCGAGCGAGCGACGGGGGGGCGCCCCATGCAGAGCCCCATATGCTCATGATGACCGCCACACCCATTCCGCGCACGCTGGCCATGAGCTATTACGCCGACCTGGATGTGTCCACCATCGACGAGTTGCCGCCAGGGCGCACGCCCATCGTCACCAAGGTGGTGTCGGACCAGCGCCGCCATGAGGTGATTGAGCGCATCCGCGCCCAGGTGGCGCAAGGGCGGCAGGTGTATTGGGTGTGCCCGCTGATTGAAGAGAGCGAGGCGCTGGACCTGTCCAACGCCACCGCTACCCACGCCGAACTGAGCGAGGCGCTGAACCGTGGCTCGGTGGCGCCCGCGCCGTTGCCGTTGCTGGCCGAAGAGGTTGAAGCCCCTGCCGAACCGCCTGGAGCGGCGGGCGTGTTGGTGGGGCTGCTGCACTCGCGCATGCCGGTGGCAGAGAAGAAGGCCGTCATGGCCTTGTTCAGCGCCGGGCACATGGGGGTGCTGGTGTCCACCACGGTGATTGAAGTGGGGGTGGACGTGCCCAACGCTTCCCTGATGGTGATTGAGCACGCCGAACGCTTTGGCCTGAGCCAGCTGCACCAGCTGCGCGGCCGTGTGGGACGCGGCGCGGCGGCGTCGGCCTGTGTGTTGCTCTACACCCCGCCCGACGGTGGGCGCCTGGGCGAGACCGCCCGCGAGCGCCTCAAAGCCATGGCTGAAACCAACGACGGCTTTGAGATTGCCCGGCGCGACCTGGACATTCGCGGACCGGGCGAGTTTCTGGGGGCGCGGCAGTCGGGCGCGGCCATGTTGCGGTTTGCCGACCTGGCCACCGATGGCCATCTGTTGGACTGGGCGCGACAGGCCGCTGTGCACATGCTGGCGCAGCATCCACAAGCGGCTGAAAAGCACATTGCCCGCTGGTTGGGCACCAAGGCCGAATACCTCAAGGCTTGAGTCACCCCGCGTCGCAGGCGGTGTAGGGGCATTGCTTTCTATAGGGGCACAATAGAAGCATGACGCTCACCGAACTCAAATACATCGTGGCTGTAGCGCGCGAAAAGCACTTTGGCAAAGCGGCTGAAGCCTGTTTTGTGTCGCAGCCCACACTGTCTGTGGCCATTAAGAAGCTGGAAGAAGAGCTTGAAGTGAAGATCTTCGAGCGCAACGCCAGCGAAATCGCCGTCACGCCGCTGGGCGAAGAGATCGTGCGCCAGGCGCAAACGGTGCTGGAGCAAGCCGCCAGCATCAAGGAGATTGCCAAGCGCGGCAAAGATCCGCTCACCGGCCCGCTGCGCCTGGGGGTGATCTACACCATTGGCCCGTATCTGCTGCCCGATCTGGTGCGTCACGTGATCGACCGCACGCCGCAAATGCCGCTGATGCTGCTGGAGAACTTCACCGTCAAGTTGCTGGAACAGCTGCGTCTGGGCGAGATCGATTGCGCCATCCTGGCCGAGCCGTTTCCGGACACCAACCTGGCCATTGCGCCGTTGTACGACGAGCCTTTCCTGGCGGCGGTGCCGGTCACGCACCCGTTGTCAAAAAACAAAGACATCACCAACGAAGAGCTCAAGCGCGAGACCATGCTGCTGCTGGGCACCGGCCATTGCTTTCGCGACCACGTGCTGGAGGTCTGCCCCGAGTTCGCACGCTTCTCCAGCGACACCGAAGGCATCCGCAAGAGCTTTGAAGGTTCGTCGCTGGAAACCATCAAGCACATGGTGGCCGCCGGCATGGGCGTGACGCTGGTGCCTCGTTTGTCGGTGCCTTCCTCGGCGCTGGAAGGCTCGCTTACCCCCGGCCAAGACTTTGGCGACTCGTCGTATGTGCGCTATTTGCCGTTCAAAGGCGAGGCGCCCACACGGCGCGTGGTGCTGGCCTGGCGGCGCAGCTTCACGCGCTACGAAGCCATTGCCGAACTGCGCAACGCCATCTACGCCTGCGAACTGCCGGGAGTCAAGCGCCTGTCATGACTGCGGTTTCTGTCTCCAAGCCTTCTCGCCTCTCGCTTTACCTGGACCTGATCCGCTGGAACCGGCCCGCTGGCTGGCTGCTGCTGCTATGGCCTTCGCTCTCGGCGCTTTGGGCGGCGGCAGGCGGGTTTCCAGGCTGGCACCTGCTGGGCGTTTTTCTCGCCGGCACCATTCTCATGCGCAGTGCGGGCTGCTGCGTCAACGACGTGGCCGACCGCGAGTTCGACAAACACGTCAAACGCACCGCACAGCGGCCTGTCACCAGTGGGCGTCTGGGCGTGCGGGAGGCCCTGGGCGTGGGCGCCCTGCTGGCCGCTGCGGCCTTTGCCCTCGCACTCACCACCAATTTGGCCACGGTGGTGTGGTCGGGCCTGGGGCTGGTGCTGGCGCTGCTTTACCCCTACGCCAAGCGGGTCGTGTCCATGCCGCAAGCAGTGCTGGGTGTGGCTTTCAGCTTCGGCATTCCCATGGCTTTTGCGGCTGTGCGCGGTGGCCCGGCGCTGGAGCTGTTCAGCGGTGCAGCGCCTTGGAGCGTGCCCGGCTTCTGGGTGGGCGTGTGGCACGGCGTGCCGCCGCTGGCCTGGTTGTTGATGGTGGGCAACCTGTTCTGGGTGCTGGCTTACGACACCGAGTACGCCATGGTCGACCGCGACGACGACCTCAAGATCGGCATGAAGACCTCAGCCATCACACTGGGCGACCGCGATGTGCCGCTGGTGATGGCCTTCTATCTGGTGTTTTTGACCATCTGGACCCTGGCGCTGTGGCACACCGTGAAGCCCTGGGTGTGGAGCGCCATGCTGGTGGTGGCGCTCGCGCAGGTGGCCGGTCACCACAGCCTCATCAAGGGCCGCACCCGCGAAGGCTGTTTCAAGGCCTTTCGCCTCAACCACTGGCTGGGCTTCACGGTGTTTGTGGGCGTGGTGCTGGGCGTTTAACAGGCTGCTGAAATACCTCACGCCGAAACGACCCCGTTCAGTGCAATGAGTCAGTTTCGGTCGATTGGGTCTGTCGC
>NZ_CBFHOP010000011.1:0-130779 GCF_965657535.1 Hydrogenophaga sp. | reverse complement strand
CTGCGCTGCGGCCGCGCAGCCCCCACGCTCCGCCGCTGCGCGGGTCCCTGCCCCCCGAGGGGGTTGGCCTTGCTTGGGGCGGCCCTGCGCTGCGGCCGCGCAGCCCCCACGCTCTTCGTTGCGTGTGCTGCTCAGGGCTATGCCTTGCGCAGCAGCTTTTTTCTGACCAGGTGGATGTTGTTGCGCAGGGCGTAGAGTTCGTCGGTGTAGGACAGCGGCACCACGATTTTTTCGACTTTGCCTTCCATGTCGTCGAGCTGATCCAGCAGGGTTTGTACCGGGATGGCGCTTTCTTCTTTGGCACTTTCGTGACGCTGTTCGATATCGCGCAACTCGGCATACCAGCGAAACACGCGCGAACGGATGCGAAAGGTGTAGAGCGGGGGAACGATGCGCGAGAGCGGCAGCGCCAGCGCGATGATCAGGCCCATCGCCAGCCACATGCGTTCAATCAGGTTGGCCATCCAGAACGGCAAGTAGCGCTGCAAAAACGGGGGGCCGCTCTTGATGGCTCGCACCGCCTCGGGGGAGATGGGCACTTCGCTGTGTTCCAGGCTGGGGTATTCGCGGGCCCGGCTGAACCAGCCCGGGCGGCCGTGCAGACCGGTGGACGCCTGGGCAAAAAGTTGCAGGATGGCCGGGTGCGTCTTGGCGCTGGTGAGCAGGCTGGTGGTGGACGCCACCAAGCGCACGTCGCGGGTGGGAATGTCTGCGGCCAGGTCGACCACACCTTGCGGCATGACCACCGGCGTGAGGTACCCAAAGCGGCGCGAATACGCTTCGCTCTGGGCAAAGTCCATCAGCTTGATGCCGGGTGTTTGCAGCAGCATCTGCACCATCAGCGACTCGGGTGCCGAGGCGAACACCACAGCGTCGAGTTCGCCATTCAGAAACGCCACGGTGGCTGGCGTTTGTTCCAGCTCGCTGAGCTGGATCTGGCTGGGGTTGATGCGGTTGACGTCGAGCAGGGTGGAAAACAGCCGGGGCACGCCACTGCCCGGTGTGCCGACGTTGACACGCCAGCCCTGCAAGTCGGCCAGGTTGGCCACCGTGGGTGTGCGGTTGAGCCGTTGCGCAGCCTCTTCGCGGTAAAACAGCCACAAGGGCTCCACAAACAGGCTGCCCAGCGAGGCAATGGATTCCTCGTCGTCGTAGCCAATGTCGGCGGTGCCGCCTTGCACAAAGCCCAGGTCGGCCTGGCCCGAGCGCAGCAGTTCCAGGTTGGCCGATGAGCCTTCAGACGGCAGCAGTTCGACCGTGATGCCGTAGCGTTGCAAGGCTTCGGCGTAGCGTTTTCCAAACTCGTCGTAAGCGCTTTGGGCCGGGCCGGTGGCCAGTACCACCCGTTTGGGCGGGTTGGGGTCGAGCCACCAGTAGGTCAGGGCCAGCAGGGTGGCTGTGAGCAGGGCTACGGGGCCAATAGACACCGCCAGGTCGCGCAGCGACAGCAGGGTGTAGCGAATGTTTTGGGGCATGCTGCGACATTAGCACGGGCTCCACGAGCCTCCCCGCGGCACCCGCTTTTTTGTGCCCTGCGATGCCGGGGCGGCTTGGTCGACCGGCACCGGGGAGGTCGATCCACGGAGCGCGATGGGCAGTGCGTCCGCCAGGGTTCACCGCAGGGCCGCGGCCCGCTTGTCCAGTCGGAAAATTTGTACCGCCTCGTGCATGACCTGCGCTTGCGACTGCAGCGAGCCCGCGGCGGCGGCCAGTTCTTCGACCATGGCCGAGTTTTGCTGGGTGACCGAATCGAGTTGACCCACCGCCTGGTTGATCTGCGCGATGCCCAGCGACTGCTCGGTGGTGGCGCTGGTGATTTCTGTGATCAGCCCGCTGACTTGTTCGACCGCGCCCACCACGTTGCCCATGGTCTGGCCCGCACTGTGGACCAACTGGCTGCCGTGGGCCACTTTGCTGGCCGACTCGTCGATCAATACCTTGATCTCTTTGGCGGCGCCCAGTGTGCGCTGTGCCAGGTTGCGCACCTCGGCAGCCACCACGGCAAAGCCCCGGCCCTGCTCGCCCGCGCGGGCCGCTTCCACCGCAGCGTTGAGCGCCAAAATGTTGGTCTGGAATGAAATGCCGTCAATGACCTGAATGATTTCCCCGATGCGGCTGGATGAGCGGCTGATGTCGTCCATGGTGCTGACCACCTGACCCATGGCTTCGTTGCCCTGGCGCGCCACGGTGGCGGCCCGCTGCGCGAGCACCGCCGCTTCGCGCGAGGTGTTCGCGCTTTGTTGCACGGTGCTGGTGAGCTGCTCCATGGAGGCGGCCGTTTCTTCCAGGCTGCTGGCTTGTGACTCGGTGCGCGAGGACAGGTCTTGGTTGCCGCTGGCGATTTCATTGGATGCCACCTGCACGCCTTCGACCTCGTGGCGCACATCCGACACCACCGCCTGCAGGTTCACGTTGAGCTGGTTGAGCGCGCGCCCGAGATCGCCGAACTCACCGCCCGCCTGACCTTTGAATCGGGCCGAAAGGTCGCCTGCCGCCATGAGGTTGGCGAACAAAACGGCGTCGTGTAGGGGACCCACCATCTGGCCCCGCAGCAAAAATGCGGCGAGCCAGGCCAAGGCCACCAGCACGCCCGCGCCTGCCAGCAGCGCGGTGTTGCCCAGGCTGGACAAGCCCGCACCGAGGGCCATGCCCATGAGCGCGAGCACGCCACAAATGAGGGCGATGCGCCGGCCCAGCGTGAGCTGGCTGGCGCGTTGCAGTGTGCCCGCCAGCCCGGTGCGCACCACGCGCCCACGGTGCAGCGCCACCTGGGCGCGGCCGCTTTCGGCTTCGCTGCGCATGCGGGCATAGAGGGTTTCGGCAGCTTGAATTTGCTCGCGGGTGGGTTTGGTGCGAACCGACATGTAGCCAGCCGCTTTCCCGTTTTCCATGATGGGCGTCGCGTTGGCTACCACCCAGTAGTGGTCGCCATTTTTGCGCCGGTTTTTCACCAGGGCCGACCAGGGCGATCCACTGTCCAGCGTGGCCCACATGTCCCGGAAGGCTTCGGTCGGCATGTCGGGGTGGCGCACCAGGTTGTGGGGCTGGCCGATCAGCTCTTCTCGGCTGTAACCGCTGACCGCAATGAAAGCCGGGTTGCAATAGGTGATGTGGCTTTTCAGGTCGGTCGTGGAGACCAGCGTGACACCGTCCGGGATGACAAATTCGCTCTGTGTGATAGGCAGGTTGGTGCGCATGGGGTCATCCGATCATTTCAATAGTTGATTGATTTTCGTCAAATGGACACAAGACTTGAGGCCGTTCATCTTGAATGCTGACCGTTCAAGCCCCTGAGTCTGGTGGCGCACCCCGATTGGAAAGGGCGAATGAAAAGGGCTTTGTGATGCCTGTTCTTGGCCCAGCCGCCTGTCTTTACCCAGGCATGGCATGGCGTGCTGCCGTGTCACGCTTGGGTATGCGTACCGCTCGTGCGTTTGGCCTTCAGGGCGCGGGTTCGAGTTCCAGCACGGTGTAGTTGCCGTTGACCCTGTCGGCCTTGAAACGAACCCGGTCTCCGGCTTTCAGGTTGCCCAGTAGGGCTTTGTCTTGCAGCTGAAACACCATGGTCATGGGGGGCATGTCCAGGTTTTTGATGTCGCCGTGCTTCAGGCTGATCTTGCCCGCTGCAGTATCGACCCGACGCACTTCGGCCTCGGCCCATGGCAGGCCGCCGTTGCTGGCGGTTTCAATGGTTTCAGTGGTTGCGACTGGAGCGGGCGTGCCTTGGGCGGGGTTGTGCGTTTGTGCAAAAGCCCAAGCGCTGCCCAGCAGCAGAGCTAGCAGGGCGGTGGCGCGGTAACCGTGCTTTGTGGTCTTCAAGGCGTTGGGTGTTTTCATGTTCGTGATTCCGTGGTGTGAGGTTGCAGCGGCTGGGTCAGCCGCGGAAATACGACTGGTAGACGCGGCTGCTGCCATCAGTCAGCACCAGCACCACGTCGTAAGGGTCTTTGCGGGCGCCGTATTCCGGGCCGTCCATGCCCGGGCTGCCCACGGGCATGCCGGGCACGGCCAGGCCAATGGCCTTGGGCTTTTCGGCCAGCAGCCGGCGGATTTCACGGGCGTTCACGTGGCCCTCCACGACGTAGCCGCCAATGAGCGCCGTGTGGCACGAGCCGTATTTGTCGGGCAGACCCAAGCGCTTGCGCACCGCCGTGTTGCCGGTGTCAAACGCCTGCACCTGAAAACCGTCGCGCTTGAGGTATTCCACCCAGTCTTTGCAGCAGCCGCAGTTGGGGTCTTTCCAGACCTGAAGCACCGGCAGGGCCGGGGTGGTTTGGGCGCTGCCCAGAGCGGGTAGCAGCGCCAGGCCCGCCAGTGCGGGGGTGGCGAGCAGCAAGGAACGTCGTTGCATGAGAGGTCTCCAAAATGGGTTGAAAGTGGCTCGAATCAAGCCGGGCGCACGCGCACGGTGCCGCGCATGCCGGCTTCAAAGTGGCCCGGAATCAGACAGGCAAATTCGAAGTCCCCGGCGCGGTTGAAGGTCCAGACGATGTCGCCCCGTTGGCCTGGGGAGACATGGGCCATGTAGGGTTCGTCGTGCTCCATGCCGGGGTGCTTTTTCATCATCTCGGCGTGCGCGGCCAGTTCTTCGCGCGTACCAATGACGATTTCGTGCATCACCCGGCCCCGGTTCACGGCGCGCAGGCGCAGGGTTTCGCCCTCACGCACGTCCAGGTGGTTGGGCGTGAACTTCATGTCGTCGGTCATGCGGATGTCGACCGTACGTTGGGCCTCGCTGGGTTCGGCGGCAATACCCCAGGGTTTTTGTTCTTTCACCACGGGGCCCGTTTTCATGTGGCCGTCGTGGCGTTCGCCGTGGGCTTGAGCGGCTGTGGGCAGCCAGGCGGTGGTGGCCAGCGGCAAGAGCGGTAGGCCCATGAGCAGTTGTTGAAAGCGGCGCCGGGTCGGTGCGGGTGTGTGCATGAGGTGCGTTCCTTGGGTTCAGTGGTGGCCGCCATGGCCTTGCGGTTTGCGGGCTGTGCCGGCCGGTGCGGTAGGGGTTGATGACCGGGCTGGGGTGGCAGCGCTGGCGGGTGGTGATGCCTGGGCGGTGGGTGTGTCCACCTCGCGGGCCCGTGTGCCGGGCGGCTGCTGGTACCAGCCGGGGTCGGTGTAATCGCCGGGTTTCTGGTCGGCTCGCACTTTCAGCGTGGTGAACATGCCGCCCATGCCAATGGGGCCGTAAGGGCCGGTGCCGCTCATCATGGGGAAGGTGTTGTGCGGCAGCTCCATCTCCATCTCTTTCATGTCGGCCATGCCGCGCTCGCCCATGACCATGTAGTCGGGCACGGCCTTTTGCAAGCCGTTCACCAGGCCCCGGTGGTCGGCACCGATCATGGTGGGCACGCCGTGGCCCATGGCGCCCATGGTGTGGTGGCTCTTGTGGCAGTGCATGGCCCAGTCGCCGGGTTCGTCGGCCAAAAATTCGATCTGCCGCATCTGGCCCACGGCCACATCGGTGGTCACTTCGGGCCAGCGCGCGGTTTTGGGCACCGGGCCGCCGTCGGTGCCGGTCACTTCAAATTCAATGCCGTGGATGTGGACCGGGTGGTTGGTCATGGTGAGGTTGCCCACGCGCACCCGCACCCGGTCGCCCAGCCTCGCTACCAGCGGGCTCAGGCCCGGGAAAACGCGGCTGTTGAAGCTCCAGATGTTGAAGTCCAGCATGGTGTTCACCTGCGGCGTCATGCTGCCAGGCTCCACGTCAAAAGCATTGAGCAAAAAACAGTAGTCGCGCTGCACGTCGTCAATGAGCGGGTGTTTTTGCTTCGGGTGCGTAACCCAGAAACCCATCATGCCCATGGCCATTTGCGTCATTTCGTCGGCGTGCGGGTGGTACATGAAGGTGCCGGGGCGCCGCGCTTCAAATTCATAAACAAAGGTTTTGCCGGCGGGTATGTAGGGCTGGTTGAGGCCGCTCACCCCGTCCATGCCGTTGGGCAGGCGCTGGCCATGCCAGTGGATGGTGGTGGGCTCGGGCAGGCGGTTGGTGACAAAGATGCGCACTTTGTCGCCCTCCACCACTTCAATGGTGGGGCCGGGGCTCTGGCCGTTGTAGCCCCACATGTTGACCAGAAAGCCGGGCGCCATTTCGCGCACCACTGGCTCGGCCACCAGGTGGAATTCTTTGACGCCCTGGTTCATGCGCCAGGGCAGGGTCCAGCCGTTGAGTGTGACCACAGGGTTGTAGGGGCGTCCCGCACCGGTGACGCCGGGCGGCGTCCAGGGTGGTGCGGTGTCGGCGCTGGTGTGTTGCACCGCTTCGGGCAGGGCGGCCAGCGCCACGCGGCTGACGCTGGCAGCGGCCACGGCGGTGACGGCAGCGCCCGCGAAGAAGTTTCTGCGGTTCATGGTTTGCGTCATGGTCAGTGTCCTTTGGGTGCGGTGCTGGCGCCGCCGCTGCGGGCGGACGGGGTGCCGGGGCTCTGGTAGTCACCGCCGGCGAGCAGGGCTTGCCAGGCGGAGTGGGCGAGCCAGAAGTCGCGGCGCGCCTGGTGCGCCGCGTCGAGCGCCAGCAGGCGCTCGCGGGCCTGGGCCAGCAGGTCCCAGGTGCTTTGCAGCATGCCGTTGTAGCGCAGCAGGGTTTCTTGTTCCAGCGTGGTTTGCAGCGGGCTGACCACCTCTTGGGCGTGGCGGGCGCTGGCGTGTTGGGCTTGCAGTTGCGACCAGGCCTCACGCGCCATGGACCGGCGCTCGGCGGCCGCCTGCAGCAAGGCGGATTCGGCGCGAACCGCACGTTCCAGGGCGTGGTCTCGCAACAGCGGCAGGTTGTTGATCTGCGGTGCGGCCCAGGGCGCATCCTGGCCCGCTTTGGGGTCGGTTTTGAGGGCCGCGTCAACCGCTTGGTGCCAGGCCGCCAGCCGCTCGGGCGGCACAGCAGCCAGCTGGCGGCGTGCCTCGGTGAGCTGCCAGGCCAGCGTGGGGTGGCTGCGCAGCGCAGCTGCTTCCACGTCGGCCGGGCTGATGCCCGGGCCAGGGGTGACTTGCTCTGGCAGTGCCGGCAAGCTGGCCGGCAGGCGCTGCAGCAGGCTGGTCATGGTGTCGCTGTCCCACAGGCCCAGCAGACGCGCGAGTTGTTCATTGGCGCTGGTGTGCGCTTGCTGGGCCTGCGCTGCGGCCTGTTGGGTTGCGGCCTCTTGCACCTGTTCGCGCAGCAGTTTGGCCTGGCTCCAGTTGCCGGCCAGCACCATGCGCTGGCCCAGTGCCACCCCGGTGCTCGCGGCGGACAGTGCATCGCTCATCAGGCGCAAGCTGTGGCGGGCGGTGACGGCTTCAACCCAGGCGCCGTGCACCGCTTGCACATGGGCCACATAAGCCCGCTGCACCTCGGCGCGCTCGGGCTCGCTCATGCCGGCGTGGGCCAGCAGGGCTGGGCGGTGGCGCAGGGAAATGCGCACGGCCTCGGCTGCGTCGAGCGTGGGCGCGGTGGATGCGGTTGCTTCGGGGGCCGGTGTGCTGGCGCGGTTTTGCGCTTCCCAGCGAAGGATGTCGATGTGTCCACGCGGGAACTCGGCCACACGCTGGTTGGCCTGTTGCCAGATGGCGCGTGCACGTTCGATGTCGTTGGGCAGCCCCAAGGGCTGGGCGGGCGCGGTGGGCCGCATCACCGGCACGGTGACGGCGGTTGCGGGTGTGGCGGGGTCGGCCGCGCGCAGCGCTGCCGATGGCTGGGCCAGCGCGGGTGCTGCACACAGCAGGGCGGCCCACCAGAGGGGGGCGAACGGCACCCGGACGGACGGTTGCTGGGGGCTGTCCGCTGGTGTGCGGAGCGGTAAATGGCGCCTAAAAACAGGCATGGGGATCTCCTGGCAAAACAAACCAGCGCCCACCGCGCAAGCCCCCGTGGGGCTGCGGCAGGCGCACTTCGGGCTTGAAGGCTCAGGAAATGGGTGGCTTGATGCCTTGCTGCAGCGCAACGCTGGCAAAGCGTTCGGCAGGCAAGGTCAGCAGGGCGTGGACCTGTGACACATGAGGCGCCAGGGGCGGCGACACCCCCAATGCGGGGCCATTGCACACGTCGCAGGCGCTGTGCTGGTGGTGGTCGGGCTGCTGCAGGGCATCGGCAGGGTGTGTGCCCATGCCGTGTGCACTGTCATGCCCATCGGATACAGCATTCGCGTGCAAAGGCATTCCAGCGGCGTGGTCGGGGCAATCCGGGTGCGCATACGTGCCTGTCGATGGGGGTGCTGCTGCGGCCACTGCGCTGGCCGCGGGGTGCCCGAGCATGGACACCGCCATGGCGTCGCCCACCCAGGCGCGCAAGGGCAGCAGGGCAATCATGAGGGCGAGCAGCAGGTGACGCATGGATATGGATGATAAAGGCGCGAGCGGAAAGTTCAGTGGGTGTGGGGCATTCCCACGGTCTGAGGCGCCTCGGCGGGTTGGTGCGGTGAACCCTGCGCCAGCTCGGCCCGCGCCTGGCGCACCACGGATAGACCCGCTGTGAGCGCCAGCACGGCCATGATGGCGGCCACCGCCAGATTGGGCCAGGCCGCGCCGGTACCCAACACGCCGAGTGCCGCCGCCATGACTGCGAGGTTGGACAGCGCGTCGTTGCGCGAGCACCGCCACACGCTGCGTATTGTTGGCGTCGCCGGTGCGAAACGCACACAGCAGAACGGCCACGCCCGCGTTGGCCAGCAGCGCCTGTATCCACAGTGCCGCAACACCGCATTGGCGAAGCCGCCCGGCGCTCGGGCGTGAGCGCCGCCAACATCCGCTGTCGCGCAGGCTCCTAGGCCGGTGCCGGCAACGGCTACCGGTTGTACAGCGATGTCGATATGCACCGTTTGCGCTTCATTCGGCAGTGCTGCGCGCTGGACATGTCGCTGGACGCGGTACGCACCCTGCTGGCGCTGGAACTCATTAAGAAGGCCGATTGCGCCACCGCCAGCGCCGCGCTGGACGCGCACCTGGGCCATGTGCGCCAGCGTTTGGCCGAACTGCGCGCCGTTGAAAAAGACTTGCTGGCACTGCGCAAGCGTTGCGACGGCTCGGACGACCATTGCCACATCATTGAAGCGCTGCGCCAGCGTGCCGACGAGGTGGTGCCGGTGGTGGCTGCGCCCGCCGGGCACCACCATGTCTAGAGTGGGCTGATCTTGCTCAGTGACCCAGGATCTTTGAGAGGAAGTCCCGGCTGCGCTCGTTTTGCGGGTTGTTGAAGAATTCGTGTGGCGTGTTTTGCTCCACGATCTGGCCCTGGTCCATGAAGATCACGCGGTCGGCCACGGCCTTGGCGAAACCCATTTCGTGCGTCACGCAGATCATGGTGATGCCCATGTTGGCCAGCTCGATCATCACGTCGAGCACCTCTTTGATCATTTCCGGGTCCAGCGCGGACGTTGGCTCGTCGAACAGCATGATCTTGGGCGTGAGGCACAGCGCCCGCGCAATGGCCACGCGTTGCTGCTGACCACCGGAGAGCTGAAGCGGGTATTTGCTGGCCTGTTCTGCAATGCGCACGCGCTGCAGTTGCTGCATGGCGCGTTCTTCGGCTTCCTTTTTGGGCATCTTGCCGACCCACATGGGTGAGAGCGTGAGGTTTTCCAACACGGTCAGGTGCGGAAACAGGTTGAACTGCTGAAACACCATGCCCACGTTCTTGCGCACCTGGTCAATGGCCTTGATGTCGTCGGTCAGTTCGATGCCGTCCACCGTCAGGTGGCCTTGCTGGTGCTCTTCCAGGCGGTTGATGCAGCGGATCAGCGTGGACTTGCCCGAGCCCGACGGGCCGCACACCACGATGCGTTCGCCTTTGGCCACGGAGAGGTCGATGTCCCGCAGGACGTGAAAGTCGTTGCCGTACCACTTGTTGACTTTGTCGAAGCGGATGATGGGTTCAAGAGCGGGTGATGCGGTCATGTTGTTGTTCCTTCTGGTGCGCTGTCAGCGGGCTTTGCTGCTGCTCAACTGCTTTTCAACCCACAGGCTGTAGCGCGACATGGCAAAGCAGAAAGCGAAGTAGACGAGGGTGATGAACAGGTAGGCCTCGATCTTGAACGGGCGCCATTCCACATCGGAGTTCAAGGCCAGCGACAGGGCGCCGGTGAGCTCGTACATGGACACGATGGTGACCAGCGAGGTGTCTTTGAAGATCGAAATGAAGTTGTTCATGATGCTGGGCACCACCATGGCCAGGGCCTGGGGCAGCACCACCTTGCGCTGCGTCTGCCAGTAGCTCAGGCCCAGCGTGTCGGCGGCTTCCAGCTGCCCTTTGGGTATGGCCTGCAAGCCACCGCGGATGATCTCGGCCATGTAGGCCGCAGCAAACAGCGTGATGCCCACCACCACGCGCGTGAGCACGTCGATGGACACACCCTGCGGCATGAACAGCGGGAACATGAACGAGGCCATGAACAGCACCGA
Source organism: Hydrogenophaga sp. (assembly GCF_965657535.1). Classification (GTDB taxonomy): domain Bacteria; phylum Pseudomonadota; class Gammaproteobacteria; order Burkholderiales; family Burkholderiaceae_C; genus Hydrogenophaga. Next base: position 120,411 of record NZ_CBFHOP010000011.1, on the reverse strand, counting down.
GATCAGCGGTACGCCGCGCACCAGTTCGATGTAGACCACGCAGACCGAGCGGATGGCCGGCAGGTGGCTGCGGCGACCCAGGGCCACCACGATGGCCAGCGGAAACGCCAGGAAGATGGACACCGTAGCCAGCAAAACCGTGAGCGGCAGGCCGCCCCACAGGTCGGTGCGCACCGACGACAAGCCCATGACGCCGCCACCCATGAGGGCAAAGAACACCGCCATGATGCCCACCCACATGATGGCCAGCCAGGGCTTCCAGAACACCCGGATGCAGCTGACCACCAGCCCGACCAGCATGAGGCTGGTGGCCAGCACCGGGCGCCAGTGCTCTTCAAAAGGATAGCGCCCGAGCAAGATGAGGCGGTATTTTTCGGCCACCACGCCCCAGCAGGCGCCGGTGCCTCGGGCGGCCTGGCAAGCGCTGGCATCAGGCGCGAAAACGGCTTGCACCACGCCCCACTGCAAGATGCCCGGCAGGGCGTAAATGCCGAGTGCCAACACAAACAGGGTGGTGAGCGTGTTGCCGATGCTGCTGAACAGGTTGCTCCGGGCCCAGGCCACCAAACCGGTGGTGCGCACCGGCGAGGGGCGGGGCGCTATGGGGGTGAATCCCGTGTTGGATGTGTGGGTGTTCATGGTTTCAACGCTCCTTGATCGCGCTGCGGGCGTTGTACCAATTCATGAACACCGAGGTGCTCAACGAGGTGGTGAGGTAGACCAGCATGATGATGGCGATGCACTCGACCGCACGGCCGCTTTGGTTGATGGTGGTGTTGGCCACCGAGACAACGTCCGGGTAGCCCACGGCCACGGCGAGCGACGAATTTTTGGTCAGGTTGAGGTACTGGTTGGTCAGCGGCGGAATGATCACGCGCATGGCCTGGGGCAGCACCACCAGGCGCATGGTGTGCTTCGGGTTAAGCCCCAGTGCGCTGGCTGCCTCGGTTTGCCCGCGGCTGACCGACTGGATGCCACCGCGCACCACCTCGGCCACAAAGGCTGCCGTGTAGGTCACCAGCCCGATCAACACGGTCAGGAACTCGGGCGTGGCGGCCGCGCCACCGTCCACCATGAAAACCAGCTGCTCTGGCAGGTCCCATTGGGTCGGCATACCGCCCAGCAGCCAGCCCACCACGGCGAGCACCAGCACCAGGGCCAGCGGTGCCCAGAGGCGGTCACCTTCCTGGCCGGTACGCTCGAAACGGCTGAGCATGCGCCGGCGCCAAACCGCTGCGGCCACCAGGCCCGCCATGGCGCCCAACAGCACCCAGCTCCAACCCACACCCGCGCTGGGCCAAGGCATGGAGAAGCCGCTTTTGCTGAGGAAAAAGCCGTCAAATGCGTTCCAGGCTTCGTTGGACGGTGGCAGCACCTCCAGCATGAACAGGTACCACATGAGCAGCTGCAGCAGCACGGGAATGTTGCGAAACAGCTCCACGTAGCCGTAGCAGAGGCCGCGCAGGAGGCCATTGCGCGAAAAGCGCCCCACGCCGATGGCCACGCCGATCAAGGTGGTGAAGACGATGCCCAGAATGGCCACTTTGAGCGTGTTGAGCACGCCCACACCAATGGCGACCGCGTAGTTCTGGCTCGGGTCGTAGGGGATGACGGTTTCGCCGATGTCAAAGCCGGCGGGGGCGCCCAGAAAGTCAAAGCCGCTGGGGATGCCCCGTGCCGCCATATTGACCTGGGTGTTGTGCGACAGAAACCCAATGGCCAAGGCCACCATGATCAGGGCTAGCAGCTGAAACAGCACGCCACGGGTGGCCCGGCTATTCAGCGACCAGCGCTTTCGTGCAAGAGGAGGTGGAACTGTGCTCACAACCGCCTTTCAGGAAAATAGGAGGGTATAAAAAAACCGAGACATGGAGCCAGTCCAGTCCCGGTTTCGCGGTGCAAACAATCAGCGGACCGGTGGTGCGTACATCACGCCGCCGTTGTTCCACAGGTTGTTGATGCCGCGGGGCAGGCCGATGGTGGTTTTGGGGCCCACATGGCGCTCAAACTGTTCGCCGTAGTTGCCACCGGCCTTGATCGCACGCAGCGCCCATTCCTTATCCAGGCCGATCAGCTTGCCGGTGTCTTCGTTGCCGGCACCCAGCAGGCGCATCACGCTGGGGTTTTTGCTCTCGGCGCGCATTTTGTCGGCATTGGCCTGGGTGATGCCAAACTCCTCGGCTTCCAGCAAGGCATTGCCGACCCACTTGACGATGGCAAAGAAGTCGTCGTCACCGCGGCGCACCATGGGGCCCAGGGGCTCCTTGGAAATGAGCTCGGGCAGGATCACGTGGTCAGCCGGGTTGGCGGCTTGCTTGGAGCGGTACGAAGCCAGGCCCGATGCGTCGGTGGTGAAGGCCTGGCAGCGGCCGCTGAAATAGGCCGCCGTGGTGGCTTCGGCGTTGTTGAACACCACGGGCTTGATGTTGAGGTTGTTGGCGCGGGAGAAGTCGGTCAGGTTCAGCTCGGTGGTGGTGCCGGCTTCTACGCACACGGTGGCGCCCTTGAGCTGTTTGGCGCTTTTCACGTTCAGCTTCTTCGGCACCATGAAACCCTGGCCATCGTAGAAGTTGATGCCGGCAAAGTGCAGGCCCAGCGACGCGTCGCGGGTCATGGTCCAGGTGGTGTTGCGCGACAGCATGTCGATCTCACCCGACTGCAGGGCGGTGAAGCGCTGCTGTGCGGTCAGCGGCACAAAGCGCGCTTTGTTGGGGTCACCCAGCACGGCGGCGGCCACGGCACGGCAAGTGTCCACGTCCAGACCAGCGTATTTTCCCTGGCTGTCGGCGGCCGAGAAACCCGCCAGACCGGTGCTGGCGCCGCAGATCAATTCACCACGTTTCTTGATCGCGTCGAGGTCTTTGCCGGCATGGGCTGGCAGGCTGACCAGGGCCGCAGCAGCGCTCAGACCAAGGGCGGTCAGCTTCAGGGAGTTCATCGTCATCAGGGGTTTCTCCGTACGTTGGTTGGATGCACATATTTCGGCGCTTGTGCACCACAGGGGTGCTCTTTGCGACCGCTCAGCGACTGTAGCCGTGCCCTCAGGGCGAAGGCATCGGGGTTTACGTGGGCAGGTTATGCAATGAACTCATAACACCATGGCGGTACAAGTCCTCCCCAGCCACGTTCGCCCGTTGGTACTTGCACGTTCCGTGCCACATTGCGTGGTCCCACGGGCGACATGCCGTGTTGTCCCATCTGCTGTGTGGCTCGTATGCTTTGGCGCACAAGACACGCTGCTGGAGACAAACCCATGAACAGCCACACCAACGCTGCCGACGCAGCTCCCCAAGCCGTGCGCCCGCACCACCGCTTCTGGCCCAAGCGCCTGCCGCACCGCATCGCGCCGCCCGCCACTTCGTTGTGGGACAACCTCGTGATCAGTGCGCGCCGTTACCCCGACAAGCCTGCGCTGGTGTTTTTTGACCAGGTAACCACCTACCGCGAACTGCTGGAGCAGGCCGAGCGCCTGGCGGCTCACCTGCACACGCAGGGCGTGCAGGCCGGCGACCGGGTGATCCTGCTGATGCAAAACGCGCCCCAGTGGGTGGTGGCGCATTTCGCCATCCTGCGTGCCAACGCCGTGGTGGTGCCCGTGAACCCCATGAACCGCGCGGCCGAGCTTGGCCACTACATCACCGACCCGGACGTGAGGGTGGCCATTTGCGCCGCCGACCTGGCCGGCGAACTGCTCAAGGCCAACGCCGAGCTGCCCGACGCACTGCGCCTGCAGCACCTGGTGGTGGCGCACTACCACGACGCCATGGGGCCGCAGGCCGACATTCCTCCTGCCTGGACCGACTGGCTTGCCACGCGGCACCCGCTGCCCAGCGCGCCGGGCGCCAGCGTGGTGGACTGGGCCGACGCCCTGCGCTGCACCGAGGCGCCGCCACAGCACAACCGCCAGCCTGACGACCTGAGCGTGTTGCCCTACACCAGTGGCACCACCGGCTTGTCCAAAGGCTGCATGCACACCCATGCCAGCCTGATGCACAACGCCGTAGCCGGCTCGCTGTGGGGCAGCAGCACGCCTGAAAACGTTTCGCTGGTCGTGGTGCCCATGTTCCACATCACCGGCATGGTGGTGGGTATGCATGCGGGTGTTTACACCGGGGCTACGTTGGTGGTCATGCCGCGCTGGGACCGCGAACTCGCTGGGCGGCTGATCTCGAAGTGGCGCGTGACCCACTGGTCCAATATCCCCACCATGGTGATCGACCTGCTGGCGAGCCCCAATTTTGCGCAGTACGACCTGTCTAGCCTGGTGTTGATTGGTGGCGGTGGGGCCGCCATGCCGCAGGCGGTGGCGCAGCGCCTGTGGGAGCAATACGGCTTGCGCTATGCCGAGGGCTACGGACTGACCGAAACCGCAGCGCCTTCGCACAACAACCCGCCCGACGCGCCCAAGCAGCAGTGCCTGGGCATACCGTTCATGAGCGTGGACGCGCGCGTGGTGGACCCGGACACCCTGCAAGAAATGCCGCAGGGCGAGGCGGGTGAAATCATCATCCGCGGGCCATCGGTGTTCTCGGGTTACTGGAAACGGCCCGACGCCACTGAAGCCGCTTTCATCACGTTTGAAGGCCAGCGCTATTTCCGCTCGGGCGATCTGGGCCGGGTGGACGAAGACGGGTACTTTTTCATCACCGATCGCCTCAAACGCATGATCAACGCCAGCGGCTTCAAGGTCTGGCCGGCCGAGGTGGAGGCGCTCATGTTCCGCCACCCGGCCATTGCCGAAGCCTGTGTGATCTCCACCCAGGACGCCTACCGCGGCGAGAGCGTGAAGGCGGTGGTGGTGCTGCGCGACAGCGCGCGCGGCCAGACCAGCGAGCAACACATCATCGACTGGTGCCGCGAAAACATGGCGGTGTACAAATGCCCGCGCACCGTACAGTTTGTCGATGCCCTGCCCAAGAGCGGCAGCGGCAAGGTGATGTGGCGGCTGCTGCAAGAGCAGGAGCCCAAACCCTTACCCGCGCCCTGAGGGGCTGCAAGTTCACGGAGGCGGCACAATGCGCCATGCATTTCCTGGCTCCCTCCGTACAGCGCCTCTGGCAGCCCCGCAAGCCCCTGTTCTGGTTGGTCATCACCTTCAACGTGCTGTCCTCCGCCATGGCTTGGGTGCTTCACCTCGCCAAGCCCGAAGGCGTGTTGCTGGTCATGCTGACCCTGCTGGCGCTGACCAACACCGGCGTCGGGTGGTGGCTGCTGTGGCGCCTCTGGAAAGAAACCCCAACCCCACCCACTGGAGAAAAACATGTTCAAAGCCCTGTTGATCAACAAGACCGATGACGCCGGTTACCGCTGTGCCCTGACCGAACTGGATGAAGCGCAGTTGCCCGCCACGGGCGACGTGACGGTGCAGGTGGCCTGGTCCACGATCAATTACAAAGACGGTCTGGCCATCACCGGCCAGTCACCGGTGGTGCGCAGCTTTCCTATGGTGCCCGGCATCGACTTCGCGGGCACCGTGACGGCCAGCAGCCACCCCCGCTGGAAGGCGGGTGACCAGGTGTTGCTCAATGGCTTTGGGGTGGGTGAAAACCACTGGGGCGGCCTCGCGCAAATGGCCTGCGTCAAAGGCGACTGGCTGGTCGCCCTGCCGGCTGGCCTGAGCGCACGCGACGCCATGGCGGTGGGCACGGCGGGCTATACCGCCATGTTGTGCGTGATGGCCTTGCAGCGGCACTGGGCCGACAACGGCATGGCCCCTGGCAGCGGCGAGGTGCTGGTCACTGGCGCCAACGGCGGTGTGGGCAGCGTGGCCGTGGCCTTGCTGGCCGGGTTGGGGCATACCGTGGTTGCATCCACCGGGCGGCCGCAAGAGTCCGATTATTTGAAGTCGCTCGGTGCACGTGAGGTGATCGACCGCGCCAGCCTGAGCGCGCCCGGCAAACCGCTGCAAAAAGAGCGCTGGATCGGTGTGGTGGATTCGGTAGGCAGCCACACCCTGGCCAACGCCTGCGCCAGCACGCGGTACGGCGGCGCCGTGGCTGCTTGTGGGCTGGCCCAAGGCATGGACTTGCCGGCCAGCGTGGCACCGTTCATCTTGCGCGGCGTCACGCTTTACGGCATTGACAGCGTGATGGCCCCCATGGCCAAACGCGAAGCCGCCTGGGCGGCCCTGGCCAGCACGCTGGACCGCCAGCAGCTCGCGTCCATCACCCGCGAAATTCCCCTGGCCGATGCGGTGGCCGCTGGTGCCGATATTTTGGCCGGCAAGGTGCGCGGGCGGCTGGTGGTGAATGTGAACGCTTGAACCAGCGGTGAGACGAGGAGCCCGGGATGAGGGTCCCGGGCCGCAGCACTGGGTTACCTCATGCAAGGCCACCGGCCATGGCCGAGCGTGGGGGTCTTATGCCTGATGGGGCACGATGTGCCGGTAGGCGTGCCAGGTGGCGTGCCCAATGACTGGGCCGGCAATGAACAGGCCCAGGAAAGCGGGCAGCATCGCCAGGCCGATCAGCAACGTGATCAGCGCGCCCCACACCAGCATCACGCCGGGGTTTTGCAGGCAAGCCCGGATGCTGGTGAGACCAGCCGACACGGCGTCGGTCTTGCGGTCCATGATCATGGGAATGGAAATGACGCTGGTCACGAAAATGAGGCCAGCGAAGAAGCCACCCACCACCGTGTAGGTGATCAGGAAGCCGATGTTTTCCGGGTTGAGCAGCTGCGGCAACAGCTTTTCGGTGGATGGCATGGTGTTGAACGTGACCGCAAAAACCACCAGCGAGGCACGGCCCCATATCAGTTCCAGGATCAGCAACACGCCGGCAAAAATGCCCATGGTGCCTTTCGTGGGCCGCCAGGCCTGCAGCGAGGCACGCAGCGAAGGGCGGTGCGAATGGGTCTGCATCGCCTTGCTGGCGTCGTACAAGCCCAGGCACAAAAACGGCCCCATCAGCAAGAAACCGGCGCTCAGCGCCAGCACATAGGCCGGTGCGCTCTGAAAGACCGCCAGCAAGGCATGGCCCATGGCGAAGAAGCACAGGCCGTAGAACAGGCCAATGCGCGGGCAGCGTTTGAAATCGGCCCAGCCCAGTTGCAGCCACTCAAACGGGTCGGATGGCTTCAACTCGGCCAGTGGCAGTGAAAACACCGAAGGCCCGCGAGGGGCCTCGGCGGGCTGGTTGTCGCTCTGGGGGGTGTCTGCTGGCGCCTCGGGTCTGTCGGGCAGGTCGTTTGCAGCGGCGTGGATGGCTTCGGCCATGGGAATCTCCTCGTATCGGAGCAATATAACCATCGCCGAATATGGATTTCACATGGTTTACCCCATACCCACCCGGGTTTTTTTGGTCGGCGGGTTGCTGCTCAATGCGGCGCCCTGCCGCCGCGCTGTGCAGCCGTTCCTTGGCTGGCAGTGCCGCTTTTGGGCGTCGTGGCGCTGCGTCGCATGTGCAGGGCCAGTGCAGCGTCTTGGGCCTGGGTGTGTTTGGCAAACCAGGCGGCCAGCTCAAAGGCCATTTCGCGCACCGCAGCGAGTTGCCCGCTGCGCGCCTGCGCCAGCCCTTCGCGCAGCAGGTTGAGCACCACGCGGTGCTGCAGGATGTGACTGGGCGCAGCCGAAAAGCCGGTGCGTTGCATCCAGTCGTCTTCCCATTCAAACTGCGCCATCGTGTGATTCACCAGTGCCATCCAGGCTTGGGGCAAGGCTTCATCGGGGGCTTGCTGAGCCTGGGCCAGCAGGTCTACAAAGGTGTGGTGCAGGGTATCGATGGGTTCGAAATCCAGCACCAGCGCATCGGTCCATTCAATTGTGCTCATGGCCATCTCCTGTGCGTCACCACGTCATCACCACGTGTCGGTAAGACACAGCTTGACACCCAGCGCCAGCAGCCGTTTTGATCCAGCGCAGTAACTGTGCGCGCAACCCTTTGCCCTGGTCGGGCGATGGGCCTGCGCACGGGCAGGGTGGTGCATCGGCCCGGTACACTGCCGGCCCATGACCAGCGAATTTCAACCGCCTTATGTGCCCCTGTCCGGGGTGCCCAGCGCCCTGCAAACCGGGGGCTTTGCCCTGTTGGGCCCCGCCGATGTGCAGCAGTGGCTGCCTGCCTCGCCCACCGAGCTGGAAACCCTGCACGCTGGCTGGAACGACTTGCCGCCCGATGCCTACCTGAAGGATGGTGGCCGTTACCGCCGCCGGCGCCACAGCTGTTTTGTGGTGGACGGCGCCGAAGTGCGTGCGGTGCCGCACCGCGCCCACTGGCAGCCGCTGGAATACAACGCCTTGCACGGCGGCATGCAGCGCTGGTTTGAGTCCATGCAGCCCGAGCTCCTGGCGCTGCCTGTGTGGAGCCGCTTGCTGGCCCAGGTGGGCGAGGCGGTGTCTGCGCTGCGCGGGCGCCAGCCCTGGTTTGTCGAGGCCCACAGCTTTCGCATCGACACCACCGACGGCATTGGCCGTCCCACGCCCGAGGGCGCTCACCGCGATGGCGTCGACCTGGTGGCGGTGTTCATGCTCGGGCGCCACCGCATCAAGGGGGGCGAAAGCCGGGTGTTTGAGGCAGAGGGCCCCAGCGGCCAGCGCTTCACGCTGCAGGAGCCCTGGTCGCTGCTGTTGCTGGACGACCAGCGCGTGATCCATGAGACCACGCCGATCCAGCCGATGGAGCCGGGCGCACTGGGCTGGCGCGACACGCTGGTGCTCACTTACCGCCAAGGCGCGTTTCAGGGCGACTGAGCGCCGCTGCGCGGCGTGTCACCGCCGTATGGCGTTGGGGAAATACATCGCGGTGAGGCTGCGGCTGTGGACTGGTGAAAAGTTGTCGGCCACGGCGCTGGCACCGCTGCCGTAGCGCCGCCACTCGCGCACCCAGTACAGGTGGTCGCACACCTCCAGCAGGCCAATGGTTTCCCGGTCACCAATAAGCACGCCGTGGGCGCGCAGGGCCAGCCGTTCTTTGGCTTCGCGCAAGTGCTGCAGCGTGGCGGGGGTCACGCCAAACTCACCGTCGCTCACGATCAACAGGTCGGCTTCCTGCCAGCCCGCCGTCTGCACCAGCGCAATCGCGCGTTCGATCGGGGTCTGCACGTCGGTCCCGCCGTCAAAACTGAGGCCCATCAGGTCAAGCAGGTGCGCAAGGCCTTCGGCGTCCAGCGCCAGGTCGCGCTCCAGCAGCTCGTGGGGGCCGCCAAACGCCAGCAACCGGCAGGGGCGCCGGCTGGCGTGGGCGCTGCGCAGCGCTTGCAGCACACAGGCCTTAGCCACGTTTTCCGGCGCGCCGCGCATGGAGCCCGAGGTGTCCAGGCAAACGATCAGAGGACCGCGCCCGGCGTGGGTGGGCACGGCGCGCTGGGTTGGCGGGTCCGGTTGGGGCATGGGACGCTGTGCGGGCGCGCGGGCGCGGTCGTCGTAGCTCAGCAGCTGCGCTTCGGCAAAGCGTGCGCGCCACAAACGACGCAGGCCGGGGTGGGTGAGGTTGAGGCTTTCGGCGCCGGTCATGCGGGCCAGGTTGCGCGAGCGGCGAACACCGTCCACCACGGTGGGCTCCGGGCGCCGCTCGGCTTCGTCGGCCGGGTGTCGTGCGGCCGGTGTGTGGGCTTTGGGGTCGGGCTGGGTGTGGCGGGCGGGTGGTTGGCTGCGTGATGCATCTCGGCGGCCCACACCGTCAATGAAAGCCGCCAGCGCAGGCAGGCGCTGAAGCAACTCGCCCATGCGCCTGGCTTCCTGCCATTCGCGGCGGTTGAGCTGGCCGGCCAGATCGTCCCAGCGCATCTGCGCCAGGTCGCCCAGCGACTGCAGCAGCGCCAGCGCCTCTTCCCAGCCCCGGCGCTGCACGTCCCAGCTGTCGCGAAACTGGGTTTGCATGTGCTCGATGGCCTGCGTACGGGGCATGCTGGCGGGCCGGTCGATGAGGCTGTCCAGGTGCCAGAGCACGCTCTGCAACACCTGCTGGGTCAGCGCTGGGCTGTGGCGGGTGAGGGTCAGCAGGTCCAGCTCGGCCAGCAGGGGACGCAGCGCCTGGCTGGCCCATGGGTCGCCAAAATCGTGCGCTGGGTCGGGCAGGGTACCGTCCATGAGGGCGGTTTGCCAATGCGCCAGTTCGGGCATTCGGTGGCTGGGCGTGCCGCTGCTGCACACCACCGCCCAGCGCCACAGCGCGCGGGGCAATGCGTTCAGCTGGTGGTAGGGTTGGTCCGGGTGTCTCGGGGCTTGGACCGGCTCGGGCGCTGACGCGGCTGAGGGCGTCGGCCCGTTCGTCGGTGTCATGGCACGTTCCAGTGCACTGGAGCGGGGAGGGCGGTCAACGCTTCGTCCACCGGCAGAGCGGCAAATCCGTTGCGGGTGGACTGGTGCTGCGCACACAGGCTCGCCAGGTGGCCACAGCGTTCGGCGTGTGTGGCCTCGATCTGCAGCAGCCAGGAGGGTGGCAGCCAGGGGTGCGCGCGGGCCTGTGCCAGTACCGCGTGCGCCAGCGCCAGCCAATCGCCGTGCAGTGCCAGCAAGCGTTGCAGCAGTTCGTCGCACTGCGCCACACGGGCTTGAATGTGGACCGGGCTGTAGCGGCGCATAGCGCGTTCGCTGGTGATGCGCACCATTTCGCTTTCTTCGCCCGGGCGGGTGATGGCGCGCGCCAGCGCCAGTTTGCCGGCGCTGTCATCTTGCGCGTCGGGCGGGGCGCGGCGCTCGGTGTCCAGTTGTGCGTCAAAGGCCTGCACGGCGCGTTCCAGGCCGTCCAGCGGCAAGGGCGCGGTGTGTGCGACCGTGTGCATGAAAAGCGTGGTCCAGCCTGGCACTTGCGCCGGGTCGGCCGCGAGCACGAAAGGCAGCAACCACAGGTCCCAGGGGCTGATTTCGCGGGCACCCCGGCTGGCTGCCTGCAATTGCAGCAGGGCCACCAGCTGGCGCCAGCGGCGGTCTGACACCGTTTGGCTGGTGTCGCAGGCGTGTTGCCGGGCCTGGAGCAGCAGAGTCAGCCCGGCGTCTCCCAGGCTGACCGCTGGCGCGCGCTCACGCAGGGCCTTCAGGTCGGCCGGGTTGATCAGCGCATTGGCCGGGGTGCCACCCGCGCAGGGCGTATCGGCCAGCAGCAAGGCGGTGAAATGCGCGTCGTCCACCGGCTGCACCGGCACGCGCAGCAGGAAACGGTCGTAAAACGCCAGCAGGCTGTCGTCTTGCGGTTGTTCGTTGCTGGCACCCACCAGGCACACCAGCGGCACGGGCAGGCGCTGGCTGCCGTTGTCAAACTGGCGTTCGTGCAGCAGGCCGAGCAGGGTGTTGAGGATGGCTGAGTTGGCCTTGAATACCTCGTCCAGAAAAGCCACCTCGGCGCTGGGCAGGTAGCCCTCTGTCAGGCGCTCGTAGCGGTCGTCTTCCAGCGCGCGCAGCGAGAGCGGGCCAAACAGCTCTTCGGGCACGGTGAAGCGCGTGAGCAAACGCTCAAAATAATGCGCGCCGGGCAGAAGCCGCTGCAGGCGGCGCGCCAGCTCGCTCTTGGCGGTGCCGGGCGGCCCGAGCAACAACACGTGTTCGCCCGCCAGCGCGGCCAGCAGCAGCGCCCGCGCCGCCACGTCGCGCTGCAGCAGGCCGCGCTCCAGCTCGGCCAGCATGGGCGCCCAGACAGCGCCAGAGGTGTATTCACGCGTCATGGAGTGCGGATTGAAGCAGAAAGACAAACGGCCCCAGTGTTTCCAGCGTCAGCGCCCCCGTCAAGACCCACAAAGGTGAATCCATCCATCTCCGGAGCGCGTGCCCGAGCCGAGGATGCGGCGGAACTGGCTCCGCCAGGCCGCTCGCATCGCCCCCTTGGGGGTGACGCGAAGCGACGCGGGGGGTTACATCCGTTCAAACACTGCCGCAATGCCCTGGCCGCCACCAATACACATGGTGACCAGCGCGTAGCGGCCCTGGATGCGCTGCAGTTCGTACAGCGCCTTCACCGTGATCAGCGCACCTGTGGCGCCAATCGGGTGGCCGAGCGAAATACCCGAGCCGTTGGGGTTGACCTTGGCCGGGTCCAGGTCCAGCTCTTGGCTCACGGCGCAGGCTTGGGCCGCAAAGGCTTCGTTGGCTTCGATCACGTCCAGGTCGTTCACGCTCAGGCCGGTTTTCTCCAGCACCAGGCGCGTGGCCGACACCGGGCCCATGCCCATGATTTTGGGTTCCAGGCCGGTGTGGGCGTAACCCACCAGGCGGGCCAGCGGCTGCAGGCCGCGGGCCTGGGCGGCCTTGCTGTCCATCAGCACCACGGCAGCGGCGGCGTCGTTCAGGCCCGAGGCGTTGCCGGCGGTCACGGTGCCGTTTTCTTTGATGAACACCGGCTTGAGCTTGGCCATGTCGGCCAAGGTGCAGTTGGGGCGGTAGTGTTCGTCGGTGTCATAGGCCACCTCGCCTTTGCGGCTCTTGAGCATGACCGGCACGATTTGCTCTTTGAAGCGGCCTTCTTCAATGGCCACCTGGGCGCGGTTGTGGCTTTGCACGGCCAGCGCGTCTTGCATATCGCGGGTGATGCCAAATTGGGCGGCCACGTTTTCAGCCGTCACGCCCATGTGGATGGTGTGGAACGGGTCGTGCAGCGCCCCGACCATCATGTCCACCATCTTGGTGTCGCCCATGCGGGCACCCCAGCGGGTGTTGAGCGAGGCGTAGGGTGCGCGGCTCATGTTTTCAGCACCGCCGCCAATGGCGATGTCGGTGTCGCCCAGCAAAATGCTCTGGCTGGCATTGACGATGGCCTGCAGTCCCGAACCGCACAGGCGGTTGACGTTGTAGGCGGGCGTGCTCTGGGCGCAACCGCCGTTGATGGCCGCCACGCGCGAGAGGTACATGTCTTTGGGTTCGGTGTTCACCACATGGCCAAACACCACATGGCCCACGTCTTTGCCTTCCACCCCGGCGCGCGCCAGCGACTCGCGCACCACCAGGGCGGCGAGTTCGGTGGGGGGCGTGTCTTTGAGGCTGCCGCCAAAGGTGCCAATGGCGGTGCGGGCTGCGCTGACGACGACGACTTCTCTGCTCATGGGGTATCTCCTGCTTGTGGTGGTTTTGGGTGTGTGATCGTGCGATCAACAGGCAATGGTATGCGCCGCTGCCTTACACCGAACTTGTCGCAGGTCAAACAGGGGACGAATGGGGCCGCCAGCGCTCAGCTGCTCACACCAGCTGGCGTGCCAGCACCTGGAGCCGGTCGCCGCCCGCGCTGGCACGGGTTACAAAGATTTCGCCCATGGACGGGTACTCGCCGGTCAGCGACGAGATGTTCACCTGGTGCGTCACCAGCACCAGGTTGCGGGGGGCTCGCAAGCTGGTCACCCCTCGCAGCACCGCTCGGGTTTGCTCGGGGCCGCTGTTGTCTCTGAAAAACGAGTTGACCGGCGCCCACACGGTGTGGCGGCCAAACGCCAGGTCGGCGGTCTCGGTGCAGCGGCACCAGGCGCTGGAGCGCACCTCGTCCACGCGGATGGCCTCGCGCTCAAAGGCCTGGCCCACCCGCTTCGCCTGCTCGCGGCCGGCCTCGCTCAAGTTGCGCTGCGTGCTGCAGTCACCCAGCCGAAAGCCCGGTGGGTCGCCAATGCCGGGCATGGTCTGGGCGTGGCGCATCAGCACCACACAACCGCCAGCGCGCAGCAGTCCCCAGAAATCGGCCTCGGTTTGCGCCCTGGCTGCCGGCAACAGCGCACCGCCGGCCGCCCAGCCCAGTGCGGCGCGAACGAAGCAGCGGCGGGGCAGGGGGTTGGGGGGCATGGGGTTCTCCTGGGTGGGTTTCAGTCCCGCACGTCGGCCACCGGCTGGGCACCAAAGTCGGGGCGGTCCAGCCAGGCGAGCACGCGGGTGGCAGCGGTGTCGGGCGGTGTGAGCTGGCCTTGACGCTGGAGTTCCACAAAACGCTGCAGGTCGGGAAATTCGGCGGGGTCGCCGGCGCGCAAATGCACCTGCATGTCGGTGTCGATCACACCTGGGGCCAGCGAAACCAGGCGCGCGCCGTGCGGCCGTTGGGCTTCGTCCAGCGCGCAGCAGCGGGTGAAATGGTCCATGCCGGCTTTGGCGGCGCAATAGGGCGCCTGCGCGGCTAGGGCGTGGCGGCCCAGCCCGGACGAAATGTTGAGCACCTTGCGCGGCCCTTGCCAGCCTGTGGCGACCCAGGCACCGGTGGCGCGCAAAAAGGCGGCGGTGAGCTGCATGGGGGCTTCCAGGCCCACGCGCAAGGCGGCTGAAAGCTCTTCGGGTGGGCAGGCGTCCAGCGGGCCAATGCGCGGGATCATGCCGGCGTTGTTGATGAGCGTGGCGCTGCGCAGCGCGTTTGCGTCCAGGTTGGCCAGCCACGCCTGCAGGCGCTGGGCTGCGCCAGTGGTGTCGTTCAGGTCTTGCGCCCATTGGGTGAGCGGCGCGTTCAAGCGCTGGGCTTCAGCGGCCAGGGCTTCGTGGGTTCCCCGCGAAATGCACAGCAGGTGCCGGCTGGGGCTGAGCAGCTGGCGTGCCATGGCCAGGCCCATGCCGCGAGAGGCGCCGGTGAGGATGGTGATGTCGCGCAACGTCATGTCTGAGGGCTCTTATATTCAAAAAGGGCAGGGGCTGTGAAACCGCAGCATCTGGCCGGTGACGGGGTGGGGCAGTTCCAGCAGCACGGCGTGCAACAGCAGGCGCCTCGCCATGGCTTGCTGGGCCGGGGTGGCGTAGAGCGCGTCGCCCACAATGGGGTGACCCAGGGCCTGCAGGTGCACGCGCAGCTGGTGCGTGCGCCCGGTGAAAGGTTCGAGTTCTACCCGGGTGCCGATGCCCGTGTGTGTCGCTGGGGTTTGTGCGGCGGGCTCAGCCAGGCGCCAGCGCGTGAGGCTGGGCTTGCCGCTCCCATGGCATACCTTGCTGCGCGGGCGGTTGATCCAGTCCACGGCCAGCGGTAGCTCAATGGTGTTCCAGCTGTTGTCGGGTAGCGGGTTGGCGAGCTGACCCGCCACCACGGCCAGGTAGCGCTTGTGCACCTGTCGCTGTTCAAACGCGCGGCTGAGCGCGCGCTGGGCTTCAATGCCGCGCGCCATCACGACCAGGCCCGAGGTGGACATGTCCAGCCGGTGCACCACCAGCGCGTCGGGCCACTCTGCCTGGGCGCGGCCGCTCAAGCAGTCTTGTTTGTCTTCGCCGCGACCGGGTACCGCCAGCAGACCCGCCGGCTTCTCCAGCACCAGCAGAGCATCGTCGGCGTGCAGCACCACCAGGCGCCTGTCGGCGGAATTGGTTTCGGGGTTCAGGGTGCGGGCCCCAGTGCGCGGCGAACCTCATCGCCGTTCAGGCTGCGGGCGGCCCCAAAGCCGGCCACCTGCCTGGCGCCCAGCAGGTGCAGGCGCACGAAGCGAAAGTCGCCCAGTGTGGTCATGGGAGCCGCTTCGGGAAACCGTTCCAGGTAGACAGTGCGGCAGGCCAGCGCTTCGGGGGTGTCGGGCAGCAAGCTTTCGGCGGTGGCTTCCAGCGTGACGCGGGGCAAGGCATGCACCGGGCCTTCGCTTGGAGCAGCCTGGCTCAGCAGCAGCGACACACGCGGCTCGCGCTGCAGGTTGCCGGTGTGGGCGGCCAGACCGCTCACGTGGATCACCAGGCAGCGTTGCTGGACGTCCAACGCGTAGGGTACGAGCGACACAAAGGGAGCGCCGCCGGCAGACACGGTGCCCAGGGCAGCGGTGCGCTGCTGCTGCACCAGTTCGCGCAATGCGCGGGTCAGGCTGTGTTCGGTGGACATGGGGTGTAGGGATGTGGCGCGGTTGCCGCCACCGTGGCCTCAGCGCACCAGCAGTTCGGCGCGGCGGTTGCGGGGTTCGATCACCTCGTCCTCGGTAGGCACCACCGGCTCCCGTTCGCCGCGGCCCACGGCTTCGATCAGGTCGGCTTTGAAGCCGCGCTCGATGAGCAAGGCACGCACCGCTTGAGCGCGCTGCAGCGACAGTCGGTCGTTGGCTTCCACGGCGCCTTGGCGGTCGGTGTGGCCGGTGACCACGATCTCACCGCCAGCGCGGGCTTGGGCGCGCGCCACCACGGTGGCCAGCTGCGCCTGGGAGTCGGCGGTCAGCTGCGAGGTACCGGGCTCAAATTCGAGCGTGAAGCGCTCGGGCGCCGGTGGCTGCAGGGCCACCAGTTCGGGGTAGGTTTCGCGCACCTTGTCGGCCGTGGTGGTGTCCACGCTGAGCGCACCGCGGGTGCTCACGCTGGCCACCTGGTAGGGCTGGCTGATGCGCTGTACGCCCTGGCCCGTGGTCACTTCGACGGCACTGGGCGTGCCGTCGGCCTGGGGCAGCAGCGTGACGCGGGTGGCCGGGGCGCAGGCTGACAGCAGGGCTGCCAGGGCCAGCAGGGCCAGGGCGTTGAAGAGGGGTCTTGAGCGGTTCATGGGCAGGTGTCGGTCGGAAAAGGATGGTCGTCGGGTGCCGTACCGGCTTACTGCGCGGCCTGGGTTTCGACGATGAAGTCGGTGCCGCGCACGCCGACCACCGAGGTGGGGGTCGAGATTTTGAACAGATCGGGGTTGATCTTGGCCAGCAGGCCCGTGACCACGCGCACCGAGCCCTGCAGCAGATCCAGCGCGAAATGGCCTTTCTGGGTGGTCGCGTCGTACTTGAACTGGCTCAGGTCCATGGTCGAATTGGGGCCCATGGTCAGCACGGTGCCGTCTTTAAGGGTGATGGTGGCTGCGCCCTGCGGCCCGGTGTTCACGCGTTCGGTTTCAAGCACGCCATCGCCCGGGGCGGCAGGGCGCCTCGCGTCAGATTTGCCGAGCCAGCTTTCGCCCTTAACCTGCTTGAAGGTGCCAACGCGCTTGTCGTTGACCGGGGTCGCAGCCACCGCCGTTGGTGTGGCTTCAGCGGCTGCGGCGGGCCCTGCTGGCGCCACCACGGCGGTTGGTGCCGTGGCCGGCATGGTCTGTGCGCCGGCCACGGGCAGGGCCAGCCACAGCGCTGCGGCCAAAGGCAGCGCCAACTTGGTTCCAGAAAAGGTCTGCATGCGGGGTCTCCAAGGGTAAGCCTTTGATGTTACCGGAGTGCGCTGACTTGGCTCGATGCTGGGTCATGGTCAATCGGCTGTGGGTATGAGGGCCTGCCCGGGCGGTCCCAGTTCCCGGGAACCTTGGGCGGTTTGCCCTGTCCCTTCTAGGTTGCCACGGCTGTTGGCCGGGCAGGCGCTGGGCGGGGCGCCCGTATCATCCGTCACCTTGTTCTGAAAGGGCTGATCCTTTGTCTGTTTTGCAATCCGAACGTCTCACCGAACTCGCCGTCACTTACGGCGTGCAACTGTTGCTCGCCTTGGCGGTGCTGTTCGTCGGCCTGTGGCTCAGCGGCTGGCTCAGCCGCCGTGTGGACGCACACATGGAGCGCCTGAAGGTGGAGGTGACGCTGCGCAGTTTTTTGCGCAGCCTGATCAGTCTGGCACTGAAGGTGCTGGTGGTCATCACTGTGGCCAGCATGCTGGGCGTGGCCACCACCTCGTTCATTGCGGTGCTGGGTGCTGCTGGCTTGGCGGTGGGTCTGGCGCTGCAGGGCAGTTTGTCGAACTTTGCCGGTGGCGTGCTGCTGATCCTGTTCAAGCCCTACAAGGTGGGTGATTTCGTGGAGATGCAAGGGCAAAGTGGCACCGTGCAGTCCATCCAGATTCTCAACACCGTGCTGAAAACGCCGGACAACAAGACCGTGTTTGTGCCCAACGGCCCGGTGGCCAACGGCAATATCGTCAATTTTTCTACTGAAGCCACCCGGCGCGTGGACATGGTGTTTGGCATCAGTTACGGCAGCAGCATTGACCTGGCCCGCCAGACCCTTGACGCGCTGGTGCAGGCCGATGAGCGTGTGTTGAAAGACCCCGCTGCTGTGATTGTGGTGGGCGAGCTGGCCGACAGCGCGGTCAACATCCGTGTGCGCGTGTGGACCGCCACGGCAGACTACTGGCCCGTGTTTTTCGACATGCAAGAGCGCGTGAAAAAGCGTTTTGACGAAGTGGGTATCGGCATTCCGTTTCCCCAGCGCGACGTGCATGTGCACACCCGCGCTGGCTGAAGACCACGCACAGGCGATACACCATGCTCTTGCTCGCGCCCATGGAGGGCCTGCTGGACGCCACGCTGCGCGATGTAATCACGCGCATTGGCGGCATTGACCGCTGTGTGAGCGAGTTCATCCGCGTGACCAACACGGTGTTGCCCGCGCGCGCTTTTGTGCGGGTGGTGCCCGAGCTGCTCAACGGCGGCTACACCCGCGCCGGTGTGCCGGTGCGGGCGCAGTTGCTGGGATCTGACCCGGCCTGCTTGGCCGACAACGCGGCCCGGCTCGCAGGCCTGGGGCCGCATGGCATTGACCTGAACTTTGGCTGCCCGGCCAAAACCGTGAACCAGAGCCGGGGTGGTGCCGTGCTGCTCGACGAGCCCGAGCTGATTGGGCGCATTGTGTCTGCGGTGCGCCGTGCGGTGCCGGCGCATGTGCCGGTGTCGGCCAAGATGCGCCTGGGCTTCAACGACGACAGCCGCGCCGAAGAATGCGCCCACGCCATCGCAGAGGCCGGTGCCGACGAGTTGGTGATACACGCCCGCACCAAGGCCCACGGCTACCGCCCGCCTGCCTATTGGGAGCGCATTGCCCAGGTGCGCGAGTCGCTGCCGCTGGGGCGGCGCATTCCCATCATTGCCAACGGCGAGATTTGGGCGGTGGCCGACGCCCAGCGTTGCCGCGAGGTGACTGGGTGCGACGCCCTGATGATCGGCCGTGGCATGGTGACCGACCCTGGCCTGGCGCTGGCCATCAAGGGGCTGGGCGGTGCGAGCTGGGGCCACATCGCGCCGCTGCTGCAGGTGTTTTGGGTGCAAATGAGTGCGCGCGTGGAGCGCCGCCACCGCGCGGGGCGCCTCAAACAATGGCTGAACTACCTGCGCAAACGCCACCCCGAGGCCCAGTGTGCGTTTGACGATTTACGGCTGTGCAACGAGCCCGAGCAGGTGGAGGCCTGGCTGCGCCACAACGTATCCCCGCTGTCGCTGCACACGCCACCAGCGCCCCGCCAAGAGGATCTACACCAAAGTCGCAACCCGGCGCCGACAGCAGAAATACCCCAACCGTGTTAAGTTCCGGCCCCGGACCCGACACACGACCCCTGTATGACTTCATTACAACAACGGCTGGACGCCATCGCGGGTGACCGCCTGCGCGGCATGCGCCGTGGCCTTGAAAAAGAGAGCCTGCGCTCCCAGCCCGACGGCAAATTGGCCCTCACGCCGCACCCCGCTGCGCTGGGCAGTGCCCTCACGCACCCCCACATCACCACCGATTACAGCGAGTCCCAGTTGGAACTGATCACGGGCGTACACGACAGCGTCGGCGCGTGCCTGGACCAGCTGCGTGAAGTGCACCAGTTCACCGTGCGCAGCCTGCGCGCGGCCGGCGACGAAATGCTCTGGGCCTCCAGCATGCCCTGTGGACTGCCCACCGACGAAACCATTCCGCTGGGCCGCTACGGTTCCAGCAACGTGGGGCGCGCCAAGAGCGTCTACCGCATGGGGCTGGGCCACCGCTACGGCCGGCGCATGCAAACCATTTCAGGCATTCACTACAACTGGTCGCTGCCCGGTGTGGACAACGATGGCTACTTTGCGCTGATCCGCAATTTTCGCCGCCACGCGTTTTTGCTGCTCACCCTGTTTGGTGCTTCGCCGGCGGTGTGTTCGTCGTTTGTGGAAGGCCGCCAGCACGAGCTGCAGCCGCTGGGCACCAGCGGTTCGCTTTACATGCCGCACGGCACGTCGCTGCGTATGGGTCGGCTGGGTTACCAGAGCGAAGCCCAGGCCACCCTGGCCGTGAGCTACAACGGCCTGGAAGGCTACGCCGCTTCGCTGCAAGACGCGCTTACCCGGCCCTGGCCCGCCTATGAGGCGCTGGGCATACGCAACCCCGGTGGTGACTACAACCAGCTCGCCACCACGCTGCTGCAGATTGAAAACGAGTTTTACGGCACGATCCGGCCCAAACGCGTCATTTATCCCGGCGAGCGCCCGTTGCACGCCCTGCGCGAGCGTGGGGTGGAATACATCGAAGTGCGCCTGATGGACCTCAACCCCTTCGAGGTGATTGGGATTGGTGCCAGCACGCTGCGTTTTCTGGACGTGTTTTTGATGCACTGCCTGCTGACGGACAGCCCGCGCGACACGCCTGAGGAAATTCACGAACTGGCTTATAACCAGCACCTCACCGCCGCGCGCGGCCGCGAGCCCGGGCTGCACTTGCAGCGCCAGGGACAAAGCGTGCCCTTGGTCCAGTGGGGCCAGGAGCTGCTGGACCAGCTTCAGCCCATTGCCCACTCGCTCGACGCGGCCCATGGCGGCACCGACCACGCAGGCGCTGTGGCCCAGGCGCTGGCGGCGTTGAATGCGCCCGACACCTTGCCCTCGGCCCGCGTGCTCAGCGCCGTGCGCGAGGCGCATGGCGACTCGTTTGTGGCCTTTGCGCGTGCGCAGTCGCAAAAGAACCATGCCGAACTGCTGGCCATGCCCTGGAGCGCCAAGCAGCAAGCCCGCTTTGAAGCCATGGCCGCGCAATCGGTGGCCGACCAGCGTGCCATTGAGACGGCAGACACCATGCCGTTTGAAATCTACCGGCAGGAATACACCTCGCCCGCGCGCCTGGGCCGCCCCCCCGCGCAAACCGTGGCCGCCTGAAGCTGCAGGTGAAAGCCTGGGGGCAACGCATGGCCGTTGCTCCGAGGCTCCTGGCCCCAATCGTTCAGGCCCCCGGGCCGAGCAATACCACGTCGGTTTGTGCGCAAGCCACGCACGGCAGCACGCAGCCGGCGGCTTTTTCTTCGGGCAGCAAGCCCGGCCACGCCACCGTGTAGCGCACCCGGCCCGCCACCAGCCGGCCCATGCAGGCCCGGCAGGTGCCGTTGCGGCAAGACACCGGCCACACCACGCCGGCTTGCTGCAGGGCTTGCCACAGCGTCTGGTCGGGTGCGGTGGGCAGGGTCTGGCCCGTGGGTTCCAAGCGGATCGTCAAGGGTTGCGTGGGCTCGATGGGTTCCATGGCTGCAATCTACCCCAGCGGCTTGGTGGGTTGGCTGCGGTCTGTTTGTGGGCCCTACCCGGGTTGCTGCACACGCCACTTTCTGACACTGCCTTTTAAATAGGCAAGTTAGAGAACACCCTTTTAAATCAAGCACTTGCATTCACCGTACAGGACTTACCCGGAGTTATGCACAAGCTTGTCCAGTGTTCTGTGGGACAAAAGACCTGGCTGTGTCTAAATGCCTCGGTTGAGCGTTTTTGGGACTGTTTGAGAGCCCCGCCTGTGGGGAACTCGGGTGTTCCGGGTGGGTTTTAGCTGTTTTTTGAGGTGTTGCCTATTCGTTAAGCAGTCTGTTAATACCCCTTTCGAATCAATAACTTATGTGAGCCGTACAGGGATTACCCTGACTTATGCACACAGTTGTCCCAGATTTGCAGGGACAAGTCCTGCGGTGCTGTTGTGCGCGCTGCACAACCTTCCGAGCCCTGTGCATAAGCCAGGGCCTGGTGTGGCATCAGGCGGCGTAAGCCTGGCCCCAGTAATGAAACGTCCAGGGTTTGGGGCCGGGCAGGTAGCCTGTGTGCAGCTGCGGGCAGTGCAGGCCCGCGGCCTGCAGCAGCGTGGGTATGTCACGGTTCAGGTGGCAGCCACCGGCCAGTGGCCCCCACAGGCTTTGCAGCCGGTCTTGCCAGCGGGCCACACCGGCGTCGGGCGCGCGGCCGTGTTCGCAAAACAGCAGCGAGCCACCAGGCGCGAGCACGCGGCGCATTTCTCGCAGGGCCGCCAGTGGGTCGGGAATGGTGCACAGCGAATACGTGACCACCACCGTGTCAAAGCTCGCGTCTGGCCGGGCGATGCGCTCGGCCGAGAGCGCCAGCAGTTCCACATCAAGTCCGCTGGCTTCGATGCGGCGGCGGGCTCGGGGCTGCAGTTCCAGTGCCGGGTCCAGACCGGTGATGCGGGTCACGCGGGCGGGGTTGTAGTGGGGCATGTTCAGGCCGGTGCCCAGGCCCACTTCCAGCACACGGCCTTGCGCCAGGGGCACCACCTGCTGGCGCATGCGGCCAATCATGGGCAGGCCGCAGGCCAGGTCAAGCGCCCAGGGAAATATTTTGTCCTGGTAACAGCGCCAGCACATCAAACCGCTCCCGTGGTGAAGCGGCTCACACCTCGCCGCCGAAGCGGGCAATCAGGTTGTCGATGTACTGCTCCACCAGTTTTTCAAACTCGCCTTGCACCACCGGCACCACGATCATTTTCATCAGGCCCGGCAGCGGCACCTCTATCTCGCCCTGAATCGCCAGCTTCACGCTGGTGGACTTTTTGTTGTCCACGATCGTCCACTGGCCACCCACCAGGGCATTGCCCACGCCCTTCACCGGCGTCCATTTCACCGTGCCTTTGGCCTTGTCGCTCACGTACTTGCTGGCGTACACGGTCTGGATATTCACCTGGGCCGTGCCCACTTTTTCCATCTCCCACTGGTACACACCACCGCCCTGGTCGGTCAGCTTGTCCACCTTGGGGAAATGGCTGACCGAGGTGGGCACGTCCGACAGCACCTCAAACACCTCTGCCGCTTTGGCCTTGACGTCGAATTCGTAGCCCAGATCGATCTTGACGTTGATGCTCATACAAAAAGCCCTTGTTGCGTTGGGGTGGGTGGGTTTGAAGATGGTGGGTTCATTGTAGGGACGCCTGCTACTCAGCGGCACGGTGCAAACACCAAGCACCAGGCAGGGCAAGGCACAATCCTCGGTCACGCGGCCGGGGCATCACCGGGCGCAGACCCATTTCCCCAGAAAGACGATTTCCAGATGAGCATCCAGTGGTTTCCCGGGCACATGCACCTCACGCGCAAGGCCATCACCGAGCGTGTGAAAGAGATCGACGTCGTGATTGAAATGCTCGACGCGCGCCTGCCCGGCTCCAGCGCCAACCCGCTGCTGGCCGAGCTCACGAGCGGAAAACCCACGCTGAAAGTGGTCAACAAGCAGGACATGGCCGACCCCGAGCGCACCGCGCTCTGGCTGGCGCACTACAACGCCCAGCCCAACACCCGAGCCATACCGCTGGACGCCAGCGACACCGCGCCCGCGCGCGCCATCATTGCCGCCTGCCGCGAACTCGCACCCAACCGGGGCGGCATGGTCAAGCCCATGCGCGTGCTCATTTGTGGCATTCCCAATGTGGGCAAGTCCACGCTGATCAACACCCTCATGGGCAAGCGCTCAGCCAAGACCGGCGATGAGGCCGGTATCACCCGCAACGAGCAGCGACTGGCCCTGGCCGACGATTTCTACCTCTACGACACGCCTGGCATGCTGTGGCCGCGCATTGTGGTGCCCGAGAGCGGTTTCAACCTGGCCGCCAGTGGTGCCGTGGGCCGGAACGCTTACGACGACCAAGAGGTGGCGCTGGAGCTGCTGGCCAAGCTCAAGCTGGCCTACCCGGCGCTGCTGGAAGCGCGCTACAAACTGGGCATGGCGCTGGAGGCCATCGCCAGCATGCCGGACGAAGATGTGCTGGAAGCCATTGCACGCAAGCGCGGCGCCTTGGCTGCGGGCGGTCACGCCAACTGGCAAAAAGCCGCCGAGCTGCTGATTGCCGACTACCGCAGCAACAGCATTGGCCGCGTCACGCTGGAAACACCTGACATGTTTGGTGGGTGGCTGGCGGCTGGCAACAAAGCCGATGCTGAACGCCAAAACCGGAAAAAAGAGCGCGGCAACAAGCCCAGCAAGCCCCGCAAGCGCTGAGCGCGCCGCACGACTTGGTCAGGCCTCGACCTTCACACCCTTCCAGAACGCCACACGCCCCCGGATGTTGTCGGCTTCGGGTTTGGGGTCGGGGTAGTACCAGGCAGCGTCGGCGTTGAGCTCGCCGTTGACCAGCAGCGAGTAATACTGCGCCTGGCCCTTCCAGGGGCAGCTGGTGCGGTGGTTGCTGAAGGTGACGAACGCGCGGTTGAGCGCGCTTGTCGGAAAGTAGTGGTTGCCTTCCACCAGCACCGTGTCGTCGCTTTCGGCGACCACGGCGCCGTTCCAGGTGGCTTTCATCGGCCCAGATTCACTTGTTTTTGTCTTTGCCGCGGGGCAGCACCGACGTCATGGGTGGGGTGGGGCGGTCCGAAGTGGCTGGGCCTTTGGGGGCCGAGGTGTCTTTCTTCGGCTTTTTCGACATCTTTTCGTTGCGCTGTTCTTTGCCCATGGGGGACTCCGTTTGCAGCCGCGACATGCGGTCTGATGCGTGAATGTTAAGCCACAAACGGCTGGGTTTTGCGGCTGCGGTGGGCGCTTGCTGCGGCCCGGTTCAGGGCTGGCCCAGGCCCAGAAATTCGCTCAGCGCTTCGGTGCTGAGCGCGCCCGCCTTCGTCACCACCTGGCCATTGCGGGCATGGCGTGCCACCATGAAGGGCACCGAATCGGCACCCAGCCGGTCCAGCAGCTGGCTGTTGGCCTTGATGGCGGTCAGCACGCCGTCGGGGATGCTGCTGGACGCCGACATGCCACCCTGGCCACTCAAGATGGACTGTTCGTGCGCCGACATGGTGGCCACGGGATCGGCCGCCTGCATCAATGCCGCGCCTTGCGGCACGCTTTTGGGGCTCATGATGGCCACCGGCACCCAGACAAACTTCACCTTGCCCAGCAAGGGCAGCGCGGCGTTCCACAAATGGCCGCAGTGCGGGCACTGCGGGTCAAACAGCACGTACACCGGGTTGGCGCTCATGAGTGCGCCCACCGTAAAGCCTTTGGCCTCTGCTGCGACCGTTTCGTAGGCTTGCGTGGGCGCAATGGCTGCTGCAGTCTGTGTGGCGGCGGGCGTGCTGCTCTCTTCTTTTGAGCAGGCCGCAAGTCCCATGGCCAGGGTGCTGACCAGGGTGAGGGCGAGGCGTCGGCGGTTCATAGGATGGAGCGTGTAGACAACATGCGGGTCGACATCATCGCAGAGGTGCCCGTTGTGCCCAACCGCCTGGCGCTTCCGGCGGGGGCACAGCGGTGGTTCAGTGATTCAGCACGATGTGTGCAATCAGGCCGGTGGCCACGGTGATGAGCACGTAGTCAGCGCCTACCTGCACCCACTGGTGGCCGCGGGGTGGCGCGCTCAGGCGGTGGCTGCGGTGGTTCACCACCACGTACTGGCGGTGGCGGTATTCGCGTGGAATGTACGCCCCGCGTTTGAATGCAGGGCCACGTGCATGGACATGGCGGTCATTGCGCGGGTGGCGGAAGTCGCGGCGGTCGTCTTGGCGGTGATCGCGGGCATCGCGCCGGTCATCCCGGCGGTCGTCTTGGTGCTGCACCCGGGGTGGTTCCTCGCGGTGGCCGCGCTGGCTATTGCCTTGGGCAAACGACAGGGAACTGATGCCCAGCGTGGCAGCAACGATGGCGTAAACAACAAAGTTTCTGGATGTCATGGAGGTTCTCCTGTTGGGGGTGAACCTGCATGGTGGGTGACCCGTGTGTCGCGCCGGTAAAGCCCCGTGCCTGCGCGTGCAAAGCTGGGTAGCCAGTTGTGCGTGGGCTTGGGGTCGGTCCGGGTCAGCCCTGGGTTTGCGCGGCCTCTTGCGCGCGCAGTTTGGCGCCAATGTATTCGCCGTGCGTGACGTGCAGCAGCCCGGCCACCTTGCTGATGACGTGGTGTTCGTGGGCATGGATGTGGTCGTCGGCGTAGGCCACTTGCCACATGGCTTCCACCACGCGGATTTTTTGGGGCTGGGTAAAACGCTCGTTCAGCAGGCCGGTGAATCGCTGGTAGTCGTAGGCGGTGCGTGCCGTTTCATGGGCCAGTTCCAGCAGGTGCTGCAGTTCGTCGTCGGTCAACGCAAATTTGCCGCGCAGCGCCATCAGCACGGTGTCGCGCTCGGCCTCGTCCAGACTGGGGTCGGCGCGCATCACTTCCACAAGCAGCACGGCGGTAGCGAGTTGCAGCGTGTGTTCGGCCGTTTGGGCCGGCTGGGCGCTGGTCGCCGCGGCGAGGTTGGCCGTCAGGGTGTCCAGCAAGTCTTTGAGGGTCTTGAACATGGGTTTTGGCGCTTGTGAAGTTGAAAGGCTGAGCCTGCAACCCGTCCAATGGTTCCCCGCATGGGCTGCCGGCTGTCCCGCCCGCACGGCAGCTCAGGTGCTGCGACCCCACACCAGCAGCAGGTTGTTGGACGGCATGGCGTGGCGCTGCTGCAGGGTCAGGCCCGCGTGGTGTGCCTGCTCGGTGACATCGGCGAGCTGGCGAATGCCCCAGTCGGGGTGGTTGGCACGCAGGCTGGCGTCAAACGCGAGGTTGCCGGGCGCTGTGGGCACGCCGTTTTCCAGGTAAGGGCCGTAGGTGATGAGCACGCCGCCCGGCGCCAGGTGGCGCGCAGCGCCTTGCATCAGGCCTGCGCAGGTGGCCCAGGGCGCAATGTGCAACATGTTGGCGCAGAAAATGGCGTCAAAAAGGGTGCTGAACGCCGGGCCTTCGGCGGGCCACTGCGGCGCCAGCACATCGAGTCGCCGTGCTCTGGCGACGCGGGTCAGGCCCGATTCGGACACGCGGGCGTCGATGGCGGGCAGGGACTGGGCTTCAAAGTCCGTGGGTTGCCAGTGCCAGCCGGGCAAACCGGCCGCAAACCACACGGCGTGTTGCCCGGTACCCGAGGCGATTTCCAGCGCAGCACCTTGCGCGGGCAAGATCGCTTGCAGCCGCTCCAGAATGGGTGCCTTGTTGCGATCGGCGGCGGGGCTGAAGGGCAGGTTGCTCATGGCGGCCGCTGTCAGGCTTTGGCGCGCATGCCTTGCGCCAGCGCACCCAGCGCAATGCCGGCCAGCGCCCACAGCAGGCTCCAGTTGCCGGTGCCCAGGCCGGCAATGGCCGGGCCGGGGCACACACCGCACAGGCCCCAGCCCACGCCAAACAGCGCCGCACCGGTGAGGGTGTCGCGGTTCCAATGGCTCACATGCTGGTGAAAGTAGCCGCCCAGCAGGGGGCGTCCCAGCACGCGCGGCGCCACTTTGTAGGCCAGCAAGGTCACCAGCACGGCACCGCCCATCACCAGCATCAGGCCAAAGTCTTCGAAGCGCAGAAAGCTCAGCACCACCTCAGGCTGCACCATGGTGGACAGCGCTAGGCCAAAACCAAACAAAGCGCCGGCCGCCAGCACGGCAAGCAACTTGCCAGGGGTCAGTGGTGTGGTGCTCATGCCAGCCACCATGCCGCCAGATTGGCCGTGATAAAAGCCGTGGCCATGAAGGTGAGCACCGCCAGCAGCGAGGGCCAGTTCAGCGAGCCCAGACCGCAGATGCCGTGGCCAGACGTGCAGCCGTTGCCCAGCCGTGCGCCATAGCCCACCAGAAAACCACCCACCAGCAGCAGCGCAACCGGCACCTCGGTGGTCAGGGGTGTGCCGTCTGAAAACAGCAGCCACCACACCCCGGCGCCCAGCACCAGACCCAGCGCATAGACCAGCCGCCACACACGGGTTTCGGTCAGGCGCGCTTGCTGGAAAAAGGAGCGCTTCAGCACAAACGACCAGGTGCTCGAGAACACGGTGCTCATGCCGCCCACCAGACCGGTAAACAAAAACAGCAGCGCCACACCGGTGCCAATGAAAACCCCGCCCAGCAGGTAGTGCTGCCAGCCGAGGGGAAAGAGTGAAAAGGCGTCCATCATGGGGCGGCATTATCGGTGGCTTTGATAATCGGAGCCCGGTCTCGTCCCTCTCTCTATTTGTATGCACACCCTGGAACAACTGCGCAGCGGCGCGCTCGCCGGTACGCGCCAACTCAATCTGAGCTGTGGCCTCACCGAAATGCCCCCCGAGGTCTTTGGCCTGGCCGACACACTGGAAGTGCTCAACCTGAGTGGCAACCGGCTCAGCCGCCTGCCGCCCGACCTGGGTCGCCTGCACCGGCTAAAGATTGTTTTTTGTTCCGACAACCACTTCACCCACCTGCCTGAAGTGCTGGGAGATTGCCCTGCGCTGGAAATGGTGGGGTTCAAAGCCAACCGCATCGTGGATGTGCCCGCCAGCGCCTTGCCGCCTGCGCTGCGCTGGCTGGTGCTCACCGACAACGCCATTGCCGAGCTGCCAGCGGCGCTGGGTGAGCGCCCGGCGCTGCAAAAGCTCATGCTGTCTGGCAACCAGCTGCGCTGCCTGCCGCCCAGCCTGGCCGGTGCGCAGCGGCTCGAACTGGTGCGCCTAGCGGCCAACCAGTTGGCTGATGTGCCAGGCTGGCTGACCGAGCTGCCGCGCCTGGCCTGGTTGGCGCTGTCGGGCAACCCGCTGGGCTGGCAGCTGCCGCCGCTGCCGCGCTTGCCCACGGTGCCCTGGCGCCAGTTGCAGCTGGGCGAGCGGTTGGGCGAAGGTGCGTCTGGTCACATTCACCGCGCCCACCGGGTGGGAGGCGCCCCCAGCGAAGCGCTGGCGCTCAAGCTGTTCAAAGGCGCGGTCACCAGCGACGGCTTGCCCGCACACGAGCGCGACGCCTGCCTGGCTGCGGGTCTGCACCCCGCGCTGTGCACGCCCAGCGCCGACCTGTGCGACCACCCCGAGGGCACACACGGGCTGTTGCTGCCGCTCATAGCGCCCACGCACACCAGCCTGGCTGGCCCACCCAGCCTGGACAGCTGCACCCGCGATGTGTACCCCGACGGGTTCGGTCTGGGCTTGCCTGTGGCCTTGCGGCTCGCGCAGTGCGTGGCCGAGGCGGTGGCGCACCTGCACCGCCGTGGCGTGGTGCATGGCGACCTGTACGCCCACAACATCTTGTGGAACCCGGCCAATGGGAATGCGGTGTTGAGCGACTTTGGCGCTGCCACCCGCTTGCCAGCCGACCAGCGCGCGCTCACTCAAGCCCTGCAGGCGCTGGAGGTGCGCGCCATGGGCTGTCTGCTGGAGGAGTTGGCCGACCATGCTTTGGCGCCGCCTGGCAGCCCCACGGTGGCCGCTCTGGCTCACCTGGCGCAGGCCTGTCAGCACCCTCAGCCGAGCCAGCGGCCCGGCATGGCCGAGCTGTGCAGCAGTCTGCAGGCGCTGGCCTGACGGCGGTGCGCCGCTGCGTCAGGCTTGCCAGGTGCCCGGCGCCAGCCCTTCCAGGCTGTGCGGGCCAATCGCCGCGCGGATCAGGCGCAGCGTGGGAAAGCCCACGGCGGCCGTCATGCGGCGCACCTGGCGGTTGCGGCCTTCGCGAATGATCAGTTCGATCCACGCTGTGGGCTTGGACGCCCGCACGCGAATGGGCGGGTCGCGCTCCCACAACCCGGGCGGTGGTGCCATGGCGCGGGCGCGGGCGGGCAGGGTGGGCCCGTCGTTGAGCTGGACCCCGTTGCGCAGCTGGTTCAGCGCCGCCTCGTCGGGCTCGCCTTCCACCTGCACCCAGTAGGTTTTTTCCATCTTGAAGCGCGGGTCGGCAATGCGGGCCTGCTCCTTGCCGTTGTCGGTCAGCAGCAGTAGGCCTTCGCTGTCGGCGTCCAGCCGCCCGGCCACGTACACGCCGGGCAGGTCGATGAAATCTTTCAGCCCACGCCAGCGGCCTTCAGCGGTGAACTGGCTGAGCACGCCGTAGGGTTTGTTGAATCGGATCAGCATAGTTGGAATAGGCACATCAAGCGGCGAGAAACAGCGCCGGGTCCACCACGGCGCGGTTGAGCATGACGCCCCAGTGCAGATGCTGCCCGGTTACGCCCGGCCCGAGAGACAGTCGTGCAATGCCGCCTGGCACGGACGAGGCGTGGGGTACAACGCCGCTTGCCTCTGCGGCCGTTGTAGCGCCCTTGGCTGGGCCCCACGCGCCCAGCCGTAGCGTGCGGCGGTTGGGCGCTGAAGGAGCGAACAAAACTAACAGACCGGCCAGGCTGGAACGGGGCACCACAACTCCCAGAAAAAAGAGGGATTTTGGCGGCAAAAAGCGCTGCCCGTGTCAGGCACCCGGTGTTCTTGTGGCGGGCTGCTAGCATCGCTGCATGAGTTCCCAATACGAAAGCCTGCAGCCCGCCGCGCTGTACCCCGATGCCTTTAATGTGGCTGCCCCCGAAACCCCCGTGGGGCGCAGCGTGTGGCCACGCCAGCCGGGTGTGTTCATCCGCAAAGCACCGGCGGCTGCCGCACCCGCCCCAGCGCCTGAGGCCACCGAGCCCGAAACGCCTGATGCGCCAGATGCTCCAACGGATGGCGCTGCGCAAGCAGCTCCCGCCGAGGCCGCGCCCCTGGTGCTGGAGTTGGCGGCCGGGCAGTTTGGTTTTGTGCCGACGTGGGTCAAGTCGGCATCGGACGCCAAGCTGCGCTCGACCAAGCTGGTGAACGCCCGCTCGGAAACCGTGAGCACGTCGAAAAATTTCTACGACGCCTGGACCCACGGCCAGCGCTGTATCGTGCCTATGATGGCCTTTATTGAAGACGACTACCGCAGCGGCAAAGCCGTGCCCACCCGCATTGCCCGGGTGGACGGCAAGCCCATGGGCGTGGCCGGGTTGTGGGAATGCTGGACCGGTGCCGACGGCCAGGTCATCGTCAGCTTCACCCTGCTCACCGTCAACGCCAACAGCCACGCGCTGATGAACCGCTACCAGCAACCGGGCTCTGAAAAACGCATGCCGGCGGTGTTAAACGAAGGCGCTTACGGTGCCTGGCTCACCGCCCACCCGCAAAAGGCCAAAGAGTTCATGCGCGCCTACCCTGCCAACTGGCTCACCGCCAACCCGGTGCAGAAGAAGTAGTCGCGCCGCCGCGCGAGGTCGTCCGTGGTGTCCGGGTCTTCGCGCAAGGCCCGCTCCAAACCGTCCTTGAAGGTTGGCTGCCTGGGTACCGGCGTGCGGACCTTAAGCCACCACAGGCAGTGCGGTGAAGCACGCCGGCGCCACAATGGGCTCTCACGAGGAGTTCGCCATGGTTTTCAAGCACCCCTTTGCGTCTTGCGTCAAGACGTTCAAAACCACTTCGGGGAAAAGCGGTCGGTTCTATTCCCTGCCTGCCCTCGCCAAGCACTTTCCCAACGTGTCGCGTTTGCCGGTGTCGCTGCGCATCGTGCTGGAAAGCGTGTTGCGCCATTGCGATGGCGAGCGCGTCATGGCCGAGCATGTGGCGCAGCTGGCCAACTGGCAGCCCAACGCCGGGCGCAGCGACGAGATTCCTTTCACGGTGGCTCGGGTGGTGCTGCAAGACTTCACCGGCGTGCCCCTGCTAGCCGACCTGGCCGCCATGCGCAGCGTGGCGCAGCGGCTGGGCCAGGACCCGAAAAAGATTGAGCCGCTGGTGCCAGTGGACCTGGTGGTGGACCATTCTGTCATGGTGGACCACTACGGTACCAAGCGCGCGCTCGACCTCAACATGAAGCTGGAATTTCAGCGCAACCGCGAGCGCTACGAGTTCATGAAATGGGGCATGCAGGCCTTTGACACTTTCGGCGTTGTGCCGCCGGGCTTCGGCATCGTGCACCAGGTGAATCTGGAGTACCTGGCGCGCGGCGTGCACCTGAAGGGCGGCCTGTATTACCCCGACACGCTGGTGGGCACCGACAGCCACACCACCATGATCAACGGCATTGGCGTGGTGGGCTGGGGCGTGGGCGGCATCGAGGCCGAAGCCGCCATGCTGGGCCAGCCGGTGTACTTCCTCACACCCGACGTGGTGGGCTTCGAGATGACGGGCCGCCTGCGCGAAGGCGTGACCGCCACCGACCTGGTGTTGAGCGTGACCGAACTGTTGCGCCGCCACAAGGTGGTGGGCAAGTTTGTGGAGTTTTTTGGCGAGGGCACGGCCTCACTGTCGCTGCCTGACCGCGCCACCATTGCCAACATGGCGCCCGAGTACGGCGCCACCATGGGCTTCTTTCCGGTGGACGGCAAGACGCTGGATTACTTCCGGGGCACCGGCCGCAACAAGGCCGAAATCGAAGCCTTTGAAGCTTACTTCCGGGCGCAGGGATGGTTTGGCGTGCCGGGCGCGCCAGGGGCTTGCATTGGGGCGGGTGACATCGACTATTCGCAGGTGGTCACGCTCGATCTGGGGCAGGTCACGCCCAGCCTGGCGGGTCCGAAGCGCCCGCAAGACCGCATCGAGCTCGGCCAGGTGGCCAGCCAGTTTGCGTCGCTGTTCAGCAAGGCCAACGCCGACAACGGCTTCAACCGCCCAGCAGCTTTGCTGCACACGCGCCACCAGCTGCAAGCCGGCGGCAACCCGCAGGCCCTGCACGACCTGCCTGAGCAGCCCACGCCCCCAGGTGCGCCGCGCTCGGTGGCTGAAATGGACGCCAACCGGCCAGCACGCGCCACCGCACAGTCCGGCGCCGCCACCCTGAGGCCCCAGTCGCTGTCGGTCGGCAATGGCGAAGTGCTGATTGCGGCCATCACCAGTTGCACCAACACCAGCAACCCGGGTGTGATGCTGGCCGCGGGCCTGCTGGCGCAAAAAGCGGTGCAGGCCGGGCTCAAGGTCAAGCCGCACATCAAGACGTCGCTGGCGCCGGGCTCGCGCATCGTTACCGAATACCTGACCGCCACCGGGTTGCTGCCCTACCTGGAAAAGCTGGGCTTTGCCCTGGCGGGCTACGGCTGCACCACCTGTATTGGCAACGCGGGCGACCTCACGCCCGAGCTGAACGACGTGATCACGCAAAACGACCTGGTGTGCGCTGCCGTGCTGTCGGGCAACCGCAATTTCGAGGCGCGCATCCACCCCAACCTGAAAGCCAACTTTCTGGCCAGCCCGCCGCTGGTGGTGGCTTACGCCATTGCCGGCAACGTGATGACCGACCTGATGACCGAGCCGCTGGGCCTCGGCAAGGGCGGCCACCCGGTGTACCTGGGTGACATCTGGCCCAGCAGCGAAGAGGTGCATGCGCTGATGAAATTTGCCATGAAAGGCAAGGCCTACCGCGACAACTACGAGCGCATCCAAGGCGAGCCTGGCGAGTTGTGGGCGCGCATTCAGGGGGTGAGCGGTAACGCCTACACCTGGCCCACCAGTTCCTATATTGCCGAGCCGCCGTTCTTTGCCGACTTCGCCCTGGCGCAGCCGGCCGAGCAGGCGCCTGCCGTGCGTGGCGCGCGCATCATGGCGCTGTTTGGTGATTCGATCACCACCGACCACATTTCACCAGCTGGCAGCATTGCCGAAAACTCGCCGGCTGGCCAGTGGCTGCTGGCGCGCGGCGTGCTCAAGGCCGACTTCAACAGCTACGGCGCACGCCGAGGCCACCACGACGTGATGGTGCGCGGCACCTTTGCCAATGTGCGCATCAAAAACCTGATGCTCGCCCCCGACGCCGCCGGCTCACGCGAAGAGGGCGGCTGGACTGTTTACCAGAGCAGCGGTACCGGGCAAGGGCAGAAAATGACTATTTTTGACGCCGCCATGCGCTACCAGGCCGAAGGCGTGCCCACTGTGGTGCTGGCGGGCGAGGAGTACGGCACTGGCTCCAGCCGCGACTGGGCCGCCAAAGGCACGCAGTTGCTGGGCATCAAGGCGGTGGTGGCGCGCAGCTTCGAGCGCATCCACCGCAGCAACCTGGTGGGCATGGGCGTGCTGCCGCTGCAGTTCAAGGCGGGCGATTCGTGGGAAAGCCTGGGCCTTACGGGCAACGAAACGCTGGACGTGCTGCCGCACCCTGAACTGCTGCCCCAGAGCGATGCGACCCTGGTGATCACCCGTGCCAATGGCCACCGGCAGGAAGTGCGGCTGACGCTGCGCATCGATACGCCGGTGGAAGTGAACTATTACCGGGCAGGCGGAATCCTGCCCTATGTGCTCAGGCAATTGTTGACCGCTTGAGCCGGGCCGCGCAACGCGGCATGATGTGCACAGCGCCCATCCCGGCGCCCCAGGAGTAGCCCATGCGCAAGCCCGCCCTGTACAGCCGTTCGGCCCGCGCCACTGTGGTGGTGGCGCCTGTGCCTGCGGTGGCGGCTGTGGGGCCGCCCAAGCCCCTGCTCGGGCACCGCCTGGCCAGAGCCGGCAATAGTCCGCGCGTGTTGTGGGGCGCCATGGCGTTGTTGGGCATGCTGCTGGCCGGTGTGTTGTTGCGCGGCCCGGGCGCCGCCAGTGGGCTGACGCAAAAAGACATCGACGCAGCGGTGCTGCGCACCCTCACCACCCAGAACCTGCCTTCGGTGGCGGCCCGAGCGGCCGAACAAATCCGCCCTTCCGTGGTGCGCGTCGTGTCACTGGCCAAGAACAAAAAGGGTGAAGACGAAGAGCAGGGCGTGGGCACCGGCGTGGTCATCGTGGACAAGGGTGTGATCCTGACCAACCTGCATGTGGTGCAAAGCGCGCAGCGCATTCGGCTGGTGTTTGCCGACGGCAGCACCTCGGCGGCCAGCGTGGTGGGCGCACAGCCTGAAAACGACCTGGCCGTGCTGCAGGCCCACACCATCCCGGACGACCTGAGTGCGGCCACCATGCGGTCCACCCACGACCTGCGCCCCGGCGAACAGGTGGTGGCGGTGGGCTTTCCCTTCGGCATCGGGCCGTCGGTGTCGTCGGGTGTGATTTCGGGGCTGGGGCGCTCGTTTCGGTCGCCCGAAGGCGAGCAGGAAATCGGCAACCTGATCCAGTTTGACGCGGCTGCCAACCCCGGCAATTCGGGCGGGCCGCTGGTGACCATGGACGGCGAGGTGGTCGGCATCGTCACCGGCATCCTCAACCCCACCAGCCACCGTACCTTTGTGGGCATTGGTTTTGCAGTGCCCATTGAAAGCGCCGCCGGCGCCGCCGGCCTTCCCCCATTCTGAAACGGAGCACAACATGAGCGACCCCAACGCCCCTGACACCGCCCAGCTGATGGAACAGATCCTGTACGAGGTGAAACGGGTTGTGGTCGGCCAAGACCGCTTTCTGGAGCGCGTCATGGTGGCGATGCTGGCGCAGGGCCATTTGCTGGTGGAAGGGGTGCCCGGGCTGGCTAAAACCCTCACGGTAAAGACCCTCGCCGAGGTGGTGCAGGGGCGGTTCAAGCGCATCCAGTTCACGCCCGACCTGGTGCCGGCTGATTTGGTGGGGACGCGCATCTACAACCAGAAAACGGGCGACTTCAGCACCTCGCTGGGTCCGGTGTTTGCCAACCTGCTGCTGGCCGACGAGATCAACCGGGCGCCCGCCAAGGTGCAAAGCGCTTTGCTGGAAGTGATGCAAGAGCGCCAGGTGACGATTGCCGGCGAGTCGCACAAGGTGCCGAGTCCGTTTCTGGTGATGGCCACGCAAAACCCGATCGAGACAGAGGGCACCTACCCGCTGCCCGAGGCGCAGGTCGACCGTTTCATGATGAAGGTGCTGGTGGACTACCCGACCGACGAGGAAGAGTTCGTCATCGTCGAGCGCGTCACCGGCCCGGCGGTGCAGGTGCAGGCCGTGGCCACCACCGAGCAGCTGGCCGCGCTGCAGGCGCAGTGCCGCGCCGTGTACGTGGACCCCTCGCTGGTGCAGTACGCGGTGAAGCTGGTGTCGGCCACGCGCACGCCCGACAAGCATGGCATCAAAGACATGGCTCGCCTCATCACCTACGGCGCCAGTCCGCGTGCCACCATTGGTTTGGTGGAAGGCGCCCGGGCTCTAGCCCTGTTGCGCGGGCGAAGCTATGCGCTGCCCGAAGACATGGCCGACCTGGTGCCCGACGTGCTGCGCCACCGCATCGTGCTGTCGTACGAAGGCATCTCGGAAGGCTTGAGCCCCGACGCGCTGGTGCAACGCATCATGGCCGCGGTGAAGCCGCCCGCCAAACCCCTGGAACACGAAAAACGGGTGGCCTGAGGGCACGTTGCCATGTTGTTCGGTCTCTTCAAACCCCGCACCGCCGCGCCGCCACCGCCACCGCCGGCGCCGGTCAGCGCCACGCGCGAGCGGGCCGATGCGCTGCTCAAGCGGCTCGACTGGACCGTGATCCGCCGGCTGGATGGGCTGCTGCAAGGCGACTTTCGCAGCCTCATGCGCGGCAGTGGGCTCGACCTGGCCGACCTGCGCGAATACCAGCTCCACGACGATGTGCGCCACATCGACTGGAACGTGACCGCGCGCTTGCAGCAGCCGCATGTGCGCGTGTTCACCGAAGACCGTGAAATGGCGGCCTGGTTTTTGCTGGATCTGAGTCCCTCGGTGGACTTTGGCTCGGGCTCACAACGCAAGAGCACCGTGCTGCGCGACGCGGTGGCGGTGCTGGCCCGGCTGATCACCCGCCACGGCAACCGGGTGGGTGCGCTGCTCTACGGTTCGCGCGGCCAGCCGGTGGTGGACGCGGTGCTGCCCGCGCGCGGCGGGCGGGCCCATGTGCTGCAGCTGATCCACCTGATCCAGCAACCCCCCGCGCCCTCAGCGCCTGCAGCCAAGAGCGGCCCCCGCAACGGACCCACCCGACTGGCGGATTTGTTGACCGCAGCGGCCCGCACCGTGCGCCAGCGCGCCACCGTGTTTGTGGTGTCCGACTTCATCAGCGAGCCAGGCTGGGAAAAGCCTCTGGGCGAACTGGCCCGGCGCCACGACGTGGTGGCCGTGCGCCTGCTTGACCCGCTGGAACTGGAGTTGCCCGATCTGGGCCTGATCCCGATACGCGACGCCGAAACCGGCGAACAGCTGCTGGTGGACACGCACGATGCGGGCTTTCGGCAGCGCTTTGCCCGCATTGCCGCCCAACGGGAAGCCCAGCTGCGCGAGAGCCTGGCGCGCGCGGGCGTGGACACGCTCGAACTGGCGACCGACGACGACCTGGCTGACGCCGTGCTGCGCTTTGTGGACCTGCGCCAGCGGCGCAGCCGCATCGGCCGTGGTGCACAGCACGGCCCCGCTGGCCCGCACCTCTCGCAGGCTGGCGTACCTCAAGGAACCCGCACATGAATTGGCCCATCACCTTTCTCTGGCCGCAGTTTCTGTGGCTGTTGCTGGCCTTGCCGCTGCTGGTGCTGGGCTATGTGTGGCTGCTGCGCCGGCGCCAGCAAACCGCACTGCGTTTTGCCAGCCTGTCCATCGTGCGCGAAGCCATGGGCAAAGGCCCTGGCTGGCGCCGCCATGTGCCACCGGTGTTGCTGTGGCTGGCCCTGGCCGCCATGCTGCTGGCCTCGGCGCGGCCTATGGCCAGCATCGTGCTGCCATCGCAACAGCAAACCATTATTTTGGCCATGGACGTGTCGGGCAGCATGCGCGCCACCGACGTGGAGCCCAACCGGCTGGAAGCCGCGCAGGCCGCGGCCAAGGCCTTTCTGGCCGAGCTGCCGCGCCATGTGCGCGTGGGCATCGTGGCATTTGCCGGCACGGCGCAGGTGGTGCAGCCCATCACCCTCAGCCGCGAAGACCTGGTGGCCGCCATCGACAAGTTCCAGCTGCAGCGCGCCACCGCCATCGGCAGCGCCATCGTGGTGGCGCTGGGGGAGTTGTTTCCCGGCCAGGGGCTGGACCTGGCCAGCCTCACCTATGGCCGCAACAGCGACCCGTTTGCGCCCCAGGGCCGCCCGCTCGAACAGGCCCGCAAAGACCAGCAACCTGCAGCGCCCGTGCCGCCGGGTTCGTACACCTCGGCCTCCATCATCTTGCTCACCGACGGCCAGCGCACCACCGGCGTGGACACCGCAGAAGCCGCCCAGCTGGCGGCCGACCGGGGCGTGCGCGTCTACACCGTGGGCATTGGCACGGTGGAAGGCGAGGTGATCGGTTTTGAGGGCTGGTCCATGCGGGTGCGGCTGGACGAAGACACGCTGAAAAGCGTGGCTCGCACCACGCAGGGCGAGTACTTTTATGCTGGTACGGCCGACAACCTCAAGCAGGTCTACGAGTCGCTCAGCACGCGGCTCACGGTGGAGAAAAAGGAAACCGAAATTTCCGCCTTGCTGGCACTGCTGGCCTCGGTGCTGGCGTTGCTGTCGGCGGGGCTGTCTTTGTTCTGGTTCAACCGCGTGCTTTGAAGGTGTGGCGCTGACCTGCGTCAAGGCAGCCCTGCGCGCTGGCGGCACAATCGCGTCCCATGAACGATCAAGTGGTGGTTGCCGGTGGTGGTATTGGGGGCTTGGCTTGCGCGCTGGCGCTGGCACGTGCCGGGGTTTCGGTGGACGTGCTGGAGCAAGCCAGCGCGTTTGGCGAGGTGGGCGCGGGCTTGCAGCTGGGCCCCAACGCCGTGCGCGTGCTGCATGCCTGGGGCCTCACAGACGAGCTGCAGGCCTGCGCCGCGTTTCCCGAAGCATTGTGGGTGCGCGATGCCCACGGCGGCCAGCGACTTGGCCAGCTGCGCCTGGGCGCCATGGCCCTGGCCCGCTACGCCCAACCCTACGCCACCCTGCACCGCGCCGACCTGCACAGCCTGTTGCTGCGCGCGGTGCGGCAAGAGCCCGGTGTGCGCCTGCACCTCAACACGCGCCTGGCCGCCTACGAGCAGACGCCCGACGCGGTGCAGGTGACTACCGAAAACGGCACGGTGTTGCAAGGCCAAGCCCTGATGGGGAGCGATGGCCTGTGGAGCCGTGTTCGGGCCCAAATGCTGGGCGCGCAGCCGGTTCGTGCCAGCGGCCACCTGGCCTACCGGGGCATGGTGCACCGGGACGACGTGCCCGCCGCGCAGCGCGACAACGTGGTCACCGCCTGGCTTGGGCCGCGCCTGCACGTGGTGCACTACCCCGTGCGCAGCGGCGAGTGGTTCAACGTGGTGGCGGTGGTGCACGGCGTGCTGGGCCACGGCCATGGCGGTCCGGTGGGCAGCGACCCGCAAAGCTGGAGCCACGAAGCCCAGGCGGCCGACCTGAAGCGAGCGCTCGGCTCGGCCTGTCCCGACCTGATGGCCATGATCAACGCCGTGCAAGGCTGGAAGCTCTGGGCGCTGAACGACCGCGCACCCATGACCGGACCGCACGAGCACGCGCAGGGCCGGGTGGCCTTGCTGGGCGACGCTGCCCACCCGCTTCGCCCTTATCTGGCGCAAGGCGCCGCCATGGCCCTTGAAGACGCCTGGACGATCGGTCGCCTGCGCGGTGCTGCGCCCGCAGCAGACTGGCCCGCATTGTTGGGCACCTATGCGCAAACCCGCTGGGCGCGCAATGCCCGTGTGCAAAGCCGCTCACAGCGCAACGGCACCATTTTTCACGCCAGCGGCGTGCTGCGCTGGGGCCGCAACACGGCCATGGCGGTGCTGGGCGAAAGTCTGATGGACAACCCCTGGCTGTACGATGGACCGCCCGATCCGCTGGACTGATCTGCCCACCGACAACCTGACCGCGAGAGACCACATGACCCCATCCAACCGCCCCAACCGCCGCCATGCCCTGGCCGCCGCCGCCGCGCTGGCCACCGCCTGGGCGCTGCCCACCGCGCAGGCCCAAACCGCCTGGCCCAGCCGGCCGCTCAAAATCATTGTGGGTTTTCCCGGTGGCTCCTCGCCCGACCTGATGGCCCGTGCCCTGGCCGAGCCCCTGTCGCAAGCGTTGGGCCAGCCGGTGGTGGTGGACAACCGCCCGGGCGCCGGTGGCAACATTGCCGCTGGCCTGGTGGCCCGTGCCACCGACGACCACACCATCGGACTCATGATCAACGGCAACATGACGATCGCCAAGATCCTCAATCCGGCCACGACGTACGACCCCTTGACCGACCTGTCGCCGGTGTCGCTGCTGGCGGTGTCGCCGCTGGTCCTTACTGTGCCCGCCAGCACCCCCACCAGCGGGGCCGGTTTTTTTGATGCAGCGCGCGCCTCCGGTGACCGCTGGAACTACGGCACGCCCGGTGTGGGCACGGTGGCCCACTTGGGCATGGAGTTGCTGAAAAACCGCGCCAGCCTGGCGCCGGTGCACGTGCCGTACCAGGGCAACCCACAGGTGATTGCGGCGATGCTGGGTGGCCAGATCCAGATGGCCCTGCTGCCACCGGGCCTGGCACTGGCCCAGGTGCGTGGTGGCGCCTTGCGCGCCATCGGGGTCACGTCGCGCGGGCGCAGCAGCGTGGCGCCCGAACTGCCCAGCCTGGCCGAGCTGGGCGTGCGCGACATGCAACTGGAGATATGGAACGCGGTGGCGGCGCCCAACAGCCTGCCCAAGGCCCATGTGAACCGCCTGGCGACCGTCTTGACCGAGATCGTGCGCCGCCCCGAGGTACGCCAAACCATCCTTAACCAGGGCTGGCAGGTGGTCGGTACGTCGCCCGAGGGGCTGGCCCAGCGCGTGCGTGCCGACACGGCCGCCATGACCGATGTGATCACCCGCAACAACATCCGGCCCTGAACCGGCGGCGGTTACCCTGCTGGGGAGGCCTCAGCCTGCCGAGACGAGCGCGCCTGCACCGGTCTTGATCGGCATGATGTGCAGCATCGCCAGGTCCATGCACATCTGCAGCACCTGGCCGGGCACCAGCGGGCGCACCTGCGGGCCGGTCAGCATGATCTGAAAGCTGGCCTGCGGCCCGTCCAGGCATTGCAGGCGCAGCAGCCACACGTCGCCCAAGTGGCGCAGCGTGACCACCCGCACCGTCAGGCCCAGCCCATTGACCGGCGCCGCGCTGGCCGCTGCCGGTTCTTCACACAGTCGCAGGCCCTCGCCGGGTACCACCCAGGCCACCGACTGGCCGGGCTCAATGCGTCCTTTGTCGCGCACCGGCAGGTGCAAGGCCGCGTCTGTGCTGCCCCAGCGCAGCCAGCCGGTGCCGGCGGGGCTGTTGGCGTCGGCCCCCAGCCACACGCCGTCAAAGCGGTTGGCAATACCCACGATGTCGGCCACGCGGGCGTTGCGCGGGGCTCGGTGAATGGCGTCGGCGCGGCCTTGCTGCAGCACCACGCCCTCGGCCATCACCACCAGCTCATCGGCCAGCAGGCGGGCTTCGTTCAGGTCGTGCGTCACCAGCACCATGGGCACGGCAATGTCTTCGCGCAGCTCGGCCAGCAGCGCATACAGCGTTTGCCGGTTCATCTGATCGACCGCAGAAAACGGCTCGTCCAGCAGCAGCACGGCAGGCTCTCGCACCAGTGCGCGTGCCACCGCCACGCGCTGCTGCTGCCCGCCTGAGAGCTGGGCCGGGCGGCGCTGCATGTGCTCGGGCGCCAGGCCCACGCGGCGTAGCATGTCCCGTGCACGTGTCAGGCGCTCAGGCCCGCGCAAGGGCAGGGCCACGTTGTCCAGCGCGTTCATGTGCGGCATGAGCGCGTAGTCTTGAAACACGAGGCCCACGTTGCGCAGCTGCGGCGGCACGAAAAGGCCTTGTGCGGTGTCGCACCAGCAAGCACTGCCCACGCTGATGCGGGCGTGCTGCGGTTTCATGAGCCCGGCAATGCCCCGCAGCAGCGAAGTTTTGCCAGCCCCCGAAGGCCCCACCAGCGCCACCAGCTGGCCCGGCGCGCAATGAAACGCACCGGTCAGCCGCATGGG
Source organism: Hydrogenophaga sp. (assembly GCF_965657535.1). Taxonomy (GTDB): domain Bacteria; phylum Pseudomonadota; class Gammaproteobacteria; order Burkholderiales; family Burkholderiaceae_C; genus Hydrogenophaga. The sequence goes on along the minus strand of NZ_CBFHOP010000011.1, from coordinate 79,149 downwards.
GAGGGTCTGGTCGACGCTGACCTGCAGGCTCATGGCGTGGCCTCAGGGCGGGAGCGGCCCAGGCGGCGGCTGGCGAGCAAGGACGCGCCTATGGCCAGCAGCGAAATGAGCAGCAGCGTGAGCGACATGAGGTGTGCGCTGCGCGTGTCGAAGGCCTGCACGCGGTCGTAAATGGCGATGGCGATGGTCTGGGTTTCGCCCGGAATGCTGCCACCGACCATGAGCACCACGCCGAATTCGCCCAGGGTGTGGGCGAAGGTCATGACGCCAGCCGACATGATGCCGGGCCACACGAGTGGCAGGTCCACCTTGGTGAAGCGTTCCCAGGCCGACAGACCGCACACCAGTGCCGCTTCGTGCAGGCTGCGCGGCACGTTTTCATAGGCGCGCTGCAGGGGTTGCAGGGCAAACGGAATGTTGAACACCAGCGAGGCGATGAGCAGGCCGGTGAAGCTGAAGGTCAGCTGAACGCCGAAGAGTTGTTGCGCCCATTGGCCCAGCGGCGAGCTGTTGCCCAGCCCCACCAGCAGGTAGTAACCTAGCACGGTGGGCGGCAGCACCAGCGGCAGCAGCATGGCCGCTTCAACCCAGATTTTCCAGCGCGAGGGCGTGCGCGCCACCCAGCGGCCCAGCCACAGGCCCAGCGGCAGCAGCAGCAGCACCGTGGCGCCGGCGAGTTTGAGCGAGAGGGTGAGGGCGGTCCAGTCCATGGGCCGTCAGGGCGTCTTGGTGGCGTTGGGCAGGGTGAAGCCGTAGCGGCGCAACACGGCTTGGGCGGCGGGCGTTTGCAGGTGGTCGTAAAAAGCGCGGGTGGCCGCGCTGGCGCCGCGCACGAGCACCATGCGCTGGCGCAGCGGCTGGTGCCAGCTTTCGGGTATGAGCGCAAAGCTGCCCTGCGCGGCCACCGCCGGTGACAGGGCCAGCGAATACGCCACGATACCGCCCTGCGTGCTGCCCGAGGTGGCGAACTGCGTGGCTTGTGAAATGTTTTCGCCCAGCACCAGCCGGGGCTGGATGGCCGACCACAGTCCCGCGTGTTGCAGGGCTTCCATGGCACGGGTGCCGTAGGGGGCGTGTTCGGGGTTGGCCAGGGCAAATTTCTTCAATCGCCCGTCTTGCAGCGCCAGTGCCAGGTCTTTGAGCTCACCGTCGGCCTTTAGGGGTGAGCCCTTGGGCACCAGCAGGCCAATGCGACCCACGGCGTAGAGCACGCCCCGGTCTTCGGTTTTGCCCGCATCGGCGAGCTGAAAGACAAAGTTTTCGTCGGCCGACAGAAACAGCTGGTAGGGCGCGCCTTGCAAAATTTGTCGGTAAAAATTGCCGGACGACCCAAACACCAGCCGCACCGGTTGACCGCCCGCCTTGCGGTGCAGTGCGGCCACTTCCTCCAGCGCAAACTTCAGGTCGGAAGCGGCGACCACCACCGGTTGCGCCCGGGCTGCCGGGGCACTCAGTCCCATCACCGCCAACAGCGCCGCGAGCCAGCGCGTCAGGGTCGCCAGCCGATGTCGAAACGGGGCGGTCTGGCTGGGGTTCGGGCTGGATGACGTGCTCATCCGGCCATTATCGCCAGCGCGTCACAAGTCGGTGCGCAGCCGCCAGATTTCGGGAAACAGCACCACGTCGAGCATCTTGCGCAGGTAGCTCACGCCACCCGTGCCGCCGGTGCCGCGCTTGAAGCCAATCACGCGTTCCACCGTGGTGACGTGGCGAAAGCGCCAAAGGCGAAAGGCGTCTTCCAGGTCGGTGAGTTCTTCGCCCAGTTGGTACAGGTCCCAGTGGTCTTTGGGATTGCGGTAGACCTGCAGCCAGGCCTGCTGCACGGCGTCGCTGGCTTCGTAGGGCTGGGTCCAGTCGCGATCGGTGTGGCTGGCCGGCACCGCCAGGCCACGGCGGGCCAGCAAGCGCAGCGCTTCGTCGTACAGCGATGGGGCTTCATACGCCGCCTGCACCACCGCCAGCAGGTCGGGCCGGTGCGCGTGGGGCTTGAGCATGGCGGCGTTTTTGTTGCCCATGGCAAATTCGATGCAGCGGTACTGGTGGCTCTGGAACCCGCTGGACTGCGCCAGGTAGGGCCGCAGGGCGCTGTATTCAGGCGGCGTCATGGTGGCCAGCACGTCCCAGGCATGCACCAGCTGTTCCATGATTTTGCTGACGCGCGCGAGCTGCTTGAAGGCGGCGTTCAGCTCGTCGGTGGCGATGTTTTGAACAGCGGCGTGCAGCTCATGCAGCATCAGCTTCATCCAGAGTTCGCTGGTCTGGTGCTGCACGATGAACAGCAGCTCGTCGTGCGCGGGCGACAGCGGTTTTTGGGCGCCCAGAATGGCGTCGAGCTGCAGGTAGTCGCCGTAGCTCATGCGCTCGCTGAAGTCGAGTTGCGCTTTCTCTTCCGCGACGATATTTTCTGTGTGGTGAGGGCAGGTCATGGTGGCGCTCCGGTTCAGGTCACAGCGTGCTGGCGGTTGAACTCGGGGCGTTGCCATTCCCCGCTTTCCAGCACCTGCTTCAGGTGTTCCACCGCGTGCCACACCTCTTCAAAGCCGATGTAGAGCGGCGTGAAACCAAAGCGCAGGATGTCCTTGTGGCTGGCGCCGTCACCGGCGCGGTAATCGCCCACCACGCCGCGCGCAATCAGCGCTTGCACAATGGCATAGGCGCCTTCTTCCCGGGTTAAACAGACTTGTGAGCCCCGTTCAGCGTGCGCGCGTGGCGTGGCCAAACCCAGACCGTGGCCAGCGCAGCGTGCTTCCACCAGTGCGATGAACAGGTCGGTGAGGGCCAGCGATTTGGTGCGCAGCGCGGCCATGCCGCCGAGCGCTTCGGCGGCGGCGAACACGTCGAGCCCGCAGTCCAGTGCGGCCAGACTGATGATGGGCTGGGTACCGCACTGGTAGCGGGTGATGCCGGGGGCGGGCTGGTAGTCGGGGGTGAAGGCGAACGGGGCGGCGTGGCCCCACCAGCCGGCCAGTGGTTGCCAGAATCGGCTGGCGTGTTTGGGGTTCACCCACACAAAGGCGGGAGCGCCCGGGCCGCCATTGAGGTATTTGTAACCGCAACCCACGGCGTAGTCGGCACCCGCGCCGCTCAGGTCCACCGGCACGGCGCCTGCGCTGTGCGCCAGATCCCACACCATCAGCGCGCCCGCAGCGTGGGCGGCGGCGGTCACGGCGGGCATGTTGTGCATGGCGCCGGTGCGGTAGTTCACGTGGGTCAGCATCAGCACCGCCACGTCGGCGGTGAGGGCGGCTGCAATGCCGTCGGGCTCGACCAGCACCAGTTCCAGCCCGCGCTCTTTGCACAGGGCCTCGGCCATGTAGAGGTCGGTCGGGAAGTTGCTGCGCTCGCTCACGATGCGCTTGCGGGTTGGGCTGTCCACCGCGGCCATGTTCAGTGCCGCACTCAGCACTTTGTAAAGGTTGATCGACGTGCTGTCGGTGGCCACCACCTCGTTGTCGCCGGCGCCGATCAGCCGAGCGATTTTGTTGCCCACCTGCTGCGGCATGGCAAACCAGCCGTTTTTGTTCCAGCTTTGAATGAGGTCGGTACCCCACTCGCGGGTCACGGTGTCGGCCACGCGTGCGGGGGTGGCAACGGGCATGACGCCGAGCGAATTGCCGTCCAGGTAGATGGTGCCAGCGGGGATGCTGAACTGCTGGCGCAGGCTGCGCAATGGGTCTTGCGCGTCGAGGTTGAGGCAGTCTTGCTGGGTGATCATGGGGGCTCCGTTGGCTGGGGTTTAAAGCGCTCTGAGCACCGCGCGCACAGGGCTGGCGTCTGCGGTGGTGAGCTTCAGGGGCAGTGCAATCAGCTCGTAATCGCCCTCGGGCACATCGTCGAGCCACAAGTTTTCCAGCACGCGCAGGCCGCGCTGGCGGATCACCTGGTGGCTGAGCAGGGCCTTGCTGTCGGCGGGGTCGATGCTGGCGCTGTCAATGCCAATCAGCTTCACGCCCAGGTCGGCCAGCAGCGCGACAGATTCGGGCGCGAAAGCGGGCAGGGCGTCGTCAAAGTGGGCTTGCGGCTGGCATTCGTACACCCGCACCAGCACGCGCTCGGGCAGATTTTGCATGGCGTGCGCCAGGTGTGTCGGCTGCACCAGCGGGCCGCAGCCGATGGCGTGAATCACCCGGCAAGGGCCTAAAAATGCGTCCAGACCAACCGCGCCGATGGCCTCGCCCGCGGGGTCGTAATGCAGCGGCGCGTCGGCGTGGGCGCCTACATGGGGCGACAAGGTCATGGCACTCACGTTGACCGGACAAGCCGGGTCGATGCGGGCCACCCAGGTCTGCGAATACGCGGTGTCGCCCGGGAAAACCGGCGAAGCAGCGTGGATGGGGGGGGATATGTCCCAAAGCTTTTTCATGGTGCCGTGAAGGTAGCACCGGCCAAAAAACCATGGTGTCGGTTATTTCCAACAGCGCTGGAAAAAGTTTAGGTTTGAAGCAGTTGGCGTTTCAGCCCGGGCCTGACAGGGTCGGTAGGCCGTGGCGCTGGCGCGCCCGCCCGCAAGCGCCACTGCCTTCTTCAAATTCGCGGCAGGGCGAGGGGCGCCATTCATAGATGCCGCAGCCGATCTTCACGCCCAGCCGGCCCGAGAGCGCGGCGCAGCGCGGCGGAGAATGGTCGGTGCCGCGCATGCGGCAGGTGTTGGCGGTGACCTCAACCGCCAGGCCGTCGGGTACCGCACCGCCCTCGGCCTGGGTTTCAAACACCGAAAAATCCACCCGGAAACTGGCGCAGCAAGCGCCGCAAGATGTACAGGCAGACATGGGGCTGGCGTCAAAGCGGGGCGGTTACGGCGCGCGTCGCTGCCAGCTCGGGCGCGCGGTACACCAGCACCTTGAGCGAGCGCTCGTCTGACACATCGGCAAACGCCGCCGGGTTGTCCAGGCGCTGTTCAAACACCAGTTCGGGCGCGGCTTCCTGCATCTGCTCGTGCAGGAAAACAGCGCTCAGCTCGGGCGCGTTCAGGCACAGCAACACCCGCCCGCCAGGGCGCAGCAGGTCGGGCAGGCGGCGCATCAGCCGCAGGTAGTCTTTTGTGGCCACAAAGCTGCCTTTCTGGTAGCTCGGTGGGTCTACCACGACCAGGTGGTAGGGGCCGCTGCGGGTGATCTTGCCCCAGGTTTTGAAGATGTCGTGCACCAGAAAACTGGCGCCGGCCTGCAGCCCGTTGAGCGCATGGTTTTGCTGGCCAATGGCCATGGCGCCCGCGCTCATGTCCACGTTCACCACCTGCTTGGCCCCGCCTTGCAGCGCCGCCACCGAAAAGGCACCGGTGTAGGCAAACAGGTTCAGCACCTTCTGGCCCGCCGCTTGCGCGCGCACCCATTCGCGGCCCACGGCCATGTCCAGAAACAGTCCGTGGTTTTGCCCTTTCAGCACATGCACCAGGTAGCGCGCGCCACGCTCAGTGACCACATGCGGTTGCGGCACAGCGCCCGCCATGAGGCGGGTTTCGGTTTGCCCGGCCTGGCGGCACTGGTAGACCCAATTCAGGGGTTCGTCGGGGAGCAGCTGCGCCCAGCGGGCGGCCAAGGCCCCGTGTATCTGGGCCAGCTCGGCGTCGGTGGCGTGCTGAAAGCTGGTGAGCAGCCACACGGGCGGAAAAGCATCCAGCGCCCACTGCTCACAGCCAGGGTGCAAACCGCCACGGCCATGAAAAATGCGTCCGGCGTCGATGGGAGCGTCCATCTGTGCGATGGTGTCGAGCAAGGCTTGCATGGGTTTCCTGTCGGCGGTGGGCCTCACGGCCGACCGCGTGGTGGCTCTTGGGTGCGTAGAGAATCCGGGATCAGAGCCGACCCAGCAGCAGGTATTCCATCAAGGCCTTTTGCGCGTGCATGCGGTTTTCGGCTTCGTCCCACACCACGCTTTGTGGCCCATCGATCACCTCGGCGCTCACCTCTTCACCACGGTGCGCAGGCAGACAGTGCATGAACAGCGCGTCGGGCTTGGCCACGGCCATCATGGCCTCGTCCACGCACCAGCGTGCAAAGGCCGCGCGACGCACTTCGTTTTCGGCTTCATAGCCCATGCTGGTCCAGACGTCGGTGGTGACCAGATCAGCGCCGGCGCAGGCTTCCTTGGGGTCTTTGAAGACTTTGTAGCAATCCGGGTTGCCGATGCCAGCGAGCTGGGGATCGACCTCGTAGCCGCTGGGCGTGCTCACGTGCACCGTGAAGCCCAGCAGTTCGGCCGCCTGGAGCCAGGTGTTGGCCATGTTGTTGCCGTCGCCCACCCAGGCCACCACTTTGCCTTTGATGGCGTCCAGCGGGTTGCCGCTGGCAGCGGGGCGGTATTCGACCAGGGTGAACAGGTCGGCCAGGATCTGGCAGGGATGGAACTCGTTGGTCAGACCGTTGATGACCGGCACGCGCGAGTGCGCGGCAAACGCTTCGATCTTGCTCTGCTCAAAGGTGCGGATCATCACCAGGTCCACCATGCGGCTGATCACCTTGGCGCTGTCTTCGATGGGTTCCGCGCGGCCGAGCTGGCTGTCGCCGGTGGTGAGGTGCACCACCGAGCCGCCGAGCTGGTACATGCCGGCCTCAAAGCTCACGCGGGTGCGCGTGCTGGCCTTCTCAAAGATCATGGCCAGGGTGCGGTCGGGGTCGGCAAAGGGCTGGTGCTTTTCAAACGCCTTGAATTTGGCCTTGATGAAAGCCGCGCGCTGAAGCAGGTAGGCGTATTCGTCGGCGTGCAGGTCTTTGAACTGCAGGTAGTGCTGGAGGTTCATGGCGACATTCATTCTGAAAGAAACGCGTGGATCAGTGGCAGCAGGATAGCGGCCACTTCGTCGGCCTCGGCGGTGGTCATGATCAGCGGCGGCACGATGCGGATCACGCTGTCGGCGGTCACGCTCAGCAGCAGCCCGGCATCGGCGGCGCGCTGGGTGATCACGCCGCAGGGTTTGGTGAGCTCAATGCCGATCATCAGGCCCTGGCCGCGGATCTCTTTCACGCCGGGCAGCCCTTGCAGGCCCGCTTCCAGCGCTCCACGCAGGTGCTCGCCCACTGCGGCTGCGTTCGCCAGCAGGCCGTCTTCATCCATGATGCGGATCGTTTCCACTCCGGCGCGCATGGCCAGCGGGTTGCCGCCAAAGGTGGTGCCGTGGTTGCCAGGCTGGAAAATGTGGGCCGCCTTGGGGCCCGCCACCACGGCGCCAATGGGCACGCCCGAGCCCAAGCCCTTGGCCAGCGGCATCACGTCCGGCTTGATACCCGCCCACTGGTGCGCAAACCACTTGCCGGTGCGGCCCATGCCGCACTGCACCTCGTCGATCATCATCAGCCAGTCGCGGGTATCGCACAGAGCGCGCAGTTCTTGCATATAGCCCACCGTCATCGGGTTCACACCGCCTTCTCCCTGGATGGCTTCGAAAAACACCGCCACCACATTCGGGTTGCCTTCGGTCGCTTTTTTCAGCGCGTCAATGTCGTTCACCGGCACGCGAATGAAGCCTTCCACCAGCGGACCAAAACCCGCCTGGATCTTGGGGTTACCGGTGGCTGACAGTGTGGCAATGCTGCGGCCGTGAAAGGCTTTCTCGTAGACCACGATTTCAGGGCGCTCAATGCCTTTGTCGTGCCCGAATTTGCGCGCCAGTTTCAGGGCCGCTTCGTTGGCTTCCAGGCCGGTGCTGCAGAAGAACACGTTGGTCAGGCCCGAGCGCTCCGCCAGCATCTGCGCCAGGCGCTCCTGGTCGGGTACGTGGTAGTAGTTGCAGCAGTGAATCATCTTGGCCACTTGGTCTTGCAAGGCCGGCACCAGCTTGGGGTGGCCGTGGCCCAGGGTGTTGACGGCAATGCCAGCCAGCGCGTCCAGGTATTCCTTGCCATTCACATCCCAGACGCGGCAGCCTCGGCCGTGAGACATCGCGATCGGCAGTCGGCCGTAGGTGTTCATCACATGGGGCGAGGCGGCGGTGGTCAAGGCAGCAGACATACAGGACTCCAGTGGAGAGGGGCCAAAAAGAAAGCGGCTCAACGCAGGTTGAGCCGTTGAAAACCGATTTTAGAGGCAGCCGCGGGCATCATCATTGCTTGTTGCGCATCGCTGTCATGCTGGTGCCTTTACAAGCTGGCAGATGGCCTTAGGGTCGGGTAATCCCTGATCTTAGGTCTTATATAAGATACAATACCCACCGTCCACCCTGGCGAGTGATCCTCGTTCTGGCCGTGTCCATTTCCCCTTCCAGGGCCCTCCATCCGAAGGCTTCCCCGATGGTCTCTCCGACTGCCAAGCAAGTGTTCATTCAGGGCGTCACGCTCAGTGGCCGCACGTTTCGTCCCAGCGACTGGGCAGAGCGCCTGGCTGGGGTGATGAGCCAATTTCGCCCCGGCGGCGCCCATCCTGGCAGCCACCTGAGCTATTCGCCCTGGTGCGTACCGAACACCATCAACGGCGTCAAGTGCGTGGTGGTGCATGTTGACCTGCGCGAAGAGGAGCCCATGGCATGGGACTTTTGCATGAACTTTGCTCGCGACAACCAACTGCAAGTGGTGGAAGCGTGTCTGCTCGACACCCCACCTGCTTGAGTATTCGAGCCGCTTTTTTTTAGGTGGCTGTGGCGCGCTCAGCGGCGCGCGTCGGCTTCGCCGGTGCCTCGGACCAGCCGCGCCCTTAGCCTGCGGTTGCGCGTCCAGCGCGTTTTGAGCACCCACAGCGCGCTTGTCAAAAAGTAAATGAACAGCCCGCTGGCTGTGGCGACGATGGCCAAACCCACCACCAGCGGCTTGCCAACGGTGCCGAGGTAGGTCAACCATGCGGTCATGCGTTCCGTCCAGCCTTCCTTTTCAGCTGGCAATGCCTCGGCCTTTTCCAAAATCTTGACGGCTTTCCTTTCGGAAACGTCTTCTTCGCCCAACACCCATTTGCCCAGGCGGTAGGCACCGTAATAGACCGGGCCAAATGTCACCGGGTTGGTGACCAGGGTGCTGGCTACCGCCATGGGCAGGTTGGCGCGCAACAGCACAGCTACCGTGGCTGAAAAAGGGATCTGGGCGACCGGAATCAGCAGACCAAAAAAAATGCCCAGCGCCAACCCCAAGGCAATGCCCTTGCGGCTGAAATGCCACAGCCTGGGGTGGTGCAGCACCGGACCCATCCAGCGAAGCCAGCGGTTGTTGCGCAGCGTCTCCGGTGTGGGCAGCAGTTGCTTGAGCTTGTGTTTCATCCGTGGCAGCGGTTCGTTGTGAACTTGGTTAGCCGACGATTCTCGCTGATGCTCCGACGCTGTGCCGACTGCGGCGACAATCTTGGCATCATGATGCAGTTACAGGACATTCTTTTCTCTCAGGGCTTTGGCACGCGCCGCATTTGTTGCGGCCTGGTGCAGCAAGGCTTGGTACAAGTGGGCCACGAGGGTCTGACATGCACCGATCCCACCGAAGCCTTTGAGGAGGCTGGTTTGGTTTTTCGCGTTCAGGGTGAAACTTGGCATTACCACGCGCTGGCTTATCTCATGCTGCACAAGCCGGCGGGTTACGAATGCTCGCAAAAGCCCAGCACCTACCCCAGCATTTACACCCTGCTTCCCGGCCCGCTGCGCAACCGGGGTGGCGGTGCTGCTGCGGGTGTGCAGGCGGTGGGGCGGCTGGACCAGGACACCACCGGCCTCTTGCTCTTGTCAGACGATGGCAAGTTCATCCACCGCATGACCTCGCCCCGCCACCACGTGCCCAAGGTGTACGAGGTGCAAGTCAAGCATGCACTCGACGATCGGCAAGTGGCCCGCCTGCTCGACGGCGTGGTGCTGGACGATGACCCCAAGCCTGTGTGCGCCGCCGCTTGCCAGGCACTCAGCGAACGGCACCTGCAACTGACGCTGACCGAGGGCAAATACCACCAGGTCAAGCGCATGGTGGCTGCGGTGGGCAACCGGGTAGAGGGCTTGCACCGTTCGTCCATTGGGCCGGTGGTGCTGCCCAACGATCTGCTGCCCGGGCAATGGCGCTGGCTGACGGCCGAAGAAGTGCAGGCGCTGACGCAAAAGGTGCCAGCCAAAACGGCTGCGTGAGCCCAACGGCTAAATGAGCCCGGGCGGGATCAGAGCAGGTCGCCTCGGCGGCTGTCCAGCGGCATGAGGAACGAGTTGTCGTCTTGCCATTGCGAGTTGAAGTCGCTGCGCAAGCTACCGTTGGCACTGTTGGGCCAGTTGGACAGGGGAGCGAAATCGATCTGGCGGTTGCTGCGCTGGCGGGTCAGGACCGTTCTCAGGTTGGTTTGCGCCGCGATGATGGCGCTTTCTTCTTGCTCGCGTTCCCGAAGGGCCTGCGTGGCGGGTGATTCGCCCAAAAACTCCGCACGGATTTCGGCCACCGTGGGCAAACTTGCGGAGCGCACCACCCAGTAGGGCAGACCGCACTGTGTGAGCAGCGAGTGTTTGAGGCTGCGTGCGCTGCGCGGCAGGCCCGCTGGTCCGGGCACGTCAACGCAGCCCACCACCCGACCGTCTGGCTTGCAGATGGTGAAGGTGCAATACACGCTGCCGAGCAGGCGGTACCAGTGCATGCCTTGTTCCCGGTCGCGCGGCAGGGTGAAGCGCGTCACCGGCAACTTGATCATGACGTGGTGGTCGTAAAACGCCCTGGCCAGCCAGTGCCAGACACGGGCCTCCTCGCTGTTGGCGAGCGCACGGGTGTTCAGTGGCCAGTGTTTGGGTATGCGGCGGCGGGCGCGCGCTTGGCGGGCCTCCCAGGCGCGGTGAAGCGCAGCGCCCAGCGCTATCAGCGCGGGAGCCAGCACAGCCAGCAGCCATGGGTTGGACCAGTTGCTCATATTGTTTAAAAGTACCTGAATTTGTGTCAGGGTGTGTGTATTTCACCGCGCTTCTGACCACTTTGCGTGAGCTTGTACCCGCCATTCCCGTGATTTCTTTCTGGTTTTCTCGCTGTTTGACGGTTGGCGGACGGCCTTTGGCGTCGCAATGGTGTGCTTTCTCAGTGCGCCTGGCCACCAATCTGCAAGCGGCTGGTAGCTGAATGGTCAGGGCCCCCCGTGCCTAGGAGCTTGCGGGCATTGCGCCATGCGGGAATGGACGGCGTGGTCGCGCGGGTTCGGTTGCAGCGCCGACTCAAACTGACCAGCGCCGCAGCCGAAGAAATGGCTCCCAGGAGCCTCATCGCCTGGCGCCGGGTGATCCGGCTGTGGTGCAGCGTTGTGGCCAGTTGCTGCTTGAGACCGGGGTGTGTGGACACGCCCCAACTTTTTCAAACTTTTAGCGGTCAGAGGTTGTGACCATGGCGGGGAAGGCACGCCTTCCCGTGCCTCTGGGCGTCAAGCGGTTTTGGCGAGCAACTGCACAACCGATTGCGTGAGTGCAACGGGCTGGTCGCGGTGTGGGCTATGACCGCAGTCGGGAAGGGCCTGCGTCAGCGCATGGGGGCAGTTGAGCGCAATGTCGCGCAGCTGCTGCAGCGTGCCGTATTCGTCGTCTTCGCCTTGCACGGCCAACAGCGGTGCCTGAATGTTCTGGCAGTTGGCGCGTACGTCAAAACGCCGAAACGCCTCGCTGAGCCAGACGTCGTTCCACTGCCAGAAGGCGTTGTCCACATCGGCGTGGTAGCGGGCCAGGCGCGCGCGCAAGCCACGTTCGGTGTCATCGCTCTCGAAAAGCTGGCGGGCCTGGGTAATTGAGCGAATCGCCACGTCTTCCACCATCACATGTGGCGCCAGGGCCACACAGGCACTCACCGGGTGGCAGCTGGCGTGCAGCAGCGCAATGCTGGCGCCATCTGAGTGCCCCACCAGCACGGGGCGCTGTACACCCAGCTGCTTGAGCAGCGCAGGCAGCACCACCCAGGCTTCCAGGTGCATGTAGTCGGGTTCGTGGCGCCCGATGTGCCAGGTGCCTTGCCAGCGCGGCGGGCCACGCACGTCGTCCACCGGGTCCGACTGGCCGTAGCCTCGGCGCGAATACACCCAGCCTGCGCGCCCGGTGGCTTGGCACAGCTCGGTGGGCCAATGGCGCCCGCGCTGGTGCCACATGGCAGCGCTGCCCAGACCTTCGTGCAGGAACACCAGCGGCGCACGGTCGGTGGGGCCGTTGATATGTGAAATTTCCAGTCGAACGCCCTCAATGATGATGTGGTTCATGTGTGTTTTCCTCTGGCAGTCAAGGCCGCCACGCAGACCATCCTGTCACCCTGCAGCGGTCCTCGCTGGCGGTTGAAAGCCTGTATTCTTGCAGCCATGAGCCTGTTGTTTGATTCCTTTTGGCGTGCAGTGGCCTATTGCATGCACCCCCGCGTGATCGCGCTGTCTTTCTTGCCGCTGATCCTCATGGTGGTCTTGTCGTTTGGGATGGGTTATTTTTTCTGGGAAGGCGCGGTGGCCTCGGTGGCGGCCTGGCTGGAAGCTTATGAGTTGGTACAGGCTTTTCTGGGCTGGCTGGAGCGCCTGGGCATGGGCTCGCTGCGCACCGTGTTTGCGCCTTTGCTGGTGCTGGTGCTGGCCACGCCCGTGATTGTGTTGCTGTGCCTGCTGCTGGTGGCCATGTTCATGACGCCCGCCATGGTGGAGCTGGTGGGGCAGCGGCGCTACCCCGCGCTGGAGCGCAAGCACGGCGGCTCGCTGCTGGTCAGCGTGTTGTGGTCGCTGGGTTCCACGCTGCTGGCGGTGGTGGTGCTGGTGGTGTCCATGCCGCTGTGGCTGGTGCCGCCCCTGGTGCTGATCCTGCCGCCCCTCATCTGGGGTTGGCTCACTTACCGGGTGTTTGCGTTTGACGCACTGGCCGTGCACGCCAGCAGCGAAGAGCGCAAGCAAATCCTGCGTGAAAATCGCAGCACCCTGCTGCTCATGGGGGTGCTCAGCGGTTATCTGGGCGCAGCGCCCAGCCTCTTGTGGGCATCGGGTGCCATGTTCATTGCGCTGGCGCCGCTGCTGGTGCCGGTGGCCATCTGGATCTACACCCTGGTGTTCGCTTTTGCTTCGCTCTGGTTTGCGCATTTTTCGCTTACTGCGTTGCAGCGTTTGCGGGCCGCCTCCGGCGTGGAGGTGCTCGACGCGGAGCCCGGTCCAGGTCCCGCCCCGCAGGAGCAACTTTTTGAAGACGCGCAACCACTGGCTGGCAGTACCCCCCATTTGCCACCACCCGACCGATCAGGTGCCCCTTGACCACTTTCCACAGAGCCTCCACTCCGCCCGCCTTTGGTCTGATCATCATTGGCGATGAAATCCTGTCCGGCAAAAGGGCCGACAAGCATTTGCCTAAAGTGATCGAACTGCTCACCGCGCGCGGCCTATCGCTGGCCTGGGTGCGCTGCGTGGGTGACGACCGCGATCGCATCACCGCAGCCCTGCAAGATGCATTTGCCAGTGCCGATGTGGTGTTTTCCTGCGGCGGCATTGGTGCCACGCCAGACGATCACACCCGCCAGTGCGCGGCAGCGGCGCTTGGGGTTGAACTGGCGCTGCATCCGCAGGCTAAAGACCTGATCGAGCAACGCATGCGCGACATTGCGACCGAGCAAGGGCAGACCTTCGACCCCAGCCGGCCCGACAACGTGCACCGTTACAACATGGGGGTGTTTCCGGTGGGTGCCCGCATCATTGAAAACCCCTACAACAATATCCCTGGGTTCAGTAGCGATGGCCCTGGCGGGGGCACGGTGCACTTCGTGCCGGGCTTTCCCGTCATGGCCTGGCCCATGGTGGAAGCCGTGCTCGACGGGCAATACCAGCACTGCCAGCGCCAAGGCGCGTGGCTCGAACGCTCGGTGGTGGTGATGGGTGCCATGGAAGCGGCGCTGACCCCGCTGATGGAGCGCCTCGAAGCGGTGCATGCGGTGAAGGTGTTCAGCCTGCCCAGCGTCGACCATCCCACCTATGGGAGGCACATCGAGCTGGGCGTCAAAGGCAGCCCAGAGGCCGTTGGTGTGGCTTTTGCCGACTTGCTGGCTGGGTTGCATGACTGTGGTGCGCAGCTGGGCCCCGAATTGGTGCGCCCTTAAATTGCACCGAATCGGTGCATTGTTTTGGGTTGCACCAATTAGGGGCGTCGAGAGTGGGCTCGGCGCACTGTGTGCGCCTCCTGGGCTGCCTAGGAGCCTGCGCGGCAGAAGCGCATTGGCCGCACCCCAGGCTGCGTGATAATCGCGGGTGTGATCGTGGGCAACCCAGCGGCTCCAGCGCCATACACAAGGCCTTGGCACACAATCTGCTTATCCACACCGTCCTTTTAATTTCCACTTACCCAGCTACAGGAGTATTTGATGGCCAAGACCGTCGCAGACGTGATGCAAATGGTGAAAGACAACGACGTCAAGTTTGTTGACTTCCGTTTCACCGATACCCGCGGCAAGCAGCACCACACCACGGTACCTGTTTCGCACTTTGACGAAGAGAAGTTCAGCTCCGGTCACGCCTTTGACGGCTCTTCGATCGCTGGCTGGAAGGGTATTGAAGCCTCGGACATGCAGCTGGTGCCGGACCCCAGCACGGCCAACATCGACCCGTTCTTCGAAGAAACCACGCTGATCATGACCTGCGACGTGATCGAGCCAGCTGACGGCAAGGCCTACGAGCGCGATCCACGTTCCATCGCCAAGCGCGCCGAGGCTTACCTCAAGTCGTCTGGCCTGGGCGACACGGCGTTCTTCGGACCCGAGCCTGAGTTTTTCATTTTCGACGGCGTGCGCTGGAGCACCGAACCCGGCCACAGCTTCTACGAAATCGAAGAGTACGAAGCACCCTGGAACACCGGTTCAAAGCTCGAAGGCGGCAACCGCGGCCACCGTCCCACCACCAAGGGCGGTTACTTCCCCGTGCCTCCGGTCGACAGCACGCAAGACATGCGCGCCGAGATGTCCCTGATCCTCGAATCGCTGGGCATTCCGGTTGAAGTGTTCCACCACGAAGTGGCGGGCGCTGGCCAAAATGAAATTGGTACCCGTTTCAGCACGCTGGTGGAGCGCGCCGACTGGACCATTCTGCAAAAGTACGTGGTGCACAACGTGGCCAACGCCTACGGCAAAACCGCCACCTTCATGCCCAAGCCTTACGCTGGCGACAACGGCAGCGGTATGCACGTGCACCAGTCGGTGTGGAAAGACGGCAAGAACCTGTTTGCTGGTGACGGCTACGCCGGTCTGTCTGACTTCGCGCTGTACTACATCGGCGGCATCATCAAGCACGCCCGTGCCTTGAACGCCATCACCAACCCCGGTACCAACAGCTACCGCCGTCTGGTGCCGCATTTCGAAGCGCCTGTGAAACTGGCTTACTCGGCCAAGAACCGCTCGGCTTCGATCCGCATTCCTTACGTGGCCAACCCCAAGGGCCGTCGCGTGGAAGCGCGCTTCCCCGATCCACTGATGAACCCTTACCTGGGTTTTGCAGCGTTGTTGATGGCCGGTCTGGACGGCGTGGAAAACAAGATCCACCCCGGCGAAGCTGCCACCAAAGACCTGTACCACCTGCCGCCGGAGGAAGACAAGCTGGTGCCTACCGTGTGCCACAGCCTCGACCAGGCGCTGGAATGCCTGAACCAGGATCGCGCGTTCCTGACCAAAGGTGGCGTGTTCACCGACGCTATGCTGGATGCCTACATCGACCTCAAGTCGGTGGAAGTCAATCGCAGCCGTGTTGAAGTGTCGCCTGTCGAATACGACATGTACTTCAGTCTGTGAGCGTGGGCCCGGCCTTCGCCGGGACCGCATCACCGCCTAACAATGCATTTGCTGCGTTGTGGGTCAAATACAAAAGGGACGGCACTTGCCGTCCCTTTTTCATGCGGCACGCCCAATTGGCCCCAGGGTTGCGCCACTCAGGGCACTTTTCAGGGTGTTTTCGGTCATACTGAAACGCGATGCGCGCTTCGGTGCGCGCCTGATTCAAGCAACGTGCACCTGGAGCTTTCTTGTTGTTCACCATGAAACCGACCCCTGCTATTCAGTGGCTGGCTGCCAGTGCAGCCACCTTGTGCCTTGTGCAAGCCCAGGCGCAAGAGCGCATTTACCGTTGCGGCAACGAATACACCAACAATGCCGAGGTGGCCAAGAGCCGGGGTTGCACCTTGATGGAGGGAGGCAACATCACCATCGTGCAGGGCACCACACCGCAACGCAGCACCGAAACCCGACCGCCCACTGCGTCCAGTACCCCGCGCAGCACAACCTCCACGGCACCCACCCGTACGAGCACCGAACGGGTGGACTCGGCCGCCCAACGGGCCCGCGACAGCGATGCCCGCGCCATTCTGGAAGCCGAGTTGCGCAAGGCTGAAGATCAGCTGGCGCAGGCGCAGAAGGCGTACGCCAATGGTGAGCCCGAGAAGCAGGGCATTGAGTCGCGCAATTACCAGCGCTATCTGGACCGCGTGGCCGAGCTCAAAGCCGCCGTGGCTCGCGCGCAGAGCGATGTGGACGGCATCCGCCGCGAGCTCGGCCGGCTCAGCGGTGGCGCAAACACCGGTGGTTCTGCCGCAAAATAGGCATCTTGAAAAAGACCATCCCCCCCACCCCACCCCAGCTCGCTTCTTCTTCGATACCCGCAACGGCGCTCGGCCCGCCAAGCCAGTCCGCTGTGCCGGCGTCGCAGCGTTTTCAGTCGCTGGACCTGCTGGCCACCTTGGTGGCGGTGGTGGCCTCAGACGGCTGCGTGCTGTACGCCAATGCAGCGCTGGAAGACGCGCTGGGCATGTCGCGCCGCAGCATCACGGGTGCGCGCCTGCAAGACTGTTTTACCGACCCCTTGCTGCTGCAAAACGCCCTGACCGGTGCGAGGGGCAACGAATTTGCGGCGCTGCGCTACGACGCTTGGCTCAAGCGCCTGGCCCACGACCCATTGCCGGTGCATGTGGTCGTGGCGCAGACCGAGGTGTCGGGCGAGGTCATTGTGGAGCTGCTGCCTCTAGAGCAGCAGACCCGGCAAGAGCGGGAAGAGCGCCTGATCGATCAGGCGCAGGCCAACAAAGAGTTGATTCGCAACCTGGCGCACGAGATCAAGAACCCGTTGGGTGGCATACGTGGCGCTGCGCAGTTGCTGCAGATGGAGCTGGAGTCCAAGGAACTGATCGAGTACACCCAGGTCATCATCCACGAGGCCGACCGGCTGCAGTCTCTGGTGGACCGTCTGCTCGCACCGCACCGGCGTCCTCATGTGGTGGGCGACGTGAACATTCACGAGGTATGCGAGCGGGTGCGCTCGCTCATCCTGGCCGAGTTTCCCAAAGGGCTGCGTGTGGTGCGCGATTACGACACCTCGATTCCCGAGTTCCGTGGCGACCGCGAGCAGCTCATCCAGGCCGTTCTTAACATCGCGCACAACGCGGCGCAGGCGCTCTCGGTCAGTATCGCCGCCGGCGAAGGCCAGATCATTTTCAAGACCCGTGTGGGTCGACAAGTGACGTTTGGTAAACAACGCTATCGGCTGGCACTGGAATTGCATGTGATCGACAACGGGCCTGGTGTTCCAGACTCGATCAAAGACCGCATTTTTTACCCGTTGGTGTCGGGACGCGATGGCGGTTCGGGACTGGGACTCACGCTGGCGCAAACCTTTGTCCAGCAGCACCATGGTCTGATCGAGTGTGAGAGCGTGCCAGGCCACACGGACTTCAAACTGTTGATTCCGTTGCCTTGAAACCAACAACCACACGCCTCGCCTGACGAAGGGAACACATAGACATGAAGCCGATCTGGATAGTGGATGACGACCAATCGATACGCTTCGTGCTGGAAAAAGCCCTGCTGCGCGAAAACCTGCCCACCCGCAGTTTCACCAACCCGCAAGATGTGCTCATGGCATTGGCCGACACCCCCGAGATGGAGGGGCCGCAGATTCTGGTGAGCGACATCCGCATGCCCGGTGGCTCCGGTCTGGACTTGCTGGAGAAGGTCAAAGAAAAGCTGCCAGGCCTGCCGGTGATCATCATGACCGCATTCTCTGACCTCGACAGTGCGGTGTCGGCCTTCCAGGGCGGCGCGTTCGAATACCTGCCCAAGCCGTTTGACCTGCCCAAGGCGGTGGAGCTGATCCGCCGGGCGGTCGAAGAAAGCCAGCGCGAAGAGGTGGCCGAAGAGCGCATGAGCGCAGCCCCTGAAATGCTGGGCCAGGCGCCCGCCATGCAGGATGTGTTTCGTGCCATCGGCCGGCTCAGCCAGAGCCAGGTCACGGTGCTCATCACGGGAGAGTCAGGTTCTGGCAAAGAGCTGGTGGCGCGTGCGTTGCACAAGCATTCGCCGCGCGCAGCCGGGCCGTTCGTGGCGATCAACACCGCGGCCATTCCCAAAGACCTGCTGGAGTCCGAGCTGTTTGGCCACGAGCGTGGCGCCTTCACCGGTGCGCAGACCATGCGCCGAGGGCGTTTTGAACAGGCCGACGGTGGCACGTTGTTTCTGGACGAAATTGGCGACATGCCATTTGATCTGCAGACGAGGCTGCTGCGCGTGCTGTCTGACGGGCACTTCTATCGCGTGGGCGGACACAGCGCCGTGAAGGCCCAGGTGCGCGTGATTGCCGCCACCCACCAAAATCTGGAGCAGCGCGTCAAAGAAGGTGTGTTTAGAGAGGACTTGTTTCACCGCCTGAATGTCATTCGCCTGCGCCTGCCCGCGCTGCGCGAGCGGCGCGAAGACATTCCCATGCTCACACGCTTCTTTCTGCAGCAAAGCGCCAAGCAGCTCGGCGTGGAGCCCAAGCGCATTTCCGAAGCGGCTTTGCGCTTGCTGGGTACGTTTGACTTCCCGGGCAACGTGCGCCAGCTGGAAAATGTGTGCCACTGGCTCACCGTGATGGCGCCGGCGCAAGTCATTGAACTCAAAGACCTGCCGCCCGAGGTGTTGGCCATGTCGGCTGTTGACGCTGGCACGGTCGGTCTACCCGCCGTACAGGCCGCGCCGGCCTGGACAGAGCCCGAAGCCGTGGCCCTGGCATTTGCACCGCCAGCACTCGCCACCACGGTACCACCGGCCCCCAACGAGCCGACGCCGGCTGCTGCGGGGTTGGCGGTGGTACCCCCGTTGGACACTGCGGCGGCGGCTTGGGAAACGGGCTTGCAGGCCGAAGCCCTTGCTTTGCTGGAGGAGGGCCGTTCCGATGTGTGGGACGTGTTGACCCGCCGCTTCGAGACGCGGCTCAT
This sequence comes from Hydrogenophaga sp., assembly GCF_965657535.1. Taxonomy (GTDB): domain Bacteria; phylum Pseudomonadota; class Gammaproteobacteria; order Burkholderiales; family Burkholderiaceae_C; genus Hydrogenophaga. The sequence goes on along the minus strand of NZ_CBFHOP010000011.1, from coordinate 60,065 downwards.
TCAGACCGCACTGGTCAACACCCGTGGACGCCGTATTGAAGCCGCTCAGAAGCTGGGTATTGGCCGAAACACCATCACCCGGAAGATTCAGGAGTTGAACCTGGAGTAGCGGGCTTTCCCCGCGCCGCTCCACGTCACCCCCAATCGGCAACACCTGTGGCCTGGCTGAGCCAGTTCCACGGCGTTCTGAGCGGTTACCCTGCTATTCGAGTGTCAGCACCACAGGTGCGTGGTCGCTGGGACGCTCGTTCTTGCGGGGCAGTTTGTCCACGGCACAGGCAGCGGCGCGGGCCTTCAGCGCTTCGCTGATCAGAATGTGGTCGATCCGCAGGCCGCGGTTGCGTCGAAAAGCAAACTCACGGTAGTCCCACCAGCTGTAGTTTTTCTCGGGCTGCGGAAACAGGCGCACCGCGTCTGTGAGGCCCAGGCCAATCAGGGCCTGCAGGTGTGTGCGCTCTTCGGTGGTGCAGTGAATCGCCTCGCGCATGCCTTCAGGGTCCCAAACATCCGCGTCGTCAAACGTGATGTTGTAGTCACCCATCAGCACCAGTTGCGGGTGGGCAGCCATCTCGGCGCGCACCCACTCGCGCAGGGCATCCAGCCAGTGCATTTTGTAGGCAAACTTGTCGCTGCCCGGCGCCTGGCCGTTGGGAAAATAGGCGCCGATCACGCGCACGCCGTCAAAGGTGGCGCACAGCACGCGCGACTGCTCGTCTTCAAAACCCGGGATGTTCTTGATCACATCTTGCGCTGGCAGTTTGCTGATCAACGCCACACCGTTGTACGTTTTCTGTCCAAACCACTGCGCCTGGTAACCGGCGTCGGCAAAGGCTTGTGTGGGAAATTTGTCGTCGGTGAGCTTGAGCTCCTGCAGCGCCAGCACATCCACCGGGTGTGCGGCTAGCCAGTCGAGCACCTGGGGCAGGCGCACGTTGAGTGAATTGATGTTCCAGGTGGCGAGTTGCATGGGTTCGTGTGGGTTCAGTCGTGTCGGGTGTAGGTGACGAAGGCAAACGGCAATCCGCTGGCCGAGACATGCGGTTCGCGGGACTGCTCGCGCCAGGTGGCATCGAGGGTCGGCGCCAGCGCATCGCCGTCAAAAATCTGGTCAATTTCCGTCACCACCACGCTATGCGCCAAGGGCAAGGCTTGCGCGTAAATTTGCGCGCCGCCGATCACCCAGACATCGCTACCAGGTGGGCACAGCGCCTGTGCTGCGTCGATGGACGCGGCGTGCAGCGCGCCGACTGCTTGCCATGCAGGGTCGCGGGACACCACGATATTGAGCCGGCCAGGCAATGGGCGGAATTTGGGCGGCAGCGAATCCCAGGTTTTGCGCCCCATGATCACAGTGCAGCCCAGTGTGGTGCGCTTGAAATGCGCCAGGTCTTCGGGCAGGTGCCAGGGCAGGGTGTTGTCTTTGCCGATCACGCCGTTGGCGGCGCGGGCATAAATGAGGTGCAGGCGGGGGGGGGGGGCGGCGGTCATGACCTTATTGTGCCGCCCGCTGGCGGGGTGGCAGCAGCACGCTGGCAATGGCTACCATCACAAAGCCCATGGCCAGCCAGTCTTGCCAGTGCGGCACCTCACCCACGATCAGGGTGGCGCTCAGTGTACCCACCAGCGGGATCGCCATGACGCTCATCGCGCTGGTGGCTGGGGGCAGGTTGCGCGCCATGCCAAACCAGATCAGTTGGGCGAAGCCGTAGTTGATGACCACGCCGTATGCCAGGCTCAGCCACATGGGCAGTGAAAAGCCGCTGGGTTGGGGCAGAGGCTCCAGCGACAAAGCCAGCACCCACACCACCGCGCTGCCCAGCAGCAGCATCCAGACCGTGACCACCAGGGGTGAGAGCGTGAGGTGGGCGCGGCGAAACATGAGCGTGCCCAGCGCCCACGAAACCGCTGCCCCCAGCATCCAGGCGATGCCGGCGGGCCGCCCAGTGAGGCTCAACAACTCATGCCACAGCAGCAGCGCAATGGCCACGCTGACGCTGATCACAGCCAGTCGCACGCGCGGTGTGATGCGTTCGCCAAAGAAGGCTGCGCCCAGCAGCACGGTGAAGATGGGCATAGTGAAGCCCAAAATGGCTGCGCGGCCCGAGGCCAGTTCTTGCACGCCGAAAATGGACAGCGTGTGCCAGCCCAACACATTGGGCAGGCCCAGCCAGGCGATGGCTTTCCATTCGCGGCCTACCGGCCACATGCGCTCGCCTTTGGCCGCCACGTACACAAACAGCCAGGCTGCCCCCAGCAGCATGGTGCTGGCGCGGAAATACAGCGGTGAAAGCTCTTGCAACGAGAGCTTCATCATGGGCCAGTTGACGCCCCACATGAGCGTGAGGGCGAGCAGCGCCCAGAGTTGGCGGCGGGAAATCAAACCGCCACCGGTGCCTTGATGGCCGGGTGGTGCTCGTAGCCGAGCACCTCGAAGTCTTCGTACGTGTAATCAAAAATCGAGTCGGGCCGGCGCTTGATGTGGAGCGTCGGGTAAGCGAATGGTTCCCGGCTCAGCTGCAGCGCCACCTGTTCCTGGTGGTTGCTGTAAATGTGGCAGTCGCCGCCGGTCCAGATGAAGTCGCCCACGTCCAGGTCGCACTGCTGGGCCACCATGTGGGTGAGCAGCGCGTAGCTGGCGATGTTGAAAGGCACACCGAGAAAAATGTCGGCGCTGCGCTGGTAGAGCTGGCAGCTGAGCTTGCCGCGCTCGCCTGGCTCGGTGGCCGGGGCCACGTAGAACTGGAAGAACGCGTGGCAGGGCATGAGTGCCATCTGGTTCAGCTCGGCCACGTTCCATGCGCTCACGATGATGCGGCGCGAATCGGGGTTGGTCTTGAGGGTCTGGATGACGTCGGCAATCTGGTCGATGTGGCCACCGTCGGGCGTGGGCCAGCTGCGCCATTGCACGCCGTACACCGGGCCCAGACTGCCGTCGGCGCGGGCCCATTCGTCCCAGATGGTGCAGCCGCGTTCTTGCAGCCACTTCACGTTGCTGTCGCCCCGCAGAAACCACAGCAATTCCACGATGATGGCTTTCAGAAACACCTTTTTGGTGGTCACCAGCGGGAAACCTTCGTTCAGGTCAAAGCGCATCTGGTGGCCAAAAACGCTCTTGGTGCCGGTGCCGGTGCGGTCGCCTTTGTTTACGCCTTGGGTAAACACCTGGCGCATGAAATCTTCGTATTGGGAGCGAACGGGACGCGGTGGGGTGCGGTCGGTCATGGGGGCTTGCTGGCAGGTCGGACGAGGCACCGATTGTGACGCAGCCTGACTTCTTTCGCCCGGCCGTGGGCTGAGGCAGCGGTGTATCAGAGCCTTGGCGGCAAAGGCGGCCTGCTCAGCATGGGTGATGGGGCTGTGATGCGCGGGTCAAACGGGTGCTCAGGCAGGTTGAACACCTCCTGGATACGCCGCAGGTAAGCCTGGGTTTCTTTGAAGGGCGGCACACCGCCGTAGCGGTTGACCGCGCCTTCCCCTGCGTTGTAAGCGGCCACGGCCAGCGGCACATCGCCTTTGAAGTAGGCCAGCAGCCAGCGCAGATAGGCCAGGCCGCCGCGGATGTTTTGTTCGGGGTCCAGAGGCTGGTGCACGTTGAAGCGGGCGGCGGTTTCAGGGATCAGTTGCATGAGGCCCTGGGCGCTTTTATCGGAAACGGTCTGCGGGTCGAAGTTGGATTCGGCGCGGATCACGGCAAACGCCAGGCCGGGGTGGATGCCGTACTGGGGTGCAAGCCGCCGCACGATGGCCATGATGTGTTTCTGGCTGGGCGTGAGCACCCATTGTTCAAACTTGCCCGACTGGCGCTGTGCTTCGACCAAGGCGGCGGCTGCCTTGGCGTCGGCTTGTGCCTGGGCCAAGCGTTCCTGCTCCACGGCTTCGGCTGCCAACACGCAGGGCGGCTTGGCTGTGTGCGGGCCGACCTGATTCAGCATGCGCTGCGAAGGCCCGTCGCCCAGGCTGGCGGCTTGCTGGAAAAAATAGGCTGCATAAGCGTCGTTGCGCTCGGTGCCACGGCCGTTGGCGTATATCCAGCCCAGGCTGTAGCGGGCTTCGGCGTCGCCGGCCATCGCTGCCTTGCAATACAGGGCCATGGCGGTGTCGATGTCGCGAACCACCCCTTCGCCGTGTTCGTAGGCGCGGGCCTGTTCGCGCCACAGGCCGGCGTCTTGCGGCCGTCCGTGAGCGGGCTGGGCGGCTGTGAGCAACACGGCCCAGCAGCTCAGCAGCCGTTTCACGAAGGGCGAAGTTTTCACATGAGCACGCGTCCGGGGTTCATGATCCGTTGGGGGTCCAGCGCTTGTTTGATGGCGCCCATCAGGCCCAGGGCCACCGCGTCTTTGTAGTGTGGCAGCTTGGCGGCCTTGAGGCTGCCAACGCCGTGTTCGGCGCTGATGGAACCATGGTAGCGCGCCACGGCGTCAAAAACCAGTGTGTTGACACGTTCCTCCATCGTCTCAAGGAACGCCCTTGGATCGCCATCGGCGGGCGCCTGCACGTTGTAGTGCAGGTTGCCGTCGCCCAGGTGGCCAAAGTTGACCAGCCGAACACCCGGAATCTCGCGCTGCAGCAGGGCGTCGGTTTCGGCGCAAAAGGCCGGAATGCGTGACACCGGGATGCTGATGTCGTGCTTGATGTTCAGACCCTCTTCAGACTGGGCCAGGGGAATGCTTTCGCGGATGTGCCAGAGCTGGTGGGCTTGGCCCAGACTTTCGGCCACCACGGCGTCGGTCACCACACCTTCTTCCAGTGCGGCTTCCAGCAGCCGTTCAAACTGCGCACGGGCGTGGGCTTCGGACTCGCTGTCGCTGTTTTCCAGCAGCACACAGTAGGGCGTGGTGTCCCACAGGGGCACCCGCAGTTGTTTGAAATGGCGGTCCACCAGGCTCAGCGCAAACTGTCCCATGACCTCAAAACCGGTGAGCCCCGCGCCCAGGTGCTGGTGCGCCAGGCCGAGCAGGGCCACGGCGGCGTCCAGGCTGGGCACGGCCGCCCAGGCGGTGAGTTGGGCCGCCGGCAGGGGGTAGAGCTTCATGGTGGCTGCGGTGATGACGCCCAGCGTGCCTTCGCTGCCGATGTACAGGTTGCGCAGGTCGTAGCCGGTGTTGTCTTTTCGCAGGCCGCTCAACCCGTGCCACACCTCGCCCTGTGCAGTCACCACTTCCAGACCGAGGCATAGGTCGCGGGTGTTGCCGTAGCGCACCACCTGGGTGCCACCGGCGTTGGTGCCCAGGTTGCCGCCGATGGTGCAGCTGCCTTCGGCCGCCAGGCTCAGCGGAAACAAGAAACCGGCTTTTTCGGCGGTTTCCTGCAAGCTTTGCAAAATGCAGCCCGCCTCCACCGTCATGGTGAGGTTGGCGGTGTCAATGTCGCGCACCGCGTTCATGCGCGACAGGCTGAGTACCACCTGGGTACCGCTGCCGTCGGGCACAGAGCCCACCACCAGGCCCGTGTTGCCGCCCTGCGGCACGATGCTGGTGCCCGCCGCCGCGCAGGCCCGCACCACCGCAGCCACCTCGGCGGTGTTGCCGGGGCGCACCACCGCTAGGGCCCGGCCCTGGCTGCGTTTGCGCCAGTCTTGTTCCCAGGCGCTCAGGTCGGTGGCGGGTTCTTCGTGGGTGAGGACATGGGCTGCGCCCACCGCGTCGCGCAAGGTGTTGATCAGGGCATTCATGCTTGTGCGGGCGGCTGGGGCGCCACCGGATCGGCTGCAGCGTTGGTTTCGGCAGCGTGGCGGGCTTTGTCGGCGGCCACGGCTTCGGTGCCCGCCGCGCGCAAGCGAACGCGCACGTGCAGTGCGCAGGCTACGAACAGCGTGACGCACAGCAGCACCTGCATGCTGGCCAGGCCGGCTGACAGGCCCGTGTCGCTCCAGGCCCTCACCACGCCTTCGGTGAAGTACAGCCACACCAGCAAGCTCACCCAGCGGTAGGTGTACATGCGGTTTTTCAGCAGGCCGGCCAGTGGCAGCGCCAGCGGCAGCACCTTGATGGCCCACCAGGAGCCGCCCGGGCGCAGCGGCGCCAGCCAGAGTTCCCAGGCCAGCCCGAGCACGATCAAGCCGAGCACGCTGCCCACGGCCAGCCAGCGGGTGCCATTGACAACGGGTGAAGCGCCCTGGCTGGCGGGGTTGGCGGGTGAAGCGGTGTGGGTTGAAATGTCGGTCATGGCAGGTGCGGATGGGACCCAAGATAGGCAGCTGGCATGATACCGGGATGACCTTGAACGACCGCCTGCGGGCGATGGAGACCTTCCTGCGGACTCTGTGGCGCGACGCGCTGAAGTTTCCCTGGCAGAACACCGCCCTGACACTGCGCGAGCGCTTCCGCGAAGACCGCCTGGGCATTACCGCCAGCAGCCTGACCTTCACTACCACCATTTCGCTCGTTCCCCTCTTCACGGTGGCACTGGCGGTGTTCAGCGCATTCCCCATGTTTGCGCGGCTGCAAGACACGCTGCAGCGCTGGCTGATCCAGAGCCTGGTGCCTGAAAATATTGCCAAACAGGTGTTGAGTTACCTGAATGAATTCGCGGGCAAGGCGGGTCAGATAGGGTGGGCCGGTGCCCTGGTGCTGCTGGTGACGGCGCTGGCCCTGATCCTCACCATCGACCGCAAACTCAACGACATCTGGCGCGTGCGCCAGTCGCGTTCGCTCACGCAGCGCGTGCTGGTGTACTGGGCCCTGCTCACGCTGGGGCCTCTGCTGCTGGCGGGCAGCCTCACGGTCACTTCGTACGCGCTCACGGTTTCGCGTGGTGTGGTGTCCAACCTGCCGGGTGGCGTTCGCTTTCTGCTCGAATCGGTGCAGCTGGCGCTGGTGACCGGGGGCATCGCCGCGCTGTACCGCTACGTGCCCAACACCCAAGTGCGCTGGACCCACGCCTTGCTGGGCGGTTTGTTTGTGGCCACTGGCCTGGAGCTGGCCAAAAAAGTGCTGGCCTGGTACTTGGCGCAGGTGCCCACCTATTCGGTGGTGTACGGCACCTTTGCCACGGTGCCGATCTTGCTGGTGTGGATTTATGTGGCCTGGGTGATTGTGCTACTGGGTGCTGTGGTGGCGGCCTATTTGCCCAGCCTGTTGTCGGGCATCGCGCGGCGCGGCGACCAGCCGGGTTGGAACTTTCAGCTCGCGCTGGAGGTGCTGGAGCAACTGCACCGGGTACGCGACGATGCACAGCGAGGCATGAGCCTGGAGACGCTGGCCCAGGTGTTGCGGGTGGAAGCCCTGCAGCTGGAAGCGCCGGTGGCAGCGCTGGTCACCCTGGATTGGCTGGGCCGCCTGGACGAGGATGGCGAGCGCTATGTGCTGCTGATCGATCCGGCCCAGACCGCGCTGGCCCCGCTGGTGGAGCGCCTGCTGATTGCCCGCCAGGCCAGCACCGCACGCTTTTGGCACGAGAGCCGGTGTGCCCAGCTCACCGTGGCGCAGGCGTTGGCCGAGCCGCCTGCCGTCGCAACCAGCGAGGCCGGTGCGGTGGATGTGGTGGGGCCTTCGGTGGCGTCGGGCTGAAGCCTGCCCTGCGGGCCCCGGCTAGTCCACGCTGAACGGTGCATCCAAAAACCCCCGGAACCGGGCCCGCCCACCCCGCACCGGCGCCTGCGTCAGCCGGTAATGGGGGAAACGCTGCAAAAAATGGCCGATGGCAATGCGGCCTTCCAGCCGCGCCAGGCTCAACCCCGCGCACTGGTGAATGCCAAAGCCAAACGCCAGGTGTTTGTTGGGCTCGCGGGCGAGGTCCAGCGTTTCGGGCGATGAAAACTGCGCCGGGTCGCGGTTGGCTGCGCCAATGCACAGGGTGACCAGCGCGCCCGCAGGCAGTTCAACGCCCCCCACCGTGGTTGCGGTGAGCGCGCGGCGGTTGCCCAGTTGGTTGGACGACTCGAAGCGCAAAAACTCGTCCACAGCCCGCGTCAGCACAGCCTCTTGCGCTGCAGCATCGTTTTGGGTGTGTTGCAGCGCCTGCAGCAGCTGTGTGCGGGCAGCCGGGTGTTCTTGCAGCACCAGCAGCCCGTTGCCAATGAGGTTGGTGGTGGTTTCGTGCCCAGCGTTCAGCAGAAAAATGCAGTTTTGTAGCAGCTCTACTTCGCTGAGCTGTTCGCCGCCGGCTTCGCCTTGAATCAGCCGGGTCAGCACGTCGCGCTCGGGGTCGCCGGGTTGCCGGCGGCGCGCCGCCACCAGGGTGCGCAGGTAGTCCAGCATGTCGGTCACGCTCTGGTTGCCCAGCGCCTGCTGCTCGGGCGACACGACCGGCTCCAGCGCACCCAGAATGGCGAGAGACCAGGCCCGCAGCGGCCCCCGGTCCGGGTGCGGTACGCCCAGCAGGTTGCCAATGATGTCCACCGGAATGGCCGAGGCAAAGTCTTCGATCAGGTCGCCACCGCCTTGCGCCGCCATGCGGTCCAGCAGGCTGTCCACCAGCCGAACCAGGCCAGGTTCCATGTCGGCAATGGCTCGGCGGGTGAGGGCGCCCATGAGAGGCAAGCGTACGCGGGTGTGCAGCGGCGGGTCGTTGAAAACCAGGCTGGTGGTGTGGTGCTCAAACAGTGGCGAGCCCGCGCCGTATTTGGGTGCAAATTCCACGTGTTTGTCCGAACTGAAGGTGGCAGCGTCGCGGTACACAGCCACCAGGTCGGCGTAACGGGTCAGAAAATACGAGTCGTCGGGCATGCGCCGAACCGGCTCGGTTTCGCGCAACACGGCGTACACCGGGTAGGGGTTGGCCAGAAAATCGGCGGGCAGGGCGCGCAGGTCAAAGGTGGCGGCAATGGCCTGGGCGCGTTCCGACGTCATGGCGGGCGTGATGGCTTGGGCGACGATGGGCTTGGTCATGGCGCCATTCTGGCAGCGCCGGCCGTTTTGGTTGGGCTCCTGTTGTCACCATCGGACCATGCAGATAACCCGTGACCCTGCTCCTGTAGCCAAACCACCGTACCATTTGCGCCCGGTTGCACGGGCCGCTGTGCCTGGCTGGGGTTTGTCCAGGCCGGTTGCTTTCGTCTTCACACCTATTTTTTTGTTTCGCTGCTTTCCTGCTATGTCTCTCCCAGTTGCCGAGCCCATCGACATCGTCTACCTCTGGGTGGACGGCAACGATCCTGTCTGGCGGGCCAAGCGGCAGCGGGCCGCGCTGGGCATGGACGCAGCCCAAACAGAGGCGCTGGCGCCTTTTGGGAATGTGGAAGGGCGCTTTCGGGACAACGACGAACTGCGTTACAGCCTGCGTGCACTGGAGCGCTTCTTCCCGGGCCACGGCCATGTGTACCTGCTGACCGATGAACAAACGCCGCCCTGGCTGCGCGATTCCAGCCGCCTCACCGTGGTGAGCCACCGCGATCTGCTGCCCGCTGACCGCTTGCCCACGTTCGATTCCGGCAACATCGAGTCCTACATCCACCGCATTCCTGGGCTGTCTGAGCGCTATTTTTATCTCAACGACGACGTGTTTTTTGGCGCCCCGGTTCGGCTCGATCATTGGTTTTGGCCCGGCGGTTTTTATACCGCCTGGTCGGACGACCCGGACGTGCGGGAGGGCCCCATGCGGCCAGATGACAACTCGCTGGAAAATGCCAGCCGCTTGTCGGACCAGTGGCTGAACGGGCTGGCGTCGCTCACCGAAGCCGCCTACTGCCACACGCCCCGCACCTTTGCGCACGCGCCGCGGCCGATGTTGAAGTCGCTGCTGTTTCAGCTGGAAGACGAGGCGCCCGAACTGTTCGAGCGGGTACGTTCTGGCGTGTTTCGCACCTGGGACAACCCGACCCTGGTTTCCGACTTTGTGCTGCGCTGGGCGCTGGCGCACGGCGTGGCCAAGATTCGGGACTACGCCCATCTCTACGTGGCCACGGGCGATCCCGATCAGGCGGGACAGCTGGCGGCGTTGGTGAAAGCCCGTGGACAGCTGGACTTTTTCTGCGTCAACGACACCACCGACGACGCACACGCTCACGACCCACGTTTGGCCCAGGTCAGAGCCACGTTGCAGAGCCTGTTTCCACAGGCTTCGCAATTTGAAAACCAGAGCCTGGGCGTGGTGCACGCCTCGCACAAAGGCACACAGCACACCCGGGCACATGCGTCGCGCCAGGCGGATATGCCGGGTCAGCGCGCTCGCCGTTCCGGGCCCTGATCAGCCGGCCGATGCAACTGGTTTCAAGCCTGCCGTGTGTGGCTGGCCCGGTGCCGTGAGGCGCCCGGCGGGCGCAGGCTGGCGTGTTTGGTGGCACGGCCCGCCATGCGCTCGCGCCACATCTTGAAGGAGCGCAGCTTCAGTTCGCGACGCATCAGCGCCACCACAGCCGGCTCGTTGAGCCCAAACTGCCGCTCGATGGCTTCAAACGGCGTGCGGTCTTCCCACGCCATTTCGATCACACGGGACACATCGGCGGCGCTCAGCGGTGCGTGCGTGCTCATGGAGCCAAGAAGTCGCGAATCGCCGCCAGGGTGGCGTCGGGCGCTTCCGTCATCTGGTGGTGGCCCACGGGCAGGTGCGCCACCTGCACCCGCTGGCCGCTGGCCTGGGCGGCCGCGATCAGGGTTTTTGCGGCCTTGGGTGGCGTCATCTGGTCTTGCGCGCCCAGCAAAAACAGCACCGGGCAGGCCACGGAGGCCATGGCGGCTTCGCCATGGCTGTAGCTGTCGCACGCCACGAAACCGCGGTGAAACACGTTCACCGTGGGGTTGCTGGCCAGCACGCGGCGGCCCAGCGCCATGCCGGCGCCAAACACCCAGGTGCCCGGCCCCAGCGCCGAAGGCGGTGCGGACAGCGTGCTGCGCGAAAACACGTTCACCATGGTCAGCGCTTTCATGGGCTCGTTCAGCGAAGCCTCAATGAGCGCGGCCGACACCTTCATGGGGTAGGCCGTGCCCACCAGCACCAGATGGCTCACGCGCTCCTGCAGGCGGGCTGCGGCTTCCAGCGCAATGAGTGAGCCCCAGCTGTGCCCCACCAGCGCGGCCTTTTGCACGCCCGCGGCGTCGAGCAGCGCGCCGATGAAGTCTGCCGCGGCTTCCACCGAATCGGGGGCGACACCCGCGCTCTTGCAGTGGCCTGGCAGATCCACTGCCAGCACGTTAAAGCCGTGGTGGGCCATGTAGCGGCTTTGCAGAATCCAGACGCTGTGGTCGTTCAGCACGCCGTGGATGAAGACGATGGTGGGTTTGGCGGCATCGAAGGCCTTGCCGCCGGTGTAGCAGTAGGTTTTTGCGCCTTGAACGTCGAAGTACATCTTCAGGCTCCTGCTTTTTCTGCCGCTTTCAGCGCGCGCTTCAAATCGTCGATCAGGTCGTCCGCGTCTTCCAGCCCGATGGACAGGCGGATGGTGCCAGGGCCAATACCGGCGCCGGCCAGTGCTTCGTCGGTCATGCGGAAATGGGTGGTGCTGGCCGGGTGGATCACCAGCGAGCGGCAGTCGCCCACGTTGGCCAGGTGGCTGAAAATTTTCAGCGCTTCAATGAAGGCCTTGCCCTGTTCGCGGCTGCCCCGGATGTCGAAGCTGAACACCGAGCCCGCGCCCTTGGCGCCAAAGCGCAGCAGCTTTTCGGCCAGGGCGTGGCTGGGGTGGCTTTCCAGCAGCGGGTGGCCCACGCGGCTCACCAGCGGGTGTTTGGCCAGAAACTGCACCACACGCTCGGTGTTGGCCATGTGGCGGTCCATGCGCAGCGACAGGGTTTCAATACCCTGCAGAATCAGCCACGCGCTGTGCGGTGACAGGCATGCACCAAAGTCGCGCAGGCCTTCGCGGCGCGCCCGCAGCAAGAAGGCGCCCACGGTGCTTTCTTCGCTGAAGGTCATGCCGTGGAAGCCGTCGTAGGGTTCGGTCAACCCGGGGAAGCGGCCCGACTTCTCCCAGTCGAAACTTCCGCCGTCCACCACCACACCGCCAATCACCGTGCCGTGGCCGCTCAGAAACTTGGTGGCCGAGTGGTAGACCAGATCGGCACCCAGCTCAAAGGGCTTGATCAGGTAGGGCGTGGTCAGCGTGCTGTCCACCAGCAGCGGCACGCCTGCCTCGTGCGCAATTTGCGCCACGGTGGGAATGTCCAGCACGTCCAGCCCCGGGTTGCCCACGGTTTCGCCAAAGAAGAGCTTGGTGTTGGGCCGCACGGCCGCGCGCCAGCCGTCGATGTCGCCGGGTTTCACAAAGGTGGTTTCAATGCCGAAGCGGCGCAGCGTGTAGTGCAGCAGGTTCTGGCTACCGCCATACAGCGCGGTGCTGGCCACGATGTGGGCGCCAGCGCCCATGAGCGTGGCCACGCTCAGGTGCAGCGCAGCCTGGCCGCTGGCCACCGAGATGGCGCCAATGCCGCCTTCCAGCGCTGCCATGCGCTGCTCGAAAACAGCATTGGTGGGGTTGCTGATGCGGCTGTAGACGTGGCCGGCCCGCTCCAGGTTGAACAGGGCGGCGGCGTGGTCGCTCGACTCGAACACAAACGACGTGGTGAGGTGGATGGGTACGGCGCGTGCGCCGGTGGCGTCGGGCGTGGCACCGGCGTGCAACGCCAAGGTGTCAAAGCCAGGGTCGGAATAACCGGACATGCAGGGTCTCCAGAGTTGACGCGCCACACCCGAAACCGGTTGTGCGCAGTGGTTTTACCGTTTATTGTGGGCTATATTCCGACTCACAACAGCCCAGCTGGAGACAGCAAAACCCCGAGGAGAACAGCCATGAAAGTCAGTGACATCCTGCGCGTCAAGGGCGGAACGCTCTACACCTGCCAACCCGAAGAATCGCTGGACCGCGCGGTGCAAACCATGTCGGAATACGACATCGGTTCGCTGGCCGTGATGGACCGCGGTGAGCTGGTGGGCATGCTGACCTTTCGCGAGGTGATTCATACGCTGGCCAAAAATGGCGGTGCGCTTAACGGCAAGACGGTGAGCACCGTGATGGACGACCACCCCATGAGTTGCACGCCCCAGACCGAACTGGACGAAGTGCGCCCCATGATGCTGGAGCGGCACACCCGCTATATGCCCGTGATGGACGACCGCATGCTCATGGGCGTGATCAGTTTCTACGACGTGGCCAAGGCGGTGGTGGACAGCCAGAATTTTGAGAACAAGATGCTTAAGGCCTACATTCGTGACTGGCCACAAGACGAGGGCGCTGCTCCCGCAGAAGCCGCCAAGTAAACCACCCGACGCCAAGAAAAACGCCCCGCACGCCGGGGCGTTTTGCATTGAAGCGGCGTTTGAGTGAGGTAACTCCAATCTGGAAACACCGCAGAACCGGCTTGCCGGGAGGCAGGTGTGGCCCCCAGCAGGGGGGTGACGCGCGCAGCGCGGCGCGGGGGGGCGCCTCAACCCATGCTATGGATCATGTCCCGCACCCGGGGATAAATCTGCTGGTTCCAGCGCCGCCCGCTGAACACACCGTAGTGGCCCACGCCGGTCTGCACGTGGTGCGTTTTCATGTAAGGGCGCACGCTGGTGCACAGGTCTTGGGCGGCCACCGTCTGGCCCACGGCGCAAATGTCGTCCCGCTCGCCCTCCACCGTCATGAGCGCCGTGCGGCGGATCGCGGCGGTGTTGACCGTGCGGCCCTTGTACTGCAACACGCCACGCGGCAGGTCGTAGGTCTGGAACACCTTTTCCACCGTTTCCAGATAGAACTCAGCCGGCAAATCGTTCACCGCCAGGTATTCCTCGTAAAAATCCTGGATCGCACCAGCTTCCTCCAGCCGGCCGTGTTCCAGGTGGTCGTAGATGTGCCGAAACGACTGCTTGTGCCGCTCCGGGTTCATGCTGATGAAGGCCGAGAGCTGCACAAAGCCTGGGTATACGCGTCGCATGAACCCGGCGTGTGGCAGGGGCACATGGCTGATGAGGTTTTTCTCAAACCACTCGATGGGTTTGCTCACCGCCAGCCGGTTCACTTCGGTGGGGTTGACACGGCAGTCCACCGGGCCGGCCATCAGCGTCAGGCTTCGCGGCTGGGCCGGGTTGTCGTCTTCGGCCATGATGGCCGTGGCGGCGAGCGCGGCCACACACGGCTGGCACACCGCCACCATGTGGCAGCCTTCGCCCACCGCTTCGGTGAACGCGATCATGTAACTGATGTAGTCGTCCAGGCTGAACCCGCCGTGCAGCAGCGACACATCGCGCGCGTTGTGCCAGTCGGTGATGAACACCTCGTGGTCTTGCAGCAGCGTGCGCGCGGTTTCGCGCAGAAGGGTGGCGAAGTGGCCTGAAAGTGGCGCCACCAGCAGCACCTTGGGTTGGGGCGGCAGGTCGGTGTCGGTTTTGCGAAAGCGCAGCAGGGTGCCAAACGGCAGCGTGAGTACGGTTTCTTCCACCACCGGGACGTCTCGGCCTTCCACTGCGGCCGACTGGATGTTGTAAGGCGGACGCGAATGGGTGAGCCGCAGGCGCGACAACACATCGCAGGCCGCTGCCACCTTGCGCACCAGCGTGCGTTCGGTTTGCTCAAACCACAGCGACGCGCTGAGGTGCTGGGCTCCCAGACGCAGCGGGGAGGCCAGGTCGGACTGGAGTTGGTAGGCCTGGTACAGCATGTCGGTCTTTCCTGTGGGTGTGCGGCGTTGTAGGCAAGTAACGGGCCAGCGAGGGCCGCACCCCGCTGGTGCAGCTGCCGGGCACGGATGTGGCACAGGGATTGCTCCTGGCACTGCTCCTACAGGAGCATGTTCATGGCCAAAGCGGTACTCACGATCAGCAGCAAAAACTACGGTGCCTGGGCTTTGCGCGGCTGGCTCATGGCCAAACTGGCCAGGCTGGAGTTCACCGAGCACACCATTTCGCCCGACGACCCGGCCATGAAGGCTGAGATGCTGCTGCTGTCGGCTTCCATGCGCGTGCCCTCGCTCGACCACGACGGCGTGCACGTGTGGGACACGCTGGCCATTGGCGAATACCTCAACGAGATCAAGCCCAAGGCTGGGCTGTTGCCGGCCGACCGTGCTGCCCGTGCCCACTGCCGAGCCATTTGCGGCGAGATGCATTCGGGCTTCAGCGCCATGCGTTCGTCGTTGCCCATGAACATCAAGGCCCACTTTCCGGGCTTCAAACTCTGGTCGCGGGCGCAGACCGACATTGACCGAATCGAGATCATCTGGCGGGAATGCTTCGCCAAGTACGGCGGCCCGTACCTGTTTGGCGCCAGGCCCTGCATGGCCGATGCCATGTTTGCGCCGGTGGTCACGCGCTTCATCACCTACGACGTGCCGCTGGACGAAGTCTGTGTGACTTATTGCGACACGGTCATGGCGCTCCCGGCCATGCAGGAATGGGTAGCGGCTGCGCAAGCCGAGCCCGACGAAATTGACGAACTCGACGCCGAGTTTTGACCCACCCCCGAGATGGATTGGGCCCACCCCCGCCGCGCTGCGCGCGACCCCCTCAAGGGGGCAACGCTGGCGGCCCGGCAAAGCCGGTTCCGAGGCGTTCTGGGTGAAGGCAGCTCGCTCCGGCGGCTGCCTTTTGACTTTCAGGGTTCGTTCCAGGGCGTCGGCGCCGGGATCTCGCACACCGGCTCGACCGGAACCGACTTGAAATCGGCCGGTGAAACGATCTCCAGGTACTCCATGTCGGGCGAGTAGTCGAACAGGTAGTGGCGAATACCCGGGCGCTGGTGCACCACGTCACCAGCTTCCACCAGCGTCACCTGGTCTTCGTACATGAACTTGGCCCAGCCTTTGGTCATGATCACGATTTGAAAGTCGGCCTCGTGGATGTGCCAGCCGGTGCCGCCGTCGGGCGGCAGGTTGGCCTTCACCAGGTGCGCAACCACCTTGCCGTGGGTGGCTTCGGCCACGCCCAGATCGCGGTAGAGAAAAAAGTCGCGCAAGCCGCCGCGCACAAATTCGGTTTCGCCGGGTTTGACGTGGGAAAACAGGGTGGTGGTTCGGTCCAGCATGGGGCGCTCCTTGTGGGCGGTATGCAAGCAAATTGTTGCAATGCAGCACAAAGCATGAAGCGTTCCATTGCCCTTTTGTTCTGGGCGGGTGGGGTCGTGCACCGAAAAGCACGCAACCGCGCACCACATCGGGCCGCCGGGCACCACGCCGGCCCTCTGGGATAATCCCACCCACTATGAGCGGCAACACCTTCGGCACCCTGTTTTGCGTCACCAACTTTGGTGAATCCCACGGCCCGGCCATTGGCTGCGTGATCGATGGCTGTCCGCCCGGCATGGCCCTGGCTGAGGCGGACATCCAGACCGATCTGGACCGCCGCCGCCCGGGCACCAGCAAGTTCGTGACCCAGCGCAACGAACCCGATGCGGTAGAAATTTTGAGCGGCGTGTACGAGGGGCGCACCACTGGCACGCCCATTGCCCTGCTGATCCGCAACACCGACCAGCGCAGCAAGGACTACGGCAACATCCTGCAGACCTTTCGTCCTGGCCATGCCGACTACACCTATTGGCAAAAGTTTGGTATCCGCGACCCGCGCGGTGGTGGCCGCAGTTCGGCCCGCCTGACCGCGCCCACCGTGGCCGCCGGCGCTGTGGCCAAGAAGTGGCTGAAAGAGAAATACGGCACCACCTTCCACGCCTGCATGACGCAAGTTGGCGACGTGGCCATTGGCTTCGAGAGCTGGGACCATGTGCCCAACAACCCGTTTTTCGCACCAGTGGCCGATGTGTCGGCGCTGGAAGACTTCATGAACGCGCTGCGAAAGAGCGGCGACTCGTGTGGCGCGCGCTTGCGGGTGGTGGCCAAAAACATGCCGGTGGGCCTGGGCCAGCCGCTGTACGACAAGCTGGACGCTGACATCGCTTACGCCATGATGGGCCTCAACGCTGTGAAGGGCGTTGAAATTGGCGCGGGTTTTGCCAGCGTCGCGCAGCGTGGCAGCACGCATGGCGACGCGCTCACGCCCGAAGGTTTTGTGGGCAACAAAGCCGGTGGCGTGCTCGGCGGCATCAGCACCGGGCAAGACCTGGACGTGTCCATTGCCATCAAACCCACCAGCTCCATTCTGATTCCGCGCGACAGCATCGACGTGGATGGACAGCCACTGGAAGTCATCACCAAAGGCCGGCACGACCCGTGCGTGGGCATTCGCGCCGCGCCCATCATGGAGGCGCTGCTGGCACTGGTGGTGATGGACCACGCGCTGCGTCACCGCGCGCAGTGTGGTGACGTGCAGGTGAACACGCCCGACATCGCCGCCGCTTCGCGCAGTTGATTTCAAGTCTTTCGTGCAACCGTCACTCCCTTTCGCTCTGAGCCTGCCCAAGGGCTCGCGAGGGTTCCGACAGGCTCAGCTCAAGCAGGGCGCGCGGTGAGCCAGCGCCGGCAGCTGTTCCCTTTTGCGGCGCTCTCGGCGAGCTACTTCGCACACATTGGGTTCTTTAACCCCTACCTGCCGCTGTGGCTGAAAGAGCTGGGCTTCAGCCTGATCGCGATTGCGGTCCTGACGTCGGTGCAGTCGGCCACCCGCCTGTTTGCCCCCTACGGCTGGGGCATGCTGAGCGACCGCACCGGCGAGCGCGTGAAGCTGCTGCGTTTTGGTGCCACGGTGGCGCTTGTACTGTCCTTGGGCCTGTGGTTTCCGCTCGGTGGTGTGGCGCTGTTTGTGGTGTTGCTGCTCATGTTTACCCACACCAGCGCCATGATGCCCATGAGCGAAGCCGCGCTGGCGCATCTGGTGAGCCAGGGCGGCGCGTTTGACGCCAAACGCTATGGCCGCGTGCGGCTCTGGGGTTCGCTCGGTTTTCTGTTCACGGTGGTGAGCGCCGGCTGGTGGTTTGAGCGCTTTGGCATGGGGCATTTCCCCGCTTGGACGTTGGTGACGCTGGCGGCGGTGGTGGTCAGCGTGTGGCTGTTGCCGGACTTCAAGGAGACAGCCCACCACGAAGACCAGCACCCCAACATGTGGCCCGTGTTGCGCCTGCCCGCGGTGCGCTGGTTTTTCGCCGCCGTGTTTTTTCACGTGCTGGCGCACATCTTCATTTACGTGTTTTTCTCGCTCTACCTCGACAGTCTGGGCTACAGCAAAACCGTGATTGGCCTGCTGTGGGCCTTGTCGGTGGTGATCGAGATCGGCTGGTTTTTCTTTCAGGGGCGCTGTTTGCCTTGGCTCTCGCTCACCGGCTGGCTGGTGCTGGCGGCAGCGCTCATGGCGCTGCGCATGGGTCTCACCGCCGGGCTGCCCATGGTGTTGCCGCTGTTGCTGTTGGCGCAGGCACTGCACGCCATCACCTTTGCCGCGCACCACACGGTGTGCATCGCGCTGCTGTCGCACCATTTTCCCGGGCGCCTGCGTGGGCGCGGTCAGGCGCTCTATACCGTGGTGGGCTACGGCTTACCGGGGGTGTTGGGTGGCTTGGGCGGGGGGCTGCTGTCGTCCGCCTTGGGGCTGGCCAGTGTGTTCTGGCTGGCCAGCGCTTGCGCCTTGGTTGCCATGGGCTGTGCATTGCGCCTTCGCCGGCTGGAGCGGACGAGGGCCTGAGCGACCTGGTTTTTACGTCTGCGCTTCCTCGCCCAGACGCCCATCGCGAAAGTCGTTCAGCGCCTGGTAGATCTCTTCTTTGGTGTTCATCACGAACGGTCCGTACTGCGCGATGGGTTCGTTCAGCGGGCGGCCGGCGATGAGCAGGGTCTTGGCCCCGGCTGTGGCCTCGACCACCACGCCGTCGCTGCCGGCGGTGTTGGCCAGCAGGGCCATGCGGCCGGCCGGCACGCGCTGGCCGCCGATGGTCACTGCGCCCCGGTACACGTAGACAAAGGCGTTGTGCGTGGCTGGCAGCGCTTGTGATAAGGCCGCGGCGGCCTGGAAATGCACGTCCAGGTACACCGGCGCGGTGGCGTCGCGAGTCACCGCACCCTGCACGCCATGGCTTTCCCCGGCGATCACGGTCACGGCCACACCCTCGGGCGTGGTGAACTGCGGCAGCTCGACGTTCTTGAAATCGCGGTACCACGGCGCGTTCATCTTGTCGCGCCCGGGCAGGTTCAGCCAGAGCTGGAAACCTTCCATCACGCCCGCTTCTTGTTGCGGAATCTCGGAATGGATCACGCCTTTGCCCGCGGTCATCCACTGCACACCACCGTTTTCCAGCAGGCCTTCGTTCCCCGCGCTGTCGCGGTGCAGCATGCGACCCGCGATCATGTAGGTGATGGTCTCGAAGCCGCGGTGCGGGTGGTCCGGGAAGCCGGCGATGTAGTCGTCGGGGTTGTCGCTGCCAAAGGCATCGAGCATCAGGAACGGGTCGAGCCGGCGCTGCAGGTCCTGCGTGAGCACGCGGGTGAGCTTGACGCCCGCGCCGTCGGACGTGGGCTGCCCGGCGATCAGCCGCTCCACGCGGCGCGGTTGCTGGATGCTGGGAGCGCTGAGGGTGGCGGTGGTCATGGCAGTCTCCTCGTTCAGCGGGGCGTGGGGTGGATCAAGCCAGCGCGGCTTCGATGTCTTGCTCGGCCTGGGCGAACCCCTTGGCCAGCGCTTCTGGGCCCATGGCCAGGCCTTCGGCGTAGATGAAGCGCACATCGGTCATGCCCAGGAAGCCCAGCACGGCCTTGAGGTACGGCACCTGCGAGTCGTTGGGCGTGTCGCGGTAGAGCCCGCCACGGGCCAGGGCCACGTAAACGGTTTTGCCCGTGAGCAGGCCTTCGGGTCCGGTGGCGGTGTAGCGGAAGGTGGTGCCGGCGCGGGCAATCGCATCGATCCAGGCCTTGAGCTGCACCGGCACGCCGAAGTTGTACATGGGCACGCCCAGCACGAGGGTGTCGTGCGCCTGGATCTCGGCGATCAGCGCGTCGTCCAGCGCCACGCGGGCGGCTTGCTCGGGTGTGCGCTGGTCGGCGGGGGTGAACAGCGCGCCCAGGGCGGCTTCGTCCAGCACCGGGTGCGGCGTCACAGCCAGGTCGCGCAGGGCGAGCTTGGCGGCGGGGTTGGCCGCTTGCAGTCGCGCGACGACGCTGTTGGCGACTTTGGTGGAGTTGGCGCCTTCGCGGCGGGCACTGGCGTTGATTTGCAGGATGTTCATGGTGTTTTCCTTAAAAAGCGACATTCGATGTGGTGACTTTAAGATGGATCAATCGCCTTGAAAATACCTTGAAATGGATATGATTGTTTCTATGATGGAACAATCAGGCGCTGAACACGGTATCGACCCCAATGACTTGCTGATCTTTGCCCGGGTGGCCGAGCTGGGCAGCTTCAGCCGCGCGGCCGAGCGCCTGGGCTTGCCCAAGTCCACCGTTTCGCGCCGGCTGGCGGCGCTGGAGCAGCGCATGGGCGAGCGCCTGCTGCTGCGCACCACAAGGCGCCAGACCATGACCGAATTTGGACTGCAGCTGCTGGAACACGCGCGCCAGGTGGTGGCCGAGCTGGACGCTGTGAGCGCGCTGCGCGAACAGCGCCAAGCCGCGCCCAGCGGGCGGTTGCGCGTGTCGATGCCGAGCGACTTTGCCAACCTGATGCTGGTGGACAGCCTGGCCGCCTTCATGGCCCTGCACCCCGCCATTTCGCTGGAGCTGGACCTGTCACCTCGGCGGGTGGACCTGCTGGGCGAGGGCTTTGACGTCGCCATTCGCATGGGCGACCTGCCCGACGACGCGCTGCTGGTGGCGAGCAAGCTGGCGGTGTTTACCCACGGCCTGTATGCCTCGCCCGGCTACCTGGCCGAACACGGCGACCCGCAGAGCCCCGACGACCTGGCGCGCCACACAGCGGTGCGCCTGATGCGCGGCAGCGGCGAGGCCGCAGGCTGGACGCTGGTGCAGGGCGGGCAGCGCTGGGACGCGGTGCCCGCGGGCCGGCTGAGTGCGAATTCCCCCGAACTGCTGATGCGCCTGGCCAGTGCGGGTGCCGGCATTGCGGCCTTGCCAGACGGTTTTGCGCAAGGTGCCATGCGTGGGGGGGTTTTGCGGCGTGTTTTGCCCGGCTGGCACCTGCCCAGCAGCACCGCCTGGGCGGTGTACCCAGGGCGCAAACTCATGCCTGCGAAGACGCGGGCCTTTGTGGACATGCTGCAGCAGGCGCTGGGCGGGCGCAGCCTGCCGTTTGCCCCGCCGCAGGCCTGAACGCACCGGTACCCGCCCGTCGCCCGGCCAGGCTCCACTAAACTCATGGGCTTTGGTCGGCCACAACACAAGGAAAACCCATGGGCGCGCAGTGGAAAGCAAAACACAAAGATCTGGCGGCCAACGCCAAAGGGCGGCTGTTTGGCAAGCTGGCCAAAGACATCATGATTGCAGCCCGCCACGGTGCCGACCCGGCGGCCAACGCGCGCCTGCGCCTGGTGGTGGAACAGGCGCGAAAGGTGTCCATGCCCAAGGAAACGCTGGACCGAGCCATCAAGAAGGGCGCCGGGCTCACCGGTGAGGCCGTGCATTTTGAACACGTCATTTACGAAGGCTTCGCACCGCACCGCGTGCCGGTGATGATCGAGTGCCTGACCGACAACGTGAACCGTGCGGCGTCGGACATGCGCGTGCTGTTTCGCAAGGGCCAGCAGGGCACCAGCGGTTCGGTATCGTGGGACTTTGACCACGTGGGCATCATTGAGGCCGAGCCCGCCACCCAGGGCGCTGACCCGGAAATGGCGGCCATTGAAGCGGGCGCCCAAGACTTTGAGGTGGGCGACGAGGACGGTGTGACCGTGTTCATGACCGACCCCACCGACCTGGACCTGGTCAGCCGCGCGCTGCCCGCGCAGGGCTTCACCGTGCTGTCTGCCAAGCTGGGCTACAAACCCAAGAATCCGATCGACCCCGGCAGCCTTACCCCCGAACAGCTGGACGAGGTGGAAACCTTTCTGGCGGCGCTGGACGCCAACGAAGACGTGCAAAACGTGTTTGCCGGCCTGGGTGGCTGAACCCTGCCGGGCAGCCCCGTGTGTGCCTGCTGCGGGCTGAACGCGGGCTTGTTCACGCTTTGTCGCGCTGCCGCTGCGCAGGCCTGGCCAAATCCGGGAAAATCACTTCTTCTCCATATTCTGTGAAGCTTTTCCATGACCGACGCGACCCAAGCCCCAGCGCTACCCGATCACCTGTCCATCGACCCGCGCAGCCCGCACCATGTAGCGGCGGTTTTTGAGCACGACATCGGGATTCGCCTGAACGACCGCGAGCGCTTTGACGTGGCCGAATACTGCATCAGCGAAGGCTGGGTGAAGGTACCCGCCGGCAAAACGGTGGACCGCAAGGGCCAGCCGCTGCTGATGAAGATCAAGGGCAAGGTCGAGGTGTTTTACAAGTAAGCAAGCGACAGTCCGACACGCGTCACCAGTCACCAAGGGAGGCAATATGGCCAGCGATCTGGATTCGGTCAAGGTGCTCAGGGCACTGTTCAACGACATGCCGCGAGCCCCCCAAGGTCTTTCGCATCTGGAAACCATGGCCTGGATCCAGCGGTCGATGCAGGACTTTGAGGGTGGCGATATGGCTTACACCATTGAGCACATCACCCGCCATTCGATGCTTGACATCGTGCTGCGCATGCGCGAAGACGGGCAGCTCCAGGACGACGCGGCGTTTGACGAAACCTTGGCGCTGATTTCGACCCCCGAGGGCCGAACAACGTTTATGGACCGCTGCATCACGGCACAAAAATGCGTGGACGCCACGTCCCGTCTGATCAACCGCGCCAAGCGCTCCTGGTCAGACCCGCAGCCCTTTTTTCATGTGCAGGCGGACGAAGTGCAGCGCTTTGTGCGGGGCGAGCCATCGGGCCCGGGGCCTATGTTGGCCGAGTTTCTGGCGCGTGAAGACGTGCAGGGCATTGGTGTTTTTGATGACGCACCGGCGCGGGTGTACGCGTTTTCCTGGGGCTTTGTGACCGAAGACGCGGGCGTCTGGAATGTGTATGTGGCCGAGGTGTGGCGCCGCGGCACGGTTGGGTTTTTCGAGCGCTTTCTGGGTGCTTGGCGCATGGAAAGCGAAACCCCCGCCGACAGCGAGGCTGGCGCCTGTCCGGTGCCGGTGCATGTGTCCGTTGACGTGGGCATTGCTGCGTTCAGCAGCCTCACCTTGCAAGCCGACCCAGCGCAGGTGGACGGCACCACCCGCCAGTGGCTCGGCGAGGTGTTCTTGGCCCGCATGCTCCCCTACATGGCCGCACGCGCGCTGGATGAAGACTACGATTTCCCGCTGCCGCTGCTCGATCAGTAAGCGTTGGGTGGGCCTTGCATTGCGCCCCCCCACCTGCTGTTGCCCGTATATTTCATTGGCCTTTACAGACCCATTCAGGGCTTTTGCGTGGCGGCAGAGTTGACACACTTGCGAACCAGGCCGTCCATGGCAATCAGGTAACCGTCCACGCCGAAGCCCACCACGATGCCCGCAGCCGCTGGTGACACCCAGGAATGGTGGCGAAAGGCTTCCCGCGCATGTACGTTGGACACATGGCACTCGATCACGGGCAATGGCTCTACGCCCTTGATGGCGTCATGCAGCGCGATGGATGTGTGGGTGAACGCACCGGGGTTGAACACCACGCCCAAAGCCTTCCCTTCGCGGTAGAGGCGGCCATATTCATGCACTTTGTCCAGCAGCGCACCTTCCCAGTTGCTTTGAAAGCACTCAACCTCGTAACCCAGGCTTTCGCCATGTGCCTTGCAGAAGGCTTCCACATCGGTCAGCGTGGTGTAACCATATTGCGCTGGCTCGCGGGTGCCCAGCAAGTTCAGGTTGGGGCCATTAAGGATCAGGATCTTTTTCATGTTGTGTTCTGGACCGGTGTGGGCTTGAAGCCGCGATTTTGACCCAAAGGGCCAAGGTCGGGTCTCAGCGCTGCCCATGTTGTGTGCAGGTCGCCGTGTGCCCCCATTGCGTCGATGGTCGCACCAGCTACCATCGTGCCTGCCGTTTCTTTGAAGCCTTTCACTTGTTTCTCGCGAAAAATCGCCCTGCGCCATGCCCCAAGCCACTGCCCGCGACACCGCTTCGGCCTTTCGCAAAAAACCGGTCCAATTTGCACCCCAGCCGTGGAGCGGCCGGGTGGATCCGGACGAATGCCACCGCCCAGGTGGGCTGCTCACCGCAGCGCTGATGCAGTGCGCCAGCGAGCGCGATCTGTCGCAAAGCGACCTGGCCACGTCTCTCGGTGTGTCGTATTGGGATGTGAGTCAGCTGCGTATCGGGTTTCGGCCCATCGAGTCCATCAAGGACGAGCTGGCCGAAGCCTGCGCTGTGTTTCTGGGCGTGCCGCGCCTCACGGTTGACATGCTTGCCGGCCTGCTTGACCCACAAGACGCGCTGGCTTCGGCGCCGCTCACGGGTGAAGACATCGTGCACGCACGCCATTTGCAGGGCCGCGACGCAGCGCACGTGGCGTTGGACCTGCAGCTCAACCGCGCGCGCGCCTTGCAAGCCCTGTCGGTGGATGAGCTCGCCGAACTGCAGCGCGCCTGGGGTGGCAACCCGGCGGTGCGCCAAGCCCTGAGCGCAGAGTTGCGCCACCGGCCGATGTCCAAAACCGAATTGCTGCGCGCAGCGGTGGGCACCGGGGAGCACACGGGGGCAACGCCGCAGCAAGCGCCTGACGGTGCATCGCCACACGCCCAGCCGGCCACCGCCATCATCCGCTGCACCTGCTGCCAGAAGCGCCTGCGCATTCCGCTGATGGACAGCCCCAGCGACATCCGCTGCCCTGCGTGTCAAACCGAGTACGCCGTCCATTGGCAAGAGATGGTGTGTGTGGTGCAGCGCCATGAGGCGCCGGCGGACGACGACACGGTTGACGCTGGCGCAGACCCCGCACCCGAAGTGCAGAGCGCGCCTGCGGCCGACCCGTGGGGTGTGCTGGGTTTGGCCCACGACAGCCCATGGGCAGAGGTGGAGCGTGCGCGGCGCATGCTGCTGCAGCAATACCACCCAGACCGCCTGGGCCACGTGCCACCGCTGGTACACAAGCTGGCCGAAGATGCGTTCAAGCGGGTGAACGATGCTTACGACGCACTGAAGGCGCAGCGGTAAACACCACTGGCCAGGCGTTCTGTCATGGCACCGGGTCTCCCACCCCTGTGCGCCGCAGCGGGTTGAAACCCGTCACCAGCGCGGTGGCCAGCAGCACCAGCGCGCCACCTGCAAAAATACCGGGTGAAAGCGCTTCGCCCAGAAAAATATGGCCCCAGGTGACGCCAAACACCGGGATTAAAAAAGCCGGGCTCATGGCCGCCACTGGGGACACGTGGCGAATGATGCGCAGGTGCGCCCAATACGCCAGGCCAGATGTCACCACGCCCAGCACCAGCACCACCCCGAGCGCCGCCGGCGTGAATTGCGCTTGCGGCAGCGCCCACACTGCACCTGGCAGCAGCAACACCAGCGACATGGCGTGAATGCCCGCAGCAATGGCCAGGGGCTGCATGCGGGTGGTGGCGCGTTTCATGAGTGATGTGGAGAAGCCATAACACGCCGCCGCCGTGATGCAGGCGAGCGCGGCGGCCAGCGTGGCGGCATCGGGTTGCACCGGGCCCAGCCGCACGATCAGGCCGACCCCCAGGAAGCCGCACAGGCAGCCCAGCAGCTTGCGCGCTGACAGGGTGTCTTCTTTCAGCCAGGCTGCGGCCAGCGTGCCAAACAGCACCGCCGTGGTGTTGAGCAGGGCGCTGTAGCCTGCCGGCAGGCGCAGCGCAGCCCAGGAATACAGCAGAAAAGGCGCCGCAACCGACAGCACGCCCAGCCACAGCAGTTCGCGCCAGTGTTGCCAGGGCCAGCGGTGGTTCAGCGTGCGCATGACGACAGCCAACGTGATGGCTGCCAGGCCCACCCGGCCACCGGCCAGCACCATGGGACCCAGCAGCGGGCTGGCGATGCGCAAAAACAAAAACGAGGCGCCCCACAAGGCAGAGAGGCCGATGAGCTGCGCAAAGTGTTTGTTTTTCACCGCGCGATTGTGCGGGGATTTGAATCCCCGTTCTGTCCGGTAGGTGCTATCGGTGGGCCTTGGCCTCAACCCGCACGCCGCATGGCTTCAGCCGCTGGCGCGTTCCCCAAAGCTTCCACCCCTGCCGCCGCACCCAGCCGGTCGCGTTCTTCACGGTTTTGGCCGAGCTTGGACTTGCCCACCAAGCGGGTGATTTCCACCTCGATACCGACGATGGCTTGCAGCATGCCGGTGATGAACTCGGGCGCCGAGTCGCCCATCTTCCAGGGCTGGGCTTGCTGCGATCGCTGCTCGTGTTCGCGTGTGAGGCGCGCCACCAGCCCGCGCACGAAGCGCTCGTCGTCCACCACACGCAGGCGGCCGTGGGCGTGCACCACCTGGTAGTTCCAGGTGGGCACGTGCCGGTGGTGTTCGGGTTTGCTGGGGTACCAGTTGGGCGAAATATAGGCATCGCTGGCCTGAAATACCACCAGCACGTCGGCGCCCTCGGCGGGCACCTCGCGCCACACTGGGTTGGCGCGCGCCACGTGGGCGCGCAGCGTGCCTTGCGGGCCAGCGTCTTCAGCCAGTTCAAACGGAATGTGGTTGGCGTCCAGTCCGTGGGGGCCGTGTGTGATGAGCGTGCCCAGCGGGTGTTCACGCATCACGCGCTGCAGTTCGCCTGGGCGGTGATCTTCGAAGTGGGTGGGGATGTACATGGCGGTTTGGGGTACAGGTTCGGTCGGTGGCTGTTATACCGTGAGCGAGCGGTGGCAGATATGGGCAGGCGCCTGCCTGCTGCTGTCGGGGTGGCGTCTGAATCTCAGGCGCCCAGCAGCGCATGCCGCACCAGCAGCGCGGCCAGCAGCCACATGGTGGCGCCGATCAGACCGTCCAGCATCTGCCAGGCGCGGGGCTTGGCAAACAGCGGCGCCAGCCAGCGCGCCCCGAAACCCAGCGCCGTGAACCAGCCGAGGCTGGCGATGCAGGCACCCGCCACAAACCAGCCCTGCAGCCCGGGCGGTTGCTGGGCGCCGATGCTGCCCACCAGCAGCACCGTGTCCAGGTACACATGGGGGTTGAGCAGGGTGAAGGCAGCGGCCTGCGCCAGCGCGGCGCCGTGGCTCAGGCCCGCGCCACCCTCGGCCGCCTTCAGCTGGCTCGTGCGGCGCGCACGCAGCAGCGCCTGCCAGCCGTACCAGGCCAGAAAAGCCGCACCAGCCAGCGCCATGGCCCGGGCCACGCCAGGGCTGTTGCCCAGCGCCTGCGCCATGCCCAACACACCGGCGGTGATGAGTACCGCGTCGGTCAGCGCGCAAAACAACACCACGCTCGCCACATGCTCGCGCCGCAGCCCCTGGCGCAGCACAAAGGCGTTTTGCGCACCGATGGCCACGATGAGGCCCAGGCTCAGGACCAGGCCTTGCAGGAAGACGGGAAACACCATCGAAGCGGAGGGGAGAGGCAGATTCATGCGCCTAGATTGTCGGTGTTCAGCAACGATGGCCAGCGGTCGTCCGGACGCACGACGGCGTCACATCACAATTTCTTCTGCGACCACCTTGTGCTTGCCCTGGCTGGCCGTGACCGAGCTGCCCGCCGCAGCGCACATCACCAGCACAATCGCCAGCCACTGCAAGGCGCTCAGGTGCTCGCCCAGCATCAGCAAACCCAGCAGCGCGGCCACGGCGGGTTCCAGGCTGGTCATGATGCCAAAGGCCTCTTGCGGCAAGCGTTTCAGGGCCACCATTTCTAGCGATATGGGAATGGCGCTGGACACCGCAGCCACGCCCAGTCCGAACACCAAAATGTGCGGGTCCAGCAAGGCGCTGCCGGCGTGCCACACGCCAAACGGCACCACGGTGAGGGCGGCTAAGCTCAGGCCCAGCGCCACCGAATGTCCGGCGTGCAAATGCCCCAGGCGCTTGCCAAACACAATGTAGGCGGCCCAGCACACCGCGGCACCCAGCGCAAAGGCCACGCCAGTGGGGTCGAGGCTGCTCACATCGTGCCCCAGCGGCAGCAGCAGCCCGAGGCCCAGCACGGCCAGGGCCACCCATACAAAGTCAACCGGCTTGCGCGACGACCACATGGCCACGGCCAGCGGTCCGCTGAACTCAATGGCCACGGCCACGCCAAATGGAATGGTTTGCAGCGACTGGTAAAACATCAGGTTCATGCAGCCCAGCGCCATGCCGTAGCGCAGCAGGCTTTTGGCGTCGACCGCAGAAAGCGGCCAGCGCCAAGGGCGCCAGATCAGCAGCAGCAACAAGGCCGAGAAGCCGACCCGCAGGGCCGTGGTGCCCAACGAGCCCACCTGGGGAAACAGCTGCTTGGCAAACGACGTGCCGATGCCCAGCGCCGTGACGGAGCCGAGCACGGCGAGCAAGGGCAGGGCCTGCGCCCAGCGTGGGGAAGTCATGTGAAAAGGGGGCGCCTGGCCTTTTCAGGCGGCGTTTTGCGAAAGTGTCAGGCGCGCAGCTGGTCAGACCAGCGGCACGGTCAGGCGTTCGATGACCGGGCGGGTGTCGGGCCGCACGCCGCGCCACCACGCAAACGCCTCGGCGGCTTGCTCGACCAGCATGCCGACGCCATCGGCGATGTGGGCGGCGCCAGCAGCCTGCGCCTGCTTCAAAAAGGGCGTGAGTCCCTTGCCGTACACCAGCTCGTAGGCCAGAGCGCCTGGGGCAAACACCCCTTGGGGCAAGGGCAGCTCGGCTTGCGACAGGCCAGTGGAGGTGGCGTTGAGCACCACGTCAAACGACTCGCCCGTCAGGTCGCCGTAGCCACCCGTTTGCAGGCTCACATGGGCCGCAAAGTCGCTCTGGAGCTGGTGGGCTTTGTCGGCGCTGCGGTTGGCCACGGCGATCAGGGCCGGTTGTTGTGCTGCGATGGGCAAAATGGCACCGCGCGTGGCGCCACCGGCGCCGCACAGCAGCACCCGCTTGCCCGCGAGCGACACGCCCAGGTTGTGCTGGATGTCGTTGACCAGACCCAGGCCGTCAAAGTTCTGGGCATAGATGCGGTCGTTGTCAAACTTGAGCGCGTTCACCGCGCCGGCCAGTCGGGCCGATTCCATCGGATCGGTGGCGATCTCAAACGCCTGCAGCTTGAACGGCAAGGTCACGTTCAGCCCGCGCCCGCCCTGGGCGCGAAAGGCGTGCACCACCGCAGAAAACCCGTCCAGCGGCGCTTCAATGGCGGTGTATTCCATGACCTGGCCGGTGGCCTGTGCAAACAGACCGTGAATCAGCGGTGATTTGCTGTGTGCAATGGGGTGGCCGATCACCGCATAGCGGTATATGGCGTGGGGTTCACTCATGGGGCGGTTCAAGTGTGGTTTGATACGGGCCTTTTCAGGCAAATTCAACGTATTTTCAGCGGTAGGCAGACATGGCAAAAAGCGGTGCAATGCGCAGTCCCTGGTTTGACACCAAAGCCTTGCAAGACCACGTGGATTATCAGACCTGGACGCGCGGCCAGTCGTTGTTTCTGCATGGCAAGGTGTTGTCTTACGACGTGACCTCAGACGGTGTTTCCTGGGTCATTTCAGGTGAGGTGCAGGGCACCCAGGAAGACCCCTACGATGTGCAAGCCGAGATCACACTAGACCCGCAAAACCGCCTCGTGGACTGGTTTGGCACCTGCAGCTGCCCCGTGGGCGAGATCTGCAAACACGCCGTGGCCATGACCATCAAGGCTGGTTTCAATGGCCTGCGGCTGGGTGGCGTGGTGATGCCAGCTGCCTTGGTCAATGGCGACGATGTGGCGTTGCAGGCCCTCACCGATGGCATGCTGAAAGCCGCCAAGGAGCGCCTTGAGCAACAGGCCCAAGCCGCCGCCGAGGCCATGGCCGAGCGGCAGTTGATCGGCTGGATGCAAAAAGTGGATGCCGCCCAGACCCGCGCCATCGGCCCGCAAGCCGATGCGTGCAGCGGAGAGCCCCGGGTGGACCAGTTGCTGTACCTTGTGTCGACCCTGGCGGCACCGGGCGGCCCCCGTTTGCAGATGACGCTGAGCAGCGCCTACGTCAAAGTCAACGGCGGGTGGTCCAAACCCAGCGTGGTGCGCAGTGAGCCCAGCGCGGGCTATGCCCTGTACGACCAGGCCAGCCCCACCGACCGACAGATCTTGCAGCTCATGCGCGCCTGCAAGGGCGCTCGCGCTGGCTACAGCTTTGGCTATGGTTACGCCGACACGGTGTGGCCTGGCGGCGAGGCCGGGTTGTTCATGCTGCGCCTGGCCGCCAGCACGGGCCGGCTGTTCACCCGCTCCAGCACCGGCTACCCCGAGCGGGCGTTGCGCTGGGGTGAACCCGAACCCCTGCAATGGCGCTGGGCTGAGGTGGCGCCCAGCGGCAAGGCCCCGCCCGGCTGGCGCCTGCAAGGCGCACTGGGACGTGAAAGCCTGCTGCTGTGTGCCAACGAACCGCCGCTGTACCTGGACGCCGATCGCGGCCTGCTGGGTGCCGTGGTGGCCGAAGGCGTGGCGCCCGAACGGCTGGCCGCGCTGCTGGACGCGCCGGTGCTGGCCGCCTCAGCCTTGCAAAAGCACGCTGAACAGCTGGTGTTGCTGCTGGGCGCTTTGCCGCTGCCGCCCGTGTTGCCGCGCGTCGAGTCCTTGGCGGACGTGGTGCCGGTGCCTCGTCTTCTTCTGAGCCCGGTGCCCGCCCAAGATGCTCCAGCCCAAGGGCTTGTGCGTGGACAGCTTCGGTTCAACTATGCGGGCCACCAGGGTTTTTGGCACCACCACCAACCCACGGTGATGCTGCCCGTCCCAAGCGCTGACAGTCCGCGCCAGCTGCTGCACCGCGACCTGGCCACCGAACGGCGAGCTCTGGAGCGCTTGCACGCCCTGGGTTTGCAGGTGGGTGGTGGCGGGCTGCTGGCGCTGTTGTCCACCGACACCCAGCTCACTTGGCTGCGCTGGGCCGACAGCGGCTGGGCAGAACTGCGTGAGGCCGGCTTTGAGGTGCTGCTGGACGACCGCCTGACCGACTGGGTGCAGCGCGCCGACGGTGTACACGTGGCGCTGGACGTGCAGGGCGGTGAACCCGGCGACGAAGGCACCTCACCCTGGTTTGACCTGTCGCTGGGCATCGAGATCAACGGCGAGCGCCACAACGTGTTGCCCTGGCTGCCCGACATGCTGGCCGCCGCAGCGCAGGGTCCGATCAACCCCGAAACCGGCCAGCCCGAGCTGCCCGAGTTTTTGTATTTGCGCGCCGCCAACCCGCAAGGCTTTGTGCGCTTGCCCAGCGCGTCCTTGCGCCCCTGGCTGGGTGCCTTGCTGGAACTGGTGGGCGACCGGGCGGTGGACTTCGGGGCTGAAAAAATACAGCTCTCGCGCATGGAAGCCCTGCGCACCAGCGCTGCGCTGGGCGAGGGTGTGGCCTGGGACGGCGCGCAGAGCCTGCACGGGCTGGTGCAGCGCATGCACGGGCAGCAAAGCCTGCCCGTGGTGCCACTGCCCGAAAGCGTGCGCGCCAGCCTGCGCCCCTACCAGCAGCAAGGCCTGAACTGGCTGCAGTTCTTGCGTGAAAACGCGCTGGCCGGCATCTTGGCCGACGACATGGGTCTGGGCAAAACCCTGCAAACGTTGGCCCACATCCAGGTGGAAAAAGACGCCGGCCGGCTGGACCGGCCCGCGCTCATCATCGCGCCCGTTAGCCTGCTGGGCAACTGGCAGCGCGAAGCCGAACGTTTCTGCCCCGATCTGCGCTGCACGGTGCTGCACGGGCAAGACCGGCACGCCAAAGCGGCGGACCTGCATGGCATTGACGTGGTTGTTGCGCCGTATTCGCTGCTACAACGCGACCGGGAACTGTGGTTGCAAATGCCCTGGCACCTGGTGGTACTGGACGAAGCGCAGAACATCAAAAACGCCAGCACCCACGCCGCTCAGGTGGCCTGTGAGCTCGTCACCCGCCACCGGCTGTGTCTCTCGGGCACACCCATGGAAAACCACTTGGGTGAAATCTGGAGCCTATTCCACTTCCTCATGCCCGGATTTCTGGGCGCTCAGCAGCGTTTCAAAGAGCGCTTTCGCAACCCCATTGAACGCCAGGGCAACGCCGAGCGGCTGGCGCAGCTGCGCGCCCGCATCACCCCGTTCATGCTGCGCCGAACCAAGGCGCTGGTGTCCCACGAACTGCCGCCCAAAGTGGAAACCGTGGCGCGGGTGGAGCTGGCTGGCAAGCAAGCCGATTTGTACGAAACCATTCGCCTCACCATGGAAAAAACCGTGCGCGAGGCGCTCGAAACCAAAGGCCTGGCGAAGTCGCAAATCACCATCCTGGACGCGCTGCTCAAGCTGCGCCAGGTGTGCTGCGACCCGCAACTGCTCAAGCTCGACGCGGCGAAAAAGGTCAAACAGTCGGCCAAGCTCGAACACCTCATGGAGGTGCTGCCCGAGATGCTGGCGGAGGGGCGGCGCGTGTTGCTGTTTTCGCAGTTCACCAGCATGCTCACCCTGATTGAAGCCGAGTTGAAAAAGCGCGATCTGAAATGGGTCAAACTCACCGGCCAAAGCCAGAAACGCGACGAGATCATCGACCGTTTCACCAGCGGCCAGGTGCCGCTGTTCCTCATCAGCCTCAAGGCCGGCGGCGTGGGTCTGAACCTGCCCCAGGCCGACACCGTGATCCACTACGACCCCTGGTGGAACCCCGCGGTGGAAAACCAGGCCACCGACCGCGCCCACCGCATCGGCCAGACGCAAAGCGTGTGGGTGATCAAGCTGGTGGCGCAGGGCACCATTGAAGAACGCATACTCGCGCTGCAGGAGCGCAAAGCCGCCCTGGCCAACGACGTGTACCGGGGCGCCACCGCGCGGCGCGAGCCGATGTTTGGCGAGAGCGATCTGGCCGAGCTGCTCAAGCCCCTGGGCGCCCACTAAATTCCCTTTTTTCGCCCCATCCTGAAGGAGTACCCGCCATGACCACCGCATTGAAAATCGATTTTGTGTCCGACGTCTCTTGTCCCTGGTGTGCCGTGGGCCTGGGCGCACTGGAGCAAGCCCTGGACGCGGTGCAGGGCGACATCAGCGCCGATCTGCATTTCCAGCCCTTCGAACTGAACCCGCAGATGGGCCCAGAGGGCCAGGACATCACCGAGCACCTGACGCAAAAGTACGGCAGCACGGCCGCGCAGCAGGTGCAGATTCGGGACACCATTCGCCAGCGCGGCGCCGAAGTGGGCTTTGCGTTCAACCCCGATGGCCGGGGCCGCATCTGGAACACCTTTGATGCCCACCGGCTGCTGCACTGGGCCGCGCTGGAAGGCGCACCGGGCCAGCAAGCCGCCCTGAAAAAAGCCCTGCTGGCCGCCTGCCACACCCGGTCAGAGGCCATGGCCGACCCCGCCGTGCTGCTGGCCTGTACCGAGCAGGCCGGGTTGGACGGCAGCCGCGCCCGCGCGGTGCTGGCCGGCGGCGAATTTGCGCAGGCGGTGCGCGAGCGCGAGGCGTTCTACACCAGCCAGGGCATCCACTCGGTACCGGCCGTCATCATCAACGACCGCCACCTCATTTCGGGCGGCCAGCCTGCGGCGGTGTTTGAACAGGCGCTGCGGCAGATTGCAGCGGGCGCCTGAGCGCCTCAGGCCCGTAGCGACAGGGCCTTGCTGATCTTGTGCCGGCTCACCGTGGGCTTGGGCACTTTGTGCGGCAGGTGTTCAAACCACCGGCGCACATCGTCTTCCACGCACAGGCCGTGCATGTAGTTGTAGATCGCCTTGCGCAGGCCCTGGCCGAGCGCGTCGTGGTCGGTCCCTGTGGGGTCGATGAAGCCGATGTCGTTTTTGGCGAAGCTCACCGGCGGCAGCGGGATCAGCTCAATGCCGTAGGCCGCCGGGTCCATGCCCACGGGCGAGTGCACGGTGCAGCTGAAGCGGTGAAAAAAGCCGCTCTGGATGCAACCGGTTTCAAACAGCTGGCGCACGTATTCCAGCGCGTCCACCGTGTCTTGGAGCGTTTGTGTGGGAAAGCCGTACATGAGGTAGGCGTGCACCAGAATGCCAGCGTCTGAAAAACCCTTGGTCACGCGCGCCACTTGCTCCACGCTGACGCCTTTTTTCATCAGGTTGAGCAGGCGGTCGCTGGCCACTTCGAGGCCGCCGCTCATGGCGATGCAGCCGCTTCGGGCCAGCAGATCGGCCAGCTCGGGGGTGAAGGTTTTTTCAAACCGGATGTTGCCCCACCAGCTGATGTGCAGGTCGCGCCGAATCAGTTCCTCGGCCAACGCTTTGAGCGCTTTGGGTGGCGCGGCTTCGTCCACAAAATGGAAGCCGGTCTGGCCGGTTTCTTCCACGATTTGCTGGATGCGGTCGGCCAGCTTTTCGGCCGTGGCGGTCTCGTAACGGCCGATGTAGTCCAGGCTCACGTCGCAAAAACTGCACTTTTTCCAGTAGCAGCCATGCGCCACCGTGAGCTTGTTCCAGCGACCGTCGCTCCACAGGCGGTGCATGGGGTTGAGCATGTCGAGCAGGCTCAGGTATTTGTCCAGCGGCAGGCCGTCCCAGGTGGGCGTGCCCACGTCTTCAAATGCAATGTCCGGCTCGGCCAGATTCACGTATTTCACCGCGCCGTCCTCGCGCACAAACGTCCTTTGCAGGCGCTGTCGCCCGCGCTGGCCGCGCAGGTGCTCAATGAGCGAGAGCACGGGGCGTTCGCCCGCGTCCAGCGTCACGTAGTCCACGAAGTCAAACACGCGCGGGTCGCTCAACTCGCGCAGTTCGGTGTTGACGAACCCGCCACCCAGCGCCACGGTGATGTTGGGGTGGTCGGCCTTGATGGTCTGGGCAATGCGAAAGGCCGCGTACACCGAGCCGGGAAAGGGCACCGACAGCAGCACGAGCTGCGGCTGGTGCCGCTCGACGGCCGCCAGCGTGAGGCTGCGCAGCAGGTCGTCGACCAGCGTGGGCGGTGCGGCCAGCGCCTGGGCCAGCGGGTCAAACGTGGGCTGACTGCTGGCCAGCGACTCGGCGTAGCGCACAAATTCAAAGCGTTCGTCCACCGCGTCGCGCAGCACATCGGCCAGGTCGTTCAGGTACAGCGTGCACAGGTGGCGGGCCTTGTCTTGCACGCCCAGTGCGCCAAACGCCCAGGCCAGCGGGTCTCCGCTGCCGTCATCTTCGTAGGCGTCCAGCGCGGCAAAACGCGGGCCTTCCGGCAGCAGACCGCGCGCGGCGATGCGATGGGCCAGGGTGGAGTCGCGGCCCTGCAGGTAGGTCATGACGGGGCCTATGCTGCTGCGGTAGGTGGAGAGCTGGTCCAGAAAGGCGTGCACGCTGGCGCTGCGCTCGGCCTCGGGCAAGGCGTTGGCGCGGTCGCGCACGGCGTCCAGCCCGGCGGGTGTGAACAGCTGGAGCACGAGGGCGAGTGCCAGGTCTTCCTGCACGGCGTCCAAGCCGCGCGAGCGCAGAAAGCCGGTGAGGTAAGCGGTGGACGGGTAGGGCGTGTTGAGCTGCGTCATCGGGGGGATGAGGCTGAGCACGCGGAAGTGGGTGGGCATGGGCGGTTGGGCTTGGGGCAATACGAGGAGCTTAGCCCAAGCCCACCGCTGCAGCGGGCGGGAGCACGCCATGCCCGCACCGCCAGTGGAAGCTTGCGCGCGTTGCGCGTGCAGCGTCAATGGGCCGGGGCGGGCACCACCAGGCGCGTGTGGCGCCGTTGCGCTTGCCACTGCGCCACATGCCCTGCGAGCTGGTGCGCGGTGATGGCAGAGAGCGTCCAGCCCAGGTGGCCGTGGCCGGTGTTGTAGAACACGTTGGGCAGTCGGCCGGAGCCCACGCGCGGCAGCATGTCCGGCATCATGGGCCGCAGGCCGGCCCAGGGCTCGACGCGGCGGGTGCTCACGCCCGGGAAACACTCATTCACCCAGTTGACCAGCGGGCGGATGCGGTCGGCGCGGATGTCCAGGTTGTAGCCGTTGAACTCGGCCGTGCCGGCCACGCGGAAACGGTCGGCGCCTAAGCGGCTGGTCACCAGCTTGGTTTCGTCGTCTAGCAGGCTCACCTGGGGTGCTGCGGCCTGGCTCTGTTCGTCGTTGAGCATCACGGTGATGGAGTAGCCCTTCACCGGGTACACGTTGAGCCGGTCGCCCAGCTGGGCGGCCAGTGCGCGGCTGCGCACGCCGGCGCAGACCACCACGGCATCGGCTTGCACGGTGTCGCCGCTGGCCAGCACCACGCGGGCCACCTGGCCGTCGCTGCTGACCGATTGCACCGTCTCGCCGGTGAGGAAGCGCACACCCATCCGTTCGCAGGCCTGACCCAAGCCGTGGGTGAACTTGTGGATGTCGCCGGTGCTGTCGCTCTCAGTGAAGTAGCCACCGTAGAAATCGCCGTGCAGCGTGGGTTCAATGGCGCGCATCTCGTCGGGTGTGACAGCGCGGCGGGGCAGACCGCCGGCGGCCAGCAGTTTGGACACTTCGCCCGCGTGGTCAAAGCCGGCCTTGTCGCGGTAGATGTGCAAGATCCCTTCGCGCTTGAGGTCGAAGTCGATGCCCTCGGCCTGAGCCCAGGCAAACAGGTGCTGACGCGCATCAATGGCCAGGCGGGTGGTGGCAATGGTGTTGTCGCGGTACTTGGGGATGTTGGCCACGAACTCGGCCATCCAGCTCAGCTTGTGCCAGCTGGGCTTGGGGTTCATGAGCAGTGGCGCGTCGTTTTTCAGCATCCACTTGATGCCTTTGATCAGCGTGGACGGGTGCGTCCACACCTCGGCATTGGAGGCAGAGAGCTGGCCGCCGTTGGCGTAGCTGGTTTCCATGCCGGCGTAGCGGTTCTTTTCGATCAGCGTGACGCGGTGGCCTTGCTGGGCCAGAGCGTAGGCGCTGGTCACGCCGGTGATGCCGCCGCCGATGACGATGAGGTGTTGTTGTGCCATGGGAATCTCGCTTTCAAAGCCGTCAAACAAAGAGGTACGTGGCCTGCACACGGTGTGCGGGCCACGACCCCCTCTGTTTGGGACCTGAGAGATTCACCACCCCGCTGGGGAATGGCTTGCTCCTGCGGTGGGCCGGGAGACGAATCCCGACCACTCTTCAGAGTTTTGATGCGTGTCGATCGGTCCTTTTGCCTGAGAGTTTCCGGGGCGGTTGCTCCTTCGGCGCTGGCCTGCTGGGCAGGTCAGTCTCTCCCGATCGACTGCGTGATTGTCGCTTAACTTACCGCATCCATTGCACCAAGACCAAGCTGATGGAGGGGAATGCCACCAGCAGCGCCAGGCGCACCACGTCGACGCCCACAAAGGGCAGCAGGCCGCGGAAGATGGTGCCCACCGGCACCTTGGGCAGGTTGGCCTTGAGCACAAACACGTTCATGCCCACCGGGGGTGTGATCAGTCCGATTTCGGTCAACACCACCACGATGATGCCGAACCACACCAGGTCATACCCTTGGGCGACCAGCGTGGGCAGGAACAGGGGGACGAAAATGAGGATGATGGCCATGGCATCCATCACGCAGCCCAGCAGCAGAAACACTGCCAGGATCGCCAGCAAGATGCCCAGCTTGGAAAGGCCCGAGTCATTGATCAGCGACAGCAATTCATCGGCCAGACCCGAGAAGCTGATCAATTGCGCAAACATCATGGCGCCAAACAGCACCACGTACAGCATGACCGAGGTCATGGCGGTTTCCTTCATCACCTCCATGAAGCGGCTCCAGCCCATGCGCCGCTGTGCCAGCGCAATCAGCAGCGCCATGCCGGCACCGATGCCACCGGCCTCGGTGGCGGTGAACCAGCCCATGTACAGGCCGCCAATGATGAGCAGGAACAAAGCCACGAAGGGCCACACGCCAGCCAGCGAAGCCCAGCGCTCGGCGGCTGAGACGCGCGCACCGCGTGGTGCATGCTCGGGTTTGATGACGGCGATCAGGTAGATCACACCCATGTACATGGCCAGGCCCAGCAAGCCCGGCAGCACGCCGGCGATGAACAGCTCACCGATGTTCTGCTGCGTCAGGATGCCGTAGATCATCAGGATGATGGATGGTGGAATCAGAATGCCCAGCGTGCCCCCGGCCGCGATGGTGGCGGTAGCCAGCCGGTCCGAATAACCGTATTTCTGCATGCTCGGGTATGCCACCTTGGACATGGTGGCGGCGGTGGCGAAGCTCGATCCGCAGACCGCGCTGAAACCCGCACAGGTGACCATGGTGGCCAGCGCCAGACCGCCCCGCACACTGCCCAGAAAGGCGTTGGCGGCGCGGAACAGATCGGCCGAGATGCCGGTGCGCGAGAGTACGTTGCCCATCAGGATGAACAGCGGCACCACGGCCAGTTCGTAGGAGAACGCGGCTTCGCTCAGCGTCATCGGCAGCAGCGTGGCGGCCACGCCGAAACTGTTGATGG
This sequence comes from Hydrogenophaga sp., assembly GCF_965657535.1. Classification (GTDB taxonomy): domain Bacteria; phylum Pseudomonadota; class Gammaproteobacteria; order Burkholderiales; family Burkholderiaceae_C; genus Hydrogenophaga. The sequence goes on along the minus strand of NZ_CBFHOP010000011.1, from coordinate 21,932 downwards.
CGGTGATGCCACCAATGGAAACGGTGAGCAGCGCAATGCCCAGTGGCACGCGAAGAAAGGCCAGCAGCAGCACCAGGCCGAGGCAAATGAGGCCGATGGTCATGATGCGAGCTCCTCGGTGTGGGATTCGTGGTGCGGAGCGCCCGCGAACAGCGCCAGCAGTGAGGCCAGCGCCGTGGTGATGGCGATGAAGGTGTACATCCAGGAGCGGGGAATCATCAGCGCCGGGCTGATCTCATTGATGGTGCGTGCCTCTTCAATCGCCAGGTAGTACTCCCAGGCGATCAGCCCCAGCACCGCGGCAATGAGCACGTCCACCGCCTTGTGCCACAGACGCCAGCGTGGCTGCAGCAACCAATGGTCAAACAGGTCGATGCTCAAGTGGCCACGCTGGGCCGTGAGCAGCGGCAGGCCCGCAAAAATGATGACGGCCATGAGGTGCTCGGTCATGTCGTTGGCGCCAAACACCGGGGTGTTGAAGAGGCGCCGCCCGATCACGTCGGTGAAGGTCAGCGCCACCATGGCCGACAGCATGAGCACCAGCAACAGGCTTACCGCCCGCTGGATGCCTTGTTCAAGGGGTTTCATGGCCGTGTTCTCCGGTCAGGCTCGGCTTACTTGGCCAGCGCCTTGTACTGCTGCTCGTAGAAGGCGACCATGGCGTTGTGGTCCTTCACACCAAAGCTGGCGCCGTCTTTCTGCAGCTCGCCGAGCATGGCGGTGCGCACCTTGCGAATGTTGTCCAGCAGCGCGGGGCTGGGCTGGGCGAACTTGTGGCCGTTGGCACGCAGCGTGGTTTCGGCCGACTTGTTTTGCTTGTCGAATTCCTGGCCCCAGCGGCGCGACAGGGCTTCGCCCGAGATCTTCAGGATGGCCTGCTGGTCAGCAGCGGACAGGCTCTTGAACTTGCCCTCGTTGATGCCGATGAAGAAGGAAGCTTCGTACAGGCCACCTGGGATGATGGTGTGGTTCTTCAACTTGCCGTCCAGACGGAAATTGACCACCGATTCCAGCGCGTGCAGCGACGCGTCGATCACGCCGCCTTCGAGCAGTTCGTAGGCCTTGGTGCCGGGGCCGGCCACCGGAATGGCGCCCAGGTCTTCCAACAGGCGTTTCTGGATCGGGCCGCCCATGCGCACCTTTTGGCCCTTGAGGTCATCAGGCGTGTCGATCACCTTGGTGGGGTGGTGGAACTGACCGCCACCCAGCATGCCGGTGCCCAGCAGGGTCACGCCCTTGAAGGCTTCGTTGCTGGCCAGGAACTGGGTGTAGGTGCGCCATAGCGCCACCGAAGAGGCTTCGCTGCTGGCGCCCATCATGGGCAGCTCGGAGAACCAGACGTGCTTGAAGCGCTCGGGCTCGTAGGTGAAGTTGCCCCAGGTAATGTCGGCCACGCCTTTGCGTGCCAGTTCCCAGTGCTGGGCGGGTGCGCCCACGGCCTTGGGCAGCAGGTTGATTTTCACGCGGCCCTCGGTGGCTTTCTCCACATCGGCCATCCAGGGCTGCAGGATGTCCTTGACCACGTAGTGCGTGGGCGGCACCCAGCTGGACATGGTGAGCGTGGTCTGGGCCTGGGCGGTGGCGGCGCTGCCCAGCGTGAGCAGGGCGGCGCTGGCGATCAGGGCGTGGATGCGTTGGCGGTTTTTCATGGTTTGTCTCCTCGGGTGAAAGTGAGGTTGTGGTGGGGGAAACGATGGAGGCAGGCGTTTGAGCAAACGCCTCAGGGGGCAGGGGAAAGCAGCTCTTGCACCAGCGCGATCCAGTAGCTCGCGCCGGGGCCGATGTTGTTGTCGTTGAAGTCGTAGGCCGGGTTGTGCACCATGCAGGCGCCGGGTTCGCCATCGGTGCCGTTGCCGATGAACAGGTAGCTGCCGGGCACTTTTTCCAGCATGAAGGCGAAGTCTTCGCTGCCGGTGAGCTGGGCGCCCTGCGGCACCACCTGGTGGGCCGGGAAATGCTTCACCGCCACCTGCAAGGCGCGCTGCGTCTGCTCGGCGTCGTTCACCAGCACCGCGTAGCCGGGGCGCCAGTCGATCTCGGCGCGTACACCGAAGCTCTCGGCTTGCAGGCGCACCGTCTCGTGCAGCCGCCGCTCCAGGTCGCGGCGCACTTGCGGGTCGAGCGCGCGCACGCTGATCTCCAGCCGGGCTTCGGCCGGAATCACGTTGTTGGCCTGCCCGGCGTGGATGGCACCGACCGTGACCACGGCCGCCGACTGCGGATCGACGTTGCGCGACACCAAGGTTTGCAGCGCCATCACGATCGAGGCGGCGGCCACCACCGGGTCGGTGGCCTTGTGCGGCATGGCGCCATGCCCCCCAAAGCCGTGCAGCGTGACGGTGACGTAGTCCGACGAGGCCATGGTCGGCCCGCTGCGGAACACCAACTGGCCCTGCGGGTAGCCCGGCATGTTGTGCATGGCAAAGATGGCGTCGCAGGGAAAGCGCTCGAACAGGCCGTCTTCCATCATCTTCAGCGCGCCACCGCCGCCTTCTTCGGCGGGCTGGAAGATCAGGTTCAGCGTGCCGTCAAAGCGGCCCTGCTGTGCCAGGTGCTGGGCGGCGGCCAGCAGCATGGCGGTGTGGCCGTCGTGCCCGCAGGCGTGCATCACGCCATGGTGGCAGCTGGCCCAGGCTGCGCCGGTGGCCTCGGCAATGGGCAGGGCGTCCATGTCGGCGCGCAGGCCGATGCTGCGATCGGATGTACCGCGCTTCAGTTGCCCGACCACGCCGGTGCCGCCCAGGCCGGTGCTGACTGCATAACCCCAGGCGCCCAGCTGCGCTGCCACCAGTGCGGCGGTGCGGCGTTCGCTGAAAGCCAGCTCAGGGTGCTGGTGAATGTCGCGGCGCAGGAGGGTGAATGCCTGTACTGCCGCGTCGCTGAGTCGATCCATCCGGGTCTCTCCTAAACATGAACTTTGTTGCATGTTAGGAAGCTGTTGATTTAAAGTCCAATGCATTGATCGGCAAGAACCCATGAATTCGACGGGAGATTAGGGATGACCCTCGTGCAACTCAGGCACTTCGTGGTGCTTGCTGAAGCCGGCAGTTTTGTGCAGGCCTGCAAGGCGCTTTTTCTCACGCAACCCGCTCTCACGCGCAGCATCCAGGCGCTGGAAGACGAACTGGGCGGGCGGCTGTTCGACCGGTTGGGCCGACGCATTGCGCTCACACCCTTCGGCCACGAGGCGCTACAGCGCGCACGCCGCCTGGTCGCCGACGCCGAAGCGCTCAAGCAAACCGGCAAAGGACTGCATGCGGGCCTGATCGGGAGCCTGCGCGTGGGGCTGAGTTCGGGCCCCGGCGCGCTGCTGTCTCTGCCGCTCATGCTGCACATGGCCGAGCACCACCCCAGGCTGCAGTTGCACATCTCGCGCGGCAATACGTCGGTGCTGATCGACGCCCTGCGCGAACAGCTGCTGGACGCGGCCGTGGTCGATGTGCGTTCGGTACGGCCCTCGGCCGACCTGCAGGTTGCCCAGGCGTTCGAGTTGGCCGCCGGTTTTCTGGTGCGCCCCGACCACCCGCTCACCCGGCTGGGCCGGCCCGTCACACTGGACGAGGTGCTGGCCTACCCGGTGGCGTCCACGCCGCTGAGCGACGAGGTGGCGCGGGTGATGATCGGGCGCTACGGACCGCAGGCCAACCCCGACGACATGGTGACCCTGCGCTGCGACGAAACCCAGAGCATCGTTGAAGTGGCGCGGCGCAGCCTGGCCATCGTGCTGACGGCCGAGGCCGCAGCGCCCGGGCTGGTGCCGCTGGACATGAGCCCACCCCTGAACGCCACGGCGCGTTTCGGCCTGGTCACGCTGGCGCAGCGCCAGGAGGCGCCGGCCTTGCGGCTTTTGCGCGAGCAGCTGCCCGTGTGGATCAAGGACTTTCAGCGCATGGCCACCCCGCCATGAAAAAGGGCGCCATCGGCGCCCTTTGTCTTTCAGGCTGGCTTCACGCCAGTTCGCTGATCGGCAAGCAGCTGCAGAACAGGTTGCGGTCGCCGTAGACGTTGTCCACCCGGCCCACCGACGGCCAGAACTTGGTGTTCACGGCGCGGCCCGCAGCAGCCACGGCGGTTTCGCGCGCGTAGGGGTGCGTCCAATCGCTCGTGAGCACGCTGGCGGCGGTGTGCGGTGCGTTTTTCAGTGGGTTGTCGTCCTGCGGCCATTCACCGGCTTCGATCTGGCGAATCTCGTTGCGGATCGCGATCATCGCGTCGATGAAGCGGTCCAGCTCTTCCAGCGTTTCGCTCTCGGTGGGTTCCACCATCAGGGTGTTGACCACAGGGAAGCTCAGCGTGGGCGCGTGGAAACCGTAGTCCATCAGGCGCTTGGCCACGTCCTCGGCCATCACGCCGCTGGTTTCTTTGAGGTGGCGCAGGTCCAGGATGCACTCGTGCGCCACATGGCCGTTGGCCGAGGCGTAGAGCGTCGGGTAGTGGTCGGCCAGGCGCTTGCTGATGTAGTTCGCGCTCAGGATGGCCGCCTCGGTTGCGTGTTTCAACCCGTCGGCACCCATCATGCGGATGTACATCCAGCTGATCGGCAGCACGGCCGCATTGCCCAGCGGCGCGGCGCTGACGGCACCCACGCCGCCCTTCACGCCGCCGGTGGCATGGCGGGGCAAGAAAGGCACCAGGTCTTCGACCACACACACCGGGCCCACGCCCGGGCCGCCGCCGCCGTGCGGAATGCAGAAGGTTTTGTGCAGGTTGAGGTGGCTCACGTCGCCGCCGAACTCGCCGGGCGCGGCCACACCCACCAGGGCGTTCATGTTGGCGCCGTCCACGTAGACGCGACCGCCGTGCTGGTGCACCAGGGCACACAGCTCTTTCACGGTGGTCTCGAACACGCCGTGCGTCGAGGGGTAGGTGATCATCGCCGCGGCCAGCTTGTCGCTGTACTGCTCGCACTTGGCGGCCAGGTCGGTCATGTCCACGTTGCCGTTTTCATCGCACTTGGTCACCACCACCTGCAGGCCCACCATCTGGGCGCTGGCCGGGTTGGTGCCGTGGGCGCTGCTGGGAATGAGACAGATGTTGCGGTGGCTCTCGCCGCGCGAAGCGTGGTAGCCCTGGATGGCCAGCAGGCCCGCGTATTCGCCCTGCGACCCGGCGTTGGGTTGCAGGCTGATGCCAGCGTAGCCCGTGGCCTGGCAGAGCCAGGCGCGCAGCTCTTCGTCGAGCTGTTGGTAGCCCTGCAGCTGGTCGGCGGGTGCAAACGGGTGCACGTTGGCGAACTCGGGCCAGGTGATGGGAATCATCTCGCTGGTGGCGTTGAGCTTCATGGTGCAGCTGCCCAGCGGGATCATGCTGCGGTCCAGTGCCAGATCTTTGTCGGACAGGCTACGGATGTAACGCAGCATGCCGGTTTCCGAGTGGTGGCTGTTGAAAACCTGGTGCGTCATGAACGCGCTGGTGCGGCGCAGTTCGGACGGGATCATCGGCTCAATGCCTTTCTCGAACGCGTCGAAGCTGGGCAGGGCCTGGCCTTCGGTGGCGAACACGCGCCACAGCGCGGCAATGTCGTCGCGGGTGGTGGTTTCGTCCAGCGACATGGTGATGCTCTGGTCACACGCCTGGCGCAGGTTCATGCCGGCTTCGCGCGCGCGTTGCATCAGCGTGGCCGTGGCGTCTTTGGCCAGCACCCAGAGGGTGTCAAACGCGGTGTCTTTGCGCAGTGTGTAGCCCATGCCTTGCAGACCCTGGGCCAGCACGGCGGTGTAGCTGGCCACGCGCTGCGCGATGCGCTTGAGGCCTTGCGGGCCGTGGTAGACCGCATACATGCTGGCCACGACGGCGGGCAGCACCTGCGCGGTGCAGATGTTGGAGGTGGCTTTTTCGCGGCGGATGTGCTGTTCGCGTGTTTGCAGCGCCAGGCGGTAGGCCGGGTTGCCGTGCACGTCCACGCTCACGCCTACCAGGCGCCCGGGCAGCGAGCGCTTGTAGTCGTCGCGGCAGGCCATGTAGGCAGCGTGTGGGCCGCCCGCGCCCATGGGCATGCCAAAGCGCTGGGTGGTGCCCACCACAATATCGGCATCCATCTCACCGGGCGCTTTCAGCAGCGTCAGCGCCAGCAGGTCAGCGGCCACAATGAATGCGGCGGATTGTGCGTGGCTCCGGGCGGCGTAGGCGGTGAGGTCTTCCACCAGACCGGTGCTGTTGGGGTACTGCGCCAGCGCGGCGAAATGCTCGCCGTTCAACGCAGCAGCCCAGGCGTCAGCACTCTGCGGCACCACCACCTCAATGCCCAGGGGTTTGGCGCGCGTCTGAATCACCTCAAGGGTCTGCGGGTGGCAAGCGCGCGACACCACAAACACCTTGCTTTTGCTCTTGACGGTGCGCATCGCCAGCGTCATGGCTTCGGCGGCCGCCGTGGCTTCGTCCAGCATCGAGGCGTTGGCAATCGCCATGCCGGTCAGGTCGGTCACCATGGTCTGGAAGTTCACCAGCGCTTCCATGCGGCCCTGCGAAATCTCGGCCTGGTAAGGCGTGTAGGCGGTGTACCAGGCGGGGTTTTCCAGGATGTTGCGCAGGATCACGCCAGGCGTGTGCGTGCCGTAATAGCCTTGCCCGATGAAGCTTTTGAGCAGCTGGTTTTTCTGCGCCAGCGCTTTCAGTTCGGCCAGTGCGGCAGCTTCGGTGACGGCGGGTGGCAGGTCCATGCCCACACTGCGCGCAATGCTGCGCGGCACGATGGAATCGATCAGCGCACGGCGCGAGGCCTCGCCGATGACCGACAACATGTGCGTTTCGTCGGCTTCGCTGATGCCGATGTGGCGGGCGATGAACTCGCTGGCGTTTTCGAGTTGATCGAGGGGTTTGACAGACGGCATCAGCATGGTGGCAATCTTTTAGCTGGGTGGAAAAGTGGACGGTTCGGCGTGGCGAAGGGCAACCGCATGGGAGGAGATGACCCTATCCAGGGGCGCAGCCGAACCGGCTTTGCAAGGCCGCCAGCGCCGCCCCCTTGAGGGAGGCGCGCGCAGCGCGGCAGGGTTTGTCCAGGTTCAGGCTGCGAAAGCAGCGTATGCGGTTTCGTCCAGCAAGGCATCCACCTGGGAGGCGTCAGACAGCTTCACTTTGAAAAACCAGCCGGTGTTCAGCGGGTCGCTGTTGGCCAGCGAGGGGTCGGCGCGCAGGGCTTCATTCACTTCCACCACTTCGCCGCTGATGGGCATGTACACGTCGGCTGCGGCTTTCACCGACTCGACCACGCCGGCCACTTCTTTCTGTGCAAAGGACTTGCCCACTTCTGGCAGGTCCACAAACACCACATCGCCCAGCGCGTCTTGCGCATGGGGAGTGATGCCGACGGTGGCGATATCGCCGTCAACGCTGATCCATTCGTGGTCTTCGGTGTACTTGGTGGTCATGGTGGGCTCCAGTGAAAAGTGGGGGTTGAAAGTAGGGGTGTCGGCTGCAAGGGTGAACGCGAGGTGGCGAACGGGAGATCAACCCCTGTAGTAGCGGGTGGGCACAAACGGCATGGCGGCCACTTCCATGGGCACGGTTTTGCCGCGCACGATGGCGTTCACGCGGGTACCCAGGGCGGCCTGAGCGGGGTGCACATAGCCGATGGCTACCGGCTTTTCAGCGCTGGGGCCCAGCAGGCCGCTGGTCACTTCGCCAATCGTTTCGCCCTCGGTGTTTTGCAGTTCGGTGTGCTCACGCACCGGCACGCGCTCCAGCGCGATCAGGCCTACGCGCTTGCGGAGCAGGGGCTCGGTACCGTCCAGCTGAGCCAGCACGCGGGCTGCGCCGGGGAATGCGCCAGCGCGGGCGCCGCCGGTGCGGCGCACTTTCTGGATCGCCCAGTTCAGTGCGGCTTCCACCGGGGTGGTGGTGGTGTCGATGTCTTGCCCGTACAGGCACAAGCCCGCTTCCAGTCGCAGCGAATTGCGGGCGCCAAGGCCTACGGGCTTCACTTCGGGCTGCGCCAGCAAGGCGCGGGCGAAATCGGTGGCCACATGCGCAGGCAGCGAAATCTCAAACCCGTCTTCGCCGGTGTAACCGCTGCGGGTGATGTACAGGTCGCCACCAGCCCAGGTGAAGGCCGCACCGGTCATGAACACGAGCTGTTCCACGCCGGGCAGCAAGCGCTTCAGGGCCGTCACGGCTTGTGGGCCTTGCAGGGCGAGCAGGCCGCGCTCGAACTGCACATCCACGTGGCACAGCTTGCCGATGCTGGACTGGATGTGTGCCAGGTCACCGTGTTTGCAGGCGCCATTGACGATCACAAAAATATCGGCGCCCCGGTTCACGAACATCAGGTCGTCAATGATGCCGCCGGCTTCGTTCAGCAGCAGGCCGTAGCGTTGCTTGTTCACGCCCAGATCCACCACATCCACCGGCATCAGGGTTTCAAAGGCCGCGGCTGCATCTGGGCCCACCAGACGCAATTGGCCCATGTGGGACACATCAAACAGACCGGCTGCGGTACGCGTGTGGTGGTGCTCGGCCATCAGGCCGGCGGGGTACTGCACCGGCATGCTGTAACCGGCAAAGGGCACCATGCGGGCGCCGAGTTCAAGGTGCAGGGCGTGCAGCGGGGTGTGCAGCAGTTTGGAGGCGGTGGGGGCGTCAGACACGGCGGGCTTTCTGGAGGGTTGTACCTGGACTCAATGGGGCAGGCCCACTGAAGGGCGTACACGGTTCATCCGTGCGCTGCCCCACTGTCCGCTTTACCTGAGAGATTCACACGGGCGATGCCGCGTTTGCTCCTTCGGTGGGCCGCCCGAAACCTTGATACGGGGGCTGCCTCTCTCCAGTGGGGTACAGCGGCTTTTCAGCCACTGCTTGCCAGTCCTTTTGCCTGAGCGTTCAGGGCTTGCTGGTTCAGCAAACCGCCTGCGCCTTCGGCGGCCACCCGTGGGGCAGCTCTCTCCTGACAGACGCGCATTCTAAAGCACGGCGCGTGTTTTCAGCTTGTCTGGAATTCAAAACACCCGGCCGCTGCGTTCCAGGCCACCTGGCGCTGGGCGCGGTGCCTCGAAGCCTCGATACGGCGCGCGTTGGGTTCGTCGGTCTGGGCGATCCAGGCCAGGGCCTGTTCTCGGGTGCGACCGAACTGCTGGTGGCGCGCGGCCAGCCGTTCCAGCCGCAGGTCAGGCTCGACCTGCAAGTACCACACCTCGTCCAGCAGACCCGCCACGGGCGACCAGCCGGCGTCATCCAGCAGCAGGTAGTTGCCTTCGGTGACGATCAGCGGCGTGTTCGCCCACACGGGCAGGGCGCCGGCCACCGGCTCTTCAATCTCACGGCGAAAGTCGGGCGCGTACACCACCTCGTCGTCCGTTTGCGTGCGCAGGCGGCGCAACAATGCCGCGTAGCCGGCAGCGTCAAAGGTGTCGGGTGCGCCTTTGCGCTGGGCGCGCCCCAGCCGCTCCAGCTCCAGCTGCGCCAGGTGAAAGCCGTCCATGGGCACCGCCTGAGCCCGTGTGCCCTGGCTTTGTTCCATGAGACGGGCCAGCGTGGACTTGCCCGCCCCGGGCGGGCCGACCACCCCGAGCAGACGGCGCGGTCCGCTGGCCAGCAGCTGCAGGCGCTCCACCAGCGCCGGGTGGAGCTTGGGCGCCATCACATGCCCGCGTAGTTGGGCCCGCCGCCGCCTTCGGGTGTGACCCACACAATGTTTTGCGTCGGGTCCTTGATGTCGCAGGTCTTGCAGTGCACGCAGTTCTGCGCGTTGATCACCAGTTGGTCCGCGCCGTCCTTGTTGACGAACTCGTACACACCGGCCGGGCAGTACCGGCTCTCGGGCCCCGCATACTTGGCGAGGTTGATCTGCACCGGCACGCTCGCGTCCTTGAGTGTCAGGTGCGCCGGTTGTTGCTCTTCGTGGTTGGTGTTGGAGACGAACACGCTGGAGAGCCGGTCAAAGGTGATCACACCGTCCGGTTTCGGGTACGTGATCTGCGGCATTTCATTGGCCGGCTTGAGCTTGGTGTGGTCCTTGGTCGTGTTGTGCAGCGTCCAGGGCGGGTTGCTCACACCCACCTTGGGCAGGAACCAGTGCTCCACACCGGTCATGAGCTTGCCCATGAGCGGGCTCTTCTTGAACCAGTTCTTGAAGTTGCGGTAGGTCCACAGTTCTTCATGCAGCCAGCTGGCCTTGTAGCCAGATTCAAAGGCGCTCAGCTCGTCGCTCTGGCGCCCTGCGGTCACCGCTTCAAACGCGGCTTCGGCGCACAGCATGCCGCTTTTTATGGCCGCGTGGCTGCCCTTGATACGCGCTGCATTCAGAAAGCCGGCGTTGCAGCCCACCATGGCGCCGCCCGGGAACACCAGCTTGGGCAAGGCCTGCGGTGTGCCGTTGTTCAGCGCGCGGGCACCGTAGCCCAGGCGCTTGCCGCCTTCAATGTGCGCCTTGATGCTGGGGTGGGTTTTCCAGCGTTGCATTTCTTCAAACGGGCTCATCCACGGGTTCTGGTAGTCCAGACCAATGACGTAACCCAGCGTGACCTTGTTGCCTTCGAGGTGGTACAGAAAACCGCCACCAAAAGCGTCGTCGCCCAAAGGCCAGCCGGCGGTGTGCACCACCAGGCCAGGCTTGGCCTTGTCGGCCGGCACTTCCCACAGCTCCTTGATGCCGATGGCGAAGGTCTGCGCGTCTTTGCCTTCGTCGAGTTTGTACTTCGCGATCAGCTGCTTGCCCAGGTGGCCACGGGCGCCCTCGGCGAACACGGTGTATTTGGCGTGCAACTCCATGCCGATCTGGAAGCTGTCCATCGGCTCGCCGTCCTTGCCTACGCCCTGGTTGCCGGTGGCCACTCCCTTCACAGAGCCGTCGTCGTTGTAAAGCACTTCGGCGGCCGAGAAGCCGGGGAAGATCTCCACGCCCAGGGCTTCGGCTTGCTCGCCCAGCCATTTTGTGACCGCGCCCAGGCTGATGACGTAGCAGCCGTGGTTGTCGAAGTTGCGCGGCATCAGCCAGTCGGGCGTGCGCTGTGCGCCGGTTTCAGACAGCACCAGCAGGTCGTCGCCGGTCACAGGCTGGTTCAGCGGAGCGCCGAGTTCTTTCCAGTTGGGGAACAGTTCGGTGATGGCTTTCGGGTCCATCACGGCGCCCGAGAGGATGTGGGCGCCGGGCTCGGAGCCTTTCTCCAGCACGCAGACATTGATCTCGCTGCCTTTGTCGGCGGCGAGCTGCTTCAAACGGATGGCGGTGGACAGGCCGGCGGGGCCGCCGCCGACGATCACCACGTCGTATTCCATCGCTTCGCGCGGGCCGTAGGTGCTGAGGATTTCTTGTGGGCTCATGGTGTGCAGTCTCAGTGAAAGGTCGGGCCGGCAGGCGCAAGCCGTCCGTCATGAAGGGGGTGTGCAGATCGTGTCGTCGTTGTGACGGATTCTAGTGGGCGATGTCGCACAATCGCTGTCACGGGGGATGCAAACGGCCCCGCAACGAACTCATTCGGGTAGGAACTCTAAATGGCATACACATTGGATCTTTCGGGTCGCGTGGCCTTGGTCACCGGCGCTTCGGGCGGTTTGGGCGAGCAGTTCGCCAAAACGCTGGCCCGCGCGGGCGCGGCGGTGGTGCTGGCTAGCCGCCGCACCGACCGGCTCATGGCCCTGCGCGCGCACATTGAGGCGGAGGGGGGCGATGCCCATGTGGTCGCGCTGGATGTGACCGACATCGCGTCCATCAAGGCGGCCATTGCCCACGCTGAAACCGAGGTGGGTCCGATCGACATTCTGATCAACAACTCGGGCGTGAGCACCACGCAGCGCCTGCAGGATGTGACCGAGGACGACTACGACTTCGTGCTCAACACCAACACCAAGGGCGCGTTTTTTGTGGCGCAAGAGGTGGCCAAGCGCATGCTGGCGCGGGCCAAGGGCGCGGCACCCGGCAGTTACGTGGGTGGGCGCATCATCAACATCGCGTCCATGGCGGGCCTGAAAGTGCTGCCGCAAATTGGCGTGTATTGCATGAGCAAGGCTGCGGTGGTGCACATGACCAAGGCCATGGCGGTGGAGTGGGGCAAGTTTGGCATCAACGTCAACGCCATTTGCCCGGGCTACATCGACACCGAGATCAACCACCACCACTGGGCCACTGAGCAAGGGCAAAAGCTGGTCAACATGCTGCCGCGCAAACGTGTGGGTCACCCGGCTGACCTGGACGCGCTGCTGGTGATGCTGTGCGCCAGCGAGAGCCACTTTATCAACGGCGCGGTGATCGCGGCCGACGACGGTTTTGGGGTCTGACGCTTGATTGCAACCGACGCCGCGCGCACCGCCGCCTGGCCGGTGGGCATGCTTACCGGCATTCTGGCTGGGCTGGGTGCGGGCGCCTTCTGGGGCATGACTTTTGTGGCGCCGTTGATGGTGGCGGGGTTCAGTTCGGTGGACTACACGGTAGGTCGCTTTGTGGCTTGCGGGCTGTTTTCGCTGTTGCTGTTTGCCGCTCGGCCCATGGGCGCCTTGTTTCGCCGCCAGGCGCCTGGGCGCACGATGCAGCTGGGAGCCTGGCACTGGCCCACGCCGCGCCAGGCGCTGGTGGCGCTGGGTCTGAGTGTGTTGGGTTACACCGGCTACTACCTGCTGCTGGTGCTGGCCATCCAAGACGCGGGCGCGGCCTTGCCGGTGCTGGTCATTGGCACCATTCCGCTGTGGGTGATGGTGCTGGGCAAGCCGCACGCTTTGCGCTGGGGCGCACTGGTGCCCGGTGTGTTGCTCACAGCGCTGGGCATGGTGTTGATGATGCAGGCCACGGGCGAGGCCGCTAGCCACGGCAGCGCTGACGCACCCGCCGGGCAGGTATGGCGCGGCGTGTTGTATGCGGTGGCCGCCATGGCCAGCTGGACAGCGTTTGGTTTGCTCAACGCGGCCTGGCTGCGGCGCCACCCCGAGGTGAATTCGACCGACTGGGCCAACTGGCTCGGCATCGCGGCGGGTGTGGGCGCGCTCTTGCTGTGGGGCCTGTGGGGCTCTGACTGGGCCAGCCTGCGCGCCCGTGAGGGCTTTGGCACCTTTGTGCTGGTGTGCACCGTGACCGGCATTGGCTCGGCCTGGGTGGCGGCGGTGCTGTGGAACATGGCCAGCCGCCGCCTGAGCCCGAGCTTGGCTGGGCAACTCATCGTCAGCGAAACGGTTTTTGGACTGATCTACACCTTTGCCTGGAGCGCCCAATGGCCTGCCGCCATGCAATGGGCGGCCTGCGTGCTGTTCGTGCTGGGTATCCTGGCTTCTATCAAGGCACACCGATGAAACTCGAACTACCTGAAGACAAAAAACTGGTGCACAGCGTCATCGTTCCCATTCGCTGGGGCGACATGGACGCCATGGGCCATGTGAACAACACGCTGTATTTCCGCTACATGGAAATTGCCCGGCTGGACTGGTTTTTTGGTATGGGCCTGCCGGCTGACCCGAAGGGCGAAGGCCCGGTGATCGTCAACGCGTTCTGCAATTTCATCCGGCAGCTGGAGTTTCCGGGCGATGTGCTGGTGCGCACCTACCTGGGCACCATGGGGCGGACCTCGTTTGACACCTACCACGAGATGCTGCGCACCGACGACCCCAGCACGGTCTACGCCAACGGCGGCGCTACCGTGGTCTGGGTGGACTTTCCGCAGCAGAAGTCGGTGCCCATGTCGGAACACGCCCGCGCCCTGATCGAGTGCGCAGGCGGCCCGCCCTTGCTGGGGCGCTGAGCAAGGTAATTCAGCGCCGGGCCGACCCAAGCGAATTCGCGCCCCCTCGGGGGGCTGCGACCCGCGCAGCGGCGGAGCGTGGGGGCCAAACTACTTCTGTTTCGGCAGACGCCCCATCACGTAAAACTCGGGGTTGGGCGTCATGCCGCTGAAGCTGGCCATGCGGTTGGACAGGCCAAAAAACGCAGTGATGGCCGCGATGTCCCAGGCGTCTTCATCGGTGAACCCGTGGGCGTGCAGTGCAGCGAAATCGGCATCGTCCAACGCGTGCGAAGCCAGGCACACCTTCATCGCAAAGTCGAGCATGGCGCGCTGGCGCGGTGAAATGTCGGCCTTGCGGTAATTGACCGCCACTTGGTCGGCCACCAAGGGTTTTTTCTCGTAAATGCGCAAAATGGCGCCGTGCGCCACCACGCAATACAGGCAATGGTTGGCTGCGCTGGTGGTGGTGACAATCATTTCCCGGTCGCCCTTGCTCAGGCCCGAGGTGCGCCCTGCGGTTTCCGGCGTCATCAGGGCGTCGTGGTAGGCAAAGAAAGCGCGCCACTCGGCGGGCCGGCGGGCCAGCGCCAGAAAAACGTTGGGCACAAAGCCCGCTTTTTCCTGCACTTCCAGCACCTTCGCCTTGAGGTCGTCGGGCAGGGTATTCAGGTCGGGCAGGGGGTATCGGGGGGTGTTGCTCATGTTCTTGTCTCCGGTCAAAAAAAGCAGGTGCTCACCAGTTTATCCTTGGGCGATTCCCACCCCAGACACTTGGAGCACAGCATGCAAGACGAGCAATACCGCACCGGCCTCGCGACCCGCCGCGAGGTCATGGGTGACCCTTTTGTGGACCGCGCACTGGCCGGCACCACCCCGTTTACCCAACCCATTCAAGACCACATTTCACGCGCCGCCTGGGGCGATGTGTGGCAACGCGACGGGCTGGACCGCAAGACCCGCAGCCTGATCACCGTGGCCATGCTCACCGCATTGGGCAAGCAGCACGAGCTGAAAGGCCATGTGCGCGGCGCACTGAACAACGGCGCCACGGTGCAGGAGATTCAAGAGGTGCTGCTGCACGCGGCGGTGTATTGCGGCGTGCCGACTGCGGTGGAGGCGTTTCGCAGCGCGGCCGAGGTGTGCGAACCGCCTGCATCTTCCTGATTGCGTTCATTTTTCCATACCGACCGGGGCACTCTATGACCAGTCCACGCCGTTCATTTCTTTCCCGCAGCCTGCGCACTGCGCTGGCACTGAGCGCCACTCTCAGCCTGGGGCTGGCCGCTGCCCAGGCGCCGGTGACCAAGCTCATGGTGGGTTTTCCCGCCGGGGGTGGCACCGATGCGATTGCCCGCATTTTGGCCGAGCGTCTGCAGGCCGAGCTGGGCACCACGGTGTTGGTGGACAACAAGCCCGGCGCCGGCGGCCAGATTGCGGCGCAAACGCTCAAAGCCGCAGCCCCCGACGGCCACACGCTGTTCCTAAGCCACGACCACAGCATCACCATCTTGCCCATGGTCACCAAAAACCCGGGCTATGACTCCGCCAAAGACTTCGTGCCGGTGGCTGGCTTCGCCACATTTGTGAACGCATTTGCCCTGTCCAGCGGCACGCCCGCCACCTCGCTCAATGGCTACGTCGACTGGGTGCGCCAGCAAGGCGGCGGCAAGGGTGCGGTGGGCATCCCGGCGCCTGGCTCGGTGCCGCAGTTTTTGGTGCAGGTGATCGCCAAGCAAAACCAGCTGGACTTGGTGGCGGCGCCTTACCGCGGCAGCGCGCCCATGATGGGCGACATGCTGGGCAACCAGATTTCGGCGGGCGTGGCGTCCGTCCCCGACTTCATTGAAAACCACAAGGCTGGCAAGCTGCGCGTGGTGGCCGTCATGGGCACCCAGCGCCAGGCGGCCATGCCCGCGGTGCCCACGTTTGCCGAGCTGGGCTTGGCCGGTTTTGAAGACGTGCCTTATTACGGCGTGTTTGCTCCCGCAGGCACGCCCAAGGCCACGCTGGACAAGCTGGGCGCTGCCATTCAAAAAACCATTGCCCAGCCCGACGTGCAGGGCAAGCTCACCGCCATGGGCTTGACGGTGGGTTACATGCCGTCTGAGCAGCTGGCCGCGCGCGAACGCAGCTACGCCAAGGTGTGGGCCAAGATCATCAAAGACAGCGGCTTTCAGCCCCAGTAAAGGCTGTGCGTCAGCGGTGCTGAAATCGGGACACCCGGCCCCTGGGCTTCAGGCGCCGGGTGTTTTTTCGGCTGCGTCTGCGGTGCTGTGGGCCTGCGCCTCGCGCAGTTGCTCTCGCAGGCGGTCCAGGCCCTGTCGAAAGGCTTCGGCGTCGCCGTGTTCAAAAAACTGCGGGTAGCGCAGGTGCGCGCCCTGCAGCCGCCGCGCGTGTTTGATGGCACCAATACTGCTCGGTGCGGGCAGCCACCTCGCGGGCATAGGCCAGCACACCGTTGCCGTAAGAGCAATACAAGCAGTTGAATTTTTCGACCGTGTTCAGGTAGGGCAGGTCGCTGCGGTCAAACACCAGGTAGTCGGCACGGCGCACTTGGTGTATGCGGTAAACCGGAAAGCACACAGCCTGATACAAGCTGATGAACACGTCCAGCAATGCAAAGATCGGCCAACCCATATAGATCAGCGGGGCGCTCAGCAGCACGGTGAACCGGCTGTGGCGCAGGTAATGCCACAGGCCCACTTTCTGCCGTTGTTGCAGTTCCAGAAAGCGCTCGGCCAGCTCGGCTCGGTGGCGCATGAAAGCCGCACGGTGCTCGCTGTATTCGGTTTCCAATTGGTCTTCCAGGGCCTGCATGCGCGCGAGCAGCTCGTCAATGGTGGATGGCATCGTAGACTCCTGGTGCGGGTTTTAAAGGGGGACGGCTCAGCCCGCAATGAGCTTGTGGACCAGATCAACCGAGCTGCCCGCTTGGTATTTGCGCATCAGCCGCGCACGGTAAATTTCCACCGTGCGGTGGCTGATGGCAAGCTGCTTGCCGATTTCCTTGCTGGTCAGGCCGTCCATCAGAAAGGCCGCCACTTCGCGTTCGCGCGGTGTCAATTCGGCTCTCACGGCGCGGCGCGAACTGAGGTCTTCAAAGCTCCAGATGCCTGCCTCGTGGGGCACCTCGCGCCGCAGCGCCCGCCCGGTCACATGACACCAAAAGGTTTCGCCCTTCAGTCGGCCGTCCACCCGCTTCATGATGCGGTCGTCGGCATAGGTGCCGTTCTTGCCCAAAATCGGCGCAATGCGGGCGCCGGTGCGCTCGTACTCGTCTGCGCTGGGGTACAAGATCTGAAAGCTCTGGCCCACCAACTGTTCGCGGCTGGCGCCAAACATGTCGCACAGCGCCTGGTTGCAGTCCACCATGGTGCGCTGGCGCGACAGGGCCAACCCCACAGGGGCAAGGTGAAAAGCGAGCCGGTAGTCGATGCCGGTGGGGCTGCTCAGCGCCGGGCTGGCGTCGCCTGCGGTGCCAGGCGCGTCGGAGGTCATGTCAGGGTTAGTCATTAGGTCAAACTACGTATGTCGTTACGTAGTATCGTCACCTTATCCCTGTTCAACCACTGGAGCAACCGACGTGAACAAGATTTACCCGAGCGCAGCCGAAGCCCTGAAAGGCGTGGTCGCTGATGGCCAACTGATCGCCGTGGGCGGTTTTGGCCTTTGCGGCATTCCCGAAGCCCTGATCGACGCGCTGCGCGACTCGGGCGTTAAGAACCTAACCGCTATTTCAAACAACGCGGGCGTGGACGATTTTGGTCTAGGCAAGCTGCTGCAGACGCGCCAGATCAAGAAAATGATCTCGTCCTACGTGGGTGAAAACAAGGAGTTTGAGCGCCAGTACCTGGCTGGTGAACTCGAACTCGAATTCACGCCGCAGGGCACGCTGGCCGAAAAGCTGCGCGCTGGCGGTGCTGGCATTCCGGCCTTTTTCACCAAAACCGGTGTGGGCACGCTGGTGGCCGAGGGCAAGGAGTTGCGCGAGTTTGATGGCGAGACTTATGTGATGGAGCGCTCGCTGGTGCCTGAGATATCGCTGGTGAAAGCTGATGTGGCCGACATGTCGGGCAACCTGCGCTTCAACAAGACCGCACGCAACTTCAACCCTGCTGTGGCCACAGCCGGCAAGATCTGCATCGTCGAAGTGGAGCGCATTGTGGCCACCGGCGACATTGCCCCGGACGACGTGCACCTGCCGGGCATTTACGTGCACCGCATCGTGCTGAACCCCACCCCGGAAAAGCGCATCGAAAAGCGCACCACCCGCGACCGCAAAGTCTGATTTTTTTGCGGGACAGACCTTCAGCGCTGTCCCCAACACGAAAGGAAAAGAACATGCCTTGGACCCAAGACCAGATGGCCGCGCGTGCGGCGCAAGAACTGCAGGATGGCTTTTATGTGAACCTCGGTATCGGTATCCCGACGCTGGTGGCCAACCACGTGCCCGACCATGTGGAAGTTTGGCTGCAGAGCGAAAACGGCATGCTCGGCATTGGCCCGTTTCCTTATGAAGACGAGGTGGACCCCGACCTGATCAACGCGGGCAAGCAGACCGTGACCACCATGAAGGGCTCGGCCATTTTCGGTAGCGACCAGTCGTTTGCCATGATTCGCGGCGGCAAGATCAACCTGTCCATTCTGGGCGCCATGCAGGTCACCGCCGAGGGCGATCTGGCGAACTGGATGATTCCCGGCAAGATGGTCAAGGGCATGGGCGGTGCCATGGATCTGGTGGCGGGCGTCAAGCGCGTTATCGTGCTCATGGAACACGTGGCGAAGAAGAAAGACGGCACCGAAGACTTGAAAATTTTGCCCGCCTGCACCTTGCCGCTGACCGGCAAAGGCGTGGTGGACCGGATCATCACCGACCTGGGCGTGATGGACGTGACCCCTGAAGGCCTGAAGCTGGTTGAACTGGCCGACGGCGTGACGCGCGAGTTCATCCAGAGCAAGACCGGCGTTCCGCTGATCTGATCGGTCGATGGCCTATTGATGGTCTACTGATAGCCATTTGACAGCCGCAGTGCCTACACTGCTGCCTGTCCATCGCCCGCACCCGCTCCAGGTGCGGGCTTTTTCGTTTGCGTTTTTATTTGCGTTTGGGGGAATGGGTTTGGAAGCTTTTTTACTGTCCACAGGCATCGTGGCCCTCGCCGAAATGGGCGACAAGACACAGTTGTTGTCGTTGGTGCTGGCCGCGCGTTTCAAAAAACCCTGGCCCATCATCTGGGGCATTCTGGCGGCCACGCTGCTCAACCACGCCCTGGCCGGCGCGGTGGGTTCGTGGGTGATGGCCGCTGCAGGGCCCGACGTGATGCGCTGGGTGCTCGGCGTGTCTTTCATCGCCATGGCAGGCTGGATGCTCATTCCCGACAAGCTGGACGACGAAGACGCGGTGCCCAAGCGCCAGTTCGGGGTATTTTTTACCACCACCTGGGCGTTTTTTCTGGCTGAAATGGGCGACAAGACGCAGATTGCCACCGTGGCGCTGGGAGCGCAGTACGAACCGCTGGTGGCCGTGGTGGCGGGCACCACGCTGGGCATGATGCTGGCGAATGCCCCTGTGGTGTTTTTTGGTGACGCCATCACCCGGCGCGTGCCCATCAAGGCAGTGCATGTGGTGGCCGCGCTGATTTTCCTGGTGCTGGGTGTGGGCGTTTTGCTGAGCGGCGCATGAGCCCCTCCGCCCACAGCGAGAGCTGGGTGCACCGGTGGGGGCGGGCGTTGCCTCCCGCACAGAGGGTCTATGCCGCGTTTTTTCTTTATGCGTTGAGCCTGGGTGGCTTGTTCCCGCGCATGGGCGAGATACAGCAACGCATGGGGGTGGGCGAGGGTGCGCTGGGCCTGGCGCTCATTGGCACCGCCTGCGGCACCATGTTGTCGCTCACCTGGGGCCATGCCCTGATCGAGCGCGTGGGCTACCGGCGCTGCCTGCTGTGGCTGCTGCCGGCCACAGCCACCTGGTACGCACTGGCGGCTTGGGCCGCGGCGCCTTGGGTGCTGTTTTCGGTGTTGTTGCCGGCCGGTGTGGGCGTGGGCGCGCTTGAAATCATCGTCAACGTGGAAGCCGACCGCGTCGAGCATGCCCTGGGCCGACGCATCATGAACCGCGCCCACGGCTTCTGGAGCCTGGGCTTTTTCGTCGCCGGCATGGTGGGCGCTGGCAGTGCCTGGCTGGGCATCAGCCCGCAGCTGCAGTTGTCGGCCACCGTGTTGCTGGTGCTCATCTCGACGCTGCTGTTGCTGGGTCGGTTTGCGCCCAGCAACCCACGGCCACAAATGGCCGGCGCGGCCTTGGTACCCCGCTTTGCACGGCCCACGCGGGCCATTTTCTGGCTGGTGTGCCTCACGTTTTCAGCCATGGTGATGGAAGGCGCCGGCATCGACTGGTCAGCCATCTACATGCGCGACGTGTTTGGCGTGGCCCCCTTTGTGGCCGGCTTGGCCGTGGCCACCGGGGCTTTGGCGCAGGCCTGCGCCCGCTTTGCCGCCGACCATTTTGTCGAGCGCTATTCGCCCCAGACGGTGGCCCGCGTGTTGCTGCTGGCGTTGGGTGCCGGCGTGCTGGTGGTGTTTGCCGCGCTGCACCCGACGGCCTCGTTGCTCGGTTTCGCGCTCATGGGCGTGGGCAGCAGCGCCATTTTTCCGCTGGCCATGTCGGCCGCCGCCCAGCGCCACGACCGGCCAGCCGCTATCAACGTGGCCGCGTTGTCGCAGCTGTCGTTTATGGCGTTTTTGCTGGCACCACCGCTGCTGGGGTTTGTGGCCGAACACTGGGGCATTCGCTACGCGTTTGGCCTGGGCTTACCGCTGGTGGTGGTGAGCTGGCTGGCGGTGTCGTCGCTGGACCCCGAGGGTTGAACGAACACCAGGACATGACGCTCAGCGAGCAGCCATGAAAAAGGCCTCGACGGGCCTTTTAGATTTTTGGAGCGGGTGAAGGGAATCGAACCCTCGTCAGTTGCTTGGGAAGCAACAGCTCTGCCATTGAGCTACACCCGCGAAGGCCCGAATCATACCCGAGCAGCGCTGTCGCCCACTGCGGCTCGTTTGCGGCAGTGCGTTGCGTCCGCTCAATGGTGGCCGGCGCTGGATGCCTACACTTTTCTAATGCCTCGGTGGGCGTTGGTGGCGTGGTTGGGCAGTGACTTGCCGTTGGTGTCGCTGCGCAGTTGCACCGCTGTGATTTCGCTCGCCGAATATTGATTTTTCTTTGTCGTTGGGAGCGGTACATGCAAGGCTTTAAAAAGTTGTGGGCAGGTTCGTTGGTGGTGGCGTTGCTGGCAGGTTGCGCGGCGCCGGCCACCCAGGAGCAGAGCGGCATGGTGGTGGGCGGCATTTTGGGCGGCCTGCTGGGCGCGCAGGTGGGGCAGGGTTCGGGCCGTACTGCGGCGACCATCGTAGGCACGGTGATCGGCGCCACCATTGGCGGCAACGTTGGTCGGTCGATGGACGCTACCGATCGCCTCAAAACCGCGCATGCGCTGGAAACGGTGCGCACCGATGTGCCGTCGAGCTGGGTGAACCCGGACACCCGCAACCAGTATGTGGTGGTGCCCACGCGCACCTACGACACCGCCGCTGGCCCCTGCCGCGAATACACGGTGCGAGCGGTGGTGGGTGGCAAGACCGAAACGGTCTACGGCACCGCCTGCCGCCAGCCCGACGGCAGCTGGAAAGCCGTGAATTGAGCGGGGCTTTGCCCGGATTCACCGGTTGGGCGATGCCCTCTAGTCGGGCAGCTTGAATTCACCGGCGGAGTTGAACCGAAGGCTGCGCCACTGGGGGCCAGACAGCTTGCCGCTGATCACGTAGCCGATGGGTGAACGGTCGCCCTGTGCCATGCCCAAGGCCTGGCGCAGCATGGCCAGGGCGGGCACGGTGACGGGCACGCTCAACACCGTTTCACCAAAACGGGGCACGGTGCCGCGCGCGTTGCTCACGCCGCTGGCAAACGACTTGCCGCGCACGTCCATTTCAACGAACAGGCCGTCGTATTCCAGCGCGCTGTCGTTGGGGTTGATCACCCGCAGCTTGACCAGCAGGCGCACTTCCATGCCTTGTCCGGGCATTGGCTCGACGCCCACCACGTCCACCCGCGGTGGGTCGCCAGGCGCCAGGCTGGCCCAAGCGCTCAGGCCCCCGGCCAGTGCGAGCACCAGCCAAGAGCGCCGGGTATGGATTGCGCTGGGTAAGCTGTTCATTTCATGATGTCACCGAGGCAGAGGTACTTGATCTCCACATAGTCGTCCATGCCGTGGTGCGAGCCTTCGCGGCCCAGGCCCG
>NZ_CBFHOP010000010.1:0-136533 GCF_965657535.1 Hydrogenophaga sp. | reverse complement strand
CCAAGTCGGCGAAAGAGCTGTTTGCCAAAAACGCTGGCATCAACACGCTGGCCGCTGCGCGGGTGGCGCTGTTTGGCACGCGATATGTGGTTTGTGGTGGGTCTGACCGCCACCGCAGTGCCACTGGTTTGCAACCCAGCCGGTGCAAGCCCATGGCTGCCCAGCCGGCCTGCCAAAATACGGGCCTGTGACTTTCCAACCCACCCCCTCCCAAGGCCTGCCCGCGCAAGCACTTCCGCTGCTGTGCCACCCGGCCACACCCTGCGCACACGACCTGCAGATCACCGCAAGCATGGCGCTCGCCGGTGCCGTGGTGGGCAGCGCGGCCACCGGGGGCCTGCTGCTAAGTTACCGCATCAGTGGCAACGTATCGGCCCTCAAAATACCACTTCGCGCCACACCCGGCGCGGCAGACGGCCTGTGGCAACACACCTGTTTTGAGGCCTTCGTGAAGGTCCCTGGCGAGTCTGCCTACTGCGAATTCAACTTCTCGCCTTCCGGGCAATGGGCCGCCTACCGGTTCAGCGATGAGCGTGTGCGCGACACAACGGCCGAGGCGGCGCAAGGGCGGATTGAACCGCACATCGACATGGGTCTGGACGCCAACACCTTGCACTTGCAGGCGTGGCTGCCCCACAGCGCCCTTCCCGCCGCACCGGCAGGCCAGCCACTGCAATGGGGCCTGACCGCGGTGGTGGAGGATCGCAGCGGTCAGCTCAGTTACTGGGCACTGCACCACCCTGCGGCAAAGCCCGACTTTCACCACCGAGGCGGCCTGACATGGGCTGCGTCGCTGACCCGCTTTCACGCCTTCCCTGCTTCTCCAAATACCCCATGAAATTCGGCATTGAACGTTTCTTGCAAGACCCCACCCTGCGTGCCCCCTTGGCGGGTCAGCGGGTGGCCTTGCTGGCCCATCCGGCCTCGGTCACGCGCGACCTTACCCATTCGCTGGACGCCATCGCGGCGCTGCCCGACGTGCAACTCACAGCCGCTTTTGGCCCCCAGCACGGCCTGCGCGGCGACAAGCAAGACAACATGGTCGAGTCACCCGACTACCTGGACCCACGCCTGGGCATTCCGGTGTTCAGCCTGTACGGCGAGGTGCGCCGCCCCACGCCAGCCATGGTGGACAGCTTTGACGTGTTGCTGGTCGATCTGCAAGACCTGGGCTGCCGCATCTACACCTTCATCACCACGCTGCGCTACGTGCTCGAAGCCGCCGCAAAACAAGGCAAAAGTGTGTGGGTTTTGGACCGCCCCAACCCGGCGGGCCGGCCGGTGGAAGGCCTGACGCTGCGCGATGGCTGGGAAAGCTTTGTGGGTGCCGGCCCCATGCCCATGCGCCACGGCATGACCATGGGCGAACTCGGCCACTGGTTTGTCGCCACGCTGGGCCTGCAGGTGGACTACCGCGTAATCACCATGGAAGGCTGGCAACCCGACGCCGCGCCCGGCTTTGGCTGGCCCACGGAGCGCACCTGGGTCAACCCCAGCCCGAACGCGGCCAACCTGAGCATGGCCCGCGCCTACGCCGGCACCGTGATGCTGGAAGGCACCACACTGAGCGAAGGCCGTGGCACCACGCGCCCGCTGGAGCTGTTTGGCGCGCCCGACATCGGCGCCCGCCGACTGTTGGACGACATGCGCCGCCTGGCACCGCAGTGGCTCCAGGGCTGCGTGTTGCGCGAATGCTTTTTTGAACCCACCTTCCACAAACACCAGGGCCAGCTCTGCGCGGGTGTGATGATTCATGTGGAAGACCCCACGCACTACGACCACGCCGCGTTCAAGCCCTGGCGCCTGCAGGCCCTGGCCTTCAAGGCGCTGCGCCTGCAAACGCCGGCCTACCCGCTGTGGCGCGACTTTGCGTACGAATACGAACACGACCGCCTGGCGATAGATCTCATCAACGGCGGACCGGCCCTGCGCGAATGGGTGGACAACCCGGATGCAACGCCCGAGGACCTTGATGCGATCACCAGACCGGACGAAGCGGCCTGGGCGCTGGCGCGCAGGCCTTTCCTGCTTTACTGAGCAACGGGCACTTTGCCCGTCGGTTCACAGCCACTTCTGAAAGAACTGCGCGGTGCCCATCGCTGGGTCGAGCTGGTAGCCTGCATAGCCGATGCGCCGGTACAGATTCACCGCGGGTTCGTTGCCCGACAGCACTTCCAGCGTCATCTTCACTGCACCACGCGCCTGTGCAACCTGCTCCGCCAACGCAAGCATTTGCGCAGCAACGCCGCGCCCCCGGTGGCTGGCCAACACAGCCACGTCGTGCACGTTCACCAGCGGCTTGCAGGCAAAGGTGGAAAAACCCTCAATGCAGTTGACCAGACCAACGGGCAGATCGCCGTCAAACGCCAGCACGGTGTAGGCTTGTGGCCGTGTCGCCAGCTCGCGCACCAGGTGGGTCTTGGCGTAGTCGCTCAGGGGCTCACCGCCACCGGCCGGGTCGCTGGCATAGGCGTCAAGCAGAGCCACCACGGCTGCCGCGTCGGCGGCGCAGGCGTAGTCGGCAAGGCGCGCCGAACATGCCGCAGCCATCAGCCTGCCCTCACAGCATGCACCAGGCGCTCGGCACAGGCCTGCGCCTGCTGGGCGTCGCGCGCCTCCACCATCACCCGCAGCAGCGGCTCGGTGCCGCTGGCGCGAATCAACACCCGACCCGCATCTCCCAGCTCGGCTTCCACCGCGCGGGTTTCCTCGGGCAACAAGGTGTTGGCTTTCCAGTCCTGGCCCGGCTGCAGGCGCACATTGATGAGCACCTGCGGGAACAGCGTCACATCAGCCAACAACTGCGCCATGGTTTTGCCACTGTCCACACACGCATGCAGCACCTGCAAGGCCGACACCAAACCGTCGCCCGTGGTGTGACGGTCCAGCACCAGAATGTGCCCGGAACCCTCGCCGCCCAGCACCCAGCCGTGGCGCTCCAGCGCTTCGAGCACATAGCGGTCCCCCACTTTGGCGCGCACAAATTTCACGCCCTTGTGCTTGAAAGCCACCTCCACCGCCTTGTTGGTCATGAGCGTGCCCACCACACCGGGCACGTCGATATCACGCGCAATGCGGTCTGCCGCAATCAGGTACAGCAGTTCGTCGCCATTGAACAGGCGCCCGCTGGCATCCACCATCTGCAGGCGGTCGGCGTCGCCGTCCAGCGCTATGCCGTAGTGCGCGCCATGCGCCTTCACCGCCTCCACCAGTGCCTGCGGGTGGGTGGCGCCCACACCGTGGTTGATGTTCAAACCGTCGGGTGAGCAACCGATCTTGATCACCTCCGCGCCGAGTTCATGGAACACATCAGGAGCAATGTGGTACGCGGCGCCGTTGGCTCCGTCCACCACAATCTTCAAGCCCTTCAAAGTGAACAGGTGCGAGCAAGTGCTTTTGCAGAACTCGATGTAGCGCCCGGATGCGTCGTCCATGCGCCGGGTTTTGCCCAGGCTGGCGGAGTCGGCCCACACGGGTGCCTCCTCCAGCGCGGCTTCCACCGCGAGTTCCCAGTCGTCGGGCAGCTTGGTGCCCATGGCGCTGAAAAACTTGATGCCGTTGTCGGCAAACGGGTTGTGGCTGGCTGAAATCACCACGCCCAAGCTGGCCCGCTGCGCCCGCGTGAGGTAGGCCACTGCAGGGGTGGGCACCGGTCCCAGCAGCAACACATCCACACCCGCCGAGTTGAAGCCACTCTCCAGCGCACTCTCCAGCATGTAGCCAGAAATGCGCGTGTCTTTGCCAATCAGCACCGTGGGGCGCGCCTCGGAACGCTTGAGCACGCGGCCCACCGCATGGGCCAGGCGCAGCACAAAGTCGGGCGTGATGGGCGGTTGCCCCACGGTTCCACGGATACCGTCTGTGCCGAAATACTTGCGCGTCATGCCATGTTCCTTGTCTGCTTTTTGCTCGATGCAATTCATTGAAACAGCCGCAACCATGCGGCGCCCTCACCAGCGCACATTATCGCGGAGCGGGTGGTGGCTGCGCATCACAGCGCCAAGCTGGCCTGCCAGACCTTCAACGCATCGACGGTTTCGCGAACGTCGTGCACGCGCACCACGCGCGCGCCGCGTTCAACCGCGAGCAAGGCCGCAGCCACACTGGCCGACACGCGCTCGGCAGGCAACTCACGGCCGGTCACATGCCCCAATGACGATTTGCGCGACCAGCCCGCCAGCAAGGGATAGCCCAGCGCCAGCAGCGGCGGCTGGTGCGCCAGGAGGCTGAAATTCTGCGCCACCGTCTTGCCAAAACCAATGCCGGCATCGAGCACGATGCGCTCAGGAACCACGCCGTGCGCTGCCAGGGCACGGGCTCGCCCGCTCAAAAATCCGACCACCTGATCGACCACGTCGCCCTCCATGGGCGCCGCCTGCATGGTTTGCGGATCGCGGTGCATGTGCATCAAACACACCCCGCAGCGCGGGTTTGCGGCCACCACTGCCTGCGCGTCGCCCTGGCGTAGCGCCCAGATATCGTTGATCACGTCGGCGCCCGCATCGAGCACGGCCCGCATTACCTCCGGCTTGTAGGTGTCCACCGACACCGGCACACCCAGCGCCACAGCCGCCTGCACCACCGGCAACACACGGGCCAGTTCCTCGTCCAGCCCCACAGCCGGACTGCCGGGCCGGGTAGATTCACCCCCGATATCGAGTAGGTGGGCACCGTCCTTCAACAGCTGCTCGCAGTGGCGCAAAGCCGCCACGGTGGTGGCGTGGCGCCCGCCGTCCGAAAACGAGTCGGGCGTGACATTCACGATGCCCATCACCTGGGGTGTGGACAGGTCCACATCAAAACGGGAAGTTAACCAACGCATGGCGCACCTTTGGGCAGACGACTGAAATGGAAAGCGCAAACAACAAACAACAACGGGGCCCAAGGCCCCGCTGTTGAAACTGCACAAACCGCCGGTCAGGCTGCTGTGGGCGCTGGATCGGTGTTCACCGCTGGCGTGCCGCCGCTGTCACCGCCACCCACCGAGGGGTTGCGGGGCGTCCAGTCTCTCGGAGGACGTGGAGGCTTGCCGGTCATGATGTCCTCGATCTGCTCGGCATCGATGGTTTCCCATTCAAGCAAAGCCTTCGCCATGGCGTGCATGTGGTCAGAGTGCTCCTCAATCAGATCACGGGCCAGTTTGTACTGCTGATCGATGATGCGGCGCACCTCGGCGTCCACCTTTTGCATGGTCTGCTCGCTCATGTTGGTGGTCTTGGTCACCGAGCGACCGAGGAACACTTCACCTTCGTTTTCAGCATAGACCATCGGGCCCAGCGCATCCGTCATGCCGTAGCGCATCACCATGTCGCGGGCGATGGAGGTGGCGCGCTCGAAGTCGTTGCTGGCGCCGGTGGTCATCTGGTTCATGAACACTTCTTCGGCAATACGACCGCCAAACAGCATGCTGATCTGGTTCAGCATGTAGTCTTTGTCGTAGCTATAGCGGTCTTGCGCCGGCAGACTCATGGTCACGCCCAGGGCACGGCCACGGGGAATGATGGTGACCTTGTGCACCGGGTCGCACTTGGGCAACAGCTTGCCAATCAGTGCGTGACCCGACTCGTGGTACGCCGTGTTGCGGCGCTCTTCCTCGGGCATGACCATGCTCTTGCGCTCGGGGCCCATGAAGATCTTGTCTTTGGCCTTCTCGAAGTCCTGCATTTCCACCACGCGGGCGTTGCGGCGCGCGGCCATCAGGGCGGCTTCGTTGCACAGGTTGGCCAGATCGGCGCCGCTCATGCCGGGCGTGCCGCGGGCGATCACGCTCGGGTTCACGTCGGTTCCCAGCGGCACTTTGCGCATGTGCACGTTCAGAATCTGCTCACGGCCACGGATGTCAGGAAGCGTCACATACACCTGGCGGTCAAAGCGGCCTGGGCGCAACAAGGCAGCGTCCAGAATGTCAGGGCGGTTGGTCGCAGCCACCACGATCACGCCCGCGTTGGTGTCAAAGCCGTCCATCTCGACCAGCATCTGGTTCAACGTCTGCTCGCGCTCGTCGTTGCCACCACCAAGGCCAGCGCCGCGTTGGCGTCCCACGGCGTCAATCTCGTCGATGAAGATGATGCAGGGCGCGTTCTTCTTGGCGTTGTCGAACATGTCGCGCACCCGAGATGCACCCACGCCCACAAACATTTCCACGAAATCAGAGCCCGAAATGCTGAAGAAAGGCACCTTGGCTTCGCCGGCAATGCCCTTGGCCAGCAAGGTTTTGCCAGTGCCGGGAGGACCCACCAGCAACAGACCGCGAGGAATACGGCCCCCGAGCTTTTGAAACTTGGCCGGGTCTTTCAGAAAGTCGACGACCTCCTTGACTTCTTCCTTGGCTTCGTCGCAACCGGCCACATCGGCAAAGGTGACGGTGTTGCTGCTTTCATCCAGCAGCCGCGCCTTGCTCTTGCCGAAGCTGAAAGCGCCGCCTTTGCCGCCGCCCTGCATCTGGCGCATGAAATAAATCCACACACCGATCAGCAGCAACATGGGGCCCCAGCTGACCAACAAGGTCATCAAGAGCGAACCCTCTTCGCGGGGACGCACGTCAAATTTCACGTTGTTGTTGATCAGGTCGCCGACCAGACCGCGGTCGAGGTAGGTGGCGGTGGTGCGTACGCGGCGGTCATCGGTGGTGATGGCCACGATGTCGGTGCCGCCTGGGCCTTCCTGAATGGTGGCCGTCTTGAGCCCGCCAGATTTGACAAGATCAAGAAACTCGGAGTAGCCGACGGTGCCGGCGCTTGCGCTGGTGCGGCCGTCAAACTGCTTGAAGACGGTGAAAAGCACCATGGCGATAACCATCCATACGGCGATTTTCGAAAACCACTGGTTGTTCAAGTGCTGCTCCTGGCGGGAATATTGATAGACATTGGCATGTTGAGTCCATTTTAGGACTTTCAAGCGGACGTGCCTTTGATAAATACTGAGGCAATATCAATCAAAGGGTTAGCCATTTTTGTGTGCAGGACACGCGGATCAAGCAACGGCTTGTTTTTTCAGACCCATGCCAACCAGAAAGGTTTCCGACGATTTTTCTCGTGAGGCCTTGGGCTTGATGGCTTTGACGGTGCGAAAGGTCTGCCTAAACAGCGCCACCATAGGGTCGTAGGCACCGCCATGAAAGAGCTTGACCACCAGCGCGCCCTCGGGCTTGAGGTGGTTCACGGCAAAATCCACCGCCAGCTCCACCAGGTCGGCAATGCGGGCTGCATCGGTGGAGCCAATGCCCGACAGGTTGGGTGCCATGTCCGACAGCACCACATCCACAGCGCTCACGCCTCGGTCCACCAGCGCCTGCTCCAGCTGGGCCAGCACGGCCGGCTCGCGGAAATCGCCCAGAATGAACTGCACCCCCTCCACCGGGTCCATGGGCAACATGTCCAGCGCGATGATGGTGCCATGCAGTTCGCCCACGGCCGCGCCCTGGGGGCTCAGGCGCCGCCGGGCGTACTGGCTCCAGGCCCCCGGCGTGGAGCCGAGGTCCACCACACACTGCCCGGGCCGGATCAGCCCCAGCGTTTCGTCCAGCTCTTTGAGCTTGTACGCAGCACGTGCCCGGTACCCGTCCTTCTTGGCCAGAAGCACATAGGTGTCGTTGACGTGCTGGTTGAGCCAGGCCTTGTTGACCTTCTTGCTCTTGGTTTTAACTTTCATGCTGCGCAGATACCCTGACAGGCAACCCGCACGAAAAACGCACAACGGCCGCCGTTAAACGATAATTGTCCCATGCCTCAGATCACACTCACCCCCGCCCAGCGTAAAGTCCACCGCGCCGAGGCCCACCACCTTGATCCCGTCGTCCATATTGGCGGCGACGGATTGAGCCCCGCTGTCAAAAAAGAAGCCGATGCTGCGCTCAAAGCGCACGGGCTGATCAAGATTCGGGTGTTCAGCGACGACCGTGCCGCACGCGAAGCCATGCTGCAAACGCTGGCCGATGAGCTTGATGCGGCCCCCATCCAGCACATCGGCAAGCTGCTGGTGCTGTGGCGCCCCATGCCCGAGAAGGAAAAAGCGGTGGACGAAGACCGCATGCCGGGCCCGCGTGATGTCAAGGTGCTCAAATTCAGCAGCCGCGGCGGCCAGCGCCCAGAAGTGAAGGTGGTGCGCGTGCTAGGCAACCAGCGCCTGACCACCGGTGGCCAGGTCAAACGCGCCAAACCGATGCAAAAAAGCGTCAAAAAAAGCGCCCAATCGCAGTAACCACGGGCCGGAACGCAATCCGGACAGCACACAGGACAATCGGGCGTGGCTACCATGCTTTGTTGTCCTTTTTTGTGCCTGATTCGGTCTGCAACAACCCACAGCCACCTTGAACTTCGCGCCCTGCGCCACATCTGAACAGCCATGAACGACTGCACCGCCCCCGCCACGCTCAATCCTTTGCTGGATTTTTCCGATCTGCCGCTGTTTGATGCCATCACGCCCACGCTGGTGGCACCGGCCATCGACGCCTTGCTGGAAGCCACCAGCAGCGCCCTTGAAACGGTGACTGCTTCCGATTTCCCCGCTGACTGGTCACAAATGTCGTTGACGCTGGACGTTCCTGCCGAGCGCCTGTCGCGGGCCTGGGGCGCCGTGAGCCACCTCAACAGCGTGGCCGACACGCCCGAGCTTCGCGCCGCCTACAACGAAGTGCTGCCCAAGGTCACCGAGTTCTGGACGCGTCTGGGTGCTGACGAGCGTCTGTACGCCAAATACAAGGCCATGGACCCGGCCAGCCTGACGCCCGAACAGGCGCAGGCGCACAAAAATGCCATGCGGGGTTTCGTGCTGGGTGGCGCCGATTTGCAGGGTGAAGCCAAAACCCGCTTTGCCTGGCTGCAAGAACGCCAAGCCGAGCTGGGCCAGAAATTCAGTGAAAACGCGCTGGATGCCACCGATGCGTTCGCCATCTACGTGCCCACCGAAGACATGGCTGGCGTACCCGAAGACGTGCAGCAAGCCACGGCCGCCGCCGCTCAGGCCGACGGCAAAACCGGCCACAAGCTGACGCTGAAAATGCCCTGCTATTTGCCAGTGATGCAATTTGCCCACAGCAGCGCCTTGCGTGAAACACTGTATCGCGCCTACGCCACCCGAGCCAGCGACCAGGCCGAGGGCGAAGCGGTGAAGTTTGACAACGCGGCCATCATGGGCGAGCTGCTGGCACTGCGCCATGAAGAGGCGCAGCTGCTGGGCCACCGCCACTATGCGGACGTGTCGCTGGTGCCCAAAATGGCCGAAACGCCGGAACAGGTGATTGCCTTTTTGCGCGACCTAGGCCAAAAAGCCCGGCCTCATGCAGACCAGGACGTGGCCGATCTGCGCGCCTTTGCGTCCAGTGAGTTGGGCCTGAGCGATCCGCGGGCCTGGGACTGGCCCTACATCGGCGAAAAGCTCAAGGAGGCCCGCTACGCCTTCAGCGAGCAGGAAGTAAAACCCTATTTCACCGCCCCCAAGGTGCTGGCGGGCCTGTTCCAGATCGTTGAAACACTGTTTGAAGTGGCCATCCGCCCAGACACCGCGCCGGTCTGGAACCCCGGCGTCGAGTTCTACCGCATTGAGCGCAGCACGCCCGAGGGCGCGCAGCTGGTGGGCCAGTTCTACCTGGACCCGGCCGCCCGCACCGGCAAACGCGGTGGCGCCTGGATGGACGATGTGCGAGCCCGCTGGCTGCGCCCAGACAACGGCGCGCTGCAAACGCCCGTGGCGCACCTGGTGTGCAATTTTGCCGAAGGCGTCGAGGTGGATGGCGTCAAGAAGCCGCCACTGCTCACCCACGACGACGTGATCACCCTCTTCCACGAGTTTGGTCATGGCCTGCACCACATGCTCACCCAGGTGAATGAGCGCGATGTGTCGGGTATCAGCGGTGTCGAATGGGACGCGGTGGAACTGCCCAGCCAGTTCATGGAAAATTTCTGCTGGGAATGGGATGTGCTCAAGCACATGACCGCCCATGTGGACACCGGCGAACCGCTGCCACGCACACTGTTTGACAAGATGCTGGCCGCCAAAAACTACCAGAGTGGCCTGCAAACGTTGCGCCAGGTGGAGTTTTCGTTGTTTGACATGCTGCTGCACAGCCAGCCCGAGCCGGTGACCAGCGGGACAGCCATTTTGGCCCTGCAGCAGCAGGTGCGTGACGAAGTGGCCGTGTTGCAGCCACCGGCTTACAGCCGCACGCCCCACACCTTCAGCCACATCTTTGCTGGCGGTTATTCGGCCGGTTATTACAGTTACAAGTGGGCCGAAGTGCTGTCGGCAGACGCCTACGCCGCGTTCGAAGAAGCGGCCCAGGCCAATGGCCACAGCACGCTGGACGTGGCCACCGGACGCCGCTACCGCCAGGCGATTCTGGAAGCCGGCGGCAGCCGCCCGGCAATGGAGTCGTTCAAGGCTTTCCGAGGCCGCGAACCCAGCATCGACGCGCTGCTGCGCCACCAGGGCATGGCCTGACACGGCATGCCTTGATTTGTTTCGCACACTGCCCAGAGGACACGCATGAACAAGACCACCGCTGCTTTTGCTTCGACAAACACCGCCCACCGCATGCCGGTGCGGCTGGCGGTTGTGGGGCTCGCCATCGGCCTGGCTGCAGCGCCTGCACTGGCCCAAGGGGTGTACCGCATGGTCGGCCCAGATGGCCGTGTGACCTATTCGGACCAGCCGCCGCCCGCCAATGTGAACGCCCGCCCGGTGGGCAGTGCCACGACCAACATCGCCGCCAGTGCCAACGCACAGCTGCCCTTTGAACTTCGCCAGGTCAGCAGCCGCTTTCCTGTGACGCTGTACACGAGTACCGACTGCGTGCCGTGCAACAGCGGGCGCAATCTGCTGAACACCCGCGGTATTCCGTACGTTGAAAAAACCATCAACACCGCCCAAGACTCCGAGGCGCTGAAGCGGCTCAGCGGAGCCGCATCACTGCCGTTCCTAACCATTGGAAGCCAGCAGATCAAGGGATATTCGGACACCGAATGGACGCAATTCATGAACGCGGCAGGCTACCCCAAGCAGTCGGTGCTGCCGTCCAGTTACCGCCGACCCGCAGCCATGCCGCTGGTGGCCGTGAAAGCCGCAGAGCCTGCGAGCGCCGCCCCTGCGGCACCCGGCAACGCCCCAAGACAAACGCCAGCAGACGCGCCGGTGCCGGTGGCACCCCCCAGCGACAACCCGGCGGGCATCCGGTTTTAAACCTGCGGCTCTGAGCCCGGATTAGAAGGTCAGCGTCTTCACACCGCTGGCCGTGCCGAGCAGGCACACATGGGCTCGCTGGTGGGCAAACACACCCACCGTCACCACGCCTGGCCACTGGTTGACGGTGCTCTCAAAGTTCAGCGGATCGGTGATCTGCAAACCCGTCACGTCCAGGATGTGCTGGCCGTTGTCGGTCACCAGTGGGGCGCCGTCTTTCAGGCGAATCTGTGCTTTGCCACCCAGTGCCTCAAACTGCCGCACCAGACGCGCGGTGGCCATGGGGATCACCTCCACCGGCAGCGGGAACGCGCCCAGCGCCTTCACCATCTTGGTCTCATCGGCGATACACACAAAACGGCGCGATTGCGCCGCCACGATCTTCTCGCGGGTGAGCGCCGCGCCACCACCTTTGACCATGAAGCCCTGGGCATCGATTTCGTCGGCACCGTCGATGTAGACCGACAGCTCACCCACGGCATTGGCTTCAAACACGGGGATACCCAGCGCTTGCAGGCGAGCGGTAGAGGCAACGGAACTGGACACCGCACCTGGAATTTGGTCTTTCATCGTGGCCAGCGCGTCGATGAACTTGTTGACGGTGGAGCCGGTGCCCACACCAACGATTTCGCCGGGGGTCACATACTGCAGGGCGGCCTGGCCGACCAGGGTTTTGAGTTCGTCTTGGGTCATTTGAGACAATCGGTGTAAACAATAACCCGCTGATTATCTGATGTCCCTTCTGCCCTACGCCCTCACCCGTCCGTTTCTCTTTGGCATGGACCCCGAAGCGGCCCACGAACTGACGCTGCACACCATCGCCAAGCTGCAGCATTCCCCGCTGACCTGCCTGTACAGCGAGCTCCGCGTGGACGACCCGGTCACGCTGGCAGGTCTGACGTTTCCCAACCGCGTGGGTCTGGCTGCTGGCTTGGACAAAAACGCCCGCTGCATCGACGGCCTGGCCGCGATGGGTTTTGGCTTTGTCGAGGTGGGCACCGTGACACCCAAGGGCCAGCCCGGCAACCCCAAACCCCGCATGTTCCGGCTGCCCCAAGCCAATGCGCTCATCAACCGCCTGGGTTTCAACAATGAAGGGCTCGACGCCTTTGTAGCGAACGTACAACGTGCGCGCTTTCGCACCAGCCAGACAGCAGGCAAACCGGCCATGCTGCTCGGCCTGAACATTGGCAAGAACGCCAGCACGCCCATTGAGCGGGCCACCGACGACTACCTGACCTGCCTGGATGGGGTGTATCCCCATGCGGACTACGTCACGGTCAACATTTCAAGCCCCAACACGCAAAACCTGCGCAGCCTGCAAAGCGACGAAGCCCTGGACGGGTTGCTGGGCGCCGTGGCCGAGCGCCGAGAACAACTGGCCCAGCAGTCGGGCCGGCGCATCCCCATCTTTCTGAAGATTGCACCCGACCTGGACGACACCCAGATCGAGGTGATTGCGGGCACGCTGATGCGCTACGGTGCGGGCAGCGATGGCATGGCCAATAACGCGTTTGGCGTCATCGCAACCAACACCACGCTGAGCCGCGCAGCGGTAGCCGGCATGCCACACGCCGATGAAGCCGGTGGGTTATCGGGCGCACCCGTGCTGCAAGCCAGCAACCTGGTGATACGCCGCCTGCGCGCCTGCCTGGGCAAGAGCTTTCCCATCATCGGGGTGGGTGGGGTCATGAGCGGCGAAGACGCCGTGAGCAAAATCCAGGCCGGTGCCAACGTGGTGCAGATCTACACCGGCCTGATCTACAAGGGCCCGTCCCTGGTGAAAGAAGCGGCCCAGGCCATCAAGGCGCACGCGCCGCGCCGCTGATCACACCAGGCGAACAGCGTGGTCCGCGATGGCCAGGCAACTGGTGAGTCCAGGCGACTCGATGCCCAGCAGGTTGACCAGACCGGGCACACCATGCGTCTCGGGGCCCTGAATCACAAAGTCGGCTGCAGGGTCTTGCGGGCCGCTGATTTTGGGCCGAATGCCAGCATAGCCCGCCTGCAAAGCGCCGTCGGGCAGCGCCGGCCAATAGCGGCGCACCTCGGCATAAAAAGCCTCGCCGCGCGCAGGGTCCACCTCAAAATCGTCGGGGGAGTCCACCCACTGCACATCCGGGCCAAACTTGGCCTGCCCGCCCAGGTCCACTGTGAGGTGCACACCCAGCCCCGCCAGGTGCCGGTCGGGCTCGGGCGCAGGGTAAATCAGCCGCGAAAACGGCGAGCGTCCCGCCAAGGTGAAATAGTTGCCTTTAGCAAACCAGGCACGGGGCACATGCCGTGCAGCAAGTCCCTCGGTGCGCTGCGCGAGATCACAAGCACTCAACCCAGCCGCATTCACCACCGTGCGCGCCAGCAAGCCGGTGCCATCAAGGGTAGACACCTCGATACCTTTGGCCACCGCGCGCAACTGCGAAACGCCCGCCTGCAACGCCACCAGACCGCCCGCGTTTTCCAGATCGCCTTGCAACCCCAGCATCAGCGCATGGCTGTCCACAATGCCGGTGGAGGGCGAATGCACGGCGCCGAGGCACGACAGGGCGGGCTCCATCGCCCTCGCCTCCTCGCCGCTCAGCAACTGCAGGTCGTTCACGCCATTGGCGCGGGCTTTGTTCACGATGGCTGGCAGGGCTGCCAGCTGGCTCGGCGTGGTGGCCACCATCAACTTACCGCAGCGGCGGTGGCCAATGCCGCGTTCGGCGCAATAGGCATACAGCTGGCTGCGGCCCTGCACACACAGCAAGGCTTTGAGCGAGCCTGCTGGGTAATAAATGCCCGCGTGAATGACCTCGCTGTTGCGCGAACTGGTCCCGGTACCCACCGCCGCTGCACGCTCCAGCACCATCACCTCGCGGCCACTGAGCGCCAGCGCCCGCGCCACCGCCAGCCCCACCACGCCCGCGCCAATCACCACTGCATCCACCTGGTCCATGTGCATTTCCCGCTTTACGTTGAACCGAAAGCATAGCGCCACGCGCCCTGCGGTCTGGGCTTGGCTCTCAGGGATGTTTATCGAGCAACGCTTTGACGTAGCGGCTGGGAATGGCGTACGAAATACCCGAAGGCTGGCTCATCGCCGACTCGCGGGTGCCCTTGATCAACACCATGTTCATCACACCCACCAGCTCCCCGGTGTCGGGGTGAAACAGTGGCCCACCGCTGTTCCCCGGGTAGGCCGTGGCGTCGAGTTGAAAAATGTCGAAAGTGCCGTTTCGCAAGCCGCGTATGGCGCGCTCGTTCAGGCGTTGCGCCGACGGACTGGGCAAGGCCGCTGCAGTGATGGAGGACACCGTGGCGCGGTGGGTGACGGGCGAAAAGCCCAGCAGGCCACCGATCGGAAACCCGGTGAAAGCCAGGTCGTCGCCCTCGCGCACCTGGGTTGAATCGCCAAGCACCATGGCGGGCCCTGGCAACCCCGCCATGCGCAACACCGCAAGATCGTGCGGGTCGTCCCGGCCCAACA
The DNA here is from genome assembly GCF_965657535.1 of Hydrogenophaga sp. Lineage (GTDB taxonomy): Bacteria > Pseudomonadota > Gammaproteobacteria > Burkholderiales > Burkholderiaceae_C > Hydrogenophaga. The sequence goes on along the minus strand of NZ_CBFHOP010000010.1, from coordinate 121,892 downwards.
ACGACGCCGGCCGCATGTGCCACTCACCCGAGGCCTGGCGCAACTGCACCACCAGCGCGGGCGCATCCGCTGCCCCCACAGCCTCTGGCAACACATGGGCGTTGGTCACCACACGCTGTCCGCCGTCCACCAAAAAACCCGTACCGCGCAACTGAAAACGCGGGCTGTTGGTGGCCAGGTAGGTGCCCACCAGCACCACCGAAGGCTTGACCCGGGCCACCGTGTCTGCCAAGCCCGCGTGCGAAGCCGCGCTGCACAGCAAAGCCCCAACAAACACCGGCAAAAGTCGGTTAAAGCTCCTGGTCATGGCGAGCTTTCGTGGGGTAGGCACTGGACAGCCCTTTGCGCAGCAAATGCACCACCAGCAAGCCCGGCGGCATACGCAGCCAGTGCCCCCGCAGGTACAAAGCCCATCTCGCCAGCGGCGTCCACGCGTCTGACACTGACGCGTGGTCGGGGCGCAAAGCCCGAAGATACAGCGCATCCATCCAACGCAGTCGCCAAGGCGATACGCTCAGGCGCTGCTGCAGCGGCGCCACCACGCGGGCGGGTACCGGCGTCTGCAACACACTGCCGGTGTAGCGAATGGCCTGAAACAACGGCCACTCCAGGTCGAGCAGGCGCGCACGCTGCACCAAGCCATCCCAAAAATCAGGCGCTTGGGCAAACTCTCGCAGCAACGCGTCCAGGTCCACGAGCCCGCGCAAGCCCATCTCCAGTTCGCCCTCGTGGAACAAATGCGCGGCACTGTGCAGCACCATGTCAGCGCGGCAAAGCACCCGAATGCCTTCGCGCCCAGCCACCGCCACCGATGACCGCAGCAACGCCTGGGTGTCGGGTGTGAACCGTGCGGTCAGCGGCAAGATGGCGTGGTGCACGTCCAGCACCGAGCCGCGGCGCATGTGCCGCAGCGGCGGCAGCTCGTGCATCCAGGTGCGGTAGTAGCGCTGATCGTAGGCATCGCGGTTGGTCGATACCCAGCCAGCCATCATGAGTGCCGACTCGACATCGGCCAAGCGCTCGCGCGGCACCAGAATGTCCACATCGGACACCCTGCGCCCGCGCGATGCATGCAGCCCCGCCAGGGCATACGCAGCCCCTTTGAGCAACACCACCGGCAGGCCCACCGGTTGCAAGGCGCGTTCAATTTCCAGCACCTCGTGGCGCAGTTCGGTGTGCTGTCGCAAGGCCAGCTGGCGGGCTGAAGCCAGGTGCATGCGGGGTTGCGGGGGTATGGCATGCCAGCAACCAGCGTGCTGGGCTCCGGCGGCCAGACGGGCCAGCACATCGGCCTGTCGCGCTTGGCGAATCAGCAGATCCCACTGCCCCGGCCGCAAGACACCCAGGCACTCGGGATGCTGCAACGCATCAACCAGCAAGGCCATGGAGGGCGCACTCATGGCGGCACCTCCAGCGCATCAAACCAAGCCAGCGCCTCATCCAGATCGCCATAGCTGAGGTCAAAACAGGCACACCGGTCAACCAGGTTTGCCAAGGCCTCAAAACCGTCTCGCCCGTGCACATGGTGGTTGAAACTGTTGGACGCCAGTTCCACCAGCGCCCCGGCTTTGGGGCGCGGCTCCAAGCGCAGGGGCGCCGCCTTTTGGTATTTTGGAAACACCACCCAGGCCGGCAGCGCCGGCACATCGGCCCGGGCAAGGCTGGACGCCGTCACCTGCAGATGCGCCACCGTGCCCTTCATGGTGTCGCGCGCCACAGGCCCCATGACGGCGGAGGGCGCGCGTTGGCGGATCACGTCGATAGACTGGTTCTTGAGGCTGACGGGCCTCGGGGCAGGAACCAGCTGGCCGGTCTGCGGGTCCAGCAACGCCATTTCGTCGGACAACAAACGCCAGCCCTGCAGCATGAGTGCGGCGCACAAGGTGCTTTTGCCCGACCCGGGCGGTGCCGGCAGCATCAGCGCATGCCCGCCTTTTTCCAGCACCGCCGAATGGATCGTGAGCAGGTTGTGGCAGTGGCTGGTCACACACCAATTCATGCCCCACTCCAGGAACGCAAAGGCTTCGCCGTGGGCGAGCGGCGTGAAGGGCTGGAAACCGTCAAACTCAAACACGCACAGGGGTTTGAACCAGCGGCGCCGGGGCAACACCGCCACGTGAAAGTCGGCCAGGCAATCGCGCCCGTCCAGCAACGTGTAGTCAGCATAAAGCGCGTACACGCCCGCTGCCACCACAGCCATGGGGCTTTGAATGTGCACGACAAACGGCGGGATGCGCAACCACACACCCGAGGACGCCAGTTGACAGCTCAGCTCGGTGGGCGTCAGTGTTGAAAGCAGACGGGGCTCGGTCACGCTGGCAAGCGCTCAATCAGGCCCATGTGCTCAAACGCTGACAGCAACTGCTCCACCATCGCCACGTCGTCCTCTTGGGGTTCGTCCTGAAAAAGCAGCGAAGCCAGTGCATGGGGCGTCAGCGCAAGGTGGGCGCGCAAAAGAGAAAACGCTTCACCCGCAATGGGGTTGAGCGCGTGCAAGCTGGCATCGGCTTCGTCGTAAACCACCGCGCCGTCTGCCCACACGCGCACCGCAAAATCGGCGGCACGGTGGCAGCGAGCGCTGCGGGGCGCATGGGTGGAAATCACGCAGATGGTGGCAAGAAGGCGGGACCCAGAACCATATTGAAGTAGTCCATGGTGCGTTGCAGCGTCCAGGTCGGGCTGCCTGCGAAGGGCTTCCACACGCCCTGGCCATTCCAGATCGCGTTGCATTGCGCTTTGGTCAACCACACATGGTCCGGGTGATCGCTCACCGAGACGGCAGACAAATAGGCGGCCACCACATGGCGGGCGAGCGCCGTATTGCGGTCGTTGCCGCCCATGTCCAGCACTTCCTGAAATGTCTTCTTGCTGAAGAACGACCCAGGGTTGGCCGTGAAGCCTGTGGTGGTGAACTTCGAATTCAGGAAGCGTTTCTTCTTGAAATCGTTGTTCCAGGTGAGCGGCTGGTTCTTCCAGTAACCGTGCGACTTGCAGGCGTAGTCCGTCCTCACGGTCCGGCCTTTGCTCAGCTTCATGTGGGCCGCTGCCAGCGAAGAAAACGATGATGGGCGGATGCATGAGTGCTCACCAGCCAGCACCGTATTGCTTTTCAAGGCAGCCATCACGGGCGCTGCAGTCAAACCGGCGCGCACAAGGCGCCGACGGCTGACACCGCCGCCTTGGGGGCTGTCTTGGATTTCACGCATCTGCGGTCCAGGGTTGTGGTCTGGGGTCATGGTGAGTCACCTGTGATCCGGAAAAACGTGGTCTGCGCGGGTTCAAGGGCGGCGCTTGCAAGCCCCATTTGCCAGACCTGACTTGTAACCTCTTGTGTAAGCAAGAATCTTGCCTCTTGAAAATCATCGCGCAAACTGTTGATTTATATAAACAATTTCTGAACTTGTACCAAAGCCGTTCAAACAGCGCTGAAAGTGTCAAATATTTCGACAGCCATCACTCACAAGTCCTGCTGCAGTTCTTTCACCTCGGCCTGCCCTGAAAAAGTCTCACCCAGCGCAGCGAGTTCGTTGAGCAGTGTGCGCGCAGCGGCTTTGTCCCCCGCTTTGATCTGCATCCTGGCCAGGTTGAGCTTGAACACCGGTGCTTGCGGTTGCGCCTCAAGCACCTTCTTTTGCAGCGCCAAAGCCCTTGCGTGCTCGCCCTTCTCAGACAGCAGCACCGCCAGGGTATCCATGAAAGCCGGCTGGTTGGGTGCAGCTTCATTGGCCCGCTCGGCCAAGGCCACCGCGTCGGTCCGGCCCAGGCGCCCGGCCACCCAGGCCAGGTTGTTCAAGGCCAGAGCATTCTTGGGCTGGCGTTCAATGACGCGTTCGTAATGGCGTTGCGCGTCGGTCCACTGGCGCGCCGCAATGGCCCGATCACCCAGGTACAAAGGAACCGCAGGGTCTTTCGGCTTGTTCTTGAGCCAGTCCGCTGCCAAGCGTTCGGCATCGCCCGCTTTGCCCCCCATGCTCAGCGCCGCATGGAGCTTGATGACCAACTCGGGGCCGGCAGCCACCTTCAGGCCGGCGCGGTAGGCATCGGCGGCCAAGCCCCAGTTCTTGCCTGCCGCGTGAATATCGCCTTCCAACACAAACCCGACCGCGTCTTTGGGCCGCTGTTTCTGCACGGTGCGGCTCACGGCCAGGGCTTCCGAGGGCTGGTTGGCTTTCACGGCCAGGTCGGCCAGGCCGCGCTGCGCGCTCAGCAGATCGGGCTGAATCTCCAGCGCCCTGCGCAAACTTTGCATGGCGGCCGGGCTGTCTTGGTTGGCACTGTGCGCCGTGGCCATGCGCACATAGGGCAGCGGTGAACCCGGCAGCAAGCCCACCATCTTGTTGAAGCTGCTCAGCGCCTGGTTGTGCTCCCCGTTGGCCGTCTGTGCACGGCCCAAAGCATCCAGCAATTCGGGTGCGTCGGGCCGTGCGGCCACGGCCGCCTGTGCGGTTGACAGCGCGTTCTTCGCGTCGTGCTGGCGAAGGTAGTGCTCAGCCAGCATAAGCCGGGGGGCCTTGTCCGTGGGCGCGGCGTCCACCGCTTTGCGGATCAGATCGGCCACCTCGTCTTTGCTGCCACCCGCACCGAGCTTGAGCTCAGCCAAGGCCATGAGTGCCGGCGCATTTTTGGGGTTGCGCTGCACCGCTGCTTCAAAGCGCTTTTGCGCCTCTTGCGGCTTGCCATCCACCACATCCAGCGCAGCCAGGGCGGCGGTGGCTGCAAAGTATTCGGGGTCGATGCTCTGGGCACGCTCAAAGGCTGCGCGGGCGCCTGCCTGGTCGTTGCGCATGAGCAGCGCCCGGCCACGCAGGTGCACCGGCATGGGATCGGTGGCGCGCTTCTTCTCCAGTGCGGCAATGGCGATCAAGGCCTTGTCGATATCGCGCTTGCGCAGGTGGGCGTTGATCAGGGCCATGTCGGCCATCACACCGGCATCTGTCGCAGCAATGTCCTGCAAGGCATCCATGGCCAGCTCGGTTTTGCCCGCCATCAGCTGGCTCACCGCCAGCGAGGTGCGCATGGCGGCGTCCTTGGGGGCCAGGCGGCTGGCCCGGCTGAACAACTGCTCTGCCCGCTCCGCTTCACCCTTGACCATGTAGGCCTGTCCGGCCACGGCCAGCAAAGCCGGGTCGCTGTCGTTGGTGGCGAGATCGGACGGCAAAGCCGACAAGGCTTTGTCTACCTGCCCGGTACGCAGGTAGGTCAATACCAGCACCCGACGCGCAATTTTGAGCTGCGGTGCGGCCTGCACCGCGCGCAACAGCATCGCCTCGGCTTGCGCCATCGCGTTGAGCTGAAACGCGGCAGCACCGGCCATTTCCAGCGCCGTGGGGCTGTCGGGTGTGAGCTTCAGCAGTTGCTGCGCCGAGGCCTGGGCGGCCTTGAAATCCTTCTTCTGAAAGGCCAGCTGGGTCTGCAGGTACAGCGTCTGGGGCCGCCCCGGGGCGAATTGGGCCAGCGCGTCCCATGCTTTCGCGGCCTGATCCAGGTCCCCTTGGCCCATCAACACGCGCACAACGCCGGCCTGCGCATCTTGAAAGTCGGGGCGGGCCTGCACCGCAGCCCGATAGGCCGCCAGCGCCTGCGCTGGATCGGCTTGGCCGTACAGAAGAACGTCCCCTTTGAGCTTCAAGGCCTCTTCGTCTTTCGGCCTGCGGGCCAACACGCCGTCCAGCACCGCCAGGGCGCCATCGAAGTCGCGCTGTGCAGCCTTGAAACGGGCCTGCTCAATCAGCGCCGGGGCGTGATCGGTTTTGGCCTTGAGCGCCGCTTGCAGGCCGGCCTCAAAAGCCGCCGAGTTGCCCTGCTGGCGCCAGGCAATGGCCACCAGGGTTTTCAGCTCGGCCTGGGCTGCGGGGTCCGCCAAGTCGGTGTTGGCAAACTCGTTGGTGACTTGTTGAAACTGGCCTTGGGCCAGCCGGCTTCGGACCAACAACGGCGTCACGGTCTCAGGCGGATGGCCCAATTCTCGGGCTTTTTGCAGCTCGGTCTCGGCACCGGCCGCGTCGCCGTTGAGCAACAACGCCTTGCCCAGCAACAAGCGGGCTTCGCCCAGGTCAGGCGCTTCTTGCAGCGCGTTCTTGAGCTGAATGATGGCCGCCGGGTGGTCGTTTGCGTCAAGGTATTGCCGCGCCGATGCGAGCATTTTCTGAGGGTCGCTGTCGCCACACGCGGCAAGCAGCATCACCCACGCCAGAGAGACCGGACCAACAGCCTTGCGCAAGGTCGTCTTTTTCATGGAGTCCTCCTGAATGGCGGGAACCGCTTATTTCAACCCGAGGCGGTGCATGAGGTCGTACAACGTGGGCCGGCTCACGCCCAGCAGCTCGGCCGCCTTGAGCACATTGCCATTGGCGCGCGCCAAGGCGGCAATCACGGCCTTCTGTTCGGCCTCGTCGCGCACGGTGCGCAGGTCAAAAGAGGGCTCTGCGGCTTCACCGACCACAGTGGGCAAACCCAGGTCTTCGGCCTTGACCTGGCTGCCATCGGCCATGATGGTGGCACGTTTGAGGCAGTTCTCCAACTCGCGGATGTTGCCCGGCCAGGTGTGGGCCTCAATGGCACGCAAGGCGTCTTCCGAGAGCGAGAGGTTGCGGCGGTTTTGCTCCTGTGCAAACCGTTTGGTGAAAGCGTGCGCGAGCAAAGCCGCGTCGCCCACCCGCGCCCGCAGGGGCGGAATGTTCACCACAATCTCGGCCAGACGGTAAAACAAATCTTCTCGAAAGCGGCCCTGACCGGTGAGCTGCTTCAGGTCTTGGTGGGTCGCACACACAATGCGCACATCGACCGGAATCTCCTGGCGCCCCCCCAACCGCTCAATCACACGTTCCTGCAAAAACCGCAGCAGCTTGGCCTGCAGCGGCATGGGCAGGTCGCCAATCTCGTCCAGCATCAGTGTGCCCCCGTGGGCGGTTTCTATTTTGCCCATCGTGGTTTTAGCAGCACCTGTGAAGGCGCCTTTTTCATAGCCAAAAAGCTCGCTTTCCAGCAAATTTTCGGGAATGGCTGCGCAGTTGATGGCCACGAAGCGCCCGGCCTTGCGGTTGGACGACTGGTGCAACCCGCGCGCCAGCACCTCTTTGCCCGTACCGCTCTCGCCCAGCAGCATCACGGTGGCGCCGGTGTTGGCCACTTTCTCAATGGTTCGGCACACGCGCAACACCTCGGGGTCGCGGGTGATCAGGCCGGCCAGCGTGTCTGGCTGGCGCATGGCCTGCAGACGCTGGTTTTCGGTCTGCAACGCATGCAGGCGAAAGGCGCGTTCCACGGTCAGGTTGAGCATTTCGGGCTCAAAGGGCTTGGCCAAAAAATCGTAAGCGCCCATGGCCACCGCGCGCAAGGCGTTGGCTTGGCCGTTTTGTCCGGTCAGCACGATCACCTTGGTGTCGGGCGCGGCAGCCAGCATTTGCTCCAGCAGCTTGAAACCTTCGGCCGTGCCATCGGCGTCGGGCGGCAGCCCCAAGTCCATGGTGACCACCGCTGGCGCGTGGCGCCGCAGCTGGGTCAACGCGCTCTCGCGGTCGGCGGCGCAGACCGACTCAAACGGGTCTAGCGACCACTTGATCTGCTTTTGCAACGCCAGATCGTCTTCCACGATCATCAGTTGCAGGCTATTTTTTTCAGTACTCATGCCTCACCCAGTGTTTGCAGGTCGGACGCCTGAAACGTTTCGATCAGCGGCAACAGCAGCGTGACCACGGTGCCCGCTCCCTCCTGGCTGCTGACCGTCACCGTCCCGCCCAGTTCCTGCACATATTGAAAACTTTCATACGCCCCAATGCCCATGCCGGCTTCTTTGGTGGTTTGAAAGGGTTTGAACAAACGCTCTTGCACAAATTGCTCTGACATCCCCATCCCCTGGTCGCCAACTTCCACCCGCGCATGGCGACCAAAGCGTTCAACCTTCAACCACACGCGCTGCTCACCATCGGTCGCATCCAGAGCGTTGTTCACCAAGTGCCCCACCACACGCTCCAGGCGCTCCTGGTGGCCGCGCGTGGCCACGCGGGGCTCCAGTTCCAGCTCCAGCCTGCGCCCGCGGCGGGTGGCCAACGTGGCGAGCCCCTGGGCCAGGCGGCCCAGATCAACCCCCACCGCCGTACCACCGGGGGCGGCGCCCTCTCGCAGCTGCAGCATCAGCTGGCGCATGCGGTCGAGCGAGTTTTCCACCGTCATCAGCATGTCGGCCTGGAACTCGGGGTTGTGGCCCAGCCGCTTGGCGTTTTTCATCATCAGCGACAGCTGGGTCACGATGTTTTTCAAGTCGTGGACCACAAAGGCCGACATGCGGCTGAAGGCCTCAAACTTCTTGGCCTCCAACAGCGCTTCGGTGGCCTGCATCTGGGCCAGAAAGCTGGCGGCCTGGCGCCCGGCTGTCTTGAGCAGATCGTTCACCTCCCAGTTCACATCCGTGCGCGTGCGCGGGCTGCCCAGCATCACAAAACCCAGCAAGTCTTGTCCTAACCACAGCGGCACCAACAACCAGGCCTGCGGCTGCGCGGCGAGCCAGCCAGGCAAAGCCAGGTTGTCGTAACGCTCGGGTTTGCTGCGGTATTCGGCCAGGTTCACCACCCAGCCGGTGCGGTGCATGAACGCCATCAGGGCCGAGTCCATCGGCTCCGCGTCGTCCACCTGCGGCAGGTTCCAGCGGGCCACATGTCGAAACAGGCTGTCGCCTGGCCGGTGCAACCACAAAGCCCCCGACGGGCTCTCCAGCATGTCCGCCAGGCCCCGAATCACCTGCAGGCCCATGTCTTGCGGACCCGACTGGTTGGACAGCGTCTGTGTGAACTTGAGCCACTCTTCGCGGTAGTCGTAGCGGTAGCGAAAAAAGTGTTTGCCCAGCAACACCCGCACTCGGGCCCGGAACGAGCGCGACAAGCCCAGCGCAAACAGCAGCACCAGCGCCAGGAACACCAACGCCAGCTGCAGCGCCCGGCCCCAGTCGCTGCCAAAGTAGCGCACGTAATAGCCCACGCCCGCAATGAACAGCAAGTAGCCCCCCACCAGCAGCAACGTGGCCGAATGAAACACCACCTGGTGCGACACCCGGATCTTGGCGATCCAGTTGCGGTGGCGCGTGGTGGACATCAGCACCAGCGGCATCAATGCGGCGTGCACCAGCCCGCGGATGTCCAGCGCATCGGGGTCCATGCCATGGAACAGCACCGCCTGCGAAAACAGGTACAGGTCGTAAATGAACGTGCCGGCCAGCCCCAGGCAAATGGGCTTGGCGCTCCACAAAGCGTCTTCAGGCAGGTTGCGAAACAGTTGTTCGACCAGCACCAGCCCAAACACCGCCATCAACGTCATGGACAGAAACACCGCAGACAGGCCCGACTCGGTTGAGCCGGCCCACAGGGCGGTAAACCCCAGAATCAGCAGCCCCAACACGGGCAGCGCCAAGGCCAGCGGTTCGATCCACTGGGCAGAAGCCGCTGTGTGGCCGCGCCCCTGCCCGCTGCGAAGAAGAAACGCCAGAAGGGCAAACCAGGCGGCATAGCGCGCCACATCGAGCACGGCCGACCACCACCCGCCAGCAGCCGTGTCAGCCGCCACCAGACCGACCACAGCCCAAACCGATGTGAGCACCGAAGCCAGCAGCACGGCGAGCCCGGTGCGGTTGACCGGCGCCCGGAAATAACCCCGCGTGGCCAGAAACAGCGAGAGCCCACCATAGGCCAACGCCGCAAGGCCAAAGCCCCACAGGGTCAGGGGAGACACCATATCGTTCATGCGGTCCGTCCTGGCCACTCTGGTGCCCGCGCGTTACTGCGCACCTTTGCCCGTCAACACCACGCCCACCGTCTCAAACAGGATCACCAGATCCAGAAACAGCGAGTGGTTCTTGACGTAGTAAAGGTCGTATTGCAGCTTCTCAATGGTGTCCTCGCGCGAGGCGCCATATTGGTAGTTGACCTGCGCCCAGCCGGTCACCCCGGGCTTGACGCTGTGGCGCACGGCATAAAACGGAATGTCCTGCGTCAGCTGGTCGACAAAATAAGGGCGTTCGGGTCGTGGCCCAACCAGGCTCATGCTGCCCACCAACACCCCAAACAGCTGCGGCAATTCATCGATGCGCACCTTGCGGATCAACCTGCCCACCCGGGTCACGCGGCTGTCCGCCGCAGCGGCCCAGCGCGGCACACCGTCTTTTTCGGCGTCGGTGCGCATGCTGCGAAATTTCACCACGTCAAACGGCTGGCCATTGAGCCCCACGCGCTGCTGCCGGTAGAGCACCGGGCCAGGGCTCTCCAGCTTCACCGCCAGCGCGGCCACGAGCATCAGGGGCAGCGTCAGCACGATCAACACCGATGCCCCCACGATGTCAAACAACCGCTTGACGGTGGTGCGTACAAAACCCTGGTTAAAACCCTCGCCAAAGATCAGCCACCCAGCTGAAATGGAATCCAGGCGGATTTGCCCGAGGTTTTGTTCAAAGTACGTGGCGATGTCTGAAACGCGGACCCCTTGCAACTTGCAGTCCAGCAGTTCACGCATGGGCATGCTGCCCCCGCGGCGCTCGGACAGTGCCACCACAATTTCGTCCACATCCAGCCGCCGCACCATGTCGTTGAGCCGCTCACCCGAGGGCAGCGTGGCCCAGGAAGACACCTTGTGCTCGGTCTCATTGGGGCTGGCAAAGTAGCCAAGCAACTTGACGTTTGAACTGGCCAACGCCAGCGACTGGCCCACCGTCTTGGCCCGGTCACCGGTGCCATACACCAGGACCTTGCGCCGCGCCAGGCCCGAAGGCAGCATTTCGCCCACCAGCACACGGTGCGTGAGCATGAAGCCCGTGGTGCCCAGCACCACCAGCGTGACCCAGCGCATGTCGTAAGAAGCCTCCAGCGGGAGCAGCCACAGCACACCCACCGCAATGCCGCCCGACAACACAAACGACAACACCGCGCGCGCGCGCATCTGGCCGGTGGTTTTGCTGCGGCTGCGCTCATAAAAGCCCAGCGCCGAGTTCACTGCCAGCATGCCCAGGGCCATCAAGATGCCGCGACTGAGTCCCTCGGTCACCACCGGCTGGTTGATCACCGAAGGGGGCGCCTGCACCCACAGCGCCGCGAGGAGCCCCACCACCACCAGCCCCATGTCCAGCAACACCTGGAGCACAGTTCGACGGTGAAAGTAGTGGTTGAAAATTTTGATCAAACGAACGTCCCTGTCAAATTTTTCGACAAATACCGCTCTTCAAACTTGGCTCTTACCAGAATAACCGCCAAAAAAACTTATTACCACCCGTTAAGAACACTCAAGTGGTCAAATTACCCACGTTTCAGATTATTTTTAAACACAAAAAGCAACAGTATCAGCGCCACAAGCGGCACGTCTATGACACTGACGACCGCGCCCAGTGCCAGCATGCCCAGCAGCGAACCCGCCAGCACCCAGGCCAAGGCGTCACCGGCTTTCAAGCCCTTCATAGGCTTCGCAGCGCCCCAACCAGCAGCAGCGCCATGGCCAGCAAGCCCAACACGCCGCGCTCGACCAGCACCTCCAGGTAAACGTTGTCCATATGCCAGGGCAAAAAATGCCCTTGCGCAGCGGGCAGCCCGTGCTGCCAGCGCTCAGAAAAATCGGTGTTGCGCAGCACCTGCCTGCCCCTGGGGTCCACCATCTCCACCGCATACAACCGCGCCTGCTGGCCCGCCCGCGTAGCCGAAACGGCCAACCCGCCGCTGGACCGGCGCCAACCGGTGCGCAGGTTTGCAAACGCCTGATCGCTCAGCCGGCCTTCCACCCAAAAACCTCGACTCGCGCTGCCATGCCATGTCAACACCCGATGCTGGCAAGCGCCGCTGTAAAGCAAGTGCCTTTCACAAATACGCACCGCCAGCCGTCCAGCCCCTGGCGCCTGCAACAACACCCTGACACGGTAGCGCCCCCCACCCTCCAGTGCCGTGCGTTGCGTCAATGCAAAGTGACGTGCCAGCGCTTCCCGGCCCAACGGGCCTGACAACACCACACGGCCCTGCCCTGCGCGTTTTTGGCCCAGACCGCCTGACCTGGGTAAGCACCGTCTGGCGCTGCGCGGCTGTAGTGCGAGGGCAACCGCCCCAAGCCGAGCCCCACTGCCCAGTCGGCTGGCGTTTTCAGCAGGTCAAGACCAGCACTGCCGGTGCGTGAGACGGCCCACCAAGTCGGTGTTGGCGCGGGCCACGCGCTCGGCCATGAAGGTGCCACCAACCAAAACCAGTGCAGTTTGCACGCCCAGCGCCGTCAGCGGATGCTGCGAGGCCAGCAGCCACAGACCGGTGCGCGCCACGACGCGGTTCACCGCGGCGGTGCACACGGTCACACCAGCACTTCAGCGCAAGGCGGGTGGCCCAAAAAGCCCTGCGGGCTGGCGCTGGGTCCGTAAGCGCCCGACTGAAACACCACCACCAGATCGCCCGGCTCGGCGCGGGCCAGCGCTGTGCGTTCGCCCAACACATCCAACGGCGTACACAGCGGCCCCACCACCGAAGCGGATTCGGTGTCGGCAGCGCCCATGCGGTTGCCAATCGCCAGCGGGTAGTTGCGCCGTATCACCTGGCCAAAATTGCCCGAAGCGGCCAGGTGGTGGTGCATGCCGCCGTCCGTCACCAGAAACACCTGGCCGCGCGACAGCTTGCGGTCGAGCACGCGGGCCACATACACACCCGCCTCGCCCACCAGGTAGCGCCCCAGTTCCAGCACGGCGCGCGCCTGCGGCATCGCGCGGCCCATGCGGGCCTGGATGTCGGCCAGCGCGTCGGTCACCGGGGCCAGGTCCAGCGGCTGCTCGCCCGGGAAATACGGAATGCCCCAGCCACCGCCCAGGTTGATCTGCTGCACCGGTGCGGGCGCGTCGGCGCCCAGGCGCAGCAGCAGCTCGTAGCTTTGCCGCAGACCCTGCGCCATCAGCTCGCCTTTGAGATTTTGTGAACCCGGATACAGGTGAAAGCCCTCAAATTGCAGCCCAGCTGCGCCAATGGCTTTCAGCAGCGCGGGCACCTGCTCGGCGTCCACGCCAAAGGGTTTGGCGCCGCCGCCCATGCGCATGCCGGCGCCGCGCAGTTCAAAGTCGGGGTTCACGCGCACGGCCACGCGGGCCGGCACACCCAACGCGCCAGAAGCATCGGCCAGCAGCGCCACCTCGCGTGGCGATTCCAGGTTGAGCAACACCCCCGCAGCCACCGCCTGGCGCAGCTCGGCGTCGCGCTTGCCCGGGCCGGCAAAGCTGATGTGCTGCGGATCGGCGCCAGCGTCCAGCGCCACCGCCATTTCGCCTGCTGAGGCCACATCCAGCCCGTCCACCAGCGGGCGCATGAAACCCACCAGCGCCGGCATGGGGTTGGCCTTCATCGCGTAGTGCAAGCCCATGCCCTGCGGCAATGCGGCACGCACCGCCGCCACCCGCGCCGCGAGCAAGGCCCGGTCGTAAGCGTAAAAAGGGGTCTGCCCCACGCGCTCGGCCAGCCGACGCAAGGGCACGCCGCCCACCAGCAGCTCGCCGGCTGCGGTTTCAAAGAAGGTCATGTTCTGCTTTCCAGCGTTGTCGGTCGAGTTTGCCGTTGGGGTTGCGCGGCAGCGGCTGGGTGGCCCAGTGCACCGCAGCCGGCACCATGTAGCCCGGCAGGTGGGTGCGGCAATGGGCCAGCAAGGCGGCGGTGTCGGCTGCGTCGTCGCCACACGCCAGGGCAGACCGCACCGCCGCCACATGCACAGCCTGGCCCAGCGCCTCGTGGGCCACGCCCACCGCCAGCACCTCTTGCACCAGCCCGCTGCCGTACACGCCTTCTTCCACCTCGGTTGGGCTCACCCGGTAGCCCGAGGTCTTGATCATTTCGTCGCGCCGGCCCACGAAATACAAGAAGCCATCGGCGTCGCGCTTCACCGTATCACCGGAAAACACCGCCAGCTCGGCGCGGGCCAAGCCCTCGCGTCCGACCACCAGGTGACCCGGCAGCGGTCGAAAGCGTTGTGCGGTGTCTTCGGGCCGGTTCCAGTAACCCAGCGCCACCAGCGGGCCGCGGTGCACCAGCTCCCCGGGTTCGTCTGCGTCGCACTCGGTGCCGTCTTCGCGCAACACCAGCAGCTCCACATTGGGAATGGCCCGCCCCATGGAGTCGGGCCGCCGCTCAAGCTCGTCGGGTGGCAAATAGCTGGAACGAAACGCCTCGGTCAGGCCGTACATCAGAAAAGGCAGCGCCCCCGGCGCCCGCTCACGCAACCTGTCCAGCGTGGCGCGCGGCATCCGCCCGCCGGTGTTGGCCCAGTAGCGCAGGTGCTGGGTGGCCTCGGGCGGCCAGTCCAGCGCGGCCAGCTGCATGTACAGCGGTGGCACGGCGGTGAGCCCCGTCACCCGCTCGCGCGCCATGGCCTGCAACACGTCGCGCGGCAGCAAGTAGTTCAACAGCACCACCCGCGCGCCGACCAGAAACGCCGTGGTCAGCTGGCTAAAACCCGCGTCAAACGACAACGGTAGCGCCGCCAACAAGGTGTCGTTGGCGGTGTTGTTCAAATACCCCGCCACGCTGGTGGCGCCCGCCACCAGGTTGCGGTGCGACAGCACCACGCCTTTGGGCCGCCCCGTGCTCCCCGACGTGTAAAAAATGGCCGCCACATCGGTTTCAAGCGCCGCAGGCAAGGCCACGGGCAGCGCAGCGTTCCAGGCCTGCCAGGTGTGCAAGCGCAGCCCGGCTGGCGACGGGTGCTCGTTCAGTGTGGCTTCGTCGCCATCGCACAGCACCACATGGCGCAGCGCCGGGCAATCGGCCAACGCTGGCCGCAACGCGGCCAACCGGGCCGCAGACGTCACGAGCACTTCGGCGCCCGCGTCTTGCAGTATGTGCACCACCTGTGCTGCCTTTAGCAGCGGGTTCAGCGGCACCAGCACGCCGCCCGCCGCCGGCGCGGCAAAGCTGGCCACCACGGTTTCCACCCGTTTTTCAAGAAACACCGCCACCCGCGCGCCACGCGGCAGCCGCGCCGCCAGCAAGCCCCCAGCACAACGCACCACCTGGGCCTGCAAGTCGGCATACACCACCGCCTGTGAGCCTGCGGTGAGCGCCACACGGGCAGGCCAGCAGGCCGCCGAGCGCGCCGGCAGCTCGTGCAACAAAACGGGCGGTATGGCTTCCCTGAAATGGGGTGCGTGGCGCATGCGGATCATGTTAAGCCATCGGCGTTGCGCACACCGTGCGCACATCCCCCGCAACCCCCACTGCAAAAGCAACAGATTCTCTAGAATCAGCCCATTTACCGCGAGGTCCACGGCAGCCCATGAACGTCACCGAACAAGTGCTCCGCGTGCTTGATGAAGCCCTCAGCCTGCAGGGCCGCGCACAAGCCTTTCGCCGCGAAACACCCTTGCTTGGCGCACTGCCCGAGCTCGACTCCATGGCTGTGCTGGCCCTCATCACCGGTCTTGAAAATCACTTTGGCGTCGCCTTCAGCGACGACGACATGAATGGCACCGTGTTTGCCACCGTGGGCAGCGTGAGTGACCTGGTGCAGCAAGCCTTGAACGACCAAGGCGCATGACCCCACCCGAGCGCCCCGCACTGCCCCAGGCGTTTTTTATGCCAGACGGCGCGGGCGGTCAGCGCTTTTGCCTGTTTCACCCGCCGCAGGGCGCTGCCTGCCGCGGCCGCGTGCTGTATCTGCACCCCTTTGCCGAAGAGCTCAACACCACCCGCCGCGTGGTGGCGCAGCAGGCGCGCACCATGGCCCAAGCCGGCTATGCCGTGCTGCAAGTTGATCTGCTGGGCTGCGGCGACAGCTCGGGCGACTTTGCCAACGCCACCTGGCAAGCCTGGCAAGCCGACGCGCTGCGCGCGCACAACTGGCTGCAGCACCACGCCAGCGGCCCGCTGTGGATGTGGGGCCTGCGCGCGGGCGCCTTGCTGGCGGTGCATCTGGTGACCCAACTGAACACCCCAAACCAAGGCCCGGCCGCAGGGCCAGCCCACCTGCTGCTGTGGCAGCCCGTGCACAGCGGCCAGCTGATGCTGCAGCAGTTTTTGCGGCTGCATGCCGCAGCGCAATGGCTGGGCAACAGCAGTGCCCACGCGCCGTCGCCCGCCAAGGCACTCGCCCAAGGGCAACCGGTGGACATGGCCGGCTACACGCTCACCCCCGCACTGGCCCAAGGCATGGGCCGGGCGAGCCTGCAACCGCCGCCCGGCGCGCAGCCTGGCCAGATGGTGTGGCTGGACGTGTCTCCCCTCGCGGCACCGACCACCAGCCCGGCCTCGGAAAACGCCCTGCATGCCTGGCGCAGCGCCGGCTGGCAGGTGCAGGCCCACACCGTGGCCGGTCCAGCGTTTTGGCAAACCGTGGGCACCTACGACGCGCCCGCGCTGATACAAGCCACGCTGGCGGCCCTGCGCATGCCCCAGCCCACCCCATGAACACCGAAGAGCGTGCGGTTTGCATACCAGGCCCAGCGGGTGACATGCTGGGCATCGTCAGCCTGCCGACCCCGGGCACACCCGTGCAACGCACCGCCGTGGTGGTGGTGGTGGGCGGCGCGCAGTACCGCGTGGGCAGCCACCGGCAGTTTGTGTTGCTCGCGCGCTTTCTGGCGGCGGCCGGTTACCCGGTGCTGCGGTTCGACCTTCCCGGCATGGGCGACAGCCCCGGCGCTTTCACCGGATTTGAAGAAACCACACCCCACCTAGGCGCCGCCATAGACGCCCTTCAAACCGCGTGCCCCAACGCCGATAACGTGGTGCTGTGGGGCCTGTGCGACGGTGCTTCGGCCAGCCTGCTGTATGTGCAGGCCACCGCAGACCCCCGCGTGGCGGGCCTTGCCTTGCTCAACCCCTGGGTGCGCTCAGAAGCCGGCCTGGCCAAGGCGCACGTCAAGCACTACTACCGCCAGCGGCTGCAGGAGGTGGCGTTTTGGCACAAACTGCTGCGAGGTGGCGTGGGCTGGTCAGCGCTGCGCAGCTTGTTTGCACACCTGGCGCGCATGCGCGGCTCGCAGGGTACGCCGCAAGCCTTTCAGCACCGCATGGCCGAAGGCTGGCACCGCTTTGCCGGCCCGGTGTTGCTGCTGCTGAGCGAACGCGACCTGACCGCGCAAGAGTTCAGCGAGTACGCCGATGCGGAATCGGCCTGGACCGGGTGGCGCCAAAAGGCCGCGCTCACGCCGCAATGCCTGGCGGGTGCAGACCACACCTGCTCGACGGCCAGCGCCCGGGAGGCCGTGGAGCAAAGCACCTTGCAGTGGCTTCACCAAGCAGACGTGCACCGACCGACCGGGACTGCAACCTCGGGGTGGCAGGCACATGGAGCGCCCAACAAGAAAGGCGACTCGCGTCGCCTTTCTGAACCAACCGGGCGCGCTTGATCAGGACCTGCGGCGGCGCACAGCGCCCAGGCCCAGCAAGGCCACACCCAGCAACGCAACGGTGCCTGGCTCGGGAACGGCTTGGACCAAGCTGATCGAGGCATCGCGCCCTTTGAACACGCCGTTGTTCATTTGCAGTTCGATGGCGCCAACGTCCGAAAAATCAACGCCAATGAACTCGGAGAAATTGAAGGTGTATTCAAACACCGCGTCAACAGCGGTTTTGGTCACAGCAAACAGGTTGCCTGCGGTACCAGACCAGACGCGCATGATCAGGTCAATGGGCGCACCGTTGGCGTCTGCAAACACCATGAAACCAGAGCCCATGGACATCAGGTCCATGCCACCCAGGCCGTAGACATCGACACTGCCACCCGTGGCAACGCCGTCCCACCGAACCAAGCCATAACCGGCCACACCGGCATCGGCGTTGTACGACAGCTCACCACCGCTTACCTGAATGTTCACATCCTTGGAGCCAGTGGCACCGCCGAGGGCGTCAACGAAAATATCGCGATAGCCGCCCAGGATGCTGGTTTCAGCCATGGAGCCAGCCTGAGCCGCCCAAACGCCACCGACCGCATTGTTTTGGTCCACAACCTGGGTCTGAGCGACACTGAAATTGTCGATCACGGTGGTGGCCATGGCGCTGGCAGCGGCCAAGGACAATGCTGCTGCAACGGCCAACGTCGAAAACTTGTTCATTTCAAATCCCTTGTTAGTGCAAGACAGCACATCTTGGAAGCCAAACTGTGTCTGCGTGCAGCAACTAAGCACTTAGTGTGCCAACGAAATATTTGACTGTCTTTTCAAACACTTACAAGCTTTTTTGCAAACAGCCCAGCAAACCGTGCGGCGCTGTGTCAAGTTTTTCGACAGTTTTTTCAATGCCCGCCAGCAGCCCAGCCCACGCGTTCAATGCCGAACCAAAGCACCAGTGGCTCGGCGCACCCACCGCCCTGCGGTATGACGCAAGGCACCGAACCAACCTGCGAGCGCTCGCTGGTCAAACCCCACCACCCCCACCCGCTCCCTGCGCAGGGCCATCCAGTCGGCTTTGTAGGCGTCGTCGCCGCTCAGGTAGTCCACCTCTTGCACGCGGTCCACGTCCATGGTGTGTTGCATGAGCGCCGCAGTGAGCACCGAGCCGGCCGACAGCTTTTCATGGCCTTTCACGTAGGCCAGCTTGTAAATGTTGGCCTTGCCGCCGTGAACCAGCCACACCTGAGCGGCCACGGGCTGGTCGTTGAGCCACAACACACCCAGGCGCAGCCAACCCTGGCTGGCTGCGGTGTGCATGAGCCCGGGCATGAACGCTGGGCAGCGCTCGGCGCCTTTCCAGCTTTGGTTGTAAACCGCTTCATAAGCGGCCATGGCTTCTTGAAGACTTGTTTGCGACAACGGCGACTGGGCCGCAACGCCGGTGACGATGTCAACGCGCCAGCGGCCCGCCTGGGCCAAGCGCCGGCGGCCGCGCTCGACGCTGTGGCGCAAGGCTGAGGGCCGTTCGGCCCAGTAAGCTGCAAAGCCGCCCGGCGGCACCGGCTGGTACCAGTTGCCGAAACAGAAATAGCGCTGGGTCCAATAGCCGGCCTGGCGCAGGCTGCTTTCCAGCGCGGGCAGCCAGGCGCTGGCGCTGTCCAGCGGCTGCAAGCGCAGCTGTGCACCGCCGGGCAAAGCCCGCATGGCCCGCCCGGCTGCCTGCCACTGTGCTGGCGCCACCTGCTCTGCGCCACCGGGCACCGCAGGCACCGGCCCATACAAACAACTGTAGTAATTGGACAAAGAAGCCAAAGGCGCGCCCGGCTTGGACTGCATCAGGTGCAAGTGGGCCAGCGCCTGGCCGTTGGCCGAGAACAGCACCAGCTTGAAGGCCTGCGGCGGCTGTTCAAAGCCGTGCGCCAGCAGGTTGCCAAACCAGGCATCTGACTCAAACAGATCAGCAGGCATGCAACACCCCAACCGCCACCATGCAGCCGCTGAGCCGCTCAACGCCCAATGGCCAGGTACTCAAAGCCCTGGCCTCGCACCCAGGCTGGGTCGTACAAATTGCGGCCATCCACAATCAGCGGCTGTTTCAGGCGGGCCTTGATCAGGTCAAAGTCGGGGCTGCGAAACTCTTTCCACTCGGTGACGATCACCAGCGCGTCGGCGCCGGCCAAGGCCTCGTTGGGCGTTTTGGCGTAGCTTATGCGCGGGTCGTCGCCCAGCACGCGCTGGGCTTCGTGCATGGCCACTGGGTCGTAGGCGGTTACCGTGGCTCCCGTAGCCAGCAAGTCGTTGATCAGTTCAATGCTGGACGCTTCGCGCATGTCGTCGGTGTTGGGCTTGAAGGCCAGGCCCCACACCGCAAAGTGCCGCTCGCTCAGGTCGTCGCCCAAGCGCTGCTTCACCTTGCGCCCGAGCACATGTTTTTGTGCATCGTTGGCTGCTTCCACCGCGGTCAGCACCTTCAGGTCTAGCCCGGCTTCACCCGCTGCGGTTTTGATCAGCGCCTTCACGTCTTTGGGGAAACACGAGCCACCGTAGCCGCAACCGGGGTACAAAAAGTGGTGGCCAATGCGCGGGTCAGCACCCATGCCCTGGCGCACCATTTCAATGTCGGCACCCAGCGCTTCAGCCAGGTTGGCCAGTTCGTTCATGAAGCTGATGCGGGTGGCCAGCATGGCGTTGGCGGCGTATTTGGTCAGCTCGGCGCTGCGCACGTCGGTCACGATCAGGCGTTCGCGGTTGCGCTGAAACGGCGAATACAGCGCGCGCATGAGGTGCACCGCCTGCTCGTCGTTGGCCCCCACGATGATGCGGTCAGGCCGCATAAAGTCTTCAACCGCTGCGCCCTCTTTCAAAAACTCGGGGTTGGACACCACCGCGTACGGCGTGGTCACACCGCGCTTTTGCAGCTCTTCGGCAATGGCGGCCTGCACCCGATCGGCCGTGCCCACTGGCACCGTGCTCTTGTCCACCACCACCTTGTAGTCGGTCATCAGCCGGCCCATGTTGCGGGCAGCGGCCAACACATATTGCATGTCGGCCGAGCCGTCTTCTTCGGGCGGGGTGCCCACCGCAATGAACTGAATGGTGCCGTGGTGCACCGCCCGCTCAATGTCGGTGGTGAACCGAAGCCGCCCCGCTGCCACGTTGCGCTGCACCATGTCTTGCAGGCCCGGCTCAAAAATGGGAATGCCGCCCGACGCCAACATGCGGATCTTTTCCGGGTCAAGGTCAAGGCACAACACGTCGTTGCCCACCTCGGCCAGGCAAGCGCCACTGACCAAGCCCACGTAACCCGTACCAACCACTGAGATTTTCATAGCGTCTCGTTGAATGGCGAACACCGCTTGGTGCATTCACCCGTTGGATCATACGTTGCACACCCCAAGTGTGAAGCACCAAGACATGCACCCCGGCATTGAAGATACGGGCCCAAATGTTCAGCGTGCCTCGCCCCCTTGCTTGGGACATTGAGCGGCGTCAATTTGCGGGCTCGGGCGCTTCGTAACATAGGTTGCAGCGTGTAGCCGACAGCCCACACGCTGCCGTAAAACCAAGGGCAGTGCGCTGCATCCCAAAGTGACCCAACCCCATCCATGCCCATTGCCCCGTGTCAGCGTGGGCATACCGGTTTTCAATGGTGCCGAGCATTTGAGTGCCACGCTGGATTCCTTGCTCGGCCAAACGCTGACAGACTTTGAGTTGATCATTTCTGACAATGCCTCAACAGACGCCACCCCGGCGATATGCCAGGCATACGCCCTGCGCGATCCGCGCATACGGGTTTTGCGAAACCCCAGCAACGTGGGTGCTTCTGAAAACTTCAACACCGTGCTGCGCCATGCGCGAGCGCCCTTGTTCAAGTGGGCCTCGGCAAACGACCTCTGCATGCCCAGCTTTTTACAGCGGTGCGTCAGTGCACTCGACGCCGACCCGGGTGCGGTGCTCTGTTGTCCGCGCACACGGCTTTTCACCGAGCAGCCCGCAGACGGCCAAGACTACGTAGACGACATGAACCTTGACCAGCCCGACGCTGTCGCCCGCTACGAGGCGTGCAGCCAGCGCCTGAAGCTCAACAACATCATGAACGGCGTAGTGCGCACCCATGCCCTGCGCCAGACACCGCTGATTCGCCCGTTTTTCTCTTCAGACAGCATCCTCATGACCGAGCTGTCTTTGCACGGCCGGTTTATTGAGATCCAAGATTTCTTGTTTTACCGGCGAATGGACCCGCGAACAGCGACCGCGCTGATGGGTGACACCCAACGCATGGCGCACTACAACCCCAGCGGAAAGCGCATGCGCTTTCAGTACTGGCGCATGGCGTGGGCCAACCTGGAGCTTCTGGCGCGCGTACCCCTCGGTCTTGGTCAGCGCATGCGGCTGGCCCTGGCTGTTGGGCGCTACCTGCGGTGGTCGCGCCACAGGCTGTTTCAAGACCTTCGTTCTTCGTTGCTGAACTGACCCCCACGCCGAGCAACGGCCCCAGGCACGCCAACACACAACATGACCGACACCACGCACCCGCCCCAGACAACGCACACCGCTCGCGCGTGCGACAGCTTGCGCATCGGTGTGCTGGGTCACTATGGAAACAACAATCTGGGCGACGAGGCCATCGTCCAGGCCGTCCTTGAAAACCTGCGTCTGCGTGTTCCTGGCGCTGAACTGGTGTGCTTTTCAAGCAACCCCGCCAACACCCATTGGCGCCATGGTGTCGCGGCTCACCCCGTGTCGCGCAAGGCATCAAGCCTGGGCGTCAACCATCCACCACCGCCAGCCCAGCCAACACACCCCCCCGCACACTCGGCCGACGAACAAAGCCCAGGCCTGAAAGAGCGGCTCAAGGCTATCCCTGGTTTGCGCAGCAGCTACCGTTTCGCACGCAAAGCCGCAGGATTGCCCTCAACCTTGCTCAAAGAGCTGCTTTTCATCCGGCAAAGCCGCCAGCAACTTCTGGGGATTGACCTGCTTCTGGTAGCCGGTTCCAACCCATTTCTGGACAACTTTGGGGGCGTATGGGCATTCCCATATGCCATGCTCAAATGGGCTTGGCTGGCCCGCCTGGCTGGCTGCAAAGTGGCTTTTGTGAGCGTTGGCGCAGGCCCAATTGCATCCGCCTGGAGCTTCTTTTTCATCCGGTGTGCACTGCGCGCCGCCCACCTGGCGTCCTTCCGCGACGAAGCGTCCCGACAGCTCGTCGCATGCCGCTGGGCTGGACACGGCGCCGCCGTCATGCCCGACCTGGCCTTCAGCCTCCTCATCAGCCCCAACCACCGGCCCACCACCCGGCGCCACCCGGTGATTGGCCTCAACCCGATGCCCGTGCACGACCCGCGCTACTGGCACGAACCCAATCCGCACGCCTACCGCGTCTATGTGCAACAACTCGCCGCCTTCTGCGCACTGATGGACGCCGCAGGCTGCGACTGGTTCATGTATGCCACCCAGCCCAAAGACGGCAACGTCATGGTTGATGTGATGCAACACCTCAAGCGCTTTGGCCACACCCCATCCAGCAACCTTGAACAAAAGTTGTTCATGCCCCCGACGGTCAACGAACTCGTCCAGCGCCTTGGCGAAACCGACGTATTGGTGGCCACCCGCTTTCATGGCGTGGTGCTTTCGCTGTTGGCCGGTCGCCCCGCACTGGGTTTGCGCTACCACCGCAAGACCGGCGATGTGCTCGATCTCTGTGGTCTCGCCGACTTCCATATCCACATGGACGCGATCGACGCCGAGACCCTCATGGACATGCTGCACACCATGATCGCGCAACAAGACGCGTTGCAAATCAAGGTGCAGCAAACCGCCCGCCATAACAGGCAGCAACTCGCCCAGCAATACGAAGCGCTGCTCGACCTGGTGCCCGACGCACGAACACGCGGCAGCAGCAAAGCGCAGCCTTGCACCGGCAGCGCGCTTGAAACCACCACGGCCACGGCCAACTGAACACAGCCACCATGCTCCGCCGCAGCTTTCTCAGCACCGTGTCAGGCTGTGCCGCCGCAGCCGCAGCCGGGTGCTCGCCTGGCGCCGACCCAGCGGCCCGCACACCGACACAGGCCCTGAACTTTCCAGGCTCGGCCGGCGTTCGCCGCACCATGCGATTTCGCTTCCTCGCCCCGCTAAAGCCCTACCCCGCCACCTACATCTGGCGCGTCTTTCCCAGGCAGCAAAGTGGCTACTACACCGCGTTCTTTTGGGGAAATGACGACGGTCTCGACAACCTGAAGACCTTTCTTTGGACCCCCGACGGCGACGCCGACACCTACTACGGCGCTCACCCCTACCCACAGCCGCCGCCTGCGGGCAGCCGCCACCGGTGGGAAGTTTCCGTTGTGCGCCGCGACCTGCTGGGCAGCGAGGTGGTTTACGACCGCTGGTACACGCAAGCCCTGCGCGTCTGGGCCAGCCCGCTGGGCAAACACCATGCGTTTTACTGGGATCTGCCCCGCACCGACCGCCACCACCGCGTCACCTTTGTTGCACCGCCCACCTGGGGCAACCGCCGGCCACCCGTGCCCGCGCTCAACTGGGGCGATGCCCCCTGGGCGCCGGGCAAAGAAGTGTGGTGCGGCTTGCTCGGGGGCATCCAGATTTTTGAAGCGTGCCTACCGATTTCCGACGTGCTGGCAGAAGCCGCCCACCCCAGGTCAACACCGCTGGGAAACAAAACGCTCTGGTACGAAAACCTAAAACCCGACCCCACCCAAATGCTGGACACCTCGGGCCGCGGCCACCATCCGAGCTGGGTCGGGCCCGAGCGCCCCACCCTTTGGTACGCCT
This sequence comes from Hydrogenophaga sp., assembly GCF_965657535.1. Classification (GTDB taxonomy): domain Bacteria; phylum Pseudomonadota; class Gammaproteobacteria; order Burkholderiales; family Burkholderiaceae_C; genus Hydrogenophaga. The sequence goes on along the minus strand of NZ_CBFHOP010000010.1, from coordinate 97,783 downwards.
GATGCACACAAGCGCCCATGCCACGCACACCGCAACACAACCCAAACACACCATGACAACACTTGGAGACTGGGTCACCCAGCTGAACACCGACCGGGCCGGTGAACGCATGCACCACCTCATCGAGCGGCTGTACCCCATTTGCCGCAGCATCACCGGCGATGGTGTGCGCCAAACGCTGGACATCGTTTGCGAGCACATGCCGCTCAAACGCACCGAGGTGCCCACAGGCACGCGCATCTTTGACTGGACCATTCCCAACGAGTGGAACATTTGCAGCGCCTGGATACGAGGACCCGACGGTGCGGAGGTGGTCAACTTTGTCAACAGCAACCTCCATGTGGTCAGCTACAGCACGCCTGTGCACACCCGCATGACGCTTGACGCGCTACAGCCCCACCTCCACAGCGACCCGGAACACCCCGACTGGATTCCGTACCGCACCAGTTACTACCAAGCAACCTGGGGTTTTTGCCTCAGCCACCGCCAGCGCGAAACCCTGGCCCCAGGCACCTACGAAGTCTTTATTGACGCCACGCTGCAAAGCGGCTCTCTGACCTACGCCGAATGCGTTTTTCCGGGCGCTCGCAAAGAAGAAGTGCTGCTGTTTGCCCACACTTGCCACCCTTCACTGTGCAACGACAACCTCTCGGGCATTGCCCTGCTGAGCGAGCTTTCCCGCTACCTGGCCAAGACTTCGTTGGAATTCACTTACCGCATCATTCTGGCGCCCGCCACCATCGGTTCGCTGGCCTGGCTGTGCCGCAACGAACACCGTTGGCCCTTGGTGCACAGCGGGCTCATCGTTTCCGTGGCCGGCGACGCGGGTGCCGTGACCTACAAACGCTCACGGCGCCACGACGCTGCCGTCGACAAAGCCAGCGCGTATGTGCTTGCCTCGCAAAACAACAGCGCCCGGGTACTGGACTTTTCGCCCTGGGGTTACGACGAAAGGCAGTTTTGCTCGCCCGGCATCAACCTGCCCATGGGCCGCCTCACCCGATCGCCCAACGGCACCTATGCGCAGTACCACACCTCTGCCGACAACCTGGACCTCGTGCGGCCCGAACACCTTCAAGACTCGCTGGCCACCCTGCTCGCCATCTTGAACGTGGTCGATGCCGACCGCACCTACCTGAACCTGTTTGCCAAAGGCGAACCCCAGCTGGGGCGCCGTGGTTTGTACCAAATGATGGGTGGCACCACCCAAATTGCCGAATGCCAGCACGCCCTGCTCTGGGTCCTCAACTACTCCGACGGGCTGCACTCCTTGCTTGACATTGCACAGCGCTCCAAGCTTGACTTCAGCTTGCTACAAAAAGCCGCCGCACTCGCCGTATCGGCCGGGCTGCTCACCCCAACAAGGCGCGCCTTCAACGGCCTCTCACACCACGGTTGACGTCAAAAGCCCAGGCTCGCCTTGCGCAGGTAAAAACCTTCAGCGTGGCCGCTCGGGGCATTGCATTCCACACCCCTCAAGCGTGCCAGCGCCTCAAAAGTGCTTTCGGTGAACCAAGGCTTGTTGGTTTGCGACGGAAAAGACGCCATCAACGCCGCGACCTTGCGGCGCAACTGCCCTTCCGTCAGCGGCACATAGCAGTTCGTTCGCCCCAGGTCTCCGTCAAACTTCGCAATTTCATACTCCAAAATCAACTGATTCCGGAAGTGGTTCCAGGTCAACTCGGCCACCGTTCTGTGGTCCTGGTGGCTGTCGTCTTTGGTGTGGGTAAACACAAGGTCAGGCGCAAGGGCCAAGCTACAGGCCTGCATCTGAGCCTTCACAAAAGCCCAATCGGCGGGGAAATACCCGTCCCGACCGCCCAGCGCCACCAGGGAAAACCGCTCGCAGCCCCACAGCCGCTCCAGACAACACCGCGTTTCAGCCACCCGCGGCTCACTGCCGCTGAACACCCAGCAATGCAGTTGCGCCTGCGGGCAAGCCTCGGCAATCGCCAGCAAAGTGCCACCGCAACCAATTTCAATGTCGTCGCAGTGCGCACCCAGGCAAAGAACCACCGGGTTTGCCTTGCCCTGGAGCGCCAAACGCATCATGTCTTGTTCCAGTATTCCCAGGGCCGCCGACCTCGGTCGTAGTCTTCATCAAAAGAAAGCTTGTCCTTGTAGGTATCCATCGCCTTCCAGAATCCCTCATACCGGTACGAATAGAGTTGCTGCTGCTGGATCAACCGTTGAAATGGCGCTTCGACCAACTCGTCGCCAGGCTCCATGTAATCAAAAATAGCCTGGCGCAGCAGCATGTAGCCACCGTTGATCCAGAGCTTGTTGTCGGCCCAAGGCCCCACATAATTCACCGTGCCATTGGCCTCTGCATTGACGCTGTGAAAACTGCCGGGGGGCCGCACCGAAACAAAACTGGCCACCTTGCCAATTTCTTGCGCCTTGGCCACATACTGGTGAATATCAAGATCACTCAGCTGGTCAGAATAATTGGCCAAAAACACCGGCTCATCTTTCAACAAATGCCTCACCGCAACCAGGCGCCCACCAATATTGGTATGCAGACCCGTGTCAACAAAGTCAATATTCCAGTCACACACATCGGTACCGTCTGCGTGCAGGCGTGCCACACCCTTTTCCAAACGGCAATCGCCACTCAACATCGGGTTGTATTTCAAGAAATACTCTCGAATCATTTCACCTTTGTAACCCAGGCACAAAATAAAATCCGTGTAGCCAAAATGGGCGAAATTTCGCATTAAATGCCAAATGATGGGGCGCTGCCCCACATGCACCAACGACTTGGGGATTGTCTGCGAATACTCCCGCATGCGTGTTCCCATGCCACCGCAAAAGAGAACCACTTTCATAACCCACCTCCCAATCTGCTTACAGCCAACCTGGCAACCACAAACATCCCCGAGCCATCCGTTTGGTGGTTCAGCAGGTGGGCCACGGTCGCCAGAAAAATCGGTCGTCCACCTGCCCGGTATTGACCAGATGCGTCAATGACTTCAAACGTGTGAAAGCCGGGTGCTGGAATTCAGTCTTGGCCATGTCTATTCGCTGGAACACGCCCAGCAACTCCTCGGCGCCACGTTGCACATCCCATTCGCACCGAAAATCAGCAAGCTCGCGGTGAATCTTGTCAAAGTTCACCTGGTAACTGCGGTTGTCTGCGCTGGAAGCGCCCAAGGTGAGCGCACAGCCAGAAAACGTCTCAGCCACGGTGTGCGCAATATCGCGCACCTGGTAATTGGAGCGTGTGGCGCCCACGTTGTAGATCTGATTGCTCACCACCTCTACCGGCGTCTTCAACGTGCATTCCACCGCCCGGCAAATGTCGCGCACATGCACCAGCGGGCGCCAAGGCGTGCCATCGCTGGTCATGGCAATCGTCCGCTCGGTCCATGCAAGGCCGGCCAGATTGTTCAGCACGATGTCAAAACGCATGCTGGGTGAAGCGCCATAGGCGGTAGCGTTGCGCAAAAAGGTGGGTGAGAAACCACCCGTGGCCAAGGCGCCCACGTCGTGCTCCACCAGCACCTTGCACTGCGCATAGGCCGTCTGCGGGTTGGTGTCCGAGCACTCGTCAACCACCCCGCTGGCCACCCCATACACGCTGCAAGACGACGTGTACACAAACCGCCTCACACCCGCTTCGCGGGCTGCCCGGGCCAGCCGCACCGAGCCCTGGTGGTTGATGTCAAACGTCACACCCGGGCTGTGTTCACCCAGTGGGTCGTTTGAAAGTTCGGCCAGGTGAACCACGGCATCAAAACCCTGCAAGTCTGCTACCTCCACCTGGCGCACATCCTTCCTCAGCGTGGCCGGGCAGTAGCGCGCGTGCGGGTCGTGAAACAACCGCGCCGAGTTGTAAAAACCCGTGTCCAGACCCACCACCGTGTGACCCGCTTGCACCAACAGTGGCCCCAGCACCGACCCAATGTAGCCATCCGTCCCCGTCACCAAGATGCGCATCATGCTTCCCCTGTGTTGGCAAATACTTTGCAGCTGTTCGCTTCGCGGTGCACACCGCTGGGCACCAAGGCTGCTGGCTAGCCTTGCGACCCAGGCTCGCGCGGCGCACAAGCATCACCGGCCGCTGGCCAGACCTGCGGCCAGGGAATAGGCGTCACCCACTGGCCACCCCATTCGCGTATGTAGCCGGTCTGGGCCATGATTTCGTCCTTCAGATTCCAGGGCAAGATGAACAAATAGTCCGGCTTGGCCTGCCGTATGTGATCGGGTGGAAAAATGGGAATACGGCTGCCCGGTGTGAACGTCCATTGCTTGGCCGGATTGGCGTCCACCGTGAAATCCAGCATGTCGGTGCCCACACCGCAATAATTGAGCAACGTATTGCCCTTGCCTGGCGCCCCGTAGCCCGCCACACGCTTGCCGTTGCGCCTTGCATCGATCAGAAAACTCAAGATATCGCGCTTCGTCGCCCGGGCCTGTTCGGCAAAAGCGGTATAGGTCGAAACCGCCAACAAGCCAGCGGCCACCTCATCGGCCAGGAGCGCCGCCACCCGCTCGCTCACGGGGTGGTGCCCATCCTCCAACTGTCCAAACACCCGCAGCGAACCCCCATGGGTTGGCAGCACCTCCACGTCATAAACCGCCAAGCCGGCCGTGGCAAACACGCCAAGCACCGCGTGCAGCGACAAATACGAAAAATGCTCGTGGTAAATCGTGTCGAACTGGTTGTGCCGCATCAAGTTCAACAGGTGCGGAAACTCAAACGTCACTGTGCCCCCAGCCCGCAGTGCCCACGCCACACCAGCCAAAAAATCGTTGATATCCGGCACATGCGCCAACACATTGTTGCCCGTGATCAAGTCCGCCGCACCGTAACGCTCGCGCAGACCCCGCGCGGTCTCCAGGCCAAAAAATACCATTTCGGTGGGTATGCCCCGCGCCACGGCCGCCCTGGCCACGCTGCGCGACGGCTCAACACCCAATACCGGCACCCCATAAGGTGAAAAATGCTGCAACAGATAACCATCGTTGCAGGCCAGCTCCATCACCAGGCTGTCTGCGGACAAACCCAACCGCTCCACCATGCTGTCCACATAGCGCTTCGCGTGTTGCACCCAGCTGCTGGAGAAGGACGAAAAGTAGGGGTAGTCGTCGGTGAACACGTCGCTAGACGAAACACAGTCACGCAACTGAACCAGCCAACAACGCCCACAAACATAGGCCTGCAAGGGGAAAAACGACTCGGGCTCGTTGAACCTGTGCGGCGCGATCTGGGTTTGGCACAACGGCGTCAGCCCCAAGTCTGCAAAAAGATGCACCACCTGCGCGCCACAGTGCCTGCAAGAAAAAGGGGGTGCTTCAAACGCCTGATTCTGGGTCATGACAGCCTCATGTATCAACATCTGGACACAAGTATCCGAATGTCACCCCTGGCTGAAAATACCGCCGAGCAAGTATCCGCACTACCGAAAAGCAGGTAAATCGCGCAGGCATTGCGCGAACGCAAGCCTTCACAATAGGCACCGGCGCCCACAATACCGAACACATTGCACCCTCGCCCAACCACAGCGCACCCTGGGGAGCCTGCCTGAATGGCCCAGACCAATGCGTCATGCACCCAATGAAGCCCACCAAAGACCCCATCTTTCATTGGCTGCCATGCTGTTCGGCCGGGTTTTGATTTCAAATTATCTGGCCTATCTTCACGTACCAATACATTCCTTTGGCCACAAATTCAATAGCACAGCGCCCGCGCCCTGGCGGGTTCCGCCTGATTGCGCTGCTGATCGTCGCTACAGCAGGCACATTTTTTTGCGTTGGGCTATTTTTCGGCGCAAATATCAACCGCCTTTGGACAGAAGCGCACAGCCGAAGTCCACAAGAAATCATCCGGTATTTGAAGCGGCGACTGCAGGGGCACAACACACTGGAAGCCGCATTGCTGCCGCCCCTTCATGCCCTTCAGCGCCGGTATGAGCGCACACCGCCCCAAAACCTACCCAGCCTGGGAAAAGGTCAACAAGCTCAAGCATTCCATACACCCATTGAAGGTATGGCCAACGAATGGGTTGTGGCCTCTGTGCCGGCACTTCGCGAAGCCATGCTCAAAGCCCTGCCGGGCACGCGCATCGTGGTGTCCCCTGGGCTCTATCCTGTGGGGCAAACCTTGAAGGTGGGTCAGGGCGGGCGGGTTGGCGCCCCTATCGTGCTCAGCGCGCGCCAGCCTGGCACCGTCTGGCTGGCGTTTTCCCAGGTCGAAGGCATTCTGGTGGACCAACCACACTGGGTCTTTGAAAACCTGCACATCCGTGGCGAGTGCGGCAAACACGACGACTGTGAACACGCCTTTCATGTGGTGGGGCACGGTGCGCTCACCACCATTCGCAACAACCACATCACCAACTTCAATGCCCACATCAAGGTCAACGGACTGCGCGGCCACTGGCCCGACCACGGGCTCGTGGCGTTCAACACCCTCACCAACACCAGCGCACGCCAGACCGCAAAACCCGTGGTCATGCTTGACCTGGTGGGTGCCAGCCACTGGCGGGCAGAAGACAACCTCGTCACCCATTTCACCAAAGCGCAGGGCAACCAGATCTCGTATGGCCTCTTTATGAAGGGTGCGAGCGAGGGCGGCCGCATGGAGCGCAACCTGGTGGTGTGCTCGCCTGAAAACATCTCTGGCCCCGGTGTTCGGGTGGGAATTTCATTCGGTGGCGGCACCACGCACCCAACGGCCTGCCGCGACGGCAGCTGCGCAAACGATGAGCACCGACACGGCCTCGCCGCCAACAACATCGTGGCGCACTGCAACGACACCGGGCTGGACGTGAACCGCTCAAGCCAGATCCTGCTCGCGCACAACACACTCATCAACACCAGCGGCATCGGCCTGCGGGGCACGCCAGCGCAGGCCCGTGCGTATGGAAATTTGTATGAAGGTGTTGCACAAACACGTAACGGTGGCTGGCTTCAAGCTGAAATGAACGAAATTTTGGTGCCAAGCCAAATGTTCATGAATGCTGATGGATTCAATTTTCACGGGCTTCGACTGCCACCACCGGTGCCTCACCATCCGGCCGTTACAAATGACTTCTATCTTGCCACCCGCACACCGCTCAGTTTGCCCGGCGCATTGAACTAGGAATTTAATCTTAGTTACAACACGCTACGTGTTGTTGCATATGGAATTTACGCTTTAGTTTCGCATGTAAACAGCGTTCAAACGGTTACGAGCACCGACCCCGAACTGGGCCCCGCGCCATCCATAATTCACCTCAGCGCAGAGATGCGCCAACACACCCGGCGCAGGCCATCGGTCTGTTGTGCCACCCACCACACTGTTTTGATCAGCCGGCGAATTAAAAAACGCCTTGGCGAGCGCAATTGTGTGCCTATGTAACAAAGAAGCCGTTTATCCGATGAAATGGACCGCCTAAACCTGCGCCTTCCCGCACATCGCCTGTGTTTGAACGCTGGTCGGCAAACCACTGTCCAAGCCGGCACCGCACCCTAAAGTTCACGCTCATATCGTCGAAAAAAACAGTGTTCTATTCCACCCGTGAATAAAACATTTGGCGAATCGAAATTGGCCAAAAATGAATGAAAAGTTTCATCCATCGACTATTCATCAAGCCACCATTCGACGTATTGAATACATTGAAATTACCATGCAAAATCAACCCGTACACACACCCTCATTCAGTGGCTACAAAAAAATGCTCCCCAGCATCGTTGTCCTGGCGGCCTTGGCTGCATGCGGTGGTGGCAGCACTGGCGAGCTGACGACCGCCACCGACCTCCCGACCGAGTCCACCGCCAAGACAAACAACCCCAAAGCCGCTGGTCCAGCCCAAAACACCAGCGTTGTGACGGAACCAACAAGCCCGACAGCCCCCAGTACCACCCCAGAGCCGTCCACGCCCACGTCGACGTCGCCCCCCACAGACAGCACAACGGCGCCAACGACCGACACCAGCACCGGCACGTCGCCACCGCCAACCGAACCGTCCGCGCCCACAGCGCCCACCGCCCCTGTCGCCGTGGCCAAAGAGGCCTTCAGCTGCGCCACGGGTGCCATCACTTGTGTCGAGGTCGCCGCCACCAGCAGCCAAACCCAAAGCTCGGTGCCGGTGACGTTTGGTCAACCCTTCAAAGCCAAAGACTGGTACCCCAGCTCGCAGGGCCTCACCGCCAAGGTAGATGGTGTTGAAATTCCGCTGCAAGCAGACGAAATTGCGTCCCACCAAGACAGCTCAGCGCGTTTCGCCGTGCTCAGCGCCCAGCTCAACAACATGCAGTCTGGGCAAACGCGCATCATCAATCTGTATGCCGCAGCCAAAAACAGCAGCAACCCAACCGTTCCAGCCAACCCAGACTGGAACATTGAGCTCGAAGCGAGGGTTTACGACGCGAGCGGCAATGTGACCGGGACACTCGTGGCCTTGCCACAAGCGCAATTGAAAGACGAGATTGCCAAAAACACCTCCCGCCGACTCCACGGTTCGGTCGCATCGGAATACACGGTGGTCACCGGCTTCAAAAACAAGACCACCGGAGAGGTGCACCCCCACCTGACGGCCCGACTCCACACCCGTCTGCACGACGGCGGCAACCGCATCCGCACCGATGTCGTTTTGGAAAATACCCGCACCTGGACGCCCAACCCAGCCAACATCACATACGACCTGACCATCAAGCGCAACGGCACGGTGTTGCACAGCCAACCCAAGTTCACGCACTACCACCACGCCCGCTGGCACAAAGTGGTGTGGACCGGCGGCGCCGAGCCTGCGCAGCGTGTGCGCCACCACATGCCCTACTTTTTGTCGACACGGGCAACCTGGAACTACGACTTGAACTTGAAGGTTCCTGAAACCGTGCTGGCCAACGAAGCCAGCCGGCTGATCAGTGTGCGCGCCTCGCAGGCGAGCCTCGGACCCATGGGAAATGTCTTTCTGGCGCCCTATTTTCCCGGTACGGGAGGTAGACCAGAAATTGGACCCATTCCACGCTGGACGGCACAGTATCTGATCTCCCAAGATGACCGCATTCGTGAGGTCATGCTTGCCAATGCCGATGCTGCTGCGGCCGTGCCAACCCACTACCGCGATGAAGTCACCGGGCAACCCGTGGATGTCGTCACCCATCCCAACATCACGGTTCGTTTTGGAACATCAAGCCCTGCCGTCCCTAAATCGAGTGACACGACCATTTGGAGTGCTGACACTGCGCACCAAGGATCTTTCGCCTACATTCCCTACCTGATCACGGGTGACGCTTTTTACCTGGACGAAACAATATTCTGGGCTGCATGGAATATTGCTGCGGTGAATCCATCGTATCGCGAAGGCAGCAAAGGCCTCATAAAATCAAATGAAGTCCGCGCCCAAGCTTGGGCCCTTCGATCCATTGGAGAAGCAGCCCGAGCCCTGCCAGACTCACACAAATTAAAAAGTTATTTTCAAGCCCGCCTTGTCAACAACTTAAATTGGTATGCTGAAAAATACATCAACAGCCCAACAGAGTCTTCACTTGGCGCCATTCAACACCCGGACGACCCAAATGAAACCAGCCCTTGGCAAAATGACTTCATGTCCATCGTCTTCAGCCAACAAGCGGAAAATCTGGAGCCAAAAGCATCAGAAACACTCGCATGGTTTAGCAAATTTACAGTGGGTAGATTCATGAATGACGACAATGGATTCTGTGCGGCACGGGCCCCAGGCTACTATTGGTTCTACCGCGATAGCGCTGGAAAGCTCATCACCACCTGGAAGGATTTGTTCGCAAGAAATTACCCGACCGACGTTGGTACTGCATGCAGCAAACTCACCATTGATGGAGGCTATCCCACACTATCGATCGGCTACGCAGCTTATGCTCGCGGCATGCTGGGTGCAACCGCAAACGCAGGTGTGCCAAATGCCAAGGAAGGCTATGACAAATGGAAGGCCATGACACCACTCATGGATGCATCTTTGGCATCAGACCCCACTTGGGCCATCAGTCCCAGATAAGACAGGACATGACCCTGGCACCCACAAAGGTTAACCAATGGATTAATTGGTAGCAAGACGCACCACTCACCCCAAAAACGCCCCTTGAGACCTCACGCCTCAAGGGGCGTTTTTGTTGGGGCGATTCACTACACCATCGGGAGAAAAGATCACCTCAACAACATCCATCAATCTATGAACCCATGAACCCATCAATCAACAAACAACTGAATTCGATCACCCTCCGACCTTGGGTACATCTTCTTGCCAAACCGCAGCAATCGCTTGGACCCGAGGGGCAACAAAGCGTCATAGACCAGCTCGGCGTAGCGCTCCCCGTAGCCCATGAGCACCAAAGATGTCGGAAATATTTGACTGTGCGAGTGGACCACACCCACGTCAGCCGCGGTCTTTTGAAAATGGCTCAGAAAGCCGGGAGCAAACACCATCAGAGGGACCGAAAGCTCTTCCCGTACCGGCGTGTCGTTGCAATGCGGAACGCCATTACCATGGATATACTGCCCGTGGTCTGATGTATAAAAGACCACCGTATTTGATCTATCAACCCCCGAAAAAACCGACTCCATAAAACTCTTCTTTGAATAGGTCACAGCCTTTTCATACTGAACATCTTTGGGCAGATGCCTGTCCAGCTCACCATTTGGGTAGTTGTCATGGTATTGGTAATGAGCGCCACGGAGAACGACAAATACATAGTCACGCCCAGGACGCCGGAGAATAGAATTTATATCCAATGCGATCTGGTAATCCGTATCAATCCCCTTATCAGCCGCGCTGAACGCGTCAATCAAAGCCAACTCCGAAGTCCAGAGATAGTTTTGCGGCGCCCCCAAGGTCTGGCCGTCTATCAGTGTCGTTCGATATCCAGCGCTCTTGGCATAGGCCCAAATCGTGCTGTTTTTCCGGAGATCGGTTGTTGCATCTGTATCTTGAACGTTGACGCCCCACCTAAGCGCCGCATTGCTTTGAGCGCTGCAATTAGAAAGCGCTCTCGCCTCACCGAGATCAATGCCAGAAAACGTGGATATCCATCCGGGCTTCAATATTTTGTCGTAAATTTTCCAGCCAATACTCTCATCGACCAACAGGACAATTTTGTCTACCAAGGGTGCTGTGGCGGGTACCACAACAGGTGGCGCTCGCTCGGGCAAGACCTCCACCGCCTGCCTGACGAGTGCACCATAAATATTCATCTCTCCAGCACGCGAGCGTCCCGCGTTGGTCATCAAAACGTCTGCCATAAAAAACAGCAACAAAAATACAATATACAATGGGACACGGAGCGAATTGATTTTGAAAAAAATTCCCTCCCCCACCCTCCATCGAATGAAAGAATATCTGGAAAATACCATTAAAGAGATGGCGAAAATGGTCTTCAAAAATCCAATTAAAAACAAATTAGAAAACTCACCAAAGGCCGTATCAAGCTGCCGCAATTCTTCTAGCATCCACTGGACGGATGCAGCATCCAGCAAATTCCCCAACACTTGTTGGTAAATAATATTTACAACCCCAGACAAAAAGACCAGGAACACTAGGATGACAAAAGGCAACCTGGGCAAACAAACAAATGCCAACCACAACAAGCCACCTTGCACAACAAATAAGAGCAGATTGAAAATGGCATTTTTGTAGTCACTGGCGGCCCAACGGTACAACACGCCCACCACAATTGGTCGGTGGTTCAGCACCAAGTATCCGGCGACAAAAACCAGAAGAAAAAATATCGCCTGAAGATAAATTTTTGTTTTTTCAGACAACCTATTTCTCCCAATTACTTGAACGCTCCGAACTGCGGTTTGTGGTCCACGCCAGAAAGACAATCTGCAAGCAAGCTTGACTGAGAAATCCGTGAGTACCGGCCTACCTCTGCAAGGCGAGCCAAACGCTCTTGATCACACGGTTCTGATGGCGACCGGCCCAAATAGCGCTCCATTTCTCTGCAAATGAAATGTGGATTAGCGATATCGGCTATGTAAGTACCGCTGAACTGCTTCAACTTTGAGGCGGTATCACCGGCAGGATCCAAGACAGCCAGCAATGGGCGGTGCGCGCGCAAGTACTCATAAATTTTTGCAGGTATCTGCGCATTGAAATGACTGCCCTGGAAAACCAGCAGCAGGTCCGCTGCGAGCATTTCAGCGATGGCTTCCTGGTAGGGCAAGGGCGGGGCAATTTCAACGCAGGCGTCAACGCCCTGTGCTCGTGCGCATGCCATCACTTCTTCACCGTGCTGTGGTGCTCTGAAGCGAATGCACAGTGCGCCCTGATCAAGCCGCCCCTCGTCCAGCAAAGCCCTCACAGCGGCAAAAAAGGTGGAAGGATCGCGGTCTTGCGGGTAGATCAGTCCGCTGTGCAGCATCAAGCGTGTCGTTTCTGGCGCGCCTCGGCGGTTTGGCGTTGCATGGGTGAACGCCTCTTCGTCGTAACCGTTTTCAATGACCTTGCATTTGTGGGCGCATGCGGGGTAACGCTGCGCATATTCTATCGCCGCTCGCTCGGTGGTGAAGACGCATGCAACGGCTTGGCGCAGCACGCGCGCTTCCAGCCAGCGCCACAGACCGCGTTGCCATCTGTCCGCTGGGTAGTCGGCACTCACCATGGGGTCCCTGAAGTCTGCTACCCAGGGCAGGCCGCTCAAGCGCGCCAGCGTGGCCCCTATCAGGTGGGCGGTGGAAATGGGGTAGGTGCTCCAAATCAGGCCTGGGCGCTCGCGCCGTATCTCGCGCATACCACCCACCACCGCAGGCAGCCACCAGGAAGACCACCGGTCTGGCAAGGCAAAAATGCGAGGGTACTTTCCAAAAATGGACAGGTGCCGGGCAGCATCCAAGGCCATGGCCCTTGTCATGCGGGTCTGCTGCGGAATGGAGGCGACCAGGTCGTTGCGCTGTTCTACATAGGCCTTGGGCTTTGCGGTCAGCACCGATGGCTGCCAACCAAATTGCGGCAGGTATTTGACAAAATTGAGCGTGCGCAAGATGCCGCTGCTGCCCGCCTGGGGGGGAAAGTGGAAGGCCACCATCAGGACGCGCTTGCCTGGGGCCTCGGCTTCAGCCAGCAAGGTGGGTTTTTGCAGAAAATTGCGGGCAAATTGCAGGTCGATCTTGGCGGCCGATGGCCCCCACGGCGTGAAGCGCGGTATTTGAAACCGGGAGGTTTCTGCCGTGGCTGCGCCCCGGTGGGTGGTCACGGCGCTGGTGTAGCCCGCGCGTTTCACCATGTCAATGTGTTCTGGCCCAAAGTCTTGATGGGGTATGCCGTTGGGGTAGGCAAATGCAAGCACCTTGCCTCGCACGAGGGCTTCCAGCGCTTCGCGGGCGCCCGCTATTTCCTGGTAAGCCTGCTCAGGCGTGCACCGGCTCAAAATGGGGTGTGTCACGGCGTGCCCACCAATACCAAAACCTTTGGCGTGCAGGGCTCGCAGGTCTGCGCCGCACATCACGGGAACCCGAGCCGCGTTGTGACCGGTGTGCCGCTCCAGCCCCAGCAGCAGGCGCTCTTTGTCTTGCGGCGCCTGGTATTTCAGGGCGCGGTCAAGCTGCCGAATGGTGTTGTGCCGCTCGGTATCACTGGCAAAGCCCAAAGGCGGTACGCCCGGTATGCCGAGTTGAAGCTCGGGCAGTGCGCCCGGGGCGGCAGCGACCGCATGCAATATGCGTTCGTTCCACATGGGGAGCCCACTGAACTGCCCGCTGGTGATGAAAAACGTGGCATGTGCATTGTGCTTTTGCAGCACTGGCACAACGCCTTTGAGCCAGTCAGGGTAGCCGTCGTCAAAGGTGATGCAGGCCGCCCGTGGTGGCAAGTTGCCCGCGCGCAAAGCGGTCAGGGCGTCCTCAAGTGGCAGTATGTTGAAGAGCCGCATGGTTGTTTGAAGCACGCGTTCAAAACCGGCAAGGTCGAGCTCGGTGCTTGCCAACGGGTGGCGTTGGCGGGGCACCTTGTGAAACAACAACACGGTGAGCTTGCCGTGTGCAACAACGTTGAACAGCTGCTGGAACATGGTTTAGGTGGCCCCTGTCAAAGAGGGTTGAGCACGTTGTTCGCGCTGCAACTGCAGTTTCACGACTTCCATCAGCATCATCACCACGTAGGGAAGTTCAAAGTAAGCGGCGCTGAGCAAGGAGCCTGACACCGCATACGCCAGCAAAACGGCCAGCAACAGGTCGGCCAGGTCTGCGGCCCACTGGTGTTGGGGCGGGTTGAGGCGCGCCATTTTCAAGATCTCACGGCGGCTCACCACGGCATTCAGCAACAGGCCCACAAACAACAGCAAACCCACAAAACCCAGGTCCCCCAGCACTTCGAACCAGATGCTGTGGGCCGCGCGGGCGCTCTTGGTCTGTGGTGGCGTATCCACGAACCCCAGCAGGCTGGGCGCATCTTTAAAGCGCTCCCAGACGGGGACCGATTGCACCGCGCGAAACCCGCCGCCAAAGACCGGGTGGCCCACTGCAATGGCCGAGCTCACTTTCCAGGCGTCTACCCGCCCCATAAAAGACGCATCGTCGCCCGCCTGCTGAATGGTGTCCATGCGCTCGCTCCAGTCTTGCGGAGCCAGCTGCACCACCAGAACACCGGCCAGCGCGATGGCCACCATGCCCGCCAATTTGTGGCGGCCCTTGAAAACCAGCCACAGGGCAATTGCAAACAAACCGACCAGCCCGCCCCTTGAATGGGTGGCCACCACAGCCAACACAGTCAAGAGGGCAGCCGCGGCAAACGCCCCGCGCACCCACCATTTTTCCGAATAATGAAAGAGGTACACCAGCAGCGGAATCACCATCAGCAACACCAATGCAAAGTGGTTGTTGTCGCCAAACTTGCTTAACCCCTGGGCGTTGTGGCCGCCGGCACTGGCGATGAACTTCAGTCCCTCCAGCGCGCCATGAAAGCTGACCGCCAGGGCCAACATGACCACCACAGCATGGATGCGCAGACGGCTCGTCACCAACATAGGCATGACCACACAAAACAGCACGGTTTTGGCCAGATTGCCAAACAATTCCCAATTGCGAACCAGGCCTGGGTAAGCCAACAGCGCGCACAACAAGCCGTGGGCAACAAAAGCCAGCATCCACAGCGTGGTGCGGTTCATGGCAAAGGGCGCGGCCTGCGGGTCACGCCGTACCAGCAGCGCAAACAGGGTCGCCAACGCAAAAACCATGGCGTAGGGCAAACCGCCCATAAAGCCGTACATGTATTCGCCGAGCGAAATAAGCCCCGCCCAACCCCACAGCAGATAGCCGGCAAACGCATGGCCCACACCAAGCGGTACATAAAAGAGCATGAAACCCAGCAAGACCAGGTCACGCATCAAACACCGCCTTTCTTCGGGGCATCCGCCCGATTTTGCGGTGTGTTGGGCGCTTCGCGGTAAGCCAAAAAGCCAAGATTCGAGCGGTCGGCACCGGGCTTGCTGGCGCCACGGAGCAGACCAAGAAAAACCAGCAGTGCAGCCAGCAACAAGGCACCTTCAATCAAAACAGGCTCCTGAAAAGGTCCAGCTGTCCTTGGGTCGTTGCATCCCATGAAAACGTTTCAGCATGCCGGCGCGTTGCAGCGCGGCACGGCAGGTCTGCATGCAATTGGCGCCACGCCCACGCCAGCGATGGCGCATCGCGATGTTCCATCAGCAGCCCGGCTGCCGGCGTGCTCACCACGTCAGGCGTGCCCCAAATGTTGGTGGCCATGACTGGCGTGCCGCAAGCCATGGCCTCAAGCAACACATTGGCCCAGCCTTCTCGGCTGCTGCACAGCGCCAGCGCATCGGCGGCGCTGTACCACCACTTCAGCTCGGTTTGCGGCACCACGCCGGCCCAGTGCACGCGGTTCGCCACACCCAGGCGGGTCGCCAGGGCTTTCAACGCGGCGGCTTCCGGGCCAGCGCCGGCGATGAGCAGATTCACCGCAGGTAGCTGGGCCAGTGCCTCGATGGCGATGTGGTGGCCTTTGCGCTCCACCAGGTGACCCACCGACAACACATATTGGCCTTGCGGGTTCAACCCCAGGCGGGTGCGGGCGGCTTCGCGCGGTTCTGGGGTAAATTGGTCCAGGTCGACCCCATTGCGCAGCGTGTGCAGCTTGGCCGGGTCAGCGCCCAGCTGCGCCAGCGAGTCCATCAGCGCTTTGCACACGCCGATCGACGCGCTGGCTTGTGCTGCGGTTTGCAAGATCAGCTTGCGGGGAAACGGGTACTGGGGAATCAGGTTCAGGTCGGTACCGCGGGCGGTCACCACCAATGGTTTGTCCAGCCACTTGGCCAGCAGGCCGGCGGCCACACCGTCGGGGTAGTAGTAGTGGGCGTCGATCAGGTCAAAGTCAAAGCCTTCGCGTTGCAAGCGGCGCAGCGTGGGCAAGGCGGCCAGGGCCATCGTGTAAGGTGCCATGTTCATACCCACCTTGGGCAGGAGCACATAACGCGGGTGGTCCACGTCCAGGCCATGGCGGTGTTCAAAACGGGGGGTGGCGGCAAACTGGGCGTATTCGCCAAACCGGGGCGCGCTCAAGGGAAACCACGGCACCGGCGCCACCACCTTGGCTTGCACCTGCCCGGTCTTGACGAGCTCGCGCAAGCGCGTTTCGACAAAAATGCCGTGTATGGGTCGCACCGCGCTGGGGTACAAAGACGAAAAAAGAAGCAGCTTCATCAAATGTTTGACCTATTGGTGAAAAAGCATGGCTACATGGCAAACAGTTACCTGGCGCCGTAAAAATAATTGGAAGCCGCCTGCTCGATATTTCTGGCAACCGTTCGAACATAACTGTGCCCCAACAATTCAAAACTGGGAACGTTTGACACCACTGGTGGATTCAAATGGTAGGTAGCAGTATTTAAATATTGGCGCGCGCCCAAAGCGGCACACACCTTCTCGAATCTATGACGCACAATATGGTTTGCCTTGGTGCGGTCACGGCTCATCAACTCAAAGCTGTGCGAAACCAACGTGAAGCCCTCCGCACCCATCTGATGGGCATGGTCCAACGCAGCCATTATTTCCCAAGCAGACAACGCGGTAAGCTGAGCATGGCGCCGCCGCCCATTTGCGCCGGAAATAGCACCTATTGGAACCTCAATTAACCCACAATGCTCCACCGGCTGATTGACTTCTCGCGGCAATTCAATTTGACAAGCCGACTGGTCTATTCCAGGACAAAAACTTGTATCGTACTGGATACCATTCAAACCGAGTGCACGCAGTGTATCGTCATTAGCGCCATAGTTACCAGCCCGAAAAGCAACTGGGGCTGGAGCGCCCGCCTCCACCAAGGCACCGCTTGCATATTTAATCAAGGTGGATTGGTCTTCCAGGGTGAAGTCTTTGATGTTGCTGCCCAACCGACCTTCAACCGGCGAACAATCTGCATACTGCAACCATTCCGTGTGCAAATGCAATTGAACATCATGACCGCGCTCAACGACCGGCTTGACCATTTCTCGAATGACAGGCACACCCAACACCAAAGATGGCATGGGATCAACAAAGAACACCCCTTTGAGCCCATAACGCTCCAGGACATCCATCTGGTACCCCAGACCAACATCACCCTTGTTGGTCCGGCCACGTATGGAGCGATCAAAAATCTCTTTTTCGCCGCCTGGCCCAAGCAACCGGTACAAACCTGAGGCCAGCTCGGTATCAACAGTCAGGTAGACATTCATAGAAGTGCGCCCTGCATCACGATTCAACCCTCATCGAAACTGCGCAAAAAAATCGAAAGACCCCATCAACGCAACACACCCTTGGTGTCAATCACCACTTTGTCCTTGATCACTTGCGGATCAATATCGGTGAATTCGTGGTGGTCAACCAGCAGCAACAAAATGTCGGCCTGCTTTAGCACGTCCTTCAGTTCGTACAAAGGAAACGGAGCCTTGTCTTTGGCCACGTTGGGGTCACAAGCCATCAACGTGCCCAGCTTTGACTGCAGCAACATGTTGACAATCTCCATGGAAGGCGACTCCCGCAGATCGTCAATGTTGGCCTTGAAGGTGAGGCCCAGGCAGCCAATGATCGGGTCTTTGAACCGCTCGGCCTTGGCACGCACTTTTTCAATGACCCAATGGGGTTTGGAATCGTTCACCTCGCGCGCGGTGCGAATCAGGCGCGCTTCGGCGGGCGCACTGGACACGATGAACCAAGGGTCTACCGCGATGCAGTGACCCCCCACGCCCGGACCTGGCTGCAAGATGTTGACGCGGGGATGGCGGTTGGCCAGCGAAATGGTTTCCCACACATTGATGCCCAGCTTGTCGCAAATGACGGACAACTCGTTGGCAAACGCAATGTTGACATCGCGAAACGCGTTTTCGACCAGTTTGGACAGCTCGGCGGTGCGGCTGTCTGTTTCCAGAATGGCGCCGTTGCAGAAGGTCTTGTACAGCGTGCGTGCTTTGGCAACAGCGGCTTTGGTGGTGCCGCCAATGATGCGGTCGTTGTCCACCAGTTCGCGCAATATTTGCCCCGGCAACACCCGCTCGGGGCAATGGGCTGTGTGGACCTTACCCACCAATTCGGGCCGTTCCGTGGCAATGATTCGTTCCACCACTTCGGTGGTGCCCACGGGCGATGTGGACTCCAGGATCACCAGGTTGTCTTCGCGCAAATAAGGCACGATGGCGCGTGTGGCGGCTTCCACATAGCTCAGGTCTGGCGCTTTGGCGTTACCGTCTTCGTCCTTGAATGGCGTGGGCACGGCCAAAATGAACGTATCGCCCTCTTCCGGCGTGAGCGAGGCGCGCAGGTTGCCGCTGTTCACCGCCGAGCGCACCAAGATGTCGAGGTCGGGCTCAATGATGTGGATGCGGCCGGAGTTGATGGTATTGACCGCCGATGCGTCCACGTCCACACCCAGCACCGTGTGCCCCTTGGTGGCCAGCATGGATGCGGTAGGCAGGCCGATATAGCCCAGACCCATGACGATGATTTTTTGCAGTTCGCGTGCCATTTAGGGTTTCCCTTTCAAATTCATGATGGATTGGATGATTCGTTGGACGGCCTCGCCATCGCCATACGGGTTGTGCGATCGGGACATTCGGGTGTATTGGGCTTCGTCGGTCAGCAACCGCCGGGCCTCCTGCACGATCTTTTCGCGCGACGTACCCACCAGCCGCACGGTGCCCGCGTCCACCGCTTCAGGCCGTTCGGTGGTGTCTCGCATCACCAGCACCGGCTTGCCCAGCGCAGGCGCTTCTTCCTGTATGCCACCAGAGTCGCTCAGGATGATGTGTGCCCGCTCCATGAGGTAGACGAACGGCAAATAGTCCACCGGCTCAATGAGATACACGTTATGTAGCCCGCGAGCAGCCAGGATGCTGTTGACCGGCTGTCGCACATGGGGGTTCAGGTGCACCGGGTAAAGGATGTCGACATCGGCGTGCTCGGCGGCGATGTCTGCCAGGGCTTCGCAGATGTTTTGAAAGCCTTCACCAAAATTTTCGCGGCGGTGCCCGGTCACCAGAACAAGCCGGCGCTGCGGGTTCAGAAAGTCAAAGCGTTGCGCCAGCTCGGCTTTCAGCGTTTCGCCGTCGCGCAGCTTTTCAACCACCGCCAGCAAGGCATCGATCACGGTGTTGCCTGTCACGCAAATGGCTTCAGCGGCAACGCCTTCGCGCAACAGGTTGTCGCGCGAAGCCCCCGTGGGCGCGAAGTGGATGTCGGCAATGGCGCCTGTGAGCTTGCGGTTGATTTCCTCCGGAAAAGGGGAGTGCTTGTTGCCTGTGCGCAAGCCGGCTTCAACGTGGCCCACCGGCACGCGGGCGTAATAGCCCGCCAGGCTGGCAGCGAGCGTGGTGGTGGTGTCGCCGTGCACCAGCATCAGGTCGGGCTGTTCTTGCTGCAGCACGCCCTTGAGGCCCAGCAAGATGTTGCTGGTGGTGTCAAACAGGTCTTGGCCGGGCTTCATGATGTTGAGGTCGTGCTCGGGCACGATGTCAAACAACTTGAGCACCTGGTCGAGCATCTGGCGGTGTTGGGCGGTGACGCACACCACCGTTTCAATGTCGCCAGCCCTGGCCTGGAGGGCTTTGACGAGCGGCGCCATTTTGATGGCCTCTGGGCGGGTGCCGAATACGACCAGGACTTTCATGGAATTCCCTTGCCTAGCAGAGCCCTGTAGGGCGCTTCGTAATGGGCGACGCTGTGGCGCCAATTGCGCTCAGCTTCGACAAAATGGCGGCCATTGGCACGCAGCTCTGGCCAGCGGGCGCGGTGCTGGAGCATGTCCAGAATGGCATCGGCAAGGGCCTGGGCGTCGTCAGCCTTGAAAAGCCAGCCGGTTTCGCCGTGGCGGATGAGTTCTTTGTGGCCCCCCACATCAGAGGCCACAAACAGGTGCCCCTGGGCCATGGCCTCCAGTGGTTTGAGTGGGGTCACCAGCTCGGTCAGCCGCATGGAATGGCGCGGGTAGGCGAGCACGTCGATCAGGTCGTAGTAGCGGTTCACCTCGGCGTGCGGCACGCGCCCGGTAAACGCCACATGCTGGCCCAGCCCAAGCGCTGCCACCTGCGCTTTCAGGGCGGCTTCTTGCGGCCCGCCCCCCACCAGCATCAAAAACATGTCGGGCCGCGATAGCAGCAACTGCGGCATGGCCGCCACCAGCAAGTCCAGCCCCTCGTACGCGTAAAACGAGCCTATGAAACCGACCACCGTGCGGCCCTGGGTGCCCCAGCGCTCTTGCAGCGCCGGCTCGGGTGCCTGGGCCAGCTGGAAACCTTCAACGTCCACCGCATTGGGTATGACCGTGACCTTGGCCGAGGGCACCCCCCGTGCCACGATGTCGCGGCGCAAGCCCTCGCAAATGGTGAACACGTGGGCGGCCTGGCGTATGGCCCTGGTTTCCAGAGCCCGCGTGGCGCGGTAGCGCAAGCTGCCCTCTTGCGTGGTGCCGTGGTCTACCGCCGCGTCTTCCCAGAAAGCTCGAATCTCATACACCACCGGAATACCCCATTGGCGCCCCACCTGAATGGCAGGAAACACATTAAGCACGGGGGAATGGACGTGAATGATGTCGGGTTTGACCGATGAGACCACCACCTCCATTCGGGTGGCCAGCTGCTGCATCAATTGCATTTCACCCACGATGGGCCAGTGTGCAACGGCGCCGATTGCGGGTGGCGTGCGGTAAAAGTGGAGCCCGTCGACATCCTCTTCAAGTTGCTCGGTCATGCCTTGTTTGGGGGACGTGAGGTGAAACGTTTCCCAACCCAACGCCCGTTGCTCGCGCAGCAACGCCGCCGAGCGAAAGGTGTACCCGCTGTGCAAGGGAATGGAATGGTCAAAGGTATGTAATATCCGCATCATGCACAACCCATTGCAATGTTCAACGCTGAATTCTCGCTACAGATTAAACACATTTAAAAATGAAACACAAAAACCAAAACCATCATCTGCTGAAAAACTGTGCACCAAAAATACCGATCGACACCGCGCCTACGCCCGCTTCAATTTCACATATTCCAAAACCGTAGACTCAAGACCCTCAGGCTTTCGAAAGGCCATCCAGCCAATCAACAACAAAAATATGTAGGACGCCACCCCGCAAAAAACACCCACCAGCAGCTTCAGCCAAACAGCTTCAAAATACGCAATGGCGCCCAACACGAAAAACCCCATTGCAGCGGCAGACACAATGGAACGGAAAAGCGCGCGAAAAATAGCGGTAAAACTCAAGCCACAACAACGAACCGAAACGACACAGATAAACAAACAATTGGCCAGCCCAGCGAACAGCCGAGCCCCAACCAGACCGATCAAATGCAGCTTGGGAACAAGAACAAAAGCCGCCATCAAAAACACCAAAAACTCCACCCACACAGCGGTATTCTGATTTCGAGTATGCCCCCGCATAATCAACAAAGAATTAAGAGGATTCATGGCAAACTGAATGCTTCCAACCAAGGCAAACAGGGCGACAAACGGCGCAGCAGCCACCCACCGCGCGCCTAGCACAAATTCGACCAAAGGCAGCGAAAGCGCCGCCACCCCAAAACCCATTGGCAAGGTAATCGCGTTTGCGGCAGACAAGGTTTTCAATACAGCTTCATTGGTCCGCTGCATGTCCGACTGCATGGAAGTCAACACCGGAAGAAAAGCGCGCATCATGGCTGGCCCCAACTCGCCCACTGGCAGCCGCCCCAAATCCGATCCGACGTTGTAAATTCCATATTCATTTGTAGAACCTATGCGTGCGGCCACAAATTCATCGGTATTTCTGAGTAAAAAAGTCCCCACGCCAGACAACATAAGCCACTTCGTAACAGCCCATATTTCTCCGATTTTTTTTGTGTTCCAGCGCGGTCTGTAAGGGTGCATGAAATAGCTCAATACCAGCCCAGCAATATACCCAACACCAAGACCAACAACCAGCGCTCGGTAATCGCGTAAAAAGTAACCAGCCACCACGGTGGCAACCACACTGAACAATTTTGAAACAACGTTGTACCTGAACTCAAGGTGGAACTTGTATTCTTTCAACGCCAGAACCATGCCGATGTTGCCGGCCCCACTGAGTGCTACGCAAACCGCCAACAGCCACAAAACATTCAGCACCCTGGGTTCGTTGAAATAATGAACAGCCAGCGGCGCTATGGCGATCAAGACCCCTGCGACTGCGATGCTTTGAAGGAGACGAAGCGTCCAAGCCGAGTCAATTTCATCTTTTGAAACCTCCGCTTTGCGCAACAGCGCGGTACCTGCACCAAAATCCAGCAATGCTTGAATAAGGGTTACAACCAGCATCGCCATAGCCACAATGCCGTAGTCTGCTGGCATCAGCAAACGGGCCATGATCACCGTATTTAAAAATCCAATGCCTTTGATGGCCCAGCGCGCACCAACGGACCAAAGCGCCCCGACGATCAGGGTTTTTTTGGGGCTAGGCAGTTCAGCCATGGGTTCCTGAATATGTCGTGTTTATTTATATTCAATGGCCTCGTGCAGCCACGCCAGAAAACACATGCTCATAGGCCTCAACCATTCCACCAAGGCCAAAGTTCGCGGCAGCTTTCACGCGCGCCGACTGCCCAAGTTGCTGCGCGTACGCGGGCTTGTGAAAACACAGCCAGATGGCATTGGCCAATGCAGGCTCTTCAGCCGCGGGAACCAAAAGGCCTGTGACGCCGTGTTGCACCATTTCGGGCGTTCCCCCCACCGCCGTGGCCACCACCGGCAAGCCGCAAGCCATGGCTTCTTGCAGGGTGCAAGAGGTGCCTTCGGCTTGTGAGGGCAACACGAAGCAGCTGAGCATGGGCAAGATGGCGGCCACGTCGTCGCGGGCGCCAGCCAGCCAGGCCAGGTGTTGCACGCCGGCTTGGGCCAGGGTGGCTTGTATGTCCGCGCGCAGCGGCCCTTCACCCACCACCACCAGACGCACGCGCTCGGCGGCTTCGGGGTGCTGCTGCAGCAGCTGCACAAACGCCCGCGCCAGCAGGGGCTGGTTTTTAACGGTTTGCAGGCGGCCCACGGTGCCCACCAGCCAGTGTGGGCCGGGCACAAACGGGCAGCCGGGCACGGCGGGGGCCACGCCATGGACCGGGGGTGCAAAGGTCTGGGTGTCTACGCCATTGGCAATGACTGAGCGGCGGCGGGTGGGCACGCCCACGGCTTGGGCCAGGTAGTCGTCGATGTCTTGGGACACCGCCACGCAATGGCTGACAAAGGGTTGGTAGAGCTTGCGCAGGCGTTGGTAGCGCGGGTTTTTGCCTTGGGGGTCGTGCGCGTCCCAGCCGTGTTCGGCGTGTATGCGCAGGGGCACGCGCGCCAGCCAGGCCAGGGGTGTCACCTCCAGCGCGGCCAGGTTGCAGGTGTGCACCACGTCGGGTTTGAGCTCGCGCAGCAGCTTGTAAATGCGCGGGTACAGCGGCACGGCGTGGCCGGGGGGTTTGTGCAGCTCAATAAACTGCACACCGGGCTGGGTGATGCGGTTTTTAAAGTCGCTGATGGTGGTGAGCGACAGCAACACATGTTCAAACCGGTCGGCGGGCAAGCGGTTGATCAGCTGCACGATGACGTTTTCAAGCCCGCCCACGCTGAAGCTGTAGACCACATGAACAATGCGCCGGCGCCGGAGTGCGGTGTTCATGCGGGCATGGCCACGGCGGGTGTGGCGGCTTGGGGCACGGCTTGTGCGGGGGCCTGGGCCTGGCGCAAAAACGCGTCAAACATGATCAGCATCCACAGCGCGGTGGCGTGGTCGTGGTGGCCGCCCAGGTGCTGCTCCACCAAGGTTTGCAGGCCGCGGGCGTTGAAATAGCCCGAAGCCAGCATGCGGGGGCTGAGCACCGAATCGCGCATGCGCTGTGCCAGTGGGCCGCGCAACCAGCTGGCCAGGGGCACCGAAAAACCCATTTTGGGCCGGTACAACACGCCGTGCGGCAGCAGCGGTTCAAACGCTTTTTTGAAGATGTATTTGCCCTCGCCGCCTTTGATCTTGAGGCCGCTGGGCAGGGTGGCCAGCCATTCGATGAGCGGGTGGTCCATGAGCGGCTCGCGCACTTCGAGCGAGTGCGCCATGCTGGCACGGTCCACCTTGGTGTTGATGTCGCCCACCAGCCAGGTTTTGTAGTCCAGGTACTGAATGAGGGCCAGGGGGTCGTCGGTCTGGGCGCGGGCGGCGTGCTGGCGAAACACGTCGAGCGACTGGTAGCCGCCCAGGCTGCGCTCAAACGCGGGTGCAAACAGCCGCTGGCGCTGTTCGGTGCGCAGGTGCGACATGCTGTGGTGGTAGGCCTGCACCGTGTCCATGGCCATGGCCTGAAAGGTGGTTTTGGCGCGCAAGGCGCGGGGCGCCCAGTCGGCCTTGGGGTACAGGCGCCCGAGCAGCCCAAACACCGGGCTGCGCACGCCGGGGGGCAGGCGGCTGCGCACGCCCTCTTCGCCCAGGTGCATGCGGTAGCGCCGGTAGCCGCCCAGGCTTTCGTCGCCACCGTCGCCACTCAGCGCCACGGTGACGTGTTTGCGCGCCATCTGGCACACCCGGTAGGTGGGCAGGGCCGAGCTGTCGGCGAAGGGCTCGTCGTACAAGTGGGCCAGGGTGTCGATCAGGTCGAAGTCGTCGCTCTTGACGATTTCCAGCCGGTGGTCGGTCCGGTAGCGGCTGGCCACTTGCTGGGCAAACGCGGACTCGTTGAAGCGCGGGTCGTCAAAGCCAATGGCGCAGGTGTGAACCGGGGTGCTGGACAAGCCGGCCATGGTGGCCACCACGGCGCTGGAGTCGACCCCACCCGACAAAAACGCACCCAGGGGCACGTCGGCCACCATGCGCAGCTTGACGGCCTCGCGCACGCGCTCGCGCAGCTCGGCCTCTGCATCGGCCAGGTCAATGGGGTTGTCGTTGATGAACTGCACGTCCCAGTAGGGCTGGGGCTGGGCCTGGGCGGCGTCGCCCCGGCGCAGGGTGAGCGTGTGAGCGGGGGGCAGTTTGTGGGCGTTGCGGTAGATGCAGCGGGGGTCGGGCACGTAGCCGAAAGCAAAGTAGTCTTCCACGGCCAGCGGGTCAATGCTGCGCACAAAGGCCGGGTGGGCGGTGAGCACCTTGAGCTCGGAGCCAAACACAAACGAGCCGTCGGGCAGCCAGGCGTAGTGCAGGGGTTTGACGCCCATGCGGTCGCGCGCCAGAAACAGGGTTTGCTGTTGGCGGTCCCACAAGGCAAAGGCAAACATGCCGCGCAGGCGCTGCACGCAGGCCGGGCCCCAGGCTTCCCAGGCGTGCACGATGGCTTCGGTGTCGCTGCGGGTTTTGAAGCGGTGGCCCAGCGCCTGCAACTCGGGCACCAGCGCCTGAAAGTTGTAGATCTCGCCGTTGAAGACAACGCCCACGCTGTCGTCTTCGTTGAACAGCGGTTGCTGGCCGGTGGTGAGGTCAATGACGGACAGGCGCCGGTGGCCCAGCGCCAGCCCGGGTTCCAAGTGCAGGCCGTCTTCGTCGGGCCCGCGGTGGGCTTGTATGTTGTTGATGCGCGAGGCGAGCGCGCGGTCAAACGGGCGCTGGCCGTGGGTGTCAAAGAGGCCAGAAATGCCGCACATGATCAGCGCGCCCCGCGGGTTTGCTGCAGGGCGGCTTCAAGCGCCTGCCCTTGGGTTTGTAAAAATTGTTGCAGCACGGTGGTGGCTTCTGCGCGGGCTTCGGGCTCGGGTTGCTGGGGGTTGAGCGGTGTGTACAACACCACAATAGCCCCGTCATCGCCCTGCCCCATGACGCGGCTCAAGGCGCCGTGCAATTTGGCGTTCACGTCGCTGGCGGTGAAGCGGCCGTTGACCCAGTAAAACCGCCAGGCTTGCAGGCGCACTGCGTGGCTGGAGAAGCCTTGGCCCCCCTGGCGCAAGGTGGCGGCGGCCACGGTGAGCGGCTGGCCGGCCAGGCTGGCCGTGGCGCTGGCGCCCGACACGCGGGCCCACTGCGGGTCGTTGCTGTTAACCCATACGTTTTCAGAGCTGACGAGCTTGCTTTCGTAGTCTTGCTGGCGGTAGTAGCTCAGGTGCACGCCCACCGCCTGGCCTTGCGGGCCGGTGAAACCGGTGTGGGCAGTGGCCACGGCGTGCTTGAAAGCCGGCGCCCACTGGGCCGGAGGCTGGGCCACGGCCTGCCAAGGCGCCCGCGCAGCGGGCACGGCCAGCTGCACCGGGTCGGTGCGGGTTCCCAGCGCCAGCACCTGTTTAACACCATGTGGCAACGCGACCACCACCAAAGCCACCAGCGCCGCCATGCCACTGCCCATGCCTCGGGCTGGCATGGGCCGTTGGCCCGCGCTGTGCGCCAAGCCGGCAGCGGGTGCCACGGGCGCGGTGGGGGGCTGGGGCGCGTCGGCCCAGCGGGCACCTATGAGCAACATGATCATGATGACGACACCGAAGAACACCCAGCCATACACCAGGTGGTCCACGCCGGTGGCGAGTTCGTTGCCCGAGAGGTGGCCGATCATGACGATCATGTAAGCGCGCAGCCAGTTGGCCAGGAGGGGCACCAAAATGGCCACGCCCACAAACAGCCAGCGCTTAGTGAGGCTGCGGTAGCTGAGGTAGGCAAACAGGCAGCCCACCGTGAGCGAGGCGATGAGGTAACGAATGCCGCTGCAGGCTTCCACCACCGACCACGACCCCGACGGTATGACGAACTGCAGGCCTTCGCGGTAGACGGGTATGCCGCTCCAGCGCAGGGCGACCACGGTGAAGTCGGCCGTCCATTCCATCAGCTGGGGCAGCATGAAGTCGCCCATGGGCACGGCAAAAAACAAAAAGCCCAAGGGAAACGCCATGGCCTTGGCCACAGGCCAGCCCAGCACGGCGGGCACAGCCAGCACCAGCAGCAGCACCAGCGCAAACTGCGTGACCACGTTCACCGCCACCAGGTCGCCGGCCAGCCACAGGCCGGCCGCACCCAACATAAGAACCCAGGCCAGGCTGGACGGCCTTGGCACCAGCGCGGCCAGGTTGTCGCGGATGCGCCAGATGAGCCACAGCGAAATGACCGGCACCACAAAGCCGTGGGCGTAGGTGTCTGAGCGCGTCCAGATGGACGCCATACCCAGCGCCGTGTGGCCATACAGCACCACCATGGCCAACCACAGCGCTGCCAGAGCGAGCAGCGGTGTACGCCAGTGGACTGCAACCACCGGGCGGGCAGCGGTGATGGCATCAGACATGGGTAGCCTGCGGGGCGTGTGGCGGGGCCAGGCAGTCGTCCATACCGCTCAGGTGGGCCTGCCAGCTAAACCGCTGCACCACAAACTGGCGGGCGGCCCGGCCCAGGGCTGCGGCGTGCTCGGGTGCGTCCAGCAAGGGCCGCAGAGCTTGCAAAAATTGCTCCGGCGTGTCGGCCCGCAGCTGGCCTTGGTCGGCGCTGGCGCCGATGGCTTCAGCACACGAATGCACCGTGACCACCGCTTGCTGCATGGCCATGGCTTCGAGAATTTTGTTTTGAATGCCGCGCGCCACGCGCAGGGGCGCCACCACAGCGGCGGCGTGTTGCAGATAGGGGCGCACGTCGGGCACGGTACCGGTGACGACCACCTGCTCAGACGCCAGCGCCTGCACCTGGGGCGACGGGCTGCGCCCCACGATGTAGAAGCGCACGCGCGGCCAGCGGGCCAGCAACTGGGGCAGCATGTCGGCCACGAACCAGCTCACGCCGTCGATGTTGGGCCAGTAGTCCATGGCGCCGGTAAACACGATGGCTTGCTCGTTGGGCGCAAAGGGGCTGGGGCGCTGGGGGTCGGGGGCGAAAAAATCGGAATCCACCCCGTTGCTGAGCGACTGCACCCGCCCTGCACTTTCGGGTGCTTGCGACACAAACAGCGCGGCTTCGTTGGGTGTGACGAAAAACGAGCGCTGGGCCTGCGCCGCCACCGCACGCTCGTAGGCCAGCAGGCGCTGGCCTTCGCGGCGGTACAGCCACGACAGCGGCCAGCGGTGTTCGGGCGCGTATTGCGTCCACTTGGCCGAGTCCACGTCCACAAAGTCGACCAGCATGGGCACCTGCGGTGCCAGCGCCTGGGCGTAGGGCGCCATCGACGATGAAAACACCACGCTGGCTTGCATGGGGTGGGCGGCCGCGGTGGCTTGCACCCAGCGCTGCATGCCGGCGCTGCGGTAATAGGCCAGCGTGAGCGCTTCGCCACGCAGCAAGCCGCTCAGGCTTTTGAGCTTGGCGGTGCGCGGGTGCAGGCGCTCCACATGCAGGTCGGGGCACAGGGCTTTCAGCGTGGGAAGGTGCTGCTCGTCGTCGGGGTCGTCAATGAAGGTGCCCAGAAACACGCGGTGGTTTTGCAGCAGATGGCGCAACAGGTGGTAAGAGCGCACCTTGTCGCCCTTGTTGGGCGGAAAGGGCAAGCGGTGCACCAGGTAAAGAATGTTGGCCATGGCGTGCTGTGGGGGCGGCTCAGCCAAGCTGGCGAACGATGTGGGGACCGAGCCAGGTGGCCAGGCCCAGGGGCATGCGGCGCCAGGTGGCGATCAGCAGCTTGTATTTGGCGTTGTTGGGGTTGTTTTGCGGAATGCTGTCGCGCTTGTAGAGGCAAAACTCGTAGTGCAAGGGCGTGGGCTCGAAGCCCCAGTTTTTTTTGAAGGCGTAAGGGCCGGTGCCGGCTTTGCTGCGGCCGAAGTCAAACACCGTGAGGCCACGGGCGCAGGCCCGGCGCATGAGCTCCCAATATTTGAAGTCGTTGGCGGCGAGGTCGCGGGCGGCTTCGTCGTCGCCCGCGTAATACGGCAGCACCTCGTCGCGAAAGTAAAAGCTCAGCACGCTGCTGAGCGGCATGCCCTGGGCAGAGCTCACGGTGAGCACTTCGCAGTCGGCGCCAAAGGTATCCATGAGCGCCTGGAAATAGCGCTTGGGCATGGCGGGCGTGCCGTGGCGGTGCACGTTGTCGGCGTAGAGAGCAAAGAATCGGTCCACGTTGGGGTCAACGGCCGAGATGAGCCCGTTTTTGATGCCCTTGCGCACCATGGCGCGCTGTTTGCGCGGAATGGCGAGCATGTTGTCTTCTTCCTTGGGCCAAATTTCTTTGCGAAAGGTGACGTACAAGTCTTGCAGGGGCCAGTCGGTGTGGCGGCGCTGCACGTTGCGCAGCTCCAGGTGGTCGGTGCCCAGGCTTTGGGCCAGGCGCTGGGCTTCTTGCTCCAGCGCGGTGGCAGCGTCTTCGGTCAAGGCGGCCACGCCGCCGTACACCGCAAACGGCAGGCTGGTGAGCGCGTTGCCAAACAGGCGGCTGTTGACATGGCCCAGCGGCAGCACACCTTGAATGTGGCCCTGCGCTTGGGCGTACAAAAAGTAGGTGTCGTGGCGAAACACCTCACGGATGATGGTTTGCCAGCCGGCACGGTGAAAAAAGGTGGCCTGCGGGCAGGCCGCCACAAACGCCTCCCAGCGGGCAACCTGTTCGGGGTTGCTGCCGTCGAGGCGGTGAACTTGCAGGGCGGCTGGGTCAGACAACGGGCACCTCTTGCGCTCGGTTTTTCAAAAAAATCTGGTCCATACGGCCCCAGCGGAAGTCTTGGATCAGGCGTTCGAGGCGCTTTTCGGTGCGGCCAATGTTCACGTAATGCCGAAAGCGGGTTTTGGCGCTGATGCCTTTCACGCGGGGCTGGTCGGTGTCAATTTCCCAGGGGTGGCAGTAAAAAATGGCGGGCTGGGCGTCGCGCTGGTTCACTTGCTGCAGCATCCAGCGCGAGAGCGCATAGGGAAACAACCGGAAGTAACCACCGCCGCTGGAGGGCAGGTTGCGGCTGAGCAGGCGCAAGGTGGTGGGCGGAATTTCCATCAGGCCAGTGCGGATCTGGTGGGCAAATCGCGGTGCGTCGGGCATGCCGTAGTGGTCGTGTTGCACCGGGTAGATGCTGGAGCTGTAGCGGTAGCCGGCACGCTCCAGGGTGTCGAGCGCCCAAAGGTTGCTGGCGACTATGGAAAAACTGGGCGCGCGGTAACCCACCACAGGCACGCCACCAATGTCTTCCAGTATGGCTTTGGCCGACTGGATGTCGTTGAAAAAAGCGGCTTCGGACAGGTCGGTGACGCGCTCATGGCCGTAGCCGTGGCTGGCGAGCTCGTGTCCGTCGGCCACGATGCGGCGCACCAGCGCGGGGTAGCGCTCGGCCAGCCAGCCTAGCGTGAAAAAGGTGGCTTTTGTGTCGTGGCGTGCCAGCATGTCGAGCATGCGGTGCATGTTGGGCTCGACCCGGCATTCGGTGGTGTCCCAGTGGGCACGGTCGATGTGGGGCGCAAACGCCGAGACCTGAAAGTAGTCCTCTACGTCGATCGTCAAGGCGTTGGTGATGGGTGAGCGTTGGGCCATGGTGGTTCGATCAGGGTCGGGAAGAACGGTGCGGCCCATGGCTCAGGTGGGTGCGTCGCCGGCCCGTTCTTTTCGGGCGGCGTTGGCAATTTTTTTCAACGCATCCAATATTTCAAGGCTGATGCGCTCTTGGCGCAGCACGCTGCGCTCAATGCGCATCAGCCGGGTGCTGAGTTGCTCGGCCGACACGCGGGTGAGCTGCTCGGTCATGCCGGCCACGAGCTTCGCGTCCAGCTCCAGGTCGGCGGGGTCGATGGCGTCCAGGCCCCAGGCGCAGGTGTCGGTCATGGCCCCACCGGCGCCGCTGCTGGCGGCTGCCACAAAGGCCCATGGGTCGTCCGTGGGCCGAGCGCTGTGGCCAGCCGCCTGGCTGGTAGGGGTGTTGTTTTCCACCTGAATTTCAGCCACCACGTCTTGCAGCGAAGCTGCCGTGAAATGGGGGTTTTCGCTCAGGTAACCCTGCAGCATGAGGCGGTCACACAGCGCGTTGATGCGCCGCGGAATGCCGCCCGAGTGGTGGAAGATGTCGCGAAACACGACCGGGTCAAAGGTGGGTTTTTCGGCGGCGCCGGCACACCTCAAGCGGTGTTCAATGTAGGCGCGGGTGTCCTCTTCGTCCAGCGGGCCGAGGTGGCAGCGTGCCGTGACGCGCTGGCGCAGCTGCAGCATGCCGGGGCCTTGCAGCATGTCGCGAAACTCGGGTTGGCCTACCAGGAAGGTTTGCAGCAGCGCCTGGTCGCCAAACTGGAAGTTGGACAGCATGCGCAGCTCTTCCACCGCCTGGTGCTGCAGGTTTTGCGCTTCATCCACGATCAGCAGGCAGCGCTTGCCTTGGGTGGTCTGGGTGATGAAGAAGGCTTCAAGGGCCATCAGCATGTCGGCCTTGCTGTGGCTGCGCACCGGCACGCCAAAGGCACCGCACACCATGTGCAACGCGTCTTCGGCCCCCAGCTGGGTGCTGACGAGGTGGGCCGCGACCACCGAGCCGTCGGTCAAGCTTTCCAGCAGGTCGCGCACGATGGTGGTTTTGCCAGCCCCCACTTCGCCGGTGATGACGATGAAGCCTTCGCCCCGCATGACGCCATACACCAGGTACGAGCGGGCGCGGCGGTGGGGCTTGCTGCTGTAGTAGAACTTGGGGTCGGGGTTGAGCTGAAAAGCCTTGCTGGTCAGCCCGTAAAACGCTTCGTACATGGGTCAGAACCGGTGGGTGATGAGCACCGCCATGGCGGTTTCGCCGTAGGGGGTGGTGGCGCCTTCGGACACGGTGCGGCGCAACTGCACGCTGCCACTGGTGCGCAAGCCCAGGCGGGTGGTCACGCCCAGCGCCAGCGACTTGCTACGGGTTTGCGAGCCGGTGGTGGTACCTGCGCTTTGCTGGGCTGAAAACGATGTGCTGAACGAGGTGACAGGGGTGAGGCGGTGCGCGTAGACCACGCTCCACGACTGCTGGCGCACGGAGGCCTCGGTGTCGAAGTCGTCACCAAGGTTGATGGCGGCGTCGAGCCGGCGCGTGTTGCCTCGCGACACGGCCAGGGTGAGCACGTCACGCACCCCCACCAGCGCCACCGACAGCTGCTGCGCGCGCTGCACCGTGGCCGATGAGGTGAGAAAGCTGCGGTACACCTCGGTGTTGGCCGGCAGGCCGAGCTTGAGCAGTTCGGCTTCGACCAACTGGGCACGCTTGACGGCGTCGGTTTCCTGCGAAAGGTACAGGCTGTCGATGAGGTCGTAGAGCGAGCCCAATGACGCAGAAACCGATTCGAGTGCGCTGTCGCTGACACCCCGCGTGTCGGTGTAACGCCACACGGTGCGCTGGCGGCGGTGCTCCAGCAACAGGTTGTGCCCATGGCCAAAATAACGGTCGTCCAGACCGGCGGCAACGCGTGTGCGGGGCGACGGGCGCCAGTCGAGGTTGATACCGGTGGTGCTGTAAGACTTGCGCGACGGGGTGATCACGTCGTTGGACTCAACGCCTGCGAACACGGACAGGGTGAGCTGGCTGGTGGCGTCATAAATGAGCCCGGCGCGCACAGTGTCGGACTGCGTGCGGCGGCCCAGCACGTAGTCGGTCTCTTGCAGCGCTGCGTTGAAAGACCAGCCAACAGGCTGCCCATCGCGCTGGCTGGCGAGGTTGACCGTGAGGTCCTGGGATGTGAAATCTGAGCGGTCGCTGGCGTCGGTAGAAGTGGATTGCAGGCTGTAGCGCGCCTCGTAGTCGGCCACGCCAGCGAGGTTGCCGCGAAAGAACGGCGAAAAACGGAAGCTGACGGTTTCAGACCGGTTGGCGTCGGCCAGGCTGGACGATGCACCCAGGGCAGAAATGGACTGGTCGCTGACCACGCTGGAAAGGTCGACGAAGGCCCGGTTGTCCCAGGCGTCGATGCGGGCGTTGGCGTTGAGCGCGTGGCGCAGGTTGTCGCCCGAGGTCTTTTGCGCGTAGTACAGGCCGCTCAGCGAATAGTCCAGAAAGCCTTTGACCCGGGGTTGGTTGACCACCACGCGCACACCGGGAGACATTTCAAAAATTTGCTCACTTTGTGGGTTGTTGGCAGACAGCGCGCCGTTGCTCGACAAGGTAACGCCCGCCGACACGCGGGGCTCGACCCAGAGGGTGGGCCCGCCGCCGCCGTTGTCGCCCGTGTCTTGCGCATGGACGGGCACCGCCATGGAAAGCGACAGCGCGGCACCACTGGCCCAGGCCATGGCATGCAGCACCTGCGGGGACAAATGGTTGCTCGGGTGTTTCATCACAGCGTCCTCCTGGAGTGTGCTCATGGCGGGCTGGACACCGGCACATTGGATGCCGCAGCCTGGCTGGCCGATTGGCCGTAACCAAACCCGTAGCCGTAACCGTAGCTGTAGGCGTCCTGGTCGCCACCGCGGGCCTGGTTGAGCAACACCATCTTGACCGGGCAGGCTTCGATGGTGCTCAGGGCGTGCTGCACCTGGGACTGCAGCGTTTTTTCAGCCTGCACCACGACCACGATTTGCCCCATGTGGGTGGCGAGCACGCGCGCTTCGGTGGTGAGCAGCAGCGGCGGCGAGTCAAACACAATGACACGATCGGCGTAACGGCGGCCCATTTCTTCCACCAGGGCGGTCATGGCGTCGCTGGCCAGCAGCTCGGTGGCGCGCGGGTGGGGTGTGCCGCTGGGCAACAGGGTGAGCTTGTCCACGTTGGTGCGCAGCAGCGCCTGCGCCATGTCGATTGACTCGTCAATCAGCAGGTCCAGCAGGCCAGGGCCTGCAGGCAAACCCAACGTTTTGGTGAGCGATGGGCGGGCCACATCGGCGTCAACCAGCAGCACGGTGGAGTCCAGCTCCATGGCCATGCTCAGGGCGAGGTTGATGGCGGTAAAGCTCTTGCCCTCGCCCGGCATGGCACTGGTGACCATGATCAGGTTGCCGTTGAGCACCACCGAGGCGCCTTTGCCCATGGCGTTGTCCAGCAGCGGGCGCTTGATGACGCGGAACTGGTCGGCAATGGCGGCGCGGGGCGCGTTGGGCGTGACGAAACCGCAAGCCGCCAAGGCCGACAGATCCAGTTGAACCCACTTGGACACCGGCACAGGCCTGGCTGGCACGGCAGGCGACGCAGGCTGCGCTGCACGCACAGACGCCAAAGGCTCGGCAGCGGGGCCGAGATCGACCCCGGCCTGCCGCAATTGCTCCAGACGCTGGGCGGCCTTTTCGATCAAACTGGACATGTGTTTCCCTTAACGTCCCAAGCCAGAACGGTCGTACAGCACCGCCATACCGATGACAAACAGCAGCACCAATGCCAGCACGGCGGCGAGGAAACGCTTGAGGCTGCGGGATTCCTTTCGCCGGATCACATCGTTTTTAACCAGCGTCACCACGCCAAGGAGCGGCAGCTGTGTGGCGCTGCGCAGGGTGTTGGCATCGAAGAACACGGGACGAATCTGGCTCATGAGGAAGGCCACGCCCAAACCAGCGGCCAACGAGCCCAGCAACGCCAAAGGCAGCAGCAGCACGCGGTTCGGAGCCACGGGCCTGGGGTTGGCACGGGGTGGGTCAATGACCCGGAAGTCGGCCATGCTGGACGCGCTTTCGAGCTCACCGCTCATGGTGATGGATTCGCGCCGCGACACCAGGTCTTCGTAATTTTTGCGGTGTATCTCATAGTCGCGGTTGAGCTGCGCCAGTTCGGCTTCCATTTGCGGCGCGATCTTGAGTTGTTCGCGCGACCGGCTGGCCCGCGACTCGTATTCAGCCACCCGGGCGCGCAGCGAAGCCACCTGCACTTCAGCCGCCGCGAGCACGCGGGAAATCTCGAACAACGCCGGGTTGGACCCGTAGGACACCTGTCCCGGGTCGGCTTGTGCGGCCCGCTGCAGCTCGGCGATTTCCCGCCGTTTTTGCTCTTCAAGCTCCCGCACCAGGCGCCTGCCGTTCACCACGTCGGGGTGCTGTTCGGTGTAGCGCTGCAGCAGCGCGTCCAGATTGCGCTTGAGCGCGTCAATGCGCGAATCCAGCTCGGGGGTGGCAAAGCCAACACCCGAAGCGGCTGGCGCCTGG
The DNA here is from genome assembly GCF_965657535.1 of Hydrogenophaga sp. Classification (GTDB taxonomy): domain Bacteria; phylum Pseudomonadota; class Gammaproteobacteria; order Burkholderiales; family Burkholderiaceae_C; genus Hydrogenophaga. The sequence goes on along the minus strand of NZ_CBFHOP010000010.1, from coordinate 62,488 downwards.
CGTTGCGCGGCACCGGCCTGATCCAGCTGGCGGCGGGCGGCTTCGCGGGCGCTTTCGGCTTCGCGCAGCTCCAGCCGGGCCTGGTTCAGCGTGCTGGAGATTTCGGCCATGCGGCCCGCCATGTCCAGCCCACCCTGTGACTGCATGTCAAGGTTGCGCAACCGGAATGCCTTCAAGCGGGTTTCGGCCTCGGTCAGCTTGTTCTCGTAGTTTTTGATCTGCTCTTCAATGAAGCGGCGGGCACTGTCAGAGTCGGATTTGGAGTCCCCCAGGCTCGACTCGACAAAAATGGTCATGAGCGACTGCACTACCCGCAAGGCCTTGTCCGGGCTTTCGCCGCGATACGACAGCGTGTAGAGGTTGTCGCGCCCGGTGGATCGGATCGCCACCGACCCGGTCACCTGCTCAATCAGTGCGTCTTGCTCAGACTTGGACTTGGCGCCCAGATCGAGGTCGGCCATGCGGATCAGCTTTTCGACCGTTGGCCGGCTCACCAAGGTGCGGCTTAGCATGGTCACTTGTTGCTCAATGTTGGGCTGGATCGCCAGACCCGACATGAGGGGACGCAAGATGGATTGCGTGTCCACGTACACCCGGGCCGATGCCTCGTAGCGGTCGGGCATGAGCACCACGGCCACCGAACCCACCGCTGCGACCAGCCAGGCAACGAGCACGCCGAGACGGCGGTACTTCCACATTCCCCGGAGCATGGTGAAAACCTGATGAATGAGTTCGTGCATGCAAACAACCGTCTGTAACAGCGAAGAACCACGACGCGTACGGGCCTGCTATACCGCAGGAGGTAGCCCGCGCATGCAGATCAGAACCAGCCCTGGGGAATGATCAAAATGTCGCCCGGCAGCATTTCGACATTGGCCGAAATGTCGCCATGTTTGACCAGGTCTTGCAGGCGCACGCTGTAGCGCTTGTTGCCCTCGGTGGCGCGAACGATGGTGGCCTTGTTGCCGTCGGCAAAATCGGTCAACCCGCCCACGGCGATCATCACGTCCATGACCGTCATCTTCTGCTTGTAGGGCAAAAACTGCGGCTTGGCAGCCTCGCCCACCACACGAATTTGCTCGCTGTACGGGCCGACAAAGTTGGTCACGATCACGGTCACCACCGGATCGCGCACAAACTTGGACAGTGCCTTCTCGACATCGCGCGCAATCTCACTGGGCGTTTTGCCCTGGGCCACCAACGCATCGACCAGCGGTGTGGAGACCTTCCCGTCTGGACGCACCGGCACGCTCGCCGAGAGTTCGGGGTTGCGCCACACATTGATGTTCAGCGAATCGCCCGGGCCAACGATGTAGTTGTAGTCAGCGCTGGCGGCGATGACAGGCGCCGGCGGGAGGGTGGCGCTGGTTGAGGCACAGGCCGTCAAACCAAGTGCTACAGCTGCTGCACCAGATAGCTTGGCAACAGCGAAAATGAGCCTATAAGTGCTTTTTTTCATAGTACATTTCCCCCAAATTTCGTGACTTGTTAATAAACGTTAACGAAAGAATTCAATATACAGCACGATCCTGTAGTTTGTATACGTCAATACGACGCGACTCCTCGTCTCGAAAGATAGGTGTCCTATGTGTAATTTTTTGTTCGTTCTCGCGCTCAGGGCAAGCCCAAGGCGTCCAAAAATCCACCGTTGCATTGAGTCACCGCAACGCGGCCGGTAAAATCGCCGCTGCCCTAGACACCAACCCCCAGGAAACCCAGCATGTCTCTTTTTTCAGCCGTTGAAATGGCTCCGCGCGACCCGATTCTGGGTCTGAATGAACAGTTCGCCGCCGACACCAACCCCAGCAAAGTCAACTTGGGTGTGGGCGTGTATTTCGATGACAACGGCAAGCTGCCCCTGCTGCAGTGCGTGCAGGCCGCCGAAAAAGCCATGATGGCCACGCCCAGTGCGCGCGGCTACCTGCCCATTGACGGCATTGCTGCCTACGACGCAGCGGTGAAGAGCCTGGTGTTTGGCGCCGACAGCGAGCCGGTTCAGTCGGGCCGGGTGGCCACGGTGCAAGCCATTGGTGGCACCGGCGGCCTGAAGATTGGCGCTGATTTTTTGAAGCGCCTGAGCCCCAACGCCAAGGTGCTGATCAGCGACCCGAGCTGGGAAAACCACCGCGCGCTGTTCATCAACGCCGGCTTTGTGGTGGACACCTATGCGTATTACGACGCCGAAAAACGCGGCGTGAACGTTGAAGGCATGCTGGCCAGCCTGAACGCTGCCGAAGCCGGCACCGTGGTGGTACTGCACGCCTGCTGCCACAACCCGACCGGCTACGACATCACCCCGGAGCAGTGGGACCAGGTGATTGCGGCTGTGAAGGCGCGCGGCCTCACACCCTTCCTGGACATGGCTTACCAGGGCTTTGGCCACGGCATCGCCGAAGACGGCTCGGTGATCGGCAAGTTCGTGGCGGCCGGCCTCACGTTCTTTGTGTCAACCTCGTTTTCCAAGAGCTTCAGCCTTTACGGTGAGCGCGTGGGTGCGCTGTCGGTGCTGTGCGAGAGCAAAGAAGAAGCCTCGCGCGTGCTGTCGCAACTCAAGATCGTGATTCGCACCAACTATTCCAACCCGCCCATTCACGGCGGCGCGGTGGTGGCTGCGGTGCTGAACAACCCCGAGCTGCGCGCCCTGTGGGAAAAGGAACTGGGTGAAATGCGCGTGCGCATCAAGGCCATGCGCCAGAAGCTCGTGGACGGCCTGAAGGCCGCCGGCGTGAAGCAAGACATGGGATTCATCACCAGCCAAATCGGCATGTTCAGCTACTCAGGCCTGAGCAAAGACCAGATGGTGCGACTGCGCAGCGAGTTTGGCGTGTACGGCACCGACACCGGCCGCATGTGCGTGGCCGCACTCAACAGCAAGAACATCGACTACGTTTGCCAGGCCATTGCCAAAGTGGTCTGATCGTTGAACGGGGCTTGGCCCCGCTCAGGCCCCCATCAGCTGGGGGCTTTTTTTTGCCCCCTCAGGACGGGGGCTTTTCCTCGTCTGCACTGGCCATGTACACATGCAAAGCGCACCACAATCGGCATAGGGAGCCTCCCCCATAGGAGGCACCCCTGCCACACCACCCGGCATGCGGGTCCGCACCGGGCGGTTCGAGCGTTTGATGTCAGGACAGCCTGGGTACTCCCAGCCGGTCAAAGCACGCAATGGTCAACACGCGCTTGATGACACCGTCGCTGTTGCGCCACCATCGATGGCAGTTGCCCGCCACTTGGTTCGCCCCAGCCTCCGACGCCCCCAGCGCCTTGAGTTCCCGGTAGATCGTCTCGGGCCTTTTCCAATGCTTGAGCTGGATCGCCCTCAGTCGATGGCGCAGCCATTCGTCCTGCTCGCGCCAGACGCCCGGCGTTAACGTACGCCTTCCAACCCAGCACATAGGGCCTGAGCTTTTCTACCGTTTGCGCCATGCTGCGCCCACCCGAGCGGCGCGTGCGCTGCCGGATGCGGGCCCTGAAGTTGTCCACGGCCTTGCGGGCCACGGCGCATTTGACTGCTCGACCCTTGGCCACCCACCGCGCGTAGCCCAGGAACTTGCGCACGAAGGCGCCGCCCACCGCGCTCTTGGCTTTGTTGATCTGAAGCTTCAAGCCAGCGTACAGCATCCGTAGGTAGGCCATGACCCAATCACCTGCCTTCATGCTGCCCACGTAGACGTTGCAGTCGTCGGCACAGCGCACAAAGCTGTAGCCACGCGCCTGCAGTGCCTTGTCCACTTCGTCGAGCAGCACGTTGGCCGGCAGCGGGCTCAGCGGCCCGCCTTGGGGGGTGCCCAGGTGTCGATCAACCACCACCCCACCATCCATGATCCCGGCGTTCATTCTGAACCTCTGCTGACTTCTCGCTCCGGCAAAACCGTGGGGCTTTCACCCACAAAGCGAGATCTCTCCAGGTAAAAACGCACACCTTCATCGCACATCCGCCGCATTTACGCCGCCTTGCCTTGGTCACAAGAGCTTCGTGGTTCATTGCCCACTCGCCCTGCTTGGCAGCGCCTTCTATGCTGTTTTTGTTCATCGGCTCGCGATTTACGCTCCACGCTGGATTCCCACGCTCGGTCACCCTCAGGCAGTTGCGCTTCACTTTGCTCACTGTGACCAGTTCGCAGCGGGACTTGCACCCGCAGGTGTACGCCCATGCTGGGCGCACAACAAAAAAGCCCGCTACGGTGCGCAGCGGGCTTTTCTTGGCCGAGAGGCCTGTGTATGTGGTGGGACGTGCGGGGGTCGAACCCACGACAAACGGATTAAAAGTCCGCTGCTCTACCAACTGAGCTAACGTCCCATCAATTTCAGCGGCAACTCAGAGAGCCAACACCAAAACCGGGGCAGGAGAACCAGCAGAGCTTGGTCACAACCTAAAAAAACTGGTGGGACGTGCGGGGGTCGAACCCACGACAAACGGATTAAAAGTCCGCTGCTCTACCAACTGAGCTAACGTCCCACTTCGCTTCACACAACAGTTTGCACCGTTCTGCGAAGCCTCAAATTATAGCGTCACTTTTACCCCTCTTTTGAGAGGCAGAGGCGCTTTTTTCATTTTTCGGCCAGGGTGTTCAAAACCCAGCCCGCTGCGCACAAGCCGAAGGTCGCAGTGACGCTCACCACGGAACCGTAACCGTGGCAGTTGAGCGAGCTGTCCAGGTTTTCGATGGCGCAGGACGCGTCGGGCGGTGCCACCGCTTCGCGGCTGAAAACGCAGGCCACCTCCATGCGACCTGCGCGCGCGCCGCCGTGGTGTTTGCGCAGGCGGTAGCGCAGCTGCGCCAGCAAAGGGTCGTGCGTGACATCGGCCAGGTCATCCACCTCCACCGCTTGCGCTCGGCGCTTGCCACCGGCTGCGCCCACCGTGACAAAGTGCACACCACTTGCACCCGCCCAAGCGGCAAGCGTGGTCTTGGCGCGCACCTGATCGCAGGCGTCGATCAAGGCTGACGGCACAGGCACGTCGGGGCCCAGCGCGGCACCGAGCAAGGCAGGCCAGTTGTCGGGGTTGACGAAATCGTCGATCACATCCACCGTGCAGCCGGGGTGAAACAGCGCGATGCGCTCGCGCATGGCCTCGGCCTTGGATTGGCCGAGGGTGGGCTCCAAGGCGTGAATCTGCCGGTTGATGTTGGATTCGGACACGTGGTCCAGGTCGATCAGGGTGAGCCTGCCCACCCCGCTGCGCGCCAACGCTTCGACAGACCAAGACCCCACACCACCAATGCCGACCACCACAACGTGCGCGTCAAAAATGCGCTGCGCACCGTCAACGCCATAGAGGCGGCGCAAGCCGCCAAAGCGGCGCTCGAAGGTTTCGGTCGTGTCTATTCGATTGGCGCTCACTCGCGCTCCAGGAGCCACATCTGGAAGCGGAAGCCACCGATGGAACCCACAAAGATGCCCGCGACCGCAATCATGCTGGTGAGGCTGAGCGTGGACAGACCCGACAGCCCCTGCCCGACCGTGCAGCCCATGGCGGTGACGCCTCCCACGCCCATGCACACGGCACCGACCAGGTGCAGCGCGGTGTCTTCGGTGCTGCGGAAGCCTTCCCAGCGAAAGCTGCGGCTCAACTGGGCCTGCACAAAGGCACCCACCACCACGCCAACCACCGTCACCACACCCAGCGTCAATACTTTGGACGTGTCGCTGAAAAAGATCACCCAGTCCAGCGTGTAGGCCATGGGCGCTGTGAAGGTCAGCGATTCCATGCGGCCGGTGTTGGTGGCCAGGTACACCGACTCCAGGGTTTCGGGGTGCTCAGGCACGAAACCCAGGTGACCGCTGACCCACCACATGGCCGCAATGACCAGCCCTAGGCCGCCGCCGGCCAACAGGTTGTTGGCGTTGCGAAAGTCGGGGCCGAGCAAAGCCCACACGATCAGTGCACCGCCCACCAGCAAGGCCACCAGCAAGCCGGTGACAGCCGGGTCAAACCCCAAGCCGGAGGCCACCCATGCGGGCATGGCACTGCCTGCCGGGATGTCGAAAGCCACCCGGTCAACCGTGTTGACGCGCAGCACGGCCAGCACGCCACGCAAGGTGGCGAAGGCGGCAAAACCCATCACGAAGAAAACCACCAGCGATTTCAGGCTGCCAGCACCGATGCGCGCCAGGGTTTTGCTGCCGCAGCCCGACGCCAGCACCATGCCAAAACCAAACAGCCCGCCACCCACCAGGGCAGAAAGCCAGATGATGCGGCCCGAAGCGTAAATGGTGCTTTTCGCATCGATCCAGCCCAGCCAGGCCATGGCGTGAAACCCGATCATGGCCACGCCCACCGCCATCGCCCAGGTTCGCATGCGCGTCCAGTCGCCCATGTTCACAATGTCGCTGAGGGCGCCCATGGTGCAAAAATGGGTGCGCTGCGCAATGAAACCAAACGCCACCGCGACCGCGAAAGCGGCCCAGAGCACCAGGGTTTGCAGTTTTATGAGGTCGGCGATTTCCATGGGCGCCATTGTAGGAGCACGCGGACCCCGACCGCCCACGCAGGGGCGTTCAGGAAACGCTGAAACCGCCTCAGCGCAAGCGGGCCAGGCGCTCGCGACCGGCGGCTGCCGCTTCCGATTCGGGATGGGCTTTGACCAGTTCCTCCAGGGTGCGGCGCGCGGCGCGGGTTTCCTTCAGCTCAACCTGGCTGTTGGCCATGGCCAGCATGGCCTCTGGCGTGCGCAGGTGGGCCGGAAACTGGGTGACGAGGCGGCGGTGGCTCTCAATGGCCTCTTTATAGGCACGGCTGGCGTATTGCGCGTTGCCCAGCCAGTACAGGCTCGACGGGGTGTAGCCGCTGTCTGGGTAGCGGCGCAGAAATGCCGCGTAGGCCGTGGCCGCTGCTTCAAACTCGGAACGGCGCAGCACCTCCATCGCAGCGTCAAAGTCGCGCTTTTCGTTCGGTGCAGCGGTGAAGTTCAACCCGTCGTGGGTGATGCGCAAGGGCTCGACCTGGCGCAGCCGCTCGTCCAAACCCGTCTGCACGTCTTTTTGCTGGCGCTGCAGCTCGGACACCTCCCGCGAGAGTTGTTCGTTCTGGCCCCGCAAGCGGGCAATCTCGGCCCGCAACTGCTCCAACTGGTTGGCCAGATCCAGCAAGCTGCGGCGCGTGACAGCCTGTCCCTCGCGAGCCTCGGTGGCGGCCGCGTCGCCCACCTGCCGGTTGGCGTCTACCTTTTGACGCAGATCGATGATGGCCTTGCGGGCTTCATCGTCACCAAAAAAGGCTTGTGCCTGCAAAGGCCAAAGCGCCGAAGCACCCAACAACAGGGCCGACAGCGTGGGAGAGACGGAACGAATCATGGTGGGCATGGTGTTCAACGGTAGGTCAGCTCAACCCGGCGGTTCTTGGCAAAAGCGGCTTCATCAAAACCGACCACAGCCGGCTTCTCTTCACCAAAGCTCACCGCCTCCATCTGGGCTTCACTCACGCCGAGCAGCGACAGTGCCCGGCGCACCGCCTCACCCCGTTTCTGACCGAGTGCGAGGTTGTACTCGCGCCCACCGCGCTCATCCGTGTGCCCTTCCAGCGCCACGCGGCGGCGGCTGTTCGCAGCCAGGTATTTGGCGTGGGCTTCCAGCGTGGGGGCAAATTCAGCGCGCACTTCAAAGCTGTCATAGTCGAAATACACGGTGCGGGCCATGGCGGTGGGCTGGGCCACATCACCGCCCGCGACTTCCACGCCGGACACCCCGCGCTGGTCAGCAGCGCCAGCGGCAGCTGAGCCACCTCCCTGAGCCATGGTGCTGACATCGGTACCCGTGCGGTCTGCCACCGGCACGTCATCCAGTTTCACATTGGAGCCGCAGGCAACCAGCGTGGTGACCACCAGCGCGCTCACCAGCACACCCGCCCAGCGGCGGCCCGATGACGGGTGGGCAAACGATCCGTCCAAGGCCTGCTTCAGCTCAGCGGGGGTGCGTGTGTCATTCAACATGTGGTGTCCTCTTGGAGTGGTCATGGGTGTTGGAAAGAAAAGTGAAGGCGAAGCGCAGTGGCTGCGGTTTGCCTTGCCGGTCAACGCAGGAAGGGGCCCCATTCGGGCTCGCGAATGTCGCCCTGCGCACCCGCCAATCGGGTTTTGATGCGGCCGTCCACGCTGGTGGTCATCAGCGCCTCCTGGCCTTTGTCGCGGGTGGCATAAATGATCATGCGGCTGTTGGGCGCAAAACTGGGGCTTTCGTCGGCGGCGCTCTCGGTGAGTGCCGTAACGGTGCCGCTGGCGATCTCCATCACGTGCAGGCGAAAGGCACCGTTGACGCGGGAGATGAAAGCCAGCCAGCGCCCATCGGGGCTGGGTGCCGGCGAGATGTTGTAGTTGCCCGCAAATGACACCCGCTCGGCGTTGCCGCCTTGGGCACCCATGCGGTAAATCTGGGGCGAGCCACCACGGTCGCTGACGAAATAGATGCTCTTTCCATCGGCGCTGAACACAGGTTCGGTGTCGATGCTGGCCGTCTGGGTCAGGCGGCGTGGCTGAGCGCCGTTAACGTCCATGACATACACCTGCGCATTGCCTGAAAGCGACAAGGTGGCCACCAACTGGCGGCCATCAGGTGACCAGGCGGGCGCGCTGTTGGAGCCTTTGAAATTGGCCAAGAGACGGCGCTTGCCCGAGGCCACGTCGTGCGCGTAGATCACGGGCTTGCGCGCTTCAAACGACACGTAGGCGAGCTGCGAACCACCTGGCGCCCAGCTCGGGGAAATGATGGGCTCTGGGCTGGTCAGCGCGGCACGGGCGTTCTCGCCGTCGGTGTCGGCCACCCACAGGTTGTAGCGCGGCCCGGCTTTTGTGACATAGGCGATCCGGGTAGAAAACACGCCTTTTTCGCCCGTGATTTTTTCGTAGACATGATCGGCAATGCGGTGAGCCGCCAGCCGCAACTCCTGCGCCGACACCGGGTAGCTCAAGCCGCCCAGGTCTTGACCGCGCACCACGTCCCAGAGCCTGAAGCGCACGTCAAAGCGGCCATCGGCCAGGCGCATCACGCTGCCGGTTAGCAGGGAATCGGCGCCTTTTTCGCGCCATGGCGCGAGTTCGGGGCGGGATGTCTCGTCCAGCCCGCCCGCAACCGGTGGCACAAACCGAAACTGGCCGCTGCGCTCCAGGTCGGCACGCACGATGGCGGCAATGTCCTGACTGGCTGCATCGTTGCCGCGAAAGCCCACGGCCGAAAACGGGAACTGCGTCAAACCCACGCCGGAGACTTCCACTCGAAACTGAGCGCGGGCATCGCTGAGCGGCCAGGTGAGCACGGGCAAGGTGGCTATAGCGCCCAGCAGGGTGCGCCGTTGGGCAGAAAGTCTGAGGTCAAATCGCGTCAAATCCAGCATCCTTTTGGGGTATTGATCAGGCACTTGGTGGTCCCGTTTGGGACCGGCTGCGCCACTGCGACCGATAATAACGGACAGCTTTAAGAGGCCCGTGACAAGATGTGCACACCGCTACCCGGTTGCTCATGACACACCTCAACCGCAACGAACTCCCGATTTCCGATTCCCCGATGGGCCGAAACGTTCCTCAAGTTCCGAAATTTTTGATCGCCATCCGTTGACTTCCATACCCATCTCGCCCATGTCCGTCCCGACCGATACCGTGCTGCAACGGATGAAACGGCTGTGGCCCTATTTTCGCTCGGCACGCACCGGCATCGTGATGGCGGCCGCGGCCACGCTGATCGGTGCACTCACCGAACCCCTGATCCCAGCCCTGCTCAAAACCTTGCTGGACCGCGGATTTGCCCAAGGCAATATCGACCTCTGGATGGTGCCCGTGGCGCTGCTGGGTTTGTTTGGCGTACGCGGGCTGGCCGGTTTCGTGGCGCAGTACGCGCTTTCGTACACCGCCAGCCTGGGCATGCTGAACATGCGCCGGGCCATGTTTGTCAAGCTGAACGAAGCGCAGATGACGCTGTTTGCACGGCAGAGTGCCAGCAAGCTTTCAAACACGCTGGTGTACGAGGTTCAGACCGGCTCCACCATGCTGGTGGCCGCCCTGCTGACCCTGACCAAAGACAGCCTCACGCTGCTCGCCCTGCTCGGTTATCTGATGTACCTGAACTGGAAGCTGACCCTGATCGTGCTGCTGCTGTTTCCAGGCCTGATCCTGATCATGCGGGTGCTCTCGCGCCGGCTGTACAAACTCACCCGCGCCAGCCAGCAGGCCACCGACGAGCTGGCCTACGTGGTGGAAGAAAACGCCCTCGCCCACCGCATGGTGCGGCTGCACGGCGCGCAAGAACGCCAGACCCAGCGCTTTGACCACCTGAGCGTGGCGCTGCGCCGTCTCGCGCTCAAGTCGACCGTGGCCATGGCGGCCATGACACCGCTGACGCAGTTGCTCGCGGCCACGGCGCTGTCGGCCGTGATTGCGGTGGCGCTGTGGCAAAGCAGCCGCACCGGTGTCACGGTGGGCAACTTTGTGGCGTTTGTCACCGCCATGCTGATGCTGATCACCCCCATACGGCACCTGGCGGAAATCGCGGGTCCCATCACACGGGGCCTGACAGCACTGGAACGTGGGCTGGACCTGATTGAAAACACCCCTGTGCAAACCGGCGGCACGCACACCGCGGCCCGTGCGCTCGGCGCCATTGAGCTGGACAACGTGTGGGTGCGCTACCCCGCCAAAGACGGCGCAACACCGGTCGCCGCCGACGACGACAGCCGCACCGCGCTGCGCGGCATTCACCTGCGCATAGCGCCGGGCGAGGTATTGGCCTTCGTCGGACCCTCGGGCTCGGGCAAGACCACATTGGCCAACCTGCTGCCTCGGTTTGTCGAAGTAGAACGCGGTGTGGTGCGTTTGGACGGCGTGCCCGTGCCCGACTGGAGCCTGCCCAGCCTGCGTCAGCAGTTCGCCATGGTCAGCCAGGATGTGGTGATGCTCAACGACACGCTGGCTGCCAACGTGGCCCTGGGGTCGAGCGACAAGGCCATCGACGAGGCGCGTGTGCTCGCTGCCCTGCAGTCGGCCAACCTGGGCGATCTGATTGCCCGTTTGCCACAAGGCATACACAGCACCGTGGGGCACAACGCGGCCGAGCTCTCGGGTGGCCAGCGCCAGCGGTTGGCCATTGCCCGCGCCATCTACAAAGATGCGCCCATTTTGATCCTGGACGAGGCCACGTCGGCGCTGGACAACGAGTCAGAGCGGCTGGTGCAAGACGCGCTGTCCCGGCTGATGAAAGGCCGGACCACCCTGGTCATTGCACACCGCCTGTCCACCATTGAGCACGCCAACCGCGTGGTTGTGCTGGCCGACGGCCAGATCAGCGAACAAGGTACCCACCAGCAACTGATGCGCGCCGACGGGCTGTACGCGCGCCTGCACGCGCAAGGTTTCACGCCGGAACCCAACACGGATGACGCCAAACCAGGCATTTGACCGGAGCGCTCGCCCCCACCCAGCACACGCCGTGGAACCGGCTCAGCCGGGCCACCAGCGTGGTCCCCCTGGGGGGACGCCGCGCAGCGGCGCAGGGGGGAACTAAAGAAGCACGATGTCGTACTGCTCTTGCGTCATCGAGCTTTCGGCCTGCAGCGAAATAGGCTTGCCGATGAAGTCGCTCAGCCCGGCCAAGTGCTGGCTTTCTTCGTCCAGAAACAGCTCCACCACTTTGGGTGAGGCCACCACCCGAAACTCGCGTGGATTGAAGGCCCGGGCTTCGCGCAAAATTTCCCGCAGCACGTCGTAGCACACGCTGCGCGCGGTTTTCACCACGCCCTTGCCGCTACAGGCCGGGCATGGCTCGCTGAGCATGTGCGCCAGTGACTCGCGGGTGCGTTTGCGCGTCATCTCCACCAGACCCAGCTGCGAAAAGCCGCCGGTCATGGTCTTCACCCGATCGCGCGCCAGTTGCTTGCGGAACTCGGTCAGCACCGCGTCCCGGTGGTCTTCGCGCACCATGTCGATGAAATCAACAATCACGATACCGCCCAGGTTGCGCAGGCGCAGTTGCCGCGCAATGGTCAGCGCCGCCTCCAGGTTGGTGCGAAAGACGGTATCGTCAAAGTTGCGGGCACCCACATAACCACCCGTGTTCACATCCACCGTGGTGAGCGCTTCGGTCTGGTCGATCACCAGGTAACCGCCCGACTTCAACTCCACCCGGCGGCTGAGCGCACGGGCAATGTCTTCGTCGACGTTGTACAGATCAAAAATAGGGCGCTCACCGCTGTAATGCTGCAGCTTGCTCACGGTGTCGGGCATGAACTCGGCAGCGAAGGCCTGCAACAAACCGTGCTGCTCGCGCGAGTCAATGCGAATGGACTGCGTCTGCGTGCCGACCAGATCGCGCAGCACACGCTGCATCAAATTCAGGTCTTCGTGCAGCAGCGTGGCCGCTGGCTGGCGCGTGGCGGCGTCCTTGATGCGCAACCAGGTCTTGCGCAGATAAGCAGTGTCTTCGATCAGCTCCTCATCGCTGGCATCTTCGGCGTTGGTGCGCAAAATGAAGCCCCCGGCCGCTGTGCCATCGGCGGTGGCGGTGAGCCGCACCAGCCGTTGGCGCAGCGCTTCGCGCTGGGCCGGTGGTATTTTCTGCGACACGCCAATGTGGGTGTCTTGCGGCAAGAAAACCAGCAAGCGCCCGGCGATGCTGATTTGCGCCGTCAGGCGGGCGCCCTTGCTGCCGATCGGGTCTTTCAGCACCTGCACCATCAGTGCCTGGCCTTCAAAGATCTGGCGCTCGATGGGCAACACCGCATTGGGCGTGAGAACGCGGGCATTGCCATTGCTTGTGCCACTGTTGGCTTGCACCGGCGGCGCTGATGGCTCCGCCACCGACCCAGTGGCCGCGCGCTCGCGAGGGGTGGCGTGTTTGGCGGCTATGTTGGGCATGAGGTCGGCCACATGCAAAAAGGCCGCTCGGTCCAGACCAATGTCAATAAAGGCTGACTGCATCCCCGGCAGCACCCGGGAAATTTTGCCCAGGTAGATGTTGCCCACCAGGCCACGCTCCAGTGTGCGCTCCAGGTGGACTTCTTGCACAGCGCCCTGCTCCACCACCGCCACGCGGGTTTCCTGTGGTGCCCAATTGATCAGGATGTCCTGGCTCATGTGAATGGTTTGTCCCGTGTGTTTTTTGAAGCGGCGTGGCGTCAGATCAGGCGCACGCCCGCAGCGCGCAGCACCTGCGCGGTCTCGTGCGCAGGCAGACCCATGATGCCCGAATAACTGCCGCTGATGTGGCTCGCCCACAGCGCAGCGCGGCCCTGGATGGCGTAGGCCCCCGCCTTGCCCATCGGTTCGCCGGAATCCACGTAGCGGCGTATCTGAGCAGCACTCAGCGGCTCAAACGTGACCCACGAGGTGGACAGCGCAGCCCAGCTTTTGGCGCCGCGCGCGCCCGTTCGGCCCACGGCCACCGCGGTCAACACCCGGTGGCGGTGACCGGCGAGGTCGGCCAGCATCTGGCACGCATCAGCGGCGTTGGCCGGTTTGCCCAGAATGCGCCGCCCCAACGCCACCGTGGTGTCGGCACACAGCACCGGCGCAGGCGGCAGCCCTCGGCGACTGAGCCGGGCCAGCGAGGCCTGCAGCTTGAGCCCCGTCACGCGCTGCACGTAGGCCGCCGGTGCTTCGCCGGGCGCCACAGCTTCGAGCGATTCGACGTCTTCCTCAGCATCGGGCAGCAGCAGTTCGCAGCGCACGCCCCATTGCTCCAACAGCTGCAGGCGGCGCGGGCTTTGAGAGGCCAGGTAGATGAAGTCAGACATGGTGTTTGGGGTGGAGAAGTGCAAAAATTCGGCCTGGAGGCGTGCGACCACAAGGCGAACCACCCATGCAGCGGCAGGTCCGTTGCCGCAAGGCAGACGCCGGCTTCACTCCCGGTGGTACGGGTGGTTCGCGTTAACCGACCAGGCACGGTAGAGCTGCTCGATCAACAGCACGCGCACCATGGCGTGCGGCAAGGTGAGGTCGGACAGGCGAATGCGCTGGTGCGCCGCCGCCCGAAAAGCGGGCTCAAGTCCGTCGGGGCCGCCAATCACCAACGCCACGTCGTCGCTGTCCAGCTGCCATTGCTGCAGCTGCTGCGCCAGCGCCTTGGTGGTCAGCGTGGTGCCGCGTTCGTCCAGCACCACCACACGGCAACCACGCGGCAGTACCGCCTGAATGCGCTCGCGCTCAGCGGCCAGCAGCGTGTCCAGCGTTTTGGAGCCCCGCGGCTCGGTCTTCACGGTTTTGAGCTCCACCCGAAGCTCGGGCGGAAAGCGCTTGGCGTAATCGTCGTAGGCGGTCTGGGCCCAGTCGGGCACCCGTTGCCCGACCGCGACGATCAGCAGCTTCATGCCTTTTTCTTGGCGGCCGGTTTGGCTGCGGCTTTGGGCGCGCTCTTGGCTGCGGGCTTGGCAACCGCTTTGGGGGCGACCTTGGCGACAGCCTTGGGCGCGGCTTTGGCGGTGGCACGTGGCTTGTTCACCACCAGCTTTTGCAGCGTAGCCTTGGGCTGGGCGGTGGTGCTGGTGGCCGTTTTGCGGGCGGTGGTGGTTTTTTTCGCTGCCGTGGTACTCGCCGTTTTCTTGCTGGCAGGCTTGGCCGTTGCCTTGGGGCTTGTTTTCACGGCCGGCGTTGCGGCAGCGGTTTTGGCCGCTGACTTGGCTGCCGTGCGCGCCACGGTCTTGGCGGCGACCGCTTTGACGGGCGCAGCAGCCTTGCGCTTGCTGGTTTTGGCGGCGGGCTTTTCGGCCACCGCAGGCTTGGGCGCGCCATGTTTCAGGCGCACTGGCGTGGCGCCCCAGATTTCTTCCAGACGGTAATACTGGCGGATGACGGGTTGCATGATGTGAGCCACAGCAGCACCGCAATCCACGATGATCCATTCGCCGTTTTCTTCGCCTTCGATGCGTGGCTTGTCAAAGCCAGCCTCTCGAACCGCATCGCGCACGCTGGCAGCGAGTGCTTTCGTCTGGCGGTTGGACGTGCCGCTGGCCACAATCACGCGCTCAAACAAGGGCGAGAGCTTTTCCGTGTTGAAGACCACGATGTCCTGGGCCTTGACGTCCTCGAGTCCATCGACGATGGCCCGCTGAAGTTTCTGGATGTCTTTTTTGGCTATGGTTTCGCTGGTCATGAATGGTTCTGATAAAGGTGATTGTGTGAAATATAGCCTGCGACGGCCTCGGGCACCAAAACGTCGAGCGCGCCGCTGCGGCTCACGGGTCGTTCGATGTGGGCGCGCACGGCTGTGGCGCTGATGTTTTTGAGCGGCATTTGCAAGCGCTCAAAGGGCAGATCGACGCCGGAAAGGTCCATTTCCTGGACCTGATCGAGGGCGCCGTCGGCCCCGATGTTGACAGCCCGGTTGGCCACCGCCAGTGTGGCTTGCGCCAGCACCTCGGGCCAGCGCACCCAGCTTTTAAACGCCAGCAGCTGGTCGGCACCGAGCACCAGAAAGAGCTGTGCACCCGGGTATTCAGTGGCGAGTTCGCGCAAAGTGTCGGCCGTGTAGCTTGGGCCTTGTCGCTCAATTTCACGCGCGTCAATACGCGTGAAAGGCAAGTCACCAAAGGCCAGCGCACACATGGCCTGCCGGTGGGTGGCGGGTGTGAGCACCCGAGATTTGTGCCACGCCTGTCCCGTAGGCAGGATGTGCAACACGTCCAGCCCCAGCTGGCTCAGCGCCGCTTCGGCCAGGGCGCGGTGAGCCCAGTGCGGCGGATCGAAGGCGCCTCCAAACACACCCACGCGCAAGGGTCTTGCGCCTGCAAAAGACACGTCAGCGGAAGGGGTGCCGGTTGGCACGTGGTTCACACCCAGTCCTTGCGAACCAGGAATTCTTTGTTCAGACGGTCTTCGGGCGTGCCCTTTTTGCTTTGTCGGTTGTAAGACCAGCTCACCAGGGGGGGCATGGACAACAAAATGGATTCACTGCGCCCACCCGACTGCAACCCAAAATGCGTGCCACGGTCCCAGACCAGGTTGAATTCCACGTAGCGGCCCCGCCGATACAGTTGAAAACTGCGCTCGCGCTCGCCATAGGGCATGTTCTTGCGGCGGTCCACGATAGGCAGGTAGGCGTCCAGAAAGGCATCGCCCACCGAGGTCATCATGGCAAAGCTGCCGTCAAAACCGAGCTCAGAAAAGTCGTCAAAAAACACGCCCCCAATGCCGCGCTGCTCGTCGCGGTGCTTGAGATAAAAATACTCATCGCACCAGGTTTTGAAGCGGGGGTATTTGTCTACACCAAACGGATCCAGGGCGTTTTTGCATGTGTTGTGGAAGTGCACCGCATCTTCCTCAAACCCGTAGTACGGGGTCAGGTCCATGCCGCCACCGAACCAGCACACCGGCTCGCCACCCACCGGGGTGGCCGCGATCATGCGCACGTTCATGTGTACTGTGGGCACGTAGGGGTTGCGCGGGTGAAACACCAGTGAAACGCCCATTGCCTCAAAAGGCGCGCCCGAAAGCTCCGGGCGGTGCTGGGTGGCCGATGGCGGCAGGCGCGGCCCGCTCACATGCGAAAACCCGCAGCCGGCGCGCTCAAACACAGCACCGTCTTCGAGAATCTGCGTGATGCCGCTGCCCTGAAGCGTCTCGCCGGCGGGCTTCTTCCATTTGTCCACCAGAAACTGACCGCCGTCGACCAGGGCCACGGTGGAGGTGATGCGTTCCTGCAGATCGGTCAGATAGTCGCGAACGTTTTGGGTCGGGTTGTTCATAAAAATGGAATGTACGGGGTGCTGCCGCGCAGCGGCCGTTTGAAGCAGCTGTTCAAAGCGCCCGGTAACCGATGTCTCGGCGGAACTGCATACCGTCAAACCAGATGCCGTCGATCAGGGCGTAGGCACTGCGTTGCGCATCGGCCACGGTGGGGGCCAGCACGGTGGCGCACAACACGCGGCCGCCCGCAGTGAGCACGGCGCCGTTGGTTTCGCTGGTGCCTGCGTGAAACACCATGCGGTCAGATTGGTCCGCAGGCAGGCCTGTGATCGCGTCGCCTTTGCGGGGGTTCATGGGGTAACCGGCCGCAGCCAGCACCACGCCCAGCGCCACGCGGGGGTCCCATTCCAGGGCCACGCGGTCCAGCTCGGTGCGCGTGGCAGCCAGCAGCACCTGCGCCAAGTTGCTCTGCAGACGCATCAGAATCGGCTGGGTTTCGGGGTCGCCCATGCGGCAATTGAATTCCAGCGTTTTCACGCGGCCGTCGGGCGTGATCATGAGGCCGGCGTACAGGAAGCCGGTGTAAGGAATGCCATCGGCTGCCATGCCGCGCAGCGTGGGCAAGATCACTTCGTCCATCGCCCGCTGGTGCACCGCAGGTGTGACCACCGGCGCTGGAGAATAAGCGCCCATGCCGCCGGTGTTGGGGCCTTGGTCAGCATCTAGCAGACGTTTGTGGTCCTGGCTGGTGGCCAACGCCAAAGCATGCTCGCCGTCGCACAACACGATGAAACTGGCTTCTTCGCCTTCCAGGAACTCTTCAATGACCACACGCGCGCCACCGTCGTTGTGGGCCACGCCCAGGGTGTTGTCCAGCAGCATGAAGTCGATGGCTTCGTGCGCTTCGGCCAGACTCATCGCCACCACCACGCCTTTGCCCGCAGCCAAGCCGTCGGCCTTGATCACAATCGGCGCGCCCTTGGCATCCACGTAGGCATGGGCCAGCACCGGGTCGGTGAAGGTCTGGTATTCGGCCGTGGGAATGCCGTGGCGCTGCATGAAGGCTTTGCTGAACGCTTTGGAGCTCTCAAGCTGAGCGGCTTTTTGGGTTGGACCAAAAATGGCCAGACCGTGGGCGCGAAACTCATCCACGACGCCAGCGGCCAAGGGCGCCTCGGGGCCCACCACAGTCAAAGCAGCGCCGTTGGCCTGAACCCATTCGCGCAATGCCACCTTGTCGGTGATCGGCAGGTTGATAAGGTGCGCGTCGCGTGCCGTACCGGCGTTGCCCGGTGCCACAAACACCTGACTCACGCCCTCGGACTGCTTGAGCTTCCACGCCAGCGCGTGCTCGCGACCACCGCCGCCAATGACCAAAACTTTCAAACCGTTCTCCAAAATTCAGTTGTGTGTTCGACCAATGCAGTCGAAGCGCCGTGACCTACCCAGAACGCGGTGGAACCGGCTTTGCCGGGCCACTCTGCGTTTCCCCCTGGGGGCACGCACGAAGTGCGGCGTGGGTTGCCGTCAAACACTGGCGTTGTGAAAGACTTCCTGCACGTCATCCAGGTCTTCCAGCACGTCCAGCAGCTTTTGCATGCGGGCGGCATCGTCGCCGGTCAGTTCAATCGTGTTTTCTGCGCGCATGGTCACTTCAGCCACCTCGGGCACGAGGCCTGCCGCTTCCAGCGCGTTCTTCACGGCCTCAAAATCGGTGTAAGCGGTCAGCACCTCAATGGCGCCATCGTCGTCGGTGATCACGTCTTCAGCGCCCGCTTCCAGCGCCACTTCCATCACTTTGTCTTCAGAGGTGCCAGGCGCAAAAATGATCTGGCCGCAGTGTTTGAACTGGAATGCCACCGAGCCGTCGGTGCCCAGGTTGCCGCCATATTTGCTGAACGCGTGACGCACCTCGGCCACGGTGCGCACGCGGTTGTCGGTCATGGTGTCCACGATCACCGCGGCACCGCCAATGCCATAGCCTTCGTAGCGAATTTCTTCCAGGGCCTGGCCCTCCAGGTTGCCCGAGGCCTTGTCAACGTTGTATTTGATGCGGTCGGCCGGCATGTTGGCGGCCTTGGCTTTGTCGATCGCCAGGCGCAAGCGCGGGTTCATGGCCGGGTCACCGCCGCCCTGGCGGGCAGCCACGGTGATCTCACGGATGGCACGCGTCCAGATCTTGCCCCGCTTTTCGTCTTGACGACCCTTGCGGTGTTGAATATTTGCCCATTTGCTGTGTCCGGCCACGAAAGATTCCTTATGCCTGCTGAGGGTTTGATCTAATAAGCAAGCGATTTTACGATTTACCCAACCCGCCCCTCACGTCAACACCCGAAAGAAGCTGACCCCATGGCCGAACCGATGCTGATTGCCCAAAACGCCCACACCACCTGCCAGCTGTTACCTGGCCTGGCCAACCGCCACGGACTCATCACCGGAGCGACCGGCACGGGCAAAACGGTCACCTTGCAAACGCTGGCCGAGCAGTTCTCCAACATCGGCGTTCCGGTGTTCATGGCCGACGTCAAAGGCGACCTCACCGGTATCAGCCAGCGCGGCAGCTTCGGCGAAAAGCTCAGCACGGTGCTGAAAGAGCGCGGCATCACCCTGCCCGCCTCGCAAGCGTGCCCCACCACGCTGTGGGACGTGTTTGGCGAGCAGGGCCACCCGGTGCGCGCCACGGTCAGCGACATGGGCCCGCTGCTGCTGGCCCGCATGCTCAACCTGAACGACACCCAGGCAGGTGTGCTGAACCTGGTGTTCAAGATTGCCGACGACAACGGCCTGCTGCTGCTGGACATGAAAGACCTGCGCGCCATGCTGCAGCACGTGGGTGACAACGCCAAGCAGTTCACTACCGAATACGGCAACGTGAGCGCGGCCAGCATCGGCGCCATCCAGCGCGGGCTGATGCAAGTGGAGCAACAAGGGGGCGACCAGTTCTTTGGCGAACCCATGCTGGACATTCAGGACTTCATGCAAACCGTGGACGGCAAGGGTGTGATCAACATCCTGGCGGCCGACAAGCTGCTCAATGCGCCGCGCTTGTACGCCACCTTCCTGCTCTGGATGCTGTCGGAGCTGTTTGAAACCCTGCCCGAAATCGGCGACCCGGAAAAGCCCAAGCTGGTGTTCTTTTTTGACGAAGCCCACCTGCTGTTCAACGAAGCACCCAAGGTGCTGGTTGAGCGCATTGAGCTGGTGGTTCGGCTGGTGCGTTCCAAAGGCGTGGGCGTGTATTTCGTGACGCAAAACCCACTGGATATTCCGGACAGCGTGCTCGGCCAGCTCGGCAACCGGGTGCAGCACGCGCTGCGCGCCTTCACCCCGCGCGACCAGAAAGCCGTGAAAGCCACCGCGCAGACCATGCGCCCCAAGGCGGGGCTCGACATTGAAGCCGCCATAACCGAACTGGCGGTCGGCGAAGCGCTGGTGAGCCTGCTGGACGCCAAGGGCCGCCCCTGCGAAACGGAGCGCGTGTTTGTGGTGCCACCTGGCAGCCAGCTCGGCCCCATAACCCCACAGCAGCGCCAAGCCTTGCTGCAAGGCTCGCTGGTGGCGGGCGTGTACGAGGCGGTGGTGGACCGGGAAAGCGCCCACGAAATCTTGCGGGCCCACGTGGCCGCGCGCGCGCCCGAAGACACCGCACCCGCCAACCCCAAGACACCGCGCATTCCTGGGTCAGCTCAGCAAGCCCCCGAGGCCGCTGGTAGCGGCATTGGTGGCATGGTGAACGAAGCCCTGTTTGGCCGCACCGGGCCGCGGGGCGGGCAGTACGACGGCCTGGTGCAGACCATGGCCAAAACTGCGGCCCGCAGTGTGGCCAGCGGCATTGGGCGCCAGATCGTGCGCGGTGTGCTGGGCGGCCTGTTTGGCGGCAAGCGCTGAAACCGGCATGTCTACCATGAAACTCTTCTCAATGGCCCTGCCTGTGTTGCTGGGCGTGGGCCTGCTGGCCGCCCAGGGAGGCGCTCTGCGTGGCACCCAACCGAGCGATCTGGGTGTAAAGGACGGTCGCCTAAAAGCGCCCTCTGCCACCCGCAACAGCGTCAGCAGCCAGGCTGCGCTGCACCCGGACCATCCGCAAAAAGGGTACGCCAGCATCGAGCCGCTGCCGCTGAAAAACACCGATGCGGAAGCCACTTTGGCGGCGCTGACAAAAGCTCTGCAGTCGGTGCCAGGCGTGACCGTGGTCGAGCAGCAACCCGACTACATCTACGCGCAAGCCCAGACACGCTGGCTCAAGTTTGTGGACGATCTGGAATTCTGGGTCAACCCGGTGGCGGGTGTGGTGGAGCTTCGCAGCGCCAGCCGCCTGGGTCGGGAAGACTTTGGCGCCAACCGCCAGCGCATTGAAGCGGTGCGGGCTGCCTACCTGGCGCAACCCTGAAACCGGCTGCACACCTGAGCCGCAACCCTGCAAAAGGCCCGGAAGACCGGGCCTTTTGCATGGGGCCGCCGAAGCGGCATTTGAGCGCAGCGATTAGCCAGCCGTGGCTTCTTCCGGCTTGGCCTTGCCCTCTTTCTTGGGCAGCGGCAGGATGTCGAGCTTGACCTCTTGCGTCTCCTTGCCGTCTTCGCCGGTCTTGGTTTCCATGTCCACCGTGAGGCGGCCACCATCGGTCAGGCGTCCAAACAGCAACTCGTCGGCCAGGGCCCGGCGAATGGTGTCCTGGATCAGGCGCTGCATGGGGCGTGCGCCCATGAGTGGGTCAAAGCCCTTCTTGGCCAGGTGCTTGCGCAGCGCGTCGGTGAAGGTGACCTCGACCTTCTTCTCGGTCAGCTGGCCTTCCAACTGCAGCAAGAACTTGTCCACCACCCGCATGATGACGTTTTCGTCCAGCGACTTGAAGCCGACGATGGCGTCCAGGCGGTTGCGGAACTCGGGCGTGAACAAGCGCTTGATGTCAGCCATCTCGTCGCCAGCTTCGCGCGGGTTGGTGAAGCCAATGGTGGCCTTGTTCATGGTCTCGGCACCCGCGTTGGTCGTCATGATGACGATTACGTTGCGGAAGTCGGCCTTGCGCCCGTTGTTGTCGGTCAGCGTGCCGTGGTCCATCACCTGCAACAACACATTGAAGATGTCCGGGTGCGCTTTCTCGATCTCGTCGAGCAGCAGCACGCAGTGCGGCTTTTTGGTCACGGCTTCGGTCAGCAGGCCGCCCTGGTCAAAACCCACATAGCCTGGAGGCGCACCGATGAGGCGGCTCACGGCGTGGCGCTCCATGTACTCCGACATGTCAAAGCGGATCAGGTCGATGCCCATGATGTAGGCCAGTTGCTTGGCTGCTTCGGTCTTGCCGACGCCGGTGGGGCCGCTGAACAGGAAGGCGCCGATCGGCTTGTCGCTTTTGCCGAGACCCGAACGCGCCATCTTGACGCTGGAGGCCAGCACTTCGAGGGCCTTGTCCTGGCCGAACACCACGCTCTTGAGATCGCGCTCCAGCGTCTGCAGCTTGCCGCGGTCGTCGTTGGACACGTTGGCAGGGGGAATCCGAGCGATTTTCGCCACGATCTCTTCGACCTCGGTCTTGCTGATGGTTTTCTTGCGCTTGCTGGCCGGCAAGATGCGCTGCGCTGCACCGGCTTCGTCGATCACGTCAATCGCCTTGTCGGGCAGGTGGCGGTCGTTGATGTACTTGGCGCTCAGCTCAGCGGCCGCCTGCAGGGCGGCCAAGGCGTATTTCACGCCGTGGTGCTCTTCAAAGCGCGACTTCAGACCCTTAAGGATGTCCACGGTCTGCTCCACCGTCGGCTCGACCACGTCCACCTTCTGGAAGCGGCGCGAAAGCGCAGCGTCTTTTTCAAAGATGCCTCGGTATTCGGTAAAGGTGGTGGCGCCAATGCACTTCATCTGGCCGCTGGACAAGGCCGGCTTGAGCAGGTTGGACGCGTCCAGCGTGCCACCGGACGCAGCGCCCGCACCAATCAAGGTGTGGATTTCGTCGATGAACAAAATTGCGTTGGGCTTGTCCTTGAGCGACTTGAGCACGCCTTTGAGTCGCTGCTCAAAATCGCCGCGGTACTTGGTGCCGGCCAGCAGAGCACCCATGTCCAGCGAATACACGAGCGATTCAGCCAAAATTTCTGGTACATCGCCCTGAGTAATGCGCCAAGCGAGGCCCTCGGCGATGGCGGTTTTGCCCACGCCTGCTTCACCCACCAGCAGCGGGTTGTTTTTGCGGCGGCGGCACAAGATCTGAATGACGCGCTCGACCTCGTAGTCACGCCCGATCAGGGGATCAATTTTGCCGTCTTTGGCCAACTGGTTCAGGTTCTGTGTGAACTGCTCCAGCGGCGAGGCCTTTTCATTTTGCTTGCCCTCGGTGCCCTGCTCTTCGTTCTCGGAAGCGCTCTCGCCAGGTTTGGCGGCCTCGGGCGGGTCGCTCTTGCGGATGCCATGGGCGATGAAATTGACCACGTCCAGGCGCGTCACGCCCTGCTGGTGCAGGTAGTACACGGCGTGGGAATCTTTTTCACCAAAAATGGCCACCAGCACGTTGGCACCTGTGACTTCCTTCTTGCCGTTGCCCGTGCTTTGCACGTGCATGATGGCGCGCTGAATGACGCGCTGGAAACCGAGGGTGGGCTGGGTATCCACCTCGTCCGTGCCGGCGACCTGTGGCGTGTTGTCCTTGATGAAATTCGTCAGGGATTTGCGCAAGTCGTCGATGTTGGCAGAACAAGCGCGCATCACCTCAGCGGCGCTGGGGTTGTCGAGCAGCGCAAGCAGCAGATGCTCGACGGTGATGAATTCGTGGCGTTGCTGGCGGGCCTCAACAAAGGCCATGTGCAAGCTGACTTCAAGTTCCTGGGCGATCATGGACACGTCCTTTGGGCTGTGGGTGATTTGAAAAGCTGACGTTCGGGAAACGGGATATCAGAGGAGATCGCCATCAAGTGGGGGGGTTCCGCCTTTATTCAACGGGTTCGCTCACACACTGCAACGGATGCCCCGCGCCGCGCGCGGCCTGGAGCACCTGGTCGACCTTGGTACTGGCCACATCGCGGGAATAAACCCCGCAAATGCCTTTGCCTTCCAGGTGGATTCTCAACATGATCTGGGTCGCGGTTTCGCGGTCTTTGCTGAAGAACTCCTGAATGACATGGACAACAAACTCCATGGGGGTGAAGTCGTCGTTGAGCAGCACCACCTGAAACATTTGTGGTGGTTTGGTGCGCTGTGTACGGCGCTCAAGCACCACCGAGTCGTCGCTGCCCACGCTGGGCGGTGAGACCGGGTTTTCGGGTTTTTTGGGGTTCTGGGTGGCCATGAAAACGATTCTAGCGGTGTGCGACCACCCCCGATGGTCAACGGGCATAGGGAAACCCTTGCACGGCCCTGGGCACCACCCCCAACGGGCCTTGCCAATTGCAGCCAAGTACCGTCGTTCATGCCCCATTGTGAAGCCCTCACCCACCAAGAAAACCGCAGAGGAAGCGGACTTACTGCGGCTTTTTGCGCTTGCCGAGCTGCACAACGCTCCCTGGTGCCCGCAGCGCAGCGAGCGCTTTTGGCTTTGCGTGTCTTCGATCATGACCGAGCCCAACCCGGAGCAACAGACCTGGGTGGGGCTTTTCACCAGAAATGCAGTCACCTGTCAGGCTCAGCGCGCCACCACCTGGTGTTCGGCTGGCCGCGGCAAAATTTGCGGCAGAAAATTGTCGGCATGGAGTGCCTGACGATGCGGCACCATTCTTTATTCTGATTTTGGAAGTTGCACCACAGCCCGCCGCCGATCAACCCGGCGCCGACCTTGTTTTGTGCCAACGCGTTGGCCCCGTCGCGAACGCCACCTTGAGCATCACCGGAATGATGCCCAGGCCTGCGCCATCGCCTTTGATATTGGGAACGACAGGCTGGCCGAGCATGCTCAGGGACACGCCGGCTTTCACAGTGATTTTCGCCTTGGGTCGAAATTTGGATGCGAGAATAAATGGGTCGGGTCTCGGTGAAGACAAGGCGTTGAGCTGGGGCCCACGATGCCGGGCCGGGCCTCGGCACCGCCGGTACTCTCGCACATTCTTGTACCCAAGTTGCGCCTACAGGGCTTACTCTGTGGAGGGGCGGGCCCATCTGCGCAGGGCCCCAGCGAATGACGCACAATGCACACGCTTACGACCACCGCATTTGCACCATGAACCGACGCCTAGCCTCTCTGTTTGGCCTGCTGGCTCTCAGCGCCATCCCCGCCTGGTCCCAAGGCCAACCCCAAACCCAACTGCCTCGGGTCTCGCTGTCGGCCGGCATGCACCTGATCAGCGCCCAAGTAGCGGCCACCCCCGATCAGCGCTCCATTGGGCTGATGCACCGCCAGGAAATGCCCACCAACGAAGGCATGCTGTTTGCCTTTGAGCAAGCGGGCGTGCAGTGCTTCTGGATGAAGAACACGCTGCTTCCGCTGACCGCAGCCTTTGTGGCCGACGACGGCACCATCATCAACCTAGCGGACATGAAACCACAAACTCTCGACTCGCACTGCTCGGCCCAGCCGGTGCGCTATGTGCTAGAGATGAACCAAGGCTGGTTCGTCAAGCGCGGCATCCAGGCCGGCGCCAGGCTGGGTGGCTCGCCCTTCAGCCGACCCAAGTGATCTGAAGCGGTTGGGCGCACACAGCCACCGAAAGCACCTGCGCCCAGCCAACAAAAAAAGCGACCGGTACAGCCGAAGCGGACCTGATCGCCTTTATAGCCTGCGGGTTTGCGCTTTAACCTGGCAGCGTTTCCAGCGCAGCGTTCAGCGTGGGGCTTGGGCGCATCACAGCCTCCAGCTTCTCAACGTCGGGCTTGTAGTAACCACCAATGTCCACCGGCTTGCCCTGCACGGCAGCGAGTTCGGCCACGATGGTTTGCTCGTTGTCAGTCAACTGCTTGGCCAACGGGGCAAACTTGGTGGCCAAGGCCGCGTCTTCGGTCTGCTCTGCCAGTGCCTGGGCCCAGTACATGGCCAGGTAAAACTGGCTCCCCCGGTTGTCCAGCTGCCCAGTTTTGGGCGACGGGTTCTTGTTGGTATCTAGCAGCTTGCCGGTGGCGGCGTCCAGCGTCTTGGCCAGTACCTTGGCCGAGTTGTTGCCTGTTTTGAGACCCAGGTCTTCCAGCGACACGGCCAGCGCAAGGAATTCACCCAGCGAGTCCCAGCGCAGGTGGTTTTCTTCCACCAGTTGCTGCACGTGCTTGGGCGCCGAGCCACCCGCACCCGTTTCGTACATGCCGCCACCCGCCATCAAAGGAACAATGGACAGCATCTTGGCCGAAGTGCCCAGTTCCATGATGGGGAACAAGTCGGTGAGGTAATCGCGCAGGATGTTGCCCGTGGCGCTGATGGTGTCCAGCCCACGCACGACGCGCTCCAGCGTGTAACGCATGGCGCGCACCTGGCTCATGATCTGGATGTCCAGACCCGCAGTGTTGTGCTCGTGCAGGTACATCTTGACCTTGGTGATCAGCTGCGCCTCGTGCGGACGGTACTGGTCGAGCCAGAACACCACCGGCATGCCCGAGTTGCGGGCGCGGTTCACAGCCAGTTTCACCCAGTCGCGGATGGCGGCGTCTTTCACCTGGCACATGCGCCAGATGTCGCCCTTCTCCACGTTCTGGCTCAGCAACACTTCACCCGTGGCCAGGTCGGTGATGTTGGCCACGCCGTCTTCGCTGATCTCAAACGTCTTGTCGTGCGAGCCGTACTCTTCGGCCTGCTGAGCCATCAGGCCCACATTGGGCACGGTACCCATGGTCTTGGGGTCGAACGCGCCGTGCCATTTACAGAAGTTGATCATCTCCTGGTAGATGCGGGCAAAGGTCGATTCAGGCATCACAGCCTTCACGTCCTTCAAGCGGCCGTTGGCGTCCCACATCTTGCCGCCATTGCGGATCATGGCGGGCATGGACGCATCCACGATCACGTCGTTGGGCGAATGGAAGTTGGTGATGCCCTTGGCCGAGTCCACCATGGCCAGCTCGGGGCGGTGCTCATGGCAGGCGTGCAGGTCGCGCTTGATCTCGTCCTGCTTGCTCTGCGGCAGCGTGGCGATCTTGGCGTACAGGTCGGCCATGCCGTTGTTAACGTTGACACCCAGTTCCTTGAACAGGTCGCCGTGTTTGGCGAACGCGTCTTTGTAGAAAATCTTGACGCAATGGCCGAACACGATGGGGTGCGACACCTTCATCATGGTGGCCTTGACGTGCAGCGAGAACATCACGCCGGTCTTGCGGGCATCTTCGATCTCTTTTTCGTAAAACTCTTCGAGCGCTTTCTTACTCATGAACATGCTGTCAACGACCTCGCGGTCCAGCAAACTCACCTTGGGTTTGAGCACGATGGTCTGACCGCTCTGGGTCACCAGCTCCATCTTCACGTCGCGCGCTTTGTCCAGCGTGATCGACTTTTCACCATGGTAGAAGTCGCCGTGGTGCATGTGCGAAACGTGCGAACGCGAAGCCTGGCTCCACTCGGCCATGCTGTGCGGGTTCTTGCGCGCAAATTCCTTCACAGCCCGCGGCGCACGGCGGTCGGAGTTGCCTTCGCGCAGCACCGGGTTTACCGCGCTACCGATGCATTTGGCGTAACGGGCGCGAATGGCCTTCTCTTCCTCGGTTTTGGGCGCCTCGGGGTAGTCTGGCAGCGCATAGCCCTTGCCTTGCAGCTCCTTGATGGCCGCCACCAACTGGCCCACCGAAGCGCTGATGTTGGGCAGTTTGATGATGTTGGCTTCGGGCTTGAGCGTGAGCTTGCCAAGTTCGGCCAGGGTATCGGGCACGCGCTGTTCTTCGGTCAGGTAGTCGGGGAACGAAGCCAGCACGCGCGCGGCCACCGAGATGTCGCTGGACTCGACGTTGATCCCAGCGGGCGCGGTAAACGTGCGGATGATCGGCAAAAAGGCACTGGTCGCCAACAGCGGCGCTTCGTCGGTCAGCGTGTAGATGATGGTGGGTTGCTGGGTGCTCATGTTGTTTCTCCAGATATCGTTGTAGGCATCCCGCTGGTCTGCATGAGGGACCAGCCGAATCGAAGGATCGTCCAAGATTTTGCTTTCAGTGCTCTGACCCAGAGCCCGCTTTTTGAACCGTTATCTCACAATGCGGGAATTGAAAGCAAATAATCCAATTTTTATGTGATTCTGGTTGCAAGCTTAGACCTTGGGCCGCCGGCCCGACAACATCCACCCGAAAAAAAGGCCCGACGGCATTGCCGTCGGGCCTTTTCAAGCAAGCAAAACCAGGGTCAGGCGAAATTGGCTTCTGCAAACGACCAGTTCACAAGTTTGTCGAGGAAAGTTTCAACAAACTTGGGACGCATGTTGCGGTAGTCGATGTAGTAAGCATGCTCCCACACGTCCACGGTCAGCAAGGCCTTGTCACCCGTGGTCAGCGGGGTGCCAGCAGCGCCCATGTTGACGATATCCACCGAACCGTCGGCCTTTTTCACCAGCCAGGTCCAGCCCGAACCGAAGTTGCCCACGGCGCTCTTGACGAAGGCTTCCTTGAACGCTGCGTAGCTGCCAAATTTGGCATTGATGGCGTCGGCCAGCGCACCGGACGGCTCGCCGCCGCCGTTGGGCTTCATGCAGTTCCAGAAAAAGGTGTGGTTCCAGATCTGGGCCGAGTTGTTGTAGATGCCACCGCTGGACTTCTTGATGATGGACTCCAGGTCCATCGCTTCAAACTCGGTGCCCTTTTGCAGGTTGTTGAGGTTGACCACGTAGGCGTTGTGGTGCTTGCCGTGGTGAAACTCCAGCGTTTCCTGGGAGTAATGCGGCACCAGGGCGTCAATCGCGTAGGGCAATGCGGGCAGGGTATGTTCCATGGGGTTCCTCGTGCGGTGGGTGTTGTGAAAGTCAGACCATCGTGCCATGAGCGCGGTGGCCTTGCCGACCGCGCATTGTAGGCAAGGCCGCCACAATTTCGACGATCAGGGTTTCTGCGCCAGCGGCATCAGCTGTCAACGGTGAGCCCCAGTTCACCGTCGGCCAGGGTGGCGCGCAGCGCCTGCCCGGGCCGGGCCTGGCTGGCACGGGTGATGGCCAGGCCCTGGGTATCGGTCAGGAAGGCGTAGCCCCGCTCCAGCACAAGGCGCGGGTCCAGCAGACCCAGCGATGTTTCACAACGCTGCAACCGGCGGCTGTGCTGATCGACGGCGCGTTGCAACGCCACGGGAAGAACGCCTTCCAGCGCTTGTAGCCGGCCGTGTTGGCGCTGGCTGGCCAGCAGCAGCGCGCTGTGCAAACGGTGCTGCAGCGCGCTCAGCCGCTGGTGGCTGCCATGCACGCGGGCCGAAGGACGGCCCATACGCTGGGCTAGGCGGTCCAGTTGCTGGGCCCGCTGGTCCACCGCGCCATAGGCAGCTTCATTCATGCGCTCCAGCAGGTAAGCCAGCTCCCCCAGACGCAGATCGCGCGCAGGCGCGCACAGTTCGGCCGCCGCCGTAGGCGTGGGCGCACGCAGATCGGCCACAAAATCGGCCAGGGTGAAGTCCGTTTCATGCCCCACCCCACACACCACCGGCATGGGCGCCTGCGCCACGGTGCGCACGACCGACTCGTCATTGAAAGACCACAGGTCTTCCATCGAACCGCCACCGCGCACCAGCAACAGCACCTCGCTCTCGCCGGTTTCGGCGTGCCGGCGGTAGGCCGTTTTCAACGCGGCACAAAGCTCTGTCGGCGCCTGCAGCCCCTGCACGGCCGACGGGTAAACCACCACCGGGAGATGGGGCACACGGCGGCGCAGGGCGGTGACCACATCGCGCAGAGCCGCAGCTCCCAGCGAGGTCACCACACCAATGCTGTGGGGCTGCGCCGGCAAAGCCCGCTTGCGGGCTGCGTTAAACAGACCTTCGCCTTCCAACTGCGCCTTGAGGCGCAGAAACTGCTCGAACAGCGCACCCTGCCCGGCCGGCTGCAGGGTGTCCACAAGGAGTTGCAGGTCGCCCCGCGGGCCGTACACGTCGAGCTTGCCGCGGGCTTCCACACGCTGCCCGTCGCGCGGGCTGAAGTTAAGCTGTTCGGCCGCCCGGCGAAACATGGCGCAGCGCACCTGACCCGTTTCATCTTTAAGCGAAAAGTAGCAATGACCGCTGGCTGCGCGCGAAAAGCCCGCAATCTCGCCGCGTACCGCCACCGGGTTGAAACGGGCGGCCAAGGTGTCAGCAATGGCGCGCATCAGCGGACCAACTGCCCAGACCCGGCTTGCTGGAGCTGCCTCGGGTTCGAAAAACGACTCAGCCACGGGCCACACCAAGGCAAATCTGTCCACAACCCGCGCCCATGCTGGCGGTGCACTCACCAACACACGCAACACAACGGTCATTGGCCCAAGCCCTTGATTTCAATGTGTTTTGTGGTGCCTGTTTTCTCATCGTTCTGTCTAAACTGAAGTGCTGCGCGGGTTTGCACAGCGGTAGGGGCAAGTTCTTCACAAAGTTATCCACAGAATCTGTGCACGGATAGCCCCGCATGCACACCTGAATGGCGTGGCAACAAGGCGCAAGAGGCTCAACGGGAGTACCCAGGGCTTGGCGGCGGTACGGTAGGCGCTGAGCCATAATCCCAAAGATTGCACATGAGCCGCCAACGCTTGGCGGCATTTGCCTGGAGCCCCGATTTGTTTTCCATCATACAAGCCGCCGGCTGGCCCATCTGGCCGCTGATCATCTGTTCCGTGCTCGGAATGGCCCTGGTCATTGAACGGTTCATCACCCTGAAAACCGCCAAGATCGTGCCTCCCAAATTGCTCGACGAAGCCATCATGGTGTCGCGCAACGGCATACCTGGGCCCGACGTGGTCACCCAGCTGGAACAGAACTCGGTGCTGGGTGAAGTGCTGGCCAGTGGTTTTCGAGTGCTCAACAGCAACCCACGCGCCAGCGAGGACGACCTGCGCTCCAGCCTGGAAGGCGCAGGCCGCAAAGCCGCCGCCAAGCTGCAGCGCTATCTGGGCGCTATTGCCACCATTGCATCTGCCGCGCCCTTGCTGGGGCTGCTGGGCACGGTCATCGGCATGATTGAAATTTTTGGATCGCAAGCTGGCGACGGCGGCATGGGGACCACGCCAGGCGGCGGCAACCCGGAGCAACTGGCGCACGGCATCTCCATTGCGCTGTACAACACGGCTTTTGGTTTGATTGTGGCGATTCCGGCATTGATCTTCTGGCGCTATTTCAGAGCGCGGGTAGACGACTACCTGCTCTCCATGGAGCTGGCGGCCGAACGCTTTGCGCGCCACCTGGTGAGCCTGCGCAAATGAGCACGCAAGCTTTGGCGGTCGCGTTGAACCTCTTTTCGGGAGCGGTGTGGTGAACTTCAGACCCGGCAACCGCGACGAGCCCGAGATCAACCTGATCCCCTTCATCGACATCTTGCTGGTGGTGCTGATTTTTTTGATGCTCACCACCACCTACAGCAAGTTCACCGAACTGCAGGTCAATCTGCCCGTGGCCGACGCGCAGGCGCCGCGTGAAAACCCCAAAGAAGTGATCGTGGCCATCAGCAGCGATGGCCGGTATTCGATCAACAAAGAGCTGCTGGAGGGCGCGGGCGTCGACACCCTGACCCGTGCGTTGTCCGCGGCCAGCCAGGACAACCGGGAGGTGGTGGTCATCATCAGCGCCGACGCAGCAGCCACCCACCAGTCGGTCATCAACGTCATGGACGCTGCCCGTCGCGCCGGTCTGGTGCAGATCACATTTGCCACCCAGCAGTCCGGCGGCAAGACGCCAAGCACGCAACCCTGAACACGGCACCACCTCGGCATGGCCACTCCGACTGAAGGGTCCGCAGGCCGCCAAGCCCGCTGGCAAACCAACGCCCAGCGACGCAGCCTGAATGCCTGGTTGCTGCGCCCCGTTTCCTGGGTCTATGGCGCGCTCATGGCCTTGCGCAACCGCTTTTACGCTTGGGGGCTTCTCGCCTCTCACCGCCTGCCGGTGCCGGTCATTGTGGTCGGCAACGTGGTGGTGGGCGGCGCTGGCAAGACCCCCACGGTGATCGCGCTGGCGCAGCACCTGCTCGCTCAGGGCTGGCACCCCGGCGTGGTGTCGCGCGGCTACGGCCGCCAAAGCGATGAGGTGCTCGAAGTGACCGCCGCCACGCCCACAAGCGAGAGCGGTGACGAACCGGCCCTGATCCATCGGGCCACGGGTGTGCCGGTTTTTGTGGCGCGCCAGCGTGCCGCCGCCGCGAGTGCGCTGCTGGCGGCTCATCCGCACGTCAACCTGCTGCTGTGCGACGACGGCCTGCAGCATCTGGCCTTGCAACGCGACATCGCCATCGCCGTATTTGACGAGCGCGGCATCGGCAACGGCTGGCTGCTGCCCGCTGGCCTGCTGCGCGAGCCGTGGCCACCGAGCAGCGGCGCCGCCTTTCAGCCCAATTTGGTGCTGCGCCAGCACCGCGAAGGGGCCACACCGCCCAACATTGCGCCGGCACCGGGCATACCCGTCTTCACGGCAATCCGCCGCTTGGCACACCACGCGGTGGAGCTTGGCGGCCAACGCATCGCGCTGGAGCAGCTTCAAGGCCAGGCAATCACCGCTGTGGCGGGCATTGCGCGGCCAGCGGTGTTTTTTGACATGCTGCGCGCGCGTGGACTCACCCTTGCGCACGAGGTGGCCTTGCCCGACCATGCGGCGCCTGCTGCCTACGCCGCCTTGTGCAAAAGTTCGACCACTGCGGTGGTGTGTACCGAAAAGGACGCGGTCAAGTGCTTTGGACAGGCCTGTGGTGAAGGCGGCGTGGCACACCCTGGCTTGTGGGCCGTGCCGCTGGAGCTGGTGCCAGAACCGGCTTTTTTCGCCGACATCGACGCACGCCTGGCCGCCCTGAAAACCGCCCCATGAGGCGCCACCGAGCCTGGCCCGACTATCATTCCCACATGGACACCAAACTGCTCGAACTGCTGGTCTGCCCGGTCACCAAAGGACCGCTGATCTATAACCGCGACAAACAGGAACTGCTCTCGCGCAGCGCCCGTCTGGCCTACCCTGTGCGCGATGGCATCCCCATCTTGCTGGAACACGTGGCCCGCCCGATCACCGAGGAAGAAGCGGCACGCCCATCGGCACCGGCACCTCGCCCGTGAGTGCGTTGGGTCGAGGAGCCGGCTTCACGGTCTTGATCCCGGCGAGGCTGTCGTCGAGCCGCTTGCCGAACAAGCCCTTGGCCGACCTGGCCGGCTTGCCCATGGTGGTGCGCGTGGCCCAGCGCGCAGGCCTGAGCCAGGCGAGCCGCTGCGTGGTGGCGGCCGACGACCTTCGTATCGTGCAAGCTTGCGAAGCCCACGGCATCCCGGCACTGCTGACCCGCACCGACCATGTGTCGGGCAGCGACCGCCTGGCCGAAGCCTGCGCCCTGCTGGGCCTGGCAGACGACGCCGTGGTGGTCAATGTGCAGGGCGATGAGCCCTTGATTGAACCCGATCTGATCAATGCCGTGGCCGCTGAGCTACAGCACCGGCCGGACTGCGTCATGAGCACGGCGGCACACGCCATCGACGGCATGGCCGATTTTTTGAACCCGAATGTGGTGAAAGTGGTGCTGGACAAAGCCCAAACGGCGCTGTATTTCAGCCGTGCGCCCATACCCTGGCGGCGCGACGGCATGGCGCCGCTGGCTGGCGCCCCAGGTGCGGGCTTGCCATCACCAGCCCCCTTGCGGCACATCGGTATTTACGGCTACCGAGCGGGCTTCCTGCGACGGTTTCCAGCCCTGGAGCCCGCACCGTTGGAAACCATCGAGTCGCTGGAACAGCTGCGCGTAATGTGGCATGGCCAGCGCATTGCGGTGCATGTCAGCGCGGTCGCACCCGGTCCCGGCGTGGACACGCCAGAAGACTTGGAACGGGTACGCGCGCTGCTTCTGCGCGGCTGATCGAGCGCACTGCAGCGCCTTCAAAGCGCGCTTTTTTTCCCGAATTGCGTGTAAGCCAGCGTCGGGGAAGCCCGTGCTATCCTCGCCCGGTCGCCCCCGGCCCCCGGTCCAGGGGGCTGCCGCAATAGACAAGCGGCTCCCCATTGAAACTCTTAAAAGGAATGCGATGAGACTGATTTTGTTGGGCGCTCCGGGTGCAGGCAAGGGTACACAAGCCACCTTCATCTGCCAAAAATACGGCATCCCCCAAATTTCCACTGGCGACATGCTGCGTGCAGCAGTCAAGGCCGGCACCCCACTGGGCCTTGAGGCCAAGAGCGTGATGGAATCCGGTGGACTGGTCAGCGACGACCTCATCATCAATCTGGTCAAGGAGCGCATTGCCCAGGCCGACTGCGCCAACGGCTTTCTATTCGACGGCTTTCCTCGCACCATTCCCCAAGCCGACGCCATGAAGGCCGCCGGCGTGAAATTGGACTATGTGCTAGAAATCGACGTGCCTTTTGAGGCCATCATCGAACGCATGAGCGGACGCCGTTCGCACCCAGCCTCGGGTCGCACCTACCACGTCAAGTTCAATCCGCCCAAAGTGGAGGGCCAGGACGACGTGACGGGTGAGCCCCTGATTCAGCGCGAAGACGACAAGGAAGAAACAGTCAAAAAGCGGCTGGAGGTTTACAGCGCGCAGACCCGCCCACTGGTGGACTACTACAGCCAATGGGCGCAAAACGATGCTGACGCCGCGCCGAAATACCGCGCCATCAGCGGCATGGGTTCGGTGGACGACATCACCGCCCGAGCATTCGAAGCGCTGGCCAAGTAAACCCAATTGCCCTCCCTGAAAAACCCGGTCTTGCACCGGGTTTTTTTGCGCCTAGCACCCACGAACAGCACCTGAGTGCACCACGCCCGGCTTTACCGATTCACACGAACCAGTGCGTGCAACATCAT
Source organism: Hydrogenophaga sp. (assembly GCF_965657535.1). Taxonomy (GTDB): domain Bacteria; phylum Pseudomonadota; class Gammaproteobacteria; order Burkholderiales; family Burkholderiaceae_C; genus Hydrogenophaga. The sequence goes on along the minus strand of NZ_CBFHOP010000010.1, from coordinate 28,070 downwards.
CCAGCCAGGAGCTCCAAGGCCAGCGCAATACGCGCTTTGACCGGTGACAGATCCGACACCTCGCCCAACCGCTGCCCCGGATGCGCCAACACGCGTCCTCGCGCACAGCGGCTACATCGAACCACGCGCACCCCTTGCGCCTGGGCCTCCAGCAGCGCCGACTCCAGAAGCGCGTGCACGGTGCCGTTGCCCGTGCCAGCGACCACAATTCCACGCAATGGGTGAGCAGTGTCGCGGCCAACCTGGGCCAACAACGCCTGCACCATCAGCCCGTCCGCGTCAGCGTGACTCGTCAACAAGGCCGCGCGAGGCAAAGCCGAACAGGCCTGTACTCGGGCATAAACGGCAGCAACCAGGGCACCGGCCGCACGCGCTTCAGGCCAAGGCCGGAACTGCCGCAGCTGGCCCTCCTCTACACACCCCAGCGGGCCTGCATCGCCGGAATCGAAAGCATCCACGCGGTAGGTGTGCACCTTGGTCACGTCGTCAGCGCTGTGGACCTGGCCGGCACACACCACCACAACCCCCCGAGCATCCTCGTGGCGCGCCACCGCCACCGCGTCGCTCACGTTCTGCGGTCCATCGGGCACCAGAGCAGTGGCCGGGCGCATGGCACACGTCAACACCACCGGCTTGGCAGGACGCAAGACCGATTGCAAAAAAAACGCGGTCTCCTCGATGGTGTCGGTCCCGTGGGTGATGACAATACCCGCCACCTCGGGTCGCTCCAAATGAAACGCCACACGAGCGGCAAGCGCCTTCCACGCCGCGAAATCCATGTCCTTGCTGTCCAGCTGCGCCACCTGTTCCACATCCAGCGCCAGGTCATTCAGCAACGGCACGGCCCTCACCAGATCGGCCACCGACACTTGCCCCGCCACGTAGCCCACGTTGTCCCCTGCCTGGGTCGCGCGCCCAGCAATGGTTCCACCCATGCCCAAAATCACCAGGCGTTTCTCGGCCTGCACCTGCATTTCATGAATTGCCACTTGCCAAGCCTCCAAAACTGATTAAAAATACAGGTACTGGATAAGAAAACAGCCAGGCCAAAACCCTGATGTGGCTGCTGTGCCCAATCCCTCCCCTGCCAGATGCCGACTGCCCTCCTCGTGAGCGCTCTTCAAAAGGTCACCCATGCTTGAGTCCCAGCCCTATTCGCCCAAACTCACGGCCCGCCAACAGCAGATTCTGGAACTCATCCAGACCGCTATTGCACGCACTGGCGCGCCGCCAACCCGCGCAGAAATTGCCACAGAGCTGGGTTTCAAATCGGCCAACGCGGCGGAAGAGCACCTGCAGGCCCTAGCCCGCAAGGGGGTGATCGAACTCGTCAGCGGCACATCGCGTGGCATCCGCCTGCGCAGCGAAGACCTTCAGTCCATCAACGACTCGCGGGGACGCCAGCTTACACTGCCACTCCCCAGCCTCGCGCAGCTTGTGCTACCCCTCATTGGTCGCGTAGCGGCCGGCTCTCCCATCCTCGCCCAGGAACACGTTGACATAACCTACCACGTCGAGCGCAGCCTGTTTCAATCCACACCCGACTACCTACTGAAGGTGCGCGGCATGTCCATGCGCGATATCGGCATCATCGATGGTGATTTGCTCGCTGTACAAGCCACCAAAGAAGCCAAAAACGGCCAGATTGTGGTGGCTCGCCTGGGTGAAGACGTCACGGTCAAGCGTTTCATGCGGCGGCAACACCTGATCGAACTGCACGCCGAAAATCCGGACTACAAAACCATCGTGATTGAACCAGGCGAACCGTTTGAAATTGAAGGACTGGCCGTCGGCCTGATCCGAAACAGCTTCCAGGTCTGACCCTTCGGGGTTCACGTCGCCTCAGCAGGTGGCGGGCGTTTGGTCCGGAAGGCGGTTTGTACCGCCCGAACGGCACAACCCTGCGTTGGCGATTTTTTAAGCAATCCTGCCTGTGTTCAACCCCTTTTGGAGTTTCGCATGGGAATCCGTTTCACAACCAACACCTGGCGCGCACCGCTGCAACTGATCGACAGCTGGCTGCCCGCCCCGACGTTTAACCAGCAGGCCAAGACACCTCAGAAAGTTGCGCAGCAGTTCATCCGCGCGGGCTGGCTCGGACGCCATGTCAAGGGCGCTGGCACAGCGGCAAACGTGACCAGCACGCAACATGGAGTGAAGGCGCCCCGGTCGCGTCGGGTGCACGAGCTCCAGAACACCGACCCTGTCGAGAGCAGCCGCACCGAAGCCCGCCTGGTGATTTCGGGCCACATCAACGACGTGTGTGCAGAACTCGACAGGCTGGCTGCGCTCGAGCACCAGGCACTCCGGCGCCAGGCCTGAATTGACGCGCAGCCCGCTCAACTCAGGTCCACCAAAAAACATGTCATAGAGCATGTCCGGTTCATGCGCGTGACAAGGTTGCATGGTTCACTGCAATCCCCTTTGGCCATGCGGGCACAATAGAGCCCATGAATATTGTGATCCTTGATGACTATCAGGACGCTGTGCGGAAACTGCGTTGTGCCGAAAAATTAGAACTGTACCCAGCCAAAGTGTTCACCAACACCGTCAAGGGCGTGGGTCAGCTGGCGGTGCGCTTGCGGGATGCCGATGTGGTGGTGCTGGTGCGTGAGAGAACGCAGATCACACGGCAACTGATTGAAAAGTTGCCACGCCTGAAGCTGATTGCCCAAACCGGCCGTATCGGCGCGCACCTCGACGTGGCCGCCTGCACAGACCGAGGCATTGCAGTTGCAGAAGGGGTTGGCTCACCCGTCTCTACAGCCGAACTGACCTGGGGCTTGATCATGGCTTCCATGCGCCGCATCCCACAGTATGCGGCGAACCTCAAACACGGTGCTTGGCAGCAGTCCGGCCTAAAAGCCTCATCTATGCCCGTCAACTTCGGGCTGGGCATGGCGCTCAAGGGAAAAACCCTGGGCATCTGGAGCTACGGCCGCATCGGCTCGCTGGTGGCTGGTTACGGGCGGGCGTTTGGTATGCGGGTGATCGTCTGGGGCAGCGAAACTTCGCGTGCCCGTGCGTTGTCCGATGGCTACGATATGGCGACCAGCAAGGAAGGTTTTTTTGAAACAGCCGATGTGCTTTCGCTGCATCTGCGCCTGGGGGAAAGCAGTGCTGGCTGCGTGACGCTGGAGGACCTTTCGCGCATGAAACCCACTTCACTGCTGGTCAACACGTCCAGAGCGGAGCTCATCGCACCTGAAGCCCTGCTGGCGGGTCTGAACCGAGGACGCCCTGGCATGGCTGCAGTGGATGTGTTCGAATCTGAACCCATTCTTCAAGGGCATGCACTGCTGAGACTGGAAAACTGCATTTGCACACCGCACATAGGCTATGTTGAACAAGACAGTTACGAAGCTTACTTTGCGTCTGCCTTTGACAATGTAGTCAATTACATCAAGGGCACTCCGACCAACATCGTGAACCCGGGCGCCCTCCAGGTACGGCGCTGAAACCAGGCCAACAGGCTTTCCGCCATCTCCATAGATGTGAAAAAGCCGGGCAAGCCCGGCTCTTTCATATTTAATTCTCGACCGATCTTCGAGCGCAACCGAATCAGACCTTGTCAGACGGCTTTGGTTCAGGCTTCGCGTCTTCGCTGGTCATGAAGTCGAGCACATCAAAATCAATCAGGTTGTCCATCGGCTCCCGCGGCACACTTTTCGGCGGAGGATACGGCTGCGCTGTTGGCTCCACCACCATCGGCACTTCAGGCAAGGAAGCTTCGAATGCTGAAAATTCAGACAAATCACTCAAATCCACGTCGAGACCCAGACGCGGGGACGCTGGGGGAGCCCTGTCAAAGGGCTGGGTATCGCCGCCACCCAAAGGCATAGCAGACGCGACAATTTTTCCAGCGACTTTCAAAGGCTGAACGGCCGTGTGCTGAAAGTCATTGAGGGCGTTGGCAGCGTCCTCTTCGCGCTTGATCATGTCCTTGGCCATCGCATGCAACAGCAACAGCTCACGGTAGGCCTCCAGATCAAACACCTCCGAGTGTGGATCGTTCGGGTCGCGGAAGATGGATTTCTCGATGACATCAAGCACTTTGGGCTGGGGCCACAAGGCCTGAATACGCCCAAAAGCGGCTTCGTAGGCCTCAAGGCCCTGGCTCGCATCTGAATACTGCTCAAATGGCGGGGCACCCGCATTGAATACGTGGTTGAACTCTTCACGCGAGCGCTCGTAGTCGGCTTTGCATCCGAGCCGGTGGTAGATCTTGAGCAAATCCAGATACGCCAATGCGCTGGGCTCATGGCTCTCGGTCAGGTGACTGCGCAAGACTTGAATGGCTTGCTCATCCTCACCCAAGGAAACAAAAAAGTCGGCCTGCTGCTGTATATCAAACAATTCCTCGGTGGCGACGGAGCGTGAGGCACCCATCATGCTGTGGGCAAAGTCTCGCTTTTCTTTTTCTTCCGGCGAGAGCGCCTGAGCGCTCTCGTCGAGCAGTGACAAGCCGTCTTGCTCCTTGCGAGCGCTCTTCGGAGGCGCTGCTCCGCGCTTGTAAGCGCCAAACGAAGACTCTCGACCAAGATCCACATCCAAATCAAGATCAATGTCGGCGCCAATTCCCTCTGGCACCGCCCTGAGCGCTATTTTTTCAGACTTGCTTGCGCCTTCTGAAGCCCACCAAGTTTTTGCAGCGATGCCCCCCGCCTGGTCACGCCGGCGCCACAGAGCGACCAAGGCCAGCAGAGCCAACGCGAGCGCAGCGCCCAGCAGGTAGACCAGCCAGTTCATGAAACGCTCTTCCTTGGCAGCCTCCAGATCGCTGTTCAGGGCGGCAATGGTGGCCTTGCTCTGGCTCTCGGCGTCACGCAGACCTTTTGACTCGGACTCGAGCACAGACAGCTTCTGCACATTGCCCAAGGCCTCTTCGGGCGAGGCGCTGATGGTCTTCCACAGCAGTGCTGCGGCAGCGCGGGTTTCGTCGGATGTCGTGGGCTCGCTCAAGAGCGAGATGGACATCCTCAACACCGGGTCGCGCTCAATCGCCAGGCTCAGGTCGACAGGTTCCAGTTGAAGGCGCGGGGTGACTTCGCTGCGGGGAGTTACAGCGCGCCGCACCACACTGGTCACTTTGGGTCTGGGCGCGCGCGCAACGGGCTGGGCATATGGCGCAGCAGACACCGGCCTTGGCGCTACCCCAAGCTGCGATGGCTGTTCATCGACCCTGGCTACGGGCGCTGCGTCAGCAGGACCGGAGGCGCCCGCCAGGACGCCGTTCACCAAGGACAAGCGCCCAGGTGCGGCCATAGAACCCGCCCCCGCCCGGCTTCCCGTTGCGGGCGTGGGCGCTGGCTGCACCGATGGCTCGGTGATCGGATCGGCAAGCAAGACGAACCGGCGGGTAAACGGCGTGTTGCAGCCGGCACGCACATAGACCGTAACAATGGGCTCGTTTACGGCCTGAAAAGACTGAACCCGGACGAACCCTTCTGCGTCGAGTGTTGTTTTTTGCGGCGTGCTGCGCACCTGGCTACCCGGCACCTGCGAGTCGCCGTAGAAGACGTCTGCCCCGATGCACAAGCCGCCAATGTCTTCGCCGGGTGCCATCAACACCTGAACTCTCACGTCCAACGGCCGGCCGATGACAGCAGCGCCACTGTGCTTTCCGAGCGTGACAGCGGCACTGCTTACCGCAGTTGATAGCAAAATACACCCCACCCAGATCTGGCGCACGTCAGACATCCTTATTTTGAATTCTGGAACATTTTGTCATAGCTTGCTCTGGCCTTCATTTAAATAACACTTTCATATGCAATCCATCTTCAAGACCGTGGGAATAGTTGGCACCGGGGCCATGGGCCGGGGCATCGCGCAAATGGCCGCGCAGGCTGGCAGCCAGGTGCTGTTGTTCGATGTGCAGCCAGATGCTGCCATGGCTGCCATGCAGGCGCTGCAGAGCACCTGGCAGACGCTGCAAGCCAAAGGCAAGCTCAATGACGATCAACTGGCCACCTTTGTGGCGCGCCTCTCGGTGGCAGATTCCGTGGCCGAGCTCGCCCCCTGCGACCTGGTGGTGGAGGCGGTGGTCGAGCGCCTTGATGTGAAGCAACGCCTGTTTGCGGAGCTCGAGGACATCGTGAGCCCAACGGCCGTGCTCGCCACCAACACCTCGTCGCTGTCGGTAACGTCGATTGCTGCAGCGCTGAAGCGGCCCGGCCAGCTGGCGGGTTACCATTTTTTCAATCCAGTTCCCTTGATGCGGGTGGTCGAGGTGATTGCGGGCCTGAAGACCAGCGCTGCGGTTTGCATGCAGCTAACCGACTACACCCGCCAATTTGGTCATACGCCTGTATCGGCACAAGACACCCCGGGCTTTATCGTGAATCACGCCGGACGCGGTTACGGCACCGAAGCCTTGCGCGTCGCGGGCGAACGCGTCGCCGATTTCGCCACCATTGACCGCATCTTGAAAGACCAGATGGGATTTCGACTCGGTCCTTTTGAGCTGATGGACCTGACCGCGCTGGATGTCTCGCACCCGGTCATGGAGTCCATCTACCGCCAGTATTACGACGAACCGCGCTACCGTCCCAGCGTGATCACCGCGCAGCGGCTTGCTGGGGGCGTGGTGGGCAAGAAGGTGGGCGAAGGCTTCTACAAATACGAAGGCGGTCTGGTGCAAATGCCCGCAGAGCCTGCCGTGCCCGTGGTGGCCGACATGCCACCCGTCTGGGTGTCGCCCAAGGCGGCCCGGCGCGCCGAGCTTTACCAATTGCTGAAAAATCTGGGCGCCAGCATCGAAACCGGCGCTGCGCCATCCAGTATGGCGCTGATTCTGGTGGCGCCGCTGGGCCTGGATGTGACCACGCTGGCCGCCGTGGAGCGCCTGGACGCGACCCGCACGATGGGCATCGACATGATGCTGGACGATGCGGCCACCAAGCGCCGCGTGCTGGCCACCAACCCGGCCACCCGCCCGGACATGCGCAACGCGGCACACGCCCTCTTCGCCCGAGACGGCAAGTCCGTCAGCGTAATCCGTGACAGCGGGGGTTTCGTCACGCAGCGCGTGGCGGCCACCATCGTCAACATTGCTGCCGACATGTGCCAGCAAGGCATCTGCACGCCAGCCGATTTGGACGTGGCGGTCACGCTGGGTCTGGGCTACCCCATGGGGCCACTGGCCATGGGCGACCGCATCGGTCCCACCAATGTGCTAGAGGTCTTGTTCAACATGCAAACGGTGTACGGCGACACGCGCTACCGCCCCTCGCCCTGGCTGCGCCGCCGCGGCGCCCTGGGCCTGAGCCTGACGCACGAGGAGGGATAACCCCCCTGCGCCACTTCGCGTCTTCCCACCAGGGGGACCCCACCTGCAGCCCGGCCAAGCCGGTCCTGCGGTGTGTACTGGCAGGACTTCCCTTAAGACACAACCGAAAGACCATCCCATGACCGCCAGCCTCAAGAGCCACAGCCATGGCCAGACCATGGTGCTGACCATCAGCAACCCCGAGCACCGCAACGCCCTGGGCCCCGACTTGTATGCCGCTGGCGTGGAAGCGCTCAACGTGGCGGAAAACAGCCCCGAGGTGCGCAGCGTCGTCATCACCGGTGAAGGCAACCACTTCTGTGCAGGCGGCAACCTGCAACGGCTGCAGGCCAACCGCCAGCAGCCACCCGAGGTGCAGGCGCAAAGCATCGAAGGCCTGCACAACTGGATCGAAACCATACGGGCCTTTCCCAAACCGGTGCTCGCTGCGGTCGAAGGCTCTTGCGCGGGGGCGGGGTTTTCGCTCGCGCTGGCCTGCGACATGGTGGTGGCTGCGCACAACAGCGTGTTCGTCATGGCCTACAGCAACGTGGGCTTGTCGCCCGACGGTGGCGCCACCTGGAGCCTGATGCGCGCCATGCCCCGGGCCACCGCACTGCAACTGCTCATGGGCGGCGAGCGCATCACGGCCGAGCGCCTGCAACAGCTTGGCGTGATCAACGCCGTGAGCGGAACAGGCGAAGCACTGGGTGATGCGCTGTCACTGTGCGAACGGCTCAACGCGCGAGCACCCAACGCGCTGGCCAGCATCAAAGAGCTGGCGAACGACGCGCCCACCGTCACACTTCACACCCAGCTGAGACATGAGCGCGACCACTTTGTGCGCAATCTGCACCACGCCAATGCGGGCGAAGGCATTGCCGCTTTCATGGAAAAACGGCCGGCGAACTACCGCTGAACCACACAGCAGCAGCCCAACAACCCACCTTGTCGGGACGCTTGCGGGACAGCGTGGCACCCTACCCCACACGGTCGCCCGGTCTCTGTGGCGACAATCATTCCGTTTTCAGTCACTCATAAGACAGCCCATGGACGAACCGATTCTGACAATGGAAGAACGCGAGGCGATCAACAGTGGTCGCTGGTTCAGCAGCCTTTCACCCTCCCTGCGTCACGACATACTCCGATGTGCCTACGTCAAGCGATACAAAGACGGCGACTTGATCGTTGCCCGCGGCGACCCGCCGACCGAGTGGACGGCGGTGGCCAAGGGTGCGGTACGGGTGAGCTCGACCTCGCTCTCGGGCAAGCAGATCACGCTGACCTATGTGGAGCCCGGCGTGTGGTTTGGCGATGTGGCCATGTTCGACGGCGACCACCGCACGCACGACGCCTACGCGCACGGCCCCACCACGCTGCTGTGCGTGGCCCGCAACGACTTCCAGAAGATTCTCAGCGTGCATGTGGAGCTGTACGAAGCGCTCATGCGCCTGCAGGCGCGGCGCATCCGCAACCTGTTTGGTCTGGTGGAAGACCTGAACACACTGCCCTTGCGCGCCCGGCTGGCCAAGCAACTGCTGCACTTGGTACGCAGCTACGGCGTGCCCTGCCTGTCCGATGGCAACGAAATGCGCATTGGCCTGCAACTGGCCCAGGAAGAGCTGGCACAACTGCTGGGCGCGTCGCGCCAGCGGGTGAACCAGGAGCTCAAGTCGATGGAGCGCGAAGACGCGATCCGCATCGAGCAGGGCGGACTGGTGGTGCGCAACCGCGACATGCTGATGCGCATCGCAGAAGCCGACGCCTGAACGCAGCCGCTCAGCGGTTGCGGGGAGGCAAGGCTCATAACTTCTCTCTCACAAGGCTTTCCGCATGAGCGACACGCAAAACTTCACCGGCACACGAGCGGTGTCAGAACAGCACGCCTTTGACACCGCCGCGCTGCAACAGTGGCTGCAAGCCCACCTACCGGGCTTCAGCGGGCCGATGACGGTGGAAATGTTCAAAGGGGGCCAGTCCAACCCGACCTACAAGCTCATCACGCCCACACGGGCCTATGTGATGCGTGCCAAGCCAGGCCCTGTGGCCAAGCTGCTGCCGTCGGCCCACGCAATTGAACGCGAATTCCGCGTGATGAGCGCGCTGCACGGCACCGGTGTGCCGGTGGCGCAAATGCATGTGCTGTGCGAAGACGAGTCCGTCATCGGGCGCGCCTTCTACGTCATGGAGTGTGTGAATGGCCGCGTCATGTGGGACCAAGCCCTGCCCGACATGACGCGCGAGCAGCGCGGCGCCATCTACAACGAAATGAACCGGGTCATGGCCGCTTTGCACACGGTGGACCCGGTGGCCATTGGACTGGAAAGCTACGGCAAGCCAGGCAATTATTTTGAACGCCAGATTGGCCGCTGGAGCAAGCAATACCAGGCCTCCGTGACGCAGCCTATTGCTGAGATGGACCGGCTCATGGAATGGTTGCCAAAGAACATTCCGGCCATGGCGCGTGACGCATCCCTGGTGTCGGTGGTGCACGGCGACTACAGGCTCGACAACCTCATGTTCCACCCCACCGAGCCGCGCGTGCTCGCGGTGCTCGATTGGGAACTGTCCACCCTGGGCCACCCGCTGGCTGACTTCAGCTACCACTGCATGGCCTGGCACATACCGCCGGGTTTGTTTCGCGGTATTGGCGGGCTCGACGTGAAAGCGCTGGGCATTCCCACCGAGGCCGACTACATCGCGCTGTATTGCGAGCGAACCGGCTTTGCCACACCCGAACAGTTGAAGGCCGACTGGAATTTTTACCTCGCCTACAACATGTTCCGCCTAGCCGCCATTCTGCAAGGCATTGCCAAGCGGGTCGAAACCGGTACGGCTTCAAGCGCGCAGGCGGTGAAGTCTGCTGCCGGGGCCCGCCCTATGGCCGAACTGGCCTGGCGTTTTGCCCAGCCAGCCTGAAAAACTTTCTATCCGAATTACCACCCACAGGAGCCACGATGAACTTCGATTACACCGACAAAGTCAAGGACATGCGCGCGCGCCTGCTTGCGTTCATGGACGAGCACATCTACCCCAACGAAGCGCGCTTCTTCGCCGAAATTGCCGCCAACCGCGCTCAGGGCAACGCCTGGATTCCCACCACCATCATCGAAGAGCTCAAACCCAAGGCCCGCGCCGCCGGTCTGTGGAATCTGTTCCTACCCAAGAGCCCGCGTGCGCCAGAAGGCCTGTCCAACCTCGAATACGCCCCTCTGTGTGAAATCATGGGGCGGGTACCGTTTGCCGCCGAGGTGTTCAACTGCTCAGCGCCCGACACCGGCAACATGGAGACCTTTGAACGCTATGCCAGCGAGGAGCTGAAAGACCAATGGCTGGAGCCCTTGCTGAGGGGTGAGTTCCGCTCGGCCTTCCTCATGACCGAACCCGAGGTGGCTTCGTCTGACGCGACCAACATCCAGTGCCGCATTGAGCGCGACGGTGATGAATACGTCATCAACGGGCGCAAGTGGTGGTCCTCTGGCGCTGGCGACCCTCGCTGTGCGGTCTACATCGTCATGGGCAAGAGCAACCCCGAGGCACCGCGCCATTCGCAGCAGTCCATGATCATCGTGCCCTCTAACGCCAAGGGCATCACCGTGGTGCGCCCGCTCAGCGTGTTTGGCTACGACGATGCGCCGCACGGTCACATGGAAGTGCTGCTGCACAATGTGCGCGTGCCCGTGGGCAACCTGCTGCTGGGCGAGGGCCGTGGGTTTGAAATCGCCCAAGGCCGCCTTGGCCCTGGGCGCATCCACCACTGCATGCGCTCCATCGGCGCGGCCGAGCGCGCGCTGGAGCTCATGTGCCAGCGGCTGAACTCACGCATTGCTTTTGGAAAACCGGTATCGGCCCAGTCGGTCTGGCACGAACGTATTGGCGACGCACGCTGCCGCATTGAAATGGCCCGCCTGCTCACGCTCAAGGCCGCCTACATGATGGACACCGTGGGCAACAAGGTGGCCAAGGCCGAAATTGCCATGATCAAAGTGGTGGCACCCAACATGGCCTGCGACATCATCGACATGGCTATACAGGCACACGGCGGTGGCGGCGTCAGCGACGACTTCCCGCTGGCCTACAGCTACGCCAACCAGCGCACCCTGCGCCTGGCCGACGGCCCAGATGAAGTGCACCGCCAATCCATCGCCAAGCTGGAACTGGCCAAGCACATGGTGGTGAAGACGAATATGGACATGCCCATCACGCGCGGATGCTGAGGCAACGGCGCATATGCGGTTGATCCAAAGACCCGCTGCACCTTGATGGCGCGCCGCGACAAGCAAGGCCGGTTCAAGTGGTTTTTAGACCGCTTGGGTGCTATTTCAAACCCAAGCAAGCACATGACGTGCGCTGCGTGCCCGGCTTTGTCACGAGGCATGGCTGTGCCCAAGCACACTGCAGCGCCTGGTGTTTGAAGCCACGATGCGCTGGCGCATTGAGCGCGGGGACCAAGACCTCAAGCAGAGACTGGGACTGGGACTGCGGCACTGCGAAAGCAGAGGATGGTGCGGTTTGCACCATCAAGCCTGTTTGAGCAGCTCCGCCCTAGGTTTCTTGATGGCGGAGCAACTTCGGCACCCCGAAGGGGCGGATAAAAACGCTGCACGGCGCCAGGAACCTGCCCTATCGAGCCTGTCAGAAATTTCGTGTGTGCGGCCTAGCATGTCGACAAGGAGCATGAACGCCAAGCAAGACCAAAAGCACCGCTACGGCGGACAAAGCAGCGCATCTGCAAATTCCAACCGAGTTGCTGGACCAACTCGTGAGCGGCCCCATGACAGCTGGGCAAGTCCAGAGCCTGTTTGACCAGTTCAATAAAGCTGTGCTCGAGCGGGCATTGGCTGGCGAAATGAGTCACCACCTGGGCTACGCACCGGGTCAGGCCAAGCCCGAAGCAGCGGCAAACCACCGCAACGGCAAGAGCGCCAAGACGGTGCTGACCGATGCAGGCGCGCTGCGCATCGACATCCCCCGTGACCGTGAGGGCACGTTCGAGCCGCAGCTCATTGGCAAGCACGAACGCCGCTTCACCGGCTTTGACGACAAGATCGTTGCCATGTACGCACGCGGCATGACCGTGCGCGAGATACAGGCCTTTTTGAACGAGATGTACTCGGTAGAGGTCTCCCCCGACCTCATCAGCTGCGTCACCGATGAAGTCATGAGCGAGGTCACGGCCTGGCAAAGTCGCCCACTGGAAGCCATGTACCCGGTGGTGTTCTTTGATGCCCTGCGCGTGAAGATCCGCGAGGATGGGGTGGTGCGCTCCAAGGCCGTGTACCTGGCCCTTGGCGTGCTGGCCGATGGCAGCCGAGACATCCTGGGGATCTAGGTCGAGAACACCGAGGGTGCCAAATTCTGGATGAAGGTGTTCAACGACTTGAAGACCCGTGGCGTGCAGGACATCCTGATCGCCGTTACCGATGGGCTCAAGGGTATGCCAGAGGCGCTGGGCGCCGTGTTTCCGGCCACAACGCTTCAAACCTGCATCGTGCACCTGATTCGCAACAGTCTGGACTTTGCCAGCTGGAAGGACAGGAAGGCACTGGCAGCGGCCATCAAGCCGATATACACGGCCACCAGCGCTGAGGCCGCTGAGGCTGAGCTGGATGCGTTTGAAGCGGGGCCATGGGGGAAGAGGTTCCCCAAGGTGGTGGGTGCCTGGCGCAGGGCCTGGGATAGGGTCATTTCGTTCTTTGCCTTCCCGCCAGAAGTGCGCCGGGTGATCTACACGACCAATGCCATCGAGAGCGTGAACGCGCGGCTGCGTAAGATCATCAAAACGCGTGGTCACTTCCCCAGTGACGATGCCGCGACCAAGCTGATTTGGCTGGCACTGCGCAACATCACGCAGGACTGGGGGCGGGCGGCGAACCACTGGAAATCAGCGATGAACCAGTTCGCCATCCTGTACGGCGACAGGTTCACTCAGCCCGCTCAAGGGGGTGCCAAATGAAAGGATGGAATCTCGTCATGCGAGGGCTCAACCGGGGGCGCCTCCGGCGCCCTGGCAGGGGCCTGAGCTTGAATAAAATTTACCCATCAGCCCATTTCTGAAACCGCCTCACACACAGAAATCCTGACACTCCCTTGCAGCGGGGCCAAACACACAAACACATCTGACTGCGCTTCGCCACCCTTAAAGGGCGGCCGACTTATCCACACTCTCCCAGCACTGCGTCCAGGCGATTGCCTCTATTTTTTGACCAGAAAAAGGATCGAACGGCGGATGTAGCTATCCGTCGTCATCTATTCATTACAGACAAGAACTCGAAGAATGAGCAGTCGTCAATGGCTTGACTCTTGAATAATTATTCAGGCAGGCAATTTAAACAGCAAGTGGAAGCAATGTGCCATCGGCCAGAACCTCCCGGCGCGCATCCAATTTATTATCAGGATCTTCGCAAGGCTTTTGATAGATCACGCGGTACGCGTTGCCCACCTCATCCTTGAGCCAACGGGACAGTTGCATGCCGCGTTCATGTTGAGCAGCCCAATCCCAACCACTGGTGGCGAAGTCATCGGAATAGAACGATGTCCGATCAAACGCGATCGCCCAGTCTGCAAACTTTCGCCAGAGCCCTTCCGACATCGGACAGGTCTCATCCCACCCCGAACCGTCGCATATGTTTTCGCCGACGCCTGCCTGTTCCGGTGCACCGACGCACCACAAGAACGGCGCGTTGCCATAGTCCACCATCACGGTGAGGATCGGGACGAACGGCTGCGGGTCCGTCACTGTGCCATCCGCTTCTTCCGCCATTTGATGGCCCCGGGCTGAGTGCCCTTCAGCCAGGCTGATTCGCCGTCCTCCGAAAGTTCGAGCCAGTCGCAAGGTAGCGTGGGACCGCCCAGCATGGACTCGACGACGCAGCAGTCCTGCCAGATGCGTTGTCCGTCGACCTCTGCGGTCGGCTGGAATCCGAAGGATGTCCACTCCTCGACAAGGGATTCGATGTCAGCCGGATTCATAGCTCCATCCCGCAGCAGGTGTTCATCGAACCATACACGCCCTCCGATCAGGCGCTCGTGGTCTTTCAGGCATTGCTCCCAGCCGCCCGGATACTTCTGCCGGATGAGGGCGATCGGTACGACAAAGTCGATGAATTCAAGTGCAATGGCCATGGTTCAGCCCTTCGCGCAGACGACCTGCTTTAGCGTGTGAAGGATTTCGGTCAGGTCGCGCTGGTTCGCCATGACCTGATCAATGTCCTTGTAGGCCCCCGGAATCTCATCGAATACGCCCTTGTCTTTTCGGCAGATGACGCCTGCGGTCTGTGCCTGCAGATCGGCCTCAGTGAAGCGCTTTTCAGCCGCCGTTCGACTCATACGGCGACCGGCACCATGGGCGCTGGAGCAGAAACTCTCGGCATTTCCCTTGCCACGAACGATGTAGCTTCGCGCACCCATACTGCCCGGCACAATGCCCAGATCACCTTCGCGGGCGCGAATGGCGCCTTTGCGCGTCACCCAGACATCGGCGCCATAGTGGTGCTCTTTGGCCACGTAGTTGTGGTGGCAGTTCACCGCCTCGGTGGTCACAGTGAACGGCGGTAGGTGCCGCGCCAGCGCATCGAGCACCAGGTCCAGCATGGCCTGACGGTTGGCCATGGCGTATTCCTGCGCCCAATGCACTGCCTCCACGTAGTCATTGAAGTGCTCGGTACCCTCTGGGAAATAAGCGAGGTCACGGTCCGGTAACTGGATCATCCAGCGCTCCATGTCTTTGCGCGCCAACTGGATGAAGTAGTCGGCAATCGCATTGCCGATACCCCGGCTGCCCGAATGCAACATCACCCAAACCTGATCGGACTCGTCCAGACACACCTCAATGAAGTGGTTGCCGCCTCCGAGCGTGCCCATCTGATTGGTCCATTTGGAAAACTTGCCGAATGCCTTGAGCAACTGAGGGTGACGGTCGGTTAGCGCTTTCAATCCTGGCTCGAAGGGCCGCGAAGCCTCCACCAGTACACGGTCATCGGCGTGTTGACCCCGTCCCACGGGCACATCCCGGGTGATTTGGTCGAAGACCTTTTTCAGGGCTTTCTCGTCCAGTTCGTTGGCCGTGATCGACAACCGAGCGGCGACCATGCCGCAGCCGATGTCCACACCGACAGCCGCCGGGATGATGGCCTTGTGCGTGGCGATCACTGATCCGATGGTGGCGCCAATTCCAAGATGCACGTCAGGCATCGCCGCGACGTGGTGATGTACAAAAGGCAGCCCCGCAATATTGGCCAGCTGCTCTTTCGATCGGTCGTCGACATCATCGGTCCAGATCTTGACCGGTACGCGCTGGTCGGTGAGAACTTGTTGAACTGGCATTTCTAACCTCCACCCTCGATGTCATAGAAGGGCTTGCTTACATCAATATTCACCACGTCCTGAACGAATAAGCCATGCACTGGCCACTCGAACTTGCTCGGCTCTACGCCGACCAGTGCGCGAACTGCATCCAGGTAGTCGACAATAGCCTTCACCATCTGGGCCCGCTCAAAAGTCAGCACGACCGGGACTGCCGTCTTCTCCCATTAACTCAGCGCGGGGTCCATGAGATTGCCTGCGCTCTGTGGCCTACGGAATGACCACCGAACAAGATCTGCGTCGTGCGTGACGTGTATGCCGTCGACGATGCCCGCACACCCCCCGATCCCGCACCCGCAAGTAAAGATCTCGAACCAGCGCTGCGCATGCAGGCTCTGGACGAGCAGAGGCAGATCAATAAAGTGCGGCTCATCGATGTGGCGCCCATCGACCCATATTTCCGAATACAGCGTGATCTTCCTGCCGGGGAGATGCTTGCCTTGCGCAACACCCTCCTCAAGACGCAGCTCGAAGTGGTTGCAGTGCTTCTCCCGATCAAACGGTAGTGGAGTCTGATCTGGCATCACACACCTCGTCCATCGCACCGCCCAACGAAAACACCCGATCTGGCCACGCACTGGCTGTCATTTCTTCCAGAGCAACCACCATCGCGTCGACCAAGGCCATGTCCGTGCTGGCTGCCTGGACAACTGGGCCACTGGCAAACACGCCTCGCAGCCGCAGTACCGTCGACTTCAGGGTACTGAGCGGGCCTTCGGACCTTGCCAGCGATTCATAGGTGTCGTGTCTGGACATCAGGTACAAGAATGCCTCGACCACTTTGGACTCAGCATACAAAGTGCCCTGGTACCTGCCCATGACGAGCTCCAGCCAATCCGCCAGCCATTCACCAACGCCCATCTGCCGCAACCCCATGTAGGTGGTTGGCCATTCAGGTACGGGCGTGAGGCGCAACCATGCGCTAATCCCAAACGGTGTCAGACCGGAGTAATGTTCTGACTCAGCCCAATACCGAGGGTCCTGGTGATCAATGATCTGGTCGCGTTTGCGCAGGAAGGCCGGAAGGATGAAGCTGTCAGTTTGAGCGCGCAGAAAGGCAGGCGCCTGAGCGTCATCCACCACGCTGAACTTGGTTGCAGGAACCGGAGCTCTGGCAGTCCTCCACAGAGCGGCCACTGGGACCGTATCTTGACCAGAAATGTCGCGCACGTTGCTGCTGCCGTGCCTTGTACTGCTCCGCGAAAACCGCACCGATCCCATGCCAGCCCAGCCAGCCGGAACCATCTGATCAACTTTTTGGAGCTCCGGCATGTCGGTGGCTTTTTCGCCAACCGGGCGCTCGTGGAGCAGCAGGAAGTTGGTCTTGTCGGTCACCAATTGGTAGCCAATGGCCAGCTGGGTCACCTCCATCGGTCGATCGTTCAAGAGCTGGTTGTCAGCCGTGAGGACATAAACCGACGCGGCCATTCGAGTCAGGGTGTCTGCCGCCTCCAGCTCACTTGGAAGGGTTGCCGTGCCCAACACCTGAGGTGAGTCCTCATTGGAGCACCGGCCCAAAAGCGTCACAACACCGGTGGGTACTTGTCGGAGCCATGCAAAAACGTTGACAGTGTCACCATCAAAAACAGAGGGCAGCAGCGGCGACACCCACTCTCGAACCAATCCTGCTGGCCATTCAAGACGCAAGTCAGCCAGTCGGGGCGACCTCAGGCGCGCAAACATGCGCAGAACAGCGGGTTCCACTGCCTCGCCAGGCGCCACAAAGTCACAAGCACCGCCCGTGGCCTCGGCCAAGCGCCGCAGATGCGTTTCTGCTGGGCTGCTGCCGATGCCCACCACAAACAAGCGATGACCAGAGCCTTTGGCCGACGCGATGGTGCGATCGATCGCGCTGATTTCTCCATCCGTCACCAACAGAATGTCACTGCTGACCGTTTGTGCCAGAGCGAAGGTCGAGGCCAGGGCCGCCTCCATTTCGGTTCCACCCAGATCGGCGTTCAACGCACGCACCCATCGCTGGGCGGCGAGCTTCGTCGTTTCAGTGGCTTTCCAAAGGCCGCGCGAGCGGTGCTCTACAGAGTCACCAAAGCGCGATAACGAAAACCGGTCACCGGCACCCAATTGCTGGACGAGGGCTTGCAGAGCCCGCTTTGCCGCATCGATGCTGTCACCCGCCATCGAGCCAGAACAATCGACCAGTATTTTGACGGCCGTTGAGGGTTGGCTTTGCGTAGGAATGCGAGGGCAAAAACTGGCCAGAACCGCTACACGATGGGATTCGACACCATCTTGAGCCACCACAGCCACCGAGTCGTGTACGAGCTGATCGACCACCAGTACAAAGTCTCGATCCAAAGATTCGCGGCGCGCCAATGACACGGTCAGGACACTGCCTTGATCGGAGGCTCCATGGGTAACACCGACCGGGTGACTGGGTGAGGCCACGCGTGCCCGAGCCAAGTCGCCATGAAGTCGCAGCTCAAGTTCAAACGGATGATCTGCCCTAAGGCTATGGCTGGGAACCTGGTGCGGCATCAGACCGCCATCATGCGCAAGATAGCCATACTGAGGTGCAATCACCGTCGGGATCAGCAGCCGCAGCCCACGTTGTTCAAACTGCAGTGTCTGAGCGTAGCGCAGCGTAATGGTGCAATTCTCACGCGCCTCAAGGTTGCCTAGGTTAAGGCTGTAGCTGTGATCATGGTTTTTCTCCAGCATGATCGCAGCATCACCATCAGATATGGCCTCCTCGTAGCGCGCCTCTGCCTGTTTCTTCTCAACGACCGCACCCGTGAGTCGCTTGTCACCGAGCACCACGCCAATGCCCAGCAAAACCGCGCCCCAAGGCAAGGGGAAGGTGTAGACCACCTCCACGTTTTTGGTGCTCGGATTGCAAAAGCGCTGCTCGATGCTGGCCTCAAACATCAAGCCGCGCAGGTCTGCTGAAAGCTTGACTCCCAACAGACTCACCGCCTGCCCGTCCCGCGTCTCCAAACGCGCGCACTCTCGCTGGTCCATGTTCTTGCCTTTCATTGCTTGCTGTTTGACTCGTCCGTTGGCGCCACATCACCGCCGCTGACCTGAGCGAATACCGCCATGACACCGTTGATGAATTGGCGTACCTGCTCGGGCGACAGGCCTGCACGACCTGGTTCAATCACCACGTCCACGCCGTCTGCCACCATCAAGTGGCTTCGCACCTCGACCGACCCGATGGCCCGCGCTCGTGGTGGAACCTGTGCTGGCTCACCGCGCAACAGTTCCCGAATGCGATCCAGAGCCAGGCCTGCCGCAGTCCACTTCTTGATCAGCAGCAGCTGCTCCAACTGCGTTGAGCCATAGCGCGCCGCTCGGGTCTCCCCTTCGGGACGATCAACCAAACCAATCTGCACGTAGTAGCGCACCGTTCGGGGTGGCAAGTCCGCGAGCACGCAAAGGTCGGCCAGTGGGTAGCTGGGTGATGACGACATTGAATCTGTGCTCATGGGTACATTAAAACATCATCACTGTATTTATACAACTGTCTTAATAATGGGTATCTGTCGCGGCTTCTACCGCCGCCCCTTCCACCGCGAGGCAAACGTCCAGCAGCGCAGCGACGCAGGCATAGACACCAGGACGCTTCTCTTCGCGCGGCCCCGCCACCAAGGCCACCATCATCACCAGCCAGCTGCCCATCGAGCACTGGCACGCTTGGGTGGGTGACGCCACGATTGCTGACGCGATGCTGGACAGACTGATGCAGCGCCATCACCGTTTCACCCTGACGGGCGAGTCCCTACGTCAGAGATCCAAAACAGCCCAACAGGAGAAAAATCCAGACCCATCGTGACCGATCAACCTAAAATTTGAGCGCGCAACACTTCACGCGGCGCGACCGGTCACGATGCGCCGGAATCAGCGGTCACGTTCGCCGGAATACGCAACAGCGGCCGTGTCGGCCTTGAAGTCGCAGAACCTCCTGTTGAAAGCACGCCCGGCCAGCAGCGTTGTGTGCCCCGGCTGCGAAGAGGAATGCAACATGCCCGTGGAGATGCTCAACCGCGTGAATGCACCCGCCACGTTCTTCGTCGTGTGTGACAAGCGCAGCGACACCAGCCAGGTAGCGGTCGCGGCTGCGCAGCTGGCTCAGTGGCGTTGCGATGCCCAGGCGGTGCGTGGATTTGTGGCCACCAGCCTTGAGCTGCGGGAGACCCAAGCGCAACCGACTGAGGCCGACTTGCTACCCATTGGGATGGCGAGCGGCAACAAGCGCACCCAGATGCTGTGGTTGCGCGTGCGGGGGCTGTTGGCGTTGGTTGTGGGCGCGAGCGCGACTCCGCTGGCTGATTTGGTGGCCTTTGAAGACGGCCGCTTCACGCTGGACGGTTTGGTGATTCGGCACCTGGTGGATGCAGCGGCCACCGCCGATCCGCGCCACACGCCCAGCACGGCCAAGCGCGAGGCAGGCAAGATCGACACACAAGCCATGTATGCGAGTTGGCAGAAGGCCTATCGGGCTCTGTGCAAGAAGAGTCCGGACAAGTCAGACGTTTGGTATTCGCGGCAGATCGCTAAGACGCCAGTTGCGAAAGGTCGCGACGCCAGCACGATCAAGAAACACATGCTGGCCTGAACGAGCGTCACTCGGACACCGCCACTCAGAGCGGTGTGCCAGCCCCCAACTCGGTGAAGTTCTTGATCTTGACCGAGCCTTCTGGGAACCGCGCAATCACGTCCAGCTCGCCGCCCATAGCCTCGATGTGGCTGCGCAGGGTGGACAGGTACATATCTGTCCGTTTCTCAATCTTAGCAATCGAAGGCTGCTGCACATGCAGCACTTCGGCGAGCATTTTTTGGGATAGACCACGGGCTTGGCGCAGTTCGTTGAGCGGCATTTCAGCCAACATCTGCCGGGCCATGACATCCGACTTCTCGCGGGCGGCCTGGCTCATGCCTGCGCGCAGCTCGGTAAATTTCTTAGCCATCTATTTCTCCTTCACGTCGAAGTTGGTCCAGGTGCTGGTCGTACAGCCGGTCGGCCATGGGCACATGCACGTCATACCAACGGTTGTCGCCCGTCTTGTCTCCGCCAATCAAAAGAATCGCCATACGGCGTGGATCGAAGGCGTACAGCGTGCGAAATGGGCGACCACCATGCTGGGTGCGCAACTCGCGCATGTGCCCATGTTTGGAACCGTTGATGCCGCTGCTGTGTGGGTGCCCCAGCGATGGCCCCCGCGCTTCCAGCAACTGCACAGAGGCTGCCAATGAAACTTGTTCATCCTCCGTCAGGCTGGCCCACCAGTCACCAAATTCGTCTGTGTATTCCACGTCCCAAGTCATGAGGAAATATAGCCTTTATGGAATATTCCGTCAAGTGCATATTTTCAGCCGGTGAACAGGATGCCTTGAAATAGTTGGGCGGAAAATTTTCGCCCAGTTTTCTCC
Organism: Hydrogenophaga sp.; assembly: GCF_965657535.1. GTDB lineage: Bacteria > Pseudomonadota > Gammaproteobacteria > Burkholderiales > Burkholderiaceae_C > Hydrogenophaga. The sequence continues at coordinate 7,048 of NZ_CBFHOP010000010.1, read as the reverse complement.
CATGGAGATGCGCTGATTTGCGCAGTTTGGTTCCAGGCCTCTACTCGCTATTCCCCTCTGAAAGACGGCTCGCTGCAGGTCGAGGCATGGGCCTTTTATCGCCCAAATCGCCCAAACACACTGCGTCTGAGTTTGTTCCATACCCGTCAAAGAGGACCCAACATGACGCACATCATCCTACGTATCCCTGCTGCAAAAACCCGATCGGGTTACTCCCGTTCCACCATCTACCTGCGCATTGCGCAGGGCTTGTGGACCAAGCCCGTCCGCCTGGGGCCGCGCGCTGTGGGCTGGCCTGCGCATGAGATCGATGCACTGAATGCCGCGCGTATTTCCGGCAAGACCGATGCCCAGATCCGCGAACTGATCGAGTCGCTGCACATCAAGCGCAAAGAGCTGATGGTGGCCAGGGGGCTGTAAGCATGAAATACCTCCTGCATGCCCTCTGCTATTGGCTGGTTCAGTCCTCCCCTTATGCCGCTGCAATCCTCTTGGGTATTGTGTTGAAGGGATGTGTATGGACGACCTGACCCACCTGTCACCGCTGGCGACCGGGAATCTCGCAACGCCAGACAACTCTCGCAACTGCGAACCGCCCAACGCGGGGGATGCGGAGTCATGCACACCCGCCGCCCCCAAACTGCCCTTGACCTTTACGGTCATCACCAGCATCGAACCGGCCCGACTGACCAAGATCATTGGCTTGAACGCCTCTGGCGGCATGCGCAAGGAGACATCAGCCATGCTGAGCCGGGGACAGGCGCAGCGCGTGGTGGTGGCCGATCTGCACGATCTCAAATTGCATCTTGAAGCGCTGACCGTTGCGCAGGCAGTGACCTGGGGCGTGACCAAAGAAGTCGCGGTAGAGGTCTGTACCCAATGGGATACGGACGCGCAAGAAGCCGGGGCCATCGCCCGTACCCGCGAGAACTTCAAGTTCAGGGCCGCACCGGGGTTGATGATGCTGGACCACGATGGCTTGCCCGACGGCGAGCTGTCACCCCTCCAATTCTGGGACCGCCTGATTGCAGCAGCACCGGCGCTGGCCAATGCCCCCATGCTCTGGCGACCCAGCGCGTCGGCGGGATGCATGGGGCCCCATGGTGGCATTTTGTCTGGCCTGACCCGGCACCGCCTGTACATCCCGGTGGCAGATGCCACACTGATCCCCGAGGCGGGCAAGGCGTTGGAAGCCCTGCTGTGGGCTACGCCGGGCGCGGTCTGGTGCGAGGTGGGTGGCGCGGGCCAGCGCTTGCCACGGTGCCTTGTGGATGTGTCGGTGTGGCAGCCTGAGCGGCTGGACTTTGCAGGGCCCTCGGTGTTGGTGGACGGGGTGACCCGAGCCGGCGTTGAAGGAGTCATCTACGGTGATGCAACGGCGCAGTTCGACTTGCACCTGCTGATTAACGCTGCCACGTCTTCGATCAAAAAGCAGGCGCAAGCAGCACTCAAGGCGGCACGAGCAGCAGTCACCGAAAAGTGCGAAACCGCCCGACGCCTTTGGGTGGCAGAAAAAGCCCCTGCACTGGCGCAGAGTCGTGGCATCAAGCTGGCGCAGGCGGCCAATGTGCTAGAGCGCGCCGTTGTGCACCAGGTGCTGATGGGCGACTTTGAGCTGACTTGCTCTGATGGCCAGGTGGTGACTGTGGCGCAGCTGCTGGATAACCCGCACCGCTGGCACAACACCCGTTTTGCCGATCCGCTGGACCCGGACACGGATAAGCGTGTGGCAGTAGCCCGCCTGCTGAACGGTACACGCCCCGACCTGTTCTCACACCGGCATGGCGGCACGCGCTACGAGTTGCGCCGCCAGTCGGCACGGGTTCAGTTGGGCCGGGGGATGCGGGTGGACGCCACTGATGCGGTGTTGCATGTTTTGCGCGACCGCAGCGAGTTGTTTGACGTTGGCACCAATGCCATTGCGTTTGTCGCCGACGGGAAAGCCACGCCGGTCAGCCGCGACTGGCTCGTGGACCACGCGGGCCGGGTGGCCGAGTTCTACAGCGTCAAGACCGAGCGCGACGAAGATGGCAACGTCACATCCACCCGAGAGATCCCGGAAGACGCGCCCACTTATATTGCCAACGCAATCCTGGCCAAACACGGCGGGCGTCACTTTCGTAAGCTGACGGCCGTCACCAGGGCGCCGACCCTTCGGCCTGATGGCAGCGTGCTGGATGAACCTGGGCATGACCCGGCGACAGGGCTGATGTACGTCACCACGGACGCCTACCCGCTGGCCGTGCCGTCGGCACCCACCGCCGCGCAGGCCCTGGACGCATTGGCCAAGTTGTGGCACCCAATCCGCCTGTTTCCATTTGCCGATGAAGTCGCCGTCGGTGTCACCCTGGCCGCCATGCTGGCCGCGTGTTTGCGCCCTGCCCTGCCTACCTGCCCGGCCACCGGCTTTGATGCACCAGCGGCGGGCACCGGCAAAACATTGCTGGCCAAGTGCATCGGTGCTCTGGCCACAGGCGGTGATGTGGCGGTACTGCCACCCACCAATGAAGAAGACGAATGCCGCAAGCGCCTGTTTGCGGCACTGCGCGGGGGCTCCAAGGTGCTGCTATGGGACAACGTGCGCGAGCCGCTGGGCAACTCGGTGATCGACTCTTTTTTGACCTCGTCTTTGTTTGCTGACCGCGTGTTGGGGGTGTCGGAAAACGTGGAGCTGCCCAACCGATCGCTGTTTCTGGTGTCGGGCAACAACCTCGTTTTGACGGGCGACACCCACCGCCGGATTCTGCTGGCGAGGCTGGATGCCCAGATCGAAACACCCTTCAAACGCGAGTTTGAGTTTGACCCGCTCACCGAGGTCTGCAACAACCGCCAAGCCTTGGTGGTGGCAGCGCTGACCATTGTGCGTGCCTACATTTCCGCAGGCAGGCCCAAGGCAGCCAAGGGGCGCATAGCGTCGTTTGAGCTGTGGGATGACTTGGTGCGCCAGCCCTTGTGCTGGCTTCGGGAACGCATGATGGAGTCTGGTCGGGACTTGGCCGACTTACCCATGTTTTTTGACCCAGCGGAGTCTATTGACCGCGCTGCATCGGAGAACCCGGAAACCGCCAAGCTCGCTGCGCTGTTGAATGCCTGGATAACGACCTTTGGAACCACGCCAACGTCACCGGCGCAGGCTATCACCAAGGCGACGGAGGCATATGGCGCGCCGTCTGCCTTGTTCGATGCACTTGACGAAATCGCGGGCCAAAACGGCAAGCTCAACGTGCGCATTTTGGGCCGCTGGCTTGAACGCCACGCCGGTCAGCTTTGTACCGGCCTGCGCCTTGTACTTGGCAACAAGACCAACGGCTTGAAACGCTGGACGGTGGTGCGCACGGTGGAGCGCGCAACAACAGAAAAGGCCAGCCCAACAGTTGCGAGAGTTGCGCGGAGTTGTGAGATTACGGACGCTGCCGAAACAACGCGTGCGAGTCAGCCGGACGACGTGGAGATCTTCTAATGCCTGCGCAGAACATAGAAGCGGTGGTTGCCAAGCTTTCACACGCTGGCCTGAACCTGTCCCTAGCCCCCGCCGGGGGGCTGGCAGTGGCACCGTCGAGCCATTTGACTGCCGACTTGCGTGACCTCATTCGCAGCAGTAAGTCGCTATTGATCACTTGGTTGATAGCGGCAAACGACGCCGCCAAACAAGCCGCCGATCCACTCGATAACCCGTTGGACTGGAGAGAACTGGCAGAGGCCTATCACGCCCACCATTTCAATTGCCCAACTTGCATTGCCGCTGGACGTGACAGCCGCCGGTATGAACAACGTTGCGGCGCTGGCATGGCGCAGTGGCGTGCTTATGCGAATGTCCTGAAGCTCGATATTGAAAGCCCCCCATGAACAACAAGACCAGCTTCGCACCCTTGATCACCAAAACTGACCCGAGCACCCAGCCCTATGAAATGGTCCGATTCAACGCACTCAAACACGGCATCCTGAGCCGCTACACCGTGCTCAGCCACGAGAGCCATGCCGACTATGAGAGTCTGGTCAATTCGCTGATGGATGAACACCTGCCTGCGGGTGCCACCGAGCAGCACCTGATTGAAGAATTGGCCAGCGTAATCTGGCGCAAGCGCCGTGTGCTGCAAGCCGAGGGCGCCACCATCAACAAGGGGTTGAAGGAGTCCGCCCGAAGCGGGAAAACCGTCATTCCGGCGGCTGCACCTTTTGAAGTATGGCTTTCTGGCGAAGGCACCGACATCCGTAACCTGATGGATTTGAAGCCGTCTGACGTTGCGGAAAGCCAACAGTCAGCTCTGCAGGACATTGAAGCGACCAACAAGGCCAGTGCAATCCTGCGCAAAGGCGGCGACCGAGCCTACGAAAAAGCCCTCCGCGCCCTGCTGCCAGATACCCGTGAATGGTGGCAAAACCACTTGGACGAGGAGGAGTACACCGCCGACGCGACGGGCCTGGCAGCGTTCATCTCCGAACATGTCACGCCCTTGGTCTACCAACTCGAAAAAGAGGCGCGCCACCACGACGCTATCGTGAATCAAACCATTGGCGAGGGGCTGCAAGCCTTCAAGCTGGAGAAGCTTTTCCGCTACGAAACGCATCTGGACCGCAAGTTTGAACGCACCTTGGCGATGCTTATCAAGCTCAAAGATCTCCGAGCTGGCCGCGTGACATAAGCGCATGCGGGAACAGGACTTGAGCATCCATGCGGGTTACAGCCCGATTCTTGGGGTTTCCTCACGCGATACCTGCTGAACTTGCCAATTGATTTCGACAAAAATTGGAGATTAAAAATGGGCGGACTTGGCAGTGGACGGCGCAGCAACTACAGCGGCAAACCGGACACCAGCGATTCAATGCCGCTGGACATCCGCAAGATCACTCGCAAAGGCTTGCTGGTGCCAGGCAACGTCTTTAGCTGGCAGTGGCTGTTGAACGACCGTCAGGTGGCCAGCATCAATATCCAAGTGGACTTCCAGAGCATGATGTTGTCCTACCGCATGAAGAGCACCGGCGAAGTGGTCAATCAACGGGTGCAGACGCAGACCTCCCCCGCCACCTGGGTGGACACCGCCACTGGTTCACCTGCCCTCGGCGCACCAAGCGAGTGGCAGTGCTGTACGCACCAGGCCGCAACTTTCTCTGCCGGCAATGCGGTGGTCTGAGCTATGCGACACAAAAGGAAGGTGTTGGCGACCGAGCGTAAGCGCCCGGCGAACCCCATCTTGAATGACTGAGTCGAACTGAGGAAGATCGTGTGCACGCAACAAGAACGTGGACACGATGCTCAAAGACCCTCAGACCCCGCGGTATGCGCAGCGGCGCACGCACCGCACTTACACCCCGCAATTCAAGGCCGCACTGGTGGCCATGTGCCACAAGCCCGGTGTATCGATCGCTGCGGTAGCCCAGCAGCACGGCATGAACGCCAACTTGCTGCATCGCTGGCGCAAGGAGTGGGCGCAGGGACTGCACCGCCTCGAAGGTGGCGTCACCACTGCAGTCGCAACACCTCAGTCCCCGGCCTTCATCCCCATCGAGCTGAGCACCGCAGCGTCAACGACCGCCAGTGAGCAGCCAGCCGTTGACGCCTCAACGCCAGCGGCTGACATCCGCATCGAATGCCAACGTCCCGGTATGTCCTTGACCGTGCACTGGCCTCTGTCTGGCGCAGCCGAATGTGCCCAGATGCTTGGCCCGTTGCTGCGGTGATCCGCGCATGATCCGCATCGATGCTGCCTGGCTGGCCACCGCCCCGCTGGACATGCGCGCAGGCACCGACACCGCCCTGGCGCGGGTGATCGCCACCTTCGGCGCGGCCCACCTGCACCACGCCTACGTCTTTGCCAACCAGCGTGCCAATCGCCTGAAGGTCCTGGTACACGACGGCGTGGGTCTGTGGCTGGCCACGCGCCGGTTGCACGAGGGCAAGTTCGTCTGGGCGCCGCCAGGCAGCCCGAACGTGGCGCTGGAACACGCCCAACTGGATGCCCTGGTTCTGGGCCTGCCCTGGCAACGCGTGGGCTCACAGGGCGCCATCACCGTGATCTGAATCTTCAGTTCGACGATGAACTCATGGCAATTGGGAGATGTGCCAATGGCCTTGGCTGTTGGTGCTTGGCACACTGCGGGTCATGGTGATCGACGAGCAAGCCCTGAGCGAACTGAACGCAGAACAACTGCGCGAAGTGACTCAACGCCTGCTCACCGAATTGCGTCACCAGCGAGCTCTGAGCGAGAAGCTCGCCTATGAATGCGCGCTGCTCAAGCGTCTGAAGTTCGCCGCCAAGTCCGAGCGCCACAGCGCCGATCAGCGCAACCTGCTGGAAGAGGAACTCGACGGCGATCTGGCGGCGGTCGAGCACGAGATCGAACAACTGCGCCCGACCAAGCCAGCCGCCGACAAGCAGCAACCCAAACGCACACCACTACCGGCCAACCTGCCACGGCGCGAGGTTCGTCATGAGCCCACGTCCACGACATGCAGCACACCCGGTTGCGGCTGTCAGATGAAGCGCATCGGCGAGGACGTGGCCGAGAAGCTGGACTATGTGCCTGGCGTCTTCACCTTGGAGCGCCATGTCCGGGGCAAGTGGGCCTGCGCAAAGTGCCAGACCCTCACACAGGCGCCGGTGGCCGCCCACGTCATCGACAAAGGCATCCCGACGGCTGGCCTGCTGGCGCAGGTGCTGGTGGCCAAGTACGCCGACCACCAGCCCTTGTACCGGCAAGAGAACATCTTCGGCCGGGCCGTTCTGGCGATTCCAAGATCGACCCTGGCGCAATGGGTGGGCGCCTGCGGCGCGCGCTTGCAGCCGCTGGTCGATGCCCTCAAGACCGAGGTGCTCCAGCACCGGGTACTGCACGGCGACGAAACCCCGGTGGCCATGCTCAAACCGGGCAACGGCAAGACGCACCGGGCCTACCTGTGGGCCTATGCCCCGGGAGCGTTTGAAGCCACGCGCGCGGTGGTCTATGACTTCTGCGAGTCCCGCGCCGGAGAACACGCACGAGCCTTCCTGGGTGACTGGCGCGGCAGCCTGATCTGCGACGATTACGCCGGGTACAAGGCCAGCTTCTC
>NZ_CBFHOP010000009.1:0-173249 GCF_965657535.1 Hydrogenophaga sp. | reverse complement strand
TAGGTCATCGTCAGGCTCTTACCAGCCCCCCAAACCCCCTCGTACCCCATGGTGCCTGGGGGTTTGGGCTTTCTGAATACAGCATCGCTTTAATGACTTAGCCCAGGAGCGTGTCGAGTACGTTTCACAGCAGGACTTTGCTTGTATTGAGCAGCGCATAAAAAAGGCTCCCGAAGGAGCCTTTTTTTGTTTGTCGCCTCACATGGTGTCGATGAAGCTGCGTAGCTTGTCTGAGCGGCTTGGGTGCTTGAGCTTGCGCACCGCCTTGGACTCGATCTGACGGATGCGCTCGCGCGTCACGTCAAATTGCTTGCCCACTTCTTCCAGCGTGTGGTCGGTGGACATCTCGATGCCGAAACGCATGCGCAGCACCTTGGCCTCACGCGGCGTCAGGCTGTCCAGAATCTCCTTGACCACTTCGCGCAGGCCGGCCTGCATAGCCGCCTCGATGGGCGCCGTGTTGGCTTGGTCTTCAATGAAATCGCCCAGGTGCGAATCGTCGTCGTCACCAATGGGCGTTTCCATGGAGATGGGCTCTTTGGCGATCTTCATGATCTTGCGGATCTTGTCCTCGGGCATCTCCATCTTCTCGGCCAGGATGGATGCATCGGGCTCAAAACCATGCTCTTGCAAGTGTTGGCGACTGATGCGGTTCATCTTGTTGATCGTCTCAATCATGTGGACCGGGATGCGGATGGTGCGTGCCTGGTCGGCGATAGAGCGGGTGATGGCTTGGCGAATCCACCAAGTGGCGTAGGTCGAAAACTTGTAACCGCGGCGGTATTCGAACTTGTCCACCGCCTTCATCAGACCAATGTTGCCTTCCTGGATCAAGTCCAGGAACTGCAGGCCGCGATTGGTGTACTTCTTCGCAATAGAGATCACCAGGCGCAGGTTGGCCTCGATCATTTCCTTCTTGGCGTCGCGCGAGGTGGACTCGCCCTGGTTCATCCGTTTGTGGATGTCTTTCAGGTGAGTCAGTGGCACGACTACGCTGGTCTGGATGGCCATCAGACCGGTCTGCAATTCTTGCACTGGGGGGATGTTGCGTTGCATGACCACGCTCCAGGGCTTGCCCGCAGCTGCTTGCTTTTCTACCCACTTGAGGTTGAGTAGGTTGGCTGGAAAGTCGGCAATGAACTTCTCTTGTGGCATGCCGCACTTGTCCACGATGATGCGGCGCAGTTCGCGTTCTTTCTTGCGCACTTCATCGACCTGGCTGCGCATGGTGCTGCACAGCTTTTCAATCGCTTTGGCGGTGAAGCGGATCGACATCAGTGTTTCAGTGATGGCGGCCTGCGTTTTCAAGTAGGTGGGCGTGCCGTAGCCTTCTTTGTCGTAGGTTTTGTGCAGCTTCTCGAACAGCGTGCGCATGGTGTCGAAGCGGGTCAGCGCTTCGCGTTTGAGTTCTTCGAGCTTGCGGGTGAGGGCCTTGGATCCGCCTTTGCCGTCGTCGTCATCGGCTTCGTCGTAGTCGTCAAAGTCTTCTTCGGCCACATAGTCATCGGCCGCGTTGGCGTCTGCGAAACCGTCCACCACGGTGGAAATAACGACCTTGCCTTCGCGGATGTCTTCGGCCATGGCCAAAATTTCTGCAATGGTGGCCGGGCTTTCCGAGATGGCTGCGATCATGTCGTTCAAGCCGCCTTCGATGCGCTTGGCGATCTCGATTTCACCTTCTCGCGTCAGCAGTTCCACCGTGCCCATTTCGCGCATGTACATGCGCACCGGGTCGGTGGTGCGACCGAATTCGCTGTCTACAGTGGACAGCGCGGCTTCGGCTTCTTCTTCGGCTTCTTCTTCGGTAGCTGCCGTGGGGCCGGTGTTGTTCAACAGCAGGGTTTCGGCGTCGGGCGTCTGTTCATAAACGGCCACACCCATGTCGTTTAACAGCGAAACCACCACTTCCAGCGTTTCGGCTTCCACCAGCTTGTCGGGCAGGTGGTCGTTGATTTCGCCGTGTGTCAGGTAGCCGCGCGTCTTGCCCAGCTTGATGAGCGTCTTCAGGCGTTCGCGGCGATTTTTGGCTTCTTCTTCGGACAGGACCGTCTCGTCCAGACCGAATTCTTTCATCAGCGCGCGCTCTTTGGCCTTGCTGATCTTCATGCGCAGTGGCTTGACCTTTTCAACCGGCTGAGCCGAAGCGTCAACTGTTTCGGTTTCCACCTCGGGTTCGCCACTCAAATCGTCTTCAATGTCACTCAGGTCTGCATCGTCCATGTCGACATCAGACGATGCGCCAGCCTTGGGCTTTCGGCCGCGCTTGGCTGCCGGTTTGTCAGCCGCTGCCGCTTTGGCTGGGCGGCCCGCCTTCTTTTTGGCGGTGCCAGCCTCAACCGCCAATTCGGCGTCGAGAGCTTCGGGTGCGGTCTTGCCGGCGGCCTTCTTGGCAGCGGCTTTGGTGGGGGTCTTGTCGGTCACAGCAGGGGCTTTCTTCGGGGGGGCTTCCGGTGTTGCCTTGCTTGGGCTGGCCTTGGCGGCTGATTTGCTACTGGACACAACGGGCGCACTGGACTTCTTCGTGGGCATGAGGACCTCAAAAAAACGTCAAACAGGATCCGGCAGAACAGACAAGAGCCGCCAGGGCAGCCCAACAGTTGGGCAATCCCGGTGATTTTTGTGATGCACAACACCCACCTTTCGCCGGAAAGGGTGGGCCTGCAAGCTGTTGGGGCGATCATTTGGTGTGCAGCCCTTGCGGGGTTCCGCCAGGACCGGTGTGGTCGCTGGGGTGGCCGGGAATAGGATCCATGTAGCCCCGTTACTGGGGGCCGGGCCGGGCCGGAGGTGCTGCTGTCGCGCTTGCGGTGCGTAACCCTACATTATACCGGCTGGCTGTTTTTCAAGGTCTTGATGCGGTCTGTGACCCGTTTGAACTCTTCGTAGGCCGACGCGTCTCCTTGCTGCACCCTGGCCGCCAGGGTGTCGGCCAAGGCCTTCAGGGCATCGGCGCGCAGCAGGTTCATGATGCCGTCGAGTTCGGAAAGCTCCGAAGCCGGGTCATTGACCAAAGTGACCTGCTCGACCTGCGCACAGACATAGGCCTCTGAGGCATGGCCACGCAGGGCTTCACGCAGGGCCACCCAGGGCTGTGGGCCATGTTCGTGCATTTGGGCCTCCAGCCAAGCCAAGGCTGGGCCTTGCGGCGAAGGCAGATGCGCGAGCAAGGCGTGGTCGTCGGCCGACAGGTGGTCCCAGGCATGTGCGTTGGACAGCAGCAAGCCCACCGCCCGGTCGGCGCGGCTGGTGGTGGCACGGCGTTGGCCCAGCATGCGTGGCGGCGGTGGCTCACCTCGACGGTATTTGCCAAAGCGCTTGCCGCCAAAGTCGCCTCCCTTGCTGTAGCCCCCGCCAGAGCCGCTGCCGTATCCGCCACCCGATGCATCCCAGGGCTTGCGGCTGCTGGGGTAGCGCGGTTCGTGGTCGGGGGAATATTCGCCGCCGCTGTCTTCCGGCGTGTATTCGTATGTGCGGCCGGGTGGCGCGCCACCGGTGCTGCGGGGCGCTCGTTGGCCGCTGCCAGCTTGTTGCCAAAGCTGCAAAAGATCTTGGCTGTTGAGCCCGGTGCCTTCGGCCAGCTCGCCAATAAGCTGGCGCTTGAGTGCGCCGTCCGGCAGGGCGCTCCACAGCGGGCGCGCTTGCGAAGCCATGCGGGCGCGCCCTTCTGCGGTGGTCAGATCGCACTCTGCGCCGGCTGCTTCAATGAGAAAGCGCGAGAGCGGCATGGCTTCTTTTACGCACTGGGCAAACGCCGCTTCACCGTTGGCGCGCACGAAGCTGTCGGGATCGTGCTCTGGCGGCAAAAAGAGGAACTTCACGCTGCGCGTGTCGGTCGCCAGGGGCAGGGCGGCGTCCAGGGCTTTGCGTGCGGCGCGGCGCCCAGCGTTGTCGCCGTCGAAGCTAAAAACCACGCTGTCGGTGAAGCGAAACAGCTTTTGCACGTGGTCGGCGGTGCAGGCGGTGCCGAGTGTGGCCACGGCGTTGGCAAAACCGAGCTGGGCCAGGGCGACCACGTCCATGTAGCCTTCGGTCACCAGCGCATAGCCGGCCACCCGGATGGCGGTGCGCCCTTCAAACAGGCCGTACAGTTCGCGGCCCTTGCTAAAAACCGGCGTTTCGGGCGAATTCAGGTACTTAGGCTCGCCTTTGTCGAGCACGCGGCCACCAAAGCCGATGGTTTCCCCCTTAACGTTGCGGATGGGGAACATGATGCGGTCGCGGAAGCGGTCGTAGCGCTTGGCTTCGCCGTCCTGGCCTTTTTCGTCCTCGTGCACGATCACCATGCCGGACTCGACCAGCAGCGGGTCCGTGTAGTCGGGGAACACGCTGGCCAGGCTGCGCCAGCCTTCGGGGGCGTAGCCCAGTCCGAACGCTTTGGCAATTTCGCCTGACAGGCCGCGGCCCTTAAGGTAGGCCACTGCGCGGGCCGAAGCCTTGAGCTGCTTGATATAGGCCTGCGCAGCTTTCTCCAGCACATCGTGCAGCGTGACTTGTTTCTGGCGCTGTTGCGCCGCTCGCTCGCGGTCTTGCGGGGACGCCTCGTCTTCCGGAATTTGAAGCCCGGTCTGTTGCGCCAGGTCTTTCACCGCTTCAATGAAGCTCATGCCCGCGTGTTCCATCAGAAAGCCAATGGCATTCCCGTTGGCGCCGCAGCCGAAGCAGTGGTAGAACTGCTTGGTCGGGCTGACGCTGAAGGACGGCGATTTTTCACCGTGAAAGGGGCACAGCCCCATTAGGTTGGCGCCGCCCTTTTTGAGCTGGACGTAGCGACCCACCACGTCGACCACGTCGACGCGGTTGAGCAGTTCCTGGATGAAGGTTTGCGGTATCGCCACCCGGCTATTCTCCCCCAAGGATTTTCATGTCACCGGAGACTTGCATGCAAAGCATTTATGACCAGGATCTGCCTCGCAACGAGGCCAACTTCACCCCCATGTCCCCGTTGTCGTTCATAGAGCGCACAGCCGAGGTATACCCGGACCGGTTGGCCGTGCTGCATGGCCCGCTGCGCCAGACCTGGAGCGAGACCTATGCCCGAGCACGCCAGCTGGCCAGCGCCTTGCAGCGCGCAGGCATTGGCAAGAACGACACCGTGGCCGTGATGCTGCCCAACACGCCGCCGATGGTAGAGGCGCACTTTGGCGTGCCCATGGCAGGCGCGGTGCTCAACGCGCTCAACACCCGGCTTGACCCAGAGGCCATCGCGTTCATGCTGGACCATGGCGAGGCCAAGGCCGTGATCGTGGATCCCGAGTTTGCCGGCACCGTGGCCAAGGCACTCAGGCTGCGCCAGGCCAGCACACCGCTGTTGTTGATTGACGCAGAGGACGCGCTGTTCGCTGGCGAACACCAGCCGGTGGGCAGCACCACCTATGAAGCTTTCATCGCCGGTGGCGACCCTGCGTTTGCCTGGCGCCTGCCCGCCGATGAGTGGGACGCCATTGCGCTCAACTACACCAGCGGCACCACCGGCAACCCCAAGGGGGTGGTGTACCACCACCGGGGTGCGGCCACCAACGCCATTTCCAACATACTCGAATGGGACATGCTCAAGCACGCGGTGTATCTTTGGACGCTGCCCATGTTTCATTGCAACGGCTGGTGTTTCCCCTGGACGGTGGCGGCGCGCGCGGGGGTGAATGTGTGCCTGCGCCGCGTGGAGCCGCAAGCGATTTTTGACGCCATGCGCGAACACGGTGTGACGCATTACTGCGGTGCTCCCATCGTGCACAGCTTGCTGGTGAACGCGCCAGCGGCCATGAAGGCTGGCGTGCCGTCCGGCATCAAGGCCATGGTGGCGGGCGCAGCGCCGCCGGCGTCGATGATCGAAGGCATGGAGCAGATGGGTTTTGACCTGACCCATGTGTACGGTCTGACCGAGGTGTATGGACCCGCCACGGTGTGTGCCAAACACGAAGCCTGGGACGCGTTGGACATTGGCGAGCGCGCCCGGCTCAACGCGCGCCAGGGCGTGCGCTACCACCTGCAGCGCGACGTGCGCGTGTTGAATCCCGAAACCATGTTGCCTGTGCCGCTGGACGGCGAAACCATGGGCGAGATCATGTTCAAGGGCAACATCGCCATGAAGGGCTACCTGAAGAATCCCCAGGCGACGGCAGAAGCCTTTGCCGGAGGCTGGTTTCACAGCGGTGACCTGGCGGTGCAATACGCGGACGGCTATTTCAAGATCAAGGACCGCAGCAAAGACATCATCATTTCCGGTGGCGAAAACATCTCGTCCATCGAGGTCGAAGATGTGCTCTACCGCCATCCGGACGTGCTGGCCGCTGCGGTGGTGGCCCGGCCTGATGCCAAGTGGGGCGAAACGCCGTGTGCGTTTGTGGAGCTGAAGTTCGGTGCGCACACCACGCCCGACGACATCGTGGCGCATTGCAAGCTGCATTTGGCGGGCTTTAAGGTGCCGCGCGCCGTGGTGTTCTGTGAGCTACCCAAAACCAGCACCGGCAAGATTCAGAAGTTTGAACTGCGCAAGCGGGCCGAGAAAGACCACCCGCACGGCGACTGACGCAGGGGTTCAATCTCCCGCCACAATGCCCTCTCGCCTCGGGTCGGCGCCGCCCAGCCACACGGGTTGCCCGTCTTTCAAGCCGCGCTGAATCGCTTGCAGCCCACTGGGCAAGGGTATTTCGTTTACGGTATGGCCGCGCTGTTGCAGCGCCTGCACGGTGGCCGCCGGGAAGCGCCCGGCCTCCAGCAGCAGCGGCCCACCCAGCGTGCCGAAATTGGGCAGGTCGATGGCGGCTTGCGGGCTTAGGCCCCATTGCCAGGTGCCCAGCAGCGTCTTGGCGGTGAAGTGGATGATGAACGCGCCGCCTGGGCTGCCCACGCTCATGAGCAACTGGCCTGTCTGTGCATCAAAGACCAGGGTGGGCGACATGGACGAACGTGGCCGCTTGCCCGGCTCCACCCGGTTGGCCACCGGTCTGCCTTGCGCGTCGGTGGGGGCAAAGCTGAAGTCGGTGAGCTGGTTGTTGAGCAGGAAGCCGCCCGGGCGGCCTTGGCCGGTGTTGACCATCAGGCGGGCGCCAAACCCTGCCTCAATGGTGGTCGTCATGGCCAGCGCGTTGCCCCAGGCGTCTGCGATGCTGATGTGGCTGGTGCCGTACTCGGTTTGGTCTGGCATGGGCGCCCAGCTGCTGGGGACCCTACCGGGCTGGCCTGCAGGTGCGCCGGGCATGCGGGTGGCGCTCATGAGGCGGGCACGGTCATCCAGGTAGCGCGCATCCAGCAGGCTGTGCGAGCTGCCGCCGGGGGCGGCCACAAAGTCGGGGTCGGCGAGATACTGCGCTCGGTCGGCAAACGCCAGGCGAGAGGCCTCGGTGTAGGTGTGCAGCCAGTCGGGGCCTGGCGGTGTGTTGGGCACAGGTGCTGCTGTGGCATGCGGTGTGCGGGCCAGCAAACCCAAAATCTGGCCAATGGCCAGCGCGCCTGAACTGGGCGGCGGGAAACCGCAGATACGCAGACCGCGCTGCTGCGCGGTGTGGTCAAAACACAGGGCCTCTCGCTCTTTCGGCTGGTATCGCATCAGGTCTTCGGTGCTCAGGCTACCCGGGTTGGTGGCGTGTTGCTGCACCTTGCTCACCATGGCGTTGGCGACCGGGCCGGCGTAAAAGGCTTTAGGCCCCCGGGTGGCGATGCCGCGCAGCACAGCGGCCAGTTCTGGGTTTTTCAGCACGTGCCCAATGGGGTGGGGCTGACCTTTAGATGCATAAAAATACGCAGCGGCTACGGGGTCATTTTGAAGCGCTGTTTCCGCTTGCAGCAGCGTGTGCAGACGCGGGCTGACAGCGAACCCGCCCTCTGCCAGTGCAATGGCCGGCTCGAACAGCCGGGCCCAGGCCAACCTGCCGTGTTGCTGATGTGCCAGGGACAGCATGGCCACCACGCCCGGCGTACCCACCGACCGGCCACCCAGCACCGCGTCCATGAAGGGAAGGGGCTTGGCCTGGGTGTCCAGAAACAGGCCGGGGCTGGCGCCAGCGGGGGCCGTTTCACGGCCGTCAAAGGCTTGCAGGCGCTGGCCGTCGTGGTGCAGCAAAAAAGCACCGCCGCCTATCCCGCTGGACTGCGGTTCCACCAAGCCCAGCACCATTTGCACTGCAATGGCGGCATCCACAGCGCTGCCGCCTTGGCGCAGCACCAGGGCGCCGGCGTCGGTTGCCATTGGGTTGGCGGCAGCCACGGCAAAGCGCCGTGTCACCCAGCCGGGCTTGGTGCTCAGGCCAGAGGCGAGTTCGGGTTGCGCTGGCGGGGCCATGGCGGCGGGGGACCGGACCGCGCCCTCCCAGCTGACACAGGCGCCCACGACCGAGCAGACCACCAGCAACGCGACGCTGGTTCGCAGCAAGCTTGTGTAATATTTCATGGTCTGAGTCTTTTCCTGATGTGTGGCGCCCTGCGGTTGCCGGATGTTTGCGTGGGCGCAAGGTGAAAAGCGGTGGGCCGCGCTAACTTGAAACAGAGCAATTGGACCAACGACAAGGACGGAACCTGGATGCGTTTTTCTACCACGATGGCCGATGAGCCTGCCTTTATTGCGCCTTCAGATGTCCAGTCGGTGTACAACCTGCCCCTGTTGATGGTGGCCATTGAAGCTCAGCACCGCTTGCCGATCGTGAACCTGCGCGAAGCGCTGCGCCAGCTGCGTATTCTGGACGAGGCTGCGCTGGGGCAATTGGCGGCCGAAGATCCCGATCTGTTGCGCTCGCGTGCCCCCGAGCTGGTGCAGCGCTTGCTGTTGACAACTGACGAGCTGCACCGCGCTTTGGCTCGGGTGGCTGGCCTGGTTGAGCTGGATGTGCTGGATGTGCTGGGTTTCAACTGTGACAAGCAGGCGTTTGAAATCTTGTCGCCGCGTGAATCCCATGGTCTCACGGTGGTGCCGCTGGGCATGGCTCACGAACAGTTTTTTGTGGCCTCTTGTGCGCCCACCAGCGTTGACTTGCATCAACGGCTGTGTTCCTTCACCGGTCATTCGGTGAGTCTGGTTTGGGCGAGCCGCGAAGCGATTGAACGGCGACTGGCGTTGCAAGATCGCCTGGCGAGCAGCGGCCATGACCACGGCCCGGCGGTGTTGGTGGAGGACGCACGCCGACGCTTGGTGTCGCAACAGCCGGCTGTCGCTATTGGCCATCCCAATTCCGTGCTGGATGAGCTGGTGACGCAGGCGCTGGTGGAGTTGGGCAGCGGCGCAGAGGCTGAGCAGTTGGCTTCAGCCAGCGAGTCGGCTGGTATGGTGCGCTTGGTCAACCAGATGATTGCCGAGGCCCAGCGCACACACGCTTCAGACATTCACATTGAAAGCAATCCGGGTGAAGCACTCACCGCCATCCGGTTTCGCCGCGACGGCGACCTGGAGCCCTACTTGTGGGTGCCTGCCAAGCTGCGCGGGTCGCTGGTCTCTCGCATCAAGATCATGGCACGGCTCGACATTGCCGAGCGCCGCCGACCCCAGGACGGCAAGATCGATTTTTCCGAATTTGGTGGAAAAGCCTTGGAGCTGCGGGTGGCTGTCATGCCCACGCACGATGGCCTGGAAGACGTGGTGCTGCGTCTGCTGGAGTCGGCCAAACCGTTGCCGCTGGCTCGGCTGGGCCTGCAGCCGCGCGACCAGGCCCTGATTGCAGGCTTCTCCCAGCGTTCTTTTGGCATGGTGCTGGCGGCGGGCCCCACCGGCTCCGGCAAGACGACCACGCTGCATTCCATGCTGGCTGAGGTGAACACCGCCGAGCGCAAGATCTGGACCGCTGAAGACCCGATTGAGATCACCCAGCCCGGGCTGCGTCAGGTGCAGATGAACCCCAAGATCGGCCTCACGTTTGCCAGCGCCATGCGCGGGTTTTTGCGTGCCGACCCGGACATCATCATGATTGGCGAGGTGCGCGATGCCGAGACCGCCAAGATCGCCATTGAAGCGTCGCTCACGGGCCACCTGGTGCTGTCTACGCTGCACACCAACAACGCCAGCGAGAGCGTGGTGCGTCTGCTCGACTTGGGCATGGACCCGATGAATTTTGCCGATTCGCTGTTGGGCATCGTGGCGCAGCGGTTGGTTCGGGCTTTGTGCCCGCACTGCGCGCAAAGCCGCCCGTTGGACGAGGCGGGGTGGGAAGCCCTGGTGCAGGAATACATGGAAGGCAGTGCGCTCAGCCGCCAGGAGGCACAAGACCGGCTGCTCAAGGCCACAGGCGCCGAGTCGGTGGGCATGATCCACACGCGCCATGCCGTGGGCTGCGAGCACTGTGCCGGCAAGGGCTACAAAGGGCGGCTGGGCGTGTACGAAATTTTGCCAAACAGCCGGGCCATCAAGCTGCTGGTTCAAAACCGGGCCCGCCCATCTGAGATTTTTGACGCCGCAGTGAACGAGGGCATGCGCAGCCTGCGCCACGATGCGCTGGAGAAGGTGGTGCAAGGCTGGATCGACCTGAAGCAGGCGCGTATGGCCTACCGCTGAGCGTGGCGCGCACAGGGCATTGTGGTTGAATTCGAGGTTTTCGGCCTTCGGCCATTCCTTGGACCCAAGCCCCACGCCGCCATGACTTTGCCCATCACCGTTTTCCACAACCCCCGCTGCAGCAATTCCCGCAAAGTGCTGGCGCTGCTGAGCGAAGCGGGGATCGACCCCCAGGTCATTGACTATTTGCAGGTGCCCTTCACCCGCGAACAGCTGACACAGCTGCTGGCCGACATGGGCCTTTCTGCGCGTGAGCTGCTGCGCAGCAAAGAGGCGCTGTATGCCTCGCTGGAGTTGGGCCAGTCCGATCTTTCTGAACAAACGCTGATTGCCCTCATGGTCGAGCACCCCGTGCTGGTGAACCGCCCGATCGTGGTGACGCCGTTGGGCACCCGCTTGTGCCGCCCGCCCGAAAGCGTGCGGGCCTTGTTGCCGCCAGTGTCAGGTGGCAAACCACAGGCTGCGCACCGTGCGTAAAAACGCATCCTCCCTCCCGAACGTTCTGGGTGTGTTTCTGGTCTTTCTGCGTCTGGGCTGCACCTCGTTTGGCGGCCCGGTGGCGCACCTGGCTTTCTTTCGCACCGAGTTTGTCGAGCGCCGGCGCTGGCTGGACGAGCGCAGCTACGCCGACCTGGTGGCGCTGTGCCAGTTTTTGCCCGGGCCGGCCAGCAGCCAGGTGGGTATGGTGCTGGGCTGGCAGCGGGCCGGCTGGGGTGGCTTGGCGGCGGCCTGGCTGGGTTTTACCTTGCCGGCTGCGGTGCTGATGGTGGGTTTTGCCTATGGGGTCACGCAGCTGGCAGCGCTGCAGAGCTCGCCACTGTGGCAAGGGGCCTTGCATGGGCTGAAAGTGGCTGCCGTGGCTGTGGTGGCGCAAGCGGTGTGGGGCATGGCACGAAGCTTGTGCCCCGATGCTGCACGCCGTGGGCTGGCCTTGCTGGCTGCGGCGCTGGCCCTGGGCGTGCCGTGGTTGAGCGGTGCGGGTCTGGCTTGGGGCCAGTTGCTCGCCATTTCGGTGTGCGCGCTCGCGGGTGTGGTGTTTGGCGCACGCTGGCTCCCGCCGCAGCAGGCAGGCCCCGGCGCCGACACGCACCGGGGGTTTGGTTTGCCCCGTGCGGCGGGTTGGGTGGCTTTGCTGTTGCTGATCGCTGCGCTGCTGGGTTTGCCGCTGTGGGCGGCGGGAAGCGGTTCGGCACTGCTGGCGCAGGTGGACGGTTTCTTTCGCGCTGGCGCCCTGGTGTTTGGCGGCGGGCATGTGGTGTTGCCGCTGTTGCAGGCCTCCGTGGTGCCCAGCGGGGCAGTGGGCGCGGCCGATTTTCTGGCCGGCTACGGCGCAGCCCAGGCCATGCCGGGCCCGCTGTTTTCCTTTTCGGCCTACCTCGGCGCTGTGATGAACCCGGCGGTGCTGGGGGCCTTGGCGCCTTGGCAGGGCGGAGCGCTTTTGCTGCTGGCCGTGTTTGCGCCGGCCTTGCTGCTGGTGGTGGGGCTGCTCCCGTTTTGGGACGCACTGCGCCAGCGCCCCGGCGTGCGCACCGCCATGGCTGGCGTGAACGCTGGCGTCGTGGGCCTGCTGGTGGCCGCGCTGATCGACCCCGTATGGCCCAGCGCCATTCACGCACCGGCCGACGTTGCGCTGGC
The DNA here is from genome assembly GCF_965657535.1 of Hydrogenophaga sp. Lineage (GTDB taxonomy): Bacteria > Pseudomonadota > Gammaproteobacteria > Burkholderiales > Burkholderiaceae_C > Hydrogenophaga. Next base: position 161,140 of record NZ_CBFHOP010000009.1, on the reverse strand, counting down.
TCTGGTGGCGCTGCTGGCGCTCGTCCGCTGGCGGCTTTCCCCGTTGTGGGTGGTGCTGGGGTGCGCTGGCGCAGGGGCTTTGTGGGCGCTGGTCTGAAGGGCGCTTAGCCCTTCAGTGCAGGTCAGCGGCTCGGGCACCCACGCGGGTGGGCGCTTGGCCCATGGCCGCTTTGAACATGGCGCTGAAGGCGCTGTCGCTGGCGTAGCCGCTGGCGGCGGCGACCTGGCCCACGGGCACGCCGCGGGCCAGCATGGGCAGCGCGTGCGCCAGCACCACCTGCTGGCGCCAGCGCTGAAAGCTGGTGCCCAGCTCGTCACGAAACAGGCGCGCGAGCGTGCGTTCGCTGGCGCCGCTGAATGAAGCCCATTCGGCCAGTGTGGCGTGTTGGGTGGGTTTTTGCATGACCGCCTCGCACAGCGCGCGCAGGCGCCGGTCGCCGTGTCGGGCGCTGGGCATGGGCACACCCAAGGGCTGCGTGGCGGCATGGTCCATTTCTGCAATCAGCAGCGTGTGCACCGCCTCGGCGCGGGCTGCGGGTTGGTTCAGATGGGGCTGGTCCATGGCCAGAATCAGCTGGCGCAGCAAGGGTGACACCACCAGCACGCGCGAGCGTGTCCAGTGCGCGGGCACCACGCTGGCGTCGACATACAACGTGAGCAGTTGGGCGGCTTCGACAATGGTCACCGCGTGCTCGGCGCCGGGGGGAATCCACAGCGCACGGGAAGGCGGCACGATCGTGGTCGTTTCCGGGCTGTGCTGGTCGGTGCCCACCGCGCCGTTGGCCAGCACGGTGACCCGCAGCAAGCCGCTGGCGCAATAGGCCAGCTGGCCCCAAGGATGGTGGTGGGGTTCGAGTTGGTTTTCGCTTTCCAGCCGGCGCGGTCGGCAGCGCACCGGCTGGTCTGAGCTGGGCTGAAAGTGCTTCGAGTCGCCTAGGGGAATGGCGCGGGTAGGCTGCCGGCGTTGCATGGTGCCGTCTCCATCGTGGGGTTTTGGCTGAAATTCAACAATGCTTGTCTTTTTAGCGCATTTCAGCCCGCCACACCACCCGTAACATGCTCGTATGACCACTGCCACCCTGAACGCCACGGCGCCTGCCGATCCCGTCCCCTTGAAGCAGGACGCTGCCGTCATCGGCTTGGTGGGCCTGGCCCACGGCACCTCGCATTTTTCCCACCTGCTGCTGGCACCGCTGTTTCCGGTCTTCATGCGCGACTTTGGCCTGAGCTATTCCGACGTCGGATTGCTCATGAGCATCTTCTTTGTGATCTCGGGTTCGGGTCAGGCCATGGCTGGCTTTGTGGTGGACCGTATCGGCGCTCGCCCGGTGCTGTTTGCGGCGGTTGGCATGTTTTTGCTGGCGGCGCTGGCCGCTTCGCAGGCCACGGGTTACGGGGGACTGGTGCTGGTGGCCATGCTGGCCGGCCTGGGCAACGCACCCTTTCACCCGGCCGACTTCACCATCCTCAACCAACGCGTGTCGCCCGCTCGCCTGGGTCACGCCTTCAGCGCCCACGGCCTCACCGGCAACCTGGGCTGGGCACTGGCGCCGGTGTTTCTGGTGGGCATCACCGCGCTCGCCGACTGGCGGGTGGCCTATTACGCTGCGGCGTTGCTGTATGTGGGCGTGCTGGGGTTGCTTTTTTGGCAGCGCGACAAGCTGCACACCGAGGTGGCCGTGCGCCACGCCGACGCGCCCAAGGGCGCCGAACTGGCTTATTTGAAGCTGCCGGTGGTGTGGTGGTGTTTTGCGTTCTTTTTGTTGTCCACCATGACGCTGGCGGTGGTGCAAAGCTTTGCGCCTTCCATCCTGAAAGCTATGCACGGCGTCAGCGTAGAGGCGGCCACCTTCACCATCAGTGCCTACATGCTGTGCGGGGCTTTGGGCATGCTGGTGGGCGGTTTTGTGGCCGCTTATGGGCAAAGCCACCGCTGGTCGAGCGACCGGGTCGTGGCCATCTCCATGTCCAGCGGCGCGCTCTTGTTGCTGCTGTGCGCCACCGGCTCGCTGGGCGCTGTGGGCACCATGGTGGCGCTGGCGGCCACCGGTTTTGCGGTGGGCGTCGGCGGCCCCAGCCGGGACATGATGATCAAGAAAGCCACGCCCAAGGGCGCCACAGGGCGCGTGTATGGCACCGTGTATTCGGGGCTGGACGTGGGTTTTGCCATCTCGCCGCTGGTGTTCGGCACGTTCATGGACCGCGGCTGGTACGCGCTGACCCTGGCGGGCGCTGCGGTGGTGCTGGGTATATCGGTCTACGCGGCGGTGGGTGTCGGGCGCAGGACTGCCTGACGTTGGGCCCACGGCACAATGGCTGCCATGACACAAAAAATCGCTGGCCACCTGCTTGTCGAATGCCTTGTTGCCCAAGGCGTGACCCACGCCTTCGGGGTGCCGGGTGAAAGCTACCTCGCCGTGCTGGACGGCTTTCATGCCCACGCCGACCGCATCCGATTTGTGACCAACCGGCAAGAAGGCGGCGCGGCCTTCATGGCCGAAGCCCAGGGCAAGCTCACCGGCCGCCCTGGTATCTGCTTTGTGACACGCGGGCCGGGTGCAACCAATGCGTCCATCGGCCTGCACACCGCCTTTCAAGATTCCACGCCCATGGTGCTGTTCGTGGGCGACGTAGCCAGCGACGCGCGCGACCGCGAAGCTTTTCAGGAAGTGGATTACCTGAGCTTCTTCGGCCCCAGCACCAAGGGCATGGCCAAGCGGGTGGAGCGCATCGACGATGCGCGCCGCATCCCCGAATACGTGGCACGCGCCTTCGCCACCGCTCTGAACGGGCGGCCCGGCCCTGTGGTGCTGGTGTTGCCCGAGGACATGCTCACGCAGACTGTGACCGCCGAGCCGCTGCCGCGCGTGGAGCCGGTGCAAGCCTGGAGCGACCCGGGCGCGCTGCGCACGCTTCGCGAGCTGTTGCTGCAGGCCGAGCGCCCGCTGGTGATCGCCGGCGGCGGTGGCTGGACGCCGCAGGCCGCCGCTGCGCTGCAGCGCTTTGCCGAAAACTGGCAGTTGCCGGTGGCCAACGCCTTCCGCTTCCAGGACTGTTTCGACAACCACCACCCGAACTACGCGGGCGACGTGGGTCTGGGTATCAACCCGGCACTGGCAGCGCGCGTGGATGCGAGCGACTTGCTGATTGCCATCGGCCCGCGCCTGGGCGAGTCCACCACCGGCGGCTACACGCTGATTGAAGCGCCGGTGCCCAAACAGAAACTGGTGCACATCCACGCCAGCGCCGAAGAACTCAACCGCGTCTACCAGGCCACGCTGGCAATCAACGCCACCATGAACGCGGCTGCCCGCAGCCTCGAAGTGCTCACGGCCCCGCCGCGCTTGGCCTGGGGCCTGTGGACGCAGGCTTGCCATGCCGACTTTGAGGCCAACGTGGACGTGGCGAACGGCGGTGTGGTGCTGCCGGGCACGGTCGATATGCCAGCGATCATCCACACCCTGCAGCGCCACCTGCCGGCCGATGCCGTGCTCACCAACGGAGCGGGCAATTTCGCCAGCTGGCTGCACCGCTTCTACCGCTACACCGGCCTGGCCAAAGGCCACAAAACCCAGCTCGCCCCCACCAACGGCGCCATGGGCTACGGCGTACCGGCGGGCATAGCGGCGGCCATCCTCACCGGGCGCACCACGTTTACCATCGCCGGTGACGGTGATTTTTTGATGAACGGCCAAGAGCTGGCTACGGCTGTGCAGCACGGCGCCAAGACCATCATCTTGCTGCTCAACAACGGCACCTACGGCACCATCCGCATGCACCAGGAGCGGGAATACCCCACGCACGTGAGCGGTTCCAGCCTGGCCAACCCCGACTTCTGCGCCCTGGCACGCGCCTACGGATACGCGGCCGAATGCGTCAACCACACCACCGAATTTGAGCCTGCCCTGCAGCGAGCGCTGGCTGCCGCCACGGGCACGGTCATTGAGGTGCGGCTTGACCCCGAGGTCATCACCACCCGCAGCACGCTCACGGCCATTCGCCACAGCGCACTCAAGGCACGGGCCTGAGGCGACCCCGACCAGCGGCGTTCCCGCTTGCGAGCCTATGAATTGCCCGGCGCATCAAGGTCGCTCTTTTCTTTGAGGCCTGCGCTATGCGCAAGAACTCGAACCCGTTTCCAGCCGATGTGCAAGCATCTGTGGTCCGTCTGCCCTGCGGGTCTCCGACTTCACTTGCATTTCGGTTGGACTGGGCTGGTGGTGCAAGGCAGATGCGAGCCTTCACCGTTCCTGGCCAACCCGCGCGTTTGTTGAGCTGGCTGCCTCCACGATGCCCAGGGTGGCTCACCATAGGCTTCGTGGGTATCTGCTTGGGCGCGTCGCTCATGCCACGCGCAAAGCAAAAGAGCCGGCTTGCGCCGGCTCTTTTGATGGCTTCAACCGGAGGCCTGCAGGCCCCCCGTTCAAGCATCTAATCACTTCAGGTGTTCGTTGATCATCTTGGTCATTTCGAACATCGAAGCCTGAGCCTTTTTGAAGATTTCCTTGAGCTTGGCGTCGGCGTTGATCATGCGGCGGTTGACCGCATCCTGCAGATTGTGCTTTTTGATGTAAGCCCAGACTTGCTTGGTCACTTCGGTGCGTGGGATCGGGGTGCTGCCCACGATGGCGGCCAGCGCTGCGCTGGGAGTCATGGCCTTCATGAAGGCTGCGTTGGGCGTGCGCTTCTTGGCAGGAGCCGCCGCCTTTTTGGCAGGAGCTACTTTTTTGGCAGGAGCCGCCACTTTCTTCACGGGTGCAGGTGCAGCGGCCTTCTTGGCCGGTGCTGCCTTCTTGGCGGGTGCCGCAGCCGCTTTGGCTGGTGCGGCTTTCTTTGCCGGAGCAGCAGCCGTCTTGGCGGGAGCCGCTTTTTTTGCGGGAGCTTTTTTCGCAGTTGCCATGGTTGTATTTCCTTCTAGAAGTGGGATGTGCGCCAGTGCAAAAACGCGCTCTCACACCGGTGTCTCGGATGCTAATAGAGTTGCATCGCCATTCCAAGGTGGCGAACGCTGTTTTTTTCAGTTTTTCATAGCGAGCGCTGGGGTTATTGCATGGGAAAACAACATTCTCGACCATGGCCACTGCAAGCGGTCTGTCAGAGCCCTCGCACAGACTCAAAATCACGCCACAGCCATTCCTCTTTCCTTCATGAGTTTTGCCATGCCAACGACACCCGACTCCCTGCTTGCTTTCGCCACCTGCGATCTTTGCGATGCCCACAAAAATGACAGTTCCAGTGCGTTTCGGGTGCTGCCACCCGTGTTTCGAGCGTTCGGTGCCTCACGCCGTTTCGCGGGCACCGTGGTCACCGTCAAATGCTTCGAAGACAACAGCTTGGTGAAGGCCGCTGTGGACAGCCCTGGCGAAGGCCGTGTGCTGGTGGTTGACGGCGGCGGTTCCTTGCGCCGGGCCTTGGTGGGCGGCAACCTGGGCGCTGCCGCTGCGCGCAATGGCTGGGCTGGCGTGGTGGTGGACGGCTGCGTGCGCGATGTGGCCGAGCTGGCGCTGTGCCAGACGGGCATCCTTGCGCTGGCATCCATGCCTCTGCCCACCGAAAAGCGCGGTGAAGGCCAGCGCGATGTGGCGGTGCAGATTCAGGGCGTCTGGGTGCAACCCGGCGAATGGCTCTATGCCGACGAAGATGGCATTGTGGTGTCTTCATCGGCGTTGCACGCCTGAGTTTTCCATTCGCCTGACGCACCAAGCGCACCAAGCGCACCAAGCGCACCAAGCGCACAGGGCGCAGAGCCGCGCAGTGTCAGGCGCTCAAGCCTTTGTAGAGCATGTAGGCTGCCAGCACATACAGGATGCTCGCAAACACCCGCTTGAGCGATTTGACGGGCAGCGCGTGGGCTGCGCGCACCCCCATCGGTGCCATGACCACGCTGGCGGTGCCAATCACCACCAGCGCAGGCACAAAAATGTAGCCCATGGAACCTGCAGGCAAGTCCGCAACACCTTGGCCTGCCACCACGTATCCCAGCGCATTGGCCAGCGCAATCGGAAAGCCCAGCGCAGCACTGGTGGCCACGGCGTTGTGAATGGCCACGTTGCACCAGGTCATGAACGGTACGCTCACAAAGCCACCGCCGGCGCCCACCAAGCCCGACAAAAAGCCAATGACACCGCCCGCGCTCAACTGCCCGGCCGTGCCCGGCAAGGTGCGGGTGGGTTTGGGTTTTTTGTCCAGCAGCATCTGGGTGGCCGAGAAGCTCACGAAAGCCGCAAAAAACAAAGCCAGCCAGGCCCCTTTGAGCAGGGCAAACACGCCCATGCTGGCCAGCGCGGAGCCCAGCACAATGCCGGGCGCCAGCCGCTTGACGATGTCCCAGCGCACAAACCCGCGCTTGTGGTGGGCGCGCACACTGGAAACGGACGTGAAGATGATGGTTGCCATGGACGTGGCGATGGCCATCTTGACCGCGAGGTCGGGTGCAACGCCGCGCCCCCCAAGGATGAGCGTGATGAAGGGCACCATGAGCATGCCGCCGCCAATGCCCAGCAGGCCGGCCAGAAAACCGGTGCACAGGCCCAGCACCACCAGTTCGGCAATCAGCAAAGGGTCAAGCAGCATGGGCAATGTGTGTCCGGAACAGGCGTCCGATCCGGAGCAGCTGTGAAACCGGCTTTGCCAGGGCACAAACTGCATTTTCCCGCACCGCAGGAAGGGGCGAAGACGCGAACCGGTGCAGGGGTGTGAGTTGAATAAGGTGTCTGCAAGTGCCGCCGGACCGGCATCCTGAACCGGGGTTCAGGTGGGCAAGGGCAGCGTGACTTCGGGTTCATCTGACGCGAGATGCTCACACCCATCAAGCAATGTACCAAGCCCGGGCTCTATGAGCATTGGTTCAAGGAAATATAAAGCCCGGCGCGCACTGCAGACGGCTCAAATTGTAGGCCCTGAACGGGGCTGGTGCGGTGCGGTGGGATATAAAAAAACAACTGCCAAGCAGCCTTGTTGGTGGCACCGGTGGTCGGCGCACACGCCCAGCCTCAGAGCAACTGGCCGTCGCTGCCCAGGGTCTGGTCGAGCCGCCGCATAAGATCGTCCAGTCGCGTCTTGGCTTGCGGTGAGGTTCCGGCTGCGGCGCCGTTGAGCGTGGTGCCATGGCTTGGGGCGGTGGGCGTCGCGGGTGCGGACTCCTTTTGCGACAGTTCAAACGCCAGGTTGAGTGAGGCCAGCACGGCGATGCGGTCGCGTGCTTTCACTTTGCCGGCGTCGCGGATGCGGCACATGGCGGTGTCTACACGCTCCACCGCGTCGAGCAGGGAAGACTCGCCACCCACGGGGCAGGCCAGCAGGTAGCTCTGCCCCATGATCTGCACTTCAATCTGTTTGCTGGCAGGCTTGTTCATTCGCGGTCCTTGCTCGGGGTATCTGGTGAGGTGCTCGCTGCGATGGCTGGCGGCTGGGGCAGGCGGTCCAGCAGCGCGTCGATACGGGCACGCGCCGCATTGAGCCTTGATCTGAGCGAATCGCGCTCGGCCTGCAAGGCCTGCACTTGCTCGTGCAAAAGGCTGTTCGTGCGCTGCAGCTCCTCATGGCGCAGCAGCAAGCGCTCTACGCGCTCGGTGATCTGGTCAAGGTGCTTGGGATCTGCCATGGTGTCGACTTGAAGTTTTCACATTGTAGGGTTGTCGCAAGTTCCAACGCTTTAGAATGCACTTTGTTGGTGCTCGCGGTGTGGTTCACATGCCGCAGTTCAACGGGAAGCAGGAGGGACAAGTTCACATGAACCGACCTAACCTGCGCTGCCCCCGCAACGGTAAGCAGACGAGAACCCTGAAGCCATTTCAGGTGACTCCGCTCTCATCTCACAACCACTGGGCGCTACCAAGCGCCTGGGAAGGTGATGAGGGTCGATCTGCCAGCCCGGATACCGGCCAACGAGGTGGTGGTGCGTCTGCAAAGGACGCAGCACCGTGACGCTCATGCACCGTCGGGGAAGGCGGTGAGGGCTTTGTCTCTTGTTTTCTTCATCATGAAAAATCGCAACTTGCGCGCGCCCTTGGCCGTGCTGCCGCTGGCCATTCTGGCCACGTTCTCTTCCCACGCCCAAACTGTGGTCACCCCCGACCTTGCTGAGACGGTGGTGACGGCTACACGGGTGGAAACGCCGCTGAGTGATGTGCTGGCTTCAGTTGATGTGCTGACCCGTCAGGATATTGACCGTTTGCAAGCTTCATCTCTGGCCGAGCTGCTGCAATTTCTGCCTGGCTACGAATTTGGACGCAACGGCGGGCCGGGTACGACCACCTCGTTTTTTCTGCGCGGACACAACAGCGCCAATCTGGTGATCCTTGTCGACGGCGTGCGCACGCCGGTCGATGGCATTGGCTCGCTCAGCGCGGTGGATGTACCCCTGAACGCCATTGAGCGGGTGGAGGTGTTGCGCGGCGATGCCTCGGCGCTGTACGGTGACGCGGCCAACGCCGGCGTGATCCACATCATCACCCGCCAGCCCCAGCCAGGGGCTTATGCCGGTCTGGGCGTGGGCGAGCGCGGTGCCCGGCTGTACCAGGCGGGCGCAGGCTTGCAGGCGGGCAAGGCCACCTTCTCGCTGGTAGCGGTGCGCCGCGAGAGTGCGCGTTTGTCGGCCATGAACGTGGTGCAAAGGCCAGCCGCTAACCCGGACGCCGACCAGACCGTGACCGAATCAGTGGATTTGCGCTGGCGCCACACGATCTCGGACAGCATCCGCCTGGATGCCCGCGTCGGCACTGAGTCGGCTGAGGTGGCTTACGACGAGGACAACTTTGGCTTGGGTGCCGTCACCGACACCTACGCCATGAGCCGCACCACCAACCGCGCCCAGGTGTCGCTCACATCACAGATCAGCAGCGCTTGGCGCACGCAACTGTCGCTCGCGGGCAACCGGCAAAGCATCGAAGACCGCAAGAACGGCATGCTGCGCACATCTCAGTACTCGTACGGCCAGGCGCAGTCGCGCCACACCAGCCTGCGCTGGGAAAACGTGCTGACCAACAGCGCATCGCGCCAGTGGCTGGCCGGTGTGGACTACGCCAAAGAGCGCTACCAGTCTGATGCCACTGCATCGGGCTACCAGACCGAGCGCACCCTCTCGGCGCTGTTTCTGGGGCTGAACCAGCAACTCGGTGCCTGGGCTTTTCAGGGCAATGTGCGTCAAGATGAGGTGCGCATGCAAAACCTGTTGAGCGACAGCCGCAAACGCTGGCGCGAAACCTCGGCCCTGCTGGGCGCGGCTTACGAGTTAGACAACGCATGGCGCGTGTCGGCCAATATCGGGCGGGGCTTTCGGGTGCCCACCAGCTACGACCTGTCGAAATCGCCCAGCCTACGACCCGAGCATTACCTGAACCGTGAGCTGGCGCTGGCTTATCGCCATGGCGCCGTGCAAAGCCGTGTCGTGGCATTCTCGAACCAGGCCACCGACATGATCATCACCCACCCCTCCACGTACGCCCAGACCAATACCAACGCCAAAAACCGGGGCCTGGAATGGAGTGGTGCCTACCAGTGGGGGCAGACCGAGTTCAACGCATCGCTGACCCGGCAAAACCCGCGCAACCTCGACACAGGGCTGGCGCTGGCGCGGCGCAGCAAAAAGCTGGCCTCGGCGGGTGTGAACCATCCTGTGGGAGACTGGTCGCTGGGCGCACAGGCCCGCAACCAGTCCGAGCGGCGTGACCAGGACTTCAACAACAACGTGCTGGAGAGCTACACCGTCGTTGACTTGCTCGCCGCCTATCGCATCACGCCGAACTGGAAACTGCACATGAAGCTAGAAAATGCCAGTAATCGCGACTACCAGCTCGCCTACGGCTACAACACCCCACGGCGCGCGCTTTGGATGACGCTGGACTACACCACCCGCTAAACCATGAACGGCCCACAACGCATCGTCTGCCTGACCGAAGAAACCACCGAATGGCTGTACCTGCTGGGGCAGGAGCACCGCATTGTGGGCATCAGCGGCTACACCGTGCGCCCGCGCCGGGCGCGGGACGAGAAACCCAAGGTCAGCGCATTTCTCACGGCCAAGGTGGACAAGATCCTGGCTTTGAAGCCCGACTGCGTGTTTGGATTTTCCGACCTGCAGGCCGACATTGCGGCGTCGCTGATCCGCGCTGGCGTTCAGGTAACGGTGTTCAACCAGCGCAGCGTGGACGAGATTTTTTCCATGCTGTACCAGGTGGCGGCCATGGTGGGCTGCACCGAAGCGGCGTTGGCCTGGATGGACGCCACGCGCCAGCGGCTGGCCGAGATGGCGCGGGCGGTGGCGGAGCTGGAAGCGGCGGGTAAGCGCCGTCCCAAGGTGTTTTTTGAAGAGTGGGACGAGCCGCACATCAGCGGGATCCGCTGGGTGTCCGAGTTGCTGGGCATCGCCGGTGGCGACGATGTGTTCCCCGAACTGGCTTGCGAGTCGCTGGGCAAAAACCGCATCATTGCTGACGGCGGCGAGATCGTGCGCCGCAACCCGGACATCATCATCGGCTCCTGGTGTGGCAAGAAGTTTCGGCCTGAAAAGGTGGCGGCCCGTGCGGGCTGGCAAGACGTGGCTGCAGTCAAAACCGGGCAGTTGTTCGAGATCAAGTCGGCCGACATTTTGCAGCCCGGCCCGGCCGCGCTCACCGATGGGGTGGCGCAGATGCACCGCATCGTGACGAACTGGATGGCGAGATGAACATGCAACGCAGTGAATTCATTCTGGGTGGTCAGAAGAGCGGCAAGTCGCGCCGTGCTGAAATGCTGGCCAGCGCTTGGCTGAATGCCGAGCCCGATCACCGGGCGGTGTTGATCGCCACGGCGCAACCCTGGGATGACGAGATGCGTGCACGCATCGCGCGCCACCAGCTGGACCGGGCGCAGCGCGTGCCGGGCATGAGCACGGTGGAAGAACCGCTGGCGCTGGGCCGGGCGCTGCGCCAGCACAGCGCGCCCCACACGCTGGTGGTGGTGGACTGCCTCACGCTGTGGCTCACCAACCAGCTCATGCCGGCCGACCCGATCCAGGCGGCCAACCCAGACGGCTTGCAGGCGGCCTGCCATGCGCTGTGCGGTGCGCTGGAAGAGGCGCGTGGGCCGGTGGTGCTGGTGGGCAACGAAATTGGGCTGGGCGTGATTCCGATGGGGCGCGAGGTGCGCGCCTTTGTGGATGCACTGGGCCAGCTGAACCAGGCGGTGGCGGCCGCGTGTGATCGTGTGACGCTGATGGCGGCGGGCCTGCCGCTGGTGTTGAAAGGTGTCGCATGAGAGCGAACAGGCGCGCAGGTTTGCGGTGGGTGTTTCTGGCGGTGTGTGCCATGCTGGTGGGCAGCGTGCAGGCGGCCGGGCTGCAGGTGACCGACGACCGGGGCGTGACCGTGCGTTGGGAAGCGCCGCCGCAGCGCATCGTTTCGCTGCTGCCGTCGCTGACCGAAACGGTGTGCGAGCTGGGCCAGTGCCACCGGTTGGTGGGGGTGGACCGCTATTCCAACTGGCCCGCGTCCATCGCCCAGCTGCCGCGCGTGGGCGGCGGCATTGACCCGAACGTGGAAGCCATCGTGGCGCTGCGGCCTGACGTGGTGTTGCTCGCGCAATCGTCGCGGGTGGTGCAACGGCTGGAGTCGTTGGGGCTGAAGGTGGTGGCGCTGGAGCCCAAAAGCCACGCCGATGTGCAGCGCGTGCTGGGCAAGGTGGCGCAGGTGGTGGGTGTGGACCCGCAGGCCACGCAGCGCATTTGGCGCCATATTGACGCGGCGGTGTCGGCGGCGGCGCAGTCGCTGCCGGCACGGGTGAAAAACACGCGGGTGTACTTTGAAGTGAACCGGGCGCCCTACGGCGCGGGCACTTCGTCTTTCATTGGTGAAACCCTCACCCGTCTGGGTGTGCAAAACATCGTACCGGGGAGCCTGGGGCCGTTCCCGAAGCTCAACCCCGAGTTTGTGGTGCGGGCCAACCCCGACGTGATCATGGTGGGCGACCGCAACTTTGAGGGCATGACGCAGCGCCCCGGCTGGCGCAGCATCCGTGCCGTGCGCGAAGACCGCTTGTGCGTGTTCCCCCATGCCGAATCCGACGTGCTGGTGCGGCCCGGCCCGCGCATGGCGGAGGCGGCCCGCCTCATGGCGCGCTGCCTTCAGGAGAAGGCGCCTTGAACACCACCACGCTGCATACCCCGGTGACGGCCGGGCGCGCCACCTCGTCGCGGCCGCTGTGGCTGGCGGTGCTGCTGGTGTTGGGCGGTGCGGTGCTGGCGGTGCTGGGGCTGGGGGTGGGCAGCACCGGTCTGGAGTCGGTGTGGAACATGCTGGAAGACCCGGTGGCGGCGCAGATTGTGTGGGACATCCGAGCGCCGCGCACGGCCGGTGCGTTTGCAGCCGGTGCTTTGCTGGGGCTGGCCGGCGCGGTGGCGCAGGGTCTGTTTCGCAACCCGCTGGCCGACCCGTTTTTGCTGGGCAGCGCCTCAGGCGCTTCGCTGGGCGTGGCGCTGGCGCTGGCCGGGCTGGGCGTTTCGCCATTCGCCACGCAGTGGGTGGTGCGCCTGGGGCTCACTGGTGCGGCGTTTGTGGGCGCGGTGCTGGCGGTGCTGCTCACGCTGGCCCTGGCGCGTGGGGTGCAACACACGCTTCGCCTGCTGCTGGCCGGTGTGGTGGTGGGGGTTGTGCTGGGTGCGCTCACTTCGCTGGTGACGCTCACCACACCCGATATTTTGCAGGCCATGCAGGCCTTCATGCTGGGCTCCACGGGGTTCGTGGGCTGGGTTTCTTGCGGCTTGATGGCCGGCATTGGGTTGGTGTGCCTGTTGATGGCCTGGGGCTTGTCGCGTGTGCTCGACGGGCTGGCGCTGGGTGAGTCCACCGCGCTCAGCCTGGGCCTGCCGCTGGGCCCGCTGCGTGCGGCGCTGGTGGGTGTGCTGGCGCTGGCCACCGGCACCGCTGTGGCGCAAACCGGGCTGATCGCCTTTGTGGGCCTGGCCGCGCCGCACCTGGTGCGCGCGGTGGTGAAAACCACCCACGCCTGGCTGGTGCTGCTCGCCAGCCTCATGGGCGGCGTGCTGCTTATGCTGGCCGATACCCTGGCGCGCGGTTTGCTGGCGCCGCAAGAGTTGCCGGTGGGCGTGCTCACGGCGGTGCTGGGTGGGGGCTACCTGCTGTGGCTGATGCGCAAGCGGGTGGGCTGACGCGATGTTGAACACAGACGCAACCCCCGGCAGCCTGGCTGCCTTGCAGACGCAGGACCTGCACGCCACGCTGGGCCTGGGCCACAACCAGCGCCATGTGTTGCAAGGGGTGAATCTGACGCTGGCCCAGGGACGTTGGACCAGCATCGTCGGCCCCAACGGCGCGGGCAAGTCCACCCTGCTGCGCGCGCTGGCCGGGGTGCTGCCGCACCGGGGCGACGTGCTGCTGCGCGGCCAGCCTATGGCCCGCATGGCGCCGCGCGAGCGCGCCCGGGCGCTGGCCTGGCTGGCGCAAAGCGGCGCCGGTGAAGCCAGCGCCGACGACCTCACGGTGTACGACGTGGCCTTGCTGGGCCGCCTGCCACACCAGGCCTGGCTGGCGCCACCGGGCCCGGCCGACCACGCCGCCGTGGAACGCGCACTGCGCCAAACCCAGGCCTGGGACTGGCAGTGCCGCCCGCTGGGGGCTTTGTCGGGCGGCGAGCGCCAGCGCGTGCTGCTGGCCCGGCTGCTGGCGGTGGAGGCCGACGTGATGCTGATGGACGAACCGCTGGCCAACCTGGACCCGCCGCACCAGGCCGACTGGATTGCGCTGGTGCGCAGCCTGGTAGCGCAGGGCAAAACCGTGGTCAGCGTGTTGCACGAAATCACGCTGGCGCTGATGGCCGACGAGGTGGTGGTGATGCAGCAGGGCCGCATTGCGCACGCCGGCCCCACGCACCAGACAGCAGCGCACCGGGCGCTGGAAGCGGTGTTCGAGCACCGCATTGCCATTCACGCGCTGGGCCCGCGCTGGGTGGCCTTGCCGGTATAAACCGTCCGGCACCCCTCGGCTTCACCATGCAAACAGACTTCCACACACTGGACGCACAACGCCGCCACCACCCAGCCTGGCGCCTGCTGTTGGCCGACTCCGCACCACTGGTGGCCAGCTTTTTGCACCGCGCGTTTGTGGTGCCCAATGTGCGGGCAATGGCGCAGGCGCCCTTGGTGGAGGCGCTGGAGGACACGCTGTACGGTCTGCGCGAAACCTTGGGCCAGCAGGTGTTTCCCAAAACCGCGCAAGCCTACTTGAACGACTGGGCCGCCAACGACAAGGGCTGGCTGCGCAAGTTTTACCCGCTGGGCTGTGACGAACCCCACTACGACCTGACCCCGCCCACCGAACGCGCCCTGGCCTGGCTGGCCAGTTTGTCAGAGCGCAGCTTTGTGGGCACCGAATCGCGCTTGCTCACGCTGTTTGGCCTGCTCAAGCAAATGAACGATGGCAGCGAAACCAACCCTGAAGCCCGTTTGGCCGAGCTGCACAGCCAGCGCGCCGCCATCGACGCAGAAATCGCCCGCGTGCAAGCGGGCGACCTGGCCTTGCTGGACGACACCGCGCTGAAAGACCGCTTTCAGCAATTCAGCGGCTTGGCGCGCGAACTGCTGGCCGATTTTCGGGAAGTGGAGCACAACTTTCGGGCGCTCGACCGCTCGGTGCGCGAGCGCATCGCCCTGTGGGATGGCGCCAAGGGTGCGCTGCTGCAAGACATCATGGGCCAGCGCGACGCCATTGCCGAGTCCGATCAGGGCAAAAGCTTTCGCGCGTTCTGGGACTTTTTGATGTCGCAGTCGCGCCAGGAAGCCTTCACCGACCTGCTGGCGCGGGTGCTGGAATTACCGGCCGTGGCCGACTTGCAGCCCGACCAACGCCTCAAGCGCGTGCACTACGACTGGCTCGAAGCTGGTGAACATGCCCAGCGCACCGTGGCCCAGCTCTCGCAGCAGCTGCGCCGCTTTCTGGATGACAAAGCTTGGCTTGAAAACCGCCGCATCATGGATATTTTGCGCAGCCTCGAAGGCCGCGCCCTGGCGCTGCGCGACGCTGCGCCCGCCAGTCTTTTGCGCTACCCAGATTTTGTACACATCGACGACATTGGCGCTGACATCGACCTGCCGCTGGAGCGCCCGCTGCACCAGCCCGCACCACAAACCCTGCTGACCCGCGTGACCTTGCAAGCGGGCGATGACGATGCCGACGCCTGCGCGCTGTTCGCCCAGGTGCGGGTGGACAAGGCGGCGCTGGCCGCGCACGTTCGCCAGTCGCTGCAAACCCAGCCCCACGTGACCCTGGCCGCGCTGCTGCAAACCCGCCCGTTGCAACAGGGCCTGGGCGAATTGGTAGCCTATTTGCAACTGGCCAGCGAATCGCCCGGCTCGGTGGTGGACGAGTCCACCGAAGACGTGGTGGCCTGGGTGGTGCAAGACGACGTAGGCCTTGAGACCACCCGCCGTGCGCGCTTGCCACGTGTCATTTTTGTGCGGGGTTGACGGGTGTTCAAGTGGTTCTCCAACCCGCCTGGAGCTGGGGCTTCCAGCTCCCGATTTGCCGTATGACAAGAACCATAATCGGTAGCAAATGGCTATCTACATGAAGGAATCCATGCCACCCACCCCACCGGGTTTTGCCATGAATCCAGACCAGCCCAGCGCGGTGCCATCGGCCCAGCCCAGCGCGCAGCAACCCGACCTCACACGCCTGGTGGTGCCCTTGCTCAAAGGCGTGTTGTACCGCGAAGACGACACCGCCCAATGGGCCGCTTTGCTACAACTGCAAGCCCGGGTGCGCGACTATGTGGCGGTGTTGGCGCTGGACTTGGTGGTGGACGAGGCCGAGGGTTATGCCTTTGTACGCGCCCAGCCGGTGGATGGACTCACCGACAAACTGCCGCGCTTGGTGCGCCGTCAGCCGCTGAGTTTTCAGGTCAGTTTGCTGCTGGCCTTGTTGCGCAAAAAATTGGCCGAATTCGATGCCAGCGGCGGCGACACGCGCTTGATACTTCCGCGCAGCGCGGTGGTGGAGCTGGTGCGCGTGTTCTTGCCCGCAGGGTCCAACGAATCGAAGCTGATCGACCAGATCGACACCCAACTGGGCAAGGTGGTGGAGCTGGGCTTTGTGCGCCGACTCAAAACCGGCACCGACGGCGCAGCCGCTCGGCCCGCGCAAGAGCCGGTGTACGAGGTGCGCCGCATCCTCAAAGCCTTTGTGGACGCCCAATGGCTGGCCGACTTTGACGAGCGCCTGGCCGCTTACCAACGGCAACTGCTCACGCCAGAAACCGGGGCGCCTGATGGAGCTTGAAGCCCACCTGCCCGCCGGTTTTCGCCTCACGCGCCTGGAGGTGTTGAACTGGGGCACGTTTGACAAGCGGGTCTGGACGCTGGCGCTGGACGGTCGCAACGGCTTGCTGACCGGCGACATTGGTTCGGGCAAGTCCACCCTGGTGGACGCGATTACCACACTCTTGGTGCCCGCCCACCGCGTGGCTTACAACAAGGCCGCCGGGGCCGATGCACGTGAGCGCTCGCTGCGCTCGTATGTCCTGGGGCATTACAAGTCTGAGCGCAACGAGGCCAGCGGCCACGCCAAGCCGGTGGCGCTGCGCAGCGCCAGCGACTATGCGGTCATTTTGGGCGTGTTTCACAACGCGGGCTACGACCAAACCGTGACACTGGCCCAGGTGTTCTGGATGAAAGACAGCTTCGGCCAGCCCGAACGCTTCTATGCCGTGGCCGACAAAGCCTTGTCGCTCACCGCCGACTTTTCCGACTTCGGCATCGCCGTGGCGACCCTGCGCAGCCGTTTGCGCAAAAGCGGTGTGAGTTTGTTTGACAGCTTTCCGCCCTACAGCGCGCACTTTCGCCGCCGCTTTGGCGGCATGGGCGAGCAGGCGCTGGACCTGTTTCACCAAACCGTGTCCATGAAGTCGGTGGGCAACCTGACCGACTTTGTGCGCCACCACATGCTGGAGCCATTTGATGTGGCACCGCGCATCGCCGGGCTGTTGGCGCATTTTGACGACCTGAGCCGCGCGCATGCCGCCGTGCTCAAGGCCAAAGAGCAAGTGAACCTGCTCACCCCGCTGGTGGCCGACTGCGACCAACATAGCGCCCAAGTGGAGCAAGCCACCGGGTTGCGCCAGTGCCGCGACGCGCTCAAACCCTGGTTTGCGGACCGCAAACGCACGCTGCTCGACCAGCGGCTGGACAACCTGGGCCATCAAATGGCCAGCGAAAACGCCAAGGTGGAGCGGCTGGAGGCGCAGCAAACCGCATTGCGAGGCAAAGAAAGTGAGCTGCGCCTGAGCATTGCCCAGCGCGGTGGCGACCGCCTGGCCCAGCTCGATGCCGAGCTGCAACGCCAGCAAACAGAGCTGATCCGGCGCCAGAAAAACGCTCAGCGCTACGACCAGTTGCGCCTTAGGCTGGGCCTGCTGCAAGTGGCCAATCGCGAAGAGCTGCACACCCAGCAGCAAGGCTGTGTTCAGCGCCGCCAGTCCGACAGCGCGCGCGACGCCGAGGTGCAAAACACGCTCACCGAACTCGGCGTGGACATGGCCCAAGGCCGTCACGAGTGCCGCAGCCTGCAAGACGAAATACACAGCCTGCGCGCACGGCGCAGCAACATGGCCGCGCAACACATCGCCCTGCGCGCTGCGCTGTGCGCCGAGCTGGGCGTGCGCGAAGACAGCATGCCGTTTGCCGGGGAGCTGCTGCAAGTCCACGACGAAGCCCGTGACTGGGAGGGCGCCGCCGAGCGTTTGCTGCACGGCTTCGCGCTGTCTTTGCTGGTGCCAGAAGTGCATTACGCCCGGGTGGCGCAGTGGGTGGACGACACCCACCTGAAGGGGCGGCTGGTGTACTTTCGGGTGCGTGACCGCGCCCGCACCGACCGGCCGGCGCAGCCCGCACCCGCGCAATCGCTGGCGCGAAAAATCGCCATCAAACCCGATTCGCCGTTCTACATCTGGTTGGAAAACGAAGTGGCGCGCCGCTTTGACCACGCCTGCTGCGCCACGCCCGAGCAGTTTCGCGCCGAGCCCCGGGCCATCACCCGCGCCGGGCACATCAAAACCAGCGGCGAGCGCCACGAAAAAGACGACCGCCACCGCTTGGACGATCGCAGCCGCTATGTGCTGGGCTGGAGCAACGCCGCCAAGCTGGCCGTGCTGGAGGGCAAGCTGCGCGTGTGGGAAGCGCGCCTGGGCGCTTTGGGTCAACAAATAGCCGACTTGCAGCAAGAGCAGCGGGCCATTCGCGAGCGCCTTGAAAACCTGGCCAAACTTGAAGAATTTCAAGACTTTGCCGACCTGGACTGGCCAGCCAACGCCCGCGAAATTGCCCGACTCAAAGACGAGCGGGCCGCGCTGGAAGCCGCCTCGGACGTGCTGGCCGCGCTCACCCGCCAATTGAGCGAGCTGGAGGCCGAACGCGACAAGCTGGAACAGCAGCGCATGGAGCAGCGCGACAAACGGTCAAAGACCGAGCAAAGAATCAGCGACGCCCAGCACCAGCGCCGGGACGCCGAAGCCTTGGTGGCGCAAGCCCCGCAAGGCTTTGAGCTGTTGGCGCAACGCCTGCAGGCGCTGCAGCAAACCCTGCAAATGGCCGAAGCCGAGGAAACCGGAGAGGCCAGGCGCTGGGCCACGATCACAGTGGAGTCGTGCGACGCACGCGAGCGCGATCTGCGCGAACACCTGGAAAGCGCCATCGACAGCACCGACAAACGCGCCACCCGCTTGCAGGCAAAAATCATCGACGCCATGCGGAGCTTCAGCCACCGCTTTCCGGTGGATACGCAAGAGGTTGACGTGTCGGTGGGCGCTGCCGGGGAATACCGCAGCCTGTTGCAGCGGCTGGTGGCCGATGACCTGCCGCGCTTTGAAGCCGACTTCAAACGCTCGCTGAACGAAAACACGGTGCGCGAGATGGCCAACTTCAGCTCGCAGCTCAACAAAGAGCGCGAAACCATCAAAGAACGCATTGAGCGCATCAACCAATCGCTCACACAGATCGACTACAACCCGGGCCGCTACATTGCCCTGGCGCTGCAAACCACGCCCGACGCCGAGGTGCGCGACTTTCAAACCGAGTTGCGCACCTGTCTGGACGACACCCTGGGCAGCGACACACACAACGGCCCTTACGCCGAGGCCAAGTTCTTGCAGGTCAAACACATCATTGAACGCCTGCGCGGGCGCGAAGGCCAAACCGAGCAAGACCGGCGCTGGAGCGCCAAGGTGACCGACGTGCGCAACTGGTTTGTGTTTGCCGCCAGCGAGCGCTGGCGCGAAGACCTGCGCGAGCACGAACACTATTCAGACGCGGGCGGCAAGTCGGGCGGGCAAAAAGAAAAACTGGCCTACACCATTCTCGCGGCGAGCCTGGCCTACCAGTTTGGCCTGGCCTGGGGCGAAACCCGCTCCAAGAGCTTTCGCTTCGTCGTCATCGACGAAGCATTTGGCCGGGGCTCCGACGAGTCGGCCCAATACGGCCTGCAACTGTTTGAAAAGCTCAGGCTGCAACTGCTCATCGTGACCCCGCTACAAAAAATCCACATCATCGAACCCTTTGTCTCCAGCGTCGGCTTTGTTCACAACGTGGAAGGGCGCGATTCGCGCTTGCGCAATTTGAGCATTGAGGCGTATCGGGAGGAGAAGGCGCGGGCGGCTGGTGGGGGTGCGGCGGGGCTGGCGGTACATGAAACAAAGGGGGTCACATGAGCGCGTACAGGGGTGCTCTGTCAGGGGGCGCTGTGCCTGCCGGTCACATGAAAACGGGCCGTTGCAGCTGCTTCAAGCCTGCCCCCATCCCATCCTTCCCCCAGTTGGGGAAGGGGCCAGACAGCGCGGCGGCGCGGCATTTTCTGGTGGCTGTGTGCGACTCCCACCCCCTTTGGGGGCGGGCTGGGGTGGGGGCTCTCCCCGGGTTTCTTGACGCCGTACGCCAAGCGCCGCAACGCGCACTGACCCACCCATGACCTGGACCTCCGCTGCAGACCTGCGCGCCCAAGTCCAAAAGCTGTGGGACAAAGGCGATTTGTTGCGCCCGCTGGTGGACGGCGTGGCCATGGCGCCACTGCGCTTGCGTTTGGTTGCCCCCACATCGACCGAGCTGGCCGAGCGTTTTGAGGCGGTGCGGGCCTGGATGCGCGACCTGGGCTGCCATGCCGCGGGTGACAGCGCGCCGCCGTACCGCATCGCTATGCGCACGTTTCGCCACCGCGTGCTGGGCAGCAACGCCGTGCCCGAGGCGGTGTGGCTCGATTCGCTGGACGCGGCGCTGGCGCTGCTGGGCAAGAAAGCCGAGGCGCAGCGCTTTGCGCAACTGGTGCAGACCACTCGCACGCAACAGCCCGCCGTATTGCCTTGGGTGCAACAGCGCCCTTTGCAGGCGCTGGCGTTGGTGCCCGTCTGGCCGCGCCTGCTGGCGGTAGTGGCTTGGTTGCAGGCGCACCCCAGGCCGGGTGTGTACCTGCGCCAGGTCGATCTACCGGGGGTGGACAGCAAGTTTATGGAGGCGCACCGGGGCGTGCTCTCCAGCTTGTTGGACTTGGCTTTGCCGGCACAGGCTGTTGACCCCAGCGCCAGCGGAGCCAGCCAGTTTGCCCGCCGCTACGGTTTTCGAGACAAGCCCTTGCGGGTGCGTCTGCGCTGGCTGGGTGCGGGCGCGGTTTTGCTGCCCGCTGCGGCTGAAGCCGACCAAGATGTCACTTTGTCGCAGGCCGCTTTTGCGCGCCTGGCGCTGCCGGTGCTGCGCGTGTTCATCACCGAAAACGAGATCAACTTTCTCGCTTTTCCGCACATGGCCGACAGTTTGTTGGTGTTTGGTGCCGGTTATGGCTTTGACGCGCTGGCTGGTGCGCCCTGGCTGCACGCCTGCGCGGTGCATTACTGGGGCGATATTGACACCCACGGCTTCGCCATACTCGGCCAACTGCGCGCCCACCTGCCGCATGCGCAGTCGCTGCTGATGGACCGCGAAACTCTGATGGCGCACACCCAGCAATGGGGTCACGAGCCCACGCCGGTGCTGCGCGACGTGCCCCGTTTGAATGCGAAGGAACAGGCTTTGTTTGACGATTTGCGCTATCAGCGTGTGGGCAGCTCGGTGCGGCTGGAGCAGGAACGCATGGGCTTTGGCTGGGTGCAGCAGGCGCTGGCGGCCTTGCCGCTGGAGGGCAGGGCATGACTGCCATTTGTGTGATGGTGCTCGGCACCACCAGCGGCGCCGGCAAGAGCTGGCTCACCACCGCCCTGTGCCGCCACTACGCGCGCCAGGGGCTCAAGGTGGCGCCGTTCAAGGCCCAGAATATGAGCAACAACGCCCGGGTGGTGGACGGCGGTGAAATCGGCTCGGCCCAGTACTTTCAGGCGCTGGCGGCCAACGCTGAACCCGACGTGCGCATGAACCCGTTGCTGCTCAAGCCCGAGGCCGACACGCGCAGCCAGGTGGTGCTGATGGGTGCCGTCAGCCGCGCACTGAGCGATATGCCCTGGCGCGGGCGCAGCGAAAAGGTGTGGCCCCACATCACCGCCGCGCTGGACGCGCTGCGTGCCGAAAACGACGTGGTCGTGATTGAAGGCGCCGGCTCGCCGGCCGAGATCAACCTGCACGCCAGCGACATCGTCAACATGCGGGTGGCCCGGCATGCGCAGGCCCGCTGTCTGCTGGTGACCGACATCGACCGTGGCGGTGCGTTTGCCCACCTCTACGGCACCTGGGCGCTGCTGCCCCCGGACGAGCGTGCGCTGATCCATGGTTTCGTCCTCAACAAATTTCGCGGTGATGCCGCGCTGCTCGCGCCCGGCCCGCAGATGCTGCAAGACCTGACCGGCGTACCCACCGTGGCCACGCTGCCGATGTGGTGGCAGCATGGCTTGCCAGAGGAAGACGGCGTTTTTGATGACAAAACCCGGGCAGCGGGGGCGGTGAGCAAAACCATCGCCGTCATCGCCTGGCCGCGCATCAGCAACCTCGACGAATTTCAGCCGCTCAAAAACGTGCCCGGTGTGCGCCTGGTGTGGGCGCGCACCCCGGCCGACTGCGCCGGGGCCGACTGGATCGTGTTGCCCGGCTCCAAAGCCACCGCCGCCGACCTGGCCTGGTTGCGTCTGCAGGGCTTGGACCGCGCCGTGGCCGAACATGCTGCGCAGGGCGGGGCGGTGTTGGGCATCTGCGGCGGGCTGCAGGTGCTCGGCGAGGCGCTGATCGACACCCACGGCATTGAGGCCATGGACTTGGGCAACGCCCCGGGCCTGGGTCTGCTGCCGCTGGTGACCGCCTTCGACGCCAACAAGACCGTGCGCCACACGACCGCCACGTTTGGCGAACTGACGGGCCCCTGGGCGGCGCTCTCGGGTATTGCTGCGTCCAGCTACGAAATTCACCATGGACAGACCGCGCAGCACCCCGCCATGGCCGCCGCGGGCGACGTGGCCCGCGCCGTGTTGCCCAACAGCCTGGGCTGGCAGAACGCAGCAGGCAACGTGCTGGGTGTCTACCTGCACGGCCTGTTTGAAGACCCGCGCGTGCTGCAGGCCTTGTTTGGTGCTTCCGTGCCCACGCTGGACAGCGTGTTCGACGGACTGGCCGATTTCATTGAGCAGCATATCGAGCCCGGTGTGCTGCAAGCCCTGATTCACAAAGATTGACGAAAGAACCAAACCATGAACGCCAACGTGCCCACCCTCGACGACATCGCCCAGCCCGCGCTGGCGGCCCGCCTGCAGTACCTGCTGGACAACAAGACCAAGCCGCTGGGCTCGCTGGGCCGTCTGGAGGCGCTGGCGCAGCGCATCGGTCTCATCCTGGGCACCGAATCGCCCGCGCTGAACGACCCGCAACTGGTGGTGTTTGCGGGCGACCACGGCCTGGCCGCGCGTGGCGTGTCGGCCTACCCGAGTGATGTGACCTGGCAAATGGTGGAAAACTTTTTGGCTGGTGGTGCGGCGGTGAGCGTGCTGGCGCGCCAGCACGGTATTGGCCTCACGGTGGTGGACTGCGGTGTGCGCCACACGTTTGCGCCGCGCCCCGGGCTGGTCGTGTCCAAGGTGGCCCCCGGCACCGCCGATGCGCTCGAAGGTCCGGCCATGACCGCTGCACAGCGCGACACGGCCCTGGCCAACGGCGCAGCGCTGGTGAAAACGCTGCCTGGCAACGCGCTGTTGCTGGGTGAAATGGGCATTGGCAACACCTCGGCGGCTTCCCTGCTGCTGGCGCGCCTGGCCGGGCTGGCGGTGGCCGATTGCACCGGTGCCGGCACCGGGCTCGACGCCGATGCGGTGCAACGCAAGATCGGCATCTTGCGCGAGGTGTTGGCCCGCCATCCCGACGCACGCACCCCGCTGGACGCCCTGGCCGCGTTCGGTGGGTTTGAGGTCGCCACGATGGTGGGCGCCGTGCTGCAAGCCGCGCTGGAGCGCCGCGTGATCGTGGTGGACGGTTTCATTGCCAGCAGCGCCGTGATGGTGGCCAGCGCCCTGCAACCGGCCGTGTTGCAGCGCTGTGTGTTTGCCCACCGCTCGGGCGAACGCGGCCACGCGCTCATGCTGGCGCACTTGCGCGCCGAACCCCTGCTCGACCTGCGTCTGCGCCTGGGTGAAGGCTCGGGTGCCGCGCTGACGTGGCCGCTGCTGCAAAGCGCTTGCGCCATCTTGCGCGAGATGGCGAGTTTCGAGACGGCGGGCGTGTCGCGCAGCGACGATGTGCCGACGTCTTCTGCGGCCCAGGCGTAAGGTGATGCCGGTGGATCGAGAGGACCCGGATCAGGGCCGTCGTGGAACCGACCCGGCCGGGCCACTGACGGCGTCTCCCCACCGGGCGGAAGCCGCGCAGCGGCGCAGGGGGGTACTCCTACCACTCCGCCATTTCCTGCTCGCTATCCAGTTCTTCACCCGCATCCCCATCACCGGGCGGCTGGCCGACTGGGTGGGCTTCAGCCCGGCCATGCTGCGTGCCAGCGCCGCCCACTTTCCGGGTGTGGGCTGGGTGGTGGGCGGGCTCAGTGCGGCGGTGTTTTATGGCGTGTGGCTGGCGCTGCCCGCGCAGCCTGCCGCGCCCTGGGTGGCGGCGCTGGCCTGCACCGTGTTCAGCGTGCTGCTGACGGGCGCGTTTCATGAAGACGGCCTGGCCGATCTGGTGGACGGCCTGGGCGGCTCCCTGAACCGCGAGCGCGCGCTCGACATCATGAAAGACTCGCGCGTGGGCACCTACGGCGCGCTGGCGCTGGTGCTGGCGGTGGCCGCCAAGGTGGCGCTGCTGGTGTTGCTGGCGCAGGCTGGTGGGGCCTGGCTGGCAGCGGTGGCGCTGTTCGCCGCACACGTCACGTCCCGGCTGATGCCGCTGTTTGTCATCCGCACGCTGGCGCATGTGGGCGACACGCCGCAGTCCAAGTCCAAGCCGCTGGCCGAAAGCATTGCCGTGGCCGGGCTGCTGGCGGGGCTGCTGTGGTGGGCGCTGGGCATGGCGCTCGCCGGCTGGCTGCTGCCGGGCGCGCCGTGGGCGTTGGCGGTGGTGGGCGCGCTCATGGGCATGGGCTGGATGTGGCGCCTGCTGCACCGCCGCCTGCAAGGCTTTACCGGCGACGGCCTGGGCGCCACGCAGCAGGTGAGCGAGGTGTGTTTTTACCTGGCGTTGGCGCTGGCACTGTGAAACTCTGGCTGCTGCGCCACGCCCAGGTGGACTTGCCCGCCGGGCTTTGCTACGGCGCCAGCGACGTGCCCGCGCACGCTGCGCTCACGCTGCAAGCCGCCCAAAAGGCTGCCGAGTTGCTGCCGCAGGGGCTGCCAGTGTGGGTGTCGGCCCTGGGCCGCGCCCAGGCGCTGGCGCAGGCACTGCAGCAGCTGCGGCCCGACTTGGGCGCACCCACCACCGACGCGCGCCTGAACGAAATGGACTTTGGCCGCTGGGAGCTGCAGCCCTGGGACGCCGTGCCGCGCAGCGCCTTCGACGACTGGATGGCCGACTTCGCCCACCACCGTTTTGGTGGCGCAGAGAGCACGCAGCAGGTGATCGACCGCGTGGCGCAAGCGCTGCAGGCGGTGCGCGCCACCCCCGCCCGCGAGGCGGTGTGGGTGACGCACGCGGGCGTGATACGGGCGTTGCAGTTTTTTGGGGCCCATGGCGCGGGCCCCATTGCCAGCGTGGACCAGTGGCCCACAGACGCACCCGCGCCCGGTGGCCACCTGTGCATCGACTGGTGAGCGGCCCACGCGCGCGAACCCGCGCCATGCAGGCACACTGGAGGCCATGAACCCCACCCGCACCGACACACCCTACAGCCTCGCCCGCATGAAAACGCTGGCCCTGGGTCTGCTCGTGCTGGCTGGCCTTGTTTACGGTGTGGCCACCGTGCTGGAGCCGCGCCACGTGGCTTGGGGCTATGTGGCGGCCGCAGCAGAAGCCGCCATGATCGGCGCCCTCGCCGACTGGTTTGCCGTGGTGGCCCTGTTTCGCCACCCACTGGGCCTGCCCATACCGCACACCGCCATCATCGTGGCCAACAAGGACCGGCTGGGCGCGCAGCTGGCGCGTTTTCTGGGCGAGCATTTTTTGACGACCGAGCATGTGCAGCCGACGCTGGCGCGCTGGGACATGTCGGGCGCGCTGGGCCACTGGCTGGCCCAGCCTGCTTCGGCCCAGCGGGTGGGCCAGTGGCTGCAGCAGGCTACACCCGCCTTGCTGAGTGCGCTGGACCAGACCCCCGCGCGCCAGTGGGTGGCGCAGCTGGCGCAGCGCCTGCTGCGCGAGGTGGACCTGGCCACGCTGGGCGGCCAGGCGCTGACCGCACTCACCGCGCACGGCCACCACCAGCAGTGGCTCAACGGTTTGTTGCAACAGCTATCTGGCTGGGCCGGGCAAGAGGCGGTGCAAGAAAAGCTCACCGACGCCATTGCCCGCGAGCTCAAAGAACTCAAATACGTGGGGCTGGACCAGATGGCCGCGCGCCTGGCCACCCGCAAGCTGGTGGCCGCGCTCACCCGCACCCTGGCCGAGGTGGCCGCCGACCCGCACCACGAGCTGCGCCAGCGCTTTGACGGCTGGATGCTTGAGTCCATCCAGCGCCTGCAGACCGACGCCGACTGGCAGGCCCGCGTGGCGCTGTGGCGCGACGCCTGGCTCGACCAACCCCAGTGGAAAACACCCATTGAAGCCTGGTGGCACGAGCTCATGGGCATGCTGCGCGCCGAAGCGGTGAAGCCCGAAAGCGCACTGGGCGAGCGCATCGCCACCGTGGTGCAAGCCGCCGGCCAGCAGCTGCTGGTCGACAACCGCCTGCGGGACTGGCTCAACGCCCAGGCCCAGCAGATGCTGTTGCGCCTGCTGGACGGGAGCCGCGACACCATCGTCGGCTTCGTGACCCAGCGCGTGCAAGCCTGGGACGCCCGCGACATGAGCCGCACGCTGGAAGACAACATCGGCCGCGACCTGCAGTTCATCCGCATCAACGGCACGCTGGTGGGCGCGCTGGTGGGGCTGCTGCTGCACGCGCTCACGCAGGCGGTGCTGGCGCTGCCTGCCGTGGCTGGGTGGATGCACGGTTGAAAGCGGGCCGTAACACCGCCCGGCCAGGCGCTGGCTAAGAACGCTGCAGCGTCTTGGGCTTGAAGTCGCAATACGCCGCCACCGAGCACTGGTAGCACAGCGGCTTGCGCGCCATGCACACATAGCGCCCCAGCAAGATCAGCCAGTGGTGCGAATCCACCGCGTAGGCCGGCGGCACCCGCTTCATCAGTTGCTGTTCCACCGCCAGTGGCGTTTTGCCGGGTGCCAGGCCGGTGCGGTTGCTCACGCGAAAGATGTGGGTGTCCACCGCCATGGTGGGCTGGCCAAAGGCCACATTGAGCACCACATTGGCTGTTTTTCGGCCCACGCCCGGCAAGGCTTCCAGCGCGTCGCGGGTGCCCGGCACCTCGCCGCCGTGCTGCTCCACCAGGATGCGGCAGGTCTGCATCAGGTGGCGGGCCTTGCTGCGGTACAGGCCAATGGTTTTGATATAGCTCTCCAACCCTTCCAGCCCCAGGTCCAGAATCTTCTGCGGCGTGTTGGCCGCCGGGAACAGCTTGCGGGTGGCCTTGTTCACACCCACGTCGGTGGCTTGGGCAGACAACAACACCGCCGCCAGCAACTCAAACACACTGGTGTATTCCAGCTCGGTCTGTGGTGTGGGGTTGGCGGCCTTCAGGGTGGCGAAGAAGGGTTCAATGGCGGCGCGTTTCATGCTCCGCAGTGTAGTGCGCCTGACCGACCCCAGCCGTGCCCAGCGGCGTGGAAAAGCCAACGCTGCGCACTGGCGCTAACATGTCGCCCACCCGCTTTCATCCATTGCCCAAGACACCACCATGCCCTTCAACACGCCCTTTGCCGACCGCCTCAACAACGTTGAAACCTCCGCCATCCGCGAACTCTTCAAGCTGCTGGGCAAGCCCGGCATCATCAGCTTTGCTGGCGGTTTCCCCGACAGCGCCATGTTTGACGTGGACGGCATCCGCGAAGCCGTGAACGCCGCGCTCACCGAAGAGGCCGGCGCCGCCCTGCAATACGGCGCCACCGAGGGCTACAACCCCCTGCGCGAACAGCTCGCCGCTTTCATGACCAGCAAGGGCAACCAGGGCGTGAAGCCCGAAGACCTGATCGTCACCACCGGCAGCCAGCAGGCGCTGGACCTGCTGGGCAAAACCCTCATTTCCCCCGGTGACAAAGTCATCGTGGAAGGCCCCACGTTTTTGGCCACCATCCAGTGCTTCCGTTTGTATGGCGCCGAACTCATCACCGCGCCGGTGGACGGCCATGGTGTGAGGACCGACGAGCTGGAACAGCTGATTGAGCAGCACAAGCCCAAATTCGTTTATCTGATCCCCACCTTTGGCAACCCCAGCGGCGCCATGCTCAGCCTGGAGCGCCGCAAAAAGGTGCTGGAGATGGCGGTGAAACACAACACGCTGATCGTGGAAGACGACCCTTACGGCGACCTCTACTTTGGCGAAGCCCCGCCGCCCAGCCTGCTGGCCCTGAGTGCCAGCGTGCCCGGCAGCCGCGACCTGCTGGTGCACTGTGGCAGCTTGAGCAAGGTGCTCAGCCCCGGCCTGCGCGTGGGCTGGATGGTGGGCCCGGCCGAGCTGCTGGGCAAAGCCACCATGTGCAAACAGTTCAGCGACGCCCATACCAGCACCTTTGCCCAGGCCACCGCCGCGCAGTACCTGAAAGCCGACCGCATGCCCGCGACGCTGGCCAAGGTGCGCGCCGTGTACGCCGAGCGCGCCGCCACCATGGGCAACGCCCTGCGCCGCGAGCTGGGGGATGCCATTGAATTTGTGCAGCCACAAGGTGGCCTGTTCGTCTGGGCTCGCCTCACCGGCAAGGGTGGCAGGGTGGCCGACGGTGGCGAGCTGGCCAAACGCGCGATTGAAAAAGGCGTGGCCTTTGTACCCGGTGCACCGTTCTACGCCAACAATCCAGACCACGCCACCCTGCGCCTGAGCTTTGCCACGGTGGGCTTGGACAAGATTGAAGAGGGTGTGGGGCGCCTGGGGCAAGCCATCTGAGTTCACGCCCGGCGCCGTTGCAGCGCCGGGTACCTCGACGGGCTTTCAGGCGATGTCGATGGCGTGAAAGCCGAACTGCCCGCGCTGGCGGTCGGCGAAATAGTGTTCCAGGGTTTCCTTGACGGTGCGAAACGCGATCTCGTCCCAGGGAATCTCGGCTTCGGTGAACAGGCGGGCCTCGATGGTTTCCACGCCCGGGTTGAACTGGTCGCTGAGCAGCCTGGCGCGGTAGTACATGTGCACCTGGCCCACGCGGGCCACGTTCATCAGGGTGAAGATCTCGCCCATTTCAAATTGCGCACCGGCTTCTTCCACCGTTTCACGGGCAGCGCCCTGGGCGGTGGTTTCGTTCAGCTCCATGAAGCCGGCGGGCAGGGTCCATTTGCCGAAGCGGGGTTCGATGTTGCGTTTGCAGAGCAAGACGTATTCACCCGAGGCGCCCCACACGGGCACCGTGCCCACCACGTTGAGCGGGTTTTCGTAGTGAACGGTGTGGCAAGCGGTGCAGACGGCGCGTGGTTTGGTGTCGCCGTCATCGGGGAGGCGGTAGACGACAGGTGAACCACATTGTCTGCAGTGTTGTATGGGGCTGCGGTGCATGGGCGAAGTGTAGGGGGAAACAAAAAGGGCTCCTTGCGGAGCCCTTGGAGTCACGGTGCGGGTGCGGGGTATTGGCCGCGCCGGCGCGTGAGTCGGGATCAGGCCTTTTTGGCGCCCGAGGTTTTGCCGTGTTTTTCGATCAGGGCTTTGGCGGTGTCCAGCAGCTGCTTGCCGTTGAAGCCGCGCTTGTCCATGTCCTGCATCCACTCCACTTCCACCAGGCGGGCTTTGCGCTTGAACTCCTGCGCTTCGGCCGCCGGGATGGTGTAGATGGAATTGCCTTGCTTGACGGCCGATTCACGGCCCGGCACGTCGCCACCTTGCTGGACCTTGCCCAGCCAGGCCGAGGTTTCCATGCCGGAGTTTTTGTCAATGATGGCCTTGAGATCGGGCGGCAGCGATGCGTACTTGGCCTTGTTCATCGCCATGATGAAGGTGGTGGTGTACAGGGCGCCGCCGGCGGGGTCGAACTCGCTGTGGAACTTGGTGAGCTCGTGCACCTTGACGGAGGGCACCACTTCCCACGGGATCACGCAGCCGTCGATCACGCCTTTGGACAGCGCGTCGGGGATTTGCGGCAGTGGCATGCCCACGGGCGAGGCGCCCAGGTACGACAGCATTTTGGTGATCTGGCGGGTGGGGCCGCGCACCTTGGAGCCGCGCAGGTCTTCTGCCGTTTTGATCTGCTTGCTGCGCATGTGGAACATGCCGGGGCCGTGCACCTGCAGGGCGATGGGCTGCACTTCGCGGAACTCGTCCTTGGCCACGGTCTGCACGTATTCCCAGAAGGCCTTGGAGGTGGCTTCGGCGTTGTTCATCATGAACGGCAGCTCGAACACTTCAATGCGCGGGAAGCGGCCGGGCGTGTTGCCGGGCAGCGTCCACACGATGTCCACCACGCCGTCTTTGGCCTGGTCGTAGAGCTGCACGGGCGAGCCACCGAGCTGCATGGCGGGGTAGCCTTCAAACTTGATACGCCCGCCGGAGTCTTTGGTGACCTTGTCCATCCAGGCCTTGTGCATGTTGAGCCACACGTTGGACTGGGGCGACATGAAGGTGTGGAACTTGAGCGTGACGCTTTGCTGGGCAAAGCCCACCAGGGCGGGGGCGCCGAGGGCCACGGCGGCACCGGTTTGGAGCAGGGTTCTGCGCTGGATCATGAAAATGTTCTCCTGGAGGACGGGCAAGAAGGGATGCTTGGAAAAGACCACGCAAGGGTACGGGTTTTTGACGGTAGATCGCTACAGGTCAAACCCGCAAAACCTGGGCTGCACGCAAAAAATACGATTCAACTAAATGAAATTAATTTCACTAAAAGAAATTATAGAGAATGGTTGGTGCGGGTAAACCCGGGGTTTTAAGCCACCTTGACGCTGATGGGTGTCAAGCCGTCCACACCGCCGGTCATGGTGTCGCCTTGCACCACAGCCCCCACACCTTCGGGCGTGCCGGTGTAGATCAGATCGCCGGCCTGCAGTTCCCAGGCTTTGGACAGGTGTTCGATGGTCTCGGCCACGCTCCAGATGAGCTTGGCCACGTTGCTGCGCTGGCGATCGAGTCCGTTCACCTGCACCCAGATGGCGGCGTGGTGGATGTCGCCAGCCAGCGCGGCGGGTGTGATGGGGCCGATGGGCGCCGAATGGTCGTAGGCCTTGCCAATGCACCAGGGGCGACCCTGTTTTTTCATGTCGCTTTGCAGGTCGCGGCGGGTCATGTCCAGGCCCACTGCGTAGCCGTAAATGTGCTGGGCGGCGTCTTCGGCGCGGATGTTGCGCCCGCCTTCACCAATGGCCACCACCAGCTCGATTTCGTGGTGCAGGTTGGTGGTGAGGCTGGGGTAGGGAATGGTGGCGGTCTGGCCTGCGTCGGCCACCACGATGGTGTCGGCCGGCTTGAGGAAGAAGAACGGTGGCTCACGCCCGGTGAAGCCCATCTCTTTGGCGTGTTCTTCGTAGTTGCGGCCCACGCAGTAAATGCGGTGCACCGGGAAGCGCTCGGTGGTGCCCAGCACCGGCACAGACACAACGGCGGGGGGCGAAAAGACGTAGCTCATGGGGTTTCCTTGCGTGGTGGCGAAAGCGGATCTTATCGGCGCCGGGCCGGGCTCCCGGCGTTCAGTGCTGCGCTGTGGGCAGGCGCACCACCAGGCCGTCCAGCTCAGGGGTGAGCTGTATCTGGCAGCTCAGGCGGCTTTCGGGCTCCACCGGGCTGGCGGCAAAGTCGAGCATGTCGGTCTCGTCGGCCACGGCCGGCGGCAGTTGTTTGGCCCATACGGGGTCGACGATCACGTGGCAGGTGGCGCAGGTCAGGGTGCCGCCGCAGTCGCCTTCAATGCCGCGTATGTTGGCTTCGGTGGCGGCTTTCATGAGGCTTTGACCGGGCGCGGCCTGGAGGTCTTGCACAGAGTGGTCGGCGGCGATGAAGCGGATGTGGATCATGGTGGGTTTGGGCGGGGTGGATGCGTTGGGTTCAGGTGCGGGCGAAGTATTCGCGGCGCTCGAAGTCGGTTTTGTCTTTGGCGTCGGCGTGGCGTTCTATTTCGTGTTGTTTGATGCGGCAAAAATAGCGCACGAAGTCTTCGCCCAGGCCGGCGCGCAGCGCCGGGTCGCTCTGCAGGGCGGCCAGCGCCTCGCCCAGCGAGGTGGGTATTTTCTCGCCGCTTTCGGCGTAGGGCGCCTCGCAGGCGGGTGGCGGCTGCAGGCGCTGCGCCAGGCCGTCGAGCCCGGCGTGGATTTGCGAGGCCATGTAGAGGTAAGGGTTGGCAGCGGGCTCGCCCAGGCGGTTTTCAATGCGGGTGGCCGGGTCGCCAGCACCACCCACCACGCGCAGCAGTGCGCCCCGGTTGTCCTGTCCCCAGATGACCGACTGTGGCGCCAGGGCGTTGGGCCGAAAGCGGCCAAAGCCGTTGATGGTGGGGGTGCACAGCGCGGTCATGCCGCGGGCGTGGGCCAGCAGGCCGGCGAGCCAGTGGCTGGCGGTGTCGGACAGGGTGTGTTGCGCGTCCTGTGGTGTGCAGCCGGCCGCGGGGGTGTCGCGCACGCAGGCGTTGGCGCCACTTTGCAGGTGAACCAGCGACTGGTGCAGGTGCCAGCCGCTGGACATGATGTGGGCGAACGGCGGGCGGCACATGAAGGTGGCGTGGTAGCCGGCGCGCCGCAGCGCCTGGCGCACGCCATTGCGAAACAGCACCATCTGGTCGGCGGCGGTGAGCGCGTCGGTGGCGTCGAACACCGCTTCCACCTGGCTGGGGCCGAGTTCAATTTCCAGCGACTGCAGTGGCAAACCCAACGCCTGCGCGGTGCGCATGACGATGCCCAGCGGCTCGTCGGCCATGTCGATCATCGCTTCGGCCTGCAGGTTGTAGCCGGGGTGGATCATTTCCACCAGGGGCGGCAGGCCCGGCCAGCCGGCGAGCTCGGGGTCGAGCTGGGGCGTGGCGTCGGTGATGCGGTAGATGTGAAATTCCACCTCCAGCCCGGTCTTGAGCCCATAGCCGGCTTGTGCCAGGCGCGCCAGTGCCTGCTGCAGCACGTGGCGTGTATCCAGCGGCACGGGTGTGCCGTTGGCAAACCAGGGCTGGCAGCGCAGCCAGCCGGTGTGGGCTTGCCAGGGCAGGGGGGTGAAGCTGGCGGGGTCGGGCAGCAGCATCAGGTTGGCGGCGCCGGCAAAGCCCGGCAGGTCGGCGGTGCCCCCGGGCTCAAACACCTTCCAGGCGGTGCGGTCGGCGGTGTCTTTCAGCATCATCGTGCCTACCATGCCGGCGCCGTCGCGCAGCGCCTTGATGGCGGCGTGGGCCATCAGCGTCTTGCCGCGCAGCATGCCGTGGGCGTCGCACCAGCCCAGGCGCACGCGCTGTATGCCGCTGGCCTCGATCAGCTGGGCGGTTTGCAGGCAGGCCGCTTCGCGGGCGGCGTCGTGCACGCCGCAGCGGCGGGCAAAGTGCGTCATTTGGCGCCCGCCGTTTCGTTGGTCAGGGCGCCAGCGGGTGCTGCCGGGTTGCGCCAGGGGGCTGCCGCACGCTTGGCTTGCACGGCGTTTTGCCACCAGGCTTGCCAGCCTTGCGCGGGCGCAATCCCGTCCACCGTGTCCGGGCCGCTGATGTGGGCGTGTTGGGTTGCGTCGGCCATGCCGGGTGGCGTGCCGCCTTGCTCCACCGTGTCCAGGGCCTGCAGCAGCAGGCGCCGGTTCGCCAGGATCACCTTGTCGGTGGTACCCAGGTGTTCGCGGGTGCGGTCTTGTATGGCGCCCATGCTTTCGCAGGCCCATTGGTCGTGTACGTTGATGTCGTCCTCGCCCATGCCCAGGTAGGTGCGGCTTTGTTGCTCCTGTGCGTTGAAGCCCCAGTGGTTGTGGCGGCCCGATTTGGGTACGTAGTCGGGCAGCGTCACCGTGGCCAGGCGCTGGTTGCGCATGGTGGTTTTGTCTACCGGGCCGTCGAAGCTGGTGAAAAAGGCGTACCAGTAGTTGTGCGTGTCGTCCACCGGCACATGCATTTGCGTGATGGTCATGGTTTCGGACAACGGGATCACAAAGGTCTGCGGGAACACCGCGTTGGTCACGCGCACATGGGTCAGCGCGTCGGTCATCTTGCGCAGTGCGGTCAGGCGCAGGCCGTAGGGCATGGCCTCAAACGAAATCTCGGGCTGACCAAATTCGCGCATCACCTTGGTCATGGGCCAGCGTTCGCCACCCACTTCGCCCGCGCTGGCGCCGCGAAACTGCTTGCCGTAGCTGTCTTCCAGTGAACCGTCGTTGAAGAAGCGGTGCAGGTACGAAGCGTGCGCCGGGTCAATGCCCACTTCCAGCGACTGCAGCCAGTTGCAGTGCCACAGGCCCTTGAAGGCGAAGCTGTGGCTGGCTGGGGCTTCAAAGCAGTCGAGCGCGGGGAAGGGTGGCGGCGTGCTGCCCTCGGGACCCAGCCAGGCAAACAGGGTGCCCGCTTTTTCCAGCAGCGGGTAGCTGCGCTGGCGCACGCGGCTGCACAGCTTGCTGCCCACAGGCTCGCCCGGTGTCTCGGTGCACTGGCCGCTCACGTCAAATTTCCAGCCGTGAAACGGGCAGCGCAGGCCATCGCCCTCGTTGCGGCCGTAAGCCAGGTCGGCCCCCCGGTGCGGGCAGTCGCGATCCAGCAGACCGTAGGTGCCTTCGGCGTTGCGAAACAACACCAGGTCTTGCCCCAGCACCCGTACCGCCTTCACCGGGCGCACGGCCATGGCCGGGTCCAGGGCGGGGTCAAACTCGTCGAGCAGGGCCACGGGTTGCCAGTAGTGGCGCAGCAGTGCGCCGCCTGGTGTGCCGGGGCCTACCCGGGTGATGCGTTCGTTTTGTTCGGCTTTCATGGCGTCTCCGGCAGCGGTCACAAGGTGAAAATTTCAAACGGTATACCGTTTGCTGGTTTCAGTGTACAGTTTGCGCCATGAGCCTGCAAGACACCGTATTGATGCAATTGCGCGACCTGATCCTGAGCGGTGAGTTCGCGCCCGGCCAGCGCCTGGCCGAGCAGCAACTGGCCGAGCGGCTGGGCGCCTCGCGCACCCCTGTGCGCGGCGCCCTGGTGACGCTGGAGCAAGAAGGCCTGGTGCAGGCCAACGACACGGGCAAGTACCTGGTGCGCCAGTTCACCGCGCAAGAGGTGACCGACGCCATCGCCGTGCGCGGGCACCTGGAAGGCATGGCCGCGCGCCTGGTGGCCGAGCATGGGCTGCCGCGCCAGCTGCAGGGCGAGCTGCAGGCCTGCCTGGACGAGGGCGACCGCCTGTTGGCCGAACAGCCCCTCACGATGGAAAGCTACGCCGCCTACGCGCTCATGAACGACCGGTTTCACGCGCTTGTGCTGGCGGCCTGTGGCAACCGCGCCTTGCAGCGCGCGGTGGCGCTGAACGACAAGCTCCCGTTTGCCCCGGCTTCGGCCATGCTGCCCATGCAGGGCACGGTGGCACTCGACCGCGACTGGATGCTGTATGCCCACCGGCAGCACCACATGCTGTTTGACGCGCTTAAACGCGGTGAAGGCGCGCGAGCCCAGGCGCTGGCGGCCGAGCACACCGAAGTGGCGCAGATGAACATGCGCCTGGCGCTGGAGCGGCGCGCCGAGTCGGAACAGGTGATGCCGGTGATGCGGCTGGTGGTGGGCTGACAAGCGCCTGGGGCTGGGCTGCCGGTGTATCGTGGCGGCATGGAGACACCGAAAAACACCCAGACCTCAAATGGCCTCACGCTCAAGCGCGTGGCCATCGACACCTACCATGAGAACGTGGCCTATCTGCACCGCGACTGTGCGGTGTACCGGGCTGAGGGCTTTCAGGCCCTGTCCAAGGTGGAGATTCGGGCCAACGGCAAACGCATTCTGGCTTCCCTCAACGTGGTGGACGACGCCAGCATCGTCGGCTGCAACGAGCTGGGCGTGTCGGAAGACGCGTTTGCCCGGCTCGAAGTGGCCGACGGCCACCCGGCCTCGGTCTCGCAGGCCGAGCCACCCGAATCCATACCGGCGCTGTTTCGCAAGATCAACGGCGAGCGCCTGACGCGCGAAGACTTCCAAGCCATCGTGCGCGACATTGCCGAGCTGCGCTATTCCAAGATTGAGCTGACCGCCTTTGTTGTGGCCAGCAACCGCAGCGAACTGGACCGCGAAGAGGTGTACTTTTTGTCTGAAGCCATGGTGGCCAGCGGCCGCCGGCTCGACTGGCGCGAGCCGCTGGTGGTGGACAAGCATTGCATTGGCGGCATTCCCGGCAACCGCACGTCGATGTTGGTGGTGCCCATCGTGGCGGCTTACGGGCTGGTGTTTCCCAAAACGTCTTCGCGCGCCATCACCTCGCCGGCCGGCACCGCCGACACCATGGAGGTGCTGGCCAATGTGGAGCTGCCGTTTGACCAACTCACCGAGATCGTGCGCGAGCACAAAGGCTGCCTGGCCTGGGGCGGTACGGCCGATCTGTCGCCCGCTGACGATGTGCTGATTTCGGTGGAGCGGCCGCTGTCGATCGACTCGCCGGGGCAGATGGTGGCATCCATCCTGTCGAAAAAGATCGCGGCGGGTGCCACCCACCTGGTGCTCGACATTCCGATTGGCCCCACCGCCAAGGTGCGCTCCATGCCTGAGGCGCAGCGCCTGCGCCGCCTGTTTGAATACGTGGCGCAGCGCATGCACCTGTCGCTGGACGTGGTGATCACCGACGGCCGCCAGCCGGTGGGGCGCGGCGTGGGCCCTGTGCTGGAAGCGCGCGACGTGATGCAGGTGCTGGAAAACGACCCCCAGGCGCCCGACGATCTGCGCCAGAAGTCGTTGCGGCTGGCTGGACGCATCATTGAATGCAGCCCCGACGTGCGCGGTGGCGACGGATTCAAGATCGCCCGCGACATTCTTGACTCGGGCCGCGCACTGGCGCAGATGCAGGCCATCATTGCCGCGCAGGGTGGGCGGGGTTTTGACCACCACCACCCCGCGCTGGGTGCGCTCACGCTCGACGTGCAGGCCGCCGAGGCGGGTGTGGTCACCGGCATCGACAACCTTCAGATCGCGCAAATTGCCCGCCATGCCGGTGCGCCCAAGGTGAAAGGCGCCGGCGTCGACCTGATGCGCAAACTGGGCGAGCCCGTGGCGGTGGGCGATGTGCTGTACCGCGTGCACGCCAGTTACCCCGCCGACTTGGAGTTTGCCCGCCAGGCCAGTGCCCGTTCCCATGGTTTCAGCATCGGCACCGCCGAGCAGGTACCCCGCGTTTTTGTGGAGTTTTGATGACCGATACCCTGGCCCTCACACCCGCCCATGGTGCACCCCACACAGCAGGTTGTTTGCTGTGCTTTGAAGACGAACAGACCCCCGCCCAAGCCGCAGCCGACGCCACCGGGCTCGCGCTGGCCGTGGTGGTGCGCCACCGGTTTCCCGATGGCGAGGTGCGCCTGCGCCTGCCCGCCAGCCTGCCCGCCCGGGTAGTGGTGTGGCGCGGCCTGCACCAGCCCAACGAAAAACTGGTGGAACTGCTGCTGGTGGCGCAAACCGCGCGCACCCTGGGCGCCCGCCACCTCACGCTGGTGGCGCCGTACCTGGCCTACATGCGGCAAGACATCGCGTTCAACCCCGGCGAGGCCATCAGCCAGCGCGTCGTGGGTGCTTTTCTGGCCACGCTGTTTGACGCCGTGATCACCGTGGACCCGCACCTGCACCGCGTGGCCACGCTGGAAGAGGCTGTGCCCGTGCCTCACGCGGTGGTGCTCAGCGGCGCCCCGCTGCTGGCCGACCACATTGCCGCCCAGCGCGGCGAGGTGGTGTTGATTGGTCCGGACGAAGAAGCCCTGCAATGGGTGGCGGTGGCCGCCCAGCGCCACGGCTGGGCGCACGCCGTGTGCCGCAAAACCCGCCACGGCGACCGGCAGGTGGACATTGAACTGCCC
Source organism: Hydrogenophaga sp. (assembly GCF_965657535.1). Lineage (GTDB taxonomy): Bacteria > Pseudomonadota > Gammaproteobacteria > Burkholderiales > Burkholderiaceae_C > Hydrogenophaga. The sequence goes on along the minus strand of NZ_CBFHOP010000009.1, from coordinate 123,631 downwards.
GCCCTGTCGTTTCAGGGGCGCGCCGTCGTGCTCATTGACGATGTGGCCAGCTCCGGCCACACCCTGGCGCGCGCAGCCCAGCTGCTGTGCGCAGCCGGCGCGGCGTCGGTGGACGTGGCGGTGACGCATGCGCTGTTTGCCCCGGGTGCCGAGCAACTGGTGCGCGACGCGGGCGTGGGCGCCATCTGGAGCACCGACTGCATTGGCCACCCCAGCAATGCGGTGAGCATCGTGCCGGCGGTGGCCGCTGCGCTGCGGGCTTTGTCAGACTGTTAACGCGGCGCAATGGGGCAGCATCTTTGCCGACGTAGATTGAAGACCTGAGGGTTTTTCATCAACGTCTGATTCCGTTTCTGTATCAATCGTGAACGCGCCGAACTTGCGGGGGAGGCCGCCCCAAACCCACGAAACACGCGAACTTTGCCGAACTTTCAAACCGTCTGGGCCAGATCACTGGCATTGAGGTGAAAGCCAGCGCCACCGTAGACAGCAAAGACTTCAAAGGCCTGCGCCATCTGCAGGCCACCAAACCCACCATCTTTCAGCGCGGCATTGTGCTGTACGCCGGTCCATTCCTGATGAATGATGTTGGTCAAGATGGCGAGCTCTTGCCCCGCTTTGATGTCGTGTTCGCGCCAATAGTCAGTCAGCTTGTTGCGGGTTTCTTGGCCCGTCATGCGCTGCTGTATCCACTTGTGGCGACGGGCCGCCCCTGGCCACAAACGCCCCCTTGGGGGCAGCGATGTACGCGAAGCGACAAGCGTGGGGGTCACACACCATCTGCGGCCATGCTGCTGCCAGGTGTCGCGGGCGCGGTTGAGCGACAGGGCAGGGTCGGCCATTTCTTGCATGCGCTCGTAGCCCACTTTGGCCAGCCAGAGTTTGATGGGTTCGGCTTTGGGGCGGGGGACGGATTGCACCAAACGCAAAAGGGTTTCGGCGCTGGCTACGTCGGTGAGGTAGTTTTTGTTATCCGCTGCAGGCAATTTCAGTCGGTGACAGTTTGTCACCGACTCACTGCCCTCTTTGCTCAAGCGCTCTTTAAGCTTGTTCCAGTACTTGCGCGCGGTTTGGTAGTCGGACAGGCGCCTGCTGGTCTGACCCAGTTTTCAAGGCATGATTCGGGCCACAAAAAAACTTTCAGGGTGGCATCGCAATGGCTGAACAAACGACGCGCATGGATGCGCGCAACACATTACGGGTGCCGCGAATTGAACGCCGTTTTCAATTGATACGCGGCCTGCGGGTTATGCTGAGCGGTGGGCTTGGCTGCGCTCTATGGGGTGCAGGCCAAGCGGCTCAATGAATCAGGTTGAAACTCCAACCCCTCGCACGTAAACAATGACCCAAGAAACCAACAACCTCGCCGCCGATCTGTGGGCGCTGGCCGACCTGCTGCGCGGCGACTTCAAATAGAGCCAATACGGCCGCGTCATCCTGCCTTTTGCGCTGCTGCGCCGTCTGGAATGTGTGTTGGAGAGCAGCAAGTCGGCTGTGCTGCTTGAGGCCACCAAGGTGGAGAAGATGGCCATTGCCGAAGAGGCCAAGGAAAAGCTGCTTTTGCGTGCCACAAGCGGCCTCAGCTTTTTCAACACCTCGCCCATGGACCTGAGCACCCTGGGCGAGTCGGGCATCAAGGCCAACCTGGAGCGCTACATCCAGTGCTTTTCCAAAGACGCCCGCGAGATTTTTGACCACTTCAATTTCACCGAATTTATTGGCCTGCTCAACGACGCCAACCTGCTCTACAAGGTGGTGCAAAAAGTCCGCACCATGGACCTGCACCCCAAGGCCGTCTCTAACTACGAGATGGGTCTGGTGTTTGAAGAGCTGATCCGCAAATTTGCCGAAAGCTCCAACGAAACGGCGGGCGAACACTTCACCCCGCGCGACATCGTGCGCCTAACCACCTCGCTGGTGTTCATGGAAGACGACGAAGCCCTCACCAAGCCCGGCATCATCCGCACCATTTACGACCCCACGGCAGGCACCGGCGGCTTTCTGTCGGCCGGCATGGAATATGTGCACGAGCTCAACCCCCAAGCCGTCATGCGCGCCTTTGGCCAAGAGCTGAACCCCGAAAGCTACGCCATCTGCAAGGCCGACATGCTCATCAAGGGGCAGGATGTCAGCCAGATCAAGCTCGGCAACACGCTTTCTAACGACCACCTTTACGCCAGCAAATTCGACTACATGCTCTCCAACCCGCCCTTTGGCGTGGACTGGAAAAAGATCGAAGGCGACATCACCGACGAACACACCCTCAAAGGTTTTGATGGCCGCTTTGGCCCTGGCCTGCCGCGTGTGTCTGATGGCTCGCTGCTGTTTTTGCTGCACCTCATCAGCAAGCTGCGCGATGTCAAGGATGGCGGTTCACGCATTGGCATCATTCTCAATGGCTCGCCGCTGTTCACCGGCGGTGCAGGCTCGGGCGAATCCGAAATTCGCCGCCATGTTTTGGAAAGCGACCTGTTAGAGGCCATCGTCGCCCTGCCCACCGACATGTTCTACAACACCGGCATTGCCACTTATGTGTGGGTGCTCTCAAACAAAAAGCCCGCCGAGCGCAAAGGCAAGGTGCAGCTCATCAACGGCGTCAACCTCTGCGGCAAGATGCGCAAATCGCTGGGCAGCAAGCGCCATGTCATGGACGACAGCGACATCGCCACCATCACCCGCTGCTTTGGCAACTTTGAGGTGGTCGAGGCCCAGGCACTCGACAAACCGGCTGAAGTCAAAAGCAACCGAGGCCGCCCAGCCGCCAACCCCAAGCCCGAAGCCGTTAAAACTTTTGCCAGCAAAATTTTTGCCACGCACGAGTTTGGCTACCGCCGCATCACCATCGAGCGGCCACTGCGGCTGTCGTGGCAGTTCAGCACCGAGCGCATCGCCAGCCTGCGCTTTGAGACCGGCGCCCTGAATGCGGCCATGCAGTGGATATACGCCCAATACGGCGCAGAGCAGTGGAAAGACGACGTCGATTGCCCGCACTACGGCCAGCTGGGCGAGCACCACATCGAAATCCGCGCCTACCTCAAAAGCCACTTTGCCGACCTGAAGGAAAAGCACATCAAAGACCTGCTCGACGCCAACACCTGGCGGGCGCAAATGGTTGTGCTGCGCAAAGCCCGCGCCTTGCAGCTTGAGATTGGCAGCGCCCAGTTGGACGATTTCAACGGCTATGACGAAGCCATCAAAGCCGCCAGCAAGCGGGCCGGCATCACGCTGGACGCCAAAGAGAAAAAACAAATCGCCGATGCGGTGAGCTGGAAGAACCCAGCCGCCGAAAAAGTGATCAAGAAGGTGCACAAAGGCGACGCCGCGCCCCTGTATGGCTGGTTTGGTGTGAGCAAAGATGTCATCGAATACCAAGCCGATGGCGAGCTGCGCGACTTTGAAAACGTGGCCCTGGACCCCAGCCGCACGGTAAAGGAAAGCATCGAGGCCTACTTCATCAAGGAAGTGCAGCCCCATGTGCCCGACGCGTGGATCGACGCCACCAAGCGCGACGCCAAAGATGGCGAGATCGGCATCGTCGGTTATGAAATCCCGTTCAACCGCCACTTCTACCAATACCAGCCGCCACGGCCATTGGAAGACATTGACGCCGACCTGGATGCCGTGAGCGCCGAGATCATGGCCCTGCTGCGCGAGGTGCATTCATGATCGACTTGGCTTATCGCGACACGCTGATTCTCTCAACACTGTTGAGGGAATTGCCAAAACTCTCACCACTGGTGAGACAAATTCACCCCCATGTGGCCAGCTTGTTCAATGACAGATGCCAGACCCAGTTGCCAGACAAGAAACTGCTGCAGGCCAAACTGCATGAGTTCTATCTGGCGAACGTGGGCGAGGGGGAGGCGGAATGAGTCGGTACAAGGCTTATTCGGAGTACCGGGATTCAGGGGTTGAGTGGGTCGGCGCGAATCCAAGTTCTTGGGAAGTGAGTCCACTTTTTTCGTTGGCATCCACTGATGTTTTGAGAAACGATGACGGCGCTGAAAATAATGTCTTGTCGCTGAGTTACGGAAGAATCATTCGCAGAGATGTTGAGGGCAATCATGGGCTACTGCCCGAGTCGTTCAACACTTATCAGCTCGTGGAGGCTGGCGACATCATTCTCAGATTGACTGACCTGCAAAACGACAAGAGAAGTCTTCGAGTAGGCCTTGCAACTGAGAAGGGAATCATCACTTCTGCCTATCTCAAGCTGACTGCAAAGCAGAAATTTCTTGATCGCTATCTTTACCGATTACTGCATTCCTATGACACCACAAAGGTGTTCTACGGCATGGGCGGTGGTCTACGGCAATCAATGAAGTTTGAAGAAATGCGGCGTTTGCAAATGCTTTGCCCGTCACTGGATGAGCAGAAGCAAATCGCTGACTTCCTCGACCACGAAACCGCGAAGATCGACGCGCTGATCGAGAAACAGCAGCGGCTGATTGAGTTGCTCAAGGAAAAGCGCCAAGCCGTTATCAGCCACGCCGTCACCAAAGGCCTCAACCCCAAAGCTCCGATGAAAGACTCCGGTGTGGAATGGTTAGGAGAAGTGCCTGCGCATTGGATAGTACGTCGCCTGAAGCATTCAGCAGCACTTCAATCCGGTATTCCAAAAGGTAAAGACTTGGTGGGGCGAATGACTATCGATGTCCCCATGCTGCGCGTCGCAAACGTACAGGACGGATATCTTGACCTTACAGAGGTTCATGCGATCCCAATAGAGCCTTCGGAACTTGAGAGATATTCATTGAAGTATGGGGATGTTTTGATGAATGAAGGTGGAGACAATGACAAGCTTGGCCGAGGTGCTGTGTGGCGATCGGAGATCGCGCCATGCATTCATCAGAACCATGTATTTGCAATTCGGCCAATTGCGATTGAACCGGAGTGGTTAGATTTGGTGACGCGCGCAAGCTACGCAAAATTCCATTTCTATCGAGTGGCTAAACAAAGTACAAATTTAGCGTCTATCTCTTCCACGAACATCAAAGAAACGCCATTACTTATTCCACCAGAAAAGGAAAGGGCTGGGATCATCTCCTATGTCGAAAGGCAACTTAAAAAGTTTGAACTGCTTGAGGAGAAATCTCGATTGCAAATTGAACTGATTCAAGAACGCCGCACCGCCCTGATCTCCGCCGCCGTCACCGGCAAGATCGATGTGCGCGACTGGCAGCCCACCGCTGCCCAAGAGGCGGGCGGCGTCGCGTGTTGAGCCAACTTATCCCAACTTATGTCGAAAACCATAAGTTATACTTTTTCCCATAAGTTGCCATAAGTTGGAGTCCAAGATGGGTGCGATCAAGCCGTTTACCTTTCACCGTCCAAGTCTGGCGGAGAGTTATTGTGAAAGCCTTGGGGGGCATGGCTTGGCGGACAGTCGCTCCGGCTTGTTCCTGGCTGCGCCAAGACGCACGGGGAAAAGCACTTTTTTGCGTGAAGACATGTTGCCCGCCATGCAAAAGCGTGGCTGGACCACGATCTACGTTGACCTGTGGGCAGACAAGTCCAAAGACCCGGCATTGCTCATCACCAGCGCCGTGAAAGCGAAGATTGGCACTTTTGCGGGTGTCATCACCAAGATGGCCAAGTCTGCCGGGCTGGAAAAAGTGAACGTGTTTGGCGCGCTGAGCCTCAACCTCGACTCCCTGGAGCTCCCAACGGGATTGACGCTGGCGGATGCGCTTGAGGCATTGGTTGAAGCCGGGAAAGCACCAGTCGCCATCGTCATTGACGAGGCACAGCATGCGCTCTCAACCCAGGCCGGCGTGGATGCCATGTTTGCGCTCAAGGCAGCACGCGATCACTTGAACCAAGGCAGTGGGCAACAAGGCCTGTTTATTGTTTTAACGGGGTCCAACCGCGACAAGCTGGCGCATCTGGTTTTGAAACGTAGCCAGCCTTTTTTTGGCTCTCAGGTGACACGTTTCCCCTTGCTGACCAAGGATTTCACCGACGCTTACACGGACTTCGTGAACCCCTTGCTGGCCAATGACAACCAGTTCCGTCATGAAGATATGTTTGAGGCCTTCAAGCTGGTCGGACATCGCCCAGAAATGCTACGTAGCATCGTCGGCGAGATTGCCTTGGATGCCGGAGCGGACCACCTCGGCGAGGCGTTGAAGAATGGTGCAGAAGAAATCAAGGAAAGAATGTGGGGAGCGATGGAGAGCGAGTTCGCCGGTTTGCCCGACATTCAGCGGGCGGTGCTGGAGACGATCATCAACCAGGGGAAAAATTACGTTCCTTTCTCCGAGGCGTCGATGCGTGCTTATGCCAACTTGATGCAACAGGAAAAAGTCTCGGTTCCATCGGTTCAGGCTGCGCTGGACACACTGCGTGAGAAAGGGTTGGTCTGGCGGGCAGCCTATGGTGACTATGCCCTTGAGGACGAAAGCTTGGCGAGCTGGTACAAAAGCAAGACGCAAGGATCAGCATGAGCGACCAAGCCACCGAACGCATTTTTCAAGACGACATCATTCGCCAGCTGGTGGCCAATGGCTGGTTGCTTGGCTCGCCAGACAAGTACAACCGCGAATTGGCCCTGTACCCCGAAGATGCGCTGGGCTTTGTGCAGGAGACGCAAGACGCGCAGTGGCAAAAGTTTTGCGCCAACCACCCCAAAGATGCAGAGCAAAAGTTTTTGCAGCTGATTGCCACGCAGCTGGGCAAGGCCGACCCGAATGCCACCCACAAAGACAGCCGCACCTTTGGCACGCTGGGTGTGCTGCGCCACGAGCTGCGCGACCGCAATGCGCGCTTGTCGCTGTGCCAGTTCAAGCCCGAGCACGACCTGAACCCCGACACGCTGGCCCGCTACGCCAAAAACCGCCTGCGCGTGGTGCCTGAGTTGGTGTACAGCCCGTGGGCGACCGAAGCGCATCTGGCCGAGACCGGCACCAAGGCGAAGGCGTGGCGCATTGACCTGGTGCTGTTCGTCAATGGCCTGCCGGTGGCCACACTGGAGCTGAAGAGCGAATTCAAGCAAGCGGTGGACCGCGCCGTTCGGCAGTACAAAACCACGCGCCTGCCTGTGGACCCGGTGGCCAAGAAGGCCGAGCCGCTGCTGACCTTCAAGCGTGGTGCGCTGGTGCACTTTGCCGTGAGCCAGTACGAGGTGTACATGGCCACGCGCTTGGAGGGGGCGGGCACCACCTTTTTGCCCTTCAACAAAGGCACGGCAGACGGCGGCGCGGGCAACGATGTGCCGCAAGACATCAAGCGCTACGCCACCGATTACCTGTGGAACGAGGTGCTGCTGCCGCACAACCTGCTCAACATCTTGGCCCGCTTTGTCCACCTGCAAATTGAGGACAAAGAAGACTGGGAAGGCCGCAAGGTCAAGAAGGAAAGCATGGTTTTTCCGCGCTACCACCAATGGGACGTGGTGGGCAAACTGCTGGCGGCGGCGCGCAGCGAGGGGCCGGGGCATAAATACCTGATTCAGCACAGCGCGGGCTCGGGCAAATCCAACTCCATTGCCTGGGTGGCGCACCAGCTGTCGGCGCTGTACAAGCTGGACGGCAAAAAGCAGTTTGACTCGGTGATTGTGGTGACCGACCGCACCGTGCTGGACGCGCAGCTGCAAGACACCATCTACCAGTTTGAGCACACCGATGGCGTGGTGGGGCGCATCAACAACAAAGAGGGCGACGGCTCCAAGTCTGAAAAGCTGGCCGCCGCCCTGGAGTCGGCCCAGCCCATCATCATCGTCACCATCCAGACTTTTCCCTTTGTGTTGAAGGCGATTGAAAACAGCGTGAGCCTGAAGGAGCGCTGCTACGCCATCATTGCGGACGAGGCGCATTCGTCGCAAAGCGGCTCGACGGCGCGGCAGCTCAAAGAGGTGCTGATGAAGGAGGCGGGCGAAGGCGACGAGGCGGAGGAGCTGGACAGCGACGACATCATCGCCGCCACGGTGGCTGCGCGCCGCGCATCGGGCAACCTGAGCTACTTTGCTTTTACCGCCACGCCCAAGGCCAAGACGCTGGAGCTGTTTGGCCGCTTGCCGCACCCAGACGAGGTGCCTTCAGCCACCAACAAGCCTGCGGCTTTTCATGTGTACAGCATGCGCCAGGCGATTGAGGAGGGCTTCATCCTCGATGTGCTGAAGAACTACACCAACTACAAGGTGGCCTACAAGCTGGCCCTGAAGGTGCAGGATGCCGACGCCGAGGTGGAAAGCAAGCGGGCCAAGGTGAAGCTGAACCAGTGGGTGCGCCTGCATGACCACAACATTGCCCAAAAGGTGATGGTGATCGTGGAGCACTTCAAGGACAACGTGATGGGCTTGCTGGGCGGGCAGGCCAAGGCCATGGTGGTGACCAGCTCACGCAAGGAGGCGGTGCGCTACAAGCAGTGTTTTGACCAATACATCGCCGACAAGGGCTACCAAAAAATTCACGCCATGGTGGCGTTTTCGGGCGAAGTGGTGTTCACCGACAAAGACCCGGCTGCGGCGGGCCTAATCGGTACGTTTGGCACGGTCGGCGAAAAGTTCACCGAAAGCAACATGAACCCGAACCTCAAAGGCCGCGATATGCGCAAGGCGTTTGATTCGGACGACTACCAGGTGATGATTGTTGCCAACAAGTTTCAAACCGGCTTTGACCAGCCCAAGCTGTGCGCCATGTATGTGGACAAAAAGCTGGCCGGGGTGGAGTGCGTGCAAACGCTGTCGCGCCTGAACCGCACCTACCCCCACAAGGCCGAGACCGGCACCTTTGTGCTGGACTTCTTCAACGAGCCGGATGAGATTTTGGAAGCGTTTCAGCCGTACTACCAGACGGCTGAATTGCTGGATGTGTCCGACCCCAACCTGATCTTTGTTCTGCAAGACAAACTGCGCGCCAGTGGCATTTTTAATTGGCAGGAAGTGGAGCAGTTTTGCGCCGCGTTTTATACAAAGAACAAGAGCAACGCGGCCATTGCCAACATCTGCAAGCCGGCGGTGCAACGCTGGCAGCTGCGCTACAAATCAGCGGTGGAGGCTTTCAGACTAGCCAAGGATATGTTTGAGCGCACCCAGAAGACGGGCGATGCGGTGCTGATTGCGAACGCCGAGAAAAGCCTGAAGGAATGCCAGAAAGAAAAAGACGCGCTGGAAATCTTCAAGAAAGACCTGGGCACGTTTGTGCGCTTTTACGAGTTCATGTCGCAGATCGTGGATTACGACGACACCGACCTGGAAAAGCTCAGCCTGTACGCCCGCAACCTGCGCCCCATGCTGCGCGAAAGTTTGCTGGAAGAAGACGACATCGACCTAGGCAACGTGGTGCTGAGCCACTACCGTGTGGCCAAGATACGGCAGCAAGATTTGGTGCTCAAAGAAAATACCGGTGAGTACAAGCTGGAGCCCGGCGAAGGCCTGGGCACTGCCAAGCCGAAGGACAAGATGGAAGAGCTTTTGTCGCAAATCATCAACCGCCTCAATGAGGTGTTTGTGACCGACCAGCTGACCGACAAAGACATGGTGAACTACGCCTACACGATCCGCGACAAGGTGGGCGAGAACATCTTGGTGATGAAGCAGATCGAGAACAACTCGGCCGAGCAGGCCCTGCTGGGTGACTTCTCGAAAGCCATTGACGACGCCATCATGGACAGCAGCGACGCCCACCAAAACCAGATGATGCAGCTACTGGCCGACCCCAGCAAAGCCGCCAACTTTGCGCGGATTGTGTTTGATTTGTTGGTGCAGGGGCAGGCTGGGAACCGTTGAGGCCAGATGAAGCCTTAAGTGGCTTTGGTGGCTCTGGGCAAAGGGCAGCCCAACACGTCTCGAAAATTCAAATTTTTGCTTATTCGTGTTCTTTTGGATTAATTTAGGAATATGCTTGCTTAAACTTTTAGCGCATATTTTGACTTCTCTGATCCCCCGCGACCTTCTGTTTCAACTCACGCAGGCTGAAAAAGCCGATGTACATCCAAAACTCTAGGTTTTCCAAGGCTCTGCCGGTTGCGTTTACCGAGCACGGTGCTATTCAGGCGGCCAATGTGCTGGCGTCAAGCCAAGCGGTTTAGATGTGGATGGCGGGCTTGAAATGAGGTTAGCCATCAAATGAACAGCTCAAAGAAATTGAAAGAGATCCCTTCGCTAGTTGGCAAGTCACTTTCTGCCGAAAGCCCTCAATCAAAAAATTAGTAGGAGAAAACAATGCTGGAGAGAATTTCGCAAGTGCAAGGCATCGGATTGCTGCACGATGTAAATGGAAAGACACATCCTCTTCGTAAAGCTACGTTAATTTATGGAGACAACGGTCGTGGCAAGTCGACGTTGGCTACCATATTGAGATCTCTTTCTATAGGGGATGCTTCCTTGATAGCAGCGAGGAAAACTCTCGACGGTACATTGCAGCCAAAGGTAATGCTTCAATTTGGAAGTGGTCACCCGGTCAACTTTAATTCGGGTGCATGGTCAGAGCAGCGCTCGGAAGTTTTTGTGTTTGACGCAAACTTCATCGAGCGAAATGTGCATTCTGGAGGTGCAGTCAGCACAAATCAACGGAAAAACCTACTGGAATTTGCACTTGGTGAACCCGCTGTTGCAGCACGCGAAAAAGTAGACAAAGCAACGGCGGATGCTAAAAAAGCATCAGACGATGTACAAGCGTTGGTATCTCAGCTGTCAGGATTTCATCCTGCTATGACTCTGGCTCAATTTGAGAAGTTGGCTGCTGTGCCAAACGCTGACTTGCAACTGGCTACGCTACAAACTCAGATCAATGCTGCGGGCAACATAAATGCTATTTCAGCAATGGCCGTGCCGATCATGGTTACGGAACCTACTTTAGATTTGGCAGGTATCTTTTCTGTTCTTGGCATTTCGCTGAAGGATATCCATACTGATGCTGAGCTTATCGTTAAAAAGCATCTGGAGAAGTTGGCAAACAAAACAGCCGAGGGTTGGCTAAGCCAAGGTATCCATTTTGGTGATGGAAAAAATTGCCCTTACTGCGACCAATCTATTGGCGATAACGACTTGATCAAGGCATATCAGACTCATTTCAACGCGTCATACGCCGAACTCACAAGGAAGGTGACGGCGCTCCAAGCCACGATTTCTGCAGGGACTGCGAACGCCGTGATTGATTCAATTGTGCAAGCTGTGGCGACCGCAACCGCACAAGCGTCAGCGTGGAAGGATCATGTGCCCACGGAGCCATTCGTTTTTGAACATGAGCCTGCAATGGGGGCCATTCAGGCACTTAGTGAAATGCTTTCAGCGTTTGCTATTCAGAAGCAAGGTGCCCCAGCTAATGCGGTAGCGTCGGATGATGACTTTAAACAAGCCACGCAACTTTGGGAGAGGGTTCTAGCGCCAATAAAGAAGATCAACGTCAAGATCAAAGCGGCAAGTGACTTGATTAGTGCTTATAAAGGGAAACTGGCCACGGTAAATATAGCGTCACTTCAACAGCAGGTCCAACAAATTCACGTGGCAAAGGGCCGTCATCAGCAGACTGTTGTTGATCTCATTGCAAAGCTTGGGGTCGCTCGAAACGCAGCCGAAACGGCGGAAAAGGTCAAGAAGTCTGAACGGGAAAAGCTGGATATTTTGATGACAGCGACCCTTAGCCAGTACGAGAATTCTATAAATGGGCTGCTGACGAAATTTGGTGCAACCTTCAATATCGAAGGCATGGGTGCCAATTTTCGTGGCGGTGCGCCGCGAAGTGAATATGGCCTTCGACTTCGAGGCAAGACAGTTGCACTGGAGGGTGGGACACCATCCTTTGCGACTGCACTCAGCGAGGGCGATAAGCGGACGTTAGCATTTGCATTCTTCGTTGCTAGTACGCTTGCGGATAGCAAACTCTCGACGCGGGTCGTGGTGATCGATGATCCTATGTGTAGCTTGGATGCAAATCGAAAGCAGCACACGAAGACTGTTCTAAAAAACCTCCTCGCTGGCTCAGAACAGCTCGTTGTCCTCGCCCATGACCCATACTTTCTTCGTGATCTCCGCGATGCATTCGTGAAGGCAGATTCAACGACACCCATCAGCATGTTTCAACTCTGTTTGGCTGCCAACGACTACACAAGCTTCAGTTCCCTCGATATTGATAAAGAGTGCGAGTCACCTTATTTTCAGCACCATCGATTGCTCAACGATTTTTGCAATGGCGTTTCGGGTGATCACCGTGCCGTCGCTAAAGCGGTTCGACCAATGCTTGAGGGTTACCTGCATCGACGATTTCCTGGCCTTATTCCGAAGTCACATTTGTTTGGCCAAGTTGTAACCCAGATACGTGATGCGGCTACGCCAAGTCCGCTCGTTCATGCGCAAAACTTGGTCACTGAACTGAATGAAATAAACGACTATGCTGGGCAATTTCATCACGATACCAACCCCGGTGGCGCTGACTCCATTGCGGTAGTGGCATCTGAGCTTAAGACGTACGTTAATCGCGCACTGCATATTGTTCACCGTGGCGAGGCGCTGACCTGACAGAAGAAGCCCAGGCAATGCTTCCGAGCAATTGCTGCCGCATAAGCGGTCACCGTGCACGCATAAGGGCCGGTATGCCTAATCAGCCCCCAACTCAACCAACAAGAAGCGTCCTATCCCCATGCACGAAATCATCTGCCCCCACTGCCACAAAGCCTTCAAGATCGATGAAGCTGGTTACGCCGATATCCTCAAGCAGGTGCGCGATGGCGAGTTCGAGCAAGCTTTGCACGAGCGGCTGGAGCTGGCCGAGCGGGAAAAGCGCGATGCGATTGCCTTGGCCGAGGCCAAGGTCACCAACACGCTGCAAAAAGCCGCGGCGGCCAAAGACACGGAGATTCAAGCGCTGAAAGCCCAGCTCGACGCGGGCGAGGTGGCGCGCAAGCTGGCGGTGGCGGAGGCTTTGGGCGCGGTCAGCCAAGAGCGCGATGCGCTGGCGAACGAGCTGAAGGCCGAGCAAGAGAGGGCGCGCAACAGCAGCCAAGCGGCTGCCCAGTTGGCCGAGGCCAAGTTGGCCCATGCGCTGCAGGCCGAAGCGGCCAAAAAGGACGCCGAAATTCAGGCGCTGCAAGCCAAGCTGGCGGCCAGCGAGACAGCACGCCAATTGGCTGTGAACGAGGCCGTGGGGGTGGTGGCCCGCGAGCGCGATGAGTTAAAAAACGACCTTAACCTCATCGCCGTGAAAAACCAGCTGGAAGAGAAAGCCATCAAGGAGCAATACGCCTTGCAGCTGCGCGACCGCGATGGCGAGATTGCGCGCCTGCGCGACATGAAGGCGCGGCTGTCGACCAAGATGGTGGGCGAGACCCTGGAGCAGCACTGCGAGATCGAGTTCAACCGCATCCGTGCCGCCGCCTTCCAGCGGGCGCATTTTGAGAAAGACAACGACGCCCGCACCGGCAGCAAGGGCGACTACATTTTTCGCGACGTGGATGAGTCGGGTGCCGAGATCGTTTCCATCATGTTTGAGATGAAGAACGAGAGCGACGAAACGGCCACCAAGAAGCGGAACGAAGATTTCCTGAAAGAGCTGGACAAGGACCGCACCGAAAAGGCCTGCGAGTACGCGGTGCTGGTGTCTCTGCTGGAGCCGGAGAGCGAGTTGTACAACAGCGGCATCGTCGATGTGTCGCACCGCTACCCCAAGATGTACGTGGTGCGGCCACAGTTTTTTGTGCCCCTGATCACGCTGCTGCGCAATGCCGCTTTGAACGCGATGAAGTACAAGTCAGAGTTGGCCCTGGTGCGCTCGCAGAACGTGGATATCACCAAGTTTGAAACTCAGCTGGACGAGTTCAAAACGGCGTTTGGCCGCAATTGGCGCTTGGCTTCTGAGGGCTTTGAAGAGGCCATCAAACGCATTGACGATGCGATCAAGGACCTGGAAAAAACCAAGGAAGCGCTGCACAAGTCGGCCAACAATTTGCGCCTGGCCAACGACAAGGCCGACGACTTGACGATCAAAAAGCTCACCCGTGGCAACCCCACGATGGCGGCCAAGTTTGCCGAGCTGCCGGGGAGCATCATCCCGGCTGGGAGTGAGTAGGGGCCGCTGGAGTTTCGAGAGGGTTTCGATGAAAGAAGCCCAATTTGACTCTCAACCTTCCGCTGGCCGTGCCCCGATGTTGAACTGCAACCCTAGCGCGTGCATGACTTTGACCATGGTCGCAAAGCTGGGGTTGCCTTGTTCACCCAGCGCCTTGTAAAGCCCTTCGCGGGTGATGCCGGTGTCGCGGGCCAGCTGCATCATGCCGCGCGCCCGTGCAATGTCGCCCACGGCTTTGGTGAACAGTGCGGCGTCTTCTGGGGCTTCGTCCATGCAGGCCTGCAGATATTGGGCGCAGTCTTCGTCGGACTTTAGGTAGTCGGCGGCTTCAAAGGGTTTGATGCCTAGTTTTGCGGCGGCGGTGGGGTTCATTCAATTACTCCTTCAAAAGTGAGACCATGTGCTGAGCCTTGGCAATGTCGCGCTCTTGGTTGGATTTGTCGCCACCGCTTTGAGCTACCACCACGGTGAGGCCGTCTTTCCAGCAATCGACGCGATAGCGCGGGCCGCTGTGAACGCGAAGCTCGACAACATCGCCGCCCACCGGCTTGCAGTCGCCCCAGTGCCCCAAAGACAGGCGGGCGAGCCTGGCCAACACCTGTTTTTGCCCGACTTTGTCTCGCAATGCAGTCAGCCATGTATCGAAATCGGCTGTGCGGAGGATTTGGAATATGGCTGGAATGTAATCTATGGATTACAGAGTTGCAAGCTTTACTGGTTCTCCAAAATCAAGCTACCCACTTGAAGTTAACGCACAAACGGAACATGCTGCCGTCCTGTGAGGTGGCCGGCGTTGTCCGCTTGCAGGACCCGAATGCGCCGCCGAAAACCCGGCGCTACTTGCCTCACTGGGCCTGAGTTTGCTTGCTGGGTATTTGATAGGTCCGTGTTCACACAGAAAAAATGCGCTATCAGCACAGTGCGAAAAGCATCGACTGCGAGAAGTGAGCCCAGCTATGCGGGCGACACCTTGCCGCTGTTGTGACTGCGTGAATGCCGATGCGACGGGATACTCCCAGTCTTCCTCTTCTTTCGTTACACGCCATGTCCGATACCTCCCTGTTTTCGCCCCTAACCGCAGGCAGCCTGCAGCTGGCCAACCGCATCGTCATGGCGCCGCTTACGCGCAACCGCGCACCCGGGGCCGTGCCTACGCCGCTCATGGCCACTTACTACAGCCAGCGCGCCACGGCGGGCTTGCTCATCACCGAAGCCACCCCCATCAGCCACCAGGGCCAGGGTTATGCCGATGTGCCGGGGCTGTATGCGCCCGAGCAGGTGGCGGGCTGGAAGGCCGTGACCGACGCCGTGCATGCCGCTGGCGGCAAGATCGTGACCCAGCTTTGGCATGTGGGCCGTGTCTCGCACACCAGCCTGCAGCCCAACCAGGGCGCGCCGGTGGCGCCCTCGGCCCTTCGCGCCAACACGAAAACCGTGCTCATCGTGGACGGTGTACCCACTTTCGTGGACACCTCCGAGCCGCGCGCGCTGACGCTGGACGAGCTGCCCGGCATCGTGGACGACTACCGCCACGCCGCGCTGGCCGCCATCGAGGCGGGTTTTGATGGGGTGGAGATTCACGCCGCCAACGGCTATTTGCTGGACCAGTTCTTGAAAACCGGCAGCAACCAGCGCAACGACGCTTATGGCGGCAGCATCGAAAACCGTGCGCGGTTGTTGCTGGAAGTGGTGAAGGCCGTAACCGATGCCATTGGTGGGGGCCGCACCGGCATTCGCCTGTCGCCGGTGACACCGGCCAACGACGTGTTGGACGCCGATCCGCAGCCGCTGTTTGACCATGTGGTGCGCCAGCTGGCGCCCTTGGGGCTGGCTTACCTGCACCTCATTGAAGGCGCCACCGGTGGCCCGCGTGAGCTGCCCGAGCGCCCGTTTGACTACGCTGCTCTGCGCGCGGCCTACCGCAGCGCAGGCGGGCAGGGCGCCTGGATGGTGAACAACGGCTACGACCTGCCCATGGCACAGCAAGCGCTGGCCGACGGCGCCGACCTAGTGGCCTTTGGCAAAGCCTTCATTGCCAACCCCGACCTGGTGGCCCGCCTGAGCCAAGGTGGCCCGTTCAATGCGCCCGACCGCAACACCTTCTACGGTGGCGGTGCGGCGGGTTACACCGATTACCCGACGCTGCCCGCCTGAGCTCGACTTGAGCGTGTGACGCGCTGAACCATTCAACGCACTCAGCGGCGGGCTTGACGGCCCGCCGTTTTTTTTCGTGAAGCGCCGCCCGGCTTGAGCGCACTCAAGCGAAGCCACCGCACAGCCCGCCAAGATGGTGGTTTCAGGCGCACATGCTGGCCGCTGGTTGGCGTGGTGAGCCGTCCAACCGGAGGGCGCGATGCAGTGGAGCCGTGGTGGACGTGGCGTGGGTCGCTGGAGCCAGGCGCTTGCGCACGCGCGTCTGGCCGGGCCGCTTGGCGGTGGTTTGGCCGGTGGTTTTTGGGCTGCGTATGCGTTGGCCTGGCTGCTGGCGGGGAGCTTGATGCTGCAGGGCTGGGGCGCCAAAGCCGCTACCGCGGCGGACGCGGTGGCGCCGGTGGTGGTGCTCACGGTGCACGATGCCATCGGCCCGGCGAGCGCCGACTACGTGGTGCGTGGCCTGCAACGCGCGCATGCGCAGGGTGCGCCCCTGGTGGTGATGGAGCTGGACACACCGGGTGGCCTGGACAGCGCCATGCGCCAGATCGTGCAGGCCATCCTGGCCTCGCCGGTGCCGGTGGCTACGTTTGTCAGCCCGTCGGGCGCGCGGGCGGCCAGCGCCGGCACCTACATGCTGTACGCCAGCCACATTGCCGCCATGGCCCCCGCCACTACGCTGGGGGCGGCCACGCCGGTGGCCATCGGCATGCCGGGCGTGCCACCAGCGCCGAAAGAAACACCCCTGCCCGCGCCCGAGGGCCGGGCGCCGGGTGCGCCTGAGCCAGCCGCCTCGCCGGTGGATGCCGTGACGGCCAAGCAGGTGAACGACGCGGCGGCCTTCATTCGTGGGCTGGCCGAGCGGCACGGCCGCAACGCCGTGTGGGCCGAGCGTGCGGTGCGCGAGGCGGTGAGCCTGACGGCGGCCGAGGCATTGAACGAGCGGGTGGTGGACGTGGTGGCCCGCGATGTACCCGACCTGCTGGCCCAGATCGACGGCCGAAGCGTGCGCACCGCCCAGGGTGAGCTGCGCCTGAGCACCCGAGGGCTGGCGTTTGAAGCGCACCCGCCCGACTGGCGCCACCGCCTGCTGAGCGTGATTGCCAACCCGAGCTTTGCACTCATCTTGCTGATGGTGGGCGTGTACGGCCTGATGTTTGAGTTTTCGTCCCCCGGCTTTGGTGTGCCCGGCACCGTGGGCGCCATTTGCCTGCTGCTGGCGATGTTTGCGCTGCAGCTGCTGCCGGTGAACTACGCCGCGCTGGCGCTGATTCTGCTGGGGTTTGCGCTGCTGGCCGCCGAGCTGCTCACGCCGACGTTCGGAGTGTTGGGCGTGGGTGGGGTGGTGGCCTTTGTGGCGGGTGGCCTGTTGCTGTTTGACCGCGACATGCCGGGCATGGGGGTGCCGCTGCCGCTCATCTTCGGGGTTGCCTTGAGTGCGGCGGCCGCCGTGCTGCTGGGCGGCGGCATGGCCTTGCGGGCGCGCCGTGCCCCCGTGGTGAGCGGCGCTGAAGACTTGGTGGGCGCCCTGGGCGAGGTGCTGGAGGTGGCGCACGGGCAGGCCTGGGCACGGGTGCATGGCGAGCGCTGGCAGGTGCGGTCTGACGTGCGCCTGCACACCGGTCAGCGGGTGCGTGTGCTGGCGCTCCAGGGTTTGGTACTGGAGGTGCAGCCGGTGGGTGGCAAGGGCGAAATCGACCGGAAAACTGTGAAGGAGACTCCGTGATGTTTTTTGATCTCAATCTGGGCCTGGGCGTGTTTTTGCTGCCGCTGGCGGTGGCGCTGCTGGCCTCCTCGTTTCGCGTGTTGCGCGAATACCAGCGCGGTGTGGTGTTTCAGCTGGGGCGGTTCTGGCGGGTCAAGGGACCGGGGCTGGTCATCGTCATTCCCGGGTTGCAGCAAATGGTGCGGGTAGACCTGCGCGTGGTGACCATGGACGTGGAGCCGCAAGACGTGATTTCGCGCGACAACGTGTCGGTCAAGGTCAACGCGGTGGTGTTCTTTCGGGTGGTGGACCCGGCCAAGGCCATCATTCAAGTGGAAGACTTTTTGCAGGCCACCAGCCAGCTGGCCCAGACCACCTTGCGCGTGGTGCTGGGCAAACACGAGCTGGACGAAATGCTGGCTGAGCGCGAGCGGCTGAACTTGGACGTGCAGCAGATTCTGGACGCCCAGACCGATGCCTGGGGCATCAAGGTGACCAACGTGGAGATCAAACACATTGACTTGAATGAGTCGATGGTGCGCGCCATTGCCCGCCAGGCCGAAGCCGAGCGAGAACGGCGGGCCAAGGTGATCCACGCCGAAGGCGAGAAGCAGGCTGCGGTGTCGCTGCTGGAGGCGGCCCAGATGCTGGCACGCCAGCCCGAGGCCATGCAGTTGCGTTACCTGCAGACCATGACCCAGGTGGCGGGCGACCGCGCTTCCACCATCGTGTTTCCTCTGCCCATGGACTTGCTGGGGCGGCTGCTGGACAAGGGCAGCGCCGCTGCCCAGCCCCCGGGCGATGTGAAGGAACCTCGCGAGTGATCGCGGCCACCGAGCACCTTATCGAAACCACAAGGCCCGCGCACAGGCACCCCAACATGCAACACGCCCGCATCTGCAAACCCGCGCAGCCCAACCCACCGCCCCACCTGCTGGACTACAGCGCCACCGTGGCGCAGTTCAGTTGGACCGAAGCCGCCACCCTGCTGGACGGCTTGCCCGGGGGCGCCGGGCTGAACATGGCCGATGAAGCGGTGGACCGGCATGTGAAGCATGGCCGCGGTCAGCAGACGGCGCTGCGCTGGCTGGGCAAAAACGGCGAGCGCCAGGCCCTGAGCTACACCGAGCTGTGCCGCGCAAGCAACCAGTTTGCCAACGCGCTGGAAGGCCTGGGTGTGCAACCAGGCGAGCGCGTGTTCGTGCTCATAGGCCGCCTGCCCGAGCTGTATGTGGCGGTGCTGGGGGCGCTCAAGGCGCGCTGCGTGGTGGCGCCGCTGTTTTCGGCCTTTGGTCCCGAACCCATTGCCACCCGCGCCGAGATGGGCGATGCGCGGGTGCTGGTGACCACGCCTGAGCTGTACCAGCGAAAGGTGCGCGATCTGCGCGAGCGCTTGCCGGGGTTGAGGCACGTCATCGTGGTGGGGCCGGTGCCGGCCGATGAGCCGGGCGTGCACCCCTGGGGGGCGCTGGTGGCGTCGGCGTCCACGCGCTACACCATCGCGCCCACCGATCCCGAGTCCACCGCGTTGCTGCATTTCACCAGCGGCACCACCGGGCGCCCCAAGGGGGTGGAGCACGCGCACGCTGCGGTGCTGGCGCATGCGGTCACGGGCCGCTACGCGCTGGACCTGCACGACCACGATGTGTTCTGGTGCACCGCCGACCCGGGCTGGGTCACCGGTACCAGCTACGGCATTTTGGCGCCGCTGGTGTGCGGCGTGACCAATGTGGTGGTGGAAGCCGAGTTCGATGCCCAGACCTGGTACGGCGTGCTGCAGAGCGAGCGCGTCACCGTCTGGTACACCGCGCCCACGGCCATCCGCATGATGATGAAACTGGGCGCTGGCGCGCTGAAGGGCTATGACCTGTCGGCACTGCGCTTCATGGCCAGCGTGGGCGAGCCGCTCAACCCCGAGGCGGTGGTGTGGGGCCTGGAGGCCTTTGGCCTGCCGTTTCACGACAACTGGTGGCAGACCGAAACCGGCGGCATCATGGTTTCGAACTACGCCGCCATGGACATCAAGCCCGGCTCCATGGGCAAGCCCTTGCCGGGCATCACGGCGGCAGTGGTGCGCCGACTGGCCGACGGCCATGTGGAGTTGATCGAGGCGCCCGATGTGGACGGGGAGCTGGCCCTGAAGGCGCCCTGGCCGTCCATGATGCGCGGCTACCTGCACGAAGACGCCCGCTACCGCCAGTGCTTTGTAGACGGCTGGTACCTCACGGGCGACTTGGCGCACTGCGACGCCGAGGGCTACTACTGGTTCGTCGGGCGGGCCGACGACGTGATCAAGTCGGCCGGGCACCTGATCGGGCCGTTTGAGGTGGAAAGCGCGCTGATGGAGCACCCAGCGGTGGCCGAGGCGGGCGTGATTGGCCTGCCCGACCCGGTGGTGGGCGAGATGGTGAAGGCCTTTGTGGCGCTCAAACCCGGCTTTGAGGCGGGCGAGCCGTTGCGCCGCTTGCTCCTGGGCCACGCGCGCAAGCGGCTGGGCGCGGCGGTGGCGCCCAAGCAGATCGACTTTCGCGACAACTTGCCCAAAACCCGCAGCGGCAAGATCATGCGCCGCCTGCTGAAGGCGCGCGAACTGGGCTTGCCCGAGGGCGATCTGTCGACGCTGGAAAGCGATGAAAAGAAGGGTACTTCGACATGACCGACAAGATCCACATCGACCGCGCCCACCTGCACCAGGTGTACCGGCAGATGCTGCGCATTCGCCGCTTTGAGGCCAAGTGCGTCGAGCTGTACCAGTCGCAGAAAATTCGCGGCTTTTTGCATTTGTACGACGGGGAAGAGGCGGTGGCCGTGGGCGTGATGGCCGCGCTGGAAGAGCGCGACACGGTGCTGGCCACCTACCGCGAACACGGCCAGGCGCTGGCGCGCGGCGTGCCCATGGGCGCCCTGATGGCTGAAATGCTGGGCAAGCTCGAAGGCAGCTGCCGGGGCCGCGGTGGCTCCATGCACATTTTTGACCGCGAGCGCCGCTTTTTTGGCGGCAACGCCATTGTGGGCGGCGGCCTGCCGCTCGCGGTGGGCATGGCCCTGGCCGACCAGCAGCTGCGCCCCGGCGCCGTGACGGCCTGCTTTTTCGGCGAAGGTGCGGTGGCCGAGGGTGCTTTTCATGAAAGCATGAACCTGGCCGCCCTCTGGCAACTGCCGGTGCTGTTTGTCTGTGAAAACAACCGCTACGCCATGGGCGTCCCATTGGAAGACGCCGAATCGCAACCCGACGTGTACCGCAAGGCCGAGGCCTACCGCATGGCCAGCGCACCGGTGGACGCCATGGACCCAATTGAGATGGAGGCCGCAGCGCGCCACGCGGTGGCCCACATACGGTCCGGGCACGGGCCGTATTTTCTGGAATGCCGTACCTACCGCTTTCGCGCGCATTCCATGTTTGACACCCAGGCCTACCGCTCACGCGAGGAGGTGGACGCCTGGCGGCAGCGCGATCCGATTGAGCGCCTGCGCGTCTGGATGGTGGACAACCATCGGCTCAGCCCCGGCGAGTCGGCGGCCATCGACGCCAGCATCCGCACCGAGATCGACGCTGCAGTGGCGTTTGCCGAAGTGGGCACGCTGGAGCCGCTGGACGAACTGGAGCGCTTTGTGTTGATGGACAGCGTGGTGCAGGAGCGGGGCGCACTGGAGCCGCCAGCATGAGCACCCCACCTGTGCGCCTGACCTACCGCGAAGCCTGCCGTTTGGCGCTGCGCGACGCTCTGCACGCCGACCCGCGCTGCTTTGTGATGGGCGAAGACGTTGGCAAGTACGGCGGGTGTTACGGCGTAACCAAGGGGTTGCTGGAAGCGTTTGGGCCCGAGCGCATTCGCGATACGCCGCTGGCTGAAAACGGCTTTGTGGGCGCCGGCGTTGGTGCGGCCCTGGCCGGGCTGCGGCCCATTGTGGAGATCATGACCTGCAACTTCAGCTTGCTCTCGCTGGACCAGATCATGAACAACGCCGCCACCTTGTCCCACATGTCGGGCGGGCAGTGGTCGGTGCCGCTGGTGATTCGCATGGCCACGGGCGGCGGGCGGCAGTTGGCGGCCCAGCATTCGCACAGCCTGGAAGGCTGGTATGCCCACATTCCGGGGCTCAAGGTGGCGGTGCCCGGCACCGTTGAGGACGCGCGCCACATGCTGGCTGCCGCGCTGGCCGACCCCAACCCCGTACTGATCTTTGAACACGTGGTGCTTTACAACGCCGAGGACGACCTGGACACCACCGTCACCGGGGTTGACTTGTCGCACGCCCGGGTGATGCGCCCCGGCACGGACGTGAGCCTGGTGACCTATGGCAACAGCCTGCCCAAGTGCCTGGCCGCAGCGGCCAGGCTGGCGGCCAAAGGCATTGAGGCCGAGGTGATTGACCTGCGGGTGTTGCGCCCGCTGGATATGGACACCGTGATCGCATCCGTCAGCCGCACGCACCGTTGCGTGATCGTGGACGAAGGTTGGAAGAGCGGGTCTATTTCAGCGGAAATCGCTGCCCGGCTGGCAGAAGACGCGCTCTACGAACTGGATGCACCGGTGCGCCGCGTGTGCGCCCGCGAAGTGCCGGTGCCTTACGCGGCCCACATGGAAGAAGCCGCGCTGCCACAGGTGCACGACATCGTGGCCACCGTGCACGCGGTGGTGAAGCCCGGGTAGGGCGCGCGGTGGCTGCCTTTGTCATGCCGTCTTTGGGTGCCGACATGGAAACCGGCACCTTGGTGCAGTGGCTGGTGAAAGCCGGCGACCGGGTGAAGCCTGGCGATGTGGTGGCGGTGGTGGAGACGCACAAGGGCGCCATCGACGTTGAGATTTTCCTGGCCGGCGTGATCGACGCGTTGGCGCCACTGGGCCAAGCGCTGCCCGTGGGCGCGGTGCTGGCACAGGTGCACCCATGGCGCGAAGAGGGTGTTGAAACGGCTGCCGCGCCCGTGGGACGGGCCACCCCAGCACCGCGCAGCCCCGAAAAGCCCCCAACCCCGGCGCCCGCCAGCCAGCCCGGCCCGCGCGCCCGCGCGAGCCCGGCCGCCCGACAACGCGCGCAACAAACCGGCGTGAAGCTGGCTGGCTTGCCAGGCAGCGGCCCCGGTGGTGCCATCGCGCTGGCCGATGTGGAGCGCGCCGCCGCGCGGGCGCCCGTTGCGCCGGTGCGCACACCGTTCAGTGGCTTTGACCCGGCTCAAATGCGCCAGGCCATTGCCGCCGCCATGAGCCGGTCCAAGCGCGACATTCCCCACTACTACCTCACCGAAACCGCCGACTTCCTGCCCGCCAGCCAGTGGCTCGAAGCCTGGAACCGCGAGCACCCGCCCGAGCGGCGCCTGCTCAGTGCGGTGCTGCTGCTCAAGGCCACGGCGCGGGCCTTGCAGGCGGTGCCGCAGCTCAACGGCTTTTACGAAAATGGCGGTTTTCGCGCCGGCTCGGGCATTCACGTTGGCTGGGCCGTGTCGTTGCGCGGCGGTGGCCTGGTGGCGCCTGCCGTGCACCATGCGGACCAGCAAACCTTGCCCGAGCTGATGGCTTCGTTGCGCGACCTGGTGCAGCGCGCGCGCAGCGGTGGCCTGCGCAGTTCCGAGCTGAGTGACCCCACCGCCACCGTCACCAGCCTGGGGGAGCGTGGGGCCGAAAGTGTGCTGGGCGTCATATACCCGCCGCAGGTGGCCATCATCGGCTTTGGCCGCACCGTGCAACGTCCCTGGGTGGCTGACGGCCAGTTGGTGGTGCGCCCTGTGGTGCAGCTGAGCCTGGCCGCCGACCACCGCGCCAGCGACGGACACCTGGGCGGCCAGCTGCTGCGGGCCATCCAAAGCGCCTTGCAATCGCCCGAATCCCTTTGACTTTGAGCTTGCGGGCCAAGCCACACCACCATGAACCCCAACGAGATTCGACAACTCGCCGCCCAGGTGCTGGCCGGTATCGCTCCCGAAGCCGACCTGACCACCGTGGCCGACCATGAAGACCTGCGCGAGGCGCTGGACCTCGATTCCATGGATTTCCTCAACCTGGTTGTGGGCCTGAGCCAGGGCAGCGGCCTCAACATTCCCGAGAGTGACTATCCCCAGTTGTTCACCCTGGCAGGCATGCTCGCCTACCTGGGCACGTAGGGCAGGACTTGCGCAAAACCGCCATGGCATTGTTGCGTCGCCTTGCCGTGCTGCTGCCATACCTGCCGTACTGTCTGCGCCGCCGCGCCCAACGCTGACAGCTTTGCGCACGGGTTGTCGGGAACGCTTGGCTGGTCACAGGCCACTACACTGGCTGCCCATTGCAGCAACGGCGCGCGTCGCCCCCACTGGCCATGTCCCTGTTTCCCCAGAATGCCCTGAAGCCCGGCGTGCGCAAGCGCGAGGTCTTTGGTTGGGCCATGTACGACTTTGCCAACTCGGGCTACACCACGGTTGTTCTCACCGCGGTTTTCAGCGCCTATTTCGTGGGCAGCGTTGCCGGTGGTGAAGCCTGGGGCACCCTGGCCTGGACCAGCGCGCTGGCGGTGTCCAGCCTGATCGTGATGCTCACCATCCCCGCGCTGGGTGCCTACGCCGACCTGCGTGCGGCCAAGAAACGCCTGCTGGTGCTGTCGACCCTGGGTTGTGTGCTAGGCACCGCCGCACTGGCTGGCGCGGGGCCAGGCGACGTTGCCTGGGCGCTGGTGGCCATCGTCCTGTCCAACGTGTTCTACGCCTTCGGCGAGTCGCTGATTGCGGCTTTTTTGCCCGAGCTGGCCCGTGCAGAGCGCATGGGCAGTGTGTCGGGCTGGGGCTGGAGCTTTGGCTACTTTGGCGGCATGCTGGCGCTGGGGCTGAGCCTCTGGTACGTGCTGTGGGCGCAGGGGCACGGCCTGCCCGCCTCGCACTTTGTGCCGGTCACCATGCTCATCACCGCCGGCATTTTCGGGGCTTCAGCCTTGGTGACCTTTGCATTGCTCAAGGAACGCGCCCAGCCGCAGGTTCGGGCGGCACACGAGCCCGGCCTCAAAGCCTCGCTGGCCCGGCTCAAGCGCACATGGCAAGAGGCGCGTTCGTTCCAGGATTTCACGGCGCTGCTGGCCTGTTCGGTGGCCTACCAGGCGGGCATTTCGGTGGTCATTGCCCTGGCCGCCGTGTACGCCGAACAGGTGCTGTCTTTCCAGCAGACCGACACCATGATGCTGATTTTTCTGGTCAATATCGCCGCAGCGCTGGGCGCCTTTGCCTGGGGCTATGTGCAAGACCGTATCGGTCACCGGCCAGCGCTGGGTGCGACCCTGGCCGGCTGGATCGTCATGACCGTGCTCGCCGCCGTGGCCACCGGCCCCGGCCTGTTCTGGGTAGCGGCCGTGCTCGCGGGGCTGTGCATGGGCAGCAGCCAGTCGGCCGGACGGGCCATGGCGGGTGTGCTGGCCCCCGAGCTGCGCCGCGCCGAGTTCTTCGGCTTGTGGATGTTTTCCGTTCGCCTGTCGGCCATTCTTGGCCCCATGACCTACGGCCTCGTGACCTGGCTGACCGACGGCAACCACCGCCTGGCCATTGCCTCCACCGGCCTGTTTTTCGTGGTCGGCCTGGTGTTGCTGACCCGCGTCAATGTGCAGCGCGGTATGGCCTCAGCGGCAGCGACCAACGGCCAGGCGGGCTGAAGCCTGGTCTTTGGGGGGGTGGAGGGCAATCGGGCCTCCGGTTTTTGTTTTTGCGCAGCGCCCGGCGCCACCTTGGAAACGGCCGTGGGACAGGTCCGCGCGGGCTATAAGCGCGCACTGGCGGCTCAATCGGGGTGCAAGCGCACCCACCCAACAGGTGTGATTGCTCGTGGGCAAGGTGCGCGGTATGCACCGGTATCCCCAGCGGACCAAGCGCAGGCCACTGCCGTTTTTAGGTGCCATTCACGGGGTGCATGGCCCGGCAACCCCAAAAGCCCCCTCCTGCAACGCTTCAGCGGCATGCAAACAGGCGCTGCCCGGTATACGCTACGTACCATGAAGCTCTACAACTACTTCCGTTCTTCGGCCTCGTTTCGCGTGCGCATTGCGCTGGCGCTTAAAGGCCTGCCCTACGAATATGTCCCGGTGCATGTGGCCAAAGGCGAGCACAAGCAAGCCGGTTACGCCGACATCGCAGCCGACCAGCTGGTGCCCGCGCTGGAGCTTGACGACGGCACGCGGCTGTCGCAGTCCATGGCGATCATGGAGTACTTGGACGAGATCTGCCCCACGCCTGCACTGGTGCCAGCCAATGCGCTGGGTCGTGCGCGTGTGCGTGCGCTGGCGCAGTCCATCGCCTGCGAGATCCACCCCATCAACAACCTGCGGGTGCTGAAATACCTCAGCAAAGAGCTGAAGGTGGACGAAGAAGCCAAGAACACCTGGTACCGCCACTGGGTACGCACCGGGCTCGAATCGTTTGAGCGCCAGTTGGCGCTTCAGGCGCCGTCCACCTACTGTTACGGTGCCACGCCCACCTTGGCCGACTGCTGCCTGGTGCCGCAGATCTTCAACGGCCAACGCTTCAACACCAACTTCGATGGCCTGCCGCGCACCATGGCCGCCTTTGAAGCTTGTATGGCACTGCCAGCGTTCCAGCAAGCGCAGCCCTCAGCCTGCCCGGACGCGGAAGCCTGATGGAGTTCCCGGCTGAATGGATCGTCCCCGAATGGGCGGCGCCCCCGTCGGTGCGCGCGGTGTTCACCTGCCGCGCCGGAGGTGTGTCGGTGGCGCCATTCGACAGCTTCAACCTGGGAGACCATGTGCGCGACGAGCCTGCCGCCGTGGCCCGCAACCGTGACTTGCTCGCCCAGGCCTTGGGTCAGCGGCCGGTTTTTTTACAGCAGGTGCACGGCACGGCGGTGGCCCTGCTGGATGCCCATACCCCCAACGGCGCCGTGGCTGACGCCTGCCTGGTGAGCGGGCCGGGCGTGGCCTGCACCGTCATGGTGGCCGACTGCTTGCCGGTGTTGTTTGCCCACACATCGGGCACGGTGGTGGCCGCAGCCCATGCCGGTTGGCGCGGGCTGGCGGGGACGGGTGCCGACGGGGTCGGGCTGGGGGTGCTGGAAACCACCATGGCCGCTTTGGTGGCCGCTGTGCAGCAACACGACCCCGCCGTTACACCCGCGAGCGTGGCGCAACAAACGCTGGCCTGGCTGGGCCCTTGCATTGGGCCCGACGCGTTTGAAGTGGGTGCCGAGGTGCGCGACGCCTTTGTGGCTCAGCAGCCCGCTGCGCACTGCGCTTTTGCGGCCATTGGCCGGGGCAAGTTTCTGGCCAGTCTGCCGGCGCTGGCGCGCCAACGCCTGGCTGCGATGGGCCTCACGCAAGTCAGTGGCAACGACGGCACTGCGGCCTGGTGCACGGTCGCGCAGACGTCACGGTTCTTTTCGCACCGCCGCGACGCTGCCCGTCTCGGCAGCACTGGGCGCATGGCCGCTTGCATCGGGCTGGTTTGATTGGTGCGGCTCGGCCATTGGCCTACTCAGCGCTGCGCCTGCAGCCATGCTGGCTTCGTGTTCGGCCGCTTCGCGTGCCTTGTTGGCCTTGCGCCTTTGCGGCGTGCGCATCAGGTAAACCACCAGTATCACGGGGAGCAAACCGTACAGAAAAAAGGTCACAATGGCTCCCAGCACAGAACCCGTGCTGTTGGATGCTTCGGCCACCGACATCATGAGCACCACGTAAATCCAACCAATCACCACCAGATACACAGCGTTCCTTGAATACCCGGACAGGTTGTCAGCTTGCTGGAAGCCGTGAAACCGACACTAGGGAAAACCCGGAATCTCTCCCTAGAGGGATTGATAATAAGCCTCAGGCAAAACCACAGGAGACAAGCATGACATCTGGCAAATCACCCGATCAGCCCTGGCACGAAGCCGCCCAGGAATTCCAAAAAAACCTCATCGCGCAGTGGACGCAGGCTGCACAAGCCTTTCCCGGTGCCGCGCAGGCTGGCGGGCAAGGCGCTGCTGATCCGTTTGCCGCCTTCAAGGCCTTCATGCCACAAAGCGGTGCGGCCAACCCCTTTGGTATGGCCATGCCCAGCATGGGCGCAGGTATGCCGAGCATGGTCAGCATGAGCGATCTGTTCACCAAGGCGGCAGGCAAAAAGGTGAGTTTTGATCCCGCCAAGATGCTGGAAATTCAAAATACCTATCTCAAAGACGTGGCCGGCCTGTGGAACCAGGGGCTGGATGTCAAACCGGTAAGCGACCGCCGTTTTTCTGCAGACGCCTGGGCCAGCAACCCCGTGGCGGCTTTCTCTGCCGCCGCCTACTTGCTCAACGCCCGCACGCTCATGGCCATGGCCGATGCGGTGGATGGTGACGCCAAGACCAAGACCCGCGTGCGCTTTGCAGTGCAGCAATGGATTGATGCCAGCGCGCCCAGCAACTTCCTGGCCTTCAATGCCGACGCGCAAAAGAAAGCCATCGAAACCAAGGGCGAAAGCATCGCCAAAGGCGTGGCCAACCTGCTGCACGACATGAAGCAGGGCCATGTGTCCATGACGGACGAAAGCGTGTTCGAAGTGGGCAAAAACGTGGCCACCACCGAAGGCGCCGTGGTGTTTGAAAACGAGCTGTTCCAGCTGATCGAATACAAACCGCTCACCGCCAAGGTGTACGAGCGTCCGTTCCTGCTGGTGCCGCCTTGCATCAACAAGTTCTACATCCTGGACCTGCAGCCTGCCAACTCGCTGATCCGCTATTGTGTGGAGCAGGGCCACCGCACCTTCGTGGTGAGCTGGCGCAACCCCGACGAGTCGATGTCCGGCAAAACCTGGGACGACTACATCGAAGATGCCGTCATCAAGGCCATTGGTGTCACGCAAGACATCACCGGCGCCGAGACCATCAACGCGCTGGGTTTCTGCGTGGGCGGCACCATGCTCAGCAACGCGCTGGCCGTGCTGGCGGCACGTGGTGAAGCGCCGGTGAACAGCGCGACCTTCCTGACCACGCTGATCGACTTCACCGACACCGGCATTCTCGACGTGTTCATTGACGAAAACTTCGTCAAGTTGCGCGAGATGCAGTATGCCCAAGGCGGTTTGATGCCCGGCCGTGATCTCGCCACCACCTTCAGCTTCCTGCGTCCCAACGACCTGGTGTGGAACTACGTCGTGGGCAACTACCTCAAGGGCGAGTCGCCACCGCCGTTTGACCTGCTGTACTGGAACTCGGACGCCACCAACCTGCCTGGCCCGTATTACGCCTGGTACCTGCGTCAGACCTACCTGGAAAACAACCTGGTCAAACCGGGCAAAACCACGGTTTGTGGCGAGCAGATTGACTTCCGCAAAGTCAAGATCCCGGTCTACCTGTACGGTTCACGCGAAGACCACATCGTGCCCATTGGGGGCGCTTACGCCAGCACGCAGGTGTTCCCTGGCAAAAAGCGCTTCGTCATGGGCGCGTCTGGCCACATTGCCGGCGTCATCAACCCACCCGCTGCGGGCAAGCGCAGCCACTGGGTGAGCAACACCAACAAGTTCCCGGCCGATGTAAACGAGTGGATTGACGGCGCCACCGAGCACAAAGGCAGCTGGTGGAGCGACTGGGCCGCTTGGCTCAAGCCGCTGGCTGGCAAGCAAATTGCTGCGCCCAAGGCCTATGGTAAAGGCAAAACCTACGCTGCGATCGAGCCGGCACCTGGCCGCTACGTCAAAGCCAAAGCATGAAAGTGCACCACCCCTGCCGCGCTGCGTGCGACCCCCTCACGGGGGCGGTGCGAAGCAGCCCGGCAAAGCCGGTTCTGCCGCGCCTTGGGTGAATTCACTTCGCGCCGGACCATTCTTATTTTTTTGACCCCTGAGGAGACAACCCATGGAAGACATCGTCATCGTTTCAGCCGCCCGCACTGCAGTGGGCAAGTTTGGCGGCTCGCTCGCCAAGGTGCCCGCAACCGAGCTGGGTTCCATCGTCATCAAAGCCCTGCTGGAGCGCAGCGGCCTGCCGGTCGACGCCATCGGTGAAGTGATCATGGGCCAGGTGCTGGCCGCTGGCTGTGGCCAGAACCCAGCCCGCCAGGCCATGATGAAAGCCGGTGTGGCCAAGGAAACGCCGGCGCTGACCATCAACGCCGTCTGCGGCTCGGGCCTGAAGGCCGTGATGCTGGCCGCCCAGGCCGTGGCCTGGGGCGACAGCGAGATCGTGATCGCCGGTGGCCAGGAAAACATGAGCGCCAGCCCGCACGTGCTCAATGGCAGCCGCGATGGGCAGCGCATGGGCGACTGGAAGATGGTCGACACCATGATCGTGGACGGCCTGTGGGACGTGTACAACCAGTACCACATGGGCATCACCGCTGAAAACGTGGCCAAAGCCCACGGCATCACCCGCGAGATGCAGGACGCGCTGGCCGCTGGCAGCCAGGCGAAAGCCGCTGCAGCGCAGGCCGCCGGCAAGTTCAAGGACGAGGTCGTTGGCGTGAGCATTCCGCAGCGCAAGGGCGACCCGGTGCTGTTCAACAACGACGAATTCATCAACGCCAAGACCACTGCCGAAGTGCTGGCCGGTCTGCGTCCCGCTTTCGACAAGGCCGGTTCCGTGACCGCAGGCAACGCCTCCGGCATCAACGACGGTGCTGCCGCCGTGGTGGTGATGACGGCCAAAAAAGCGGCCGCCCTGGGCCTCACGCCGCTGGCGCGCATCGCCTCTTTCGGCACCAGCGGCCTCGACCCCGCCACCATGGGCATGGGCCCGGTGCCAGCCTCGCAGAAGGCGCTGGCCCGTGCGGGCTGGAAGGCGTCTGATGTCGACCTGTTTGAACTCAACGAAGCCTTTGCCGCACAAGCTTGCGCCGTGAACCAGGCGCTGGACATCGACCCCGCCAAGGTCAACGTCAACGGTGGCGCCATCGCCATCGGCCATCCCATCGGTGCGTCCGGTTGTCGCATTCTGGTGACGCTGCTGCACGAAATGCAACGCACCAACGCCAAGAAGGGCCTGGCGGCTCTTTGCATTGGCGGCGGCATGGGCGTGTCGCTGGCGCTGGAACGCTGACCCACCCCCGCGCTGCCTGCGGCTTCACCCCCAAGGGGGGTGGTGCGAGTGGCCCGGCAAAGCCGGTACCACCGCACCCCACGGCAAAAACACCTTCTTCCATAAGCATTTTTCCGCCATTTCGGCACCACCTAGAGGAGCAAACAACATGAATCAAAAAGTAGCGTACGTCACCGGCGGCATGGGCGGCATTGGTACCGCCATTTGCCAGCGCCTTCACACCGAAGGTTTTAAGGTCATCGCCGGTTGCGGCCCCACGCGCGACCACCAGAAGTGGATCGACGAGCAGAAGGCACTGGGCTACACGTTCTTCGCATCGGTCGGCAACGTGGGTGACTGGGATTCCACTGTGGAGGCCTTCACCAAGACCAAGGCCGAGCACGGCAGCATCGACGTGCTGGTGAACAACGCCGGCATCACCAAAGACCGCATGTTCCTGAAGATGTCGCGCGACGACTGGGACGCTGTGATGAACACCAACCTGGACTCCATGTTCAATGTGACCAAGCAGGTCGTGGCAGATATGGTGGAAAAGGGCTGGGGCCGCATCATCAACATTTCGTCGGTGAACGGTGAAAAGGGCCAAGCCGGCCAGACCAACTACTCGGCTGCCAAGGCTGGCATGCACGGTTTCTCGATGGCCCTGGCGCAAGAGCTGGCCACCAAGGGCGTGACCGTCAACACCGTGAGCCCTGGCTACATTGGTACCGATATGGTGAATGCCATTCGCCCCGATGTGCTGGAGAAAATTGTGGCCACCGTGCCGGTGAAGCGCCTGGGCAAACCCAGCGAAATCGCCTCCATCATCGCCTGGCTGGCGTCGGACGAAGGTGGCTACGCCACTGGCGCTGACTTCTCGGTCAACGGCGGCCTGCACATGGGCTGATCCGTCGGGCTCTGTTTGGCGAACCCCGCTGTGGCGGGGTTTTTTTACGCCCTTTTTACGGTGGTATTCGGCGGATCGGGTCCACGTTCAGCACGTACATTTGTGCCATGTACCAACTGTTGTCGGCAGATGCGCTCGTTCTGAACCAGCCGGTCTCGGCCAACATCTGGGATCCCAACGGTGTGCTGCTGCTGCGCAAGGGGGAGGCGATCACCTCGGAAAAGCACCGCGATTCCATCCTGCTGCGTGCGCCACGTGTGCTCGCCAGCGAGTGGCAGGCCGTCCACTTCGGTTACACCACCTTGCTGGACCGGCTGGTGCGCAAGAACGAGTTGCTGGGTGAAATTGCCAAGGTCCGGACCATGTCTGCTGAGTCCGGCTCACAGGCGAAGGTGCCGCAGCCGCTGCACCTGACCGACGCCTGGGCCGATTTGCATGCCGAACTGAGCAGTTTGCTGCGCCAGGGTGGCGAAGCCAGCCAATTTATCGATCGGCTCTTGCGCGTGCAGGCGGCTGGCGCGCTGCTGTGGCAGCAGCAGGCCGACAACAGCCTGCTGGTCCTGGTGCAGTATTTGTTTGACACCCGTTTGTCCTACAGCACCACACACGCTCTGCTGTGTGCCGGGTTGTGCCAGCTGGTGGCGGGCACAGCCGGCATGGATTCCGATGCTCAGCATCGGATGGGGCTGGCTGCGTTGACGATGAACCTCGGCATGACGCGGACCCATGACGAACTGGCCCGGCAGGTGACGCCTGTGACGCCCGATCAGCGTCTCCTCATTCGTGAGCACCCGCTGCGCAGCGCAGCCGCCTTGCGGGCATTGGGCGTGACCGATGGCGCCTGGATTCGCCTGGTCGAAGAGCACCATGAGCGCAGCGAGGGCACCGGTTACCCCACTGGCATGCGGGTGGATGGGGCCGAGCACCGGCTGCTACAGCTGGCTGACACGTATGTGGCTTGCATCAGCCCAAGGGAGGACCGGGGCCCGCTGCTTTCTCGTGAGGTAGCCAAGCAGCTCTACCTGGGCGCCGGTCAGATGCCGGATCGCTGGGGTGCCCAGTTCGTGAAGTGCATCGGGTTTTTTCTGCCTGGCAGCTATGTCAGCCTGGCCAATGGCGAGAGCGGCATCGTGGTGCGCCGCGGTGTGAAAGTCAATGCACCCAAGGTGATGTCGCTGACCGGCCGGCAAGGCATGCCGCTGGGCGAACCGGTGTTGCGGGACACCTCTGAGCCGGCATGGGCGGTGCAAACCGGACTGCCACCGGGGGCGGTGAAGGTCGTGGTGAACGTGGCGCGCCTGATTGCCCGTTGCTGAACGCCGCCAGGCCCAGCGGATGCGTCGCGGGATAATGGGCAGATGTTAGACAGCCCGACACCTCTTGCCAGCCCCTGGCGCTTGTCCGTCGCACCCATGATGGGGTGGACCGATCGCCATTGCCGCTACTTTCACCGCCTGCTCACGCGCCACACGCTGCTCTACACCGAGATGGTGACCACGGGGGCGCTGATCTATGGAAACGCGGCCCAGCACCTGAACTTCAACACCCAAGAGCATCTGGTGGCGTTGCAGCTCGGGGGCAGCGATCCGGCCGATTTGGCCACCAGTGCCAAGCTGGGCGAGGCGCGCGGATACGACGAGATCAATCTGAACTGCGGCTGCCCGAGCGAGCGCGTTTTGCGGGGTGCATTTGGTGCCTGCCTCATGGGCGAAGCCGCGCTGGTGCGCGACTGTGTCAAGGCCATGGTGGACATGGTGGATATTCCAGTCACTGTCAAGCACCGCATTGGCATCGACAAGGTGGAGAGCTACGATTTTGTGCGCGACTTTGTGGGCACCGTGGCCGAGGGTGGCTGCGAGGTGTTTCTGGTGCACGCGCGCAACGCCTGGCTGCAAGGCCTGTCGCCGAAAGAAAATCGCGAGATTCCGCCGCTGCGCTACGAGCTGGCCCACCGCCTGAAGCGGGACTTTCCGCATCTGACCATTGCCGTCAATGGCGGCATCACCACCCACGAGCAAATCGCTGAGCAACTGGCGCACGTGGACGGCGTGATGGTCGGGCGCGAGGCCTACCACAACCCCTGGATCATGGTGGACTGGGACCGCCGTTTTTACGGGGACGAATCACGCACCGCACCCTCGCGCGAAGCGGTCGAGCTGGCCATGGTGGACTACATGGAACGCGCCCACGCGGAAGACGGCGTGAACTGGTATTCCATTGCCTGCCACATGCTGGGCTTGCGCCACGGCCTGCACGGTGCGCGCAAGTGGCGCCAGGTATGGAGCGACCACCACCTCAAACCCTTGCCCGCGCGTGAGGTCTGGGCCATGGCACAGGCCCATGTCAGGCTGACAGACGATGAGTTTCAACCCGATTCCCTTGTTTCTCCCCTTTGAAAGAACCTGCAATGAACCGTTTTTTACTCAGCTGCGCTGCACTGGCCGTCAGCCTCGTTGTTTTGCCCGCTTCGGCCCAAAATGCCGTGCTCGATGCCGCCGCCAAAGAGGCCGGCGCGCTGATGACGAAGTCTGGTCTGGTCTACCGTGTGATCAAAGAGGGCAGCGGGGCCAACCCCGGCGCGACCGATACGGTGAAGGTTCACTACAAAGGCACTTTTCCGGACGGGAAGGAATTCGACAGTTCGTACTCGCGCGGCACGCCCATTGAGTTTCCCCTGAACCGCGTCATTCCTTGCTGGACCGAGGGCGTGCAGCGCATGAAGCTGGGCGGCAAAGCCAAGCTCACCTGCCCAAGCCAGATCGCCTATGGTGAGCGCGGCGCTGGCGGTGTGATTCCGCCCAACGCCACGTTGGTGTTTGAAGTGGAGCTGCTGGGCATCAACGGAAAATGATGCCTGCGGCGCTGTGGCTTACAAACCCACAGCGCCCAGGTCAATGAGCCCATTGGCCACGGGCGGGCACCAGAAGTAGGCGCCGGTTTCGGGTTCGGTGAAGGTGAAGAGGGCGTCTGTCACGCCGTCTTCAACGCCCGACATGCGACTCAGCAGCGCTTCAAACGCACCGAACGAATGCCCGAAAGCGGTGAAGACCAGGCCGCCGGCGTTGCCTTCGGCCCAAGGCATGGAGCGGCGCAGTACAAAGGCCTGTGGATCAAAGCTTTCCTGGGCGGTGCGCTTCACATGGGCCGAGGCCGGGGCATCGTCCAGTTCTTCGTTGCTGTCTTTGTCGCGCCCGATGGTGTGGTCTTGCTGCTGGCGCGCCATGGCTTCAAAGCGGCTCATGGTGTGGTGCCAGCGCTGCACCGCCACAAAGCTGCTGCCGGCCAGCGTGCCAGCAGACTCGGGCACCAGCGCTGCGGCGTGGGCTTCGCCGTCTTGCGGGTTTTCGGTGCCGTCTTCGTAGCCGGTCAGGTCTTTCCCGTTGTTGTGGTTGAACGCATCGATGATGTGCTTCACGTCGAACGCGGGTGCAAGCAGGGTTTCCAGGTGGCGGCTGCGGATCAGCAGTTCGCCCCGGTCGGTGCCGCGCAGCCAGATCCAGAGGTCGGCCGGTGTGGCGGGCAGTTTGATGCGAGCCCCGTCAATGCCCCGAAAGCTCTTCAGACCGGGGATGCTGGCACCCAGCTCGCGCACCAGTGAAGCGCCCAGACCGACCACGGTGTGTTCACCGTCGGCCTGACGGGCCAGGCTGCGCAGCACGGGTTGGGGCTCGGCACCCACCCGCAGCTGGCAGGTGAGGTAGCGGGCCTGCGCAGGGATGTTGGCAAGGATGCCGGGTTGGGCGAGGTCTGATAGGGTCATTGGGCTGGTTCCAGGGTGTGGGTTTGCTGAAACACCCCCGGGGGCATCGCAGCCCCCGAATTTACCAGCCGCAGCGCCGATCAGGTTGCGGCTTCGAGGCCGTTGCGAAAATGCGCGTGCATGCGCTGCTGCGTGAGGGGTGCATTGCGCGCCAGCAGGGCGGCCATCAAGGCCCGGTGTTCGGCCAGCGAATCGTCCATGCGGCCGCTCTTGAGCAGCGAGTTGTGGCGGTTGAGCTTCATCACTTTGCGCAGGTCGGCCACCATTTGCTCGCGCCATCGGTTGTTGGCGATCTCTAGCAGGCGCATGTGAAAGCGCTCGTTGATGGCGAAAAAACGGTCCCGGTCGGCGGTGGCGGCTTCGAGCTCGGCGTGCAGGGTTTGCAGCTCGGCGTGTTCCGCGTCGGTGCCGCGCTGGGCCACCACGGCGGCCGCGTCCGACTCCAGCAGCGCGAGCAAGTGGTACACGTCGGCCAGATCTTTGTCGGACACCTCGGTCACGTAGGCCCCGCGCCGCACCTTCATCGTCACCAGGCCTTCGGCGGCCAGCACCTTGAGCGCTTCGCGCAGGGGTGTGCGGCTGATGCCGTATTCCTCGGCGATCTTGAGCTCATCAATCCAGCTGCCGGGCTCCAACTCGCGGCTGAAGATGCGCTGGCGCAGCAACTCGGCAACTTCTTCGTACAGGGCTCGTGGTGCGAGGGACAGGGCAGACATGGGCGGTGTGACAGGGCTTTGTATAAGTGGTCGATTGTAAGTCAGCAAGAATATTTTGCATCAATAATTATGAATGATATAAAATGCCGCCTGCTCCCGTTGTCAACGTTGTCTTCTTTCTGTACCGACCAACCTCCCGCCCGCCATGAGCCAGAACAAGCCCGAATTCGCCCCCGCCACCCTGGAAGCCTGGACCAAGGCAGCTCAGAAGTCCGCGCCTGGTGCAGACGTGAACGCCCTGAACTGGCTCACGCCCGACGGTATCAGCGTTAAGCCGTTGTACACGGCCGAAGACACGGCCAACCTGCCTTACACCAATACGTTGCCAGGCTTTGAGCCCTTCATTCGCGGCCCGCAGGCCACGATGTACTCGGTACGCCCGTGGACGATTCGGCAGTACGCCGGTTTCTCGACCGCCGAAGAGTCCAACGCGTTCTACCGCAAGGCGCTGGCTGCGGGCGGGCAGGGCGTTTCGGTTGCGTTTGACCTGGCCACCCACCGTGGCTACGACAGCGACCACCCGCGCGTCACCGGCGACGTGGGCAAGGCGGGCGTGGCGATTGACTCGGTCGAGGACATGAAGGTCCTGTTCGACCAGATCCCGCTCGACAAAGTATCGGTATCGATGACCATGAACGGCGCCGTGCTGCCGGTGCTGGCCGGTTACGTGGTGGCGGCCGAAGAGCAGGGCGTGAGCCAGGACAAGCTGAGCGGAACGATTCAGAACGACATTCTGAAAGAGTTCATGGTGCGTAACACCTACATCTACCCGCCCGAGCCGTCGATGAAGATCATCGGCGACATCATCGAGTACACGGCCCAGCACATGCCGAAATTCAACTCGATCTCGATCTCGGGTTACCACATGCAGGAAGCCGGCGCCAACCAGGCGCTGGAGCTGGCCTTCACCCTGGCCGACGGCAAGGAGTATGTGAAGACGGCAATAGCCAAGGGCATGGACGTGGACGGCTTCGCCGGCCGCCTCTCGTTCTTCTGGGCGATCGGCATGAACTTCTATCTGGAGATCGCCAAGATGCGCGCGGCCCGCCTGTTGTGGACGCGCATCATGAAAGGCTTTGACGCCAAGAACCCCAAGAGCCTGATGCTGCGCACGCACTGCCAGACCTCGGGCTGGTCGCTCACCGAGCAGGATCCCTACAACAACATCGTGCGCACCACCATCGAGGCCATGGCGGCGGTGTTCGGCGGTACGCAGAGCCTGCACACCAACGCTTTCGATGAGGCCATTGCGCTGCCCACCGACACCAGTTCGCGCATTGCCCGCAACACGCAACTCGTGATCCAGGAAGAGACCCATATCACCAGCGTGGTCGACCCCTGGGCCGGCAGCTACATGATGGAGAGCCTGACGCAGGAAATGGCCGACAAGGCCTGGGCCATCATCGAAGAGGTCGAAGCCATGGGCGGCATGACCAAGGCCGTGGACAGCGGCTGGGCCAAGCTCAAGATCGAGGCGGCGGCGGCGGAGAAGCAGGCGCGCATCGACAGCGGCAAAGACGTGATCGTCGGCGTCAACAAATACAAGCTCAAGACCGAAGACGCCATTGAAGCGCGCGACATCGACAACGTGGCCGTGCGCGATGGCCAAATCGCTCGCCTGCAGCAGATCAAGGCCAGCCGCGACACGGTCAAGGTCGACGCCGCGCTGAATGCGCTGACCGCAGCCGCTGAGTCCGGCCAGGGCAACCTGCTCGACCTGAGCATCCAGGCCATTCGCCTGCGGGCCACGGTGGGCGAGGTGAGCGATGCGTTGGAAAAAGTTTTTGGGCGCCACCGCGCCGATACGCAAAAGGTGACCGGTGTGTACGCTGCCGCTTACGACTCCGCCGAAGGCTGGGACGCCCTGAAGGGCGAGATCAACGCTTTTGCCGAGGCACAAGGCCGTCGCCCGCGCGTGATGATCAGCAAACTCGGTCAGGACGGCCACGACCGTGGCGCCAAGGTGGTGGCCACGGCCTTTGCCGATCTTGGCTTCGATGTAGACATGGGCCCGCTGTTCCAGACGCCGGAAGAATGCGCCCGCCAGGCGATTGAAAACGACGTGCACGCGGTGGGCGTGAGCACGCTGGCCGCCGGCCACAAGACCCTGGTTCCCGCCATCATTGCCGAGCTTAAGAAACAGGGCGCCGACGACATCATCGTGTTCGTGGGCGGCGTCATTCCGCGCCAAGACTACGAGATGCTCTATGAAGCGGGCGTCAAGGGCATCTACGGCCCGGGCACGCCGATCCCGGCGAGTGCCAAAGACGTGCTGGAGCAGATCAAGAAGGCCTTGGGGCAGGCTTGAATCCCGCTTCTCGTCCCGGCATGACATCCGTTCGCTCCGAGCCTGTTGACGGGCTCACCCAGCCCCGGCAAGTGGCAGAGGCACCCCTGATGGAACGGGTGCTGCACGGCAACCCAGCCGTGCAGCGCCGGGCCATGGCCAAGGCCATCACGTTGCTGGAATCGACCCGCGCCGACCACCGCGCGCAGGGCGATGAGCTGCTCACGGCCTTGTTGCCGCACACAGGCCAGTCGTTTCGGCTGGGTATCAGTGGTGTGCCTGGGGTCGGCAAAAGCACCTTCATTGAGGCGCTGGGGCTGTACCTCATCGGCCTTGGCCACCGCGTGGCGGTGCTCACCATCGACCCGTCTTCCACCGTGTCGGGCGGCTCCATATTGGGCGACAAGACCCGCATGGAGCACTTGAGCGTGCACGAAAAGGCGTATATCCGGCCCAGCCCGAGCAGCGGCACGCTGGGCGGCGTGGCCGAAAAAACGCGCGAGGCCATGCTGGTGTGCGAGGCGGCGGGTTACGACATCGTGATGGTGGAAACCGTGGGCGTGGGGCAGAGCGAGACGGCGGTGGCGAACATGACCGACATGTTTGTGCTGCTGCAACTGCCCAATGCCGGCGACGA
The DNA here is from genome assembly GCF_965657535.1 of Hydrogenophaga sp. Taxonomy (GTDB): domain Bacteria; phylum Pseudomonadota; class Gammaproteobacteria; order Burkholderiales; family Burkholderiaceae_C; genus Hydrogenophaga. The sequence continues at coordinate 84,524 of NZ_CBFHOP010000009.1, read as the reverse complement.
CCTGCAGGCCATCAAGAAAGGTGTGATGGAGCTGGCCGACCTGGTGGTCATCAACAAGGCCGACATCGACCCCGACGCCGCCACCCGGGCGCGCGCGCAGATCACGTCCAGCCTGCGCCTGCTGGGGCTGCACGGCCGCTCGGAGCATGCCCACCATGATCAGAGCGTCTGGCACCCGCAGGTGATCGAAATCAGTGCGTTGCACAACCGGGGTGTGGACAGCTTCTGGCATGAGGTGAGCCAATACCGCTTGCTGCAAACCGCCAACGGCAGGCTCGCCGCGCGGCGCCAGCACCAGGCCAGCGCCTGGATGTGGGAGCGCATTGACGCAGGCCTGAAACAACGCTTTCGAGAGCACCCGCAGATCCGTGCACGGCTCGACGAAACCACCCGCCGCGTGCTGGCGGGTGGGTTGCCTGCCTCGACCGCAGCGCGCCAGTTGCTTGAACTGTTTGAATGAACCGTTATTCGATTTTTCTGGAGACCCCCCATGCAAGAAATCCTTGAACAACTTGAGAAAAAGCGCGCAGCTGCCCGCCTGGGTGGCGGGCAAAAGCGCATCGACGCACAGCACGCCAAAGGCAAGCTCACGGCGCGTGAGCGGCTGGAAGTGCTGCTGGACGAAGGCAGCTTTGAAGAGTGGGACATGTTCGTTGAACACCGCTGTGTGGACTTCGGCATGCAGGACAACAAGATTCCTGGCGATGGTGTGGTCACCGGCTACGGCATGATCAACGGCCGTCTGGTGTTTGTTTACAGCCAGGACTTCACCGTGTTTGGTGGTGCGCTGTCAGAAGCCCACGCCGAAAAGATTTGCAAGATCATGGACCAGGCCATGAAGGTCGGCGCGCCGGTGATTGGTCTGAACGACTCGGGCGGTGCCCGCATTCAAGAGGGGGTGGCCTCGCTGGGTGGGTATGCCGAGGTGTTCCAGCGCAACGTGATGGCCAGCGGCGTGGTGCCGCAGATCAGCATGATCATGGGTCCATCGGCCGGGGGTGCGGTTTACTCACCCGCCATGACCGACTTCATCTTCATGGTGAAGGACTCCAGCTACATGTTTGTGACCGGTCCCGAAGTGGTGAAGACCGTGACGCACGAGGAAGTGACGGCCGAAGAGCTGGGTGGCGCCGTGACCCATACCACCAAGAGCGGCGTGGCCGACCTCGCTTTTGAGAACGATGTGGAAGCGCTGCTGATGCTGCGCCGCCTCTACAACTACCTGCCGTTGTCCAACCGCGAAAAGGCCCCCGTGCGCCCCAGCGGTGACCCGATTGACCGCCTGGAAATGAGTCTGGACACCCTGGTGCCCGAGAACCCAAACAAGCCCTACGACATGAAGGAGCTGATCGTCAAGACGGTGGACGACGGCGACTTCTTCGAATTGCAGCCCGAGTACGCCAAGAACATCCTGATCGGCTTCGCCCGCATGGACGGCCAGACCGTCGGCATCGTGGCCAACCAGCCGCTGGTGCTGGCTGGCTGCCTGGACATCAAGTCGAGCATCAAGGCCGCGCGCTTCGTGCGGTTCTGTGACGCGTTCAACATCCCCGTCATCACCTTCGTGGACGTGCCCGGCTTCATGCCCGGTACCTCGCAAGAGTACGGCGGCATCATCAAACACGGCGCCAAACTGCTCTACGCGTACGCCGAGTGCACCGTGCCCAAGATCACCGTGATCACCCGCAAGGCCTATGGTGGTGCTTACGACGTGATGGCTTCCAAGCACCTGCGCGGCGACGTGAACTTTGCCTGGCCCAACGCCGAAATTGCCGTGATGGGCGCCAAGGGTGCGGTGGAAATCATCTTCCGTGAGGACAAGGGCGACCCCGAAAAACTGGCGGCCAAGGAAGCCGAATACAAGGCCCGTTTTGCCAACCCTTTCGTGGCCGCCAACCGGGGCTACATCGACGACGTGATCATGCCGCACAACACCCGCAAGCGCATTTGCCGCAGCCTGGTGATGCTCAAGGACAAGAAGGTTGAAAACCCGTGGCGCAAGCACGGGAACATTCCACTCTGATCACGAAAGAGAAGCAGAACATGTTTACCAAAATTCTGATCGCCAACCGTGGCGAAATTGCCTGCCGCGTCATCGCCACCGCCCAAAAAATGGGCATCGCCACCGTGGCGGTGTATTCCGAAGCCGACAAGGAAGCGCGCCATGTGGCGCTGGCCGATGAGGCGGTGCTACTGGGCCCTGCGCCTTCGCGGGAGTCTTATCTGGTGGCCGACAAGATCATTGCGGCGGCCAAGGCCACTGGCGCACAGGCCATCCATCCCGGCTATGGTTTTTTGAGCGAAAACGAGGCCTTTGCCAAACGCTGTGAAGACGAGGGCATTGCCTTTATCGGCCCACGCCATTTCTCCATCGCGGCCATGGGCGACAAGATCGCGTCCAAGAAGCTGGCGCTGGAAGCCAAGGTCAACACCATTCCCGGCTGGAACGACGCCATTGAAACCGCCGAGCGTGCGGTGGAGATCGCCAAGGACATCGGCTACCCGGTGATGATCAAGGCGTCGGCCGGCGGCGGCGGCAAGGGCTTGCGGGTGGCGTTCAACGACAAGGAAGCGTTCGAGGGCTTCACCAGCTGCCGCAACGAAGCGCGCAACAGCTTCGGCGACGACCGCGTGTTTATTGAAAAATACGTGCTGGAGCCCCGCCACATCGAGATCCAGGTGCTGGGCGACAGCCACGGCAATGTGATTTACCTGAACGAGCGCGAGTGCTCGATTCAGCGCCGTCACCAGAAGGTGATTGAAGAGGCCCCGTCGCCGTTCATCTCTGACGCCACGCGCAAAGCCATGGGCGAGCAGGCCGTGGCGCTGGCCAAGGCGGTGAAGTACCAGAGCGCCGGCACGGTGGAGTTCGTGGTCGGCAAGGACCAGGACTTTTACTTCCTGGAGATGAACACCCGCTTGCAGGTGGAGCACCCGGTGACCGAATGCATCACCGGGCTGGACCTGGTGGAGCTGATGATTCGCGTAGCCGCCGGCGAAAAGCTGCCGCTCACGCAAGACCAGGTGCAGCGCAACGGCTGGGCTATCGAATGCCGCATCAACGCGGAAGATCCGTTTCGCAACTTCCTGCCCAGCACCGGGCGCCTGGTGCGTTTTGCGCCGCCCGCGCAGACCATGTTCCAGTCCAACACCGATGCGCTGTACGGCGTGCGGGTGGACACGGGCGTGGTCGACGGTGGCGAGATCCCGATGTTCTACGACTCGATGATCGCCAAGCTCATCGTGCACGGCAAGGACCGCAACGACGCCATTGCCAAGATGCGCGAAGCCCTCAACGGCTTTGTCATTCGCGGCATCAGCAGCAACATCCCTTTTCAGGCCGCATTGCTGGCGCACCCCCGGTTTGTGTCGGGCGAATTCAACACGGGTTTCATTGCCGAGCAGTACAGCCAGGGCTTCCGCGCCGAAGATGTGCCGCACGACGACGCCGACTTCCTGGTGGCGCTGGCCGCTTTCGTGCGCCGCAAGTCGCGCGAGCGCGCAGCCGGCCTCACCGGCCAGCTGCCGGGTTATGGGGTCAAGGTAGGTCACGATTTCAGCGTCATCACCATGGGCACCAGCGGTGAAAACCGCTACACGGCTGTGCATGTAGACGAGGTGCTGGGCCAAGTGGGTTCTGCGGTGGTGACGGTGGAAGGCAAGCGCTTTGCCATCAGCAGCGGTTCGCGCCTGAACGACATTTGCATCACCGGCGAGTGCAACGGCCAGCCGTTCACCGCGCAAGTGGAGCGCGGCACGCTGCGCAACCCGCTGGCGCTGGTGGTGCAGCACAACGGCACGCGCATTGAAACCGTGGTGGTTTCACGCCGCATGGCCGAACTGCACCGGCTGATGCCGTTCAAAGCGGCGCCCGACATGAGCAAATACGTGCTGTCGCCCATGCCCGGCTTGCTGGTGGACGTGGCGGTGCAGGTGGGTCAAAAGGTACAGGCTGGCGAGCGTGTGGCCGTCATTGAAGCCATGAAGATGGAGAACGTGCTGTTTGCTGCGGCCGATGGCGTGGTGTCCAAGGTGCTGGCGTCCAAGGGTGAGAGCCTTGTGGTCGATCAACCGATTGTGGAGTTTGAGAAATGAGCGGCCCCGACGCTTCACCGCTGGGCGGCCCGGCGCCGGATCGGAAAGGCACGCCCCGTCCTTTCAAAGTCCTCGGCGTCCAGCAGATCGCCATCGGCGGCCCCGATAAATTGCGCTTGCAAACGCTGTGGGTGGACATGCTGGGGCTTGAGAAAACCGGCACCTTCCAGAGCGAGCGCGAGAACGTAGACGAAGACATCTGCGCCATCGGCAGCGGCCCGTTCAAGGTCGAGGTCGATCTGATGCAGCCCATCGACCCCGAGAAGAAGCCTGCTGTTCACACCACGCCGCTGAACCACATTGGTCTGTGGATAGACGACCTGCCCGTGGCCGTTGAGTGGCTTACGGCGCAGGGCGTGCGCTTCGCGCCCGGCGGCATCCGCAAGGGTGCGGCGGGTTTTGACATCACGTTTTTGCACCCCAAGGCCAACGAGGAATTTCCGATCGCGGGGGAGGGCGTGCTGATTGAACTGGTGCAGGCGCCACCCGAGGTGGTGGGTGCTTTTGCCCGCCTGGCGGCCCTGCCGGTCTGAACGGTTACCGGAGCGAGGAGACAGGCCCTGCGGCGTTCGCGCCAGCAGGGCCATTTTGTTGGTGACCCACCCGGCTCACTCGCAGATCATGTAGGTTATGGTCAAGGTTTCCAGCACCTCGAAATCGCCCGCAAAACCAGGCGGAATGTACAGCGCTTCGCCGGGGCCGGTTTCTTCAAACCCGCCTTGTGCGTCGTCTACCCGGCAGCGCCCTTGCAGCACGGTGAACAGCTCGCGCTCGGTGGCGCCCATCGCAATGCGCCAGCGTCCTGGTTCACAACGCCACACACCACAAAACAACTGGCCTGCGGGCAGGTGCGTGTCCACGGCATTCCAGGTTGCGCGCATGGGGTTGCCGCGAACCAGTCTGTCCAGTTTAGGGTGGTCTGTCACGGCGGGGCCGGCGGGTTCGGCGGCGAATTTGAGGAGGCGTGTGGTGGCTGGGTGCATCGCCGGATTGACGCAAAAAGGTGGCAATGCAAGGGCTCTGTGCCTGCAGGGGCGCCGGGCCTAACGGTTCAACTGGGTCCCAATCGGTGCTTTGTTCAACGCAACGGTGGGTGGTGATTTGCGTACGCTTGGGGCACAAGGGGTCTTCGCACATGCCGCACTGGAAGACCGGTTTCAACGCAGCAGGAGCGCGCCATGGACACCACACCCCACCCGTCGGCCAAGCCATTGTCAGCCGACCCCAGCGCCCTTCTGGCGCAGGGCGACGAGCGCTGGGCGCAACGCAGCCCCAACTGGCGTGAGCGCGAGCTGGCCATGCCGTGGCCCCAGGATCTGCTGGAACAATTCACCCAGCGCATGTCCGGCCACGGCCTGTGTGTGAGCCGCGCGCTGATGGTGTGTGACCGCCGCTATGCGCTGCATCAGCTGGTGCACGCACACAGCCTGGCTGATGACACGCTTCGGCTGGTGGCGGTCCAGTTGTTCCGGCGCTACGAAGCCCGGCAGTCGGGCATTCCGTTGTTGCACTGAACGTGCAGCCGAGCGCGGGACAGCTCGTCACCCCAAACGCACCGTTGCGGCGCTGCGCATGCGCGTCACATCGCATGCCAACGGTGCGCTGCAAAGGGATCCATCGCGTTGCAGGGCTTGGCCTGCACACGTTTGCCGCTGAGCGCCTCACGGGTGCCGCAGGCGCTCAGGTGTTCCATCTGACTGCCAGCGGTAAAGGTCTTAAAGCTTGGCGCCCAGGCACCGATAAACCGTCATATTGGCAAATCAACAGGAGCTGAGTACGCATGTCCGCCTATAAAACCTTTTACCCGGGCATTTGGCTGATGCGCCGCTTGCGCCTGCCCACCAAACTGGGGTTGCTGGCAGCCGTGCTGCTGGTGCCCTTGGTCATCACCTGCTTGCTCTTGGTGCAGCGCCTGGGGGCTGACATTCGATTTGCCCAGAGCGAGACCGATGGCTCGCGTGCCATCGCCGCGTTGACCCAGGTGGTCAAGGCGGTGCAAACGCACCGTGGTCAAACCAATATGCTGCTATCGGGCGTGGGCGCTGCCCGCGCACCGCTGGAACAGACCCGTGCCGAATTGCGCCAGGCCCTGGCGGCCACCGGGGCCGCGCTGGCACCGCGCCCCGACTTCGCTCTGAGCGCCGAGTGGGCCGCCTTGCAAAGCCGGCTGGAAGGGCTTGCGGCCACAGAGCGCGCCACTGCACCCGAGTCCTTTGCCTTGCACACCGCCCTGGTGGGCGACCTGCGGCGCTTTGTGTACACCGTGGGCGAGCGCTCCAACCTGTTGTTTGACCCGGAGCCCGCCACCTATTTCTTGATGGATATGGTAGTCGCCCACACCATTGGCTGGGGTGAGTCGCTGGGGCGCATTCGGGGCATGGGTGCGGGCCAGCTCGGTTTGCCCGAGCCACAGGCCGACGCGGTGGGCAATCTGCGTCTGCAATTTGACAACCTGCAGGCTGACACCGAAGACCTGCGCTTTGCCATGGGTTTTGCGGCTCGTTATGGCCAGGGCGACTTGAACGCTGAGCCAGCATTGGCTGGCACAGAATCGTTTCTGTCGCTGGCGCGCCGCAGCTTTGACGCCTCCGGCTCGGTGCAGGCCGACGCATTTTTCGCTGCAGGCACACAGGCTATCGGCTTGGTCGTCGGGTATCAGAATGGTGTCTTGAAACGCTTGGATAGCTTGCTCAGCCAGCGTATTGAGCACTTGCAGCTGCTGCGCAGGGTGGCGGTGATCGCCACGGTGCTGGGTATGGCTTTGCTGGCCTACCTGATGCTGGCTTTTTATCTCAGCTTCGTTAGCGACTTCCGACACGTTATTCAGGTGATGGGCCAAACGGCCGCAGGCAACTTGCGTGCCCATGTGCGCGTGCGCGGCAGCGACGAGCTGGCCGAGCTGGCCACGCTTTTGGAACGCATGATCGGCAGTCTTTCGGGCATGGTGGCCGAAGTGCGCAGCAACTCTGCGCTGGTAGCGCACGCAGGGCGCAGCCTGGCGGTAGGCAACCGCGACCTGGCCGACCGCACCGAGCAACAGGCTGCCAACCTGGAGCAGACTGCCGCGAGCGTGCAAGAGCTCTCGGGCACGGTGCACCAGAACGCCGAAACCGCCAGCGATTCAGACGCCCAGGCGTCCAAGGTACGCGATGTGGCCGAGTCGGGGGCCGCCTCCATGGCGCGGGCCGTGTCCTCTGTTGAAGTCATTCAGAAGAGTGCTCAGCAGATGAACGAAATCATCGGTGTGATCGACAGCTTGGCCTTCCAGACCAACATCCTTGCGCTCAATGCTGCGGTAGAGGCCGCGCGGGCCGGTGAACAGGGTCGGGGCTTTGCCGTGGTGGCCAACGAAGTGCGCACACTGGCCCAGCGGTCTGCGGCGTCGTCCAAAGAGATTCGCCAGCTCATCGAAGCCTCTTCGTCACAGGTGGAAACCAGCGTGCGCCAGATTCGTACCGTGGGTGGCAACATCACCGAAATCGTCAATGGCGTGCGCGGCGTGGCGGCCAATATGTCGCTCATCTCTGCAGCCAGCGCCGAGCAAAGCACTGGTTTGATCGAGATATCTTCTGCCGTGGCGCAGCTCGACGAGATCACGCAGCGCAATGCGCAGATGGTGGAGCGCGCGGTACAGCAGTCCAACCTGCTCGAAGAACGCGCCGCCCATTTGTCGCGTGCTGTGTCGTCGTTCATGTTGCAGCAGGGCACCGCAGAGGAGGCCATGGTATTGGTGGAGCTGGCACTGGAGCACCGCAGCCGCGCTTCGCGCGACACGTTTGTGCGCGATTTGAGCGAACCCGGTATGGCGTTTCACGACCGCGACATGTACGTATTTGCGCTTGATCGCAACGGCGTTTACCGCGCCTTTGGTGGCAAACCCGAAAAGGTCGGTAACCGGGTTCAGGACATTGCAGGCATCGACGGCGCAGCGTTGCTGCAGGCCATCGTGACGCAAGCCGAGGCCGCGCCGGGCTGGGTGGAATACGACATTGTCAATCCGGTCAATGGCAGCATCCAGACCAAGATGTCTTATGTCACCCAGGTGGATGACCTCTACGTCGGTTGTGGCGTGTACAAATCGTCGGTGCTGGCTGTCGTCTGACGCACGGCGCGCGCACGTTCAGTCAGCAGCGCCTCCTCGTTTGGCGCGTGCGCGGGCCAGTGCCGCTGCGATCACCGATCGCTTTTTGTCCAGGGTCGCTGGGTCGGTGTGCTGCGAGTGAGCGGCCAGATCGGCCAGCTTCATTTTGGCCTTGGCCTCCAGCCGCTGCTCGTGCTCGGAGGCCTCTCGAGCCGTGCGCAGCTGGTGTTGCTCGTAACGGCCGCGAGCCTGTTCGGCTTGCGTGTCGGTCCAGGCCTGCCAGCCGGTGCGTTCGCCGCTGACCACCTCCAGAGCAATGCAGTCCACCGGGCACACGGGCAAACACAGCTCGCATCCGGTGCAATAGGGTTCAATGACTGTGTGCATCAGCTTGTTGCTGCCCACGATGGCATCGGTGGGGCAGACTTTGATACACAGCGTGCAGCCAATGCACCAGTCCTCGTCGATCACTGCCACGGTGAGTGGCCCTTCAATGCCGTGCGAGGTGTTCAGCGGCGCGACGGGCTGACCGGTGATGGCCGCCAGGCGGGCTATGCCTTCAGTGCCGCCTGGCGGGCACTGGTTGATGCCCGCTTCAGCGCTCGCAATGGCCTGGGCGTAGCTGGCGCAATCGGGGTAGCCGCAGCGTGTGCACTGCGTTTGCGGCAAAGCGGCGTCGATGCGCCGTGCGAGATCGTTCATGCCGGGGAATATACCCGTGGGTGGGCGACGCCCCGGCGACCCGGGTGAATCAGGCGTTGGAGGCCTGATCGGGCTTGCTGGCCACCACAGCAGGTGCGGCAGGTGCAGCCGCGTTGGCCACCACGGCGAGGCTGGCGGGGGCCGTAGCGCTCACCACCGCAGGGGCGGGGGCTTCAGGCTTGGCCACGGCAACCACCGCTGGCGCTACCTGCGGCTTGACCGCCGCCTTGGCTGCCGTTTTGACCACGGTCTTGGTGACCGGTTTTGCCGCAGGTTTGCTGGCGGGTTTTGCCACAGCCACAGGCTGCGCCACCACCACAGCGGTTTTCACCGCCTTGGCGACGGGCTTGGCGGCAGGCTTTTTGGCGACCACGGTTTTGGCCGTGGCTGCTTGGACTGGCTTGGCCTTGGCGGGCGTGGCTTTCACCGGCACCACGTTGGCCGATGCCTTGGTTGGCGTGGCTTTGGACTTGGCGATGCCTTGAGGTGCCGGGTTTGCACCGGGCTGGTGGGCCACGATGAACGCCTTGACCAGCGGGTACACCATTTCGCGCCAGCGGCGGCCACTGAAAATGCCGTAGTGCCCAGCGCCTGCGGCTTCGTAATGCATCTTCTGCTTGGGCGCAATGCCGGTGCACAAATCGTGAGCCGCAGCGGTTTGACCGGAGCCAGAAATGTCGTCCAGCTCGCCTTCAATGGTCAGCAAGCCCGTGCTGGTGATGTCTTGCGGCTTGACGCGCTCCGCTTTGCCCTTGGGGTTCTTCACATCCCAGGTGCCGTTGACCAGCTTGAAGTCCTGGAACACCGTGTCAATGGTTTCCAGGTAGTAGTCTGCGTCCATGTCGAGCACAGCGTTGTACTCATCGTAAAACTTGCGGTGGCTCTCGGTGCTGGAGTCGTCGCCTTTGATCAGGTTCTGGAAGTAGTCGTAATGGCTGTCAGCGTGGCGGTTCGGGTTCATTGCGATGAAACCGGTGTGCTGCAAGAAACCAGGGTACACGCGGCGACCAGCGCCCGGGAAGCTCTCGGGCACGCGGTAGATCACGTTGTTTTCAAACCAGCTGTGGCTGCGCTGCACGGCCAGATCGTTCACTGCGGTGGGCGACTTGCGCGCATCGATTGGGCCACCCATCATGGTCATGGACAGCGGCGTGGTTTCGCCACGGCTGGCCATAAGCGACACGGCGGCCAGCACCGGCACGGTGGGCTGGCACACGCTCATCACGTGGCAGTTGCCGTATTTTTCTTGCAGGTAGCGGACAAATTCCTGCACGTAGTTCACATAGTCGTCCAGGTGAAATTCACCTTCTGACAGTGGCACCAGACGGGCATTCTTCCAGTCGGTGATGTAGACCTTGTGGTCTTTGAGCATGGTGCGCACGGTGTCGCGCAGCAGCGTGGCGTAGTGCCCCGACAGCGGGGCCACGATCAGCACGACCGGCTGGCCCTTGAGTTTGTCCAGGGTGGCCGAGTCGTCCGAAAAACGCTTGAAACGGCGCAGTTCGCAAAATGGCTTGTCGAACTCAATACGCTCGTGGATCGCCACGTCGACGCCATCGACATCTACCGTGTGAATGCCAAACACCGGTTTTTCATAGTCTTTGCCCAAGCGGTGCATCAGGTCGTAAGCAGCCGACACACGCTGGGCCAGGGGAAACTGACCCAGCGGCAATCCCGGGTTGCTGAACAGCTTGGCAGCAACCTCGGCCAGGTCAGAGAACGGCTCCATGATGGAGCGCTGGGTTTCGTAAATCTGGTAAAGCATGGGTGTTAAAAGACAGTTATGTTGCAGTGCAATATAACAGTATGACGCGAAAGGTGTGACGGTGAAAACACCTAAATTTCCAGCGTGGTTGTCACCTTTGTGAAAGAATTCACCCCCAGCTTTTGAGGCGGCGATGCTCGCCCGACGGCCTACCTGCACGGGTACGGTCTCGGCGCCTGCAGGTTTTGGCGTTGCTCTGGCCCGCCCATCTTTCAATTCCATCCTGCTTACCCATGCCTTTGCCTGCCCCCCAGTCCCCTGCCACTGCAACACCCACACCTTTGTCGGCCAGCCACCTGATCGGCTCGCAAGTCTTGCCCGCCACCGACCGTTTGCCGGTCCTGTTCGTGGGGCATGGCAGTCCCATGAACGCGATTGAAGACAACGCTTACCGGCGCAGTTGGCAGGCGCTGGGCCAGGAACTGCTGACGCGGGTTGATCGGCCCCGCCTCATCTTGTGCATTTCGGCCCACTGGCTCACGTCGGGCTGGCAGCTCACCGCCATGAGCGATCCACGCACCATTCACGATTTTGGGGGCTTCCCCCAGGCGCTGTTTGATCAGAAATACCCCGCTCCCGGTGCCCCTTCGCTGGCCCGGGCCATCAGCGAGCAGGTGTACCAGCCGGGCACCGTGCTGCCCTTGGGTCTGGACGAAGCCGAATGGGGGCTGGACCACGGCAGCTGGTCGGTGCTCAAGCCCATGTTTCCCGAGGCGGATATTCCGGTGGTGCAGCTCAGCATGGACTACAGCCGCCCGCCGGCTGAGCACTTTGCGCTCGGTCAGCAACTGCGGGCGCTGCGCGAACGCGGCGTGCTGATCGTGGGCAGCGGCAACATCGTGCACAACCTGCGTACCATGCGGCGCGAGGTGGCTGACCACCAAGCCTACGACTGGACCATTGAGTTTGATGCGTTGACGGCCGAGCACATTGAAAAAGGGCGGTTGCGCGCGCTGAGCGATTTCCAGCAACTGGGCAATCTGGCCCAGATGGCCCATCCCACCTGGGAACACTACCTGCCGCTCTTGTATGCGGCCGGTGCCGTGGCGCCCGACGAAGCGCCCCGTTTTTTCAACGACCGTTTTCAGGCCGCGTCGATTTCCATGCGCTCGGTGGTCTGGGGCTGAGCAGCCTCAAGGCGTCATTCGGGTGTGCTCTGGGCGCCGGCTTCCAGTGCCGCCGCCGCCGCCGCCGCCCGCAGTTTGTCTTTTTTGCTGGGGCGTTTGCCCTTGATGCCACCGTTGTCGGGCCCAACCGGGTTGCGGGGCACGGCCACTTCGACGGGTTCAAACCCGGCGATTTGTTCGCGCGGCAGGCTCAGGCCTTGTCGCTTTTCGATCAGGTTCCAGTGCGCTTCGGTGTCGGCGCTCACGAAGCTCACGGCCAGGCCGCTTTCACCTGCGCGCCCGGTGCGGCCAATGCGGTGAACGTAGTCCACCGCTGAGCGGGGCAGATCAAAGTTCACCACCACCGGCAGTTGGGCAATGTCGATGCCTCGGGCCGCCAGGTCGGTGGTCACCACCACGTCCCAGCGCTTTTGTTTGAACTCGTCCAGTGCTTGCTTGCGCGCGCCCTGGCTCAAGCCGCCGTGAAACGAGGTGGCGTACAGGTCACCGTGGTGCAGTTTCGTGGCCAGCCGCTCGGCTGCGTATTGCGTGGCCACAAACACCAACACCCGTTCCCAGCCGTTGTCTTTGATGAGCTTGCGCAACAGCTGGGTGCGCCGGTCGGCGTCCACCTGGATGACCCGCTGCAAAACCACGGCGTCGGCCACGGGTGCTGAAGGAATGTCAATGCGCTCGGGTGTTCGCAGCAGACCGCCCGCCAGCGCCTGCACCTCAGGTGGGAACGTGGCTGAGAAAAACAGGGTGTGCCGCTGGACCGGGAGCAGCGCGAGCACACGGGCCAGTTCGTCGGCAAAACCCAGGTCGAGCAGCCGGTCAGCTTCGTCCAGCACCAGCATGTCAACCGCCGACAGCCGCAGGGCGTTGTGCTCAACCAGGTCGAGCAGGCGTCCTGGCGTGGCCACCACCACATCGGCCCCACCGCGCAGTGCCATCATTTGCGGGTTGATGGACACGCCACCAAACAGCACCGCCACCTTGGGTCGCTCGGTCAGGTGCTGGGCCAGGCTGCGCAACACTTCGCCCACCTGTGCGGCCAGCTCGCGCGTGGGCACCAGCACCAGAGCGCGCACGCGCCGGGGTGTGTGCAGCGGCGCGCCCTGCAAGCGCTGCAGCAATGGCAGCACGTAGGCAGCGGTTTTACCCGATCCGGTCTGGGCCGTGGCGAGCACGTCTTGGCCCTGCAACACGGCCGGAATGGCGGCCTGCTGAATGGGTGTGGGGGCTGTGAAACCGAGTTCGGCAGCGGCTTGGGCGAGGGCGGGAACGAGCCCGAGAGCGGTGAATGGCATGGTGCGGTGTTTCTTTGCAGTTTAACGGGGCTGGACATGGCCGGCAGATGCGCGAGGCGCTACGATCGGCGCCCATGAAAAACAAGCTTTCAATGGGCGGCCTGGTGTATTCGACCGACGCGGGGCGCATGTGCCCCACCTGCCGCCAGCCGGTGGCCCAGTGTGTGTGCGGCCAGCGCAGCGCTGTGCCGGCTGGCGACGGCGTGGTGCGCGTGTCGCGCGAAACCAAGGGACGCGGCGGCAAGGCGGTCACGCTGGTGAAAGGTGTGGCGCTGGACGCCGCCGGGCTCACCGCCCTCGGCAAGCAGCTCAAGGCGGCTTGCGGCACCGGCGGCACGGTGAAAGACGGCGTGATCGAAATACAAGGCGATCACATCGACCGGATCGTGGCTGCGTTGAAAGCCCAGGGCCTCGTGGTGAAGCGGGCGGGCGGCTGAGCGCCTGTCAAAACCAGCCCGCCCACCACAGCCGCAGCCGCATGCCCAGCTCGGTCGTGTAACCCACGGTGGCGCCGCGCAGCTGGCCTTGGCCGTCCACCACCACAAACGCGGGCACCGCCTTGAAGCCCAGCGCGCGGGCCATTTCACCGCGCGGGTCCACCGCGGTGGGCCAGGGCAGCTGGCGCTGGGCCAGTACGCGGGCGACCGCATCGGCCTGGCCCGACTGCATGGCTACGGTCAGCACCCGACCGCCCGGCACCAGGCGGGTGATGCTGTGCTCTTCGGTGCGGCAAATGGGGCACCAGTCGGCCCACACATGCAGCGCCACGGGCTGACCCGGATGCTGCGCGCGCCAGGCGCTCAGCGTGGTTTGGGTGCGGCTGCCGTCGGCTTGAATCAAGGTAAACGCCAGATCGGTCGCCGCGCCTGCGGGAACGCCCCGGGTTTGCCACGCTTGCACGCCCAGCACCACCGCCAGCACCAGGGCCAGAGTACCGAGATGGTTTTTCCACTCGCGGCGCATGTGGCTGGCGAAGCGGGCTATCAACGCAGCACGTCCAGCAGGCGGTCCAGCCCGCCTTCATTGATGGCGACCATGGCCTGGGCGCGCACCGCTGGCTTGGCGTGGTACGCCACCGAAAGACCAGCCTCGCCCATCATGGGCAGGTCGTTGGCGCCGTCGCCCATGGCAATGGCCTGCTGGGGGCTGATGCCCAGCAGCGCACAGGTTTCCAGCAGCATCTTGCGTTTCTCCTCACCGTCGCAAATGTCGCCCCAAGGCTGGTCCACCATGCGTCCGGTGAGCTGGCCGCAATTGGGGCCGCTCTCGATCTCCAGCACGTTGGAGCGCGTGTAGTCGATCCCCAGGCGGTCGCTCACCACGTCGGTGAAGTAGGTGAAGCCACCCGATACCAGCAGCACTTTGAGGCCCGCCGCTTTGCAGGCTTTGACCAGCGCTTCAGCGCCTGGGTTGAGCTGCAGGCGCTGCGTCAGCACCTGCTCCATGTCGGCCACGGTCACGCCGCGCAGCAGCGCCACGCGCCTGCGCAAGCTGTCTTTGTAGTCGGTGATCTCGCCGCGCATCGCGGCCTCGGTGATGGCCGCTACCTCGGGCTTGCGGCCCGCGGCATCGGCAATTTCGTCCACGCACTCGATGTTGATGAGCGTGGAGTCCATGTCAAACGCGATGAGCTTGAAGTCGCTCAGGTTCAGCGGCGGGGTGAAGCCTTGCAGGGTCAGGCCGGGGGCGAATTCGGTGGTGGTGGTCATGGTCGGTTGGCGCTCAGGCCATTTCGGGTTTTTTGATGGGTTGGCCCAGGCTGCGCAGCACGTCGCGCACCAGCTGCACGCGGTCTTTCACCTCGGGCAGGGCACGCTCAATGCGCAGTTTTTCATTGCCCGCCAGCTTGATGTGGCGGTTTTTCTGGATCAGTTCGATGATGCGCATGGGCTCCACCGGCGGGTTGGCTTTGAAGGTGATGTTCGTCACGCCGGGCGCGGCGTCCACCTTGATCACGCCGTAGGGCGCGCTCAACACGCGCAGGCGGTGCACGTCAATGAGCGTTTGCGCCTGGGCGGGTAGTTTGCCGAAGCGGTCCACAATTTCTTCCAGCAGCGCGTCCACCTGGTCCGCCGTTTTGGCGGTGGCGAGTTTTTTGTAAAAGCTCAGGCGCAGGTGCACATCGCCGCAGTAGTCGCTGGGCAGCAGGGCGGGGGCGTGCAGGTTGATGTCGGTGGTGACGCTGAGCGGGCTCAGCAGGTCGGGTTCGCGGCCGGCTTTGAGCGACGCCACGGCTTCGTTCAGCATCTCGTTGTAGAGCTGGAAGCCCACTTCCAGCATGTTGCCGCTCTGGTTTTCGCCCAGCACCTCGCCAGCGCCCCGAATCTCCAGGTCGTGCATGGCGAGGTAAAAGCCGCTGCCGAGTTCTTCCATCTGCTGAATGGCGTCGAGCCGTTGGGCGGCTTGTTTGGTGAGGCCTTCGATGTCCGGCACCATGAGGTAGGCGTAGGCTTGGTGGTGGCTGCGGCCCACGCGGCCGCGCAGTTGGTGCAGCTGGGCCAGGCCAAACTTGTCGGCACGGCTCATCACAATGGTGTTAGCCGTTGGCACATCGATACCGGTCTCGATGATGGTGGAGCACAGCAGCAGGTTGTAGCGCTGCGCCACAAAATCGCGCATCACGCGTTCCAGGTCGCGCTCGGGCATCTGGCCGTGCGCAATCGCAATGCGCGCTTCCGGCAAGATTTCTTCCAGCTTCTGCTTGCGGTTCTCGATGGTGTCCACCTCGTTGTGCAAGAAGTACACCTGCCCACCGCGCTTCAATTCACGCAGCACCGCCTCGCGGATGACGCCGTGGTTTTCGCTGCGCACAAAGGTTTTGATGGCCAGGCGGCGCTGTGGCGCGGTGGCAATCACCGACAGGTCGCGCAGGCCTTCCAGCGCCATGCCCAGCGTGCGCGGAATGGGCGTGGCGGTGAGCGTGAGCACGTCCACCTCGGCGCGCAGCGCCTTCATCTGCTCCTTGTGGCGCACGCCAAAGCGGTGCTCTTCGTCGATGATGAGCAGGCCCAGGTTGTGGAATTTGGTGGATTCGCTCAGCAGCTTGTGCGTGCCCACCACGATGTCCACCGTGCCGTCGGCAATGCCTTTGATGGCGGCGGTGATTTCTTTGCCCGAGCGAAAGCGCGACACCTCGGCCACCTTCACTGGCCATTTGGCAAAGCGGTCTACCAGGGTTTGGTAGTGCTGCTCGGCCAGCAACGTGGTGGGGGCCAAGAAGGCCACCTGCCGCCCGCCGGTGACGGCCACAAACGCGGCGCGCAGCGCCACCTCGGTTTTGCCAAAACCCACGTCGCCACAGACCAGCCGGTCCATGGGGCGCGGGCTGATCATGTCCTGGATGACGGCGTGGATGGCGCCGCGCTGGTCGGCGGTTTCTTCAAAGCCAAAGTCGTTGGCGAAAATTTCGTAGTCTTGTGCCGAGAAACGGAACGCATGGCCCTGGCGGGCGGCGCGGCGGGCGTAGATGTTGAGCAGCTCGGCGGCGGCGTCGCGCACCTGCTCAGCGGCTTTGCGTTTGGCCTTGTCCCACTGGCCGCTGCCCAGGCGGTGCAGCGGCGCTTCGTCGGCACTCACGCCGGTGTAGCGGCCAATCAGCTGCAGCTGGCTCACCGGCACATACAGCACGGCCTTGTCGGCGTACTCCAGGTGCAGGAACTCCATGAGGGCGGGAGAGCCGTCGGGGTTCTTCTCGCCCATGTCCATCTCGACCAGACCGCGGTAGCGCCCGATGCCGTGCGCGTTGTGCACCACCGGGTCGCCCACGTTGAGCTCGCTCAGGTCTTTGATGAGCGCGTCCACATCGCTGACCTGCTCTTGTTTCTTGCGCCGGCGCGTGGTCGGGCCCGCAGCAAACAGCTCGGTCTCGGTGACGAAGTCGATACCGTGCTCAAGCGAGGAAAAGCCCACCGTCAGGGCGGCCGTGGCGATGCCTAATTTTTCGTCACTGGCCTGAAATTCAGCCAGCGCGTCGAAGCCGGGTGGGTTGACACCGCTGGCGCGCAAAAAGTCCAGCAGGCTCTCACGCCGACCATCGCTCTCGGCCAGCAGCAGCACGCGGTGCGCGGTGTTGCGGATGTGCCCCTGAAGCCTTGAAAGCGGGTCTTCCGCACCGCGCACCACCGACAGGTCGCCCAGCTTTTGCGCGAAGGCGTTGTCGGCTACGTCAGACACTGCCGGACGCAGCGCCAGTTGGGCGTGGGCGTTGGCTTCGGTGTAGAACTGTTCGGCCGAAAGGAACAGACTCTCAGGCGGCAACGCAGGGCGTTCGGGGTCGCCCTTGACGAGTCGGTAGCGGTCTTGCGTGTCTTGCCAAAAGCGCTGGAACGCGGGTTCCAGGTCGCCGTGCATCACCACCGTGGCGGCTTCGCCCAGGTAGTCGAACACCGTGGCCGTGTCTTCAAAAAACAGCGGCAGGTAGTACTCAATGCCGGCTGTGGCGACGCCATTGCCCATGTCTTTGTAGATGCGGCTTTTGGTCGGGTCGCCGTCGAGCAGTTCGCGCCAGCGGCTGCGAAACTTGGCGCGCGCCGCGTCGTCCATCGGGAACTCGCGCCCGGGCAGCAGGCGCACTTCGGGCACCGGGTACAGGCTGCGCTGGCTATCCGGGTCAAAGGTGCGGATGCTGTCGATCTCGTCGTCAAACAGGTCCACCCGGTACGGCACCAGCGAGCCCATGGGAAAGAGGTCGATCAGCCCGCCGCGCACGGCGTATTCACCGGGGCTCACCACCTGCGTCACATGCTGGTAGCCCGCCAGCGTGAGCTGGCCTTTGAGCTTGGCTTCGTCCAGCTTTTGCTTGACCTTGAAGTGAAAGGTGTAGCCCGCCAGAAAAGAGGGTGGCGCCAGCCGGTACAGCGCGGTGGTGGCCGGCACCAGCACCACGTCGGCACCGGTTTCCTTGTCGTGCTGCTGGATGCGCCACAGCGTGGCCAGGCGCTCGGAAATCAGATCCTGGTGCGGTGAAAAGCTGTCGTAGGGCAGCGTTTCCCAGTCGGGGAACAGCGCGCAGCGAAGGGTTGGCGCGAAAAACGCCATTTCTTCAATCAGGCGTTGCGCATCGGTGGCATCGGCGGTGACGATGGCGGTGAGCCGCCCGGCGGCCTTGTCGCGCGTGGCGATCTGGGCCAGCAACAAGGCGTCGGCCGAGCCGGTGGGGCGTGGCAGGGTGAAGCGCTTGCCAGGGTTGAGTTTGGGGAGATCCATAAAGGGCTCGGTGGCGGTGCCAGACATGACAAACACCCCCAGCCAGCGAAGGCGGGGGGTGAAGAGCCCTTGATTTTAGAATGTACGCACCGCCATGCCCGCCACCAGCACCCAATCCCCCCAAACCCACGCGCCCCGCTGTTATGCCTTGCTGCCCTGTGCAGGCTCAGGCTCGCGCGCTGGCACCCCCACGCCCAAGCAATACCAGCCGCTGGCGGGCTTGCCACTGGTGTTGCACACGCTGGCTGCCTTGCAGGCGGTGCCGCGTGTGGCGAGCTGTCTGGTGGTGGTGGCGCCAGGCGACCGGTTTCTGAGCGTGGACCACCCCGACGTACAGGTGCTGCCCTGCGGCGCCAGCAGCCGGGCGGGCAGTGTCTTCAATGGTTTGCAGGCGCTACAGGCGCAGGGCGCAGGGCCCGATGACTGGGTGCTGGTGCACGACGCTGCGCGCTGCCTGGTGACGCCGCAACAGGTGAACGACTTGCTCGACGCCTGCTGGGACGACCCGGTGGGCGGCCTGCTGGCCCTCAAGCTGCCCGACACGCTGAAAGTGGAGATACATGGGCGCGTGGCCGCCACGGTGGACCGCTCGGACAAGTGGCTGGCCCAAACCCCGCAGATGTTTCGTGTGGGTGCCTTGCAGGCCGCCTTGGCCGCCGCCCAAGCGCAGGGCTTTGCAGGCGTGACCGACGAAGCCAGTGCCATGGAAATGGCCGGTCAACAACCCCGGCTGGTGCCAGGCAGTGCCCAAAATTTCAAGGTCACCTACCCGGAAGACTTTGCCCTGGCCGAGGCCATTTTGAAAAGCCGCCCATGAACGCTTCTGCATTTCCTTTTCGTATCGGTGAGGGTTGGGACGTGCACGCCCTGGTGCCCGGGCGCCCGCTCATCATCGGCGGTGTGCGCATTGCCCACAGCATGGGCCTGCTGGGTCACTCCGACGCCGA
Source organism: Hydrogenophaga sp. (assembly GCF_965657535.1). Classification (GTDB taxonomy): domain Bacteria; phylum Pseudomonadota; class Gammaproteobacteria; order Burkholderiales; family Burkholderiaceae_C; genus Hydrogenophaga. The sequence goes on along the minus strand of NZ_CBFHOP010000009.1, from coordinate 65,313 downwards.
CGTGTTGCTGCACGCCATCACCGACGCGCTGCTGGGGGCTGCAGGCCTGGGCGACATTGGGCGCCATTTTCCAGACACCGACGAGCGCTTCAAGGGCGCCGATTCCAGTGTGCTGCTGGCCGAAGCGGCGCGGCGCGTTCGCGCGGCCGGGTTTGACATTGGCAACGTGGACAGCACCGTGATCGCCCAGGCACCCAAGCTGGCGCCACACATCGGCGCCATGTGCGAAAGCATTGCCCGCACCCTGGGTCTGGCGCTGGGGCAAGTCAATGTGAAGGCGAAAACCGCTGAAAAGCTCGGGCCGGTGGGGCAGGGCCTGTCCATCGAAGCTCGGGCTGTGGTGTTGCTGGGGGTGGTGGTTGGCGGTTGATTGCACCGCAAACCCGTTCAGGTCGCTGCTTTAACCAGTTTCATGTGAGCAGCCAGCCCGCCCGTGCTGCTGTTGGCCAGAGCAAAGCGCCCGCCCATGCGGGCAATGGCGCGGTCCACAATGGCCAGCCCAAGGCCCGTTCCCGTGGCCGAGGTGCGCGAGGCGTCGCCCCGGAAGAACGGTTGCGTCAGCTGTTCCAGCATGTCGGGCACCACGCCCTGGCCATGATCGCGCAACTTGACGAGCACACAGTCGTCTTTCGCCTTGGCGGCAATTTCAACCCTGGCGATACCGGTTTCCGGGTCTTTGCCGTAGCGCTGGGCGTTCTCCAGCAGGTTGGAAAACACGCGCTGCAGCTCCACGGCGTCGCCCATCACGATGGTCTCGGGTGGAATGTTGATGCTGACCCTGGTGTTGGGGTCCGAGCCCAAGGCAAACACCGCGGCGTCCACCACCTGGTTGAGGCTGACCTCCTGGGGCTGCAGGTGGTCGGGGCGGGCGTAGTCCAGAAACTTGTCGATGATGGCGTTCACCTGCTCAATGTCGGCGGCCATGTGTTCGCGTGCCTGCGGGTCGGCCACGCTCAGCTCCGTTTCGAGCCGCAGGCGCGCCAGCGGCGTGCGCAGATCGTGCGAAATGCCGGCGAGCATGAGGGCGCGGTCCTGCTCAATCTTGCTCAGGCGCTGGGCCATGCGGTTGAAGCCGATGTTCACCTCGCGAATCTCACTGGTGGCCACGGCCTCGTTGAGCTGGCTGGCATTGAAGTCGCCTTCGCGTACACGGCTGGCTGCAAACGAGAGCTTTTTCAGCGGGTGATTGATCAGCCGAGCGATCAGGGCGGCACCAGCGAGCGACAGCAGCGCGGCCGTGCCCAGCCAGATGAGCCAGGTGGTGCCCGCCACCGGGCCAATGCGCGACGGATCGGTCAGCAGCCAGTAGGGGTCGCCGTCGATGGTGAAACCAATCCAGAGGCCTTGCGTGCCGTTCACTTCGCGCGCCACCACCGTGTCGGTGCCGAGCCGAAGCCTCAGCCGCTCGCTCACGTTGCGGCTCAGGGAGTCCGCGTCGTACAGGCGGTAGGTGTCGCTGGGTTCCCGCGGTGCAATGCGCAAACCTTCTTCGTCGGCCAGCGTTTTCACCAGCGAAACCCGGGCAATGGAATCCGAGTGCACCAGCGCCGCACGGCTCAGGTTCACCAGCGAAGCCAGCTGCTGCGCACTTTGCAAGGCGCGCGGTTCGTACTCAAGGGCGCGAAACGTCTGAAGCCAGGCGACGATGCAGCCGACCAACAGCAATGCCAGAAAGAAAAAGGTGCGCCAAAACAAGCTGAAGCCCCGGGGTGGCCGAATCTCCAGAGGCGCTGGCACGGTTTCCAGTGTTGTCGGTTGGGTCTCGAACGGAACGCGCGACTCGTCGGACATCAGCTGTTTCCGTCCGGCACAAACACATAGCCCACGCCCCATACCGTTTGTAGGTAGCGCGGTGACGCAGCGTCTTCTTCAATGAGTTTGCGCAGGCGCGACACCTGCACGTCCAGGCTGCGGTCGAATGGCTCGAATTCACGCCCGCGCGCCAGCTGCGCCAGCTTCTCGCGCGAAAGCGGCTGGCGCGGGTGGCGCACCAAGGCCTTGAGCATGGCAAATTCGCCGGTGGTCAGCGGCAGGTCCATGCCGTCCTTGCGCAAGGTACGCAGGCTCAAGTCGAATTCAAAAGGACCAAACTTCACCACCTCTTGGTCTTGCGAAGGCGCGCCCGGCACCTCGGCGGGCGGGCGCCGGCGCAGCACCGCGTGGATGCGGGCCAGCAACTCGCGTGGGTTGAAGGGTTTGCCCAGGTAGTCGTCGGCACCCACTTCCAAGCCCACGATGCGGTCCACGTCTTCGCTTTTAGCTGTCAACATGATGATGGGCGTGCGGTCGCCGTTGGCGCGCAAGCGCCGGCAAATGGACAACCCGTCTTCGCCGGGCATCATGAGATCGAGCACGATGAGATCCACGGTGTCGCGCTGGAGTACGCGGTTCAGGGCTTTGCCATCTTCCGCCAGCATCACCTCGAAACCTTCCTGCATCAGGTAGCGGCGCAACAGGTCGCGGATACGAACATCGTCATCGACGACCAGAACCTTGTTGGGGCGGGCGTTGGTTTGTGACATGGCAACAACTCCAAAAATGTAACAAACGCGATTGTGGCAGCGCCAAGTGCTTGTCAGCAAACGTTTTTTATTTTCCTGACACGCTGTTACAGATGTTGCCACCTGGTGCCTCCAACTTCACAGGGCGCACATCTCACAATGGGTGAAACATGCATACTCGAGCACACCATGAAGTTGAACCTGACGGGCGGAATTCTGTTGTTGATGCTGGGTCCGGCGATTGCCGGCCCCACAGACGAGCACAAGCTGCGCGATCCGCAGGATGCTGCGATGGCGGTCATGCCCATTTCCATTGATGGCGATGCACCGCGCACCCCTTTGCATTTGCGGGAGGCGTTGCGTCAGCCGTTTGACAGAGTGGATGACCCCTTCAAGCCCTACCGCCTGTCTGCTGAAGAGCGCCAGCGCATGCGCGAACAGCTCCGCAGCCAGCCCTATCACGCCAACCACAAGAAATAGTCCATGACCCCGATGCGCCGTTCTACCGCTTTGTCTGCTGTTCACCGCTCGTTGCTCGTTCTGGCACTGTTGGGCACGTGTGCCCTGGCACAGGCCCAAACCCACACACCACCACCTGCCAACGTGGTACAGCTGTCGGCCAGCGGCTTCAAGGAGGTCCAGCAGGACTGGCTGTCCATGAGCCTGAACACGACCAAGGAAGGCCCTGACGCAGGCACGGTGCAAAACCAGCTCAAGGTGGCTCTGGATGCTGCACTGGCTGTAGCCAAGTCGACCGCTGTGCCGCAGCAGATGGAGGTGCGCACGGGCCAGTTCAGCCTGTACCCTCGCTACAGCAGCAGCGGCAAAATCAACGGCTGGCAAGGCAGTACCGAGGTGGTGCTGGAAGGCCGTGACTTCGCCCGTATCAGTGCCACCGCAGGCAAAATCCAAACCCTGACCATGGGCAACGTGGGGTTCAGTTTGTCCCGCGAAGCGCAGCAGGCGCTGGAGTCCGACGTGCAGGCCATGGCGATTGAGCGTTTTCAGCGGCGCGCCAGTGAAATTGCCAAAGGCTTTGGTTTCACTGCCTACTCGCTGCGGGAAATCGCCATCAGCTCGGCCGACCAGGGGGGCGGTTACGTGCGGCCACGGGTGATGGCCATGGAGGCCAAGGCCGCCATGTCAGACGCCCCGATTGCGGTCGAGGCTGGCAAAAGCATGGTCAATGTGACCGTGTCCGGAAGCATTCAGCTGCGCTGACCTGGCTGGCCCGCTGCGCCAACGAAAAAGGCCCGCAGTGCGGGCCTTTTGCATGGCTTCAAGGCCCGCTTACTGTGCAACCCAGCCACCGTCCATGTTCCAGGCCACGCCGCGCACATTGGCCGCAGCCGGGGAGCAGAAAAACACGGCCAGTTCGCCCAGTTCCTCTGGCGTGGTGAATTGCATGGAGGGTTCTTTTTCGCCCAGCAGCAGTTTCTTGGCGTCGTCGTTTGACACGCCCAGTGCTGCGGCTTTGGCGTCCACCTGTTTTTGCACCAGCGGCGTCAGCACCCAGCCGGGACAAATGGCATTGCAGGTGACGCCAGATGTGGCGTTTTCCAGCGCCGTGACCTTGGTGAGGCCCACCACTCCGTGCTTGGCAGCCACGTAAGCCGATTTTTCGGCCGAGCCCACCAGCCCATGCACCGAGGCCACGTTGATGATGCGGCCCCAGTTGGCCGCCTGCATGGCGGGCAGCGCCAGGCGCGTGGCGTGAAAGGCGCTGGTGAGGTTGATCGCGATGATGGCGTCCCACCGGTCCACGGGGAAATTTTCGATCCGCGCCACGTGCTGTATGCCGGCGTTGTTCACCAGAATGTCCACTTGGCCAAACTCGGCTGCGGCAAAGGCCATCATGGCCTCAATTTCCTCGGGCTTGCTCATGTCAGCGCCGTGGTAGGCCACCTTGGCGCGCAGCGCTGCGATCTCGGCCTTGGGTCCTTCCACATCGCCAAAACCGTTCAGCACGATGTTGGCGCCCTGGCGCGCCAGGGCCTTGGCAATGCCCAGTCCAATTCCGCTGGTCGATCCGGTGACGAGGGCCGTTTTGTTCGCAAGCATGGCGTGAACTCCAGTTCTATTACGATAGGTTGAAAAACATTCGAAGCATTATCACGGAGCCCGGGGAAGGATCGATCCATGCCGCAGCCGACATGCCAATTCATGACCGTCAACGGCCCCGCTGCGCGCAGCGGCGGCCCCCGCCGCGTGGCCTATTGGGACTGGCCGGCGTTGCCTGCAGCGGACAGCCGCCGCGTCGCCATCTGCGTGCACGGTCTGTCCCGCCAGGGGCGCGACTTCGACGCACTGGCGCAAGCCCTTCAGCCCCACACACGGGTGGTGGCGGTTGACGTGGCTGGCCGGGGTGAAAGCGACTGGCTGGCCGACCCCATGGCCTACCAGGTCGGTACGTACGCCGCTGACTTGGCTGCGCTGGTGCTCAAGCTTCGTAGCGGGTATCCCGATGCCTTGATTGACTGGGTGGGCACCAGTATGGGTGGACTCATTGGCATGGCGTTGGCGGCGCAGCCAGCGCTGGGCCTGCGCCGGCTGGTGCTGAACGACGTGGGCCCGGTGATTCAGTGGGAGGCCTTGCAACGCATTGGCTCCTACCTGGGGCTCAACCCCTCGTTTGGCAGCGAACAGGAAGCGGTGGACTACCTCGCCTCCATTTCCACTGGTTTTGGGCCCCATGCACCCGCGCAGTGGCTTGCGCTCTCGCGCCCCATGCTGCGTGAGCGCCACAACCGTTGGTGGCTGCATTACGACCCAGCCATTGCTGTGCCATTCAAGGCGCTGGTCGGCATGGCCGATGAAGCCGTGGCGCGGCAAGCCGTGCGCGACGGCGAAGCCGAACTGTGGAAACTTTACGACGCTGTGACGGCACGCACACTGCTGCTGCGCGGTGCCGATTCGGATCTGCTGACCCGCGACACCGCGGCCCAGATGGCCAGCCGGGGGCCGCGCGCGCGCTGCATGGAGTTTGCCCACGTGGGTCATGCCCCCACCCTCATGGCCATCGACCAGATGGCCGCCATCCAAGAATTTTTGGGGGCGCCCTGACCGGCTGCCTTGTGACCGTCCATGAAGCGTTCTACTGCCTTTGCACCGCCTGACGCGGTGCCTCAGCCCTCTGCGCCCTCGGGGCAGGCTGCGATGCCCTCGGCCATCGTGGCCGCCACATCAGACAGCCTGCCGCACCAGGCGCAAGCGCTGTCCCGTGCTCGGGCCTTCGCCGAGCCCCTGCTGGCTACGGAGCAGCTCGATACCGGCGAAAACATTCTGGCCCATGCCGATGCCGTGGCCGCCATCCTGCATGACATTGGCGGCTCTGAAGCGATGCAAGCCGCGTCCTATTTGGTTTACGCCTGCCAGCACCTGAACCGCCCACATGAAGTGATTGCCAAAGCCTTTGGCGATAATTTCGCTGCACTGGCGGTTGAAACCACCAAGCTGGTGCAGTTGCAGCGCCAAGCCAGGGTGAAAACGGCCCAGGTGCAAGCCAAGAAAGAAGAAGAGCGCCAGGCCGCTCAAGACCAGGCGTTGCCGCTGGTTTCGCCGGGCAAAACCCCGGTGTCCGAACTGGCGGCCAGCCAGACGGAAAACGTGCGCAAGATGCTGTTGGCCTTCTCGCGCGATCTGCGCGTGGTCATGTTGCGCCTGGCCTCACGCTTGCAGACGCTGCGCTACTTTGCCGCCAGCAAAGGTGACCCAGGCGAGGCCATGGCCAGCGAGTCGCTGCATGTGTTTGCACCGCTGGCCAATCGGCTCGGCATTTGGCAGATCAAGTGGGAAATGGAAGACTTGGCCTTCCGTTTTCTGGAGCCCCACACCTACAAGCAGGTGGCCCGCCTGCTGGACGAAAAGCGCGCCGAGCGTGAAACGCATGTGGAGCAGGTGCGCCTGCAGCTTGAACAAGACCTGCTGCGCCAAGGTGTCACGTCGTCTGTCCAAGGCCGACCCAAGCACATCTACAGCATCGTCAAAAAAATGCGCGGTAAATCGCTGGATTTTGACCAGGTTTTTGACATCCGCGCCCTGCGTGTGGTGGTGCCGCAGGTGGACGATTGTTATGCGGTACTGGCGCTGGTCCATGCCGAGTTCACGCCGGTCACCGAAGAGTTTGACGACTACATCGCCAAACCCAAGCCCAACGGCTACCAGTCGCTGCACACCGTGGTGCGCGACGACCAGGGCAGGGCATTTGAGATCCAGATTCGCACCCAGGCCATGCACGACCATGCCGAACACGGCGTTGCTGCCCACTGGGCCTACAAAGAGGCCGGCGCCAAGGGCTATGCTGGCGTGTCGGCCAGCTCCGAATACGACGCCAAAATTGCGGTGCTGCGCCAACTGCTGGCCTGGGAACGCGACCTGAGCGGCACAGGTCAAGGGCTGTTTGACGACCGTATCTACGTGCTCACACCCGATGCCGCGATCGTGGAGTTGCCCCAGGGTGCCACCGCGGTGGACTTTGCCTACACCGTCCACACCAGCCTGGGCCACCGGTGCCGCGGTGCTCGGGTTGATGGCGCCATGGTCCCCCTGAACACAACGTTGCAAAACGGGCAGACGGTGGAGATCACTGCGGCGAAGGAAGGCGGTCCATCGCGCGATTGGCTCAATGCCGATCTCGGTTACCTGGTCAGCCATCGGGCCAAAAGCAAGGTGCGCGCGTGGTTCAACGCGCAGGCCATGGAAGAAACCGTGGCCCGTGGCCGCGAAGCGGTGGAAAAGCTGCTGCAGCGAGAAGGCAAGACAGCGCTGAAGCTGGACGATCTCGCCGTCTCCATGGGAGTCACGTCGGCCCAGGAACTGTTTGAGCAAGTGGGCAAAGACGAGCTGTCCGTGCGCGCTATCGAGACCCACTTGCGCCCTGCCGAACCCGCCGCAACAACGGAGGAGATGCCGCCCTGGTTGAAGAAACCCCGCAAACAGCCCAGCCGCTCGCCGGGGGGGGTGTTGGTGGTGGGCGTGGACTCGCTCATGACGCAACTGGCCAAATGCTGTAAGCCAGCACCACCAGATGACATCGGCGGCTTCGTGACGCGCGGCAAAGGCGTCAGCATTCACCGTACCGATTGCACCGATTTCGCGCACTTGCAGCGCAAATCGCCTGACCGCGTGATCGACGTGCAATGGGGTGGGTCAAGCAACGCCAGCCGAGGCGAGGGCGCTTACTACCCCGTCGATGTCGCGGTGGAAGCGTTGGACCGTCAAGGCCTGCTGCGCGATATTTCAGATGTGTTTGCCCGAGAGAAAATGAACGTCATCGGTGTGCAGACCCAATCGGTCAAGGGAATCGCCTGGATGACCTTCACCATTGAGGTGGCAGACGCGCGCCAGGTGGCGCGGGCCATGTCTGTGGTCGGCGATGTGGCTGGTGTGCGGGTGGTCAGGCGCAAATGAGTGCGCTGTCTTGAAAAGACGACCAAAACACTGCTATAATTTGAGACTTCGAACGGTTTGTAGGCGCGTAGCTCAGCTGGTTAGAGCACCACCTTGACATGGTGGGGGTCGTTGGTTCGAGTCCAATCGCGCCTACCAAAATGCCCTTGTAATTCATTGAGTTACAAGGGCATTTTGCTTTCTGAGCTGTGGCTTCATGGTGGTTGCTGTTTCTCCAGCGCCCCCCATGTTTGAAACGCACTGCAAGCGGCCATGTGCTCGTGGACTGGTATCGGGAAAACCCACGCAGACGGATGTCAGCTTCGGTTTTTAGAATGTGCCGTATCCTTTGCCCCACAGGCGGGCTCTGTACCGTCCCATTCTGAAAGATTTTTCGTGCAAAAAAACAAGGCCGAGGCCGGCTCTTCCCCTGCAGGCGCCGTGCGGGTGATCAAAAAGTACCCGAACCGTCGTCTGTACGACACCGACACCTCGTCCTACATCACCTTGGCCGAGGTCAAGTCGTTGGTCATGGACAACGAGCTGTTCGTGGTACGCGACGCCAAGACCAACGATGACCTGACGCGCAGCATCTTGCTGCAGATCATCTTGGAAGAGGAAACCGCAGGCGTGCCCATCTTTACTGAGCAGGTGCTGGCCAACATCATCCGTTTCTATGGCCATGCCATGCAGGATTTCATGGGGGCGTATCTGGAGAAAAACGTCCAGATATTCATGGATCTACAGCACAAGATGACCGAGCAGTCCAGCGGCTTGAACCCTGAGGCATGGAAGCAATTCATGAACGTGCAGTCGCCCATGATGCAGGGGATGATGGGTACTTACATGGAGCAGTCGCGCACCGCTTTCACGCAAATGCAGGAGCAGATGCAAAAGAACAGCGAGCAAATGATGGCCGCTTTGGGTCTGAAGCGATAGATTGCCACGGCGCGCTGTCGGCGTGTGCGGTAGCGGGCAGTCTGAGACAATCGGCGCATGATTGAAACTGTTGCTACACCGGGCGCTGCGGCGCCAAAAGTCGGTTTTGTCAGCCTGGGCTGCCCCAAAGCGCTGACCGACTCCGAACTCATCCTGACCCAGCTGAGCGCTGAGGGTTATCAGACTTCCAAAACGTTTGCTGGTGCCGATCTGGTGATCGTCAACACCTGTGGCTTCATTGATGATGCCGTCCGCGAAAGCCTGGACACCATCGGTGAGGCTTTGGCTGAGAACGGCAAAGTGATTGTGACGGGCTGCCTGGGTGCGCGCACTGCCGACGACGGTGACAACCTGGTGCGCAAAATGCACCCGAGTGTGTTGGCTGTCACAGGTCCCCACGCGACGCACGAGGTGATGACGGCGGTACATCTGCACTTGCCCAAGCCACACGACCCGTTTGTGGATCTGGTTCCGGCTCAGGGCATCAAGCTGACCCCGCGCCACTACGCCTATCTGAAGATCAGCGAAGGCTGTAACCACCGCTGCACTTTTTGCATCATTCCGTCCATGCGGGGAGACCTGGTGAGTCGACCCATCGGCGACGTGCTGACCGAGGCGCGCAAGCTGTTTGAAGCGGGTGTCAAGGAGTTGCTGGTGGTCAGCCAAGACACGTCTGCCTATGGCGTGGACATGCAATACCGGACGGGCTTCTGGGATGGCAAGCCGGTCAAGACGCGCATGCTGGATTTGGTGCGTTCGCTGGGCGAATTGGCCAAGGGCTACGGTGCCTGGGTGCGCCTGCACTATGTGTACCCGTACCCGCATGTGGACGAGATCATTCCGCTCATGGCCGAAGGCCTGTGTTTGCCATACCTGGATGTGCCCTTGCAGCACAGCCACCCCGATGTGCTCAAACGCATGAAGCGCCCGGCCAGTGGTGAAAAGAACCTGGAGCGCATTGCGCGTTGGCGCGAACTGTGCCCAGAGATCGTGGTTCGCAGCACCTTCATCGCGGGATTTCCGGGCGAGACCGAAGCGGAGTTTCAGCATCTGCTCGATTTTGTGCAAGAGGCGCAGATCGACCGGGCCGGGTGTTTTGCTTTCTCACCGGTGCAGGGCGCAGCCGCCAATGCGTTGGACAACCCGGTTCCCGCTGAAGTCCGCGAAGAGCGCCGAGCACGTTTCATGGCGGTGGCAGAAGCGGTGTCGGCTGAGAAATTGCGCCAGCGCGTAGGTGCAACCATGCAGGTGCTGGTGGATTCGGCGCCCGGTTTGGGTAAAAAGGGTGGTGTGGGCCGCAGTTATGCCGATGCGCCCGAGATCGATGGCGTGGTGCGCCTGCTGCCCCCCGAAAAAATCAGCAAGACCCTGAAAGTGGGTGAGTTCACCAAGGCGCGCATTGTGGCGGCCGAGGGGCATGATCTGCTGGCGGTACCGTTCTAATTGGCTCCTGGCGGGTGTGCATCACCGGTGTTCCGGCTGCTGGTCAGCAGAACACTCGACCAGTGGGTGGGCACGCTGAGCCGAAAGGGGGTGATGTGGATGGGGTCTGGGCGCCAACCTGCTGGCATCGCCCACACCACGATGAGTTCCCATGCGAGGCACTGACGGCTTTTACCAAGCAAGTAACCAAAGAAAAAGGACTTGCCAACACATGTCAGCAAGTCCTTGAATCTTTGGTGCCCAAGAGAGGACTCGAACCTCCACGCCTCTCAGCGCTAGTACCTGAAACTAGTGCGTCTACCAATTCCGCCACCTGGGCATCTCAGGAAAGATGTCATTATATGGTGATTTTTCCCTGTTTTCGAAAGAACGCTGCAGATATTGGTGCTCTCACCCGCCGCCGCGTTGCTTGGCATCTCGGCCGTTTTGCGAACGCAAAAGAAAAGGGCTTGCCAACATTTACGTCAGCAAGCCCTTATGATTGTGGTGCCCAAGAGAGGACTCGAACCTCCACGCCTCTCGGCGCTAGTACCTGAAACTAGTGCGTCTACCAATTCCGCCACCTGGGCATCTCAGGAAACCGCTAGTATAGCATTTAAAAATTTCCAAAATAATAGTGAACGAAAAGAACAGCCTGTTGGCCGAATTTGAAGGTGTGGTTTCTGGGCATCGCGATGGACACGGTTTCGTAGTCCGCGACGATGGACAGGCCGACATCTACCTTCCCTCCAACGAAATGCGTGCCGTCCTCCACAAGGACCGCGTCAAGGCGCGCATCGTGCGCCTTGACCGCAAGGGCCGCCCCGAGGGCCGAGTGACCGAGATCGTTGAACGCTCGAACTCTCCCATCATTGGCCGACTGCTGCAGGAAAGCGGCGTCTGGCTGGTGGCGCCCGAGGACAAACGCTACGGCCAAGACGTATTGATACCCAAAGGCGCGATGGGCTCTGCCAAGGCTGGGCAGGTGGTCGTGGTCGAGCTGACCGAACCACCCGCGCTCTATGGGCAGCCGGTGGGCCGCGTGAAAGAAGTGCTGGGGGACATTGACGATCCGGGCATGGAGATCGAAATTGCGGTGCGCAAGTACGACGTGCCGCACGAATTTTCTGATGCGGCGCTGGCCCAGGCGCGCAGTTTGCCCGATCACGTGCGCGCATCAGACCACTTGCACCGTATTGACTTGCGCGATGTGCCCCTGGTGACCATTGACGGTGAAGACGCGCGCGACTTTGACGATGCGGTGTACTGTGAGCCGGCAAAAGTGGGACGGGGCAAGGGCTGGCGTTTGCTGGTGGCGATTGCGGATGTGAGTCACTACGTGGAAACCGGTTCGGCCATTGACGTGGACGCATACGACCGCGCTACCTCTGTTTACTTCCCACGCCGCGTGATCCCCATGCTGCCCGAGAAGCTGTCCAACGGCCTGTGCTCATTGAACCCGGGCGTCGAGCGGCTCTGCATGGTTTGCGACATGCTGGTGAACGCCAAAGGCGAGATCCACGCGTACCAGTTTTATCCGGCTGTCATGTTCAGCCACGCCCGCTTCACCTACACCGAAGTGGCCGCTATTTTGCAAAATACCCGTGGCCCCGAAGCGGCTCAGCGCAAGGCGCTGGTGCCTTACCTGGTCAATCTGCACGATGTCTACCGGGCCTTGTTGGTGGCGCGACAGGTGCGCGGTGCGGTGGATTTCGAAACGGTGGAAACCCAGATTGTTTGCGACGAGTCCGGTCGGATTGAAAAAATCATTCCACGCACCCGCAATGATGCCCACAAGCTGATTGAAGAAGCCATGCTGGCCGCCAACGTGTGCTCGGCGGATTTCATTGGTGAAGGCAAACACACCGGGCTGTTCCGCGTGCACGAAGGTCCCACGCCTGAGAAGCAAGACATCCTGCGCAACTACCTCAAGGCGATGGGCGTGACGCAGACCATCAGCGACAACCCGCATCCGTCGGAGTTTCAAAAGATCGCGAGCGCCACCAAGGACCGCCCCGAGTCGCAGCAAATTCACACGATGTTGCTGCGTTCGATGCAGCAGGCCATCTACACGCCACTCAACCAGGGCCACTTTGGCCTGGCGTTTGACGCCTACACCCATTTCACCAGCCCGATCCGCCGTTACCCCGACCTGTTGGTGCACCGGGTCATCAAGGCCATCTTGTCAGGCAAGCGCTACCAGTTGCCTGTGTTGCCGACCCCGGGTGAAGCGCATGCCAAATTGAGCAAGCGGCTGGCCAGCCGTGTCAAGCCGCCGGTGGCAGGCGAGCCGGTGAAGAAGCCTTCGGTCGACACATTGGCTTGGCAGGCGGCCGGGCTGCATTGCAGTGCGAACGAGCGCCGTGCAGACGAAGCCAGCCGCGATGTGGAAGCCTGGCTCAAATGCAAATACATGCGCGAGCACCTGGGCGAGGAGTTCAGCGGCGTGGTGACGTCGGTGACAAGTTTCGGCTTGTTTGTCACCCTGGACGCGATGTACGTCGAGGGGCTGGTACACATCACCGAGCTCGGCGGTGAGTACTTCCGGTTTGACGAAGCGCGCCAAGAGCTTCGAGGCGAGCGCACCGGTATCCGCTACGCGTTGGGCTCGCGGGTGAAGGTGCAGGTAAGCCGGGTTGACCTGGACGGGCGCCGGATCGATTTTCGGTTGGTGACTGACAACGACGATGCGGTGTTGCGCGCTCTGCGCGACAAGACGGGGCAGCCAGACGCCAGTGAGGCGGGTAGCGGTCGCGCGGGAAAATCGCGTCGCAGTCGCAACAACGAAGCCTCTGCTGCCGTACGCTCTGGCGCTGCGCAGCTGCCGCCCGTGCTGGAGGTCAAGGCCTCGGTGCGCAAAGCGGCAGGTAAAAAGGCCGAACGCAGTGGTGCCAGGCCTGCGACCGGTAAGCCCCGCAAGAGCCGTCGCTAGGCGCCTCGTGGGGAGCATGGAAAGCGCCACCACACCGCCGCGTAAGCGGCGGTTGTCCATTGAAGGCAAGACCGGCAGTACGTCTGTGGGTCCCGCGACAGCGGCTACAGCAACGCGGCGCAAGAAGGCGCAACCCCTGATTGAGCGGCCGCTGCGCATCGGGGTGTCAGCTCGCCTGCTTTATCAAGTTCCATCTGAGCTCGGTTTTCGCAACAAGAGCTTGCAATATATTGAGCAATCTTTAGCACACTGGATCATGGAGCACGGCGCTGTCGCGTTCATGGTGCCGGCCGTGGCCCACGACAGCAAACATGCGGCGCGGCATCTCAAGGTGGACCATGTGGTGCAGGAACTGGATGCTCTGGTGCTGCAGGGTGGTGCAGATGTGGCGCCGCAGACCTACGGTGAGACGCCCATTGAACCGCGCTGGCAGGGCGACGTGGTGCGCGACCGTTACGAACTGAGTTTGCTGCGCGCATTTCTCGCCCAGAAAAAGCCCGTGTTGGGTGTGTGCCGCGGGGCGCAGCTTTTGAATGTGGCGTTTGGTGGCACCTTGTACCAGGACATCGCGACCCAGTGCCCCGCCGCGCATCCGCATGTAGACACCGAGCTGTACGACCAGCTGGAGCACGACGTGACGTTTCTGCAAGGCAGTGCGCTGACCGCTTTGTACCCAACCTCGTCGCAGTTGCGTGTGACCAGTATCCACCACCAGGCGGTCGCCCAGCTGGGCAAAGGTGTGGTGGTGGAAGCTGTTTCCACGCTGGACGGGCTGGTGGAAGCCATACGCTGGACCGGCGATGCCTATGCCCGTGGTGTGCAATGGCACCCGGAGTTTCACCACGACCGACATGCGCTGGCAGACAGTTCGCCCATCATGCTGGACTTTCTTCAGGCCTCGCGGGCTGCGGCACTGGAGCGTCTGGCCGCAGGGCTGGAGCCCGATCCTCGGGTGCCCCGTGCGCCTTTGCTGCTGGTGGGCGGGTGAAGCACTGATTTCTGGCTTTCGGCGCACGCTCTAAACTCGGGGTGATTTTTTGGTGGCGTGCTCACGCATCAGCCTTTCTTTGACTGCCCACAGGAACCTGCATGCGCATTGTTTTTTTCCTGCTCGACACCTTTTTCTTCTTCCTGGTCGCGGCGGCTCTTTTGCGGGCCTGGATGAACCACCAGCGTATCCACATGTCGGCCCAGCCGGGGCGATTAGTGATCGCGCTGACCGACTGGCTGGTCGCACCGGTGCGCCGCATTCTGCCCCGCAGTCTGGTGCAAAGCCGCGTGGACTGGGGCAGCCTGATGGCTGCGCTGCTGTTTGCATTGGCTTACGGCGGCTTGTGGTTGATGCTGGCTGCCACCCTCACGCCGGTAGAAGCTTCACCAGCCGCGATGCTGCTGGCGATTCCCACCCTGGCCATCAAGCTTCTGCTGCGGACCTTGATGCAGGGTCTGATGATGCTCTTGCTGGCCTACGCTGTGTTGTCGTGGGTGCAGCCGCAGTCTCCCGTGCTGGGTACCTTGGACCGACTTTGCGCACCCGTGCTGCGGCCGGTTCGCAGAATCGTGCCCACGGTGGGTGGGGTCGACCTGTCGGTGCTGGTGTTGATCATCTTGTTGCAGGTCGGCTTGATGTTGCTCGGCTGAGCCCTGAGCACAGCGCCGAGAGGCTCTGGACCGCTGGCCTGGCCTGCCCCGATCAGGGGTATGAGAGCGGCTGTACCCGCTCGGCAAGCCGGCTTGCCGTGAGCGTTGGCACACCGGCAGTTTCAAAGCCCAGCAGACCCGCATCAACCGGCCAATGGTCGGCCAACCAGCCATGCTGGAACACAGCTTGGGCCAGCCGCTGTTGGCCTTGCTCTGGAGCCAACCCGGGCTGTGCCAAGGCACTGCCCAGCATGCCTGCGAGCACATCACCTGTGCCAGCTGTGGCCAGTCCGGCGTTGCCTGTGGGGTTGATCAGCGGTGTTTGCTGGGGTGCGCTGATAACGGTGCCTGATCCCTTGAGCACGCACACGGCTTTGAAGCGTTCGCTCAAGGCCTGGGCTGTCCCCAGCCGGTCGGCCATCACCTGGGCGGTGCTGCGGCTCAACAGCCTTGCAGCCTCCAGCGGGTGTGGGGTGAGGACGGTGAACCAGCCTCGGTCTCCGCGCTCGCTCAGAAGCGTCTGAAGTGCTGCGTCATCGGCGATGGCATTGAGTGCATCGGCATCCAGCACAAGCGTGCGCGCACGCGAAAGGATATGGGGCAAAACCGTAGCCACGGCCGACCCGCCGCCACACCCGCACACCACAGCGGCGGTGGCCAGTAGGGGGCTGTCCAGTAAGGTGTTGACGTCGCGAAACATCAATCCGGGACTTGTCGGGTCCCAGCGCACGGCGCCTGCCACGGTGGGTGCGTGTGCTTCAAGCAGTCCCACATAAACGCGGCCACTGCCCGCGTGCAGGGCTGCGCGAGCGGCCAGCACGGCTGCACCGGTCATCCCAGATCCGTTGACGGCGAGGTCTTGTCCGCCGACCACAACCACATCGCCAAAGCTGCCCTTGTGGCTTGCGTGGGGTTGCCTCCATTGTCCCGGGGCAAGTTCTGCCCAGCCGTTGAGGTGCGCGCAGGGCCGGTGGTGGGCCAGCGGCGTGACCTGCAAATCATCAAACCAGACCTGACCTGCAGCATCCCTTCCAGCGGCTGTGAACAGGCCGGGCTTGAGTGTGAGCAGCGCGAGCGTGTGGCGTGTGCCCTGAGATCCTTGGCGTTCATGGCTCAAGGGTGTCCATGCGCCATTGTCGGCGTCCAGGCCGCTGGGTACATCCACGCAGAGCAACGTTTGCGAGGTGCTTCGCAAACGCGCCATCCATTGCTCGACCATGCCCTGGGTTGGCCGTGCCAGACCAATGCCGAACACCGCGTCAATCGCGAGGTCAAAGTGCTCAGGTGGGTGCGCGGCAAAGCACACGCCAGCGGCCTGCGCCTGGCTCAGGGCATGGCGTGCATCGGGGGGAAGTGACCGATCTTGCGGGGTCATGCCCGTCCAGTGGGTCACCACCACCCGCGTGGTGCCTCCGCGAGTCTGCGCCCATTGGTGCAAGTGAGTGGCCGCAACCATGCCGTCGCCCCCGTTGTTGCCTGGTCCGCAAGCGATCCAGATGCAGCGGGCGTGAGGCTCCAGCGCCAACGCCAACTGCGCTACAGAGAGTCCCGCCCTGGCCATCAACCCGTGCGGTGGCAGTTGGGCGGCCGCCGATTGCTCGATAGACCGCGTAGTCGCAACGTTGTAAAGCGGGTCGGACCCAGATGGACGAACGGCTCGCATGGACACCGGCGGGCCC
The DNA here is from genome assembly GCF_965657535.1 of Hydrogenophaga sp. Classification (GTDB taxonomy): domain Bacteria; phylum Pseudomonadota; class Gammaproteobacteria; order Burkholderiales; family Burkholderiaceae_C; genus Hydrogenophaga. The sequence goes on along the minus strand of NZ_CBFHOP010000009.1, from coordinate 48,811 downwards.
GATCAGGCGGCTGGAATGCGCAGGACTTGGCCCGGGTATATCTTGTCCGGGTGGGTCAGCATGGGTTTGTTGGCTTCAAAAATCTGCGTGTATTTGTTGGGCGTGCCGTAAAACGCTTTGCTGATCTTGGACAGGTTGTCACCTTTCACCACCGTATACATCTGCGACGCAGGTTCTGGGGTGGCCACGGTCATCAGGTCGTTGACCTGGTTGACGCTGGCGACGTTGCCGCAGCACAGCACCGCTTTTTCACGCGTGGCCTGATCGGGCGCGATACCCGCTACGGTCACCGTTCCGCTTCCTGGATCGAAGCCAACGTCGAGCGCCGCGATCTTCAGTCCCATGCTGTTGATGTAAGTGGCGATAGCCTGGGCTGCGGTCTGGCTCAGCGCGGCAATCTGCTCGGGACTTGCGGTGGCGGCTACGGGTGCGGTGGCCTCTGCTTTGCCGATGCCGAACAGTTTTTCGCCGGCTTCCTTGATGAAGCTGAACATGCCCATGGTGTTACTCCTTGTGGTGGTTTGGGAAATTGAGTAAGGCCATCGTGCGGCCTGATGCGACACCAGTCAAGCAGGTGCGAAGCGTGTCGTGCTGATGACGTGCCCTTGTGCTCACCCATGCGCAGGCTGACGTGGGTATGCGGGCATTCCGCCACGGATTGCTGATGTTGCGCACTCCGAGCGAGGCGCGCGCCCTCAGCGTCCGAAGCGTGTGAGGTTGTATTCAGCCCCATCAATGTCGGACTTGGTGCCTCGGATGTGGTCGGCCAGCAGGCGCGCACTGCCGCAGGCCATGGACCAGCCACTGTTACCGTGACCCAGGTTGACCCATACACCAGGCAGTTGGGTCGGCCCCAGTGCGGGCAGTCCGTCGGGCAGGCGGGCTTGTGCCCCGCACCATTCCTGCGCGCTCCCGTGGGTGCCTGCCATGCGGGCAGCGCCTGGGAACCAGTCGGACAGAACTTGGTAGAGCCGTTTCAATTCGCCAGCCGATTTGACCCCGGCAGAACGGCCAAATTGCTGTCCACCACAAACCCGGACCCGTTGCCCGAGCCTCGAAATGGACACCTGTTGGCGTACATCAAACACCGCTGAAAGGGGTGCGTCCAGTGGCTCGCGCACTGCTGCGCTAACGGAATGCCCAAATACGGGCAGCACGGGCAGCCGCACACCGAGTGTTCGCAATAAGGTGGCGCCAGCCGCCCCGGCGCACAAAACGGCACCGTCGACGTGCATGGATTTGTTGCTGCGAGCCGCAGGCACGGTTGGCGAGAGGGTCAGTTTCACGCCAGCGGACGGGTTGGCCTCTGGCGTGATGCGCTCCACGGTGGTTCCGAATTCAAAACGGCAACCGAGCTTTTGCGCTTCGGCTTTGAGTTGCAGGGCAAACTGGCGGCAGTTGGCCGAGGCCTCGCCAGTGATCTCCAGTGCCGCATACAGTGCGGTGTCCGGGTTCAGAGCCGGCTCACGCAGGCGGGCTTCCTCGGCGGACAACACGCGGTATTTCCAGCCCATATCGGCCATCACCTGAAGCGCTGGCTGGGCTTTTGCATGGCCTTGCTCTGTGCGCCAGAGCACCAACATGCCTTCGGTGCGGTCGTAATCCAGCTGCAAAGCGCCTGCCAAAGCTTGCAAGCGCTCATGGCTGTACTGGGTCAACCGATGAACGGCTGGCTGCAGCGTGAGCTGGCGTTCGGCCTTGCCCGCACGCAGCCATTGCCACAGCCAAGGCCATTCTTTGCCACGCGGCCAACTGCCCAGATTCAGGGCAGTGCCAGCGCTGGCCCACGGCATCAAAGCACCCATGCCGAGGCCATTGGCGCCCCCGAATGCGTTCCAGCCGGGTGCGATCAGGCTGCCGTTGGCGAAACTGCTTTCTTCGGCGGCTGTATTTCGCCGTTCAAATACGGTCACCTCGTGCCCGTCCAGCGCCAATTCGTAGGCGGTGGTGATGCCCACAACACCCGATCCGACGACGGCGAGCTTCAAGCGGGCCTCCCGCTGGCGTGGGCACAACGATTGGGGTGGGCCGATACGGGGTTCTGGATGCGCTGCAAGCGGTGGCGGGGCATGAAAATGGCTCAAACGTCATTACGCCCGCTGAAGCGGGCACAGGCGACGGTGGTTGATGGGGTGGTTCCCGTGCGGCTGCTATAATCGACAGGCTTTGCTGCAGGTGGTCTGTCCATGAGTATGGACAGACGCCACATAGGCGGCAAGGTCAATCGCAAACCAGCCCGACCGGGTGTTGCCTGGGAGGTGCAAGCGCAGAAGCGCTGCACAACCAGGCGATAGGGGCTGGATTTTAGTCTCAACCTCTGGAAAGAAATCTTATGTCTATCTCCATGCGCGAAATGCTGGAAGCCGGTGTCCACTTTGGTCACCAGACCCGCTTCTGGAACCCCAAGATGGCTCCGTACATCTTTGGTCATCGCAACAAAATTCACATCGTCAACCTCGAAAAGACGCTGCCGCTGTTCGAAGATGCTGCCAAATTTGTACGTCAGCTGACCGCCAACCGCGGCACCGTCCTGATGGTGGGTACCAAGCGCCAGTCGCGTGAAATCGTGGCTCAGGAGGCCCGTCGTGCCGGCGTGCCGTTTGTAGACCAGCGTTGGTTGGGTGGCATGTTGACCAACTTCAAGACGGTCAAAACTTCGATCAAGCGTCTGAAAGAGATGCAGGCCCAAAAAGAAGCCGGTCTGGACAGCATGTCCAAAAAAGAGCAGCTGACCTTTTCTCGCGAAATGGAAAAGCTGGAAAAAGACATCGGTGGTATCCAGGATATGGCTGCCTTGCCGGATGCTATTTTTGTGATCGATGTCGGTTTCCACAAAATTGCTGTGCTTGAAGCGCAGAAGCTGGGTATCCCGCTGGTTGGTGTGGTGGATACCAACCACTCGCCCGTGGGTATTGACTACGTGATTCCTGGCAACGACGATTCGGCCCGAGCCGTGGCGTTGTATGCCCGTGGCATTGCTGACGCTATCCTCGAAGGTCGCAACAGCGCCGTGAACGACCTCGTCAAGACCGTGGTCGCTGAAGGCAACGACGAGTTCGTGGAAGTCAAGGAAGACGCAGCGGCCTAATCGCTGCTCTTTCGAGAAAGAGGGGCTCATGGGCCCCTTTTTCACAAGTCAACTGGATCAATTGAACGATGCGTGCCGCCGGCTGAGGCGGTGCGGTCAACGGAGAACTGAAAAATGGCAATTACTGCAAGCATGGTCGCTGAATTGCGCGCCAAGACCGACGCGCCGATGATGGAGTGCAAAAAGGCGCTGACCGAAGCCGAGGGCGATATGGCCAAGGCTGAAGAGTTGCTGCGCGTCAAGCTGGGTACCAAGGCCGGCAAGGCTGCCAGCCGCGTGACGGCTGAAGGTGTGGTCACGAGCTTCATCGAAGGCACCACGGGCGCCATGGTGGAAGTCAATTGCGAAACCGACTTTGTGACCAAGAACGACAGCTTCCTGGCACTGGCCAACGCGGCTGCACGCCTGGTGGCTGAGCACAATCCAGCCGACCTGGTCGCGCTGGGCGAGCTGCCTTACAGCCAGGATGGTTTTGGCCCGACCCTGGAAGAAGTCCGCAAGGGCTTGATTGGCAAGATCGGTGAGAATATGAGCTTCCGCCGTTTCAAGCGTTACAGCGGCGCGAGCAAGGTGGCTGGCTACTTGCACGGCACCCGTATTGGCGTGCTGGTCGAGTTTGATGGCGAAGAAGTGCCTGCCAAGGACACTGCTATGCACATTGCCGCCATGAAGCCCGTGGCGCTGACCAGCGCTGATGTGCCTGCCGAGTTCATTGAGCGCGAGCGCTCGGTTGCCACGGCCAAGGCCGATGAAGCCAACAAAGAGCTGGTGGCTGCAGGTAAGCCAGCTCAGAGCGACGAAATCGTGGCCAAGCGCATCGACGGCGCTGTGCAGAAGTACCTCAAAGAAGTGTCCTTGTTCAACCAGCCTTTCGTGAAGAACGACAAGCAGACTGTTGAGCAGATGCTCAAAGCGGCTGGCACCACCGTCAAGGGTTTCACCCTTTATGTGGTGGGCGAGGGCATTGAGAAGAAGGTGGACGATTTCGCCGCTGAGGTTGCCGCCCAGGTGGCAGCCGCCAAAGGCGCCTGATACCCGGCGGGGCTTGCCCGTGCCCCTGCTGAGAAGTTACAACGGGCCGCAAGGCCCGTTGTCTTGTGGGGTGCCGGTTTCAAACGGTAGACCTGGCGGCTAGAGTGTCAAACGGTGCGTGCCTCGCTACACTCATCTGCTGAGCGTTTTATTTTTGCATTCGAGAAAGTTGTTCCATGCCTGCCTATAAACGGATCCTGCTGAAGTTGTCGGGCGAAGCCTTGATGGGCGACGACGCATTTGGTATCAACCGGGCCACCATCGTTCGCATGGTGGAGGAAATCGCTGAAGTCACCCGACTGGGTGTTCAGGTCGCTATCGTGATCGGTGGCGGCAATATTTTTCGCGGTGTCGCGGGTGGCTCGGTCGGTATGGACCGCGCCACAGCCGACTACATGGGTATGTTGGCTACGGTGATGAATTCCCTGGCCCTGGCCGACACGATGGACAAGGCCGGTCTGGTGGCAAGAGTGATGTCTGCCATCTCCATTGAGCAGGTGGTGGAGCCTTATGTGCGCCCCAAGGCCTTGCAGTACCTGGAAGAGGGCAAGGTCGTGGTGTTCGCGGCTGGCACCGGCAACCCGTTTTTCACCACCGACACGGCTGCGGCGCTGCGCGGCGCTGAAATTGGTGCTGAAATTGTGCTGAAGGCCACCAAGGTGGACGGCGTCTACAGCGCCGATCCCAACAAAGACCCGCTGGCCACGCGCTACGCCAGCCTTTCCTTTGACGAAGCCATGGCTAAAAATTTACAGGTGATGGACGCCACCGCTTTCGCGCTGTGCCGCGACCAGAAACTGCCCGTCAAGGTGTTCTCGATCTTCAAGCCCGGCGCACTGCGCAATGTGGTGCTGGGCGGGGACGAAGGCACGCTGGTTCACGTTTGATGCCTCTCAGGCATCACCTACCCAAGTCGCAGTGAGGAGTATTCATGAGTACCGCCGAAGTTCGCCAGACCGCTGAACACAAAATGCAGCAGTCCCTGGAAGCCCTGAAAAACAGCCTGTCCAGAGTCCGCACCGGACGACCCAACCCGCAGCTGCTCGACACGGTGCATGTCGACTACTACGGCTCGATGTTGCCGCTGTCACAGGTGGCCAACCTGTCGCTGCTGGACGCGCGCACCATTGGCGTGGCCCCCTGGGAAAAAAGCATGGGCGCCAAGATTGAAAAGGCGATTCGTGAGTCGGACCTGGGTCTGAACCCTTCGAGCCAGGGCGACATGATCCGTGTGCCGATGCCTCCCATGACCGAAGAGCGCCGCAAGGAGTTGACCAAAGTGGTGCGTACCGACGGTGAGGCCGCCAAGATTGCCATCCGCAATTTGCGCCGTGACGCCAACGAGTCGGTGAAGAAGCTGGTGAAGGACAAGCTGGCATCGGAAGACGATGAGCGCCGGGCGCAGGACGATGTACAAAAGCTGACCGACCGCATGATCAACGAGGTGGACCGGTTGGTGGCGGCCAAAGAGCAGGACATCATGGAGGTCTGACGCCAGACTTTCTCCAACGATCCCCGCACCCTGACCGACCCCATTCATGGCTGAACCCTTTTTACCCCTATGCCCGCCCTCCAACGGAATGCCACGCCATGTCGCGGTTGTCATGGACGGCAATGGGCGGTGGGCGCAAAAGCGTTGGATGCCCCGTGTTGCGGGTCACAAGCAAGGGGTGGACGCTTTGCGCAAGACGGTGCAAGCATGCATTGAGCGGGGCATCGCGGTGCTCACGGTGTTCGCCTTTTCGTCTGAAAACTGGAAGCGCCCTGCAGAAGAGGTCTCGGGCCTGATGGAGTTGTTGGTGATGGCGCTCTCGCGCGAAGTACCCAGCTTGAAGAAACACGGTGTGCGGCTGTATTTTCCTGGCGACCGCAGCCAGCTATCGCGGCGTGTTGTGCAGGGTTTGGAAGCAGCCGAGGCCGAAACGGCTGGCAACGACCGCCTCGCGCTCAATGTGTGCTTTAACTACGGTGGTCGCTGGGACGTGGTGCAGGCTGCCCGCCAGCTGGCCCAGGCTGGGCAAGAAATCACCGAGCAGAGCTTGTCCGAGGCCACTGCCCTCTCCCATGTGGGTGATCCCGATCTCTTGATCCGCACCGGGGGTGAATTGCGTATCAGCAACTTTCTCCTTTGGCAGTCCGCCTACACCGAGCTTTACTTCACCGATTGCCTCTGGCCCGATTTTGATGCGGCAGAGCTCAACAAGGCATTGACCGATTTTTCGGGTCGTCAGCGCCGGTTTGGACAAACGGCCGAACAAAGCGCTGCCGGCGCGCCATTGACAGCTGCGGAGCCGCGGCATGCTTAAGCAGCGCATCATCACCGCACTGGTGCTGCTGGCTGTTTTGTTGCCCGCATTGTTCCATGACGCCATCGAGCCTTTTGCCCTGCTGGCCTTGCTGATGATCGTGGCTGCAGGCTGGGAATGGGCTCGCCTGAACGGTTGCCCCTCCACCCGCGCCTTGGTGCTGGGGGGTGGGCTGGGCCTTGCGCTGGCGGCTTTTTGGGCTGCAGGTGGGTTGGCGGTACCGTGGCGTCCGTTGTGGCTGGCGGTGGGTGCTCTTTGGGTGGTGCTGGCGGTGGTCATGCTGCGGCGAGGTGTATCCGGCTGGGCAGGCTGGCCTGCTGCGTTGCGACTCTGGACCGGTCTTTTTCTGATCGCCTGCGCCTGGCTTGCGCTGGTGCAGGCGCGTCTTATGGGGCTCGATTTTCTGCTGTCCGTGCTGTTGCTGGTCTGGATGGCGGACATTGCCGCTTATTTCGGCGGCAAGGCGCTGGGGCGCCGCAAGCTCGCGCCCACCATCAGCCCTGGCAAAAGCTGGGAGGGTGCCGTGAGCGGCTTGCTGGGCGTTTTTGTGTCGGCGGGCGGCTGGCTGTATGCCGATGCACAAGGCCTTGGCGACCACAGCAGCCTGTATGCGCTGCTGTGGGCAAAGGGTCCGGCGCTGGCGGCGCTTGCTTTGTTGTTTCTGGTGGCCATGAGCGTGGTGGGCGACCTGGTGGAGTCCTTGGTCAAGCGCAGCGCGGGGGTCAAAGACTCCAGTCAGTTGCTGCCGGGCCACGGGGGTGTGCTGGACCGCGTGGATGCTTTGTTACCTGTACTGCCGCTGGCCATGATGCTGGCCACGCTCTGACACATGACCACCATGCAATCTGTCACTATTCTGGGCTCAACCGGTTCGATTGGCACCAACACGCTGGACGTGCTGGCCCGCCATCCGGAACGCTACCAGGTGTTTGCGCTAACCGCAGCCACCCAGGTCGAACTGTTGCTGGCGCAATGCCAGCAGTTTTCACCCCGTTTCGCCGTGATGGCCAGTGCCGACCATGCCCGGCAACTTCAGGACCGCGTGCGCGAACTCGGCTTGAGCGTTGAGGTGCTGGCTGGGCCCCAGGCGCTGTGCGATGTCAGTACCGACGCTGCCGTGGATGCGGTGATGGGCGCCATTGTGGGTGCTGCTGGCCTGGCGCCTTGCCTGGCTGCGGCCCGTGCGGGCAAAAAGCTGATGCTGGCCAACAAGGAAGCGCTGGTGGTGGGCGGTGATCTGTTCATGGAGGCTGTTCGCGCGGGCGGCGCTACCCTGTTGCCGATTGACAGCGAGCATTCGGCCATTTTTCAGTCGCTGCCCGAAGACCCCACGACTTGGGCGCGCCGTGTGCAGAAAATTGTGTTGACCGCCTCGGGCGGGCCGTTTCGCACACGCGATCCGGCCACGCTTGCTGCGGTGACGCCCGCAGAAGCATGCGCCCACCCGAACTGGGTCATGGGACGAAAAATCTCGGTCGATTCCGCCACTATGATGAACAAGGCGCTGGAGGTGATCGAGGCGCGCTACCTGTTCGGACTGGCGCCTTCGCAAATTGAGGTGGTGATTCATCCACAAAGTGTGATCCATTCGATGGTGCAGTACACCGACGCTTCCGTGGTGGCTCAGTTGGGCACGCCCGACATGAGAGTGCCCATCGCGTATGGACTTTCATGGCCTGAGCGCATGGCGTCGGGTGCGGCGGCTTTGGACTTTTCCAGTCTGGCGGCTCTGACCTTTGAAAAACCCGACGACGAGCGCTTCCCAGGCCTTCAACTGGCTTGGGGCGCTTTGGATGGGCCCACCGGCACCACTGCCGTGCTGAACGCTGCCAATGAGGTGGCGGTGGCGGCTTTTCTGGATAGTCGTTTGCGTTTTGACCAGATCCACGTGGTCAACCATGCAACTTTGCAGGCCATGGTGCCCTCCAAACCGCAATCGCTGGACGACTTGCTGGCCATTGATGCCGAGGCTCGATCAAGAGCCGACTTGATCGTTCAGCGGCTATTCGCTTGATTCAGCGCAGGACGCAGCCACCCGGCTGCGCCTGGTCTGTTTCCCGTTCATCTGGTCACTGAGGTCACATGCTCACTCTGGTTGCTTTTGTTCTTGCTTTGGGTTTGCTGATCGCTGTACACGAGTACGGCCATTACCGCGTGGCGGTGGCCTGTGGTGTGAAGGTGTTGCGCTTTTCCATCGGGTTTGGTAAGCCCCTGCTGAGCTGGCGGCGCAAAGGCAGCCCAACCGAGTTTGTGTTGTGCGCCCTGCCTTTGGGCGGTTATGTGCGCATGCTGGACGAGCGGGAGGCTCCGGTGGACCCGGCTGAAAAGCATTTGGCGTTCAACACCCAGCCTTTGCGCTCCAGGGCGGCGATTGTGGCTGCCGGCCCAGCAGCCAATTTGTTGCTGGCGGTTGCTCTCTATGCTTTGGTGAACTGGACCGGAGTGGAAGAGCCCAAACCCGTGTTGGCCAGCCCCGCCGCGTCTTCGCTGGCCGAGCGCGCCGGCCTGGTGGGCGGAGAGTGGGTGTCGGAAGCGGCCACGGCCGACGCCGAGCCTACCCCGGTCTCTTCTTTTGAAGACTTGCGCTGGCGCCTGACCCAGGCTGCGTTGTCGGGTGACGACATGACCTTGTGGGTGGCCAGCGAAGAGGGCGGCAGTGTGCGACCCGTGACCTTGGCGCTCAGTGAACTCGATGTGCGCGAGGCCGATGCCAGCCTTTTTCAGCGCATGGGCATCCTCGGCCCCTGGACCGCTCCTGTGGTGGGCGACGTGATGGACGGCGGCGCTGCCGCAGCCGCTGGGCTGCAAACGGGTGATGTGGTGCAAAGTGTTGATGGCCAGCCTGTGAGCGATGGGCAGCGCTTGCGCAGTCTCATTCGCTCGGCAACGGGCTCCGCAGGGCAGGGTATTGAGCAGCGCTGGCTGGTGGAGCGCCGTGGCCAGCGTCTGGAACTGCTGGTTAAGCCCGTTCCAGAGCAACAGGCGGGCGCCTGGGTCGGTCGGGTAGGGGCCTACATTGGTGCTGCGCCGGCCATGATGACGGTGCGCTTGGGCGTGCTGGATGGCTTCACGCAGGGCGTGGTTCGCACCGCCGAGGTGTCGTGGCTCACTCTCAAAATGATGGGTCGCATGGTGATTGGTGAGGCATCTATTAAAAACCTCAGTGGCCCGCTGACGATTGCCGACTATGCCGGCAAATCGGCCAGCCTCGGTATCACCTCTTACCTGTTGTTTCTTGCGCTCATCAGCGTCAGTCTGGGGGTGCTCAACCTGCTGCCGCTGCCCGTCTTGGACGGGGGGCACCTGATGTATTATCTTTGGGAGGGTGTCACTGGCCGCAGCGTGTCCGACGTCTGGATGGAGCGGCTGCAGCGCGGGGGTGTCGCGATCCTGATGGCGATGATGGCCATTGCCTTGTTCAATGATGTGGCCCGTTTGGCTGGCTGAACTCTTCTTTTCATGAAAAATAACATTTTCGGTCTGCGTGCTCTGACGCTCTCAGCGCTCGCAGCTTCGCTCCTGGCGGCACTCCCTGCGTGGGCCGTTGACCCCTTTACGGTGCGCGACATTCGTGTGGAGGGCTTGCAGCGGGTGGAGCCGGGTACGGTGTTCGCTTCCCTGCCGTTTCGCATCGGCGAGCAGTACAACGACGACAAGGGCTCTGCCGCGATCCGCTCGCTGTTCGGCCTGGGTTTGTTCAGCGACGTGCGTCTGCAGGTCAATGGTGATGTGCTGGTGGTGATCGTCGAAGAACGCCCCACCGTGGCCGACGTGAGCTTCACCGGCATCAAGGAATTTGACGCCGATGTACTCAAAAAGGCGTTGCGCGATATTGGGCTGACAGAAGGGCGTCCATTTGACAAAGCCCTAGCCGACCGAGCCGAGCAGGAGCTCAAGCGCCAGTACATCAACCGCAGCATGTACGCAGCGCAGGTGGTGACCACGGTCACGCCGGGTGAGCGCAACCGTATCGACCTCAACTTCAATGTGATCGAAGGCGATGTAGCCAAGATCAAAGAGATTCGTGTTGTGGGCAGTCAGGCGTTTTCAGAGGCTACGCTGCGAGGCTTGTTTGACCTGGATACTGGCGGCTGGTTGAGCTGGTACACCAAGTCCGACCGTTACTCGCGTGCTAAGCTCAACGCTGACTTGGAAAACCTGCGCTCTTATTACCTGACGCGCGGCTTTCTGGAATTCCGGATCGACTCGACCCAGGTGGCCATCGCGCCTGGCAAGGACGACATGGCGATCACCATCAACATCACAGAAGGCAACCGCTATGTGGTGTCCTCGGTAGAGCTGGAAGGCGAATACCTGGGCAAGGAAGCCGAGTTCAAAACGCTGGTGAGCCTGCGGGCCGGCGAGCCTTACAACGTGGAAGACGTGTCCCGTACGGTGAAGGCGTTTACCGATTATTTCGGCGCTTTCGGCTACGCGTTTGCCCAAGTGGAAGCCACGCCCGAGATCGACAGAGTCAACAACCGCGTGGCTTTTGTATTGCGCGCGCAGCCTGCCCGGCGCGTGTATGTGCGGCGAATCAACGTGGAAGGCAACAACCGCACGCGCGACGAAGTGATTCGCCGTGAGTTTCGCCAGCTGGAATCGGCCTGGTACGACAGCGATCGGATTCGCCTTTCGCGCGACCGGGTGGACCGCCTGGGCTATTTCACCGAAGTCGGCATCGATACCCAGCAGGTGCCTGGCGTGCCCGATCAGGTGGACCTGACCATTTCGGTTGCCGAAAAGCCCACCGGTAACCTGACGCTGGGCGCCGGCTATTCCCAGGCGGACAAGCTCTCCTTGGTGGCTGGTATCAAGCAGGAAAACGTGTTTGGCACCGGTAACTACCTGGGTCTCGATCTGAACACCAGCGAGTTCAACCGCCAGTTCGTGCTGAGCACCACAAACCCGTATTTCACGCCTGACGGCATATCTCGCACGTTTGACCTGTACTACAAGACCACGACGCCTTACACCGAGCAGGGTGGTGACTACCGCCTGATCACGCCGGGCGTGAGCGTGCGTTTTGGCGTACCTTTCACCGAGCAGGACACGGTATTTTTTGGTGTCGGCGCAGAACAGACCCGCATCGAGGCGGGAACCGGTCTGCCTGAGGCTTACCAGACCTACGCCAACACATTTGGTTCAAGCAGCACGTCGGTACCGCTGACGATCGGTTGGGCACGCGACGGTCGAGACAGCGCCCTGGTACCCAGTGAGGGCCGTTTGCAGCGCCTCAACACCGAGTTGGGCGTGGCGGGCGACACCCGTTACATCAAGGCCAGTTACCAGTTTCAACAATACATTCCGCTGACCAAGCAGTACACGCTGGCGTTCAATACCGAACTGGGCTACGGCAAGGGGCTGGGCGGTCGTGATTACCCTGTGTTCAAGAACTTCTTTGGGGGTGGCTTGGGCTCGGTGCGCGGCTTTGAGCAAGGCACGCTGGGTCCTACGTCGAAAATTTTGAACTCAACCGATGAAGTCAATATCGGTGGCAACCGCAACGTTGTGCTCAACGCCGAGTTCATCACGCCGTTCCCCGGCGCGGGCAACGATCGCACCCTGCGCTTGTTTGGATTCATGGACGTAGGCAACGTGTATGGCCCTGGCGAAAAATTGTCGGCATCTGATCTGCGCGCTTCCGTCGGTTTGGGCCTGAGCTGGATCTCGCCCATTGGCCCGTTGCGCTTTGCTTATGCGAACCCCATTCGCAAGCAGGCAAACGATAAAATCCAGAAATTCCAGTTTCAAATCGGAACCTCCTTTTAATGATGACCCTTTCTCGCATGTTCAACCGCCACGTTCTCTTGGCTGCCGCCCTTGGAATCTCCACCATGGTTGCAGCAGCTCAGGATTTCCGGGTCGGTTTTGTGAACACCGATCGCATTTTTCGCGAAGCCAATCTGGCCAAGTCGGCCCAGGTGAAGCTTGAGCAGGAGTTTTCCCGCCGGGAAAAGGAGATTCAAACCCTCGCCTCCCAGCTCAAGAGTGCGTCCGAAAAATTTGAACGCGAAGCGCCTACGTTGGCCGAGGCGCAGCGCGTGATCCGCCAGCGCCAGCTGGTGGAACAAGACCGCGACTTTCAGCGCAAGCAGCGCGAATTTCAGGAAGACCTGAACCTTCGCAAGAACGAAGAGCTGCAAGGCGTGCTGGAGCGTGCCAACCGCGTGATCAAGCAAGTGGCCGAGGCCGAAAAGTACGACTTGGTGATCCAGGAGGCCGTCTACATCAACCCCAAGCACGACATCACCGACAAGGTGCTCAGCGGCTTGAACGGCGCGAAGTAAAGCGGCGGGCTCGGGCGTGTCAAGGCCATTGGGCACCCTTGTTGATGCCCTGGGCGGCACACTGCACGGTCCGCGCGATGCGGTGGTGGACCGGCTGGCACCGCTCGCCACCGCAGGTCCCACTGACTTGGCTTTCATTGCCCAGGCGCGCTATGCCAGTCAGCTGCAAACCACCCAGGCAGGTGCCTTGATCGTGCCATCCAGCATGCAGGAAGCGGCTGCGCAACGCGGCGCCTGTATCGTTACAGACAACCCCTATGTGTATTTCGCCCGCCTCACACAATGGTGGCGCAGCGAGCACGATGAGCGTGCAGAACCCTCAATCGACCCACTGGCCAGCATACACCCCACAGCGCTAGTGGCCGAAGGGGTGGACATTGGCCCGTTTGCTGTGGTGGCCGCCGGCGCACGGATCGCTCGTGGTGCGCGCATTGGGGCCCATGCGGTGGTGGCAGCCGGTGCGTCCATTGGTGTCGACTCGCGCCTTCACCCGCGGGTCAGCGTGGGCGAACGCTGCGTGGTGGGCGCACGTTGTGTGTTGCACCCTGGCGTTGTGATCGGGGCCGATGGTTTTGGATTCGCCCAGCACGAGGGCGCGTGGATCAAGATCGAACAACTGGGTGCCGTGCGCATTGGGGACGATGTCGAGATTGGTGCCAACACCTGTATTGACCGTGGTGCGCTTGATGACACCGTAATCGAAAACGGTGTGAAGCTGGACAACTTGATACAGATTGGACACAACGTGCACATCGGTGCACACACCGCGATGGCGGGCAATGCGGGCGTAGCTGGCAGCGCCACCATCGGCGCGCATTGCACCGTGGGCGGCGGCGCGGTGGTGTTGGGGCATTTGACGCTGGCAGACGGCGTGCATGTGTCGGCCGCTTCGGTGGTGACCCGTTCCTTGCTCAAGCCAGGCCACTACACCGGCATGTTTCCCATCGACGACAATGCGGCTTGGGAAAAGAACGCCGCCTCACTCAAACAACTCAACCGCCTGCGGGAACGGCTCAAAGCCGTCGAACAGGCTCTTGCACAAGCCCAAAAAAGCATCTCTAAACCATGATGGACATTCACCAGATTCTCAAGCAGCTGCCACACCGCTACCCGTTCATTCTGGTGGACCGTGTGCTTGAACTCGACAAGGGCAAAAGCATCAAGGCGCTGAAGAACGTCACCATCAACGAGCCTTTTTTTGGCGGCCATTTCCCACACCGCCCGGTGATGCCGGGCGTGCTGATGCTCGAAGCCATGGCGCAAGCTGCTGCGTTGTTGGCATTTGACACCGTGGGTGTGACGCCCGACGACAAGACGGTGTACTACTTTGCCGGCATCGATGGCGCGCGCTTCAAGCGTCCGGTCGAACCCGGTGACCAGCTCGTGATGGACGTGACGCTGGATCGCATGAAAGCCGGCATCTTCAAGTTCAAGGGCATCACGCGTGTGGGGGCTGACGTGGCTTGCGAAGCCGAGCTGATGTGCACCATGCGCACCATCGCCTGAACCCCCGGATCAGCTGTTTATGGGAACGATCCACGCCACCGCTTTGGTGGACCCAGCCGCAGAGCTGGACACGTCGGTTTCGGTGGGGCCTTACACGGTCATTGGCCCGCATGTAAAGGTGGGTGCAGGCACCACCATCGGTGCGCACTGCGTGATTGAAGGCCACACCACCATTGGCCGGGACAACCGCATTTTCCAGTTCAACTCGCTGGGTGCGATACCGCAGGACAAAAAGTACGCGGGTGAACCTTGTGAACTGGTCATTGGGGACCGCAACACCATCCGCGAGTTTTGCACCTTCAACATTGGTTCGCCGAGCGATCGGGCCCGCACCGAGGTGGGCAACGACAACTGGATCATGGCTTACGTGCACCTGGCGCACGATTGCGTGGTCGGTAACCACACCATTTTTGCGAACAACTCGCAGCTGGCTGGCCATGTGGTGGTGGATGACTGGGTGATTCTGGGCGGCTTCACGGTGGTGCACCAGTTTGTGCGCGTGGGTGCCCACGCCATGACAGCCATGTGTTCGCTGCTGTTTGCCGACCTGCCGCCCTTTGTCATGTGTCAGGGCCAGCCTGCGCAGGCCCGCTCGATGAACTTCGAGGGGCTGCGCCGCCGGGGCTTCTCGCCCGAGCGCATATCGGCGGTGAAGGCCATGCACAAGGCCTTGTACCGCGACGATCTCACGCTTGCGCAAGCCATGGAACGTATCGCTGGCCTGAACGATAAGAGTCCGGACGCGGGTCCCGATGTGGCCATGATGCTGGATTTTTTGCGCCAGGTCGCACCCCAGCGCGGCATTGTTCGCTGAGCCCATGACACAACCCAGGCGTTTTGCGCTGGTTGCCGGCGAAACGTCTGGTGATCTGCTGGCGGGCTTGCTGTTGAAGGGCATGCGCCAGCGATGGCCCGACCTTCAGGCCACAGGCATCGGCGGGCCGCGCATGGTTGAGCAGGGCTTTGACGCGTGGTGGCCCAGCGAAAAGCTGGCCGTGCGGGGTTATGTCGAGGTGCTGCGGCACTACCGCGAAATCGTGGGTATCCGGGACCAGCTGAAGCAGCGCCTGTTGGCCGCTGAACCGCCCGACGTGTTCATTGGCGTGGATGCGCCCGACTTCAACCTGGATCTGGAAGCGGCGCTGAAAGCCCGGGGCATCCGCACCGTGCACTTTGTGTGTCCGTCCATCTGGGCGTGGCGGCCCGAGCGGATTGAAAAAATCCGCCGCAGCGCCGACCATGTGCTGTGCATTTTCCCTTTCGAGCCCGAGTTGCTGGCACGCCACGGCATTGATGCCACGTACGTAGGCCACCCTCTGGCCGATGTGATTCCCATGGAGCCCGATCGGGCCGCTGCGCGTGCCCGGCTGGGCTTGGCCGATGACGATACTGTGGTAGCCATCTTGCCGGGCAGCCGAGCCTCTGAGGTGCACTACCTGGGAGCGGTGTTTTTTGCGGCCGCAGCGCTTTTGATACGCCAGCGACCGCAGATCAGGCTGGTGGTGCCAGCGGTGCCCGCCCTTCAGCAGAAAATTGAAGCAGCAGCCCGTGCGGCCGGCTTGGGTGCGCAGTTGACGGTGGTGCCAGGGCAGTCGCACACGGTGCTGGCGGCTTGCGACGTCACGCTTATTGCGAGCGGCACGGCCACGCTGGAAGCTGCGCTGTTCAAGCGACCGATGGTAATTGCCTACAACATGAACTGGTTGAGCTGGCAAATCATGCGGCGCAAGCAGCTGCAGCCCTGGGTGGGCTTGCCCAATATTTTGTGCAACGACTTTGTGGTGCCGGAATATCTGCAGGGAGCGGCCACACCGCAGGCGCTTGCGCAAGCCGTGCTCGCATGGCTGGACGCGCCTGAGAGAATGGGCGCCTTGCAGCAGCGCTTCACGGCGCTACACCACAGCTTGCGCCAAAACACCGCCCAACGGGCCACCGATGCGATCGAAAAAGTTCTTGAAGCCTGAGCAGGCACCGCTGGCCTGGGATGTCCCAGGTTTGTTGGCGGGTGTCGATGAAGCTGGGCGCGGGCCGCTGGCTGGCCCGGTGGTGGCCGCCGCCGTGATCCTGGACGACCTCGCGCCCATCAGGGGCCTGGCCGATTCCAAGCAGCTCACCGCTGCGCGCCGTGAGAGGCTCTACGACGAAATACGGGCCAAGGCGCTGTGCTGCAGCATTGCGCTGGCCTCGGTCGAAGAGATTGACCGGCTCAACATCTTGCAGGCCACCATGCTGGCCATGCAGCGCGCGGTGCAGGGTCTTCGGCTCAAGCCCCACAAAGTACTGGTGGACGGCAACCGCCTGCCAGCCCTTGATGTGCGGGCTGAGGCGATCGTGTCGGGCGACGCATTGGTGCCGGCCATTTCTGCTGCGTCCATCCTGGCCAAAGTTACGCGCGACCGCATGTTGAACGAGTTGCACGAGCAGTACCCTGCTTACGGGTTTGACCGCCACAAGGGCTACGGCACGGCACAGCACATGCAAGCCTTGCAGGCCCATGGCGCTCTGGACGTCCACCGCCGTTCTTTTGCGCCTGTGGCGCGTGCGCTGGCCGCGGCCAGCGTTGCTGCCCCGGCAGCGGGCGAGCCGTTGGCGCCTGCAGCAACCCCCCGTTTATGAACACACCCATCCCCATCACCTCCCGCGACAACCCGCTGCTCAAACGCCTACGTGTGCTGGCGCATGACACAACGGCTTACCGCAAGCAGGGCCAGGTATGGCTTGAAGGAGACCACCTCTGCCGCGCGCTGCTGGCGCGTGGACGGCGCCCCGAGATGGCTGTGTTCACCGAGGTCTTCTGGCAGCAGGCGCCACACGATCTGCGGGATGCAGCCGACAAAATCGTCACCATCCCGGCCCCCCTAATGGCCAGTATCAGTGCGCTGGAATCGCCTGCGGGCGTGGGCTTTGTCTGGAATCTGCCGACCGGTGCAGGTTTGTTGCCCGGTGAACCCGCGGTGGTGTTGGATCGCTTACAGGACGCCGGCAATGTGGGCTCCATCTTGCGCAGTGCCGCCGCGTTCGGCTTTCGGCAGGTGTTAGCGCTGAAGGGAACCGCCGCACTCTGGTCGCCCAAGGTCTTGCGCGCAGGCATGGGCGCGCACTTTGCCCTGCACCTCGTGGAGGGCCTGTCGGTAGCCGACCTTGCTGGTCTGGCCGTGCCATTGGTGGGCACCAGTTCGCACCAGGGAGACTGGTTGCATCAGGCCCAGCTGCCCTGGCCCTGTGCCTGGGTGCTGGGGCACGAAGGGCAGGGCGTCAGCCCGGAACTCTCTTCGTTGGCGGGTCGGTCCGTGCGCATTGCGCAGCCCGGCGGCGAAGAGTCGCTCAATGTGGCCGCCGCCGCAGCCATCTGTCTGCATGCCAGCGCGGTTTCTTGCGCCGTGGCTGCGGGTTGATGCCGCGCACGGTTTGCCTCGGTCCTGGGTGAGGCGCAAAGCGCACCGTCTTGGGGCAGAATAGTTGAAAACGACCGGCCTGGCTGCCGCGCTTGGCGAGGCGGTCGGGGCCTTGCGGCTATAATTCCGGGGTTTACCCGCAAACGGCGCAACCCCGCGTCTGCCCGGGCTTCCTGCCCAGGTTCACCGACCAGTTCAAGGTGTTTCGGCTTGCCTGAAACGCTGCGAAATGGTGCGTTCCTCCCCTGGTTGCGCGCCTTGAAAGGTGCGAGTGAGCCTCAAAAATCATTTGGAGAACCCCGTGCTTCCCGTCCACCCGAAAGCCCTTCTCGCGCTCGCCGACGGCACGGTCTTTACAGGCATATCCATTGGCGCAACTGGTCAGACCACAGGCGAAGTGGTGTTCAACACCTCGCTCACCGGCTACCAGGAAATCCTCACCGATCCCAGCTACTGCCAGCAGATCGTCACGCTCACGTATCCGCACATCGGCAACACCGGTGTCAACCGTGAAGACGTGGAGGCCAACCGCGTCCATGCTGCTGGCCTGATCATCAAAGACCTGCCCCTGTTGGCGTCCAACTTCCGCAGCGTTGAGACCCTATCCCAGTACCTAGAGCGTGAGGGCACCGTGGCCATCGCCGAACTGGATACCCGAGCCTTGACGCGCCGCTTGCGTACCCACGGCGCTCAAAACGGCTGCATCGTCGCCTTGCCCGCAGGCGAGGCCCTGACCGATGCGCATCGCGAGCAGGCCGTGGCAGCAGCCCGGGCGGCCTCCAGCATGGCTGGAAAAGACTTGGCCAAGGTGGTGTCCGCCACCGAGCCCTACACCTGGACGCAGACCGAATGGCAGCTGGGTTTTGGCTACGGCGAGCAGATTGCGCCGAAATTTCATGTGGTGGCCTACGACTTCGGCGTCAAGCACAACATCCTGCGCATGTTGGCCCAGCGCGGCTGCAAGATCACCGTGGTGCCCGCGCAGACCCCTGCCGCCGACGTGTTCAAGCTCAAGCCCAACGGCGTTTTCCTGTCCAACGGCCCGGGCGACCCGCAGCCATGCGACTACGCCATTGCCGCAGCACGCGAGATCATTGAAAGCGGCGTGCCCACCTTCGGCATTTGCCTGGGCCACCAGATCATGGCGCTGGCCAGTGGCGCCAAGACCTTCAAGATGAAGTTCGGCCACCACGGCGCCAACCACCCGGTGAAAGACCTGGATAGCGGCCGCGTGAGCATTACCAGTCAGAACCACGGGTTTGCGGTGGACGAAAAGAACCTGCCTGCCAACCTGCGTGCCACCCATGTGAGCCTGTTTGACGGCACCTTGCAGGGCCTGGCCCGCACCGACAAGCCTGCGTTCTGCTTCCAGGGCCACCCGGAAGCGTCTCCTGGCCCGCACGACATTGGTTACCTGTTCGACCGTTTCATCGGTTTGATGCAGCCAGCCAACGCCGCTTGAACCAGTCCGAAGCAGCCAATCCTTTTTCCACAGGCCTCCATGAAGCTCTTCAGTTTTCCGGTGTTCGCGGTTGAGAAGGCCATAGCCAAGCGCATGCTGACGCTGGAGCCGCCCCACAAAGAGTGGTTTGCCCAGCGCTGGGCACAAAAACCATACCGCAAAGCCTTTGTTGAAAACAAGGCCATGCCGCTGGTGACCATGCTCGCCAAAGGAAAAAGCTGGGACGACGCCACCTTCAACGAGGAGCTCAGTGCCTGGGATGCGCGGTTTTATCCGGCCGAGGTGGACGTGTTGCGTCCCATGATCGAAGGCGACGGCCTGCTGCAGCTGATGCAAAAAAACGTCCCAGCCGAGCGCATACAGGCGCTGCTGACCCACCTGGAAACCCAGCGGCAGGCCTGAAGTTGCCTGCGCTCAAAGACACCTAGCGAACCCCATGCCCAAAAGAACCGACATCCAAACCGTCCTCATCATCGGCGCCGGCCCGATCATCATCGGCCAGGCCTGTGAGTTCGATTACTCCGGCGTGCAGGCCTGCAAGGCGTTGCGCGAAGAGGGTTACAAGGTCGTGCTGATCAACAGCAACCCGGCCACGATCATGACCGACCCGGCCACGGCCGATGTAACCTACATTGAGCCCATCACCTGGCAAACAGTCGAAAAAATCATCGCTAAAGAGCGTCCTTTGAACGCTGGCGGCTTTGCCATTTTGCCCACCATGGGTGGCCAGACCGCGCTGAACTGCGCCCTCGATCTGTGGCACAACGGCGTCTTGAAGAAATACGATGTTGAGCTGATTGGCGCTTCGCCCGAAGCCATCGACAAGGCCGAAGACCGCCTAAAGTTCAAAGACGCCATGACCAAGATCGGTCTGGGTTCCGCGCGTTCGGGCATCGCTCACAGCATGGAAGAAGCCTGGACGGTACAAAAGACCGTGGGCTTCCCGGTTGTCATTCGCCCCAGCTTCACGCTGGGCGGCACGGGCGGCGGTATCGCCTACAACCCGGAAGAGTTCGAGACCATTTGCAAGCGCGGTCTGGAAGCCTCGCCAACCAACGAGCTGCTGATCGAAGAGTCGCTGCTGGGGTGGAAAGAGTACGAGATGGAAGTGGTGCGCGACAAGGCGGACAACTGCATCATCGTCTGCTCGATCGAGAACCTGGACCCGATGGGCGTGCACACCGGCGACTCGATCACCGTGGCCCCAGCACAGACGCTGACCGACAAGGAATACCAGATTTTGCGCAACGCCTCGCTGGCCGTGCTGCGCGAAATTGGTGTAGACACCGGCGGCTCCAACGTGCAGTTCTCCATTAACCCGGCCGACGGCCGCATGGTGGTGATCGAGATGAACCCGCGTGTATCGCGTTCGTCGGCGCTGGCCTCCAAGGCCACTGGCTTCCCCATCGCCAAGGTGGCGGCCAAGCTGGCCGTGGGCTACACGCTGGACGAGTTGCGCAACGAAATCACCGGCGGCGCCACGCCGGCGTCGTTCGAACCGTCGATCGACTACGTGGTGACCAAGATTCCGCGTTTTGCGTTTGAGAAATTCCCCACCGCCGACAGCCGCCTGACCACGCAGATGAAGAGTGTGGGTGAGGTGATGGCCATGGGACGCACCTTCCAGGAAAGCTTCCAGAAAGCGCTGCGCGGCCTGGAAGTGGGTGTGGACGGCATGAACGAAAAAACCCAAGACCGCGAAACGCTGGAGCGCGAACTGGGCGAACCTGGCCCCGAGCGGATCTGGTACGTGGGCGATGCTTTTGCGGCCGGTTGGTCGATGGAAGAGGTGCACCAGTTCACCAAGATCGACCCCTGGTTCCTGGTGCAAATTGAAGAGATCGTGAAGATCGAGTTGCAGCTGGAGCAAACCAGCCTGGAGGCGCTGGACGCCGACACGCTGCGTGGCTTGAAGAAAAAGGGCTTCTCTGACCGCCGCCTGGCCAAACTGCTCAAGACCACTGAAGCCGCCGTGCGCGCGAGCCGCATCGCGCAAAACATTCGCCCGGTCTACAAGCGGGTGGACACCTGCGCGGCCGAGTTCGCCACCGACACCGCCTACCTGTACTCCACTTACGAAGGCCACGGTGATGGCGAGTGCGAAGCCGAGCCAACGACCAACAAAAAGATCATGGTGCTGGGCGGTGGCCCGAACCGCATCGGGCAAGGCATTGAGTTCGACTACTGCTGCGTGCACGCCGCTCTGGCCATGCGCGAAGACGGGTACGAGACCATCATGGTCAACTGCAACCCGGAAACCGTATCCACCGACTACGACACCAGCGACCGCCTGTATTTCGAGCCGCTGACACTGGAAGACGTGCTGGAAATTGTGGACAAGGAAAAGCCGTTGGGCGTGATCGTTCAATACGGTGGCCAGACGCCGCTCAAGCTCGCTTTGGGCCTGGAGGCCAACGGCGTCCCCATCATCGGCACCACGCCCGACATGATCGATGCGGCAGAAGACCGTGAACGTTTTCAGAAACTGCTGCACGAGCTGGGCCTGCGCCAGCCGCCCAACGCCACCGCCCGCACCGAGCCTGAAGCGTTGGAAAAAGCTGCTGCCCTGGGTTACCCGCTGGTGGTGCGCCCCAGCTATGTGCTGGGTGGCCGGGCTATGGAAATCGTGCACGAGCAGCGCGACCTGGAGCGCTACATGCGCGAAGCTGTCAAGGTCAGCCACGACTCACCGGTGTTGCTGGACCGCTTTTTGAACGACGCGATTGAGTGCGACGTGGACGCCATACGCGACCACACCGGCCGCGTGTTCATTGGCGGTGTGATGGAACACATTGAGCAGGCAGGCGTGCACAGCGGCGACTCGGCGTGCTCGCTACCGCCTTACTACCTGAGCAAGGCCACGGTGGACGAGCTCAAGCGCCAGACGGCGGCCATGGCCGAAGGTCTGAACGTTGTGGGCTTGATGAACGTGCAGTTCGCCATCCAGGAAACAGATGCCAGCGGCGAAAAGACAGACGTGATTTTTGTGCTGGAAGTGAACCCCCGTGCTTCGCGCACGGTGCCCTTCGTTTCCAAGGCCACAGGTATCCAGCTGGCCAAGGTAGCAGCGCGCTGTATGGCCGGTCAGTCGCTTGACGATCAGGGCATTGGTGCAGAGGTCACGCCGCCTTATTTCAGCGTCAAAGAGGCCGTCTTCCCCTTCGTCAAGTTCCCGGGTGTGGACACCATCCTCGGCCCCGAGATGAAGTCCACCGGCGAGGTGATGGGCGTGGGCAAGACCTTTGGCGAAGCCTTTGTGAAGAGTCAACTCGGCGCGGGTACCAAGCTGCCCACTACCGGGCGGGTTTTCCTGACGGTGAAGAACAACGACAAGCCTCGCGCTGTGGAGATTGCGCGCGAACTGGTGGTCATGGGGTTTGACCTGGTGGCCACACGCGGCACGGCGTCTGCCATCAGCGCCGCTGGCGTGCCGGTGCAAACCGTGAACAAAGTGACCGAAGGCCGCCCGCACATTGTGGACATGATCAAGAACGGTGACATTGCGCTGGTGATTAACACGGTGGAAGAGCGCCGCAACGCGATCGCCGATTCGCGCCAGATCCGTACCTCGTCCTTGCTGGCCCGCGTCACCACCTTTACCACCATCGCAGGTGCTGAAGCGGCGGTGGAAGGCATGAAGTACATCGACAGCCTGGGCGTCATTTCGGTGCAGGAAATGCACGCGCAACTGACGGCCTGATAGCGGTCGCTATTTGCGGCTTGGGTACCTTGGGCATCGGTGCTGAACGGCGCTGGTGCCCGTTTTCATTTTTGGTTTCAAATGCACCGCCACCCGGCGAGCGCCTGTTTCTTTCGCGGCATAATCTCTTTTCATGAACACCGCCGAGCGGCAACGCCCGGCGGTTTGCTTTTGGAGAATCAATCTTATGTCCACTATCCCCATCACCAAGCGCGGCGCCGAGAAACTGAAGGAAGAACTTCACCGCCTGAAGACGGTTGACCGCCCTTGGGTGATCAACGCCATTGCCGAAGCGCGCGCGCAGGGTGACCTGAGCGAAAACGCCGAATACGATGCTGCCAAAGACCGTCAGGGTTTTATCGAAGGTCGCCTCGCTGAGATTGAAGGCAAGCTGTCTGCGGCCCAGATCATC
Source organism: Hydrogenophaga sp. (assembly GCF_965657535.1). GTDB lineage: Bacteria > Pseudomonadota > Gammaproteobacteria > Burkholderiales > Burkholderiaceae_C > Hydrogenophaga. The sequence goes on along the minus strand of NZ_CBFHOP010000009.1, from coordinate 25,620 downwards.
GATCCACTGACGGTGGATGCCGGGGGCCGAATCGTGTTTGGTGCCACCGTGGAACTGGAGGACCAAGACAGCGGTGTGCCGGTGACTTACCAGATCGTCGGGGAAGACGAGGCCGACCTCAAGCTGGGCCTGGTCAACATCAGCAGCCCCATTGCGCGCGCGCTGATTGGCAAAGAAGAGGGTGACACCGCCGAGGTGCAGGCTCCCGGCGGTACCCGGCGCTACGACATTGTGTCGGTGCGCTACGAGTGACGGGCTTGTGATACAGCAACTGGCGGTTCTCGTAGCAGCCCTTTGGTGGGGCGGTATCTCGGGCATCAGCTTCGTGGCTGTGCCCACGCTGTTTGCCAGCCTGGGCAGCCCTGCGGTGGCGGGTCCGGTCGCGGCCAGGCTGTTTTCCCTGCAATGCTGGGCAGGTTTGGGACTCGGCCTGGTGTTGCTGTTGTTGCTGCGCCGTCAGCGTTCCGCAGCGCACTTTCCTCGGGCGGGTGAGGCGGTAGACCCGGCTCGTGTGCAGGCCATGCAGCGGGTGCTCACCACCATGGGCTTTGTGCTCGCGGCCATGCTGCTGGCGCTGCTGCAAGAATTTGGTGTTGCACAAAAGATCGTGACGGCGCGCGCTACGGGTGGCGATTTGCGCCTGTGGCACAGCCTGGGCACGCTGATGGTGCTGGGGCAGTGGCTGTGTGCGGGCGCTGTGCTCTGGAGGCTATCGCCCCGAAATCCGTCGTAACGCCCATCAGCACAGCGCTGACGGCGCGGGGCGATCACTTCGTGCGTTCAGCCGATTCCAGCGTATTCACCATCAGCATGGTGATGGTCATGGGGCCTACGCCGCCGGGCACCGGAGTGATGTAGCCCGCTACTGCTTTCACGCCTTCAAAGTCAACGTCGCCGCAGAGCTTGCCTTCCTCGTTGCGGTTCATGCCGACGTCGATCACCACGGCACCGGGCTTGACCATGTCAGCGGTGAGCACATGGCGCTTGCCCACGGCAGCCACGATCACATCGGCCTGCAGCGTCATGGCTTTCAGGTCTTTGGTACCGCTGTGGCAGATGGTGACGGTGGCATTTTTTTGCAGCAGCATCAGCGCCATGGGTTTGCCCACGATGTTGCTGCGGCCGATCACCACCGCGTGTTTGCCTTTCAGGTCGTATCCAATACTTTCCAGCATCTTCATGCAGCCGTAGGGCGTGCAGGGCCAGAAACCGGGCATACCGGTCATCAGTGCGCCAGCGCTGGCGATGTGAAAACCATCCACGTCCTTGGCCGGGTCAATCGCTTCGATCACCTTTTGTGCATCGATGTGGGCGGGCAGCGGTAGCTGCACCAGGATGCCGTGGATGGAGGTGTCCCTGTTCAGCGCATCCACACGGCCGAGCAGTTCGGCCTCGGTCAAGCTGGCGGGCCAGGTTTCCAGCACCGAGTGCATGCCGGTATCTTCGCAGGCCTTGACCTTGTTGCGCACGTACACCTGAGAGGCCTGGTTATCGCCCACCAGAATCACGGCCAGACCGGGCGTGACGCCCCTGGCTTTGAGCGCGGTCACGCGGGCGCCGACGTCGGCACGGAGTTGGCGGGAGAGGGCGTTGCCGTCGATCAGTTGGGCGGTCATGGCGTTGGGACAGGAGTGGTTTTGAAACGGAAACGCCCGCCGGTGAGGGCAGGCGTCGATAGGGCTGTTCAAGTGTCTGTCTGTCAGGCTTTGGCTGGTGTCTGACCCAAGGCGATTTTCAGCAGATCGGCCACGGTGTTGGCACCCAGTTTTTCCATGATGTTGGCGCGGTGAGCCTCGACCGTCTTGATGCTGATGCCCAGGTCGTCAGCGATTTGCTTGTTCAGGCGTCCGGCCACAATGCGCTCTAGCACCTGCGCTTCGCGGCTGGTCAGTTTGGAGAGCAGTGCATCGCGGCTGGCTGCTTGCTGGTAGGTGGAAAACGCTTCTTTGGCGCGTTCCAGCATGCGCTCGACCAACGCCACCAGTTGCTCTTCCTTGAACGGCTTCTGGATAAAGTCCAGGGCACCTTTTTTCATGGATTCGACTGCCATCGGTACGTCACCGTGGCCCGTGATGAATACGATTGGCAGCGGTGACTGGCGTTCGATCAGGCGGTCTTGCAATTCCATCCCCGTCATGCCGCCCATGCGAATGTCGGCAATCAGGCAGGCCACTTCGCGTGCGTCATAGCGGCTTAGGAAAGCTTCTGCAGATTCGTAGCACCGCACCCGGTAGTCCTTGCCCTCCAGCAGCCATTGCAAAGAATCTCGCACGGCTTCGTCGTCATCGACCACATAGACGGTGCCTTTTTTGGGGATCAAACTCATCTCGCTCTTTCTATGTCCGTCAACGACTGTGCGGTGGTGCTGTCTGTCGTACCTTCGGGTCGCAGCCGTGAAACCACGGGGATCCAGAAGCTGAAGCAGCAGCCCACCACTTCGGCGCCATTGTAGATGTTCTGAACTTGCATCCTTCCGTGGTGCGATTCCACGATGCTTCGGCACAATTTGAGGCCAATGCCCATGCCTTCGCTCTTGGTGCTGTAAAACGCTTCGTAGATGCGTTCGATCATTTCGTCGGGGACGCCACTGCCCGAGTCGCGCACTGCAAATTCCACCACGTCTTGGTCGTCCTGGCGCTTGGGGCCAACGCGCAACTCCACATGCCGTTGACCGGGCAGGCGACCCGCTTGCGCGATGGCTTCGCCGGCATTCTTCAGCAGGTTGATGAGCACCTGTTCGATCAGGATCGGGTCCACCAGCAGGTTGGGCAATCGGGCCGCGACGTAGGGCGTCAGGCGCACCTGCTGCCGGCGCAGTTCGATGTCGGCCAGCTCGATCGCGTTGCTCACCATGAGCGACACGTCGGACAGCGTGGGGTTGGGTTCGCTGCGCTTCACAAAGGCACGGATGCGCTGAATGATCTGACCGGCGCGCTGGGCCTGGCGTGCGGTTTTTTCCAGGGCACCAAGCAACTCGTCTTGCGTGATGCGGTCTTCCTGCACGCGCGAAATCATGCCGTTGCAGTAGTTGCTGATGGCGGTGAGTGGCTGGTTGAGTTCGTGCGCCACGCTGGACGCCATTTCACCCATGGTGATCAGGCGGCTGGCAGTTTGTGCGCGCTCGGCTTGGCGCGAAGCCTGTTCCTCGGCGTTGCGTCGCGGCGTGATGTCGCTGGCAATCACCATCTGGGCCAGCCGGCCGTCTACCCAGGTGAGGTAGCGGGTGCGGACCTCCAGCCAGCGGTCGAGTTCTTCCACAAAAACCTCGGCGTTTTCTGCGCCCGCTTCGGTCAGGGTGTCGGTCGGCATGCCGGCAAATGCGTCCACCGCATCGCCATTGTCCGGGCTCGGCGTGGGCTGGTTGCCGGCCAGCTCCACCAGGTGCCGGTGGCCCTGGCCCCGGGTGCCAAACCACAGGCGGTACATCTTGTTGGCAAACAGCATTTCGTCGCTACCCAGCGGCGCCACCGACACCGCCGAGTCCAGGCTTTCCAGCACCGTGGTGAAGCGCTCGTACGACGCCGACAGTTCTTCACGAATGCGCTTGGGCTCGGTGATGTCGGTCATGGAGGTCATCCAGCCGGTCTGGTGTCCTTTGGGATCGATCAGGGGCGACACGTACATGCGGGCGTCAAAAATGCTGCCGTCGCGGCGCTGCACCCGAACCTCAAAACCGCCCGGTGTCGACCGCCCGCTGAGCTCGTCCTCCAGCCGCGCGGTAAGTTGGTCGTGGTCGTCGTCGGGCCAGTAGGGGAACGGCGCGGTGCGGCCCACCAGCTCGCCTTCGGTCCATCCCGTCATGGAGCAAAACGCTGGGTTCACGTAGGTGATGCGGCCCTGGATGTCCAGCGCGCGCATGCCGGTGAGCATGGAGTTTTCCATGGCGCGGCGGAAATTGGTTTCAGCCACCAGCGCTTGCTGCGCCTGTACGCGCCGACGCGTGTGGCGCCAGGTGCCCAGCAGCATCCACACGGTGAGGGCGCTCAGCGCGCCGATGACCCAGAAGAAGCCGCTGCCCACGATGTCTTGTGAGGTGCGGTAGCCCTGGGCCTTCAAGATCAGGCCGTTGCCCACCGGGGACACGGCCACCTCATGCTCCAGCGGCTGTTCCGACCAGGGCAGCAGGCGCAGCACCCCGTTGGACGATTGCAGGCTGCCCGCCAGCACGCGGCCCCGGTCATCGAGCAGCGCCACGGCGTAGCGGGCCATTACCTCGGGCGGGATGCCAAAACGCATCAGCCCGTCCACCGAATATTCGCCCATGACGGTGCCGGCAAACCGCCCTTGTTCGGACAAAGGCACCTGCAACATGAGCGTTGCGAGGCGAGGGTCTTCGCCCATCGGGCGCGAATAGATCGGCTGGCGCAGGTCGCGCGCCAAGTCAAACGAGCCGTCGGTTTCGTTTGGCGCCAAGGCACGGCCCGGCAAACGGGCGAGGTGGGGCGGCGCGCTGGGTGACGCGTAGCTGGCCAACACATTGCGCCGGCTATCGACCCAGGTGACGGCCAGCAGTTCGGGGAACTGGCTGATCAGCGATTCAACCTGAAACTCAAATTCTTCGTCCAAGATTTCCTTGTTGTCCACCTCTCGGGCCAGCCGCATGAGCTGTTCCTGACGCTCTAGCAGGCGCAGGCGCAGGCGCTGCTGCGCGTACTCCACGTCGCGGGTCACCGCTTCCTGTTCGCGCTCAAGTTCTTCATAGCGCAGGTAGGTGATGGCCACCACGATGGCCGACAGAAACAGCAGCACCGACAGCAGCGGCGCGAGCGTTGCAAAACGGTCTTGCCGCGAGGGCGGGAGCTTGCGCCACCAGCGCTTCCACCAGTTGGAGGCTGCGGGCGGGGTGGGTACGTTGGGCGGTGTGCTGGGCAAAGGAATCATCTGAACCGAAGTCTACGTGAGAGCTTCCCACGCCAGCGCTGTGCGCGCGCAAATGCGGTCGGTTCATGCGTTGTTTCGTGTTCACTAATATTTCACAATATAGAAACTAAAAGCACATATTGAAATTTTGAAAAAGCTGTGGGAAAATTCGTGACAGGGCGGAAGGGCCGCCGTAAGCTTTGTTCAAACCAATAGGAGACAAACATATGTCAGCGATCGACGCTCTCAATGGCCGTGGTGCCGGGGATGTGGATTCCCAGGAAACCCGTGAATGGATGGAGGCGCTGGCCGCCGTGATTGAGCGGGAAGGTCCGGACCGCGCCCACTTCCTGCTGGAGCAGCTGCTTGAAGAAGCCCGCCAAAACAGCATCGACCTGCCGTTCTCGGCCAACACCGGCTATGTGAACACGATCGAGACCAACGAAGAAGCCCGTTGCCCGGGCAACATCGAAATTGAAGAGCGTCTGCGCGCTTACATGCGCTGGAATGCCATGGCGATGGTGGTGAAGGCCAACCGCCACAACCCCGAAGACGGCGGTGACTTGGGCGGTCACATTGGCTCTTTTGCCTCGCTGGCCCACATGTTTGGCGCCGGCTTCAACCACTTCTGGCACGCTGAAAACGAAAACCACGGTGGCGATTGCCTCTACATCCAGGGCCACGTGTCGCCCGGTGTGTACGCCCGCGCGTACCTGGAAGGCCGCCTGACCGAAGAGCAGTTGCTCAACTTCCGTCAGGAAGTGGACGGCAAGGGTCTTTCGAGCTACCCGCACCCCAAGCTGATGCCCGAGTTCTGGCAGTTCCCCACGGTGTCCATGGGCCTGGGCCCGCTGATGGCGATCTACCAGGCGCGCTTTCTGAAGTACCTGCACGCCCGCGGCATTGCGAACACCGAGAACCGCAAGGTCTGGGTGTTCTGCGGCGACGGTGAAATGGACGAGGTCGAGTCGCTGGGCGCCATCAGTTTGGCTGCGCGCGAAAACCTGGACAACCTGATCTTCGTGGTGAATTGCAACCTGCAGCGCCTGGACGGCCCGGTGCGCGGCAACGGCAAGATTATTCAGGAGCTCGAAGGCGAGTTCCGTGGCTCTGGCTGGAACGTCATCAAGCTGCTGTGGGGCAGTGGCTGGGACCCACTGCTGGCTCGCGACAAAGACGGCGCCCTGCGCAAGATCATGATGGACACGCTCGACGGCGACTATCAGTCGTTCAAGGCCAACGATGGTGCTTACGTGCGCAAGCACTTCTTCGGCCGCGATCCCAAGGCGCTGGAAATGGTGGCCCACCTCTCCGATGACGACATCTGGAACTTGAAGCGCGGTGGTCACGACCCACAAAAGGTGTACGCCGCGTACCACAAGGCGGTGAACCACAAGGGCCAGCCGACCGTACTTCTGATCAAGACCGTGAAGGGTTTTGGCATGGGCAAGTCGGGCGAGGGCAAGAACAACGTGCACCAGACCAAGAAGCTGACCGACGAAGACATCAAGATCTTCCGCGACCGCTTCAACCTGCCGATCCCGGACAGTGAATTGCCCAGCCTGCCGTTCTACAAGCCAGCCGACGACACGCCGGAAATGCAGTATCTGCATGAGCGGCGCAAGGCCCTGGGCGGCTACCTGCCCAAGCGCCGCACCAAGGCCGACGAGAGCTTCACCGTGCCCTCGATCGACACCTTCAAGAGCGTGATGGAGCCAACCGCTGAAGGCCGTGAAATTTCCACGACCCAGGCCTACGTGCGATTCCTCACCCAGCTGTTGCGCGACCAGGCTCTGGGCCCGCGCGTGGTGCCGATTTTGGTGGACGAGGCCCGCACCTTTGGCATGGAAGGCTTGTTCCGCCAGATCGGTATTTACAACCCGGCAGGTCAGAACTACACCCCGGTCGACAAAGACCAGGTCATGTACTACAAGGAAGACAAGGCCGGTCAGATCCTGCAAGAGGGCATCAACGAAGCCGGCGGCATGAGCAGCTGGATCGCGGCGGCCACGAGCTACAGCACCAGCAACCGCATCATGGTGCCGTTCTACGTGTACTACTCGATGTTCGGCTTCCAGCGCATTGGCGACCTGGCCTGGGCTGCGGGCGACATGCAGGCGCGCGGTTTCCTGCTGGGCGGCACCTCGGGCCGGACCACGCTGAACGGCGAAGGCCTGCAGCACGAAGACGGCCACAGCCACATCCTGGCCGGCACCATTCCGAACTGCATCAGCTACGACCCGACGTTTGCGCACGAAGTCGGCGTGATCCTGCACCATGGCCTAAAGCGCATGGTGGAGAAGCAGGACAACGTGTTCTATTACCTGACGCTGCTGAACGAAAACTACGCCATGCCCGGTCTCACACCCGGCACCGAAGAGCAGATCATCAAGGGTATGTACCTGTGCAAGCCCGGTGCTGCCGGCGACATGCGTGTGCAGCTGCTGGGCTCCGGCACCATCCTGCGCGAATCGATCGCCGCGCAAGACCTGCTGGCCCAGGACTGGGGTGTGCAGGCCGATGTGTGGAGCTGCCCAAGCTTCAACGAGCTGACCCGCGATGGCCAGGACGCCGAGCGCTTCAACCTGCTGCACCCCACCGAAGCACAGCGCGTGCCTTTCGTGACGCAGCAGCTGCAGCCGCATGCCGGCCCGGTGGTGGCCTCCACCGACTACATGAAGAACTACGCCGAGCAGATCCGTTCGTTCATTCCCAAGGGCCGCACCTACAAGGTGCTGGGCACCGATGGTTTTGGCCGCAGCGACTTCCGCAGCAAGCTGCGCGAGCACTTCGAGATCAACCGCCACTACATCGTGGTGGCAGCGCTCAAGGCGCTGAGCGAAGAGGGCACCGTGCCAGTGGCCAAGGTGGCTGAAGCGATTGCCAAGTACGGTATCAAGACCGACAAAGTGAATCCCCTTTACGCATGAAGCCCACCCACCCCGGCAGCGTCTGCAGCACTGCTCCCGACAGGGGTGAAACCAGCCGGCTGGCATGCCAGTCTTGTGGCTTCTTGGGGTGAAGGTATCGCGCTCGGCGCATTGAACATCTGATTGGAGACAGATATGGCATTGATAGAAGTACAAGTCCCTGACATCGGGGATTTTGATGAAGTGACCGTCATTGAGTTGATGGTCAAAGTGGGTGATACGGTGAAGGCTGAGCAGTCGCTGATCACGGTGGAGTCCGATAAAGCCTCGATGGAAATTCCCTGTTCGACGGCGGGCGTCGTCAAGGAACTGCGCGTGGCCATCGGTGACAAGGTCAAGCAAGGTTCGGTGGTGCTGGTGGTGGAGGCTGCGGGTGACGCGGCAGCCGCAGCCCCCGTGGCGGCAGTACCCGCTGCCGCCCCGGTGGCCGCTGCGGCGCCTGCGGCCTCAGCGGTGCCCGCCGCGGCGCCTGCGGCCTCAGCGGTGCCCGCCGCGTCGGGTCCTGTTCACGTCATGGTGCCCGACATTGGCGACTTCAAAGACGTCGCCGTCATTGAGGTGATGGTCAAGCCAGGCGACAGCATCAAGCTGGAGCAAAGCCTGATCACGGTCGAGTCGGACAAGGCTTCGATGGAGATTCCTTCGTCGCACGCTGGGGTTTTGAAGGAACTCAAGGTCAAGGTCGGCGATACCGTCAACATTGGCGACCTGCTGGCGATTTTGGAAGGCGCTGCTGGCGCCGTTGCGCCGGCACCCGTGGCCGCAGCGAACGTTGCGGCGCCCGCTACCGCAGCTGCCGTGGCCGCTCCAGCCGCTGCCACGGTATCGGCACCGGCCGCAGCACCCGCCCACAACCCCACCGCCTCCCCTGCGCTGGGCCTGCCGCATGCCTCGCCTTCGGTGCGCAAGTTCGCTCGCGAACTCGGCGTGCCGCTGGCCGAAGTGCAGGGCAAAGGCCCCAAGGGCCGCATCACGCTGGACGACGTGCAGGGCTTCACCAAGTCGGTCATGGCCGGCGCGGTACAAACCGCCGCCCAGAAGGCCAAGGCCCCAGCCGCTACTGGCGGTGGTGGTTCCGAGCTGGGCTTGATCCCCTGGCCCAAGGTGGACTTCGCCAAGTTCGGCCCCATCGAGCGCAAGGAGATGGGCCGCATCAAGAAGATCAGCGGCGCCAACCTGCTGCGCAACGCCATCATGATCCCGGCCGTCACCAACTTTGACGACGCCGACATCACCGACCTCGAAGCCTTCCGCGTGTCCACCAACAAGGAAAACGAGAAGAGCGGCGTGAAGGTCACCATGCTGGCCTTCCTGATCAAGGCCTGTGTCGCTGCGCTCAAGAAATTCCCCGAGTTCAACAGCTCGATCGATGGCGACTCGCTGGTCTACAAGCAGTACTGGCACATCGGCTTTGCCGCCGACACGCCCAACGGCCTGATGGTGCCGGTGATCAAGGACGCCGACAAGAAAGGCGTGCTTCAGATCAGCCAGGAAATGGGCGAACTGGCCAAGAAGGCGCGCGACGGCAAGCTGAGTCCGGCTGAAATGAGCGGTGCCACCTTCACCATCTCCAGCCTGGGTGGCATTGGTGGGCGTTACTTCACGCCCATCATCAACGCGCCCGAAGTCGCCATCCTGGGTGTCTGCAAGAGCAATATGGAGCCGGTGTGGGACGGCAAGGCCTTCCAGCCGCGCCTCATGCTGCCCCTGAGCCTGACCTGGGACCACCGCGTGATCGACGGCGCCGCTGCGGCCCGTTTCAACGCCTACCTCGGCCAGATCCTCGGCGACTTCCGCCGTGTGCTCCTCTAATGCCTTGCGGGTCAGACCACCGCACAGCGGTGCTCTGACCCCAACCGAATAAGGAAATTTATGGCACTGATTGATATTCAGGTTCCGGACATTGGCGACTTCGACGAAGTGGCCGTGATCGAGTTGCTGGTCAAACCCGGCGACACCATCAAGGCCGAACAAAGCCTGATTACTGTGGAGTCCGACAAGGCGTCGATGGAGATTCCTTCGTCGCACGCTGGTGTGGTGAAGGAGCTTAAGGTCCAGCTGGGCGACAAGGTCAAGCAAGGTTCGGTGGTGCTGGTGCTTGAAGGTGAGGGCGCTGCCAGTGCTCCTGCTGTGCCAGCGGCAGCGCCTGCTGCGGCGGCTTCGCCAGCACCCGCTCCGGCGGTTGCCGTGGTGGCACCTGCTCCAGCCAGTTTCGGCGGTAGCGCCGACATTGAGTGCGACCTGCTGGTGCTCGGCGCCGGCCCCGGCGGCTACTCGGCCGCTTTCCGGGCGGCCGACCTCGGCCTCAAGGTCGTGCTGGTCGAGCGGTATGCGCAGCTGGGCGGTGTGTGCCTGAACGTGGGCTGCATCCCTTCCAAAGCCCTGCTGCATGTGGCGGCGGTGATGGACGAGGTGAGCCACATGGCCGATCTGGGCGTGGACTTTGGCGCGCCGACGGTCAACATCGACAAGCTGCGTGGTCACAAAGAAAAGGTGATCACCAAGCTCACCGGCGGCCTGGCCGCCATGGCCAAGATGCGCAAGGTCTCAGTAGTGCGCGGCTACGGTGCGTTTGTGGGCGCCAACCACGTCGAAGTGGAAGAAACCACCGGCACCTCGCAAGAGAAAACCGGCAAGAAGCAGGTGATCGCGTTCAAGAAATGCATCATCGCGGCCGGCTCGCAAGCGGTGCGCCTGCCTTTCATGCCCAACGACCCGCGCGTGGTGGACAGCACCGGCGCACTGGCGCTGAAGGAAGTGCCCAAGCGCATGTTGATTTTGGGCGGCGGCATCATCGGCTTGGAAATGGGCACGGTCTACAGCACGCTGGGCGCCCGCCTGGACGTGGTGGAAATGATGGACGGTCTGATGCAGGGCGCTGACCGCGACCTGGTCAAGATCTGGCAGAAGATGAACGCCAAGCGCTTCGACAACATCATGCTCAAGACCAAGACGGTGGGCGCGCGCGCCTTGCCTGAAGGCATCGAGGTGACGTTTGAGAGCGCTGAGCCCGGTGGGACCGCGCCCGCGCCGCAGGTGTACGACCTGGTGCTGCAGGCGGTGGGCCGCACACCCAACGGCAAGAAGATCGCCGCCGACAAGGCCGGCGTGGCGGTGACCGACCGCGGCTTCATCAACGTCGACATCCAGATGCGCACCAACGTGCCGCACATCTTCGCCATTGGCGACATCGTGGGTCAGCCCATGCTGGCGCACAAGGCGGTGCACGAGGCGCACGTGGCGGCAGAAGTCATTGCCGGTGAACTGCAGGGCAACAAGGAACTGGCCGCGGCCGCCTTCAACGCCCGCGTGATCCCCAGCGTGGCCTACACCGACCCTGAAGTGGCCTGGGTGGGCCTGACCGAGGACCAGGCCAAGGCGCAGGGCATCAAGGTCAAGAAGGGCCTGTTCCCCTGGACAGCTTCCGGCCGAGCCATTGCCAATGGCCGCGACGAAGGCGTCACCAAGCTGCTGTTCGACGATTCACCCGAGGCCCATGGCCACGGCAAGATCCTGGGCGGCGGCATGGTCGGCACGCACGCGGGCGACATGATCGGCGAGATTGCGCTGGCTATCGAGATGGGCGCCGACGCCGTGGACATCGGCAAGACCATCCACCCCCACCCGACGCTGGGCGAGAGCATCGGCATGGCGGCGGAGGTGGCGCACGGGTCTTGTACCGACCTGCCGCCAGCCAAGAAGTAAGCGTCTCCAGCGCTGCCCAACCAAGGGGGGCCCGAGCCGGCGACGGTTCGGGCCCCCCTGGCTTCTTGTGTGCGCCACTGGCTTTACCGACGTCCTGGCATTTGGCGCCGCATGGACAATACTTTCTGGCGCTGTGCTGGCTCAGGTTGGTTCATCCCGTACCGGTCCATCCAGCTTGATTTTCCCCTCGTCCAAGTAGCGTTGGAGGTCGCCGACGGGCATGGCAGCGGCGCCATGCACGTCCTCCTCAATCCAGCTCGGCGTGGCATCGGTGACCGAGAGCGATACCTCCACCGGACCTTTGCGAATTTCGACCGTCGGACCATCGCCCCCACGGTATTCAACGGTGCCCACAATCTGTGCGGTTTGAGCCATCTGTTTCCCTTTTTGTGAAGCCTGATCGTGGCGCACCTGCGGGCCCTCGTCGCTTCGCCACCACACGGACGAACCTTGTCGGGATCGTCTTCGCTGCCCGCAGGTCGTTGTGGTGTGGCTTACCAGGCAGATGAGTGCAGATGCCATCGGAGGTAGATGCCCCTTTTTTTCAAGCCCTTCAACAGGCTGTAAGCAGGCCCTTGTCCTCATGCAAACGCTCAGCCTTGCTGTGTCAGGAAAAGAACAGCCTGCTAGGCGACTTCAATTTATTGATCCTGTCCTGCGAAGTTTGAATCCATCCCCTGTGTCGCAGATTGGGAGGTCGGTCGAAAAAGTAGTGACTTCACAGGGCCGGATCAATAGAGAAGCGTTTTGATGAAAGAGCTTCGCGAATTTGAACGGTAGATTCGGCCTGCTCTGATGAGCAGACGCTGCTCAGCGCAACGCAGTGGGTCTTGCCAGCGATGGACTTCAGCGGTGGCAGCTGGTGGATCAGGGCCGACACCGGCTTTCCCATGCGAGGGGTGCCCCGGTGGACGTGGCACTCGAGCACACGCCGGCGATCGCGCCGGCTCCCTGGCACTGCGTGTTGACCGATGCGGGCTGTGGGGACACGGCGCTGCGCGAAGGAATCCGCGTGTTGGGCTTGAACGACATGGGGGGCGTGTCAGGCCTGGTGGCGGTGTGGCCCGCGCGCAAACGCCAAACTTCTTTTATGGCGCAGCCACAAGAGGGTGTTCCCACTTAAGTGAATAAACGCATATTCGAGTTGTATCTTACAAACGGTTATCCAGAATTCCCCACAGCGCTGAAGGCCGGTAGTCGGCAAAGTCTTGCAGCCGCTCCTCTTTTTCCATCTGCACTCGGCGCGCTGCCGCGTGTTTCGGATGTTTCGCGCTTTTGTCCACCCACTTTTTCATGCCATCTTCTTTCCTGCCAGCCGACGAGCTGTCTCGGCTGCAGTCCTTGCGTTCCATCGCCCGGCTGGACGCAGCGTCCGAGCGAACCCTGAACGATCTGACCCTTGTGGTCGCCCATGCCTTCCAGTGCACCATGGCCGTGGTCAGTGTGGGTGACGATCAGCGGCAATGGGTTCTCACGGCCATGGGTTGTGAGCCGCCGTTGGCCTGTACCGACCTGTCTTTTTGTGCTCAGGTGCTCCAGAGCCACGGCGTGCTGGTGGTGTCTGACGCCACCCTGGACCCGCAATTGGCGCACAGCCCGCTGGTGGCGGCCGAACCGGGCGTTCGTTTCATGGCTGGCACGGCGCTGCGGGTCAACGGTCGCCGTGTGGGCACGCTGTGTGTGATGGGGCCGCAGGCCCGCACCCTGAGCGCCGACGAGCGCGCGCTGCTGGTGGACCTGGCGCACGCGGTGGAAAACGTATTGATGGGCCGGTATGAGCAAGACCTTGTGCGCGAAAGCGAGCAGGCTTTTCGCCAGTTGGCCGAGCAGTCGCCGGGCATTGTGTACCGCGCTGCGATGGACGGGACCAGCACCACTTTGTATGTGAGCCCTCGGGTGCAAGAGCTGGGGTTTACCCCCGACGAATGGCAAGCCCACCCGCAGGCCTGGTTGCAGGCATTGCACCCGGAAGACCGCGACCGCACGCTGGACGCGCTCGCCCGTGGGGTGGCCGCAGGGCGGCCGTTTGAGCTGACCTACCGCTTGCGCAACGCAGCCGGTGCCTGGCGGCACTTTCAAGATGCCATTTGCATCTTGCAACCCACGGACGGGGCGGCGCCGGTGGTGCAAGGGGTGATGCTGGACATCACCGACCGGCTTGAAGCCCAGGTCTATCGCGACTTGCTGTTCATGCAGCTGCCCGACGGTGTGCTGATGGTGGACGCCCAGCAGCGCGTGGTGGACGTGAATCCGGAAGCTGAAGGCCTGCTGGGTTTTGCCCGGGCTGCACTCATGTACCGCCCGCTGGCCGAGCTGCGCTGGGGGCGCAGCGACGGTACCCCGGCGTTGGCGATGTTGCAGGCGTCTGGCGCGGTGGAGTGGCCCTACCGCCACCCCGATGGGCACGTGTGTTTTTTTGAGGTGACTGCCCGCACGTTTGACGACGGACGGCAGATTTTGGTGTTGCGCGACGTGAGCCAGCGCAGGGCCGAGGGCAACATGCTGCGCAAGCTCTCACTGGCGGCCGAGCAGGCGTCAGAAGCCATCGTCATCACCGATCTGGACGCCAACATCGAATACGTGAACCGGGCCGCGATCGCGTCCTCGGGCTATGCCCGTGACGAACTGATGGGTCAAAATTCGCGCATCCTGCAGTCGGGGCTGACACCCAATTCGCGCTACCGCAAGCTATGGGGCGCACTCACCGCAGGCAAGGTGTGGCGCGGGTTTCTCAACAACCGGCGTAAAGACGGGTCGCTCTACATTGAGTTTGCGGTGATTTCGCCGGTGCGCTCGTCCGACGGCACCGTGACCCACTACCTGGCGGTGAAAGAGGACATCACCGAAAAGCGCCGCATGGGCGAAGACCTTGACCGCTACCGCACCCAGCTGGACGACCTGGTAGAGCAGCGTACACAAGAGCTGGACCGTGCCCGCCGATCGGCCGAAGCCGCCAGCGCCGCCAAGAGCGCTTTTCTGGCGGCCATGAGCCACGAGATACGCACGCCCATGAACGGCGTGATCGGGCTGGCTGAGGTACTGCTGCAGACCCGCTTGTCACCCCAGCAGCACGACATGGCTGAGACCATTCTGGAGTCGGGCCAGGCGCTGTTGAGGCTGATCGAAGACATCCTCGACTTTTCCAAAATCGAGGCAGGGCGCCTGACCCTGGAGGCATTGCCCATGGAGCCTTTGCAGGTGGTGGAAAAAGCCTGCGACATCCTTCAACCCATGGCCTCGGTGCGCCAGGTGCAACTGCGCGCTTTTGTCGACCCCCAGTTGCCGCCCCAGCTGCTGGGCGACAGCGTCCGGCTGCGCCAGATCATCATCAACCTGGTGGGCAACAGCATCAAGTTCTCGGCCGGGCTGGAACACGCCGGGCGGGTGTCGTTGCGGCTGACGCAAGCGGCGCCCGACACCCTGCGCCTGGTGGTGGCAGACAACGGCATCGGTATGTCACCCGAGGTGCAGCAGCGCGTCTTTCACGCTTTTGTGCAGGGCGATCTGGCCACCAACCGGCAATACGGTGGCACGGGGTTGGGGCTGGTGATCAGCCAGCGCCTGGTGCAGGCCATGAGGGGCACGATGGCGCTTCATAGCGAGGCGGACAGGGGCACCGTGTTCACGGTTGATCTGCCTTTGCAGCCGGTGCCCGGTGCGTACGCAGCGGTGCCCATGCCGGAATTGACTGGCGTGTGCGTCAACCTGCTGCTGGATGACGAGGACCTGGCCAGCGACTGGGCTTGCTACTTTCGGGCCGCCGGAGCCCATGTGGAGCTGTGCCGCACGCCGGCCGACTGGTTGCTCGCCCTTCGCCCTGCCGAGCAACACGTGGTGGTGGTGGCCGCCGAAGAGGCCATAGCCGGCGACGCCGGGCTGGCCCAGCAGCTGGCGCAGCACCCACTGGTGGTGGTGCAGCGCGGTGCGCCGCAGGCTGCACCAGGCCCTCTGGCCCACAAAATTCACCTGAACATGGACGGCCTGCATGTGCGCACGTTGCTCAACGCCGTGGCGCTGCTGGCGGCGCATGAACCGGGTGAGCCCACCCTGGCGGCGGACCTGTATGCCCCACCTGAACGACCCCCCGTGGACGCGGAGCTGGCCGCCATTCAGGGGCGCCTGGTGCTGGTGGCTGACGACAACGAGGTCAACCAGAAAGTGATCCAGCGGCAGCTGGACCTGCTGGGCTTTGCTTCGGAAGCGGTGGGCGATGGTCTGGCAGCGCTTCAGCGCTGGCGCGCCCGCCCGGACCGTTACGGCCTGTTGCTGACCGACTTGTTCATGCCCGGCATGGACGGCTATGCCTTGGCCAGTGCGCTGCGCCAGGAAGAGGTACCGCGGCCGTTGCCCAATCACCGCTTGCCCATCATTGCGCTCACGGCCAACGCCAGCCGCGGTGACTCTGAGCGCTGTCTGGCGGTGGGCATGGATGGTTACCTCAGCAAGCCGATGGCGCTGAACGACTTGCGAGCGCTGCTCGAACACTGGATGCCTGCCAGCAGCAGTCCACCCGCTGTAGGCCGAACCCCTGCGCCCGCGCCGCGCGACGGTGTCGACGGCGGCGCCCTGGCGCGCCTGGTGGGCGACGATGCCGAAACCATCAAGAGCTTGCAACTGCAGTTCATGGCCAACCTGGAAGCTGGCATTGCCGAGGTGGAGGCGGCCTTGTCGCAGCAGGACTGGCCGGCAGCGGGTCTGGTGGGGCACCGCCTGAAGTCGTCTTCGCGGGCGGTGGGTGCTGTGGCCTTGGGGGATGTGTTTGACCGTATGGAGCTGGCCTGGCGCTCCGGCCGACCCAAGGAACTCTTGGCGTTGGCGGGACAGCTGCGCCCGGGCATGGGCTTGCTGAAGCCCTACTTTGGCGATGGAACCGACACCGGCGCGGCCGGTGAGCCCCGTATTTTGTGTGTGGACGACGACAGCCAGCACCTCGTACAGCTTCAGGGCCTTTTGAAAGGGCTGGTCAGCGTGCCAGTGCAGACCTTTGCCAATGGCGCGGCCTTGTTGGAGCACCTAAGCGGCGCGAACACCCGTCTCCTGCTGCTGTTGATTGACTTGAACATGCCGCAAATGGACGGTGTTGAACTGGTGCAAGAGCTGGCACGCCGGCAATTTGAAGGTGCACTGGCCATGGTCAGCAGCACCGACCACCGGGTGCTGGAAATGGCCACGACGCTCGCCGAGGCCTACGGACTGCTGTCGGTGGGCGCGCTGAACCGACCCGTGCGCGCAGACGCCCTGAAGGCGCTGCTGGAGCGCTGGCAGCCGGCCTGCGTGGCATGAGCGGCTGAGCGCTTTTCCCGCCGATCCGCTCGAAACACGCACGGCGCTGGGGTGGCGCACCCGGCTGCTGCGTCAGCAGCCTTCACAGGCGGCCAGCGCGCGCAGCACCGAGCGCTGCGTTTGCACGCTCAGGTAGTCCAGAAAAACGCGGGTGCGTTGCGGCATGAACTTGCGGCTGGGAAGCGCCGCGTACAGCGTGAAGCGCCCCGCAATCCAGGGGCTGAGCACGCGCACCAAGGCGCCGCTGGCCAGGTGCGGCGCGGCCAGCTCTACTGGTATGGCCGAAATACCGGCACCGCCCAGCGTGGCGCCGAGCAGGGTGTCGGTGTGGTTGGCCCACAGCACCGGCTGCACTTCCAGTTCGGCCTTCTCTTCGGGGCGGTCCGAGCGAAACAGCGTCCACGGCCGCTTGCCCAGGCCTTCGGGCTTGATTCGTAGGCAGGCATGGTGCAGCAAGCCTTCTGGCACCTGCGGCGCTGGCCGGCCCGCCAAGTAGCTCGGCGCTGCCACCAGAATGGCTTCGGTCACGTTGATGCGCCGGGCGATCACGTTGGCGTCGAACGACGCGTCTGCGCCAATCAGCGTCAGGTCGAAGTCTTCAATAGGCGGCTCGCGGTAGGTTGCCACTTCAATGTCCAGCACGATTTTGGGGTAGGCCTGGCGAAAACCCGCCACCAGCGGAGCCAGCACATGGGTGGCCAGCACCGGCGGCGCCAGGATGCGCAGCACGCCCGCCAGTTCGGTGGTCTGTGAACTCACCAGGGCGTCGGCCTCGTCCACGTCTTGCAGAATCGGGCGCACCCGCTCCAGGTAGGCTGCCCCCGCCTCGGTGAGCGACAGGCGCCGCGTGGTGCGGTGCAGCAGGCGGGTGCCCAGGTGGTCTTCTAGGTCGGCCACCAGCCGGGTGACCACGGCCGGTGAAATGTCCAGGGCGCGTCCGGCAGCGGCAAAGCCGCCTTCATCGATCACCCGCTGAAAAACACGCATCGAACTCAGTCGGTCCATAGGTATGGGTTATCGGGTTTCAAGGGTTCAATTATTGCTGAAACAGCAATTCAACAATGGTTTTTGGCCTATTTTTCTTCTTTATTGGAAACTTTACAGTTCATCCATCGCAGCGAAAAACAACCGTTTAACGCTTCGATGCCAGACAGCAAGCGATGCGCAGACAGGTCCAGTGGCCTGTTTGAAATGCAGTGAAACACAGTGCAATGAAGCGAAACCGCACTGAAAAGACGCAAAGGCGCTGTCTAGGCACGATCCAGATGCACTTACTTTTTTCATTCAACCTCAAGGAAATCACCATGAACCGCTCTTATCTAACCGCTGTCACGCTGGCTGTCGCTGCTTTGTCCGCTGGCCAGGCCCTGGCTGCCGACACCGATGCTCCAAAAACCCGTGAACAGGTGCGCGCCGAACTGCGTGAAGCCCAGCGCACGGGCGACATCGTGGCGGACGGCGAAACCGGCCAGAAGCTCAACGAGCTGTACCCCAACCGCTTCCCCGCCACAGCCACGGCCCAAGGAACGACCCGTGAACAGGTGCGCGCCGAACTGCGTGAAGCCCAGCGCACGGGCGACATCGTGGCGGACGGCGAAACCGGCCAGAAGCTCAATGAGCTTTACCCCAACCGCTATCCCGCCACCGCCACGGCCCAGGGCAAGACCCGCGAGCAGGTGCGTGCCGAGTTGCGCGAAGCGCAGCGCACGGGTGACATCGTGGCCGGTGGCGAGTCGGGCCAAAAGCTCAACGAGCTGTTTCCCAAACGCTACCCCACCAATGCGTCCAACTGAACTTACCCCGCAAAGTCCACATCGCTGACGGTGTCGGCGCTGACAACGGCCGGTTGACCCCACAGTCA
The DNA here is from genome assembly GCF_965657535.1 of Hydrogenophaga sp. Classification (GTDB taxonomy): domain Bacteria; phylum Pseudomonadota; class Gammaproteobacteria; order Burkholderiales; family Burkholderiaceae_C; genus Hydrogenophaga. The sequence continues at coordinate 6,981 of NZ_CBFHOP010000009.1, read as the reverse complement.
ATCGGCCGTTTGCATGCGTGTGGCTGCTCAGGCGGGTTGCTGGTTGGCCTTCTGGTACAACCAGTCACCCCTTTCAGGAGCCCGCGATGAGTGTTTTCAACAAAGTGGTGCTGTACACCGACACCGATGGCCGCGCGAAGTTTCGCGATGAAACTGTGGCGCTGAGCGAAGGCACGCCCGCTGCCCAGCTGTCGCCGCTGATGTCTTCTGGCGGCTACCAGCTGCGGCAAAGCCCGGTGGGTTTTCGCAGCGCTTTTCATTGCACCGGTGCACCGCAATGGTTGTTTGTGTTGCAGGGCCAAATGGAAATTGGTCTTCAAGACGGCAGTTCGCGCGTGTTCGGTCCCGGCGAGCATTTTTATTCGGCCGACACGTTGCCAGCCGGTGCCGTGTTTGACCCAACCCGGCACGGCCACTGGAGCCAGCAGGTGGGCGACGAGCCGCTGGTGACGCTGTTTGTGCGTGGCTGATCAGCCGACGGCCGGCTCGGGCAAGCGCACGCGCAGCAGCGCGCGCACGAAACCGTGGTCGCTGCGGCTGCGGTCGCGGCCTTCAAACAGGTGGTCGTTGAACACCTCCACCCGACGCACGTCGCCCAGGCTGGCCCGGCTGGTGGCCACAAACTCTTCGCTCACCAGCACCTGGTCCAGCACTTCCGGGTAGCCCTGGTGAATGTGGGAATACGCCACGTCGCGACGCAGCGCGGCCTCGCCCTGCACGTCCCAGGCGCTGTAGAGCGCGTGGTCGCGTGCACCTTTGTCGAAGGCCGTTTGCGAGGTGGCTGCAATCAGCTGGGTGGTGACGCTGTGCGGGCTGTCGTTCAGGTCGCCCATGAGTACCAGTGGCAGGCGGGTGCGGTGCAGCAACTCGACCACCTTCAAGCGCAGCGCCAGCGCTTCGCTGGCCCGCATGATGAGCGAACGCAGTGAGGCAACCGCCTGCACCGCCGGGTCGGCGGGGTCTTCCAGGGGTTGGCCGTTGGCGTCCTGCAGAAATTTGGGTCGTTTGGACTTGAGATGCGCGGTGATGAAGGCGACGGGTTGGCCGTGTTTCATGCGCAGCGTGGCCAGCAGGGGCGGGCGCTCGAACTTGGTTTGCGAACCAATGCCTGGCACATCCACCACCGCAGCGTCGGGAAAGTCGGCCAGAGACTCAATCGACTCCACTTTCAGCCGCGTCACGATGCCAACCTGGGGTGTGCCTTGTGCGCCATGTTGGCCAGGGCCGTTCTCGGTGCCGGGCACGCTCACGGCGCTGTATTGCAGCCCGCTGCGCGCAATGGCGGCGCGAAGGGCCACCTCGTCCCAGACCTCTTGCACCGCCAGCACATCGGCGTTGAGCACCTTGATGCGCTCGCCCAGCCAGTTGACTTTGCGCTCGAACTCGGCCTGGCTGTAGGGGTCTTGCCCATCGTAGAAATGCCGTCCTGGTTGCGCCAGATTCAGCACATTCGCCGTGGCGACCATGAGGGTGGCAAAGCGCGGCGGCAGATGCGACAACGCCCCGGTGCCAGCAAGGGCAGACGGGGCGTTGGCGGGAAGGGCGGGCAGCAGTGAGGGATCGGTTTCCATGGGTCCACTTTAGCCCAGGGGCAGCCTGCGAGACAAAGGGAAGTCGCAAACGAGATCAGACTCAAATCCCGGAGCGCAGTGCCCCACCCAGAACACCGCGGAACGGGCTCTGCCCGGCCGCAGGTGTTGCCCCCTCGGGGGGTGACGCCGCAGGCGGCGCGGGGGGAACCGATTACCGAATGCGGCCGTAGTTGGTGCGCAGTGGATCGGCAGGGCCTGTGCGTGGCGTATCGCTGTTGCGGCCGGGGCCGCCACGGCCCTGGCTTTGGCCCGAGCGGTTGTTGCGCGCGCCACGGCTGCCCAATGAGTCGATGCTGGTGCGCAACGGATCGGGCTGGCCGCCAGGCGCTGCTGCGCGTGGGCGCGGCTCGCGAATGCGCAGGCTGCCCAGGTGGGCATTCGGGCCGGGCTGGCGCTCGGCGCCGCCTTCACCGCGGGCTGGGCCGCGGTCGCCACGGTCGGGGCGGTCACCCCGGTCCATGCGGTCGCCCTGGGCCTGGCGCGGTGGGCGCTGACCTTGTGCGCCGCCGCGGCCACCGGCGTTGCGCGGTTGACCATTGCCACCGCCGCCATTGCCTTGCGGACGCTGACCACCACCCTGTGGGCGGCGGGCTTCGCTGCGTTGGCCTTCGGGCTGTCCACCGTCACCGGCAGGGCGCTGGCGCTGGCCACCACCGTTGCCGTTGCCTCGGCCTTGCGGTGCGTCTGCTTTTTTCTCACGCACGCGCTGCATCATTTCTGTGCGAGCAGCCTTGGCCGCTGCTGCCATCACGTCGCGGCTCGGCGGCTTGCCGGCGCCACCCCAGATGGTCTGGCGACCCATCGCGATGGGCTCGGCCTTCTCACCCGGCTCGGGCATGAATTCGGGGAACATCTGCACCGGAATCTGTTGCTTGGTGAAGCGCTCAATGTCCATCATGAAGCCTTCTTCGTCAAGGCTCACGAGGTTCACGGCTTCACCGCTCTTGCCGGCGCGACCGGTGCGGCCAATGCGGTGCACATAGTCTTCGCTGACGTTCGGAATCTCGTAGTTCACGACGTGTGGCAGCTCGTCGATGTCGATGCCGCGGGCCGCGATGTCGGTGGCCACCAGTGCGCGGATTTCACCGCTCTTGAACCCGGCCAGCGCCTGGGTGCGGGCACCCTGGCTCTTGTTGCCGTGCAGCGCCATGGCCTGGATGCCGTTTTTGGTCAGGAACTCGGCCACGTTGTTGGCGCCGAATTTGGTGCGCGTGAACACCAGCACCTGGCTCCAATTGTGCTGCTGGATGATGTGGACCAAGAGGGCTTTTTTCTTGCCACGGCCTACCGGGTGGATCACCTGGGTGATGCGCTGCACCGTGGTGTTGCGCGGGGTCACCTGGATGCTCAGCGGGTCTTTGAGCAGGTTGTTGGCCAGGTCGCGAATCTCGTCGCTGAAGGTGGCCGAGAACAGCAGGCTCTGCTTTTCCTTGGGCACCAGGGCCAGGATCTTCTTTACGTCGTGGATGAAGCCCATGTCAAGCATGCGGTCCGCTTCGTCCAATACCAGCATTTGCACGCCGGAGAGGTCCAGGAAGCCCTGCTGCTGCAGGTCCAGCAGGCGGCCTGGGGTGGCGACCAGAATGTCCACGCCGCGTTTCATGGCGTTGATTTGCGGGTTCATGCCCACGCCACCAAAAATGACGGTGGAGGTCAACGACAGGTGCTTGCCGTAAACGCGCGCCGACTCTTCCACCTGAGCGGCGAGTTCGCGTGTGGGCGTGAGCACCAGCGCGCGGATGGCCACGCCGCCGAAGCGGTTCTTGGCACGTTCGCCAGCCTGCAGGCGGTGCAACATGGGCAAGGTGAACGCGGCGGTTTTGCCGGTGCCCGTCTGGGCGCCACCGAGCAGGTCGCGTCCGGCCAGCACGGCGGGAATCGCCTCGGCCTGGATGGGGGTGGGAGTTTCGTAGCCATGCTCGCGCACAGCTTGCACAATGGCCGGAGCCAGATTCAGATCGTCGAAGTTCATTGCTTGATGAGGCGCCCGTCCAGGGCGCTGGGGGCATCGGCCACTCCAGTTGCCGGTTCCGTGTGAGGAGCAGCGCCTGGCCAGTCTGGGGCAGATGGATTCAAGAGTTTGGTGGCAACAAGTGGTTTTTGCACACCCCAGCAAAGGGCTGGTGTTGAGCCAACTGAAGTGCTCAACAACGCATATTGTCGCATGCTGGGATAATCTTGGGTTCAGCGCCCATCCGGGCTGCATATTTCTCAGGCAAACACAGCAATGGCTCAATACGTTTTTTCCATGAACAAGGTCGGCAAAATCGTGCCGCCCAAACGCCAGATTCTCAAAGACATCTCGCTCTCTTTTTTCCCCGGCGCCAAGATCGGCGTTCTCGGCACCAACGGCTCGGGCAAGTCCACGCTGCTGAAAATCATGGCCGGCATCGACAAGGAAATCGAGGGCGAAGCGATCCCGATGCCGGGCATCCGCATTGGCTACCTGCCGCAAGAGCCACAGCTCGACCCTGAGCAAAACGTGCGCGAAGCGGTGGAAGCCAGCATGAGCGGCGTGCGCGCTGCGCAAAAGCGCCTGGACGAGGTGTACGCCGCCTACGCCGAAGAAGACGCCGACTTCGATGCCCTGGCAGCCGAACAGGCCCAGCTTGAAGCCATCATTTCCACCGCCGGCACCGACAGTGAGCACCAGCTGGAAATTGCCGCCGACGCGTTGCGCCTGCCGCCCTGGGAAGCCAAAGTCGGCCTGCTTTCTGGCGGTGAAAAACGCCGTGTGGCGCTGTGCTGCATGCTGCTGTCCAAACCCGACATGCTGCTGCTCGACGAACCCACCAACCACCTGGACGCCGAGTCGGTGGAATGGCTGGAGCAATTCCTGAAGCGCTTCCCGGGCACCGTGGTGGCCATCACCCACGACCGCTATTTCCTGGACAACGCGGCTGAGTGGATTTTGGAACTCGACCGCGGCCACGGCATTCCCTACAAAGGCAACTACTCGACCTGGCTGGAGCAGAAAGAAGCCCGCCTGGAGCAAGAACAGCGCACCGAAGACGCCCGCACCAAGGCCATGAAGAAGGAACTGGAGTGGGTGCGCCAGAACCCCAAGGGCCGCCAGGCCAAGAGCAAAGCCCGCCTGGCCCGCTTCGAGGAACTGAGCGATGTGGACTACCAGAAGCGCAACGAAACCAACGAGATCTTCATTCCCGTGGCCGAGCGCCTGGGCAACGAGGTGTTTGAGTTCAAGAACGTCAGCAAATCCTTCGGCGACCGCCTGCTGATCGACAACCTGAGTTTCCAGATCCCGGCGGGTGCCATCGTCGGCATCATCGGCCCCAACGGTGCCGGCAAGTCCACACTGTTCAAGTTGATCAGCGGCAAAGAGCAGCCCGATAGCGGCGAAGTGAAGATCGGTCAGACCGTGAAAATGGCCGTGGTGGACCAGAGTCGCGACGATCTGGCGAACGAAAAAACCGTTTGGGAAGACATCTCGGGCGGTTTGGACATGATCACTGTGGGCAAGTTCCAGATGCCGAGCCGTGCCTACTGTGGCCGCTTCAACTTCTCTGGCGGCGACCAGCAAAAGCGCGTGGGCAGCCTCTCCGGTGGTGAGCGCGGCCGCCTGCACCTGGCCAAGACGCTGGCAGAAGGCGGCAACGTGTTGCTGCTGGACGAACCCTCAAACGACCTGGATGTGGAAACCCTGCGCGCGCTGGAAGACGCGCTGCTCGAATTCGCCGGTTGCGCCCTGGTTATCAGCCACGACCGCTGGTTCCTGGACCGCATTGCCACGCACATCCTGGCCGCCGAAGGCGACAGCCAGTGGGTGTTCTTCAACGGCAACTACCAAGAGTACGAAGCCGACAAGAAGAAGCGCCTGGGCGAAGAGGGTGCCAAGCCCAAGCGCTTCCGCTACAAAGCTTTGGGGTGAACACGATGCCCCCCGCGCCGCGCCTGCGGCGCGTCACCCCCCACTGGGGGCAATGCCTGCGGCACCGCAAAGCCGGTTCCGCGGCATTCTGGTTTGAATTTCCCCTCTCTCGAATTGCGCTTTCTCTCATGACTGACGAACAAGTTCTGGCCGACACCCGCCACTGGATTGAAAAGGCCGTGATCGGGCTGAACCTGTGTCCTTTTGCGCGTGCGGTGTACGTGAAGAACCAGGTGCGCATCGTGGTGAGTTCGGCGCGGCATCTGGATGCTTTTTTGGATGAGCTGGACCGAGAGCTGGACTTGTTGCAGGCCACCCCCGCTGAAGAGATCGACACCACGCTGCTGGTGCACCCTACGCTGTTCCCCGATTTCGAGGTGTTCAACGATTTCCAGAACGTGGTGGACGACGTGGTGGCCGAGCACGAGCTGGAAGGCCTCATCCAGGTCGCCAGTTTCCACCCGCAGTTTCAGTTTGAAGGCACCACGCCGGACGACGTGACCAACTGCACCAACCGCGCGCCTTACCCCACGCTGCATCTGCTGCGCGAAGACAGCGTGGAGCGGGCGGTGGCCTCGGACGCGGGCGATGCAGAGCAGATCGTGGCGCGCAACCTGCAGACCTTGCGCGGCTTAGGTGCTGCGGGCTGGCAGGCCTTGCTCGAAAAGCCCTGAAATAGCGGGCATTTCCATGCCCACTCCCTGTTTTTGGGGAAACCCATGCTGGCCATAATGGCCGGCATAGGCCCCCTATGCCCCACGGGGCAGAAAGGGCACAGGCCCGCATGGACGCTGCGGCCTCTGCGGACCCGGCGAGCGCGCTGTCGCCCACGGAATCGCCCGCCCCGCGCTACACCGACATCCTGTCCGACCTGTTGTGGTCGAGTCAGCTGGTATTGGCCAGCCGCAACCGGCCGCGGCTGATGGAGGTCATTCCGGGCGTGCTGCGCACCTTGCGCGAAGGACGGGACGCCATCGACTACCCGCGCGAGCAAACCGAGGCCTTCTTTCAGGCGCTGAGGGGCTTGCAAGAGGCGGCCTACAAAACCCAGTGCAGTGAAGCTGCATCCGACAACCCGCCCGGCCGCCAGTTTGACGTGGAGCAGGAACCCGAATACAAGCTGCAGAGGCACGCGACACGGGCTTCCTTGACGACATGGCCATGGACACCCAGCCGGCTTTCGTCGACACGCAGCCCATGCAGCTCGACTGGGCCGACATCAACGACATGGCGCACCCGCACCTTCTAAGGCAGTAGCCCCCACGCTCCGCCGCTGCGCGGGTCGCTGCCCCCCGAGGGGGCTGGCCTTGCTTGGGGCGGCCCTGCGCTGCGGCCGCGCAGCCCCCACGCTCCGCCGCTGCGCGGGTCGCTGCCCCCCGAGGGGGCTGGCCTTGCTTGGGGCGGCCCTGCGCTGCGGCCGCGCAGCCCCCACGCTCCGCCGCTGCGCGGGTCGCTGCCCCCCGAGGGGGCTGGCCTTGCTTGGGGCGGCCCTGCGCTGCG
>NZ_CBFHOP010000008.1:0-272923 GCF_965657535.1 Hydrogenophaga sp. | reverse complement strand
GGTGAGGGTGAAGCCCCAGTAAGCGGCCGTGACGATGGCGTAGTTGCGGGTGGCGCTGCTGGCGCCGGGTGGCGATGCGGTGGCTTGAGACATGTCAAAGACCCAGGCTGTCCATGTAACCCGCCAGGTCCACCATGCGGCAGGCGTAGCCCATTTCGTTGTCGTACCAGGCGTACACCTTGAGCAGCGTGCCGTCGGTCACCAGGGTGGACAGGCCATCCACGATAGAGCTGCGTGTGTCGCGGGCGTAATCGGCGCTCACCAGCGGGCGCGCTTCATAGCCCAGGATACCGGCCAGCGGGCCGTTGGCGGCGGCCTCAAACAGCGCGTTCACTTCTTCGGCTGTGGTGGGGCGGTTGAGTTCAAACACACAGTCGGTCAGCGAGGCGTTGAGCGCCGGCACGCGCACCGCGTGGCCGTTGAGCTTGCCCTTGAGTTCGGGGTAGATCAGCGCGATGGCGGTGGCGCTGCCCGTGGTCGTGGGGGCCAGGCTCATCATGGCGCTGCGGGCGCGGCGCAGGTCTTTGTGCGGCGCGTCCACCACCAGGTTGGTGTTGGTGGGGTTGTGCAGCGTGGTGATCTGGCCGTGCTTGATGCCAATGGCCTCGTGCACCACCTTCACCACCGGCGCCAGGCAGTTGGTGGTGCAACTGGCGGCGGTCACGATGCGGTCGCGCGCCGGGTTGTACAGGTGCTCGTTCACGCCGACCACGATGTTCAGCACCTCGCCCACTTTCACCGGTGCCGCCACGATCACGCGCTTGGCGCCCCGGTCCAGGTGGCCCTGGATGGTCTCGGGCGTAAGGAACTTGCCGGTGCATTCCAGTACCAGGTCCACGCCCAGCTCGCCCCACGGGATGTCGCCCGGGGAGGTGTGGCTGCTGAACGAGAGCGTGCGTTCGTTGATGCGGATGGCGTGCTCGCCCTCAGCGGCGATGTCGGCACGCCATTTGCCCTGTACGCTGTCAAAGGCCAGCAGGTGGGCGGTGGCGGCAGCGCCCCCTTTTACCTCGTTGAGGTGCACCACTTCCAGGCGGTTGCCAGAGCGGGGGTCGGTGCTGTCGCGCTCGGCTGCGCCGAAGGCGGCGCGCAGGGCCAGGCGGCCGATGCGGCCCATGCCATTGATACCTACTTTCATGTGCAAAGCTCCTGTGCTTGATAGTTCATGTATTGTTGAATTATTCATTCGAAAGATGACGGTGTTGTGACACGCATGTTCAAAAACTGCGGGTCTCGGCCTGAGGCCTGCAGGCCCTCTTACCCGTCGCTGTATCCAAATTCCACGGTCTCCCAAGTCAGCGCTGCACCCGGCGCGCAGGCAGAACCGAGGTTCAGCGAGCGCAATCGAGGTTTTTTTTCGCGGCAGTAAACGTGACACCTGATGCTGCAGTGTGATCACCCTGAAACGGCGGTTCCCCGTTGAGCGGTCGCTCGTTCGGAAAATTGCCTCAGGTTTATTGGCGTCGGTGCCGTCGGTTCGTTCGGCCGAGAGCAGATGCTTGACGCGGAGCGAGCCGCATCGTCCCGGCTCAGCGGCCGCAACACCGCTTACCGCCGACGTTCATGATGGTGCGTGTGCCGATTCAAGGTGAGCGCGTGGTGCCAGAAAACGGGAGTACGCCACGATGAGACGAGCGTTGCCAATCGCAATCGCTGCACGCCGGTCTGTGGCCACACCGGGGGGATCGGCCTCTCGGGGCGAAACCAGTCGCCGGGGGCGCCACCCTCTTTCCCTGCCCCAGAGACCACAAAACACAGGCCTGCTGCAGCTCGCAAGGCCCGCGTGAACGCAGCCGCTTGGGCTTGCATGGCTTACGGCGGTGTTTTCACCGGGGTGGGTGGCTGTTCCACCAGCCGGGTCACCGCCCACAGCACCTGGTTGGCCGGTGTGGACACGCCCAGCGCTGCGCCGCGTTGCACCACGTAGCCGTTGAGGTGGTCGATCTCGCTGGGCTTGCCGCGCATCAGGTCTTGCGCAGTGGATGACAACTGGGTGGGCATCGTTTCGGCGATGTGGCGCACGGCGGTCTCCACGTCGCCGGCCAGGGTCACGCCGTCGGCAGCGGCCACGGCGCGGCATTCGGCCACCACGTCGCGCATGACCGCCAGCACGCCGGGACGCTGCACGAGTTCACCGTAGGCGATGCGGCCCACGGCCGAGAGCGCGTTGTAGGCGCAGTTGAGAATGAGTTTGGCCCAGAGTGCGCCACGCACGTTGTCGCTCACTTCGGTGGGCACGCCAGCGGCCACCAGGGCATGCGCCAGCTGGGCGCTGCGCGGTGAGGGTTCAATGACAAGTTCGCCGCGCCCGTGGTGTCTCAGGTGGCCAGGGCCGGCCATTTCGGTGGCCACATAGACCACGGCAGCCGCCACGGCCACACCGGGCAGCACGGAGCGCAGTCGCTCGGCGTTGTCCACGCCGTTTTGCAGGCACAGCACCAGCGCGTCGGGCAAAAGGTACTTGCGCATTTGTTCGCCGGCCGCTTCGGTGTCGGGCGACTTGACAGCAAACAGCACCACGTCGGCCCCGGCCACGGCGCTGGCTTCGGTGCTGGCCGCCAGCGGCACGGCTTCATCGAAATTCAGCGTTTGCAGGCGCAGGCCGCGTGCCTGAACCACCTGCACATGCGCCGGGCGGCCAATGAGCGTGACGCGGTGGCCGGCACGGGCCAGCATGCCGCCGTAATAGCAGCCCACGGCACCCGCGCCCATGACGGCAACCTTCAAAGCGTGGTGGGTGGGCATGGTCAAAGCGCGTTCAAAAGCGCGTTCAGAGCGGGTCGGCCAGCAGCTTGGACAGGGCAGCGACGTTGGCCGCGCTGGGCACTTGCGGCTTCATTTCGTCTTCTTCGGCGGTGGCGTTTTCGTGTGCCTGGATGGCGTGCACCATGGCGTATTGGTTTTCCCAGGACAGCGTTTTGCCCTCGGGGCACATGTCGCGCACGGTGCCAAACCAGTAGTAGCCGTCTTTGCCGCCAAAGAGCGTGTCGATGGCGCCAGCGTCGCCAGTTTTGATGCCCTGGGCCGCGAGGATGAGCTTGAGTTTGTGGAGGGAAGCGGAGTAATGCATGGGGCGTTTTTTATGGCGAACGGGGCAGCGGGACCGGGCGTGCCGGAGCACCGCAGCAGGGCCGCAGATTGTACTGAAGGCAGCATGCCGCGCGTTCAGCCTCGGCGCTGGTCGTCGGAGCGCGCCGGGCTTGGGCTGTGCGGTGTCGGCGGTCGGAAATCCGTTTTTTGGGTGGCCGGGGTGAGACGGTTTTCCGTTCGGTCGGGCGCGCCATGCCCGCCGAAAACACGGCTGGATGGCATTTTTTAGTGCCATTGAAAGCCTGTTCCTAGGGTTAACACCCGCTGGCATGGCGTTTGCAATAAGACACCTAACCACCCGCCACAACCATGAACCGTTTGCTCTCACTGTTTCCTTGTTGGCTGATATGCACGACCCTGGGCGCGCAGGCGCAGGCGCAGACGCCGGTGCTCACCACGCTGCAGAAAATTTCGCAAACCGCCACCATCAACCTGGGGCACCGCGAGTCGTCGGTGCCGTTTTCTTATTACGACAACCGCCGCCAGGTGGTGGGCTATTCGCATGACCTGATGCTGGCCGTCACGCAGAGCATCCAGAAGGAGCTCAAGTTGCCTGCGCTCGCGGTGAAGCTGGTGCCGGTGACGTCTCAAAACAGGATTCCCCTGGTGCAGAACGGTTCGGTGGACCTGGAGTGCGGCTCCACCACGAACAACCGCGAGCGGGCGCGCCAGGTGGCGTTTTCGGTGTCCATTTTCCAGACCAGTTCGCGGCTGCTCACCCGCCAGGATTCGGGCGTGGCCGAGCTGTCCGACTTGAAGGGGCGGCGCGTGCTGGTCACGGCCGGCACCACCAGCGAGCGCCAGCTCATGCTGTATGGCGAAACCCGTGGCATGCGCTTTGACATCGAGTCTGCCAAGGACCATGGACAGGCGTTTGCGCAGCTGCAGAGCGGCCGGGCGGAGGCGTTCATGATGGACGACGCTGTGTTGTACGGCTTGCGCGCCAAGGCCGATCGGCCCGACGACTGGCGTGTGGTGGGCCAGCCGATGGCCGCTGAGGTCTACGCCTGCATGCTGCGCAAAGACGATCCAGCATTCAAGGCGGTGGTAGACCGCAGCCTGACGCAGCTGATGCAGTCGGGCGAGGCGCTGAAGATTTACCGCCGCTGGTTTCAGTCGCCGATTCCGCCCAAAGGCCTAAACCTGAACTGGCCCGCGCCCGAGTCGCTGTTGGACTTGTACCGCACGCCCAACGACCGGCCGCTGGGCTGATCGGTTGAGGTTGTTTGACCCGCACCCGCTCACTCCAGGAATCCCCATGCCCTCACGCCCGTCTTTGGTCTTTATCGCTTGGCCGATCTTGCTCGCCATCGGCTTGGGCCCCGCGCTGCTGTCTGCGCATGCAGGGCCGGTGCTCGACCGCATCCGTTCCAGCGGCACGGTGGTGCTGGCACACCGCGAATCGTCGGTGCCGTTTTCCTTTGTGGGTGCCGACGGCCAGCCGGTGGGTTATGCGATGGATCTGTGCCTGAAGCTGGTGCAGGCGGTGGGCAAAGCGCTGAGCTTGCCCCAGGTGGGCACGAAGTTCGTTCAGGTCACCCCGTCCAACCGCATGGCGATGATCGAAAACAACACGGCCGACCTGGAGTGCGGTTCGACCACCAGCAACGCCGAGCGCCGTGAGAAGGTGGCGTTCACGGTGCCGCACTACATCACCGGCGCGCGCTACCTGGTGCGCGCCGACAGCCCGATTGCTGTGTTGCGCGACTTCAAAGGCCGCAAGCTGGTTTCCACTTCAGCAACCACCCCGCTGAAGGCGGTGACCCAAGCCAACAACCAGTTCATGCTGGGCATCACGGTGCTGGAGGCGCCCGACCACACGCGGGCGGTGGACATGGTGGCCTCAGGCGAAGTCGATGGGTTTGTGATGGACGACGTGTTGCTGTTTGGCTTGGCGGCCGGCCGACCCGACCCCAAGGCCTTCAAGGTGGTGGGCAAGTTCCTGACCATCGAGCCCCTGGCCATCATGCTGCCGCGCAACGACCCCGACTTCAAAAAATTGATCGATGCCGAGATGAAGCGACTGATTCGCACACAAGAGGCACAAGCCCTTTATGAGCGCTGGTTCCAGAGCCCCATACCGCCGTCCAACCGCTCGCTGAATCTGCCCATGAACTACCTGCTCAAGGATTTTTGGAAGTACCCCACCGACCAGGTGCCGGGTTGATGCCGATCCCGTTGTTGTTCCTTGTTTCCCGTTCGCTGTTTTTTTGTTCGCTGTTTTTTTGTTTTTCCCAACCCCCCTCAAAGGAATCACCATGAAGAAAACCCTGTTGGCTTTGGCTGCTTTGCTGGCCACCTCGACCGCAATGGCCCAAACGAGCGACACGCTCAAGAAAATCAAAGACACCGGTGGCGTGACCATGGGCGTGCGCGAGTCCTCGGGTGCGCTGTCGTACACCTTGGGTGACGGCAAGTTCGTGGGCTACCACGTCGAGATCTGCCAGAAAGTGCTGGCCGACGTGCAAAAGCAGCTGGGCCTGGCCAAGCTGGACATCAAGTACCAGCCCGTGACCTCGCAAAACCGCATTCCGCTGGTGCAAAACGGCACGGTGGACATCGAGTGCGGCTCGACCACCAACAACGCCGCGCGCCAGAAAGACGTGTCATTCGCCGTCACCACCTTTGTGGAGGAAGTGCGCATAGCCGTGAAGGCCAATTCCGGCATCACCTCCATTGGCCAGCTCAACGGCAAGAAAGTGGCTACCACCACAGGTACCACCTCGGTGCAGACGCTGCGCCGCAACGAGCGCGCCACCGGCGTTAACTTTGACGAGGTGTTCGGCAAAGACCACGCCGACAGCTTCCTGTTGCTCGAGTCCGGCCGTGCCGATGCCTTCGTGATGGACGGCGCCATTCTGGCCGGCAACATCGCCAAGGCCAAGAACCCGGCCGACTTCAAGCTCGTGGGCGAAGTCCTGTCGGTGGAACCCATCGCCATCATGATCCGCAAGGACGACGCCGCCTTCAAAAAGGCTGTGGACGACAGCCTCAAGGCCATGATGAAGTCGGGCGACATGGCCAAGCTGTGGACCAAGTGGTTTGAGCAGCCCATTGCCCCGTCCAACACCACGGTGGGCATGCCCGTGAACGAGAACACCAAGCTCGCCTGGGCCAACCCCAACGACAAGCCGATGGAAGACTACGCAAAGAAGTGATTTGCCCGGTTTGAAGGCATGAGCCTGGCCGCCCGGAACGTTTCGGGCGGCCCCATTTTTACTGAGGGGAATCGGTGTGGGTACATGGGATTGGCAGGTGTTTTGCAAAGACACCATTGAAGGTGAGGTGCAGCCCGGCTGCTTTGGCCAGGGTGGCGACATCACCTACCTGGACTGGCTGCTGTCTGCCTGGGGCTGGACACTGAGCGTGGCCGTGCTGGCTTTGGTGGTGGCGGTGCTGGTGGGCGCGGTGATGGGCATTTTTCGCACCACGCCCAGCAAATGGCTGGTGGCGGTGGGCAATGTGTGGACCGAGCTGTTTCGCAACATTCCGCTGCTGGTGCAGGTGTTCCTGTGGTATCACGTGCTGCCATCGCTGTTTGCGCCGCTGCGCGAGGTGCCCAGCTTCATTCTGGTGGTGTTCGCGCTGGGCTTCTTCACCTCGGCACGCATCGCCGAGCAGGTTCGCGCCGGCATTCAGAGCCTGCCGCAGGGTCAGCGCTACGCCGGCCTGGCCATGGGCCTGACGCTGGCGCAGACCTACCGCTACGTGCTGCTGCCCATGGCGTTTCGCATCGTCATACCGCCGCTCACCAGCGAAAGCATGAACATCATCAAGAATTCCTCGGTCGCTTTTGCCGTGTCGATTGCCGAACTCACCATGTTCGCCATGCAGGCGCAAGAAGAAACTTCGCGCGGCATCGAGGTGTACCTGGCGGTGACGGGGCTGTATTTCGTCTCCGCCTTCGCCGTCAACCGCCTCGCCCTGTTCATTGAACACAAGGTGCAGGTGCCCGGCATGATCGGAGGCCACTGAGATGAACCTCGACTTTTCGTTTCTCGATGTGTCGGTGCTGCAGAGCTTCGTGCTCAAGGGCCTTATCTTTTCGGTGCAACTCACCCTGGTGGCCATGGTCGGTGGCATTGTGTTGGGCACGGTGCTGGCGCTGATGCGGCTGTCGGGCAAGAAGTGGCTGGTGATACCGGCAGCGTTCTACGTGAACACGCTGCGTTCCATCCCGCTGGTGATGGTGATTTTGTGGTTCTTCCTGCTCATCCCGCTCATGATCGGCCAGCCCATGGGCGCGGAGCTGTCGGCCATGATCACCTTCACCGTGTTCGAAGCCGCGTACTTCTCGGAAATCATGCGCGCGGGCATCCAGAGCGTGCCCAAGGGGCAGGTGAACGCGGGCTACGCGGTGGGCTTGACCTACGGCCAGACCATGCAGTTCATTGTGTTGCCGCAGGCGTTTCGCAACATGCTGCCGGTGCTGATGACGCAGACCATCATCCTGTTTCAAGACACCTCGCTGGTGTACGCCATAGGCGCTTACGACCTGCTCAAAGGCTTTGAAGTGGCGGGTAAAAACTTCAACCGTCCAGTGGAAACCTATTTGGTCGCCGCTGTCGTGTATTTCGTCATTTGTTTCACGCTGTCGATGCTGGTGCGTCGGCTGCAGAAGAAAATTGCCATCATCCGCTGAGCGGCTGGAGAAGAACCATGATCGACATCAAAAACGTTTCCAAGTGGTACGGCAGTTTCCAGGTGCTGACCGACTGCACCACCGCCATTCAGAAGGGTGAGGTGGTGGTGGTGTGTGGCCCATCCGGCTCGGGCAAATCCACGCTGATCAAAACCGTGAACGCGCTGGAGCCCTTTCAAAAGGGCGACATCGTGGTGGATGGCATCAGCATCGCCAACCCCAAGACCAACCTGCCCCAGCTGCGCAGCCGCGTGGGTATGGTGTTCCAGCACTTTGAGCTGTTCCCGCACCTGAGCGTGACCGAAAACCTCACGCTGGCGCAGATCAAGGTGCTCGGCCGCAACGCCGACGAGGCCAAGACGCGCGGCCTGAAGATGTTGGACCGCGTGGGCCTGATGGCGCACAAAGACAAATTCCCCGGCCAGCTTTCGGGTGGACAGCAGCAGCGCGTGGCCATTGCGCGGGCGCTCAGCATGGACCCGATCGTGATGCTGTTCGACGAACCCACGTCGGCGCTGGACCCGGAAATGGTGGGCGAGGTGCTCGACGTGATGGTGAAGCTGGCCCACGAAGGCATGACCATGATGTGTGTGACGCATGAAATGGGTTTTGCCAAGAAGGTCAGCCATCGGGTGATCTTCATGGACGCCGGAAAGATCGTGGAAGATTGCCGCCGTGACGAGTTCTTCGGCAACCCCGACGCGCGTTCGCCCCGCGCCAAAGAATTTCTCTCCAAGATCCTGGCGCATTGAGGTTTTTCCAAGAGGTCGCCATCCACCCCGCACCCCTGTTCGGCCCACCGCCATCCCCGCCACGCCGTGGGCCCGGGTTGGCTTTGCGGCGCGCGCTGGTGGTGCTGGTGGCGCTGGCGCTGGTTGCGGCGGCCGGTTACGGGGTTTTTGAGCGCAGCTTCGACCAGGGCACCAGCCACCTGAGAGCCGCCTCCAACGGCCGCCTCGATCTGTTTGCCTCGGTGGTGGAGGCGCGTGTGCGCCGCCTGGAGCCGGTGCCGGCCACCATCCAGCTCAACCCCTTGGTGGTGCGGCTGCTGCAGACGCCCACGGCCGCGCATGCGCAAGCCGCCAACGACTACCTGGCCCGCCTGAATGCCCACCTGGGCAGCCTGGCGGTGTTTGTGCTGGATGTGCGCGGCGTGGTGCTGGCCTCCAGCAACACCGCGCTGCGCGACGACAGCCTGCGCGGCGAAGACGTGTCGTACCGCCCGTATTACCTGGAAGCGCTGGCCGGGCGCTCCACGCGCCACTTCGCTATCGGCAGCGGGGGCTATGCGGGCTACTTTGCTTCGCACCCCATCTACGACGGCCCCCGGGTGGTGGGCGTGGCGGCCATCAAGATTGGACTCGACGCGCTGGAACAAACCTGGCCCATGCTGGGCGCTCCGGCCTTGGTGACCGATGCCAATCAGGTGGTGATCCTGTCGTCGCAGCCCCAGTGGCGCTACACCTCGCTGGCGCCTTTGCCCACCGAGCGCCGGGTGGACCTGCAACTGGCGCAAACCTATGGTGCGCTGCGCCTGCCCCGGTTTCCCCTGAGCGTGGACCTGTCGGTGAACGAAGATTCCCAGGAGGTGCAAGGCCTGCTGCGCGGGGACGAGGCTCGGGTTTCTGCGGCGCTGGGTCAGGCGCCTGGCCGGGCCGATTTCATGGTGTTGGGCCGCTCGCTGGACGGCATGGACTGGCGCGTGCTCATCTTCAGCAGCCTGGCCACGGTGCGCCACCAGGCCCAGATCGACGGCATCGGCGGCGCTGTTTCCATGGCCTTCCTGCTGTTGCTGGCGCTGTACTGGGCGCAGCGTCAGCGCATTGAACGCCAGAAGCTGGCGGCCAAACGCCAGCTGGAGCAGGCCAACGTCGCACTGGAGCAAGAGGTGGCCCGGCGCACGCAAGAGCTGACCGACGCCAACACCTTGCTGCGCAAAGAAGTGACCGATCGCGAGCAGACCGAAATCACCCTGCGCGCGGCGCAAAACGAACGGGTGCACGCCGGCAAAATGGCGGTGCTGGGCCAGCTGGCGGCCAGCATCACGCACGAGCTCACGCAGCCGCTGGGCGCCATCCGCACCTTGTCGGGCAACGCCACCGAGTTCATGCGCCGAGGCAACCACGGCGCGGCGCAAGACAACCTGTCCATCGTGGCTCGGCTGGTTGACCAGATGGCGCGCATCATCGACCCGCTCAAAAGCTTTTCGCGCAAATCGACCGTGCGCCCTGAACCGACCGATGTGGGCCGCACCATTGAGCAGGCGCTGTTTTTGTTCCAGCTGCGCCAGCGCCACGAAAAAGTAGAGATCGACAACCAATGCCCGCCTGGGCGCTGGGTCGCCTGGTGCGATGCCAACCGGCTGGAGCAGGTGCTGGTCAACCTGGTGGGCAACGCGCTGGACGCCATGCGCGACGCCCCCCAAAAAACCCTGCGCATCACCGCCGAACTGCGCGCAGCGCACGAACCGCAGCTCATCGCCATTCAGGTGCAAGACACCGGCAAGGGCCTGAGCGAGGCCGACCTGGCCCACCTGTTCGAGCCGTTCTACACCACCAAAGCCAGCGGTGCTGGCCTGGGGCTGGGGCTGGTGATCTGCCGCGACATTGCCGCAGAATTCCAGGGCGACCTGACCGCTCGCAACGTACCCGGCGCGGGCGCTTGCTTCACCCTCACCGTGCCGCTGTGTCAACCTGCCACCCACGCACCTGTTCCTTTCAAACCATGAACCGCACCCTCACAGTTTTCCTGGTGGAAGACGATGCCGCCATGCAGCTCGGCTGCGTGCAGGCCCTGCAACTGGCCGACATTGCCGTGCGCGCTTTCGATTCGGCCGAAGCCGTGCTGCCACACATCAGCCCCGGCCTGGCCGGCGTGGTGGTCACCGACATGCGCCTGCCCGGGGCCGATGGCCTGTCGGTTATTTGCGAGGCGCGCGACATCGATCCCGACCTGCCGGTCATCATGATCACTGGCCACGGCGATGTGAACCTGGCCGTGCAGGCCATGCGCAGCGGTGCCTACGACTTCATTCCCAAACCGTTTTCACCCGAGCAGCTGGTGGAGGTGGTGCAACGCGCCCTGGAAAAGCGCCGCCTCACGCTGGAAGTGGCCAACCTGCGCCGCGCGCTCTCGCTCAGCGAAGGGCTGGAAGGGCAGCTGGTGGGCCATTCCCCCGCCATCCGCCGGGTGCGCCAGCTGGTCATGGAGGTGGCCGATTCACCGGTGGACGTGCTCATTCGTGGTGAAACCGGCACCGGCAAAGAGGTGGTGGCGCGCGCGCTGCACGAGCATTCACGCCGCTGCAAAGCGCCTTATGTGGCGCTGAACTGCGGCGGCTTGCCCGACTCACTGCTCGACAGCGAACTCTTTGGCCACGAGGCCGGCGCCTTCACCGGGGCGCAAAAGCGCCGCATCGGGCGCATCGAACACGCCCACGGCGGCACCCTGTTTCTGGACGAGCTGGAAAGCATGCCGCAGGGCGTGCAGGTGAAGCTGCTGCGCGTGCTGCAAGAGCGCAGCCTGGAGCGCCTGGGCTCCAACCAGAGCCAGTCGGTGGACGTGCGCGTGGTCGCTGCCACCAAAGACGACCTGCTGGAGCGGGCGCGGCAGGGCAGCTTTCGCGCCGACCTGGTGTACCGCCTGAACGTGGTCAACATCGAACTGCCGCCCCTGCGCGAGCGCCGCGACGACATACCCATGCTGCTGGAGCATTTCATGCTCCTGGCGGCCAGCCGCTACGGCCGCCAGCAACCCAACATTCCCCAGGCCCAGCTGCGCCAGCTGATGGCGCGAGACTGGCCCGGCAACGTGCGCGAGCTGCGCAACGTAGCCGACGCGCTGGTGCTGGGCGTGGGTCCGCAGTGGGTTTCACCGCACGGGCCAGCGCCCGACGCGGCCGACCCCGAAGCGCAGCCCACGCTGACCGAAACGGTGGAGCAGTTCGAACGCAGCCTGATCGCCGAAGCCCTGCAACGCCAAGCCGGCCACGTGGGCCAGACCGCCAAAGCGCTGCGCATTCCCAAAACCACCCTGGTGGACAAGATCAGGAAGCATGGGCTGGGCAAGGGGGATGCGGCTGTGGACGGGTATTGAGGCAGTGCCTTCTGGGGGGTCGACTGGTGCCACAAAGCAGACACAATGCTCCCATGCTCGACCTGCTGATCACCCACGCCACGCTCCCCGACGGGCGAACCGACATGTCTGTTGCGGTGCAAGCCGGCCGTATTGTCGAGGTGGCCGCCGGGCTGCTGGCGCCTGCGCACGAAACGGTGGATGCCGCTGGGCAGTTGCTGAGCCCGCCGTTTTGCGATCCGCACTTTCACCTGGACGCCACGCTCAGCTATGGCCTGCCACGCGTGAACCAGAGCGGCACCTTGCTCGAAGGCATTGCGCTTTGGGGTGAACTCAAGCCGCTGTTGACCCAAGACGCGCTGGTGGAGCGGGCGCTGACGTACTGCGACTGGGCCGTGGCCAAAGGCCTGCTGGCGATTCGCAGCCATGTGGACACCAGCGACGCCAGCCTGTTGCCGGTGCGTGCCCTGCTGGCGGTGAAACAGCGCGTGGCGCCTTATCTGGACTTGCAGCTGGTGGCCTTTCCGCAAGACGGCGTGTTGCGCGCCCCGGGTGGCCTGGACAACCTGAAGCGTGCGCTGGACCTGGGCGTGGACGTGGTGGGCGGCATCCCGCATTTCGAGCGCACCATGAGCGAGGGCGCAGCCAGCGTGAAGGTGTTGTGTGAATTGGCGGCACAGCGCGGCCTGCCGGTGGACATGCATTGCGACGAGTCGGACGACCCGCTCTCGCGCCACATCGAAACGCTGGCGTATGAAACCCAGCGCCTGGGCCTGCAGGGCCGCGTCAACGGCTCGCACCTCACGTCGATGCACAGCATGGACAACTACTACGTGAGCAAGCTGATCCCGCTCATCGCCGAAAGCGGCGTCAGCGCGGTGGCCAACCCGCTGATCAACATCACGCTGCAAGGCCGGCACGACACCTACCCCAAGCGGCGCGGCCTGACGCGCGTGCCCGAGCTGATGGCCGCTGGCGTGACGGTGGCCTTCGGCCACGACTGCGTGATGGACCCGTGGTACAGCCTGGGGCAGGCGGACATGCTGGAGGTGGCGCACATGGGCCTGCATGTGGCGCAGATGACCAGCCAGGCCGGCATGCGCCAGTGCTTTGACGCGGTGACCGTGAACGCGGCGAAGGTGATGGGGCTCACGGGCTACGGCATCGCGCCGGGCAACGCAGCGAGCTTTGTGCTGCTGCAGGCGCGCGACCCCATCGAGGCGATCCGCCTGCGTGCCACGCGGCTGAAGGTGTGGCGCAAGGGGCGGCTGTTGTCGCACATGGCGCCCGCTGCCGCAGACCTGGCCCTGCCGGGGCGTCCCGGCTCCACGGCGTTCGTCCGGTAGGGGCGGCGGTCTGGCTTGGTGGTGATGTGGCTGCTGGGTTGTTGGTCAGTTTGAGGCTGATATGCACAGGTCCCAGTTATGAACAGTTGCCAAGGGCGATCAAGCTGAGTGCTTCGATTCGTTTATGCCACGGACAGCTGCGGTTTTCGTGAACTGGACATAGGCCCTGCGTAGCCGCAAGACTTGTGATCCCATAAAAGGAGAAGGCGCTGTCCTGGCTGCAGGATCCCTTCGTCGTCGCACGCCGCTTCGGGGCAGATGACTCGCTATTGGACTTGCTCAAGAACTTGTGACTATGTTTAGCCCGTGGCCGCGATGGCTCTTCCCGTTCGAGGGAGCGCCGCTGCCGTGCAGATCCGAACTGCTCATAACAGCCTTTATGTAGAGCTCTACATAAAGGCTGATTACCGACGCTCAGTGGAAAAACTCAGACGGCGGCTGTGCGCCCAAAGCAGGCTCTCACAGGAATTCTGGTAGTAGCTTTCTGAAGCTAGCGTCCTGCCAATTTGTCGTTCTACTCATCCAGAAGTTCGGTTTTCCCGCAGACGCCGCCCATGTTCATCCCTTTTCAGGTGCTCGGCGCCGCCAATGCCCTGAAGCCTAATTGTTGAGTCGGCGGTTCATCTCCGAACGAGCGGTAGTAGATGCGGCCATCGCTGCCGCTCGGGACAAAGTTCGTTGTGGCCAGCCATCCCCGCACCCGGTGCATCGCGGAGATGAAGGCTGGCATCACATCGACATACACGCTCGCGACATCGAAGCCTTCCCTGTTTGCCACAGTCGATATGTCGGCAAAGCGCAGGTCCTGCTCCCACAGCGCGCCGATGGTGGCCCTGTCCGCTGCCTTCAATTTGGCGTTGGGCAACCGCTTCCGAAAGTCATCGAGTGGCAGGTAGTAGCGCAGCACCACAAGCTCTGATTCAGGCGTCAGGCTGGCGAACAAATACTTGCGTGATGGCAGCTTCTTGGTCTCCTCGTGCGCCAGAACGAAGGCGTCCCAGCTCAGGAAAAGATCGTGGTCGCGATGATGGATGGCGTTACGCAGCACGATGAGCAGCGCCGTGTCCGCGTGCTTGAAGTAGTTAAAGCCTTGCAGGTCTTTCGTGACGTCGTACAGAGTATGAAACTTCTCAAGCTTTCCCTCGAGAGTGCGGTCCTGTCTCGTGACCGCGTCTGGGCGGTCGACTTCGTATAGCGCAGCAAAGTCCATGTGGGCCTCGACATACAGCCGTAGCGTATTCGACAGGCTTTCCCATGCGTGTTCGATGACCGTCGCCATTCCTTCTCCCTTGTTCTGCGCTTGCGACACCCGCCCGCTGTCAGTATTGTTACCTTAGTCAACCCCCAGGGCGATTAACACTCCGGCCGCTCTCGCACCGTGCCGTCCCCTGCCGCTCAATATCTTTGAAGGCCTTATTGCAGCGCATGTAAGATTGTGTAGGCATCAAATTAGGGGGGTCAATGTCGAAAACGACGGGGAGAGGAAACTCTCGACTGCGGCGTAAGACCGAGGTCCCTGGTCAGGCGTTGGGCATCGGGCTTCAGTACACGCGTCTCGTGCAACTACTGTTCCAGGCTCCTCCAGGTAGCGCCTGCAGCATGGAGTATTTGGACGACGTCGCGCAGGAAGATCCCGAGGGTGTCAAGCTCGGACAGAGCAAGAGCGCTCGCACGGCCAACCCTGTAGCGGATCGAGCCAAATCGCTTTGGAAGACTTTGTCGAACTGGATCACGTTGGCAGAGGAGGGCGGCTGCGATCCGGACCGTACGGTGTTCGAGATGTATGTGTCGCGCCCCGTGTCGGGGACACTGGTCGATGCCTTTTCTGCTGCCACAACGTTGGACGCCTCCCAGGCCGCCATCCTGATGGCGCGCACCACGCTGTGGGGCGAGGCGCCGAAATACCCCCTGCGTAGCGCTGTCGCGACTGAGATCACGCACTACGTTGGCAAAGTCTTCGATGCCGACCCAGAGCTGGTGACGCGGGTGATCAAAAACTTCACCCTGACGTGCGCCTCGGGGAGCCCGCAGGCCGACGTCATAGCCATTCTCAAGACACACCCGATCTCGCATAGCCGCATTCGTGACATCGCTGACCACATGAGTGGCGTCGTCAAGAATCGTATTGACGAGCTCTTAGAGGTGGGTAAGCCGGCCATCGTCACGAGCGACGAGTTCCACACTTGGTACACCGCTTACGTCCAGAAGATCGACCGAGACACGGTGCTGCAAAGTCATGCAAAGCGGCCCAGCGATCAAGAAACCGAAGTCTATCTTCCCAGGGTGTTCGTTCAACAGCTTGACATGATCGGTTTGCCGTTTGAGGACAAGCTCGAGGCAGTGAGTGACTACCTCATGGCAGCAGCGGACCGCACGGCTTGGGCCGCTAGCGGAGACGTGGACCCCACGTCGTTCGACGAACTTGACGTCAACCTCAAGCGCAGGTGGAAGAACAAGCGGCTTGCCTGCAAGGTTGCTCATGGTGACAAATGCCTTGATGTGCAGGGTTTAGCGCTATACGCCGATTGCATGGACCTCACCGTGGCTGTGCAGCAGAAGGAGACACCTGACCACTTCATCCCGGGCTGCCTGCACCGCTTGGCTGATGACCTGTTGATCGGCTGGCATCCTGAGTTCGCAGTTCAGCTCAGACCTAAGAAGGCGGCATGACGATGCTGGCAAGAGAAGCGCAGAACGTACAGAACCCCGCACTTGGCGCGGCCATCCTTTGGCGCTTTTGCTGTGCCTATGGGACGACACACCCAACGAACGACGCGCCTGCTCTGCCCACATTGTTTGTAGTGTTGCCAATCGTGTTGCACCAGGCTACCGCCGAACTGCTGCGCCGTACCCGGCCGAGTTCGGGCCTTCGAGCCTTCGCGGCCAAATTCGGCGACACCACCGTCTCCAAGCAAGACCTGCTGCTGCAGATCCATGATCGAGCGCTGCGCTGGCGAACCCTGACGCTGCAATCGATCGAACTGGCGGCGGCGGGGCACTTGATCCATCTGACCGAAACCGGCGAGGTCATACCCTTGTCCAAGACCAAGGCGCGCGGGCTGCCCGATGAAGTAAAGCAGCTGATGAACGACGCGGAAAAGCTCGGCGCGTGGTGCGGGTCACTGACCCTGCACGAGATTGCGACAACACTAAAGGTGAGGCTCTGATGTTTTTCCAGATCCGTGCGATTCTGCTTTGGCCCCGTAATTCGGCCTTCAAACCGCGTCGGCTGCAGTTTGCCTTAGGCAAGGTCAATGTGATCAGCGGGGCCTCGCGTACCGGCAAGTCAGCGGTCATCCCCATCATTGATTATTGCCTGGGCTCCAGCACCTGCTCCATCCCTGTCAACACCATCCGCAAGCACTGCGAGTGGTTCGGTGTGATCGTTGCGACCGCCCAAGGCGACAAACTGCTGGCGCGTCGGGAACCCGGCGCGCAGCGAAGCACCGACGACATGTTTCTGATGGAAGCAAACACCATCGTCGACGTGCCGCACCGCATCGTAAAGAACACTAATGCCGATGCGGTGAAGCGTCTGCTTGACGACCTGGCAGGTCTCTCAAAGCTGGACTTTTCGGGCGGCGAGGAATCGACCGGCTTCGACGGACGGCCGAGTTTTCGGGATCTGGCTGCCTTCACTTTTCAGCCGCAGAACATAATTGCCAACCCTGATGTGTTGTTCTTCAAGACCAACACCTACGAGCACCGCGAGAAGCTGCGCAAGATCTTCCCTTACGTGTTGGGGGCAGTGACACCAGGGTTGATGGCCAAGCAGTTCGAGCTGCAGCGCACGAGGTCGGAGTTGAGGCGCAAGGAGCGCGAACTCAAGGAAGCCCAGGAGGTGTCGGCGCGCTGGCTGGCCGATCTCACCGCCAAGTTCAGCGAGGCGCAGGAGTTGGGCCTGACTCCTAAGCCGGAGCAGCAGCTGACGCGGAGCCAGATGATCGAGTTGCTAGAAGAGGTTGTCGCCCGCACGGATCTGACGATCACTGTCAGCACTGCGACAATTTCCGAAGCTCTGAGCGAACTCAACGGCCTGGAGGCGGAGGAGCGGGAGGTATCGCGCGAGCTGACCACGCTGCGGCACCGGCTGGAAGAGATGAACCGAATGCGCGTGGGTGGCAACCAGTACGACGCCGCCATCGGCTTGCAGCGGGGCCGCCTACAGCTGTCCAGTTGGTTGATCGGCCATACCGACGACCAGGCTGACTGCCCCATGTGTGGCAGCCACACGGCGTCGGCCCGCACAAAGCTCGAAGTGCTGTCCGCCCGGCTTGAAGAAGTTGAGGCTGAGGTCGGCGTGGACAAGGAAGTACCTGCGGCCTTCGATCGGGAATTGCAGCGTGTGACGACCGAGGTTGGCGTGACAACAGAACGCCTTCGCTCAGTTCAGCTTCGCAAGCGGGCATTGTCCGGCCGATCAAAGGAAGCCAGTGAGCGCCAGTTCGCGGCGAAAAAGGGCGAGCGCTTTGTCGGGAATTTGGAAGCAGCGTTGGATCTGCACAGGCGACTGGGCAGCGACAGCGGCTTGGTGGACGAGGTGGCAAAGATGCGCGACATCGTGCAAGCGTTGGAGGCCGAGTTGAAAGCACAGGAGGTAGACACTCGCAAGCGCCGCGCCCTGAATGCCGTAAATAGCCATGCCGGTCGACTCCTGCCCTCCCTAGACGTCGAGAACCCGGACGACCCGATCTCGCTGGAAATCAGCGACCTGACGATCAAAGTCCGCGGCGCGGATCGTGACGATTACCTGTCGGAAATTGGCAGCGGCTCTAACTGGCTTTCCTACCACCTTGCCATGCTGCTGGCGCTTCATCAGTTCTACCTGTCCCAGAATCAGAGCCCGGTGCCAGGCTTCCTAGTGCTGGATCAGCCCAGCCAGGTTTACTTCCCAAAGAACTTGGTGCGACGTCCGGATGAAGGGGATCAGGAGCTGCGCCTGCGCGACGAGGATATCGACGCAGTGCGCAAGGTCTTCGAGGTCCTGGGCAAGGTTGTGATGAGAGCCGAGGGCAAGCTGCAGGTCATTGTGCTGGACCATGCGTCGCGCGACGTGTGGGGCGACAGTGCGGGGGTTGTGGGCCTGAAAGAGTGGCGTGAAGGCATCAAGCTCGTACCGATGCGTTGGCTGGAAGAGGACCCTGACGGGGCGCCGCATCAAGGTTGAAAGTCCCTCATTTCTCTAAGGTGCCACTGGCGCATGGATGACACGCTGTGTGGCCATGACTGTGAATTCAGTATTGCTACATCTCCGTCAGCATTCGCTGCAAAACCGCACCTGAAGCTTCGATGATCGCTTTGACTATGGGCAGCGAAATGCTTCAGCAGAAAAATCACCAGAATCATTCGGTGCCGTGTCGTGATCGAAATCAGTGCCTGCAGGAGGATAGCGACGTGCTGCTTTTGGCACGTATTTCCCCGAAAGGACTGACATGAACACGAAGATTTCCACCCCGGCCGGTCGCCCCGCATCGCCGATGACTCCTGTTGCGGCTTCCCGCATTCAGGGCACGGCGGCCAAGGGCAATGGCGGTGGCGTTGCCAAGGGCAGTTTTGCTGCGCGAGCCCAGAGTGCGGCCACGAAGGTTGGTAAACGCTAAATCGGCACGGGCGGCATCCGTGCCGCCCGCCCAAACACAACAGATATGACAATCTACGTTTTTCCACAGGTCGGCCAGCTCCTCCGAGCACTCATCACCAGTGCGGGCTACCGTCGCCGAATCACCGACCTCGGCCTAGACAAAGATCTTGACGACTTGGCCACCGATTTTCGCCCAGGCTCATCGTGCGACTTGATGGTGAAAATCGAAGACGCCGTCCAGCGCGACATGGCCGTGGACTGCGGCGTGCAGTGGGCACAGTTCTTCCGCCTGACTTGGCACAAGACGCGCTGCGCCATTCAACAGTCCGTGCAAGCGGTCGATACCGGCCCCCTTGCTGATGAATCAGGGGGAGCGGCTGTTCGCCACGGCTTCGAGGTTCCGATGTTGTCGGGCCTTGTAAAGCTGGTGGCTCACGAACACCCTGGCATAGACATCGATTCCTGGTGGAGCAGTCCAGTAGCCGCTTGGGTCAAGCTGATAGCGAACTTCGCAAAGTTGACCGAAAGTGAAATTGTGTCCCGTCTTCACGAAACTCCCAGGACAACTGAGCGTTGGATGGCCGGTGAGCCTACCCGTGAGTTGCAGTGGCCGTTTCGTAAGACCGTGTTGAAGGTACTACATGACAATAGTGGAGGTAAACAGCACTCGCCTCAAGATGTGGACCAACTTACTGGCTGGTTGACTTTCGCTGTCGCATTCCAATCGCTGACTATTGAGACCCGTAAACTCATCCGACAGGATTTTGAGCTGAGACGGCAGCATCCATGGTCACTGCAAGAGTTCCTGACCAAACTGACTCACCAGAGTCTGATTGCTGGGGCACAGCCAGTTCGCGAATTGGCAATTCCTCTGCTGACTCGAATCGAGCGGCATTTCTCAGTGGAACTGCGTAACCTTGATGCGGCACAACGTGACCTGAACAGCTTTCAACGCCTTATCGAGCAGGAACCCCCGCATTGGCGACGTTCGTATCAGCACATCCACGACTGGTTCGCTGGAAGACTCGCCGCAATAAAGGGCCGCAAAGCCGATGCGTTAGCTCTTTATGAAAAGGCCGTGGAGGGTGTCTGGTGGTTCGGTGGCCCGAACCAACTGCCGATGCTGAACGAGGCGTTGCTTCATGCAGTAGGCGTGGGCGACAGCGTTGCGGCTCAGCATTACTGGGACAAGACATTCATGCTTGGCCTCAATCGATGGCCGAAGAGACCACTCGATGAACAAGAGCGCCGCCGACTAGCCTTCGCATTCGAGCGCCAGTTTTCACCTCAGAAGGCAAAGGATCGAGTTCCACCACCGGTCGAATTCATCTTGAGGGAGACACCCTTTGAACTCAGCCGGGAACAGTTGAAGAGTCCGAACCGGAAGGTGAAACACGCCGAAGGGCGCACGCGACGAACGCCATTGATGGATGCCATACGCGAAGGCTCACTCTCTGATGTCAAACGCGCCATTGCAGCCGGAGGCGACCCGAACGATTTCATCAAGGAATCCGGTGAGGGGGCACTCACCTATGCCATGCGCCGGGCGTGCGACCGGGGTGATCCGGTCATCATGGATTACTTGTTGCAGCTCGACTTGTCGAAGGAAACGGTCAACCGCCAGGCATCAACCAGCCGTGAAACGCCGCTGAAGATTGCCATCGAGATGGCCGACGCAGAAGCCGTGGAGCGTCTGATTGCGTTGGGCGCCGATGTCGAACAGCCCAGCGACTATTCGGTGTCGGCGCTCTGCTACGCGATGTTGCTCTTGCACGGCAGCATTCATCGTACTGATCCGACCCAAGAAACAGCGTACCTGGCAGGAAAGACCAGGGCCGATGTCCACGACGCCAAGGACGGCGCTGCACTGGACATCCAACTGGTCGCACGACGCCAGGTGCAAGCTGCTCTCCGCGAAGCTTCTCCGAGAAATCGCGCCATTTTCGATGCTGTGATGGAGCACTACATAAGGCCAGCCGAGCCACGTCGCAAGGTGGTGCTCGCGCTGTTGAAATGTGGTGCCGACGCCAACCGGCGCTACAAGGTCGAACCTCACCATCTGGCCGAATGGACGCCAACCCTGTTCGCTGCGCAGATTGGAGACATTGAAATCTTCAAGTCTCTGGTCGAGCATGGCGGCGACGCAGACATGGTGCTGATGCAGTCTTCCGCACTCGAACGGTATGACGCCCTGTGGGTCGCAGTGGACCACGGGCGCCATGCCATCGTCGATTTCCTTGTTAAGCGCGCAAGTAGTTCATATAGCGGCTGAGTATCCTCTCGAATTTTCCAGACTTTGGTTCGGCGCCGTGTCGGGACTTTGCAGTGCCGAAATCAGATCCTCCTGTTATTGCATTAACAGGGGGACTTTCATGCGCTACTGTCGGGACAAACAGATCAACAAGTTGGTCGCAGACCTTGTTCGGGAGGGTTGGCAATTCAGCCGAGGCAAACACGGTAAGCTGCGCACCCCATCTGGCAATGGGTTCGTGACAGTCCCCAGCACTCCGAGCGACCACCGAACGTTCCACAACCTCTGCCGAGACATACGCAAGCAAGCCTCCGCAGATTGACCGAAAAAGATGCTCCGGGCACGCTCAAGTTGGGCAAGTCAAGGAGTCCACCCAGGGTTGGTACCGTCAGTCTGAGTGATGATGAAGCGGTCGGTCACTTGGCGCCAGTTGGTCTCGAAAGCCCGATGACCGTAGTACCTCGTACAGCCTCTTATTAGCTGTTTGCGTCAGTAAGCTTGGCAGCGCCCACAGGCCGCTCCCGCTACAAAACGCCCTCCAGGCTTTGTATGCAACGCGCCACCCTGGGTAACTGAAGGCTCGCCCAGCGCTGTGAACTTCTTATTCCCCCAAGGCCCGCAACACCTCTTCCGCCGTGGCCGGTGCGTTCATCGCCTCAGGGTTCCCACCCGCCTGCGCCACCGCGTTGCGCAGCGCTTCAAACACGCTGATGCCCAGCATGAACGGCGGCTCGCCCACGGCTTTGCTGCCGTGTACGTTGTCTTCCCGGTTCGGCTCGGGCCAGAGGTCCACCTTGAAATGGGCGGGCACGTCGCCGGTGGTGGGTATTTTGTAGGTGCTGGGGGCGTGGGTGCGCAGCAGGCCTTTGGCGTCCCACACCAGCTGCTCGGTGGTGAGCCAGCCCATGCCCTGCACAAAGCCGCCTTCAATCTGGCCAATGTCGATGGCCGGGTTGATGCTGTGGCCCACGTCGTGCAGGATGTCCACCTTCAGCACGCGGCTTTCGCCGGTGAGGGTGTCGATGGCGACTTCGCTCACGGCGGCGCCGTAGGAGAAGTAATAAAACGGCCGGCCGGTGAGGGTGGTTTTGTCGTAGTGGATTTTGGGTGTGCGGTAGAAACCGTCGCTCCAGAGCTGGATGCGGTTGGCGTAGGCGGCGCCTACCACGTCTTCAAACCGGCGGCTGGATTTTTCGGTGGTGACGTGGCCGCCGGCAAACCGCACCGAGCCCGCGCCCACGCCGTCGAGCCCGGCCACGAAGGCGGCGAGGTTGCTGCGCACGGTGCGCGCGGCGAACTGGGCGGCGCGGCCGTTCAGGTCGGTGCCGCTGCTGGCGGCGGTGGCGCTGGCGTTGGGCACTTTGCTGGTATCGGCCGCCGTGCACAGCACGCGCTCAAACGGCACGCCCAGCTCGTCGGCCACGATCTGGGCCACCTTGGTGTTCAGCCCCTGGCCCATTTCGGTGCCGCCGTGGTTCACCTGCACGCTGCCGTCGGTGTACACATGCACCAGCGCACCGGCCTGGTTGAACAGCGTGGCGGTGAAGCTGATGCCGAACTTGACCGGCGTGAGCGCGATGCCGCGCTTGATGACCGGGCTTTGCGCGTTCCAGGCAGCAATCTGCTCGCGCCGCTCGCGGTAGCCGCTGGTGCGCGCGAGTTGCGAGATGAGCGGCTGCAGGATGTTGTCTTCCACCTTCATCTGGTAGTGGGTGGTGTCACGGCGCCGTTCCGGCGTGGTTTCACTCTTCGGCGCGATGACTTCATCGCTGTACAGGTTGCGCAGCCGCACATCCAGCGGGTCCAGGCCGAGCGTGCGCGCGATGTCGCTCAGGATGCGCTCGATCACGATCACGCCTTGCGGGCCGCCGAAGCCGCGAAACGCCGTGTGGCTTTGGGTGTTGGTTTTGCAGCGGTAGGAGCTGATCGATACGTCTTCCAGATAGTAGGCGTTGTCGGCGTGGAAGATGGCGCGGTCGGCCACCGGGCCGGACAGGTCGGCGCTGAAGCCGCAGTTGACCAGCATCTCCAGTTCCAGCCCGCAGAGCAGGCCGCTGTCGTCAAAACCGGCGCGGTAGTGGTAGGCGAAGGGGTGGCGTTTGCCGGTGATCAGAAAGTCGTCGTCGCGGTCCAGCCGCAGCTTCACCGGGCATTTCAGTTGGTTGGCTGCAATGGCCGCCCACACCGCCAGGTGCCCGGCCTGCGTTTCCTTGCCGCCAAAGCCGCCGCCCATGCGCCGGCATTCCACGGTGACGGCGTGGTTGGGCAGACCCAGCGCGTGCGATACCCAGTGCTGCACCTCGCCGGGGTGCTGGGTGCTGCTGTACACCCACCACTGGTTCTGCTCCAGCGGCAGCACGTAGGCGATCTGGCCTTCCAGGTAAAAGTGTTCCTGGCCGCCCACCTCAAACGTGCCTTCCAGCTGGTGCGGCGCGCGTTGCAGGGCGGCCTGCGCGTCGCCGCGCTTCACATGCACCGGCGGCAACACGTAGCTTTGCTGCGCGTGGGCTTCGTGCACGCTGAGCACAGCCGGCAGAGTCTCTACATTCCATTTCACCAGCCGCGCGGCGCGGCGGGCGGCCATCACCGTGTCGGCCACGATCAGTCCGCCCACCTGGCCGAGAAACTGCACCGTGCCATGGGCGAACACCGGCTCGTCGTGGGCAAAGGCAGCAAGCAGGGTGTCGCCCGGAATGTCCTGCGCGCTGATGAAGGCGCGCACGCCCGGCACGGCCAGGGCGGCGCTGGCGTCTAGCCCCAGCAGCGTGCCGTGGGCCACGGGTGAGCACACCGGCGCGGCGTGCAGCGTGCCGCGCACTTCGGGTATGTCGTCGATGTAGGTGGCTGCGCCAGCGACCTGGGCGCGGGCGCTTTCGTGGAATCTGGATTGGCCTGCGGCTGGTGCGTTCATGCCAGTGCCTCCAGCGTCTGGATGTTTTCGAGGTTGATGGCCGTCATGCCTTGGCTTTCCAGCCAGAAGCGCTGCAGCAGGTTCCCCAGCACGGTGTGGCGGTAGCGGGCGCTGGCGCGCATGTCCGATATGGGCTGGAATTCGGCGCGCAACACCGCGATGGCGTGTGTGACGGTGTCTGCGTTCCAGGGCTGGCCGAGCAGGGCGGCTTCGGTCTGGCAGGCGCGGGCCGGGGTGGCGGCCACGCCACCGGCGCCGATGGAAATGTGTTGCACCACGCCGTCTTGCACCGTCATCTGGATGGCCAGGCAGACGGCGGAAATGTCGTCGTCGAAGCGCTTACTGATCTTGTAGGCCTTCATCGTTTCGTCTGGCATGGGTCGTGGCACTTTGATCCAGCACAGCAGTTCATCGGGGCGCATCACGTTGGTGCGGTAGCCGGTGTACAGGTTTTCCAGTCGCAACTCGCGGTGGGCCACTTCACCACCGGCAGCGGTCTTTTTCCAGCGCATCAGCACCACGCTGGCGCCCAGCGCAATCAGCAGCGGCATGCTGTCGCCAATGGGCGAGCCGTTGGCCACGTTGCCGCCCATCGTGCCTGAGTTGCGTACCGGCAGGCCGGCAAAGCGCTGTGAAAACGCGAGCAGCTGTGGGCGCTCTTGCACCAACGCGGCGAACGCGTCGGCCAACGGCACGGAGGCACCAATGGCGATGTGGTGCGGGTAGCGTTCAACCCGGCGCAGCTCGCGTGCAGCGGTCACGTCGAGCACCCGCTCAAACCGCTTGTGCAGCTTGGTCACCCACAGGCCCACGTCGGTGCAGCCGGCCACCACCTGGGCTTTGGGAAACTTGGCCCGTTGCTGCAACAGCGCGGCCAAGGTGGTGGGGCGCAGGTAGCTGGCGTTGTCGCTGGGCCGGGTTTTCAGGGCTTTCAGCGCGACCAGTGTGGCAGCTTCGTCCACCGCACAGCCGGCGGGCAGCGGCAGGCTGCCCATGGTTTCAGCCGCATCCAGAATGGGGCGGTAGCCGGTGCAGCGGCACAGGTTGCCCGACAGGTCGGCCTGCGCCTGCTCGCGGCTGATGCCCCGTCCGCCACTGTTCTGGTAAGCACCAAACAGGCTCATCACAAAGCCCGGTGTGCAAAAGCCGCACTGGCTGGCGTGGCACTGCAACATGGCCTCTTGGGCGGGGTGCAGTTCGCCAGCGTCGGAGCCTATGTCCTCGGCAGTGAACACCGCCATGCCCGACACCGAATGGGCCAGGCGGATGCAGCTGTTGACGGCCCGGTAGCTGAGCCGACCGCCCACCGCTTCACCCAGCACCACGGTGCAGGCACCGCAGTCGCCCTCGCCGCAGCCTTCTTTGGTGGCGCTCAGGTGCAGGTCTTCGCGCAGCACCTCCAGCAGGGTTCGGTCGGGTGGTACATTGCGCAGCGTCACGGGCTGGCCGCGCCGCAAGAAAGTCAGGGGACGGGAGACAATTTCAGAGGTCATGCGCGCCAGCATAGCGCCACCGCCATGGCACAACATATGCTCATGCGTATGGCCCGAATGCCCAAAACACCATTCACTTGCATATGACAAGGGTATGAAATACGTCTCCATGTTCGACAAGATTGATCTGCACCTGATCCGTGTGCTCCACACCGTGCTCACCGAGCGCAGTGTGTCGCGCGCGGCGCTGCGTCTGGGCATGTACCAGCCGGCGGTGAGTGCAGCGCTCAAGCGCCTGCGCGACCTGGCCGGTGACCCGCTTTTGGTGCGTTCGGGCGCCGGCATGGTGCCCACGGTGGCGGGTCTGCGCATGATCGAACCCGCGGCCGACATCTTGCGCAGCGCGGCCGTGTTGTTTTCAGACGCCCGCAGCTTCGACCCCGCCACCGCCCAGCACAGTTTCAGCCTGGCCGCCAGCGACTACCTGGACCCGCTGTTTCTGCCCCAGCTGGTGACGCAAATCAAAAGCCTGGCGCCCCAGTGCCCGATCGACATCCACCCGCTCTCGGCCGACGCCGACTACCGCCAGCAAATCGCGCAGGGCGAGGTGGACGTGGTGATCGGCAACTGGGCCAAGCCGCCCGACGACCTGCACCTGGGCCGGCTGTTTGGCGACGAGGTGGTGTGCCTGGTGTCCAACCAGCACCCGGCCGTGCGCCGGGGCTGGGACGCAGAAGCCTGGCTGGCGGCCGAGCACATTGCCCCCACGCCCACCCACCCCGGCGCCCGCGGTGTCATCGACGACCACCTGGCTTCGCAGGGGCTCACCCGCCACATCACGGTGCGCTGCCCGCATTTCGGGCTGATTCCCGCCATGGTGGCAGGCAGTTTGCTGGTGCTGACCACAGGGCGGCAATATTGCGAGCGTTTCACCGCCTCGCTACCGGTGCAGGTGCTGCCGTGCCCGGTGCCTTTTCCCCGCATGATGTATTACCAACTCTGGCACGAACGCACCCACGCGTCCAACGCCGCGCGCTGGCTGCGCGAGCAAGTCAAGAGCGTGGCGGCTTCGCTGCGCCGCCCTGAGTCCGATGCCGCCGCAGCCTGAAACCCCATAGGAAGTCCATGACCACTGCCCGATTGCAATTGACCGGCATCACCAAGCGCTACCCCGGCGTGGTGGCCAACAACGGTGTGTCGCTCACCGTGGCGCCCGGCGAGGTGCACGCCGTGCTGGGCGAAAACGGCGCCGGCAAGTCCACGCTGATGAAAATCATCTACGGCTCGGTCAAGCCCGACGAAGGCTCGGTCATGTTCAACGGCCGGCCCGTGCATGTGCGCAACCCACAGGAAGCGCGCGCGCTGGGCATCAGCATGGTGTTTCAGCACTTCAGCCTGTTTGACACGCTCACCGTGGCCGAAAACGTGTGGCTGGGGCTGGACAAATCGCTCACGCTGTCCGAAGTCAGTGCCAGCATCACCGCGAAGGCGGCCGAATACGGCCTGGACATTGACCCGGTACGGCCCGTGCACACGCTCAGCGTGGGCGAAATGCAGCGAGTGGAGATCATTCGCGCGCTGCTCACCAACCCGCAGTTGCTCATATTGGATGAACCGACCTCGGTGCTGACGCCGCAGGCGGTGGAAAAGCTGTTTGTGGTGCTGAAGAAGCTGGCGTCGGAAGGCTGCAGCATCTTGTACATCAGCCACAAGCTGCATGAAATTCGCGAACTGTGCAACGCCTGCACGGTGCTGCGCGGCGGGCAGGTCACCGGCGTGTGCGACCCGCGTGAGGAAAGCAACGCCTCGCTGAGCCGCCTGATGATTGGCGCCGAGCCGCCGGCGCTGAAGGTGCGCGCGCTCAACGCGGGCGCCGACGTGTTGCAGGTGGCCGGCCTCACGCTGGCCAGCGACGACCCGTTTGGCACCCATCTGGCTGGCATTGCGATGACCGTCCGCAGCGGCGAGGTGGTGGGCATTGCCGGTGTGTCGGGCAACGGCCAGAGTGAACTGCTGTATTGCCTGTCGGGCGAAACCACACGGGCGCCGGTGGGCAGCATACGGGTGGGCGGGGTGGATGCCTCGCGCTTTGGCCCGGGCAAGCGCCGTGCGCTGGGCCTGCACTTTGTGCCTGAAGAGCGCCTGGGCCGCGGCGCAGTGCCCACGCTGTCGCTGGCGCACAACCTGCTGCTGTCGCGCCGCGATGCGCTGGGCGCGGGCGGCTGGCTGAAGCTGGGTGCCCTCAAGGCGCAGGCGGCCGACATCATTGCGCGCTACAACGTCAAGGCCAACGGGCCGGACGCGGCGGCCAAATCGCTCTCGGGCGGCAACCTGCAAAAGTTCATCGTGGGCCGCGAGATCGAAGCCAAGCCCAAACTGCTGATCGTGAGCCAGCCCACCTGGGGCGTGGACGTGGGCGCGGCGGCGCAGATTCGCGGCGAAATTTTGGCGCTGCGCGACGCCGGTTGCGCGGTGCTGGTGGTCAGCGAAGAGCTGGACGAGCTGTTCGAAATCAGCGACCGCCTGCACGTCATCGCCAAGGGCAGGTTGTCACCCAGCTTGAACCGGGCAGACGCCACCATCGAGCGCATTGGCGAGTGGATGTCTGGCCTGTGGGAAGCCCCTGCGCACAACAACACAAAGGAGACCGCCCATGCTGCGGCTTGAAGTCCGCCCCCAGCCTTCCGCGCGCTGGGGCTATGCCTCGCCGCTGCTGGCGCTGGCCATCACCGTGGTCATCGGTGTCGTTCTGTTCGCGTTGCTGGGCAAAGACCCGGTGCGGGGATTGCAGGTGTTTTTCTGGGAGCCCATCAAAAGCACCTATGCCCTGTCCGAGCTGATGGTCAAGGCCACGCCGTTGCTCATCATTGCGTTGGGGCTGGCGGTGTGTTTTCGCTCCAATGTGTGGAACATTGGCGCCGAGGGCCAATTTGTCATTGGGGCTATTTTTGCTGCTGGTGTGGCGCTCATGGCCGAAAAAACCACCGGCCCCTGGATCATCCCGGCCATTCTGGCCGCGGGGGTGTTGGGCGGCATGGTGTGGGCGGGCATCGTGGCGTTGCTGCGCGACCGCTTCAACGCCAACGAAATTCTGGTCAGCCTGATGCTGGTGTACGTGGCGGTGCAGGTGCTGAACTTTCTGGTCTATGGCCCCTGGAAAGACCCGCTGGGCTACAACTTTCCGCAAACCAAGACCTTTGAGTCGGTCACGCAGATCCCCAAACTCATGCAGGGCTCGCGCGTCAACATCGGTCTGCTCATTGCGCTGGGCGGTGTGGCGGCGGTGTGGATCTTTCTGTTTCGCACCTACGCCGGCTACGCCCAGCTGGTGGGCGGCCTGGCGCCAGCCGCCGCGCGCTACGCCGGGTTTTCGTCGCGCAAGGCGCTGTGGATCGCGCTGCTCACCTCCGGCGGCGCAGCTGGCTTGGCCGGCGCGCTGGAAGTGGCCGGGCCCATTGGCCAGCTTACGCCGTATGTGCCGGCCGGCTACGGTTTCGCGGCCATCATCGTGGCCTTTGTGGGCCGCCTGCACCCGGTGGGCATTGTGTTTTCGGCCATCCTCATGAGCATGTTCTACATCGGCGGCGAGCTGGCGCAGTCGCGCATGGGTCTGCCCAAATCCATCACCGGGGTGTTTCAGGGTTTGCTGCTGTTTGCGCTGTTGGCCTGCGACACGTTGATTGCCTATCGGCTCGTGTGGAAAAAATGACCGGGAAAGACTGACATGGAATCCATCGCACTCCTCATCGCCGCATCGCTCAACGCCGGCACCGTGCTGGCCATTGCGTCGCTGGGCCTGCTCATCAACGAAAAGGCCGGCATTGTCAACCTGGGGGCCGAGGGCATGATGCTGTGCGCCGCGCTGGCCGGTTTCGCTACGGTGGTGCACACCGGCAGCACCGTGGCTGGCTTTGCTGCCGGCATGGCAGCAGGGGCTTTGCTGGCGGCCATTTTTGGTGGGCTGGTGATCTGGCTCAACACCAACCAGTACGCCACCGGGCTGGCGCTGTCGCTCTTTGGCGGCGGTTTTTCGGCTTTCGCTGGCACGCGTTACGTTCAGGAAAAACTGCCTGAGCAGACCCAGTTCGCCATTCCGGTGCTGGCCGACATTCCGTTGCTCGGCCCGGCGCTGTTTCGCCACCACCCCATGGTGTATGTGTGCGTGGGCATTGTGTTTGGGCTGATCTGGTTTTTGTACCGCACACGCGCCGGCCTGGTGCTGCGCAGCGTGGGCGAGAGCCCCGAGTCGGCACATGCGCTGGGTTACCCGGTGCGCCGCATCCGGCTGATGGCCGTCATGGCCGGTGGCGCCCTGTGCGGGCTGG
This sequence comes from Hydrogenophaga sp., assembly GCF_965657535.1. Lineage (GTDB taxonomy): Bacteria > Pseudomonadota > Gammaproteobacteria > Burkholderiales > Burkholderiaceae_C > Hydrogenophaga. The sequence goes on along the minus strand of NZ_CBFHOP010000008.1, from coordinate 243,270 downwards.
CGGGCGCCTATGTGTCCACCGTGTACACGCCGCTGTGGGTGGAGGGCATGATCGCTGGCAAGGGCTGGATCGCGCTGGCACTCACCACCTTTGCCACCTGGCGCCCGGCACGCGTATTGCTTGGTGCGTATCTGTTCGGTGGCGTCACCATGTTGCAGTTCCATTTGCAGGGGATCGGGGTCAACGTGCCCAGCCAGTTCCTGACCATGATGCCCTACGTGGCCACGATCGTGGTGCTGGTGCTCATCTCCCGCAACCCAACCTGGATTCGCATCAACATGCCGACCTCGATCGGAAAACCGTTCTATCCCGGCGCATAATTTCGCCTTGAGTTTTTCAGTATTCCGTTCTTGAAGTTCCCTGTTCCTAACCCCTGATCCAACCAAGAGGTTTCCATGACCGACCTGAGCAAACGTTCCTTGATCAAGCTTGCTGCCCTCACGGCAGTGGCCAGCGCCGCGCTGATCGGCTGCGGCAAGAAAGAAGAGGCCGCCCCGGCACCAGCACCCGCACCTGCGGTGGTGGAAGCGCCCAAAGCCGAGCCGCTGAAAATTGCGTTTGCCTACGTGGGCCCGGTGGGCGACGGCGGCTGGACCTTTGCCCACGACAACGGCCGCAAGGCCCTGGAAGCCGAGTTTGGCGACAAGATCGTGACGAGTTTTGTGGAAAACGTGCCCGAGAGCGCCGACGCCGAGCGCGTCATTCGCGACCTGGCCGGCCAGGGCAACAAGTTGATCTTCGGCACCACTTTCGGCTACATGGAACCCATGCTGAAAGTGGCGCCCGACTTTGCAGACGTGAAGTTTGAGCACGCCACCGGCTACAAAACCGCTGCCAACCTGCGCACCTACGACAGCCGCACCTACGAAGGCGCTTACATGGCGGGCGTGATCGCTGGCGCCATGACCAAGTCCAACACCCTGGGTGTGGTGGCCTCTATTCCAATTCCCGAAGTGATCCGCAACATCAACAGCTTCACCATGGGCGCCCAGTCGGTGAACCCCAAGGTCAAGACCAAGGTGGTGTGGGTGAATGGCTGGTTCGACCCACCGAAGGAAACCGAAGCCGCCACCTCGCTGATCAACGGCGGTGCTGACGTGCTGTTCCAGAACACCGACTCTTCGGCGGTGCTGCAGACCGCTGAAAAAATGGGCAAGCGCGCGTTCGGCTGGGACTCGGACATGACCGCCTACGGCCCCAAGGCCCACCTGGGTTCCGCCATCATCAACTGGGCGCCTTACTACATCAAGGCCACCAAAGATGCGCTGGAAGGCACCTGGAGCACCGGTGGCGTGTGGTGGGGTGTGAAAGAAGGCGCGATTGACATGGTGTCGGTGGCCGAAGACGTGCCTGCCGAAACCAAAGCCAAGATTGACGAAATTCGCAATGGTCTGAAAGACGGCAGCTTCTCTATCTGGAAAGGCCCGATCCTGGACCAGGCCGGAAAAGAAGTGCTGGCGGCTGACGCTGTGGCCGACGACGCTTTCCTGGGTGGTGTGAAGTTCTATGTCAAGGGCGTAGAAGGCAAAGTGCCGAACTAAGGCACCACCCCTCTCTGCGCCGCTTCGCGTCACCCCAAGGGGGCGATGCAAGCGGCCCGGCAGAGCCGGTTCCACCGCATGCTGGGTGGGGCGCGCGCGCCGGACACACTCGCCGCTGCTTCTTAGCCGCGGCGTTTTTCATTGAGGTACCCACATGATCGAAGCACAGCTCTGGCACCCGGTGACCGCTTCGCACAGCGTGCGTGAAGCGCCTGTGGCGGTGGCGCTGCTGGGGCAGTCGCTCGTGCTCTGGCGTGAGCCAGGGCACGAAGGCGCACTGGGTGTGGTGCACGCCTGGGCCGACCGTTGCCCGCACCGGGGCGCTCGCTTGTCGCTGGGTCGGGTGCTGCACCACCTGCACGGCGCGCGGCTGGAATGCCCGTACCACGGCTGGCAGTTTGGCGGCGATGCGGCGGCGGCTCAGGCCACGGCCGCGTGCGGGCGCTGCGTGCATGTGCCTGCTGCACCGCTGTTTGAGCCGCCGGCCGCGCACACGGCCACGGTGTTTGAAGCCTGCGAGCAGCACGGCCTGGTCTGGGTGCGTCTGGCCGCGCCTGACCGTACCCACGTGCCTGCCAGCTTGCAGCAGCCGCCCGCGTTTGCCCCTTGGCAAGACCCGCTGTGGCGGCAAGTGCTGTGTGGTCCTTACGAGGTGAACACCAGCGCGCCGCGCCTGGTGGAAAATTTTCTGGACCTGAGCCACTTTGGCTTTGTGCACGAAGGCTGGCTGGGTGCCCGCAGCCACGCGCAGGTGGATACCGGCCAGGTGCAAGAAACCGCTGAAGGCCTGGTGGCCAGCGACTGCCGCGCCTGGCAGCCGCGCGCTTATGCGGGTGCGAGTGACGGCGGTTGGGTGGCCTACCGCTACACCGTGCCGCATCCGTTTGCCGCCATCTTGCGCAAAGACGCCACCGAGGGCGACCCAGTGAGCAACGCCATTGCGCTGTTCATCCGGCCAGACGCTGCCGGCTCGTGCACCGCCTGGTTCGCCATGGCCACGCTGGGCGACTTGTCGGATGACGAGGAGCTGCGCGCCTTTCAGGACGAGGTGTTTGCGCAAGACCGACCAGTGGTGGAGTCGCAGCAGCCCAAGGCTTTGCCCATCGGCAAAGACGGCCCCATAGCCGAGGTGCACAGTCCGGCCGACCGCATGTCCAGCGCCTACCGCCGATACCTGACCCGCCTGGGCGTGTCGCTCGGTGTGTGCTGAACACCGCGCACGGCTTTTGAACCTTTCCAGGACTTGACATGACGAACCCTGCCGTTGAACGCGCTGTGGCACTGGCCCGCGCTATCCCCAAAGCCGAGCTGCACATCCACATTGAAGGCTCGCTGGAGCCTGAACTCATTTTTGCGCTGGCCCAGCGCAACGGCGTGACACTGCCTTACGCCAGCGTGGAGGCCTTGCGCGCGGCTTATGCGTTCACCGATCTGCAGAGCTTTCTGGACATTTATTACGCCGGTGCCAGCGTATTGCTGAAGGCTGAAGACTTTCACGACATGGCGTGGGCTTATTTCCTGCGCGCAAAGGCCGACAACGTGGTCCACGCCGAAATTTTCTTTGACCCGCAGACCCACACCGCCCGTGGGGTGCCCATGGCCACGGTGGTGCAAGGGCTGGCCAGCGCCTGCCGCCAGGCCGAGGCTGAGTTGGGTGTCAGTTCGGCGCTGATCCTGTGTTTTTTGCGCCACCTGAGCGAAGAAGACGCCTTTGCCACCCTGGAAGCCGCGCTGCCCTACCGCGAGCATTTTGTGGGTGTGGGGCTCGATTCCAGCGAACTCGGGCACCCGCCCGAAAAATTCGAGCGCGTGTTTGCGCGCTGCCGCGAGCTGGGACTGCGCCTGGTGGCACATGCTGGCGAAGAGGGCCCGCCCGAATACATGTGGCAAGCCATTGACTTGCTCAAGGTCCAGCGCATTGACCACGGCGTGGCCTGCCTGCAAGACCCGCTGCTGGTGGCTGAGCTGGCGCACACGCGCCTGCCGCTCACGGTGTGTCCGCTGTCCAATCTGAAACTGTGCGTGGTGCGCGACTTGCGCGAGCACCCCCTGAAAACGATGCTGGACGCAGGGCTTTGTGTGACGGTGAATTCAGACGACCCCGCTTATTTCGGTGGCTACATGAACGCCAACTTTGCGCAAACCGTGGCCGCCCTGGGCTTGTCCGAAACCGAGGTGTTTACCCTGGCGCGCAACAGCGTGGAAGCCAGCTTTGTGAGCGAAAGCCAGCGAGCTAGCCTGTATGTCGCCGTGAACCGGGGGGTGGCCGCGTTTGAAATGAAGAACTGAAAAGAATTGAACCACCCATAAAAAAACGCCGTGGGCATCACCAGCTGATGCCCACGGCGTTGCGCTTTTCAGCGCTGCAGCGTCAGAGCTGCTGGGCGTCTGCTTCTTTCTCGCGGGCCCGCATGAATTCTCTCAGCGAACCCCAGGCGCTCCACAGCAGAATGGCCGCACCAAAAGCAAGGAAGCCGGCGCTGATGGGACGCTCGATGAAGGTGGACAGCTCGCCACGCGACAGCAGCAAGGCGCGGCGCAGGTTTTCTTCCATCAGTGGGCCCAGCACAAAACCGAGCAGCAGCGGAGCGGCTTCAAACTTGAACACCGCCAGCAAATAGCCCACGGCACCGATACCGGCGACCATCAACACGTCAAAGGTGTTGTTGTTGACGCTGTACACCCCCAGGCTGATGAACACCAGAATGGCTGGGAACAAGACCCGGTAAGGGATGCGCAAAATGGCGACCCACATGCCGATCATCGGCAGGTTCAGCACCAGCAGCATGATGTTGCCAATACCGAAGCTCACGATCAGGCCCCAGAACAGCTCGGGCTGTTGGGACATGAGCATGGGGCCGGGCTGGATGCCGTGGATGATCAGCGCACCCAGCATCAGCGCCATCACGGCGTCGCCCGGAATACCCAGCGACAGTGTGGGCACAAAGGCGGTTTGGGCCGCAGCGTTGTTGGCCGCTTCGGGTGCGGTAATGCCCTCGATGGCACCGTTGCCAAAACGGCTGGGGTCCTTGGCAATCTTCTTTTCGACGGCATACGACATGAATGATGCAATGGAAGCGCCGGTGCCGGGCAGGGCGCCGAAGAAGCTGCCAATGCCGGTGCCGCGCAGCATGGGCATGATCGAGTCTTTCATGTCCTTTCGCGTGGGCGTCATGGTGCGCATCGTGATTTTCTCCTTGACGTCGCTGCCGCGGACCTGGTTGATGCCTGAGATCACCTCGGAAACACCAAACATGCCCATGGCCAGCGCCACCAGGTTGATGCCGTCCATCAGCTCAGGGATGCCGAAGTCGAAACGGGCCTGGCCCGAGTTGACGTCGGTGCCCACCGTGCCCAGCAACAAGCCAAGGATCACCATCGACAAGCCTTTGGCCGGCGAGCCGGAGGCCAGGGCCGATGCGGCAACGAGGCCCAGCAGCATCATCGCGAAGTATTCGGCGGCGCCGAATTTCAGGCCCAGTTCGGCAATGGCCGGCGAGAACAGGACCAGCGCCAGAATGCCCAGCATGGAGCCGACAAACGAGGCGATGGTGGTCATGAACAGCGCGACACCCGCCCGGCCCTGCTTGGCCATGGGGTAGCCGTCAAGGCAGGCCACGGCCGAAGACGGTGTGCCCGGCAGGTTCAGCAGAATCGACGCGGTGGAACCGCCGTATTGGGCACCGTAGTAAATGCCCGCCAGCATTACGATGGCTGCGGTGGGTGGAATGTGGTAGGTGATGGGCAGCAGCAGCGAGATCGTTGCGAGCGCCCCGATGCCTGGCAACACGCCAATCAGCGTGCCCAGAAACACGCCAATAAAGCAATACAGCAGCGTGACCGGTTGCAGTGCCGATTCAAGGCCGAGCATCAGGCCGTTGAGAATGTCCATGGTGTTGTGTCTCTCAGGGTTGTGTGGGATGAGCGGGCTGGGCGTTGAAAGCCATCAGGGGCTCCACGGCCAGATGGGCAGAATCATGCTCAAACCCAGGCCGAATACCAGGTAGGTGATGGCGGCCACGCCCACCGCGATCATCAGACGGCCTTTCCAGCGGGTGTTGTTGTCCGCCAGCGTGGCCAGCACCACAGACAGCATGGTGGCCACGATCAGACCCAGCACCTTCAGCGTGAGCGCAAAGGCCACTATGCTGGCCATGACCAGAGCGAAGGTTTTCCACTGCACCTTGATGGCCGGCCCGCTTCGAAAGAACGCCGGGACGGCGATCATGAGACCCAGCACCGCCAGCAAGGCGCCCAGCGTGACCGGGAAGTAGCCCGCACCCATGCGGTTGAGATCGCCGAACTCGTAGCGCTGGGCGTAGACCGCCGCAAACACCCCGAGGGCAGCCAAACCCAAGCCGCCGAGAACATCTTGAATGTCCTTGTGTTTCATTTTTATCGTCTCCAGTTGAAGGACTGTTGTGCCGCATGTCTCAAGTGCAGCTGCTGCCTGATTGGAATTGCAAAACCCTTCGTTGTCGCTACGTAATTGCACTTAGGACGCTGTGCAATGGATGTCCTGCGGCGGCACAAGCCCATATTTTTCGAGCCGACAACGCAAAAACGGCTGCCCGGCTTGGGCTTTGGTGCTTGAGCACCACGCGGCCATGACCGTTCTGTGGCGGGTACCTGCGCTCTGGCAGCGCCAAGCCGTGTATTAAAATGGTGGCAGCGAGCCGGTGCTTCCCTGGCTCGCTTTTTTCATTTGCGGAAGCCATGTAGAGGACCACCATGTACAAAAACCTCGTGACCCGGCGCGCCTGCGCTTGGCTGGTCACCAGCTTTTTCTTTTCTTTTCCCCTCACCACGACCGCACAGACGCTCAGCCCGCCGCCGCTGCCTGCTGCGCCACTCAAGGCCGCTTTTGTGTATGTGGCGCCGCTGACCGACGCGGGCTGGGTGCGACAGCACGAACAGGGCCGCCTCGCGGTGGCCACAGCGCTGGGCGCTCAGGTGCAGACCCATTTTGTAGAAAACGTGGCCGAGGGCGCCGACGCCGAGCGCGTCATCCGCGACCTGGCGCGCCAGGGGCACGGCATTATCTTCACGCCCAGCTTTGGCTACATGGAGCCCACGCTCAAGGTGGCCAAAGAATTTCCGGGTGTGAAGTTCGAGTCCGTTACCGGCTACAAGACAGCGCCCAACGTGGCCACCGCCAACGCGCGCTATTACGAAGGCCGTTACCTGGCTGGCATTGCGGCGGGCCGCCTGGCCACGCAGGCCGGTTACGTGGCAGGCTTCCCGATCCCCGAGGTGATTCAGGGCATCAATGCCTTCACCTTGGGCATGCGCTCGGTTAACCCTGCTGCCACCGTGCGCGTGGTCTGGCTGGGTGAATGGTTCAACCCGCCGCGCGAACGCGACGCTGCCATGACGCTGATGAACCAAGGCGCCGAGGTGCTGGCGTTTCACACCGGCTCCACCGCCGTCATGGCCGCTGCGCAAGAGCGAGGCAAGCTGGCGGTGGCCTACCACTCCGACATGCGCAACGTGGCGCCCGATGCGCAGGTGGTGGCGGTGACCCACCTGTGGGGCGGGTACTACACCCGCCGCGTCCAGGCGGTGCTGGACGGCAGCTGGCAAAGCGCCAGCGTGTGGGGTGGCGTGAAGGACGGCATGGTGCGTGTGGATGGGTTCGGCAGCAAGGTGCCGGCTGCCGTGCGCCAAGAGGTGCTGGCGCGCCAGACCGACATGGCAGCGGGCAAGCTCCGGGTGTTTGCCGCCAACACCGCAGTGCTCAGCAACGAAGGCAAGGTGGTCATCGGTGCGGGGCAGGCGCTGTCGGACGCCGACATCCTCAACATGAACTGGCTGGTGGACGGCGTGCAGACCAAGCTGGGCCACTGAAAAGCTGGGAGCGGCCCCTGGGCATGACAACTATGCCGGGGGCGTTATGGCGGCCGATGTGAACAGCGCTAAGCTAAGCCCTCTATGAAAGCCTACCGCGCCGCTGTTCTCCGTTTCGCTGACGACCAGACCCCCGTGTACGAGCCCGATGGTCTGCTGGTGGTGGGGCCCGACGTCACCGGGCAGCGCGTGGTTCGTGCTGTTGGCGATCATGCTGCGCTGGTGGACCGCTTTCCCGGTGTGGCCATTGAAGACTTGCGTGGGCACATCATTGCGCCGGGCTTTGTGGATCTGCACATTCACTACCCGCAAACCGATGTGATCGGTGCGCCCGCAGCGGGCTTGTTGCCCTGGCTGGAAAACTACACGTTTCCGCACGAATCGCGGTTCTCTGACCTCGGCTACGCACGTGGCGTGGCCGAATTCTTTCTGGACGAACTGCAGCGCCATGGTGTCACCACGGCGCTGGCTTTTGCCACCTCACACCCGAGTTCGGTGAACGCGATGTTTGAAGCCGCACAGGCCCGCGGCGTACGCCTCATCACCGGCAAAGTGCTGCAAGACCGCCACAGCCCCGACGGCGTGCGCGACGATACCGAGCAGAGCCTCATCGACACCGAAACGCTCATTCGGCGCTGGCACGGCGTGGACCGCCTGGGCTACGCCATCACGCCGCGTTTTGCGCCCACCAGCACGCCCGAGCAGCTGCGCGGCGCGGGCGAGCTGGCCGCGCGCTACCCCAGCGTGTGGGTGCAGTCGCATGTGGCCGAAAACCGCGACGAGGTTCAGTGGGTGGCCGAGTTGTTCCCTCGGGCGCGAAGCTATTTGGACGTGTATGCCGATTTCGGGCTGCTGCGCGAGCGCGCCATTTACGCGCATTGCATCCACCTGGACGCGGCTGACCGCGCGCTCATGCAGCAAACGGGCGCCGCTGCGGCGGTGAGCCCGACGAGCAACCTTTTCTTGGGCAGCGGATTTTTCGACTACGCCAGCGCTGCTGCCGCTGGCATGCGCTACGGCCTGGCCAGCGACGTGGGCGGTGGCACCAGCTTCTCACCCTTCCACACCATGCTGGCCGCTTACTACGTGGGCCGCGAGGGCCACACCAAAACCGGCCTGAGCCTGACGCCGAGCCAGTTGTGGTGGCAGCACACCGCAGGGGCAGCGGCCGCCCTCGGGCTGGGTGGTGTGGTGGGCAATCTGCAACCCGGTTGCGAAGCCGACTTCGTGGTGCTCAACCCGCAGGCCACGCCGCTGCTGGCCCGCAAGACCGCGCAAGCCAACAGCCTGGACGAACTGCTGTTTGCACTGATCGTGCTGGGTGATGATCGGGTGGTGGCGCGCACCGTGATCGCGGCGCCAGCCACACGCTGAAGCCCCGCCGCGCCCTGAAGCTGCGCTCGCCTGTGCGCTGGGCTGCTGCCAGGGCGGGTGGTTACCCGTACTTGAGTTCGGTGGCCTTGCCCCAGAACACCCGGTACATGAACACGGTGTAGCCAATGATCACCGGCAGCGTGATCGCCACGCCGATGAAGATCACGTTGAGCGACGCGGTGCTGATGGCCGCTTCCCACACCGTCATGCGCCCAATCACGATGTCCGGGAAGATGCTGTAGGCCAGGCCGAAGAACGCCAGCACGAAGATCAGCACGGTGTTGGCAAACACCAACCAGCCGTAGCCCGCCGACACCAGAGCCGGGCGTGTCACCACCCAGCGCATGGCGAAAAAGGCCAGCGCACACATGAGCGGCACCGGCAGCAAGGCGAACACCTGCGGTACGCCAAACCACTTGTCGATCACTCCGGCCTTCACCAGCGGTGTGGCCGCGGAAATGGCCAACAGGGCAGCGGCCATGGGCCACATCACCCGGCGCGCCCAGTGCACCGCGCGCTGCTGCAAATCGCCGTCGGTTTTCATGATCAACCAGCCTGCGCCCAGCAGCACATAGGCGGCTGGCAGGGTCAGGGCAATGCCCAGGCTGAAGGCCCAGCCCAGCGCACCGGGGGCAAAGCCGGTGATGTAGCTGCCCAGCATCCAGCCCTGAGCCGCCGAGGCCATGAGCGAACCCGCGAAAAACGCGCGGTTCCAGAACGGCTTGTAGCGCGTGGGCGCCTTGACACGAAAGTCGAATGCCACGCCGCGCAAGATGAGTCCGATCAGCATCACCGCCACCGGCAGGTACAGCGCTTGCAACACCATGCCGTGTGCAAATGGAAACGCAATCAGCAACACGCCCACACCCAGCACCAGCCAGGTTTCGTTGGCGTCCCAGAACGGACCGATGCTGGCGATCATGGTGTCTTTCTCGCTGTCTTGGGCCAGCGGCAGCAGCAGACCGACGCCCAGGTCGTAGCCGTCCAGGACCACATAGGCCAGCAGGGAGAGGCCCATCACGGCGAGGAAAAACAGCGGGAGGAATTCAGCCCAGGTCATGTGCATCTTTCAAGCGAGTGGGTATCGGGTCGGGAAAGCGGTTCGGCACTCACACGCCCGCTTTGCCGAGTACGGCGCCTTTGGGTGATTCGGGGGCATGCTGCCTGGGGTTCTCGGCCATGTACTTGAGCACACCCACATAGGTCACCAACAGCAGTCCGTAGACGATGAGGTACGCGGTGAGCGTGAGCGCGATGTAGGCCGAAGGCACCGTGGTCGCCGCTTCGCTGGTGCGCATCAGCCCATAAACCAGGTAGGGCTGGCGCCCGATTTCGGTCACGTACCAGCCGGCGAGCGTGGCCACCCAGCCAGAGAAAGCCATGCCCGAGAGCACCCACAGCAGGGGCCGTGGCAAGGTCACCTCGGCTTGCTGGCGCTGCTTCCACAGGCGCCAGGCGGCGAAGCCGGCCACCAGCAGCATCAGCGTGCCCACGCCCACCATCACGCGGAAGGCGTAGAACACCGGCGCCACCGGCGGGTGTGAGCCCTGGAAGTCGTTCAGCCCTTTCACCTCGCCGTCCAGATCGTGTGTCAGCACCAGGCTGGCCAGTTTGGGAATTTTGATGGCGAAGTGGGTGGTGCGCTCTTCTTCGTCCGGGATGCCGAACAGCGTCAGCGGCGCCCCGCGCTCGGTGTCCCAGATGCCTTCCATGGCAGCCACTTTGGCGGGCTGATGCTCCAGAGTATTGAGCCCGTGGAGGTCACCGGCCAAAAACTGCAAGGGCATGACGGCGGCGGCGGTGAACACCGCGGCGCGCAGGGCCTTGTGGGTGCCGCGGGTGGCGCTGCCTTTGAGCAGCTGCCAGGCGCACAGACCGGCGATCAGGAACGAAGCCGTCAGCGCCGAGGCGAGCAGCTTGTGGGCCAGTCGGTAGGGGAACGAGGGGTTGAAGACCACAGCCAGCCAGTCGGTGGGGATGAACTGGCCATTGACGATCTCGTAGCCTGCGGGGGTGTGCATCCACGAGTTGAGGCTGAGAATCCAGAACGCCGACATGGTGGTACCGATCGCCACCAGGAAGGTGGCAATCAGGTGCACCCGCTCGCTGACCCGGCCACGGCCAAACAGCATGATGCCCAGGAAGCTGGCTTCTAAAAAGAACGCGGTCAGTACCTCATAACCCAGCAGCGGGCCTGAGATGTTGCCTGTGCGCTCCATGAAGCCCGGCCAGTTGGTGCCGAACTGGAAGCTCATGACGATGCCCGACACCACGCCCAGCGCAAAGGTCAGGGCAAACACTTTGGTCCAGAAGTAATACGCATCCTCCCACGCCGCATCGCGCGTCTGTACCAGGCGGACCCGGAAGAACAGCAGGAACCAGCAGAGTGCGATCGTGATCGTTGGAAAAAGAATGTGAAAACTGATGTTCGCCGCGAACTGAATGCGGGAGAGGACAAGGGCGTCGAGTTCCATGGTGGGGTGCTCTCGGGGAGGGGGAATTAAGCGGTGTTCCGACCGGTATCGCCAGCCGCGGGCTTGTTGCTGCGGCCGGTGAGGCGGTCTTTGAGTTCCAGCACTTTGGTCACGGTGCTGCCCATGCCCATCAGCTGCAGGGCGGTCTCTGGTGCCAGTTTCTGTACGTCGTCAAACCAACTCATCAAGCGGTCGATCAGCTCGTGCATCTCGCGCATGCGCTGTTGGGCGTGGCGCTCGGCGTCGCCGTTAGGGGTCTGCAGCAAGGCCGAACGAAGCATCGACAGCGTGGGCTCAATTTCTCGTCGGCGCCGTTCCTCGGCCAATACGCGGAAAATTTCCCACACATCCTCCGGGGCGTCGAAATATTCCCGGCGGTCACCCGGCAGGTGGCGCAGGCGCACCAGCCGCCACGCCTGAAGTTCCTTCAGGCCCATCGACACATTTGAGCGAGAAAAGCCAAGCGCATCGGCGATATCGTCGGCGTTGATGGCCGTTTGCGAAATGAAGAGCAAGGCGTAAATTTGTCCGACCGTGCGGTTGATGCCCCAGCGGCTGCCCATCTCGCCAAAGTGGTTCACAAACTCGCGGCTGAGTGCTGGAAGGGGGGTGGGTATGGCCATGTGGATTCCTTGTTTTTTGAATTTTCAGTAATTACTGAAAACCTTGAATGTGTTCAGGTCTTCGCACCCCCCGACCTGCCTACAATCATCAGCAGCTAAAACCGGAGCACACCAGCATGAGTATCAAGAGCGACAAATGGATCCGCCGCATGGCCGAGCAGCACGGCATGATCGAGCCCTTCGAGCCTGGCCAGATCCGACAAAACGCCGCTGGCGAAAAAATCGTGAGTTACGGCACCAGCAGCTACGGTTACGACATCCGTTGCGCGCCCGAGTTCAAAGTGTTCACCAACATTCACAGCACGGTGGTGGACCCGAAAAACTTTGATGAAAACAGCTTTGTGGACATCAACAAAGACGTTTGCGTCATTCCACCCAACAGCTTCGCGCTGGCGCGCACCATGGAATATTTCCGCATTCCGCGCAATGTGCTGACCATCTGCCTGGGCAAGAGCACTTACGCGCGTTGCGGCATTATTGTCAACGTGACCCCATTCGAGCCCGAGTGGGAAGGCTATGTGACGCTGGAGTTCAGCAACACCACGCCGTTGCCCGCCAAAATCTACGCGGGTGAAGGCTGCGCACAGGTGCTGTTCTTTGAAAGCGACAAAGACGATGTGTGCGAAGTTAGCTACAAAGACCGTGGCGGCAAATACCAGGGCCAGGTGGGCGTGACGCTGCCCAAAACCTGAGTCTGAATCCGGCTGGGCCGGCCGTGGCGGTTTGACATGCATCAAAGTGGCGCGGCCGCGCTCCGGCTAGCATCGCGCTTCCTGTTTGCGGACACCCACGGTGGTGTCGCTGCGTATTCATCGCGGGTCTTGGCCCGCGTTTGTGTGTACCGCACGCCTTCCGTGTGTGCTTCCCGGGACCAACCTCCCCAACTGCTTCATGTCTCAAATTTCGCCTTCGTTCCAGCATCCTGAGCCCATTCCCCTGGGGCATCCCTTGCCGCACCGCAAGGTGATCCGGGGCTGGCTGGCGCCCATCGTGGAGCGCCGCACCGCGTTGGCGGTGTGCTTGCTGGCCCTTGACCTGTTCATTTATGCCGCGCTCATGGCCGGCACCGTGTTGCTGGAGGCCTGGTGGGCCAAGCTGCTCTGCGGCATGGCCGCGGGTTTCATGATCGGGCGGTTGTTCGTCATCGGGCACGACGCCTGCCACCAGAGCTACACCCCGCACCGCCGACTGAACCGCGTGCTGGGCCGTATCGCCTTCACCGTGTCGCTCACACCCTACAGCCTGTGGGAGGTGGGGCACAACGTGGTGCACCACGGCTACACCAACCTCAAGGGCGTCGACTTCGTGTGGGCGCCGCTCACCAAAGACGAGTTCGAAGCGCTGTCACCCGGGCGCCGTGCGCTGGAACGGCTTTACCGCAGCGGTTGGGGCCCGGCGTTTTATTACCTGATAGAAATGTGGTGGCTGCGCATGTTCTTCCCGCGCAAAACCTACATGGGCACACAGCGCAAAGAATTTGTGTGGGACGGTGTGTATGTCGTGGCCAGCGCGCTGGTCTGGATCGGCGTATTGGTGGCTGCAGCGTTTGCCACCGGGCAGTCGGTGTGGGCCACGCTGGGTTATGGCTTTGTGGTGCCGTTCATGTTCTGGAACGCCATGATCGGTTTTGTGGTGTACATCCACCACACGCACACGGCGGTGCAGTGGCACGACGACAAAGGCGCCTGGGCCAAGGCCGCGCCGTTTGTGTCCACCACCGTGCACATGACCTTTTCTATGCGCATCGGCGCACTGATGCACCACATCATGGAGCACACCGCGCACCACGTGGACATGAGCATTCCCCTCTACAAGCTGGAAGGCGCACAACAGGTGCTGGAAGAGGCCTTGCCGGGCCGCATCATCGTGCAGAAGTTTTCGTGGGGTTGGTATTTCGATACCGCGCGCAAATGCAAGCTCTACGACTTCACCCGCCGCTGCTGGACAGACTTCCAGGGCCAGCCCACCAGCGACTTCAAGCCAGCGGTGGTGTGATTCGCAGCGCTCCCTGCGGGAGCAAAAAAAGCGCTGCCTTGCAGCGCTTTTTTTGGGTCGGGTTTTCTGAGGCCAGCGTGTTCAGCGGTTTTCCAGCTCAAAGGTGACGCGCCGCACCTGCGCATTGGCACCGGGAAAATCCTGGAAAACGGCCCGCACCAGGTAGGGCACCACCTCCACCAGATCGCCGTCGCTGCCGTCGTGCACGGCGGTGGCCTCAAACACCGTTCGGGTCGCTCCGGCGGGCGGTTGGGCTGCCGTGATGCGCACCTGCAACCGGCTTTCTTGCACCGTGCGGGTCACCTCGCGGTCCCCCACGTAGCGCACGCCCATGGGGTCGGGCACCCAGTGCCCACCCAAGAGCTGCCCCTGTGCATTGCGCCAGGGCGGCACATACACCCACTGGTCGCTGTACACCGCTTCCAGCCGCTTGCGCTCGCGCTCGCTCAGCGTGGCGTGCAGTTGCACCACAAAGGACCCTGCTTGCCCCTCTGCCGCACGCTGCAACCCCAGGCGCTCCAGCTCGTTGGCCACCAGCGCCTGGTAGGCCGCCATTTCCAGCGTCCTTTCAGGCTCAGCCGGCGCAAAGCTAAAGCGCTGCCCAGCCGCGTTCGCAGGCCATTGGTTGAAACGTGTCACCTTCGCTGTCAGCGTGTTGGCGCAGCCGGCCAACAGCAAAAGCGACGCCAAAGCAACACCGGCGGCACAACGCCACACGCCCCGCTGGGACTGGGTTGGAAGAGGGTGAGCTTGGGCTCGGGAGGCGCGTGCTGTTTGCATAATGTGTTGATCGGTTCTTTTTAAACAGGATTGTGCGACGATTTGCGCACTTGCCAAGTTCCCCACCTCCCACCGCAGATCCCGGAGAAGCCATGCACGTCTCAACCTGTTCCTGCGCGCGGCCCGTGGCCCATTCACCGGTGGTTCGGCCATGAAGTGGGGCAACAACCGCCAGTCGGACCAGGTGGAAGACCGCCGCTCACAGCCGGGTGGCGGTCGTCGTACCGGGGGCAAAGGTATTGGTCTGGGCACCATCGCCATCGCATTGGTGGCAGGCTGGATCTTCGGCATCAACCCGATGACGATTCTCGGGGTGCTGGGTGGTGGCGGGGAGATCATGGCGCCCCCACAAACCCAAAACGCCCCTGTTCCAATGCAGAAACCCACCGACGACATGGGCCAGTTTGTGGCCGCGGTGCTGGGGGGCACCGAAGACGTGTGGGGCGATGTGTTTCGCCAGAGCGGCAGCACCTACCGCAAACCCCGTCTGGTGCTGTTTCGTGGCGCCACGCCCACGGCTTGTGGCACGGGACAGTCGGCCATGGGGCCGTTTTATTGCCCGGGTGACGAAAAGGTCTACATCGACCTCAGCTTTTACGACACGCTCAAGCGCGAGTTGGGCGCACCCGGCGACTTTGCGCAGGCCTACGTAATTGCCCATGAGGTGGGCCACCACGTGCAAAACCTGTTGGGCGTCACCGACAAGCTGGACCAGCTGCGTGGGAGCGTCAGCGAGCGCGAATACAACGCCCTGAGTGTTCGACTGGAATTGCAGGCCGACTGCTTCGCGGGCATCTGGGCCCACCACAACCACAAAAACCAGGCCATTCTGGAGCCTGGCGACGTGGAGGAGGCCTTGAACGCTGCCGCCGCCATTGGCGACGATGCCCTGCAGCGCAAGAGCCAGGGGCAGATCGTGCCCGACAGCTTCACCCATGGCACCAGTGCGCAGCGCCAGCGCTGGTTCCGCATGGGTTTGGAACAAGGCCAGGTGCCCCTGTGCGACACCTTCAACGCACGCAGTTTGTAACCATGCCTCCAGCCCCAGAGTGCAGCCATACGCGGTCCGATTGGGTGATTTCGGGTCAAAGTGAGACAATAGCGGGCTAACCCGTACAGAAATGACCCAATCTTTTTCAGAACTCTCCCTTTCTCCTTCGCTGGAGCGTGCCGTGGCCGAAATGGGCTACGAGAACATGACGCCCATCCAGGCGCAGGCCATTCCGGTGGTGCTGCAGGGCCGTGACGTGATGGGCGCCGCCCAGACCGGTACCGGCAAGACCGCCGCCTTCACGCTGCCGCTGCTGCAGCGCATGATGAAGCACGAAAACGCCTCCACCTCGCCCGCCCGACACCCGGTGCGCGCCCTGGTGCTGTTGCCCACCCGCGAACTGGCCGATCAGGTGGCTGAGCAGGTGAAGCTGTACGCCAAATACACCAACCTGCGCAGTGCGGTGGTGTTTGGCGGCATGGACATGAAGCCCCAGACCGCCGAGCTGAAAAAAGGCGTCGAAGTGCTGGTGGCCACGCCCGGGCGCTTGCTCGACCACATTGAAGCCAAAAACTGCGTGCTCAACCAGGTGGAGTATGTGGTGCTAGACGAAGCCGACCGCATGCTTGACATCGGCTTTCTGCCCGACCTGCAACGCATCTTGAGCTACCTGCCCAAACAGCGCACCACGCTGCTTTTTTCGGCCACTTTTTCGCCCGAGATCAAGCGCCTGGCCGGCAGCTATCTGCAAGACCCGGTCACCATTGAAGTGGCGCGCTCGAACGCCACGGCTTCCACGGTGGAGCAGCACTTTTACCGTGTGGACGACGACGACAAGCGCCACGTGCTTAAGAAGATTTTGAGCGAGCGCGGTCTCAAGCAGGCCTTTGTGTTTGTCAACAGCAAGCTGGGTTGTGCCCGGCTGGCGCGTTCGCTGGAACGCGAAGGCCTGAACACCACCGCCCTGCACGGCGACAAAAGCCAGGACGAACGCCTGAAAGCGCTGGAAGCTTTCAAGAGCGGCGCGGTGGACCTGCTGGTGTGCACCGATGTGGCCGCGCGCGGCCTGGACATCAAAGACGTGCCTGCGGTGTTCAACTTCGACATTCCGTTCAACGCCGAAGACTACGTGCACCGCATTGGCCGCACCGGCCGGGCCGGTGCGTCCGGTTTGGCGGTGTCGTTTGTCAGCGCACGCGACACGCGCTTGATGGGCGATCTGGAAAAACTGCTGGGCAAAAAGCTGGAACTCGAAGCGCTGGAGCTGGAGGCGGACAAGCGCCCGACCGGGCACTTCAACGATGGCCAGC
Source organism: Hydrogenophaga sp. (assembly GCF_965657535.1). Taxonomy (GTDB): domain Bacteria; phylum Pseudomonadota; class Gammaproteobacteria; order Burkholderiales; family Burkholderiaceae_C; genus Hydrogenophaga. The sequence continues at coordinate 226,335 of NZ_CBFHOP010000008.1, read as the reverse complement.
GTGCCTGGAAGCAGCCTGAAAACAACGAAGACCGAGAGATTCGCGCAGCCCGTGAAAGCCGCGCTCCCCGCGAAGGCCGCGGTGAGCCCCGCCCGGGCAGCCGCGAGCCCGATACCCGCTTTGCACCCGGCAGCCGTGCCCCGCGTGCGCCCCGCCCACCGGCCGATCCGTTGTTTGACAAGCCCTACGAGCCCAGCACCAGCGCCGACACCAAGCCGTCGTGGGAAGCTTCGCAGCCTGCTGCAACGCGGGGCCTGTCGCCCAACATCAAGACCCGCAAGAAAGTGCCCGCGCTGTTCAAGAGCGCGCCGGCACCGGTGCAGGCGCCTGTCGTTGAAGCCGGTGCGTTGACCACGTCCACAGAGGGCAGCTGAGCCAATCAGGCTCGCTTGCGGTGTCGCCTCAGCCTTTGCCTGGTTTGCGTGCTTGCGCACACCGCACCGAGAGCAGCTCGAAGCTGCCCGGCGCCGTGCCCATGCGTGCCGCCGTGAGGCAGCCACCCCACACGCAGCCAGTGTCCAGTGGCAACACGCCCTCGCGCTGCACATCGCCCAGGGTAGACCAGTGGCCAAACGCCACCGGCACGCCGGCGGTGCGCCGCCCAGGCACGTCAAACCACGGCATGAAACCCGGCGGGGCGGTGTCGGCGTTGTCCTTGGCTTCAAATTCCATCACGCCCTGTGCCGAGCAGAACCGCAGCCGGGTGAGGCTGTTGACGATCACGCGCAGGCGCTCGGCGCCGCGCAGGCTGTCGCTCCAGAAGTCGGGCTGGTTGCCGTACATGTCGGTGAGAAAGTCGGTCCAGAGGGGGCTTCGCAGCACAGCTTCCAGCTCGCTCGCCAGCGCCAGCGTTTGGGTCAGGTCCCACTGTGGCAACACGCCGGCGTGCACCATGAGCCAACCGTGCGCATGCAGTGCCATGGGGCGGTGGCGCAGCCAGTCCAGCAGCTTGCTGCGGTCGGGTGCGTTCAAGATGTCGGCCACGGTGTCGCTGCGGTGCGGCTTGCGCACGCCTTGCGCCGTGGCCAGCAGGTGCAGGTCGTGGTTGCCCAGCAGGCAGTGGGCCGCGCCTTCCAGCGCCATCAGGCGGCGCAGCACCGCCAGCGACTGCGGGCCCCGGTTCACCAAGTCGCCCAGCAGGTACAGCGTGTCGCGGCTGGGTGAAAAATCGATTGTTTCGAGCAGGCGGCCCAGGGCTTCATCGCAGCCCTGCACATCGCCAATCATGTAATTTGCCATTGGTCAATTATGGACATCCTCCTCATTGTTTTTCTCACCTTGCTCAATGGCGCCTTTGCCATGTCGGAGCTGGCGCTGGCTTCCAGCCGCAAGGCGCGCCTGGCGGCCATGGCGGAGGCGGGTGACAAGGGTTCCATCACCGCCTTGAAGTTGCTGGAGAACCCGACCCAGTTTTTGTCTTCGGTGCAGGTGGGCATCACCTCCATCGGCATGCTCAACGGCATCGTGGGTGAAGCCGCTTTCAGCGGCAAGCTGGCGCTGTGGCTGCAAACCCTTGGCATGGCGGGCACCACGGCCAACGTGACGGCCACGGCGGTGGTGGTGGTGGTCATCACCTTCATCACCATTGTGTTTGGCGAGCTGGTGCCCAAACGCATTGGCCAGCTCTACCCCGAAACCGTGTCGCGCTGGGTGTCCCGCCCCATGGCGTTTGTGGCCAAAGCAGCCAAGCCGTTTGTGTGGCTGCTGACCCAGACCACGCAAGGCATGCTCAAGCTGCTGCGCGTGGACACCAACGCCGTGCAGCACGTGACCGAAGAAGAGATCAATGCCAGCCTGGAAGAGGGTGTGGACGCGGGCATTATTGAAGAGCACGAACACCAGATGGTGCGCAACGTGTTTTTGCTGGACGACCGCCAGCTCACCTCGATCATGGTGCCGCACGCCGAGATCGAGTGGCTGGACGCCCAGGACAAGATCGATGATGCGGTACAAAAGGCCTGGACCACGGGCCATTCGTGGTACCCGGTGTGCCGAGGCGGGCTGGAAGATGTGGTGGGCGTGATCCACCTGCCGCGCATGCTGGCACTGCAGTCTGAGGGCAACAACGAGCCGCTCATGCGCCATGTGCAGCCGGCCGTGTTTGTGCCCGAAACCTTGACCGGCATGGAACTGCTGGAACAGTTTCGCGCGCGCGCCACGCGCATTGTGTTTGTGGTGGACGAATACGGTGTGGTGCAGGGCCTGCTGACGCCGCTGGACATGCTGGAGGCGATCACCGGCGAGCTGTCGCCCGAGGCTGCGGTGGACGCCTGGGCCACCCAGCGCGAAGACGGCGCCTGGCTGGTGGATGGTGCCATGCCGGTGGCCGAACTCAAGGCTCGGCTGGACATTGACGAACTGCCCGACGAAGACAAGGGCCGCTACAACACCGTGGCCGGGCTCATGCAGACCGTGGCGGGCGAACTGCTGCAGCAGGGCGACGCGGTCGATACTGCGGGCTGGCGTTTCGAGGTCTTGGTGCTGGAGGGCCGGCGCATTGACCAGGTGCTGATTGCGCGCCTGCCCGAAGCCGAGGCTGGTGCCGAGTAAATGGTTCAGCCGCGTTGCTCGCGGTGCTCAAACAGCCAGGCCTTGAAGGCCAGCGCGGCGGCTGAGAGACGCTTGCCGCGCGGGTACACCACATGCCAGCGGCGAATGAGCGGGAAGCCCTGCACATCCAGCAGCACCAGCTCACCCAGCGCCAGCTCAGACACCACCGTGGTGGCCGAGAGCACCGCCAGGCCCAGGCCACCCGCCACGGTTTGCTTGATGGCCTCGTTGCTGCCCACTTCGAGCCGGTTTTTGAGCGTGACGCCCTGAGCGGCAAAAAACTTTTCGGCGGTGAGTCGGGTGCCCGATCCGGGTTCGCGCAAGATGAACGGCTCGTTCATCAGCCGCTGGGGTGACAGTTTTTTGTGGCCCACCAGCGGGTGGTTGGGCGGTGCCACCAGCACCAGCGGGTTGTCGGCAAAGTCTTCGCACACCACATCCATTTGCTCGGGCGGCTGGCCCATGATGTAGAGGTCGTCCTGGTTGGCAGCCAGGCGCTGCAACAGGTTTTCGCGGTTGCCCACCAGCATGGCCACGTCAATGCCGGGGTGGGCCGCACAAAAGCCGCCCAGCAGCTTGGGCACGGTGTATTTCACCGTGGTCAGGATGGCCAGCTTCAGGCTGCCGCGCTCGACGCCTTGCAGCGCCGCCAGGTCTTGCGACAGCCGCTCCATGCGACCCTCGATGTCTTGACACGCCTCGGCCAGGGTCTGGCCCGCAGCGGTCAGAAAGATCTTCTTTCCCAGTTGCTCAAACAGTGGCTGCCCCACCGTTTCCGACAGTTGCTTCACCTGCAGCGACAGCGTGGGCGGTGACAGGTGCAGTTCTTCGGCAGCGCGCGCAAAGCTGCAATGGCGGGCCACCGCCAAGAAGATGCGCAGCTGGTGCAGGGTCGCGTGGCGCAGTTGCATGGGCGGGCCTTCAATACATTTATAAAAATCTAACGTAATGGTCTAAACATTTTACTTTTATTTATCGTGTGACGGGCCAACAATTCTCTCCAGTTCAACGCCAAACGCCCGGTCACCAGCACCGTGCCATGGTGGTGTTGAGCACCGCAGTCCCGCATTCAGAACCACCCGAACAGGAGCAAGCATGGCCACGAAAACCTACAACGCCGGTGTCAAGGAATACCGCAGCACGTACTGGGAACCCCACTACGCCCCCAAAGACACCGACATCCTCGCGTGTTTCAAGATCACCCCGCAAGCCGGCGTGGATCGCGAAGAAGTGGCCGCCGCCGTGGCCGCCGAGTCGTCCACCGGGACCTGGACCACGGTTTGGACCGACCTGCTGACCGACCTGGACTACTACAAGGGCCGCGCCTACCGCATCGAAGACGTGCCCGGCGACGACACCTGCTTCTACGCCTTCGTGGCCTACCCGATCGACCTGTTCGAAGAAGGCTCGGTGGTCAACGTGCTGACCTCGCTGGTGGGCAACGTGTTCGGCTTCAAGGCCCTGCGTGCCCTGCGCCTGGAAGACATTCGCTTCCCGATCGCCTACGTCAAGACCTGCGGCGGCCCGCCCCACGGCATCCAGGTCGAGCGCGACATCATGAACAAGTACGGCCGCCCGCTGCTGGGCTGCACCATCAAGCCCAAGCTGGGCCTGTCGGGCAAGAACTACGGCCGCGCCGTGTACGAATGCCTGCGCGGTGGCCTGGACTTCACCAAGGACGACGAGAACGTCAACTCGCAACCCTTCATGCGCTGGCGCCAGCGTTTCGACTTCGTGCAGGAAGCCATTGAAAAAGCCGAACGCGAGACCGGTGAGCGCAAAGGCCACTACCTCAACGTGACCGCGCCCACACCCGAAGAGATGTACAAGCGCGCCGAGTACGCCAAGGAACTGGGCTCGCCGATCATCATGCACGACTACCTGACCGGCGGCCTGTGCGCCAACACCGGCCTGGCCAACTGGTGCCGCGACAACGGCATGCTGCTGCACATCCACCGTGCCATGCACGCCGTACTCGACCGCAACCCGCACCACGGCATCCACTTCCGCGTGCTGACCAAGGTGCTGCGCCTGTCCGGCGGTGACCACCTGCACTCCGGCACCGTGGTGGGCAAGCTCGAAGGCGATCGCGCCTCCACCCTGGGCTGGATCGACATCATGCGCGACAGCTTCATCCAGGAAGACCGCAGCCGCGGCATCTTCTTCGACCAGGATTTCGGCTCCATGCCCGGCGTGATGCCGGTTGCTTCGGGCGGCATCCACGTGTGGCACATGCCCGCGCTGGTCAATATTTTTGGTGACGACTCGGTGCTGCAGTTTGGTGGCGGCACCTTGGGCCACCCATGGGGCAACGCTGCTGGCGCTGCGGCCAACCGCGTGGCGCTGGAAGCCTGCGTGAAGGCGCGCAACGAAGGCGTGGCGGTGGAGAAAGAAGGCAAGACCGTGTTGATGGACGCGGCCCAGCACTCGCCCGAACTCAAGATCGCCATGGAAACGTGGAAAGAGATCAAGTTCGAGTTCGACACAGTGGACAAGCTCGACATCGCCCACAAGTAAACCGGCCGATTTCGATCCATGACTTTGTCGCAAAGCCTTGCCGTGCCTTCAGCACTGTCTGCGGCTTTGCTTCGCGTCCTGAATCGAACTTGACCGGTTTGGACGCAGTAACTTTGTTTAAAGGAACACACCATGAGCATGCAAGACTACAACTCCCGCCTCTCCGACCCCGCCAGCCGCAAGTTCGAGACCTTCTCGTACCTGCCGGCCATGACCACCGAGGAAATCCGCAAGCAGGTGCAGTACCTGGTGAAAAAGGGCCTGAACCCGGCCATCGAACACATCGAGCCGCAGTACCTGATGGACTCTTATTGGTACATGTGGAAGCTGCCCATGTTTGGTGAGACCGACGTGGACGCGGTGCTGGCCGAATGCGAAGCCTGCCGCAAGGCCAACCCGGACAACCACATTCGCCTGATTGGCTACGACAACTTCAAGCAGTCGCAGGGCGCGAGCATGGTGATCTTTAGAGGGAAGACGGTCTGATTGTTGATCCCCCCGCGCCGCCTGCGGCGTCACCCCCCAGGGGGCGATGCCCGTGGCCCGGCAAAGCCGGTTTCACGGCATCTCTGGGATGGGGCAGGCGCGCCGGAGGGGTCTTTGGTATGCACCACGAACACCAGAGAGCGTGACACGGTGCGCCTGGCGCAGTGAGGTTAAGGGGGAGACGGCCACAGGCCGTCGGAGGACACGAACGGAGTCAGGCGCGTCGTGTCACGCGGTGCAGGCCAAAGGGGAAAAGTGGCCACGCGGCACCTCCGCCACAGAACAAAAGCCCCGCATGAAGGACAAGGAGACGAACATGGACAACACCTTAGACGCCTACCGCGTCGCCCAGCAACCCTACTACCGCCCGGTGGCCGACGAGGTCGAGCTGTACGAGGCTGCGTATTCGGTGCGCATGCCCATGATGCTCAAGGGCCCCACTGGCTGCGGCAAGACCCGCTTCGTCGAGTACATGGCCTGGAAGCTGAACAAGCCGCTGATCACCGTGGCCTGCAACGAAGACATGACGGCGAGTGACCTCGTTGGCCGTTTCCTGCTCGACGCGCAAGGCACCCGCTGGCAAGACGGCCCGCTGGCCATGGCTGCGCGCCTGGGCGCCATCTGCTACCTCGACGAAGTCGTCGAAGCGCGGCAAGACACCACCGTGGTCATTCACCCGCTGACCGACAACCGCCGCGTGCTGCCGCTGGAAAAGAAGGGTGAGCTGATCAAGGCGCACCCGGACTTCCAGATCGTCATCTCCTACAACCCGGGCTACCAGAGCCTGATGAAGGACTTGAAGCAGTCCACCAAACAGCGCTTTGGCGCGCTGGACTTCAACTACCCCGAACACGCCGTCGAAGCCGAAATCGTCGCCCATGAGACCGGCGTCAGCCTGGACGTGGCGGGCAAGCTGGTCGGCATTGCCGAGCGCGCGCGCAACCTCAAGGGCCATGGTCTGGACGAAGGCATTTCCACCCGCATGCTGATTTACGCGGGCAGCCTGATCGCCAAAGGCGTGGCCGCACAAGCCGCGTGCCGCGTGGCCCTGGTGCGACCGATCACGGACGACCCGGACATGCGGGACGCACTTGACGCCGCTGTGGCCACGTTTTTCTAACAAGCCATGAGCGTTCACCTGCACGATCACGCCGAGTGGATCGATCAACTGGAACCCGCCTCGCGCGAGTTGCTGGAGCACAGCTGGCACGAGGCGACCAAGGTGTTCTCGGCGCGTGGACTGGACAACTACGTGAAAGGCGCGGCCGCGCTGCGTGGCTTGGGGCGTGGGCACGAACTGGTGAACGCCTGGATCGACGGGGCGCCGCAGGTGGCGAAAGAAGCGGGCGAAGACGTGGTGGGCGAACTTGCCACCACCGCGCTGCTGCTCGCTTCCAAGACCTCGGGCGCGGTGATCGAACTGGTGCTGGCCACCGCGCCCACGGCCGCACGCCGACTGGCCGATGGCGCGCTGTTCCTGCAGTACCTGCAGTTCCTCAATACGCTCGTCGCACAAGCCCCGCGCGGCCTGCGACCCATGCTGGGCCAGCTCGACGCGCTCTTCAGCCAGCTCACGCTGGGCGGTCTGCGGCGCTGGGCCACCTGGGGCGCGCAGGCGCACCGCACCCAGTACGAAGAGCAGATCGCCTACTTCGGCCTGCAGTCCAAAGCGTCGCTGGCCATGCTGCAGCAAGAGCGCAAGGGCACGCTGCTGGTGGACGTGCAGCGGCGCATCAACATGTATTTGCGTGCGCTGTGGGGCCGCGACTTTTTCATGCGGCCCACGGCGGGTGACTATGAAAGCCGCGAGGGCTACCGCCCCTTCATCGAGGACTATTTCATCCACCTGCCCGATGCCTACGACGCGGTGGAGGGCAGCGCCGGCACGGTGGACGCCACACAGCTGTACCGCGCTGCCGCCGCGCACGCCGCGGCCCATGTGGTGTTCACGCGCCAGCCGATCTCGGCCGAGTCGCTCAACCCGTGGCAGATGGCGTTGATCGGGCTGGTGGAAGACGCGCGTGTGGAGGCGCTGACACTGGCACGCTTTCCGGGCCTGCGCCCACTCTGGGCACAGCTGCACACCGCGCAGGCTTCACAAGGCAGCACGGCGGGTGACTGGCTGAACCGCCTGGCGCGCGCGCTGCTCGACCCCGCCTACGAAGACGCCCACCCCTGGATCGCCCAGGGCCGCAGCCTGTTGGCTGAAGCGCTGCCGCACATACAGACCGATCCGCACGACAACACCGTGTCGTGGGACATCGGCGTGCAGCTGGCGCACAGCTACCGCGAACTGACGCAGGGCCCCAGCTATCAGCCGCGCACCGACATGCAGACCGCGGCCTACCGCGACGACAACCGCTACTTCTGGGCCTTTGACGGCTTCGACTTCGAACGCAGCATCGCCGCCGGCTACGAGCCGCCGCAGCAGCTGCGCAAGCAGGTCAACCTGATGCAGTTCGTCAACGAGCTGGAGGTGGAGGGCGCGGGCGACGACGCGCAGGAAATCTGGGTGCTCGGCACCGAGCTGTTTCCCTACGAAGACCTGGGCGTGTCCTTCAATGAAAGCGAAGGGCGCGAGCCGGTGCTGCCGCCGGTGCACTACGGCGAGTGGGACCACATGATCCAGCTCGAACGCCCGGCCTGGGCCACGGTGCAGGAGCGCCGCGCCAAGGCCGGTGACGCGGCGGTGATCGACGGCATCCTCGCCGAACACCGGCGCTTGATCGGGCGCATGAAAGTCATCCTGGACGCCATGCAGCCGCAGGGCGTGCAACGCATCCGCAAGCTTGAAGACGGTGACGAGATTGATTTGAACGCCGCGCTGGCCTCGGTGATCGACATGCGCATGGGCCGCCAGCCCGACCCGCGCATCATGATGCGCAGCGTGCGCAAGACGCGCGACCTCTCGGTGCTGGTGCTGCTGGATCTTTCCCAATCAACCAATGACAAGGTGGCCGGACAGGAACACACGGTGCTCGACCTCACCCGCACGGCCTGCGCGCTGCTGGCCGACGCGATCCAGAAAGTGGGCGATCCGTTTGCCATCCACGGCTTCTGCTCCGACGGTCGGCACGACGTGAATTACTGGCGCTTCAAGGACTTTGACCAGCCCTATGACGACCTGGCCAAGGCGCGCCTGGCCGGCATGGAGGGCCAGCTTTCCACCCGCATGGGCGCGGCCATCCGGCACGCCACCACGGCGCTGAAGGCGCAGCGCAGCAGCAAGAAACTGTTGCTCGTCATCACCGACGGCGAGCCGGCGGATGTGGACGTGCGCGACCCGCAGTACCTGCGCCACGACACCAAAAAAGCCGTAGAAGAAGCCGGGCGCAGCGGCGTGACCACCTACTGCATGAGCCTGGACCCGCGCGCCGATCAGTACGTGCGCCGCATCTTTGGCGAGCGCCACTACATGGTGGTGGACAAAGTGGAACGCCTGCCCGAAAAACTGCCCCTGCTTTATGCTGGCCTCACCCGATAAATTGAAAGTACCCGTTCCCATGATTCACACCCGCACCCACAGCTACGCCGGCATGGACCAAGAAGAAAACCACGGCATGACCATGACCGGGCGCATCATCCGCGACGCCTGGGTGTTGGGCGTGCTGCCCGAGGGCGACACGTTTGCCGGCAAAAGCGCCGGCGACATGCAAAACCTGTTTGAGCAGGTGCACCAGGCCTGGGAGCCCTACGGCCAGTTGCCCAGCCGCCTGCCGCCCGAACTGGCGCAGCGCCACGCGCGCATCCACCACGAAGCGGTGCAGCGTGCCAAGGCCGCCGGCTGGAGCGCCGAACTGGGCGACGACGACTGATCGCTTGATCAGGTGTGTGCGGTCGCTGCGATCTGCGTCAGCTGATGGGTCACTGAAGCGGGCGCAGCCAACATCCCAAACAGGTTCTTCGGGTTGGCCAGCTGCGGTATCAGCGCCATGCGCTCGCCCATGCCCAGTGCAACCGCGCTGTCCATCATGAAGCGCAGGGCCGAAAAGTCTTCCAGCGCGAAGCCCACCGAGTCAAACACGGTGATCTGCTCGGCGTGGTCGCGTCCGGGCTTTTCGCCACGCAGCACCTGCCAGAGTTCGGTCACGGCAAAGTCGGCCGGCTGGTGCTGTATTTCGCCTTCCATGCGCGACTGCGGTTCGTATTCCACAAACACCTTGGCCGCATTCAAGATGTCGCCGTGCAGCTCGGTCTTGCCCGGGCAGTCGCCGCCCACCGCGTTCAGGTGCATGCCGGGTTGAATCATCTCGGGCGTGAGGATCAGCGCCATGGCCTTGTCGGCAGTCACCGTGGTCACAATGTCGGCGCCTTGCACCGCTTCGGCGGTGCTGGCGCACACGGTGATGTGCAGGCCGCTGCCTTGCAGGTTGGCCACCAGCTTGGCGCTGGCGGCGGGGTCCACGTCAAACACCCGCAGGGTGGTAATGCCCACCAGGTGCTGAAACGCCAGCACCTGAAACTCGCTCTGCGCGCCGTTGCCAATGAGCGCCATCACGCGGCTGTCCGGGCGGGCCAGCGTTTGGGCGGCCAGGGCCGACATGGCCGCCGTGCGCAGCGCGGTGGTGAGCGTGAGCTCGCTCAGAAACAGCGGGGCGCCGGTGTCCACGTCGGCCAGCACGCCAAACGCCATCACGGTGGAAAGCCCCAAACGCGTGTTGCCCGGGTGGCCATTCACATATTTGAAGCTGTAGCGGTGGTCGTCCGCCACCGGCATGAGCTCAATCACGCCGTCTTTGGAATGGGCCGCCACGCGGGCGGTTTTGTCGAAGTCGGCCCAGCGCAGAAAGTCGGCGCGGATGTGCTCGGCCATGTGCTGCAGGCAGTGCCGCAAGCCCAGGCGGCCCACCAGCTCGGCGGCTTCGGGCGCGCTCAGATACAGGGTGCCGGTGTCTTTGAATCGGGTCAGGTCGGTGTGGTTCATGCTTGTCTCTTGGGGGCTGGCGTCGGTTCGCCAAGCCGTGCACCCAGTTTCGCGGGTTGGCGCGTCAATGAAAATCGGCAATAAAGTAAAGAAATGGCAGAAAATTGCACATTTAGACAAGCTTGATTGGCGTTTTGACCATGGACCAGCTCGACCAGCAACTCATTGCCTTGCTGCGGCAAGACGCCCGCCTCTCTGTGGCCGACCTCGCGCACAAGCTCAAGGTGTCGCGCGGCACCGTCACCAACCGGCTGCGCAAACTGGAAGACACGCAGGTGATCGTGGGCTACACCGTGCGCCTGAAACCCGAGGCGCAGCCCGAACGCATCAAGGCCTGGATGAGCGTGCAGGTGGAAGGCAACCAGACCCGGCTGGTGATCGCCAGCCTGCTGGGCGAGCCCGGCGTGGCCGCCCTGCACGACACCAACGGCCGCTGGGACCTGTTGGCCGAGCTGGAAGTGGGGAGCATGAAAGAACTGTCAGACGTGCTGGAGCGCGTGCGCCTCATCAGCGGCATTCGCGGCACCGAAACCAGCATTCACCTGGCCAGCTACCGCTGAGCCGCTGGCCGCCTTGCGCGCCTGCCCGTGACACGCCCGGCGCAAGCCCAGGGGTAACATTTGCGCCCACAACGCAACAAGGAGACGCCCGTGGTCCGAACCCTCAAATGGCTGGTGGCGGCCGTGCTGGTGCTGGTTTTGCTGGCTGCGCTGGCCGCCTATGGTGTGTTGCGCGCTTCGGGCCGCGCCCAGGTGGACGGCGAGCTCAAGCTCAGCGGCCTCACCGCGCCGGTGAAGGTGCTGCGCGACGGCAACGGCGTGCCCTACCTGTTTGCTGCCAACACACCCGACCTGTTTCGTGCCCAGGGTTTCGTGACCGCGCAGCACCGGCTGATGCAAATGGAGCTGTTCCGCGCCACCTGGCGCGGCGAGCTGGCCGCCAGCTTTGGCGAAGCGGCCTTGACCGGCGACATCCGCATGCGCGTGCTCGGCATCAGCCGCAACGGCGAGCGCCATGCGCAAAACATATCCGCCGAAACCCGCGCGTTTCTACAGCCCTATGTGGACGGCGTGAACGCCTATGTGAGCGAGCACACCGCCGACCACCCCGTTGAGCTGCGCGTTGCCGGCCTGGCGCCCCGGCCCTGGAGCGTGGCCGACCTGGTGACGCTGGTGCATTTTGTGCACTACACCCACGCCACCAATTTCAAAACCGAAGTGGTGGCACAAAAGCTGATTGACCAGATAGGCCTGGAGCGCGCCCGCGAACTGTTTCCGCTGCTCAACAACCCCGACTGGCCCGACAGCAGCGTGCGCCGCCAGGCCGCACAGCCAGGCCCCACTGCGGAACACACCGCCGCGCTCGGCCTCAACTGGGACCACCTGCTGGTGCGCCCCGGCACCCTGAACCACCAAGGCCTGGGCTCCAACAACTGGGCCGTGGGCCCCTCGCGCAGCGCCTCGGGCCAGGCCATGCTGGCCAACGACCCCCACCTGGACAACCGCATCTTGCCCGGCATGTGGCACCCCGTGGGCCTGTTTGCCCCCGGCATACAGGCCGTGGGCGCGGCGCTGCCCGGCGTGCCCGGCATCTTGGTGGGCCGCACGCAGCATGTGGCTTTTGGCGTGACCAACGCCTACGGCGACGTGCAAGACCTCTACATCGAAACGCTGGACCCGGCCAACCCCCAGCACTACCTGGACGGCGGGCGCAGCGTGCCCTTTGGCACCGTGAACGAAACCATTCGCGTGAAAGACAGTGCAGCCCCCGGCGGTGTGCGTGAGCACGCACTCACCGTGCGCAGCACCCGCCGCGGCCCCGTCATCAGCGACCACCCCGGCCTCGGCCCCAAGGGCGACAAGTTGCTGGTGCTGCGCTCTACCGACGCCGAAGTGCTTGGCCCGGTCATTGGCCTGGAAGGTTTCTTGACCGCCCCCAACGCCACCGCCTTCGACGCCGAGGTGCAAAAGATCGACCTCATGATGTTCAACTTCGTGTTTGCCGACGCGCAAGGCGCCATCGGCCACCGCGCCAGCGGCGCCGTGCCTGTGCGCGCCGGGGCCGACGGCAGCGCGCCCCGCCTGCCCCCGGCCGACGGCAGCGACGACTGGACCGGCTTCATACCCAAAGATCGCATGCCCGGCCAGCTGAACCCCGCACGCGCCTGGGTGGGCACCGCCAACCACGACACGCGCCCCGACGGCTTCCCCTGGTACTACACCAACTACGTGGCGCCCGACTACCGCTACCAGCGCATGAGCCAGGTGCTGGGCAGCGCCACCCAGATGCGGGTAGACGACCACTGGGCCCTGATGCGCGACGACCGCAACCTGCAAAGCGACGTGCTGCGCCCCCTGATGGTGGCCGCCCTGCAAAACGACCCGGCCCAGGCCGACCTGGCCGCACTGCTCGCCGCCTGGGACGGCGTGGACCGCGCCGAAGCCGCTGCGCCCCTGGTGTACCAGGCGCTCTACCGCGAAGTGGCGCTGGGCACCTTTGTGGACGAGCTGGGCACGGATACCGCGGGCGACATGCTTTCAAGCTGGTACTTTTGGCAACAGCGCTTTGGCGCCCTGGTGGCCACACCCAACGCCCCGTGGTTTGACGACGTGCGCACCCCCGACCGCCAGGAAACCCTGACGGACGTGATCCGCAGCGCCGCCCCACGCGCCCGCGCCACCATCGAAGCCCAGCAAGGCAAAGACGTGTCGACATGGCAATGGGGCAAAGCCCACCGCCTCGCCTTTGTGAGCCCGCTGCGCCGCAAAGGCGCCGGGCAAGAAATGGTGGGCGGTTTTTCGCTAGACAAGTCCGGCAGCGGCGAAACCCTGAACCGCGGTGTGTACGACTTCATGGCCCCGTTCGACACCAAGTTTTTTGCCTCCATGCAGCTGGTGGTGGACTTTGGCGACCCCGACAAAATAGAAGCCGTGCTGGCCGGCGGCGTGAGCGAACGCCACTTTCAACCCCACCAAAACGACCAGGCCCGCCTGTGGGCAGCAGGCCAGCGCACGGCGTGGTGGTTCAACCCGGTGCAGGTGGAAGCGAATGCGGTGGCGCGGGCGACGTTCGTGCCGTGAGGTTTTGGGCGCTAAGGTTTGAGTGGTTTTGCTTTGGGCGGATGGGAGGGTGGCTTTCGCCTGGGAGAGCTACTTTCGGTCAGGAGCTGTCGCAGCCCTAAGGGAAAGCAGGCGCACGACGTGTGATGCGCGCGCAGCGCGGAGCGGGAAACGAACAAGGAGCGCATCGCGGCTTGCCCTTGCGGATCCGCTCGCTGGAAGGGTTCGACCTCGCAGCGCTTATTTCCTGACCGGCACGCGCGTTATGCAATCAGCCTGGACTTGATAACCGGCGGATTGGCCTTGAGGGTTGACCAGGATTAGTGCAAGGCGATCTCTAGCGATGTACCGAATCGTTGTTCTTGGTCCGTCGCTCGGGAGCTGCATTTGGGAGTTAAGAAAAAAGTTGGCCACGAAGCTTCCGTCTTCGAAGTACTCCGAAATTCGGCCCAACCCCGCTCCGTCCTTCCCGCCGTGCACTCCCATTGAGAGGACTACCAATTCACCTGTTCTCCATGCGATTGGATTAAGGATAGCTTCAAATTTTCCTTTGGTACAGACTAGCATCACCGGAATTTCAGTCGGCTGGGAAGTGGCAGCCGCATTTAGTGCAAGGGCTGAGATCGCGATTGCAATGAGGCTTGCTTTTACTTGCATGGTTTTGAATTATGACGTGTACCGTTGGGGTGGGCCGACACTGGCCGCGTTCGACCTTCTGGTTCCCGTGCTGCTCCTTGTGCATCCATTTTCGATCCATCTGAGCTACGAGGGACTACTTCTTGGCAAACGGACGGCTGGAGTGGGTCGACTTGTGCCGGGTTGGGTCTGAAAAAGCGGCCGGATGATCCGGCACTGCTGTGAGTGTCGGCTTCCTGGGACGGGCAAGGACCGGTGGTCTCGGCCAGATACGGTCGCTTGCACGGATGTCAGTAAGCAACATCATTTTGGCTCGAATTTGCCTTGGGTGATTGAACTCGAACAGGACTCACTCGATCAATAAAGATGAGATCAACACCTCATCTATGCTGACTCTTTTATTCCCAACGCTGGTCGAAACGCTGGATTCATTACATATACATCGCCATCAGGAATTCGAGCTGCTCGAATTCGAAGAAGCTTTAAATCATAATTAACGTTGAAGATATAATGAACATGGTCCTCTGCTGTTTTTACTCCGAGAATGCCATAGTAAAGGAAAAAATCAATCACCTTCTCAGTCTCACTGGAGTCTATTCCTCCGGACTCAATCAATTCGCTCAAGTGATGGCGAGACATCTGAGGCGGCGCATCGATAAATTGATATAAAAGATCCCTTCCAGCAGGGAAAACATCAGACAGCTCGTGATCTAGCTCAATTAATAGATCTTGGGAGTAGGCTTTGATACCCTTCTCTAGATCAGCATCCTCAATTTTTGAATGGGCCAAATTGGCCGCAAAGCCTCGTGAATGAGCAAATATCTTGATTACATTTCGAGGGCGCATTAGGGATCTATCAATAATATAGGAGGAGGTTTCCTCGCCCGTCAGCGAGTAATGAGACACACAAAGCTGCCGCCAAATTTGGTCAAACGACAGATCTCCAGATTCTTCCGAAAGCGTCGAAACCAATCGCAGGCGCAACAATTCTCTCAGCATATCTGGATCGGTCCAGTCCAAGGTGACTCGCATCTCTTTTCCATAGTCTGCACTCTGTCGCATCAAGTGCTCATATACATCATTTCGTATAAATACAAGGCAATGAACACTATTTCCAGCTTTGCGCATGTCACGTTCAACTTTGCGTCCGGCATCAATTAAGCACCGCAAGACCATTGCATCTACGACATCAACACCCTGAGTACTCCATCCTTTGTCAAGGTTATCAAAAAGCACCCACACATCTTGTTTATGCTCAAGATAAGCATTAACTTGAGCACGCAGCGATTTTATGTCGTGAGAATATACAAGTTGCGTAACGTCGTCAGTCGTGAGTTTAGTCCCATCCGCATTACCATAACGCTGACCGTATTCGAGCGCAATTTTTTGAGAAAGAGCCAACAGGCGCTCTGAAAAATCTCCCTCAACTGAGTAACCTTCAGTACGGTACGTTCGCTCCAGATCTAGATATAAATCACGTATTTCGTGATTAAACTTGTGGGCACTTTGATCTTTTTCTAGAAGCTTGTAAGTTATCTCAAGGAGTATCAAGTACTCCCAAAATGCAGTTACTAGATGATGACTGGCGCCTTGTGTTAGGTGCGCAAGAATATCCTCTTTTAGCTTAAGAAGTTGATAGCCTTCAGGCTTCAAATCAAGTACGACATTACTCTTATCGCGTCGAATTCTATCTCTCATTTGAATAAAAAGCGCTGTCTTGCCAGCCCCTTTTCGTCCTACGACCAAATTAACTTCACCTCTGAGCGCTTTGCTAAATTGATCAGTTGCAAGAAAGTAGCTTCCGAGAGTGGTCATCTCGTTTTCTGCAGTTGGATCACCTATCTGTAGCGATTGAAGTTTCGTCAGATTCCGCCGCGGGCTTGGATCGCCCTGCTGCAGATATTCAGTGATCTCCAAAGAGAATGCGCCAATATGCTGAACGATATCCTCTTGGCGCACGTAAGTTCTTACTGAATCCCGAACATCAAGCGGGACTTTGGAACTCGAGTGGGACAAAATTAATGTAGGCTTCCCCATTCCATGTGCGAGTCCAGCGACAAATAGAGTGCGCACATCGTGAATTAAGTTTGCCTCCGCATCACCATCAAGAAGCGATAGAAGCACCCCTGATGAACATGCGACTTGACGAATTGCATCTGGAGCCGAAAGTCTAGTGTCTTCAGCAGGATTGAAACTTCTATATTTATAGCGTGCCTTTTTTAGCCGAGACGTCATCAATGTGCCGATTCCACTCTTGGTTTGCGGCTCAACAACATATACAGGTGCAAGTCGATCTAATGCAGTGGGAATCGACAGCGGAGTAGGATCGATATAGGCACTAAGGGAATTGGCCAGTGCATCGTCATTCGCATAGGAGTCATATCCTAAGGTATCAAAGATACCAGCCTCTCGAGCAACCTTTTGATCACCCTCAGTGCCCTCATGCCTTACCAAAAAACATCTCTTGGATCGACCAATAGCGAATCCCACCTCATATACAACATTCAAGTTCAGGTAGGTGATGTCTGCTACTATATATTCTGATGCTTCAATACCCTCCAAAATGGGGGAAATGAGCGGATTTCCAGCGATGTCATTGAAGACCCACGGTTCGTACTGAATTCGTTTGCCGACTTTGCGATTCGCTTTTGAAACGCCGACGTTTATCAGTTCAGCGAGGTGAGTATCACGTGACGAGTAGGCGACGAAGGCGCGAACCAGCTCTTTTTGTGACATAGCCATACCCTAAATAAAATATTATGTAAGGTATTTATGTTACCGCTAGTTTTCGCGACAGCTTTCACCGACCACAAGTTTCTTTCGAAGTGGTTGTCGTCTGTGATTCATCCGCCTCGTCGGCAGGCAGGTGTAGATGTGCTGTGCGACCCCCCAGGAGAAGCATGCTGGCGAAAGGTAGGTTGCCTTCTTGGGAGTGCAATACAACTTGTTTATCCACTGTATCGCGGCTGAAATCAGGCCAAACTACCGAACTTGAAGCGCATTTTTGTACACCTGAAAAGGATGCGGCTTTGACTGCGCGGGGTTTCTTCGCCGTGACTGGCAGAGAATAAGTCGTGTCCAGCAGTGCGAGAGCGTGATCACTCAGTTATGAACGCATTGAGCCTCGGGTTCGATGGGTTGGGTGACAGCAACGGGTCGGCAGGGGTCAACCAGCACACGCCAAGTGTCCGTTATGCGCATGCGGTCGGGGCAACTCACCCTTGAGTGTCGGTGCACTTTGCAGCAGTTTCAGCCTTTTGAGTCTTGCGCACGCTGGCCTTTTGGCCAAAGACACAGGGCTTCAGTTTGCGGCCCTGTGACATGGGTGAACGGCTATTAACCGCGCGCGTAACTCCGACAAACCAACACCAACCTCCCAGACATGGCCGGTGCAGGGTCCACTTTTTTTCCGCTATTGTTGCTGCTCTCCGGCTGCGTTATGCCTCTAGAACCCTGCGCTATATCCACCAGGCACCGCAGGTCTTGGCGAATCCATTACCTTCGGCGTGGCGCAAACAGATCTGTCATGCGACTGCCATGGCTTCCAACCAGCGGGGCCAGTCAAACCCAACAACTCAGGAGACAAGAAAACATGTTCAACCACATCATGGTCGGTTCCAACGACATCGAGCGCTCAAAACGGTTTTATGACGCGGCACTGGGCGTGCTCGGCGTGGGCGAGCCGGTGCGCAATGTGGCCAGCAGCGGCCACACCCGGCTTTTTTACCGCCATGACGGCGGTACGTTTTGCGTGACGGAGCCCATCAACGGCGAAGCCGCCACCGGCGCCAACGGCGGCACCATTGGTTTCAAGTGCACGTCGGCCGAGCAGGTGAAAACGTTTCACGATGTGGCTGTGGCGCATGGCGGCACGTCGGTTGAGGACGCGCCTGGGTTGCGCCAGGGCGCCATGGGTGCGCTGCATTTGTCTTACGTGCGCGACCCAGACGGCAACAAGCTGTGTGCGCTGTACCGGCCCTGAGCGTTGGCGTGCCGTGCAGCCCGGTGCGGCGGCAGCAGGTTGCAGCCAGCTCGCCATTAAGGGCCCAGGCGCTGCGCCACCATGCGGACCAAGGCGCGTGCGTTGGCGCCCGCTGTGTGCACGGGCAGGGTCAAGGCCTGCACGCAGTGGCCTTCGGCAATCGGTAATTCCCAGTCGGGCAGCAGGTTCAGCAAACGCCCGGCCGCCACGTCGTCGCGCACGCAGAAGTCGGGCGCCAGCACCACACCCTGTCCTCGGCGTGCCAGTTCGACCAGCACCTCCAGGTTGTCTGCGCTGATGTGTGACGACAGCTCCACCAGGGTTCGGTGGTCGTCTTGCAGACGCCGCCATTGCAGCGGCCAGGTTTGCGCGCCGCCTTCCAGCATCAGCATGGGCCGCGCCTGCAGGCCTTGCGGGTCGGGCAACACAGGGCCAACGGCCGCGTAAGCACCGACGCGAAACCGCAGCACGGGCTGAGCCACGCAGTCTTCATGCGGTTTTCGGGTGACGCGAAAGGCCACATCCACGCCTTCCCGGATCAGGTCCACACGCCGCTCGGTGAACAGCAGTTCCATGGCCACCCCAGGGTGTTCATGCCCGAAATCGGCCAGCAAAGGGACCAGCACGCTGTGCCCGAACGCGCGCATGGTGGTGATGCGCAGCCGGCCTTGCAGGGCATCCCCTTCTTTGCGCAGCACCATGCGTGCGGCGTCGGCCGCTTCGTGCACGGCACGCGCCCGGCTTCCGTCAGGCCCAGCGATCGGGTGGTGCGCGCCAGCAAGGGTTGGTGGCCCACCAGCTGTTCCATGCTGGCCACCCGGCGGCTGATGGCCACCCGTATCAGGCCCAGCTGCCGCGCAGCGCGCGAAAAACTGCCGGCTTCCAGCACGCGGGCAAACAGTTCCAGCGCGTTGGCGTCCAGTGCCTGCGCCTGTCGTTGCTGATGCAACCGGGTGGCAGACAGTTCGGGCGTTTTTTGTCAATTTTTTCTCACCAGTCTGGCAAGCAGAGACCCACTCTTCAGGCTTATGGCGCAAATCTAACATTCCAAACACCTCAACGCACCACCCCAAAAGCACATGACCTCTGAATGGCACACGGCTGCCCCCCAAGCCTCGCCCCACCTCGCGCACCTGCATGCCCAGCTGCCGCCGAAGGACTCGGCGCACGCGCCGCCCGACCCGCCGACCCCAAGCACGGTGGCCATGCAGCCCCTGGTGTTTGGTGCGAGCGACGGGCATCCGCTGCACGGCCACTGGTTCGATCCGCAGCACCGTGCGCCGCAGGCCATTGCGGTGATTGCACCGGCGACCGGGGTGCCGCAGCGTTATTACCATGCCTTTGCGCGGTGGCAGGCCCAGCGGGGATACCGCGTGCTGTGTTTTGACTACCGGGGCATGGGCGCCCACCGCGCGGCCACAGGACGCACGGGCATGCGCGAATGGGTGCGTCACGACCTGTCGGGTGCGTTGCAGGCGGCTTGCGCTGGCTGCACCGAGCATGGGCACGCGTTGCCGGTGCTGTGGGTGGGCCATTCGCTGGGGGTAATGGCTCGCCGATGGTGCAAGGCCTGGAGCGGATCGATGCCGCGATCACGGTGGGTTCGCAATTCGGGTACTGGACGCTGTGGCCGTTCGGTTGGCACCGCACGGTGACCCGTGTTTTTTTCGGGCGTTGGGTACCTTGGTGTGTGCGTTGGACGGGCCGGCGAAGCTTTGCCGGGCGCCGCCGCGCTGGACTGGTCTCGCTGCGGCCTGTCACCGGGCTACTTCCGGGACGACCCGGCCTGCGCAGGCTGGTACCAGCCGCAGGCGTTTCGCGGTCACATGCAGATGTGGAGCATCGACGACGACAAAACGTTTGGCCCGGTCGCGGCGGTCAATGGGCTGGCCGCTTGTTTTGCGGGGTCAGCGGGTCGGGTAGAGCGCTTGCATCTTCACCCGCACGCGGTGGGGCACCGCAAGGTAGGGCATTTCGGGGTGTTCAAAAAAACAGCGGCAGAGCGCATCTGGCCCGAGCTGTTAAAACACATTGAAACCCAGGTGCCCCGACTGCGGGGTGGCTGAACGGTGGCGGTGACTGGGGGTGCAGCCGTTTGCCGGTCTTCGGCCCATGGTGAACTCTGACCGCTTCCGGCGCCTGGGCATGGTGCTTTCGAATGTCAGCCATTTCTTTGCTTAACGCTGCCGGCAGCCGGGTGGTGACTTCTTTGAGGATGCGACGCGCGCTCACATCGGGAACGCTCAGCGCCAGCCTGGCTTCAAGCACCTTCTGGGCGGTGACGTTGCTGAAGAAGTGGGCTTGGCCCAAGGGAATGGCCATGCGTTTGGGCGCACCGGCGGTGAGCGTCAACCTGGGTGGGTTGGCAATGAAAGTGCTGAGTTGGCCTTTGGGCCGTTCGTGCAAAGCACTTATCTGCGAGCTTGGACTTTTATGGGGAGGGGCCAGAGGACGCAGTTTGGGGTGCTGCCAGTTCAAGGCGGCCAGCCTTGGGTGCGGGTTGTGTCCAGCAAGGCGGCTGTGGGCCTTGGGTTCAGACCCGTCCGGCCAGGCTGAGTGCAGCCCGCAAGGTGTCGTTGATGCGTGTCTGCCACCCCTCACCACTGGCACGCAGTGCGGCCAGCACATCGGCGTCTAGCCGCAGCTTGACGGGCTCCTTGGTTGTGGCTGCTTTGGGGCGCCCCCGAGGTTTCGGTTTGCTGCCCTCGTACAGGTCGGCGGCCTTGAAAAATGCATCTGTTAACTCTGGCGCATCGTCCGGATCATTCCAGGTAACTGGCATAGAGCGTTTTTTCCCGGTCATTGGCTTTCCTCATGCTGATGATGCGGCGTGCCGCGCCGCGCGGTGTCCAGACCAAAACCACCAAACGGGCGTCCAGCCATCCTACGGTGATGAATCGATCTTCTTCGTAGCTCACTCTCGTGTCTTGCGCTGTGAAATGCAGGCCTTCAAAAACGGCTTCTGCATGTGCAAAGTCCAAACCACGCTCCAGCAGCGTTTTGCCGCGCTTGGCCTCGTCGAACTCGATTTTCATATAATTATTGTACCCCCAATAAATAGATGGGTCACGGACTCAATCACCGATTCGAGTCTGGCGGCGCGTGTCTGTGTGTCTTGGGTCATGCCTTTTGACTCGGAGACTTAGGACAGCTCTCTCGCTCAGCAGATGGGTTTTGACGCTTTGGAAAGGGCCGCACCTGTGAGCCCCTGGTCTTGAGGTGAGCGCGCCCCACCCCGAACCCAACGGCTACAAATCCAGCACCAGCCGCCCACTCTTCGCCCGCGAGCAACAGGGCAAAAACTGGTCGTTGGCGGCTTGTTCTTCGGGGGTGAGGTAGTGGTCGCGGTGTTCGGGGGTGCCGGCTTTCACGCCGGTCAGGCAGGTGCCGCACACGCCTTGTTCGCACGACATGGGAATGTCAAAACCCGCAGCCAGCAGGGCTTGCAGGGCGGTCTGGGCGGGGGCCACGGCAATCACCTGGCCGGTGCTGGCCACTTCCAGTTCAAAGCTGCCGTCGCCTGCGGTGTCTACCGGGGCGGCGCTGAAGTATTCGTGGTGCAGGCGCTGTTCGGGCCAGCCTTGGGCGCGGGCGGCGCCGAGCACGGCGTCCATAAAGCCTTGCGGGCCGCACACATACAGGTGGGTGCCGGGGCTGGTTTTTTTCAGTGTGGCGGCGATGTCCAGCTTTTGGGTGTCGTGGCCGTCGTCAAAGTGGTGGTGCACATGGCGGGCAAAGCTGGCGGTGGCCAGGCGCTGGGTGAACGGGGTGCGCTCGCGCGAGCGGGTGCTGTGGTGCAGCTCGAAGCTTTCCCCCTGGCTGGCCAGGTGCTCGGCCATGGCCAGCAGCGGTGTGATGCCGATGCCGCCGCCCAGCAGCAGGTGGTGGTCGGCGTCGGGCGCCAGGGGAAAGTGGTTTTTGGGCGGGCTTATTTGAAGCACGGTGCCTTCGCTCACGGCGTCGTGCACCGCCACCGAGCCGCCGCGCGAATGGGCGTCGCGCAGCACGCCGATGACGTAGCGGCCGGTGTCGCTGGGCGGGTTGCACAGGGAATATGGGCGCACCAGGCCGCCGGGCAGGTGCACGTCGATGTGGGCGCCGGCGGTGAAGGCGGGCAGGGTGGTGCCGTCAGCGGCCACCAGTTCCAGGCTGCAAATGTCGAGCGCTTCGGTGCGCTTGCTGGCCACGCGCACGGCCAGGGTGGGGCTGGGCTGGCTCATGGGGCGGTGCCTTGTTCGGCGGCAATCCGGCGGTCAATCACCCGGCGCGACTGCACGCCGCCGGCGTCGATGTTGAGCATCAGCAGTTTGCGGTCGGGGAAGGCGCTCAGGTTTTTTTGCTGGCGTTCCAGCATCTCCAGGTCTTCCGAAAAAATCTTGCCCTGGCCTTCGCGGATCTGGTCGGTGAGCGACGGGTCTTGTGGCTTGAACTTGCGCGCCATGCCCCAGAAGTAGTGCATGGAGGTGTCGGTTTCGGGCGTGATGAAGTCCACCACCCAGCTGGCGGCTTTCACCTCGTCCGGGGCCGCGTGGCCGCCGTGGCCGGCCAGTGCCACGCCCACTTCGATCATCACGTGGCTGGGCGGCGTGAAGTGGCAGATCTGCCAGCGGTCTACCGGCTGGTCGTCGGGCAGGTCGTTCAGGCGCAGCGCCATTTTCCAGAATGGCGGCGCCTCAATGCCTTGCATGTAGCGCTCGGTGATGACGTGGTCACCGTCCACCCGGGTCTGGCACGGCACTTCGTCAATTTCTTTCTGGCCAATGCTGTTGCTGTGCACATAGGTTTCGTGCGTCAGGTCCATCAGGTTGTCCACCATGAGCCGGTAGTCGCAGGCAATGTGGTACAGCCCGCCGCCGTAGCCAAAGGCGGGGTTGCCCTGCCATTCAAACTGGGGCAGCAGGGCGGTGTCGGCCAGCGCCGCGTCACCCGGCCAGACCCACACGAAGCCGTGCGCCTCGTGGACGGGGAAGCTGCGAATGGCCGGAAAGCCGCGTACGCGCTGGCACGGCATGGAGACGGTTTTGCCGTCGCAGCCCATGGCCAGGCCGTGGTAGCCGCAGACCAGGGTGTCGCCTTCGACCTTACCCAGCGAGAGCGGCGCGCCCCGGTGGGGGCAGAAGTCGAGCACCGAAGCCACCACGCCCGCGCTGTTGCGGAAGAACGCCATGGGCTGGTTGCAGACGCGTCGACCGAGTGGACGGTCGGCGGGGATTTCTTCGCTGCGGGCAGCGACGTACCAGGTGTTGAGGGGGAACATGGCGTCTCCGGGTGTGTGGGAATCTGCTTCATTCAGTATGCTGAATGAAGCAGATTGTAGAGGCATGAAGTGGCAAACCCAAGTGTTTCAATATGCGGGTTTTCCCTCGGTTTCGGGGTCGGTGGGCGCGTTGCTGAGTTGCACAAACTTGCGCAGCAGGCGCAAAAATTCGGCTTGCTCAGCGGGCGAAAGGGGTTGCAGCAGCTGCTGGTACATGGGGGCCACGCGCGGCAGCATGTCGCTCAGCATGGCCTCGCCCTCGGGCGTGAGGCGCAGGCTGCGCTGGCGCCGTGCCAGCAGCTCGCGCACGATCCAGCCCTTGCCTTCAAGCCGGGTGGCAATGTCGGCGGTGGTGGACGTGTCCAGCGCCACCCGCTGCGCGAGCGTCACCTGGTCCAGTCCGGGCTCTTCTTGCAGCGCGCGCAGCAGCGCGTATTGCACCGGCGTGATCTGGCGTCCGTGGGTGTCGTGAAAGGTGGCCACCGCGAGCTGGTGGGCGCGGCGGATGAGGTGCCCGGGCTCGGCGTGCAGGCCGATGGCGCTTTCCGGCGTGGGGCTCTCGTGCGGGGCTGCAGGGGCGGGGTGGGTGTCGGGCATGGGGGTGGGCGCAAGGTGGTGGCGGCAGGCCACACGGTGGGCCGCACTATATGACAGTTGGCGCGCGCCGGGGCATGGGCACGGCCCACCACGCGGGCAGCAGCCGGCGCACCTCGGGCCGCGCAAAGCGGTCGTCCAGCAGCCACACGGTGCCGTGGTCTTGTTCGGTGCGGATCACGCGGCCGGCCGCTTGCACCACTTTTTGCAAACCCGGAAACAGGTAAGCGTAGTCGTAGCCGCGGCCAAACAGGGCTTGCAGCCGTGCGCGCATTTGCTCGTTCACCGGGTTCACCTGCGGCAGGCCCAGCGTGGCAATAAAGGCGCCAATCAGGCGGCGGCCCGGCAGGTCGATGCCTTCGCCAAACGCACCGCCCAGCACGGCAAAGCCAATGCCCTGGCTGTGTTCGGTGAAGCGCGCCACGAAGGCTTCGCGGTCTGGTTCGCTCATGCCGCGCGACTGCGCCCACACGGGGATGTCGCCATGCTGCATGCGCAGCCGGTCCAGCGCTTGTTGCAGGTAGTCGAAGCTGCTGAAAAAGGCCAGGTAGTTGCCCGGCTCGGCGCGGAACTGCGCGGCCAAGGTGTCGGCCAGTGGGGTGAGCGAGGCCAGGCGGTGGCTGTAGCGGGTGGAAATGTGCGGCGTGATGTGCACCGCAAGCTGCGCCGCCTTGAAGGGCGACGGCGCATCGAGCCGAAGCGTGTCGGCGGGGAGGCCGAGCATGTGGGCCACGTAGTCCATGGGCGCGAGCGTGGCTGAAAACAGCGTGGCGCTGTGCGCGGCGGCCCAGCGCGGCGCCAGCAGCGGGCCGGGCACCACGTTGCGAATGGCCAGCGCCGGGTGCTTCGCCCGCCCGGTGCCGGTGTCACGCGTGAGGTCGCACAGCGAATGTTCGCCAAACGGCTCGACCACGCGCAGAAAGTGCAGCGCTTCAAACCACCAGCGCTGCAGCGGGCCGTCCACCGCGTCCTGCGGGTGCTGGGCGAAATGGTCGCCGATGTCGCTGCACAGCTGTTGCAGCGTGGTGATGAAGTCGCCGGGCACGTCGGGCAGCACTTCGTGGTCTTGGGTTTGCGTTTTGGCCAGCGTGCCCCAGCGGCGTTGCAGTTTGTCCAGCGGCTTTTTCAGCGCGGCGGGCGCGCTCTGGCGCAGCGCCTGGAAGGCCGCGGGTTCCATCGTCGCGCTGTGCATCAGCCTTGCGCGCTCGATCAGGTTGTGCGCTTCGTCCACCAGCAGGCTCACGCGCCAGCCGTTGACTTCGGTCAGCGCGTGCCAGGCGGCGCCGTGGTCAAAGTAGTGGTTGAAGTCGCCCACCGCCACATCGGTCCAGCGCAGCATTTCTTGCCCCAGGTAATAAGGGCACACGGTGTGTTCCAGTGCCACGCTGCGCAGCGCGGCTTTGTCGAGCCAGCGGGCCTGGGCGGCGGCCTGGCGGGCATCGGGCAGGCGGTCGTAAAAGCCTTGCGCCAGCGGGCAGCTGTCGCCGTGGCAGGCTTTGTCCGGGTGTTCGCAGGCTTTGTCGCGCGCCACCCGTTCCAGCACCCGCAGTGGCATTGCCTGCGGCGTGTCGGCCTGGCTGAGCTTGCTCAGCGCGTCCAGCGCCAGCTGGCGACCGGGGGTTTTGGCGGTCAGGTAAAACAGCTTGTCGGTGCCCTGGCCTTGGCCGTTGCCGGGCGCGGCCTTGAGCGCGGCAAACAGCGTGGCCATGGTTTTACCAATACCGGTGGGCGCCTGCGCCATCAGCACCCGGCCGTTGCTGTGGCTGCGGTACACCGCTTCGGCCAGCGCGCGCTGCCCGGTGCGAAAAGCGTCAAACGGAAAAGCCAGCTCGCGCAGCGCCGCGTCGCGGGCTAGGCGGTGCGCGCGCTCGGCCCGCGCCCAGCCCGCGTAGCGGCTGCACAGGTCTTCAAAAAACCCGCGCAGTTCGGGTGCGCTGTGCCATTGGCTGAGCGGAGTTTCTTGCCCGGTGTCGATGTTGAAGTAAACGAGCGCCAGCTCCAGCCCGTCCAGCGCCAGTTGCTCGCACAGCATGTGGCCGTACACGCGGGCTTGCGCCCAGTGCAGTGCACGCTGGTTGGCGCCCATCAAAGCCGGGTCGCCGCGGTGGGTTTTGATTTCTTCCAGCCGCAGGGCCACGGAATCAAACCCATCGGCCCGGCCTTGCACGCGCAGGCCGCCCCACACCGCGCTCAGCGGCAGTTCGCGCTGGTAGCCGGCGCCCCGCCGCGACGTGACTTCGCTGTGCCCGGCCACGCCCTCGCTGCCGCTGGGCGAAGGGGTGAAGCGCAGGTCCAGGTCGCCCGCACGGGCGGCAAAGTCGCACAGTGCGCGCACCGCCACCACGCCAAGCGGGGCGTCTTCGGCGGCTTCGGCTTCCAGGCGGGGTGTAGCGGTGTTCAAAATGGGCGAGGGTATTGGGGTGGCATCGTACTGGATATATAGTCAGTTGATGAGTTCCTTTGTGCCCAACCTGACCCGCCGCCACCACCAGCGCCTGCGCGAGATCTACCGCTCGTCCGGCTGGCCCTGCCAAGACCTGCTGGAAGTGGAACTGCTCGCTGCCGGGCAGGTGGAGCGGGTGCTGTCAACACAGGGCCACGAGACGCTGCGCGTGACCGACGCCGGCATTCAGACGCTGGCACAGGTGTTTGCCAGCAACAAGGCGGCGCGCTCACCACACGAAGCGCTGGTGGAACAGGTGGCGGTGGCCATGGGCCGCGCCGGGCGCCTGGCCTGGCGCGGGCTGGCGCTGCGGGTGCCGCTGCCGCGCACCCTGTTGCAGGGCGGGCCGTTGGACGATGGCGTGTTGCCTGCGGTGGTGGCCGAGCCGGTGGCGCAGTTGTGCGCGTTTGACGACGATGAAACCGATGCGGTGCCGGACCAGCCCGAACACGCCTGGTGCATGGCTTGCCCTGATGTGTTTTCCATACGCCGCAGCTCGGTGGAAGCCTACCTGGAGCCGGTGGTGCACGAGATCAAGGTGAACCGCGCCGACCTGCTGGGCGATTTGAAGAAGCCCGCCAAACGCGCAGCTTATCTGGGGCTGGCCAGCGCTTGCTGGTATGTGCTGGGGCACGACGCCCGGGGCCGCCCGATTGGCGAACCTGACGAGATTCCACCCGAATGCGGTGTGATGCTGGCCACGCCAGACGCGCTGACGGTGGTCCGCGAAGCGCCGCGCCGGGGCATGGAGCGCCTGCCGTTTCATGTGTGGATGGCGCTGGCCAAAGCCAGCCCGGTGCCGCGCGAAGAGCGGATGCAGACCGGGTTCTAGCCTGGCTTTTTGGCCCGCACGGCGCGCGCAGGCTTGGGCTTTGGCTTGGCCGCAGCGGGCTTGAGCCGGGCGCTGGCCTGCTCGATCCAGAGCAAGGTGTCGGCGTGCGTCAGGAAGCGCCGCAGGTAGTCGGGCGACAGCTCGCGCATGAGCGCCAGCGAGCGCAGCACCAGCAGGTGCGAGTTGAGTGGCCCGGCATTTTCGGGGCCACGTTCCACCGCCAGATCCACCTGGTCTTCCGCGCTGATGCGGGACCAGGTTTCCCGAAACCGGCGCACGCTGTTCAGCTCGGGCTGGGTGTGCTGGTGGGGCTGGGCGCCATGCTCCAGCGGGTCGTCGGCCGGCAGTTGCCGCACGCGCTCGATGTAGCGGGTCAGCTCGGCCAGGGGCGATTCGGCCGCACTGGCGTTGGGACGCTGTTGCGCACCCAGCCGCTGGCGCCGCTCGCGGTTGCTTTCGGTCGCTTGGGCCGCCGGGTGGTTTTCTGGGTTGTGGCGCGTCTGCTGCGCGTGGGCGAAGCGGTGCTGGTAGTCGGCCAGGGCTGCGCCCAGCGTGGCAGCCAGCACGGCCTGCACCGCCGGCGCGGCCGTTTGCGCGCGGCTGGCCAGCGCGTCCAGGTAGTGGAAGCGCATGGGGTCCAGCTGGTGGGCGCCTGCGCTGCGCAGGTCGGCCAGCGCGGCCAGCGGCTCGTTCATGGC
This sequence comes from Hydrogenophaga sp., assembly GCF_965657535.1. Lineage (GTDB taxonomy): Bacteria > Pseudomonadota > Gammaproteobacteria > Burkholderiales > Burkholderiaceae_C > Hydrogenophaga. The sequence continues at coordinate 198,357 of NZ_CBFHOP010000008.1, read as the reverse complement.
TTGGCTGAGGGAGGTTGGGCGGTTTTGGGCACCGGCGCCATTTCCACCCGGCGGTTCAGGGTGCGGCCCTGTTCTTCCGCGTTGGAGGCCACGGGCTGCTCGGCGCCAAACGCTGCGGCAAACACGCGCGAGGGCGGCATGCCTTCATCCATCAGTGCGCGGGTCACGGTGAGCGCGCGCTGTGCCGACAGCTCCAGGTTGTCCGCATAACGCCGGTTGCCTTCCTGGATCGGGCGGTCGTCGGTGAAGCCGCTCACCATCAGCATCTCGTCGCGTTCGCCCAGGTACACCTGCAGCGGCGGCACCAGGCTCTTGAGCAGCTGGCGTCCGTCGGGGCGCAGTTCGTCGGAATTGAGCGGAAACAACACGCTGCCGCTGATGCCAATGCGGCCGTTGTTGAGCGTGACGCGGCCGGTTTGCAGCGGAATGGCCAGGGCTTTTTCCAGCGCCATGCGGCGCTGCTCTTCGGCCTCGCGCTTGGCAATTTCTGACGCCAGGTTGCTCATCAGGTCCATCTGAACCACCAGCACGCCCACCAAAATGAGCACAAAGGCGCCCAGCAGGCCCGACATCAGGTCGCCAAAAACGGCCCAGACCGGCGCGGTCTGCTCCAGGCCGTCGTCGCGGTCGTCCAGGTCGGTCATCCCGCGGCTCCCACCGGCTGCGCTGCAGGCTGGCTGTGCAGCCGGCGCAGGTCTTCCACAATGCCTTGCTGGGCGCTGATGCTGAGGTCGATCACCTCGCGCGCCTGCGCCACGTAGTAGCCCAGCTGGTCGTCGCTGCGTGCCATCGACTGCTGGATCGCGCTTTCAATGCGCTGCAGGCTGTCCATCAGCTGCTGGTTGCTGGCGCTGAACAGCTGCACGCCGTGGCCGAACGACTCGCCCAGGCTGCTCAGCTCAACCGCGCTGGCGTTGACGTGGGCAGCCACCGCGTCCACACGGCCGGCCTGCGCGCCCAGCGTCTGGGCAAACTGGCCGCTGGCTTGCTCCATGACCGTGGCGGCTGAGGCCACCAGCGACTCGATGGCGGCGCGCTGTTCGCCCGTGGCCTGCTGCACGGTGTGCAGCAGTGCGGCGAGCTGGGCCACCAGGCTGGTGCGTTCTTGCAGGGCCAGGTTGTCGCGTTCGGTGATGTGACCCATTTCCTGGCGCATCTGGGCAATCACCTCGGCCGCAGCGCGGGGCGCTTCTGAGGCGGTTTCCAGCAGGCGGGTCATGGGGGTTTCCAGCGCGGTGCCCAGCGTGGCCAGGTGGCTGGCCAGGGCGGCCTGCAGCTCGCCCAGCCGGCTCACAGCGGCTTCGCCCCGGGCCGCTTCTTCGGCGCGCAGGGTCGTCAGGTGGTTGCTGAGCGCGGTTTGCAGGCTTTCCAGGCGGCCCACCGCCGCGTCGCCACGGGTGGATTCGTCGCTGCGCAGCGCGGCCAGCTGGCTGGCCAGCGTGGTGTGCAGGGCTTCCAGGCGCTCGGTGGCGGCCTGGGCGCGTGTGGCTTCGTCGCTGCGCAGGGCGCCCAGTTCGGTGCACCACAGCGCGGCCAGTGCGTCCATGCGCTGACCGTGGTCTTGGGCCCAGCGGGCTTCAGACTCGGTGCGGGCGCGCACCAGTTCTTCGGACTGGGCGAGCAAGCGCGCCATGTCGTCGAGGCTGCGGCCGGCCTGCTGGCTGACGCGTTCGCTGACGGTGGTGGCGGTGTGCTCCAGCGCCTGGCACACGGCCTGTTGCTGGGCCAGCGTTTGCGCGCCGGCCTGCTGCCATTCGCCCTGCAGTGTGGTGGCCAGCGCTTGCAGCGATTGCGCCCACGCGGCCTGCTTGTGCTGCTCGGCCTGAGCCAGCTCCGCCAGCGACTGGGCCGCAGTGGCTTGCACGCTGCCCAGCAAGGCAGCGGCGCGTGCTTCAAAGGTGTGGGTGAAGGCGTTCAGTGCACGGTCGAGCCCGCTCACCTGTTGTTCGCTGGTGCGTGCGTGCTGCGCCAAGGCGCTGGTCCAGGTGTCGGCCAGGGTGTTGGCGGTGGCGCCCAGCTGGGTGGCCATGCCGTTCAGTTGGGTTTGCACCGCGTCGCTCACGCGCCCGTGCTGACGTGCCGACTCTTGGGCGATGGCCGCCATGGCGGACTCAACCACCGGCTTCAGGCTCTCGCCGGCCACGCGGGCGCTGGCGCTCAGGCTGTCTTGCAGCGACGTGGCCACCGCGCTGGCCAGCCCGGTGTAGGCCACCGACACCTCGCTGTGAAACTGCGCCTGGCGGCTCAGCAATTGCGCGTCCAGTTGTTCGCTGCGCTGTTCGATGTGCGCCATCAGGGTCTGCAACTGGTGGACCACATCGGGCAGCGCCTGGGCTTGCGACTGCAGCGCCTTCAAGCTTTCCTGGCGCTGGTGGGCGAGCGAAAACGGCCGCAAACGGGTGGCGATCTGCGCGTCCAGCTGGCGCACCACGCCCAGGCGCTCGCGCCGGCTGATGGCCGACATGAGGCCCAGCATGGCCGATGCCGCCACACCGGCCACCGAGGTGCCGAAGGCCAGGCCCAGCCCCTTGATGGGGGCGGCCAGCGCCGAGCGAATGGCCTGCAGATCGGTGGAGCCGTCCAGCGCAAACACCGCGCCCTTGAACGTGACGACCATGCCCAGAAAGGTGCCCAGCATGCCCAGCATGACGAGCAAGCCCACCAGGTAGGGCGTCAGCGCCAGACCGGGCAGGGCCACGCGCTCGCCTTCCACGCGGGCGCGCACAGCGTTTTGCACCGAAGGGTGCAGGCCGGAGAGCCAGTCGTCCAGCTGCACCAGGGGCTGCGGAATGTGGGCCAGCGCCGTTTGTATCGAGGCGGTGACGCTGCGAAAACGCCGGATCTCCATGGCGCCGAGCACGTAGACAGCGCCAATCACCACGCTCATGGTCAGCGCCAGCACGCTGGAACCCACAAAACCCACCCCCACCCAGAGGACGGCCACCAGGCCCAGGACAAAGGCTACGGTCAAAACAATTCTGCTCATGGGGTCTGCTTCACGGGTTCACGGCGTTGCTGAGTGCTTCGATCATTCCCAGGACGGGCTGCAGCCGCAGGTCGAGTTCGGCCAGCAAGGTGGCCTGGAATGTCGGTTCAAAAGTGGCCAGCCAGGCGCTGGTGGGCGCCGGTGCTTCGGCTTCGGCCGGGTGCTGTTGGCGCAGTTGGTCAAAACGGCGCTCCAGAAAAGCGGGCACATTGGCCAGCATTTTCTGCTCGCGCCCGGCCAGCATCGGGTCGAGCACCGCGTCCAGCGCGGCCAGCTGGGCCAGGGCTGGCGTGGCGTTGGCCAACGTCTGGCGCACATGGCCGCGCAGGGCTTCCAGGCTCATGTCCATGCGCCGCTGGTGTTCCTGGTAACGCTGCTGGAAGGGGGCAAAGCTGACTTCTGGTGCGGCGGGTGTGGCTTCTGCGTCCACCGGCAGCACGCTGGCTGGCAGCGCGTGGCGGTGCCGCTTGGTGGCCGTGCCGGTGTCGGGTGGGGTCTGGATGGCTTTTGCCAGCGTGGCGCGCACGCGCTGAAATTCGGCGGTCAAGGCGGTAGCGCGGTCTGTGCCGTTGGCCCGGGCGCGTGTGGGCTGGGTCGACGCCATCGCCTGGATCGACTGGTGGGCCGCATGCAACGCAATGGCGTCCGCCACGTTCAGCCACTGGCCCAGCCGCTCGGCAAAGTCCTGCCGGGGCGACTCGGGCGGCGCGGGCGTGCCGTCACCAAGCAGGCGCACCAGCCTGGAACTGCTGAAGTTGCTGCGCAAAACCATTCCTTTGCCCCGAAACGGGGCCATCAAGCGGTTGAAAAAAGGGTGGCCTGGAGGCCGTTGGGCACCGGCCCAAAACTGACTGTCCATACAGTGCCTTGGCCTGAATGTCTCGCCAGCGTTGGGGGGTGCACACGGGTCGGTTGCGGCATGGGTGCCAGCAGCCGGCGTGGCCAGCATCGAATTCGCCGAGTGGGGCGAAACCGGTGGCAGGGGGTAATTAGAAACGATTCAGAAACCCGACTTGTAACCAGACGGGCTGGGGTGTGCATTCGGTCTCTTGCACCCCGGGCCAACGTGGGTTCAGTAGTGCGGCGGCAGTTCGTCGCGCGGGTCGCGCGGCGCGGCCATGTTTTCGCTGCCGCCCTGCTGGCGCAGGCGACTCACTTCGCGCAGCAGCAGGTTCAGCTGGTCTTGCTGCGTGGCCACCAGCTGGTTCAGGGTATCCAGCAGGTCTTCGGTGTAGCTGAGCTTGATCTCAAGCTGTGTCAGGCGCTCGTCGGTGCGGTCGGTTGTGGCGGTGCTGGGGCTTGTCATGGGGTGTGGGTTGGTAACAGGCTGTTACAGCGCTGGAGGGAGTTTGAGCAAGCTGCCGTATTTTTCGGCCAGATGGCTTTCCGCACGCTCCAGCATGAAATAGCGAAACGCCTCGGCGGCGGGAGACAGCAGTTTAGACAAGGTGTGCACCACGTTCCAGGCGCGCACGATGGGCGTGCCTTCCACGTCCAGGGTGGCAATCAAACCGTGTTCCAGCTCCAGGCCAATGGTGTGCAGCGACAAAAAGCTGATGCCCATGCCCGCCATTACCGCCTGCTTGATGGTTTCGTTGCTGGTCATTTCCATCACCACGCGGGGTTCCATGCGGCTGCGTTCCAGAAACTTTTCCATCGCCGCGCGCGTGCCCGAACCGCGCTCGCGCAAGATGAAGCCGTAGGGCTTTAGCGAGTCCACCGTGGGGTGGCCCACCTTAAGCAGCGGGTGGTCGGTGGCGGCCACAAACACATGCGGGTGGGCGGCAAACGGCTCGGCGCGGGTGGCCAGCTCGGTGGGCGGGCGGCCCATGATGGCAATGTCGAGCTCGTTGCCCTGCAGCATCTTCACCAGCTGTTCACGGTTGCCCACCGCGAGCCGGATTTCAATGCCCTCGTGCTCGTGCTGAAACTCGGCCATCAGCCGGGGCAGAAAGTACTTGGCGGTGCTCACCATGCCGATGGTGAGCGTGCCCACCTCCAGCCGCTGCAGCCGGGCGGCGGCGTCTTCGGCGTCTTTCAGCGTGGCCAGCACCTTGCGGGCGTACACCAGCATGTATTCGCCCGCGGTGGTCAGCGACACCTGGCGCCCGGTGCGCTCAAACAGCGGCAGGCCCACATGGCCTTCCAGCTCTTTCACTTGCATGGTGACCGCAGGCGGCGAGAGGTGCAGCACCTCGGCGGCGCGGGCAAAACTGAGGTGTTTGGCGACCTCGGTGAAAACCCTGAGTTGGCGGAAGGTGGCGTTTTTCATTCAGTAAAAGCTTAACTTAAAAGCAAGTAATCGTGAATTTACCTTATTTAAGTGAATGCCTATAGTTCGCCAACACCCCGGTTTTTCGGGGGCCTCAGGCGGTTTCAGTCCATGCTCCAAGCCCTTATTTTTGATGTTGACGGCACCCTGGCCGATACGGAAAGCGTGCACCTCGCGGCGTTCAACCACGCCTTCGAACAAGCCGGCATGGGCTGGCACTGGGACCTGGCGCAATACACGCAGTTGCTGGATGTTTCGGGTGGCAAGGAGCGCATGCTGCACCACTGGCGCAGCCTGCAGCCCGATCTGAAAGAGCTGGCCGGCGGTGCGGTCGAGGCCACCATCAACCGGCTGCACGAGATCAAGACCGCCTATTACGAAAACGCGGTCAACAGCGGCGCGGTGACGCTGCGCCCCGGCGTGCTGGCGCTCATGAACGAGGCGCGGGCCCAGGGCTTGCAGCTGGCCATTGCCACCACCACCTCGCCGGTCAACATTGCGGCCCTGCTGCGCAGTGCCATCGGGCTCGACTGGCGCAGCCACTTTCTGGCCGTGGGCGATGCGAGCAACGCCCCGGTCAAAAAGCCGAACCCGCAGGTCTACATGAAGGTGCTGGCTGACATGCGCTTGCGCGCGGCCGACTGTGTGGCCTTTGAAGACTCGGGCAATGGCCTGCGCGCCGCCATGGCCGCCGGCCTGGCCACGGTGATCACGCCCAACGGCTTCACCGCCCACCACGATTTCACCGGCGCCCTGCGCGTGGTGCCCGACCTGAGCCAGGTCAACGTGGCGCGCCTGCGCGAATGGCACAACCGCTGAGCGACTTTCCTGTTTTTACTTTCCCCTAACCAGCCTCGCTCATGACCCCCATCCGCCTTGCTCCCTCCATCTTGTCTGCCGACTTTTCCCGCCTGGGCGACGAGGTGCGCGCCATTGAAGCAGCCGGTGCCGACCTGGTGCACTTCGACGTGATGGACAACCACTACGTGCCCAACCTGACCATTGGGCCGCTGGTGTGCGAGGCCATTCGCCCGCACGTGAAGATTGGCATCGACGTGCACCTGATGGTGGAGCCGGTGGACGCGCTGATTCCGCTGTTTGCCAAGGCAGGCGCCAACATCATCACGTTCCACCCCGAAGCCAGCCGCCATGTGGACCGCACGCTGCAGCTCATTCGCGACCACGGCTGCAAAGCCGGCCTGGTGTTCAACCCGGCCACGCCGCTGGCGCTGATGGACCATGTGATGGACCGGCTGGATGTGGTGTTGCTGATGAGCGTGAACCCCGGCTTTGGCGGGCAAAAGTTCATTTACAGCACGCTGGCCAAGCTGGTGGACGCACGCCGGCGCATCGACACCCACACCGCCCAGGGCGGCCAGCCCATCTGGCTTGAAGTGGACGGCGGCGTGAAGCTGGACAACATTGCCGAGATCGTGCGCGCCGGCGCCGACACCCTGGTGGCCGGCAGTGCCGTGTTTGGCGCGCCCGACAACGACGGCGGCTACCACACCGTGATGAAGCAGCTGCGCTCGAATGCCCGCAACGCTTGAGCGGCTGAGCCTTTTTTTCAGAATTCAGAAACCACCGAGAGACTGCCATGCCTTTGTCCAAACGCTCCACGCTGACCCAGTTCCTGATTGAGGAGCGGCGTCGCTTTCCCAGCGCCAGCGGCGACTTCAACGCCCTGATTCTTGACGTGGCGCTGGCCTGCAAGGCCATTGCCCGCGCCGTGGCCTTTGGTGAGCTGGGCGGCATGCTCGGCAACCACGACGCCGCAGCGGGTGGTGCCAGCGTCAATGTGCAGGGTGAAACACAGAAGAAGCTGGACGTGATCAGCAACGACATGTTCATCAGCGCCAACAACTGGGGCGGCCACCTGGCCGGCATGGGTTCGGAAGAAATGGACGAGCCTTACCAAATACCCGGTCAGTACCCGCGCGGCAAATACCTGCTGGTGTTTGATCCGCTGGACGGCTCCAGCAACATCGATGTGAACGTGTCGGTGGGCAGCATTTTTTCGATCCTGCGCGCGCCGCAAGCGGTGATCGACAGTGGGCGCGACATCACCGCCGAAGACTTTTTTCAGCCCGGCGCCCAGCAGCTCGCGGCCGGCTACGCGCTCTACGGCCCCACCACCATGCTGGTGCTCACCGTGGGCAATGGTGTCAATGGCTTCACGCTTGACCCCAATCTGGGCGAATTCAAGCTGACGCACCACAACATCCAGATTCCCGCCGACACGCAGGAGTTCGCCATCAACGCGTCCAACAGCCGTTTTTGGGAAGCGCCAGTGAAGCGCTACGTGGACGAGTGCCTGGCCGGCAAAACCGGGCCACGCGGCAAAGACTTCAACATGCGCTGGATCGCCAGCATGGTGGCCGAGGCGCACCGCATCTTGATGCGCGGCGGCGTGTTCATGTACCCGCGCGACACCAAAGACACCAGCAAGCCCGGGCGCCTGCGCCTGCTGTACGAGGCCAACCCCATCGGCATGCTCATGGAGCAGGCCGGTGGCCGCGCCAGCACCGGCAGCGTGCCCATGCTGAGCGTGGTGCCCACCGCGCTGCACCAGCGCATTGGCCTGGTGTTTGGCAGCAAGAACGAGGTCGACCGCATTGAGCGCTACCACCGTGAGCCGGTGGCCATGAAGGACCACACGCCGCTGTTCGCGGAGCGAAGTCTGTTTAGGGATTAAGCACGCAAGCCCACTCCTCGACCACCCCTTTTCGTCCCTTCATCCACCACCACAGACCCCCGTAGCGCCCGAAGTGCCTGAGCCAGAACACCGCCGGGCCGGCTTTGCCGGACGGCTGGTGTTGCCCCCTTGGGGGGTGACGCCGCAGGCGGCGCGGGGGGATAGGAGTTTTCATGTCTGAACGCCACCCCATCATTGCTATCACCGGCTCGTCCGGCGCGGGTACCTCGACGGTGACCCGCACTTTCCAGAACATCTTTCGCCGCGAAAACGTGACCGCCGGCATCATTGAAGGCGACAGCTTTCACCGCTACGACCGCAAGGAAATGAAGCTAAAGGCGGCCGAAGCCGAGGCCGCGGGCAACCACAATTTCAGCCATTTCGGCGCCAATGCCAACCTGTTTGGCGAGATTGAAAACCTGTTTCGCACCTACAGCGCCACCGGCCAGGGCAAGAGCCGCAAGTACCTGCACAACGCCGAAGAAGCTGCGCCCTACCAGCAGGACCCGGGCACCTTCACCCCTTGGGAAGACCTGCCGGCCGACACCGACATGCTGTTTTACGAAGGCCTGCACGGTGCCGTGGTCACGCCCGAGCACAACGTGGCGCAGTACCCGGATCTGCTGGTCGGCGTGGTGCCGGTGATCAACCTGGAGTGGATCCAGAAGCTCTACCGCGACAAGAACATGCGCGGCTACAGCGCCGACGCGGTGACCGACACCATCTTGCGCCGCATGCCCGACTATGTGAACTACATCACCCCGCAGTTTCAGCACACGCATGTGAACTTTCAGCGCGTGCCCATTGTGGACACCAGCAACCCGTTTGTGGCGCGCGACGTGCCCACCGCCGACGAGAGCATGGTGGTGATCCGATTCGCCAAGCCCAAAGGCATCGATTTCCAGTACCTGCTGAGCATGATCAACGGTTCCATGATGAGCCGCGCCAACACCATCGTGGTGCCGGGCGGGAAGATGGAGCTGGCGATGCAGCTGATCTTCACGCCCTTCATCTGGCGCATGGTGGAGAGAAAAAAGAACGCCCCCCGCGCCGGCTGACGCCGTCACCCCCCGCTGGGGGGCAACGCCTGCGGCCCGGCGAAGCCGGTTCCGCGGCGTTCTGGATGAACTGCCCTTCGCTCGCTTTTGCTTTCTCTTTCAAGGACTCTGTATGCAGAACCCTTCGCCCGAACTAGCCCGTCAGATGGCGAATGCCATACGCATGCTCGCTGTCGATGCTGTGGAAAAAGCCAAGTCTGGCCACCCCGGCGCGCCCATGGGCATGGCCGACATTGCCGAGGTGCTGTGGAACCGGCACCTGAAGCACAACCCGGCCAACCCGCACTGGCCCGACCGCGACCGCTTCGTGCTGTCCAACGGCCATGGCTCGATGCTGATTTATGCGCTGCTGCACCTGACGGGTTACGACCTGCCGATGAGCGAGTTGAAGGCCTTTCGCCAACTGCACAGCAAGACCGCAGGCCACCCCGAGGTGGGCATCACCCCCGGTGTGGAAACCACCACCGGCCCGCTGGGCCAGGGCATCAGCAACGCGGTGGGCATGGCGCTGGCCGAGAAGCTGCTGGCCGCAGAGTTCAACCGCGAAGACGAAGATGGCACGCACCACATCGTGGACCACCACACCTTCGCGTTTTTGGGTGACGGCTGCATGATGGAAGGCATCAGCCACGAGGCCTGCGCGCTGGCCGGCACGCTGCGCCTCTCGAAGCTGGTGGCGTTTTACGACGACAACGGCATTTCCATCGACGGCCACGTTGAAGGCTGGTTCACCGACGACACCCCCAAGCGCTTTGACGCCTACGGCTGGCACGTGATTCCCAACGTGGACGGGCACAACCCGGCCGCCATCGAAGCCGCGCTGATCGAAGCCAAGCAGCAGGGCGCCTTGCCCCACGGCAAGCCGACGCTGATTTGTTGCAAGACCGTGATTGGCATGGGTTCACCCAACAAGGCCGGCACGCACGACGTGCACGGTGCCGCGCTGGGCGCGGCCGAGGTGCAGGCCACGCGCGACGCGCTGAGCTGGACGGCGCCGCCGTTTGAAATTCCTGCTGAGCTGGCCCTGACCTGGAATGCGGTGGACCGCGGCGCCGCGGCCGAGCAAGCCTGGCAGCAGCGCTTTGACGCCTACCGCGTGCAGTACCCGCTGGAAGCGGCCGAGTTTGAGCGCCGCATGGCTGGCGATCTGCTGCCCGACTTCGCCAAGAACCTGCCCGAGGTGCTGGAAGCCATCGCCGCCAAGGCCGATGCCTTCGCCACCCGCAAGTCGAGCCAGAACGCGCTGGACCTGTTGGCGCCGCTGGTGCCCGAGTTCTTTGGCGGCAGCGCCGACCTGACCGGCTCCAACCTCACCAACTTCAAAGGTTGCGTGAAGGCGGGGCGCGACGCCTGGGGCAACCACCTGAGCTACGGCGTGCGCGAATTCGGCATGGCCGCCATCATGAACGGCATCGCCCTGCACGGTGGCTACATCCCCTACGGCGGCACCTTCCTCACGTTCTCCGACTACAGCCGCAACGCCATCCGCATGGCCGCGCTGATGAAGCTGCGCGTGATCCATGTGTTCACGCACGACAGCATTGGTCTGGGCGAAGACGGCCCCACGCACCAGAGCGTGGAGCACGTACCCAGCCTGCGCATCATTCCCGGGCTGGACGTGTGGCGCCCGGCCGATGGCCTGGAAACCGCCGTGGCCTGGGCCAGCGCCATCGAGCGGTGCGACGGACCGAGCGCGCTGTGCCTTTCGCGCCAGAACCTGCCGCGCCTCAGCGACGCCAGCATGGTCGGGAAGATCCGCAAAGGCGGCTATGTGCTGGCCGAAGGTGCGAACCCCAAGGCCGTGATCTTGGCCACCGGTTCCGAGACCTCGCTGGCCATGGAAGCCCACGCCGCGCTGGCAGCGGAGGGCATCAGCACGCGCGTGGTGTCCATGCCCAGCAGCAACGTGTTCGACCGCCAGCCCGAGGCGTATCAAGACAAGGTGCTGCCGCTTTCACTGCCCACGGTGGCGGTGGAAGCCGCACACCCCGATTTCTGGCGCAAGTACGTAGGCCGCACCGGCGTGGTGGTGGGCATCGCCACCTTCGGCGAATCGGCCCCGGCCAAAGACCTGTACCAGCACTTCGGCATCACCGCTGCCCGCGTGTGTGACGCCGTGCGCACCCTGGTGCACCGGGCCGAGCACCGGCGCGAAGAGGTTCTGCCCGAGCACATCATCACAGGGGCCCACTGAATGACCGCCTACCCCTACGACTTGATCCTGTTCGATCTCGACGGCACGCTGATCGAGACGGCGCCCGAGATCGCCGACGCGGTCAACGACACCTTGACCCGGTTTGAACTGCCCCCAGTGACCCAGCAGCAGGTGAACGACTGGATCGGCCATGGCACGCGCACCTTGCTGATCCAGGCGCTGGCAGAAGTCGGCAAGACGACGCTGGAAGCCGTGCAGGCGGCCGACAACTTCAAGCAGATTGAGGCGGCCTTTGGCACCCACTACGAACAACGTTGCGGCACGCGCAGCCACCTTTACCCGTGCGTGCGAGAAACCCTGCAGGCCCTGCGTGCCCAGGGCGTGAAGCTGGTGGTGATGACCAACAAGGAAGGGCGCTACACCCAGGTGGTGCTCGATGCGCACGAACTGGCGCCGCTGTTTGACCACGTGATCAGCGGCGATACCTTGCCGGTGAAGAAGCCCAACCCAGCCGGGATTGACGATTGCCTGCAGCGTTTTGGTGTGGCGCGTGAGCGCGCCCTGTTTGTGGGGGACTCCAGCATCGACGTGGCCACAGCGCGCAACGGCGGCATAACGGTGTGGGCGCTGCCCTACGGCTACAACATGGGCGAACCCATTGAATCGTGCAACCCCGATCGCGTGATTCCCGATTTTTCGGCGTTGACCACCTTGCTGCCTACGCCAGCCTGAACGCCCATTTTTCTCTTTTCCCGGAGCACTTTTTCATGACCATCAAGATCGGCATCAACGGTTTCGGCCGCATCGGGCGCAACGTGCTGCGCAGCGCCATTCAGAACTTCGCGGACATCGAAGTCGTTGCCATCAACGACCTGCTGGAGCCCGACTACCTCGCCTACATGCTGCAATACGACAGCGTGCACGGCCGCTTCAAGGGCACCGTCAAGGTCGAAGGCGGCAACATCGTCGTAAATGGCAAAACCATTCGCCTCACGCAAGAGCGCGACCCCGCCAACCTGAAGTGGAACGAAGTCGGTGCCGACATCGTCATCGAGTCCACCGGCCTGTTCCTGGACAAGGTCACCGCCCAGAAGCACCTGGACGCCGGCGCCAAGAAGGTCATCCTGTCCGCGCCGTCCAAAGACGACACCCCCATGTTCGTTTACGGTGTGAACGACAAGACCTACGCCGGCCAGGCCATCATCTCCAACGCTTCGTGCACCACCAACTGCCTGGCCCCCGTGGCCAAGGTCCTGAACGACAAGTGGGGCATCAAGCGCGGCCTGATGACCACGGTGCACGCCGCCACCGCCACGCAGAAAACCGTGGACGGCCCGAGCAACAAAGACTGGCGCGGCGGCCGCGGCATTCTGGAAAACATCATCCCCAGCAGCACGGGCGCTGCCAAGGCCGTGGGCGTGGTCATTCCCGAGCTGAACAAAAAGCTCACCGGCATGAGCTTTCGCGTGCCCACGTCCGACGTGTCCGTGATCGATCTGACCGTGGAGCTGAACAGCGAAGCGACCTACGCCGAAATTTGCGCCGAGATGAAGGCCCAGAGCGAAGGCGCCCTGAAGGGTGTGCTGGCCTACACCACCGACAAAGTGGTGGCCACCGACTTCCGTGGCGAGACCTGCACCAGCGTGTTCGACGCCGACGCCGGCATTGCGCTGGACAGCACCTTTGTGAAGGTGGTGGCCTGGTACGACAACGAGTGGGGCTATTCGAACAAGTGCCTGGAGATGGTGCGCGTGGTTGGCGCCTGAGGAGCAGGACATGAAATTTTTGAGATTCCGCGACGTGTGTGCCAGTGGTTTTGCGCGCGACAAACGCGTGTTCATCCGCGCCGACCTCAACGTGCCGCAAGACGACGCAGGCCGCATCACCGAAGACACGCGCATCCGCGCCAGCATCCCCGCCATTCAGATGGCGCTGGACGCGGGAGCCGCCGTCATGGTCACCAGCCACCTGGGCCGCCCCACCGAGGGTGCGTTCAAACCCGAAGACTCCCTGACTCCAGTGGCCGGGCGCCTGGGCGAGCTCATGGGCCGCTCCGTGCGTGTGGTGGCCAACTGGGTGGACGGTGATTTTTCGGTGGCCCCCGGTGAAGTGGTGATGCTGGAAAACTGCCGCCTGAACAAAGGCGAGAAGAAGAACAGCCCCGAGCTGGCCAAAAAGCTCGGCAGCCTGTGCGACATCTTCGTGCACGACGCCTTTGGCACCGCGCACCGCGCCGAAGGCACCACCTACGGCATTGCCGAAACCGCCCCCATCGCTTGCGCTGGCCCGCTGCTCGCGGCTGAAATGGACGCCATCGGCAAAGCCCTGGCCGCTCCCAAACGCCCGCTCATCGCCATCGTCGCCGGCAGCAAGGTCAGCACCAAGCTCACTATTCTGCAAGCGCTGGCCAAGAATGTGGACGGCCTCATCGTCGGCGGCGGCATCGCCAACACCTTCATGCTCGCCGCCGGCTTGAAGATCGGCAAAAGCCTGGCCGAGCCCGACCTGGTGGGTGAAGCCAAAGCCGTGATCGACGCCATGCAAGCGCGTGGCGCGGCGGTACCGATTCCTACCGACGTGGTGACCGCCAAGACCTTCAGCCCCGACGCCGTGGCGACGGTGAAAGCCGCCACCGACGTGGCCGACGACGACCTGATTCTGGACATTGGCCCACAGACCGCAGCGCTGCTGGCCGAGCAGCTGAAGAAAGCCGGCACCATTGTGTGGAACGGCCCGGTGGGCGTGTTCGAGTTCGCGGCGTTCGAGAACGGCACCAAAGTCATCGCACAAGCCATTGCTGAGAGCAGCGCCTTCAGCATCGCTGGCGGTGGCGACACGCTGGCGGCGATCGCCAAGTACGGCATCGAGAAAGACTTGGGCTACATCTCCACCGGTGGTGGCGCTTTCCTCGAAGTGCTGGAGGGCAAGACGCTGCCGGCGTTCGAGATCCTGGCCAAGCGCGCCTCCTGATCCCTTTCATTGACCATTTGTAGGAGCCCACCATGGCACTCATTTCCCTTCGTCAGCTGCTCGACCACGCCGCCGAGCACCAGTACGGCCTGCCGGCCTTCAACGTCAACAACATGGAGCAGGTGCAGGCCATCATGCAGGCGGCTGATGCGGTGAACAGCCCGGTCATCCTGCAAGGTTCGGCCGGTGCGCGCTCCTACGCGGGCGAGCCGTTTCTGCGCCACCTGATTTCGGCCGCGATCGAGATGTACCCGCACATTCCCGTGTGCATGCACCAGGACCACGGCGCTGCGCCCGCCATCTGCGCTCGCTCCATCCAGTCGGGCTTCAGCTCGGTGATGATGGATGGCAGCCTGCTGGCCGACGGCAAGACGCCGTCGAGCTACGAGTACAACGTCAACACCACCAAACAGGTGGTGGACCTGGCCCACGCCTGCGGTGTGTCGGTCGAAGGTGAACTTGGTTGCCTGGGTTCGCTGGAAACTGGAAAGGCCGGCGAAGAAGACGGCCACGGCGCTGAAGGCGTACTCAATCATTCCGCGCTGCTTACCGACCCCGATGAAGCCGCCGATTTCGTGACCAAGACCCAGGTGGACGCCCTGGCCATCGCCATCGGCACCAGCCACGGCGCCTACAAGTTCAGCAGCAAGCCCAGCGGCAAGGTGCTGCGCATCGACCGTGTGAAAGAGATTCACCAGCGCATCCCCAATGTGCACCTGGTGATGCACGGCAGCAGCAGCGTGCCGGAAGACTGGCTCGCCATCATCAACCAGTACGGCGGCGACATGGGCGTGACCTATGGCGTGCCGGTGGAAGAGATCGTCGAAGGCATCAAAAACGGCGTGCGCAAGGTCAACATCGACACCGACCTGCGCATGGTCAGCACCGGCGCCATCCGCAAGCACCTGGCCGAAGACCGCAAAAACTTTGACCCGCGCAAGTTTTACAAAGAAGCCACCAAGGCCATGCAGGCCATTTGCGCCGCGCGCTACGAGGCCTTTGGCGCCGCCGGTATGGCCAGCAAGATCACCCAGGTGTACAGCCTGGAGACCATGCAAAAGCGCTACGACAAGGGCGAGCTGGTGGCCAGGGTGGCTTGAGCGGCTGCCCGGGGGTGCGGGGAGGACGCGCTCGCCAGCGCTCGCCTGTGTCGCAGCGGCATCATCTGCGCGCAAGTCGGAAGAAGCTGACCATGCGAACCAATTCGTCTGCCTGCTCCTTAAGACTGTCGGCCGCTGCCGCAGACTCTTCTACCAAAGCGGAGTTCTGGTGCGTGGCCGAATCGAGCTCACTGACCGCCGCGCTCACAACGCCGATGCCCAGCGTCTGTTTGCCCGTGGTGTTGGAGATTTCACCAATGAGGTCGGTGACCCGCTGAACCTGGTCCACGATGTCTTTCATCGTGGCCCCAGCGTCGGAAACCAACTGGGTGCCGGCCATGACGCCTGTCACGCTTTGGGTGATGAGGGTGTTGATTTCCTTGGCAGCGCCAGCCGAGCGTTGTGCCAGGTTGCGCACCTCTGCTGCCACCACAGCGAAGCCGCGCCCCTGTTCGCCAGCGCGTGCGGCTTCAACAGCGGCATTCAGCGCCAAGATATTGGTCTGAAATGCAATCCCGTCGATCACCGACGTGATTTCACCAATGCGCTTTGAGCTCAGCGATATCTCTTTCATCGTCGACACCACCTGCCCCACCACTTCTGCACCTCGCAGCGCCACCGCGCTGGCCGATGCGGCCACCTGCGTGGCGGCGCGCGCGTTTTGAGCACTGGTCAGCAAGGTGTCTGAAAACTGGCCCATCGCAGAAGCCGCTTGTTGCAGGCTGGTGGCTTGTTGTTCGGTTCGAACACTCAAATCGTGGCCCCCGCTGGAAATCTGATGTGAGCCTGTTGCAATGCTGTCGCTGCTGGCACTCACCTGGGACACCAGGTCGCGCAACTGCGTGCACATGCGGTTCATGGCGGCCATCACGCTGGTTGTGTCTCCGTGCGCAACGTTCACTTGTATCGTCAAGTCTCCTTCGGCTACCGCGTTGGCAATGCGAGCCACCTCAGCAGGCTCGCCACCCGTGGTTCGCAATACCGATCGCAGCACCCATGAACCCATCGCCACCAAACCCAATACGGCTGCGCCAAAAATCGAGCCGATCAGCCAAAGCATTTGTTCCGTGGTGTGGTGGTATGAATCGATGGCATCGGTGGCAAATGCACTGGCCACGGAAACGGTGGCGTCCACACCTGCGCGGTGTTCTAGGTAAATCTGGTGCGCCGCATTGAGCGCTGCAATACTGGCCTCCTTGTCGCTTCGGGCAACGGCATTAAAAACAGCGTCAGAAGCCGCAATCAGCCTCTTGCCTGCCTCATGTTGAGCGCCCAACAGTTGCGATTCCAATCCGTAGGGGGGGTGTTCTGTCCAGTAATTGACGCGCCCGTTGTATTCACTGGCCAACCGCTGGGACACTTTCTGTGCCTCGGCAACGGGCAGCGTGCCGTCCACCGCCATCCCGAGCACCAGGCGCAACTCAATCAGGTACATGGGCGGCGGAAGAATATCGGCCACAACGTCCTTCGCATCAAAGCCCCGGGTCACCGCGTCGGCCGCGCGGTAGCTCCCCACGAAGGCAGAGGCCGCCAACACGCACAACGCTGCGATACCTGCCGCAGCCAGTAGCAACAAACTGAAGCGCAAAGAAATTTTCATGATCTTCCCAGGTGCAAAATTTTTGATGGCGAAATAGCCAAATCCCCCTGTGCATGCGTCGGGCAAAACGGCAGTGGTCCAAGGATGCGTTTTACTTCGACACATGCAGATGATTCCTTGAATCATTTGGTGGTATTTATTCAATTTGCACTGCAAATAGATGCCATTTAAAGGATTCAGTGGCAGCGGCCTGTGCGGCAGAATTGCCTCGCCTGCAACAGATGGAGAAAAATCAGGTTTCGCCCTTGTTTTCCGCTGGCGGCAGCGGCCACAGGCCTCAAAAGTAGGGCCCAAGTGGGCCCATTCCCCACCTTTTTCGCTTCGACGCCCTCTGCCACGCCAGCTCTCCGTGGGGCCCAAGGTCATTCCTTTAGGCGGCGAGGCGTTGTCGCAAGTTGCCAAGGCCTGTTTGGGTGCACGGCCTGCAAGCTGTCCAAAAATGTTTTGAAAAGAGGGCGTCCACCGCGAAGGCGGTCGGGTCTGTGTGGTGCGGGGAGATCGACGTCTTCAGCTTGAGTCGACACCAGCCCTAGGAGCCTGGGCGGCGCAAGCGCATTGGCTGCAACGGATGGAGAAAAGGCTCACTTCGCCCCGGCTTTTCCGGGCCGCTGGAAAGTGCCGCGCTGCAAGCGCGGCGAGGGGGGTTACTTGCTGCTAACGTATTCCGCCACAGCCGCCATTTCCAGCTCGGTCATCTTTTCTGCCACCACATGCATCACCACGTTGTCGTTGGTGCGGTCGCGTTTGTTGAACGACTTGAGCTGCGTGTGGATGTAGCCCGAGAACTGGGTGGCCAGGCGGGGCAGGTTGGCTGCACCTTCTGCGTTGGTGCCGTGGCAGCTGACGCAGGCCGGCACACCGCTGAACTTGTTACCGTTGTGGTAAACGTAGCGACCCATGGCAGCCAGCTGGGGGTCTTTGGCCTCTTCTCGCGGCAGGCTCATTTTTTCGTAATATTTGCCCAGCGCCAGCATTTCGTCTGGCGTGAGTTTGGCCACCATCTCGTTCATGGCCGAACTTTTGCGCTGGCCGCTCTTGAACGCTTCAAGCTGCTTGGCCACGTACTGCGCGTGCTGACCCGCCAGGCGCGGAAAGGCTTCGCTGGTGGACTCGCCCTGTGCCCCGTGGCACAGGAAGCAGGAGCCACCGGCAATGCGCTTGGCGCGGGCTTCGTCGGCTTGCGCCCAAGCGCCGGTGTGTGCCAGCAGCGCTGTGACAGCGGCGAGGCCAGAGAGGATGAGGGGACGACAGGCTTTCATTGCATAACCTCAGACTGATATTTGAAAGCGAAAAAAAGCGCCCCGCGGTGACAACGGGGCGCTTTTGCAGTTCATCAGGCCAGTGTGTCGGCCCAGATGTTGCGCGCCCAGGCGTGGGCATAGCGGCCTTCCAGCTCGCTGGCCGCGCTCGACACGCCACCCGAACCCGGCACGGTCAGCATGGTTTTCTTTTCCGCGTCGTAGCGGTGCACGCTGGCCACGTGGACCACGTCTTCGTCGGTCACGAAGCTGTAGCAGGTGTTGGCATAGATCGGCATGCTCGGTGCTTCCTTGCCGGCCAGCAACGAGACCACTGCCGCAGCGCAGGTCTTGCCGTGCTGGTTGGCCATGTGGCCCGACTTTGGCATGCCCGGCGCGATCTGGATCGAGTCGCCAAGGACGTGGATGTTCTTGTGGGCCTTGGACTCAAACGTCAGAAAGTCCACTTCGCACCAGCGGTTGTTGGCTGTGGCCAGACCGGTTTTCACCGCAATGTCACCGGCGCGCATGTTGGGCACCACGTTGGCCACGGCGGCTTTGAAGTCGTCGTTGAACTCGAACTTCAAGGTGTTGGTGGCGGCGTCCACATCGGTTACCCGGTGCTTGGGGCGGTACTCGATCATGCCGTCGTAGTGGTCTTTCCAGGCCTTCATGAACAGACCTTTCTTTGACTGGATGTCGTCGTTGGCGTCGAAGATCACGACCTTGCTCTTGGGCTTGGCCTTCTTGAAGTAGTTGGCCACCAGGCTGGCGCGCTCGTAGGGGCCGGGCGGGCAGCGGTAAGGCGCCAGCGGGATGGAGAGCGCATAGACGCCGCCGTCGGGCATGGCTTCGAGCTGTTTGCGCAGGGCCACGGTTTGTGCGCCGGCTTTCCAGGCGTGCAGCACCTTGTCCTTGGCGCCGTCTTTGGCCATGCCGGGCAGGCTGTCCCACATGAAGTCGATGCCGGGCGACAGAATGAGCCGGTCGTAGGGCAGTTCGCCGCCGCTGGCCAGTTTGACCATGCGCTTTTCAGCGTCGATGCTGGCGACCATGTCGCGCACCACCTTCACGCCGTGGCGCTTGGTCAGGTTGTCGTAGGGCGTGGTGATCTCGGCAATGGTCTTGCTGCCTTGGATCACCAGGTTGGAGATGGGGCACGAAATGAAGGCTTCGTTGGGCTCAATCAGCGTGACCTGGATGCCGTAGTCGGAAAACATGCGCACGTATTTGGCTGCGGTGGCACCGCCATAGCCGCCACCCACCACCACCACTTTGGCGCTGCTGCCACCTATGCCGGCACAACCACCCAGCAAACCCAGACCAGCCACAGCCGAGCCAGCGCCCAGCGTTTGTACAAATTGACGACGTTTCATGGTGGAGCTCCTTATTTCTTCTGGGCAGCAAAGTAGGCTGCGATCTGGCCAAGCTGTTCGTCGGAGTAGCCCTTGGAGAGCTGGTGCATGATGGTCGCGGGCTTGCGGCCGGTCTTGAAGTCCAGCATCTTCTGCAGGAGTTCGTCTTTGTCCTTGCCAGCCAGCGATTCCATGCCCTGAAGTGCCCGACCCTCGGTGCCGTGGCAGTTGGCGCATGCCGCTGCCCAGACGCGCACCTGATTGACCTGGGCATGAGCCCCCACAGCAGCGAGGCACAAGGCACCCGCAGCCAGCCACTTCATTGATTTGACCATTGCCATCTCCAGAGGTTGGTTTGAATTGAACACGGCTTAAAACTGTAGCAGACCCCTGCCGCCGCTATAAGCATCAGTAATTCCGCATATTTAGATGTTTGATGCTAGCATCGGCGCCCCGCAGTTTCAGCCGGTGAAAACCCTAGCGAATTTGGGGTGTGCTGGGGTCAAAGCGTCAGTGTGCGGTCAGCTAAAAAAGATGAAGGTTTCGCCGGAGGTTTTACAGGCCTGGGCGTGCTGCTTGTGCGGGCCATGAGGGCCGAGGCGGTGGGCTGGTGGCCGCCGTTTGTCAGATTCCTGCGGGAATCCGGGTTTACACTAATCGTTATATCAGCATTCAATCATATAGTTTGATCGATCGATATCAAGCCTGAACGGAGAACCATTGGTGGATGAACTGCATGAGGTGTTTGAGTCCGTGGCGCGTTACTTCAGCGTGCTGGGCGAGCCGACGCGCTTGCGCATTTTGCATGCGCTGTGCCAGGAGGAGCGTTGTGTGAACGACATCCTCAAGGCCACCGGTCTGGCGCAGGCCAACGCCTCGCGCCACCTGGGTCTGATGTACCAGGCGGGCATGTTGTCGCGCCGCCGCGATGGCAACCAGATTTTTTACAAAGTGGCCGATCCTGTGTACGTCGAGCTGTGCCGCTCGGTATCGGCGCAGGTGGCTGGGCGCATCGAAAGTGCCGCCAGCGCCCGCGAGAGCTTCACCCATTTCGTTGATGACATGACACCCCGCCCAAGCCAGTCGGCGAGGGCTTCTCACACAAACCCCCTCAACCAGAAGGAAAAAGCAAGTGTCTAAAGACCTGAGCGAAGTCATTGGGCGCGTCCTCCCCGCGCCCGAAAATCACCTGAGTGCCGAAAAAATGGAAGAGGCACGCAAGGCGCGTCGCAGCTTCATGGGCAAGGCCTTGGCCATGGGCGCCGGTGTGGCGACCACCGGCGCAGCCGCCACCCGCGCCATGGCGGCTGAGGGTGAAGACGCCATTTTGAAGCTGCCCGAGCACACCGTGGGCCTGGGCCAGCCAGTGGCCATGGACGGCTACGGCAAGCCCAGCAAGTGGGAAGCCAACCTGCAGCGCCGCGAAAGCCCAGGCCTGACCCGTGTGTCGCAGGCTTCGGTCAGCTTCACGCCGCTGCAAGGCCTGTTCGGCATCATCACCCCGAGCGGGTTGCACTTTGAGCGCCACCACCAGGGTTGGTGGGACATCGACCCGTCCAAGCACCGCTTGATGGTCAACGGCCTGGTGAAGCGCGAGCGCGTGTTCACCATGGACGATCTGATGCGCCTGCCCAGCGTGTCGCGTATCCACTTCATTGAATGCGGCGCCAACTCGGCACCCGAGTGGGGCAACGTGGCGCTGCCTTCGGTGCAGTACACCCACGGCATGGTCAGCTGCTCGGAATTCACCGGTGTGCTGCTGTCCACGCTGCTGGAGATGTGTGGTTACGACAAAAAGAACGGCAAATATGTGCTGGCCGAAGGCGCCGATGGCTCGTCCATGACGCGCACGATCGCCATTGATCAGGCGATGGACGACTGCATCGTGGCCTGGGCCATGAACGGTGAAATGCTGCGCCCAGAAAACGGCTATCCGCTGCGTCTGGTGGTGCCGGGTGTCCAGGGTGTGAGCTGGGTCAAGTACCTGCGCCGCATTGAGGTGGGTGACCAAAAATACGCCACCAAAGACGAAGCCGTGCACTACATCGACCACATGCCCGATGGCACGCACCGCCAGTACACCGGCATTCAGGAATGCAAGTCGGTCATCACCACGCCGTCGGGCAGCCAGACGCTGCTGGACAAAGGTTTCTACAACATCACGGGCCTGGCTTGGTCGGGTCGCGGCGCCATCAAGCGCGTGGACGTGAGCGTGGACGGTGGGCGCAACTGGCGCACCGCCCGCATTGAGGGTCCGACATTGCCCAAGGCGCTGACCCGTTTCAACATCGACTGGGTGTGGGACGGCAAGCCCGCCATCTTGCAGAGCCGTGCCATCGACAGCACCGGCTATGTGCAGCCCAAGATCAACCAGCTGCGTGCCGTGCGTGGCACCAAGTCCGTGTACCACCAAAACGCCATTCAGTCCTGGAAAGTGTCTGAGAACGGCGAAGTCTCTAACGTGCAGGTGTTCTGATGAAATTCCCATTCAAAATCTCCACCCCCGCAGCCGTCGTGACCCTGGCGCTGGCCCTGTTGGGCTCCAGCGCCGCAGTGGCCCAGACCCAGCCTTGGCACCACATTGGCCGCGACGCTACGCCCGCCGAAGTGAAGGCCTGGGACATCGATGTGCGTCCCGACTTCAAGGGGCTGCCCGCAGGTGCAGGCAGTGTTGCCAAAGGTGAAGAAGTGTGGGAGGCCAAATGCGCCTCTTGCCATGGTAGCTTTGGCGAGTCCAACGAGGTGTTCACCCCCATCGTGGGCGGGACCACCAAGGCAGACATTGAGCGCGGCCGCGTGAAAAACCTGGAGGAGGGCGGCAGCTTTCCCCAAAAAACCACGCTCATGAAGGTGGCCACACTGTCCACCATCTGGGACTACATCAACCGCGCCATGCCCTGGAACGCGCCCAAAACGCTGACTACCGACGAGGTGTATGGCGTGACCGCTTACATCTTGAGCCTGGCTGAAATCGTGCCCGCCGACTTCACCCTGACCGACAAGAACATCGCTGAAGTGCAAAAACGCATGCCCAACCGCAACGGCATGGTGTTCTATGAACCCCTTTGGAAAGTCAGTGGCAAGGGCGATGTGAAAAACGTGGCTTGCATGAAAGACTGCCCGGTGGAAGTCGCGATCCGCTCGTTCCTGCCCGACTTTGCCCGCGACGCGCACGGCAACATAGCAGAGCAAAACCGCATCATTGGCCCCGTGCGCGGTGCGGACACAACCAAGCCCGCACCCAAAGGCCCAGTCGGCTCTTCCGCCCTGCCTGCGCCGGTGGTGGTGGCTGCCGCATCGGGCGCTGGCGGCAACGACCCCAAGGCCTTGCTCAACGCCAACAGCTGCACGGCTTGCCACGGCATGAAGAACAAAGTGGTCGGCCCAGGCTTCAATGAAATTGCCGCCAAGCACAAAGGCCGTGCCGACGTTGAGGCTTATTTGATCGACAAGATCAAAAACGGTGGCTCGGGCGTGTATGGTGCTGTCCCGATGCCGGCTCAACCCCAGTTGAAAGATGCCGAAGCCAAGGCCATCGCTCAGTGGATTGCGGCTGGCGCGAAATAATTTGGGGACAAGCCCAGCCGATCTGGAACCCGTGATCTGCTGGTGCTTCTAAATATCAGCATGTAATCGTTAACCCCAACCCTCTTCAACTCAAGGAGACTTTAAGCTATGAAATTGATGATGAAACAACTGGCTCTCGCTACTGCCACGCTGCTGGTTGCCTCTGGCGCTTACGCCATGGACGCTGCTGCAGCCAAGGCGCTGGCATCGAAAAACGCTTGTCTGGCCTGCCACGCAGTCGACAAGAAGCTGGTCGGTCCGTCTTACAAAGACGTGGCTGCCAAGCACAAGGGCCAGGCCGACGCCGAAGCCAAAGTGGCCGCGCGCATCAAGTCGGGCGGTTCCGGCATGTATGGCCCCATCCCCATGCCAGCACAGCCGAATCTGAAAGACGACGAGTTGAAATTGCTCGCCGCCTGGATTCTTGCCGGTGCCCCGGACAAGTAATTTTTCGACCTTTTTTTCTTTTACCAGGAGCTCAACATGAACAACTCACGCCGTGTCGCCCTCAAGACCACCGGGGCGTTCGCCACGCTGGTGTCGCTGGGCATCATCACCCAGAGCCAGGCCCAGGCCGCTGTGGATCGCGCCAGCTTCCAAGTCAAGACGCTGGAAGACGCACTCAAAGCCATCGGTGGCACCGCCGCCACCAGCGACCAGGTTACCGTGGTGTCCCCCGACATCGCTGAAAACGGCGCCGTGGTGCCCGTGGGCGCCACCAGCAAGCTGCCCAACACCACCGAGATGTACCTGATCGTCGAGAAGAACCCAACGCCCCTGTCCGCTGGTTTCATGATTCCCGCCGGTACCGTGGCCGACGTGCAAACCCGTCTGAAGATGGGCCAGAGCACCAACGTGATTGCTGTGGTCAAGGCCGACGGCAAGCTGTTCTCGGCCACCAAAGAGACCAAAGTGACCCTGGGTGGTTGCGGCGGCTGATCGCCCCCGTCAACTGGCTCAACGTACAACCCATTCATTGAAAATTTAGGAGTCCATCATGGCTGATCCGATGCGCATCCGTGCCGCCCTCGCTGGCGACGAAACCACCGTTCGCGTGCTCATGTCCCACCCCATGGAAGCCGGTACCCGCAAAGACGCGGCTGGCGCCACCATTCCCGCTCACTACATCCAGGATGTGGAAGCCACCAGCAACGGCAAGACCGTGCTCAAGGCCATGTTCAGCGGCGCCGTGTCGCAAAACCCCTTCTTGTCCTTCAAGTTCAAGGGTGCGGCCAAGGGCGACAAAGTCGTGGTGAAGTGGGTCGACAACAAGGGTGAGACCCGTACCGACGAAGTCGCCATCGCCTAACTGGTGCATGGTGCAAACGGCCAGCCTGCAAAGCCTGGCCGTTTTTGATTTTTCACTGCAAAAAGAAGGAGACTCCAGATGAAGAAATCCGTGGCCAAACGCCTGCTTTTGTGGTCTGCCGTCATGTCCGCAGGACTGACCGCTGCACACGCTCAAGGCACTGCCGCCGAAGGCATCGCCAAATACCGTGAAATGTTGGCCGACGGCAACCCCGCCGAGCTGTTTGAGATGAAGGGCGAAGAGCTTTGGAAGCAAAAACGCGGCCCGAAGAATGCTTCGCTGGAGCAATGTGATCTGGGCAAAGGCCCCGGCGTGATCGCCGGTGCTTTCACAGAATTACCGCGTTACTTTGCCGACACCGGTAAAGTCATGGATCTGGAGACGCGCCTCATTCATTGCATGGTGACGCTCCAGGGTTTGAATGAGGCCGACCTGTACAAGGCAGCGCCTACGATCGGCCGTGGAGACGGGGCCAATCTGGTCGCGATTACCACGTACGTTGCCACTGCCTCCAAGGGCATGCGTTTCAACCTGCCGCAGTCGCACCCGCAGGAGAAAGCCATGTATGAAGTTGGCAAACGGGTGTTCTTTCAACGCGCTGGTACACACGACTTCTCCTGTGCCTCTTGCCATGGCACGGAGGACGGTCGCATCCGCCTGCAAGACCTGCCCAACTTGACCAAAAATCCGGGTGACGGCGTGGGCTTTGCCGCTTGGCCCGCCTACCGCGTTTCCAATGCTCAGATGTGGACCATGCAAAAGCGCCTCAACGAC
Organism: Hydrogenophaga sp.; assembly: GCF_965657535.1. Taxonomy (GTDB): domain Bacteria; phylum Pseudomonadota; class Gammaproteobacteria; order Burkholderiales; family Burkholderiaceae_C; genus Hydrogenophaga. The sequence goes on along the minus strand of NZ_CBFHOP010000008.1, from coordinate 173,278 downwards.
TGTTATCGCCAACAGCGTTTTCCGGAGCCTAAATTCGGCAGTGACGCCACCATCGCTCTCGGCGTTTACATGGGCGTCAATGCCAAGACCGCCGAATCCATCGTGCCGGCTATCAAGCGCTGAGCAGGAGACACCGACATGAAAACCACCATGAAATTCGCACTTCTCCCCCTGGCTGCTCTGGTGCTGGCGGGTTGTACTTCTTCTCCATCGAGCGCCGACTACGACAAGATGACCGCTGATGTGGTGAAAGCGTCGTTCCAGGACCGGGGCATAGCCAAGGTGGACCGCCTGCAGCAAGACGATGCCAACCGTGAGTGCAGCGCGGCCGATGTGGCTGGCAAGCCGCTGGACGAAAAAATCGCCAAAGCCATCGAAGAAGCCAACCTCAAGACCGTGAAGTGGCCCAGCGACGGCAAGTTTCTGGGTGACTGGAAAGAGGGCGAGAAAATTGCCCAAAGTGGTCGCGGTCTGACCTGGAGTGACAAGGCAGATGCGGCCAACGGCGGCAACTGCTACAACTGCCACATGATCAGCAAGGAGGAGATCTCCTTCGGTAACCTCGGCCCCAGCCTGTACAACTACGGCAAGCTGCGTGGTGTGACCGACCCGAATGCCGCAGCCTCCAAAGCCATCGTCGAATACACCTGGGGCAAGCTGTGGAACGCACGCGCTTACAACGCTTGTTCGCAAATGCCGCGTGCAGGCCATATGGGTATCTTGAACGAGAAGCAGATTCAGCATGTGATGGCGCTTCTTCTGGACCCCGCTTCGCCGGTCAACAAGTGATGTGAGCGCGCAGGACGCCTGACCTGCGCGCGCGCCCCGACCAGCCTTGGCTGGTCGGGCATTTCGGCAAAAAAATTTGGCGCAAATATCAGTAATCAATTGTTAAGGAATGTTTATGAGCTTCAGTCGTCGTGAATTCATGCAGGTGCTCGCCGTAGCCAGCGCGACCGGCCTGGCCATCAGCCACAAAGATGTGCTGGCTGCCGCACCCGGCGCAGGTGAGCGCCTGTACGACGTGCCCAAGTTCGGCAACGTGAGCTTTCTGCACTTCACCGACTGCCACGCTCAATTGCAACCCATCTATTTCCGTGAACCCAACGTGAATCTGGGTGTGGCCGAGGCGCTGGGCCGCCCGCCACATATCGTGGGCGAGGGCTTGCTCAAGCATTACGGTTTCAAGCCCAATTCGGCGTCTGCGCATGCGTTTACGTACCTGAACTTTTCGCAAGCCGCCAAGACCTACGGCAAGGTCGGTGGTTTCGCGCACCTGGCCACGCTGGTCAAGCAGTTCAAGGCCAGCCGCCCACACGCGCTGCTGCTCGACGGTGGCGACACTTGGCAGGGCAGTGCCACGTCGCTGTGGACCAATGGCCAGGACATGGTCGACGCCTGCAAGCTGCTGGGCGTGAACATGATGACGCCCCACTGGGAATTCACCTTTGGTGCCAAGCGGGTGCAAGAGATTGTTGAGAAAGACTTCAAAGGCCACATCGATTTCCTGGCGCAGAACGTCCAGACGTCCGATTTTGGCGACCAGGTATTTGCGCCGTATTCCATGCGCGAAATGAACGGTGTGAAGCTGGCCGTCATTGGCCAGGCTTTCCCGTACACCCCGATTGCCAACCCGCGTCACATGGTGCCCGACTGGTCGTTCGGCATCCAGGACGAGCACATGCAGAAGATGGTGGACGAAGCCCGCAGCAAGGGCGCGCAGGTGGTGGTGGTGCTCTCGCACAACGGCATGGACGTGGATATCAAGATGGCCTCGCGCGTGCGCGGCATCGACGCCGTGCTGGGTGGCCACACCCACGACGGCATGCCGGCGCCGGTGATCGTGAAAAACAGCGGTGGCCAGACCCTGGTGACCAACGCCGGCTCCAACAGCAAGTTCCTGGGCGTGCTGGACTTTGACGTGCGCGGCGGCAAGGTGCAAGACTTTCGCTACAAGCTGCTGCCCGTGTTCTCGAACCTGCTCCCGGCAGACAAAGCCATGCAGGCCCATATTGACAAAGTGCGCGCGCCTTACAAGGACAAGCTGGAAGAAAAGCTTGCCGTCACGGAAGACCTGCTGTACCGCCGTGGCAACTTCAACGGTTCGTGGGACCAGGTGATTTGCGATGCACTGATGGACGTCAAGGGCGCCGACATGTCGTTCTCGCCCGGCGTGCGCTGGGGCACCTCGTTGCTGCCCGGCGACGTGATCACTTACGAGCGCATGATGGACCAGATGGCGTTGACCTACCCGGCCACCACGATCAACGAATTCACCGGGACGCAGATCAAGGAAATTCTGGAAGACGTGGCCGACAACCTGTTCAACCCCGACCCTTATTACCAGCAGGGCGGCGACATGGTGCGCATTGGTGGCATGCAGTACAGCTGCACACCCGGTGCAGCAGCGGGCAAGCGCATCAACAACATGACGCTCAAAGGCAAGCCCATTGACGCCGACAAAAAATACAAAGTGGCCGGCTGGGCCTCGGTCCAAGAGGGCGTGCAGGGCGAGCCCATCTGGGACCTCGTTTCGGGCTATCTGCGCGACAAGAAGGTGATCAAAGGCGTCAAGATCAACACACCCACCATCATTGGCATGGAAGGCAACCCGGGCATTGCTGCCTGAGCGTTCAGCCCAATATAGCCGCTCAGACGAAGCCCCCAGCCTCACAGGCCTGGGGGCTTTTTTTCGGCTGGTGCGGCAGGGCATCCAGTCACCGAGGCGGCCACTGCACCCGCGCTGCAGACCTTATGCTTGGAACCATGCTCAAACCCTTGCCCATTTTTGATCCCCGCCAGGTGCCCGTGGTGCAAGGTGCTGTGGCCGATGGTCTGCGTTCACCTTCGGCCGACCGCCTGACGCCGCAGGGCTTGCGCCAGCTGTTTGCCAGCCCGCCCGTGTGGACGCCTGAGCTGGTGCAGGAAAAAAAGTTTGCCGACCGTGCGCCGGCCCAGGCCGCGGTGCTGCTGCCTTTGGTGGTGCGCGAGCAGCTGATGCTGATCTTGACGCAGCGAACGCTTCACCTGTCTACCCACTCGGGTCAAATTGCGTTGCCGGGGGGCAAGATGGATGCCACCGATACCAGTGCCACGGCCGCAGCGCTGCGCGAAACACACGAAGAAATTGGCCTGCCACCCGAACGCGTGGAAGTGCTCGGCACCTTGCCGGTGTATGTCACGGGCACCGCCTTCACCGTGACGCCTGTGGTGGGACTGGTGCAACCCGGATTCGCCTTGCAGCCCAACCCGCACGAGGTGGACGATGTGTTCGAGGTGCCACTGGCTTACCTCATGAACCCGCAGCACCACCGCCGCCATGCCTGGACATTTGAGGGCGTGGTGCGCGAGTGGTATTCCATGCCATATCAGGACGGCGCCCAGGAGCGTTACATCTGGGGCGCCACCGCAGGCATGTTGCGCAACTTTTACCGCATGCTCAGCGCGTGAACGGCCACCGTGCAGCTGAGATGGGGTGGGCAGACGAGGCTGCTGGACAGGCACCTGGCACCTGCGCCGCTATGATGATGTCATGAGTTTTTTCGCCATCTTGATCGCGCTGTTGCTGGAGCAAGCCCGTCCGCTGGCGCACGACAACCCGGTACATGCGGGCTTGCGTGGCTGGGCCCGCATGGTGCGCCGCAACCTCGACGCTGGACAATCGGCCCACGGCTGGACGGCCTGGGTGCTGGCGGCGGGCGTGCCGGCGCTGGTGGCGGGGCTGGTTTACTGGGGGCTCTGGCAGTTCAGCACCGTGCTGGCGTTTGCCTGGATGGTCGGGGTGCTGTATGTGACCCTGGGGTTTCGGCAGTTCAGCCACCATTTCAGCGAAATTCGGCAAGCGCTGGATGTGGGGGACGACATGGCCGCACGCGAAAAGCTGGCCTTGTGGCTGCAAGTGGACGCCAGCAGCCTGCCGCGCACGGAGCTGTTGCGCCAGGTGATCGAGCATTCGGTGCTGTCTGCCCACCGCCATGTGTTTGGTGTGCTGGTAGCGTTTGTCGTGTTTTGGGTGCTGGGCCTGGGTCCTGCGGGGGCCGTGCTCTACCGAATGGCCGAGTACCTGTCGCGCAACTGGCGTGTTCGTCCTGATGGCACACCCAGCGAAGCCTTGCGCCGTGCGGCAGCGCTGGCGTGGCAATGGGTAGACCACCTGCCGGCCCGCGTGACGGCGCTGGGCTTTGCCATTGTGGGCAACTTTGAAGAAGCGGTGGCCAGCTGGCGGGGCGACGCCGAACGCTTTGCACCCGGCAGCGACGGTGTGGTGCTGGCTGCCACCTCGGGGGCGCTCAACGTGCGGCTGGCTTCGCAGCCTGAGGGCAGCGCACCCGCCGACGATGCTGACAGCAGCCAACGGCCCGAACCCCAGCTGGCCCACCTGGGCAGCGTGGTGGGCCTGGTGTGGCGCAGCGTGGTGCTGTGGATGCTGTTGCTGGCCCTGCTGACGTTGGCCCGGCTGGTGGGCTGAAAGTCAGCAGGCGAAGCGCTCAGTAGCGCCGCTTGTTCGACAGTTCGTCAAACAGTTCCCGGTAGATTTGGTAGCGGTAGGGGCTGATAGCCAACGCATCGCTGGTCGCAGGCTCATGACCGGTCTGCACATGCGACACCACAGCGCAGCCGGGTTCGCGCAAGTGTGTGCAGTTGTAAAAACGGCAGGTACCCAGGTTGGCGCGCAGGTCGGGCATCAGGTGTGCCAGCTGCATGGGTTCAATGTGGTTGAGCCCGAATTCCTGAAAACCCGGCGAGTCGATCAGCGCGGACTGGCGCTGTTCGTCCACCCAATACCAAGTGGTGCTCGTGGTGGTGTGTTTGCCCGAATTGAGCGCGCGGGAGATTTCGCCAGTGAGCGCGCGCGCATGGGGTACCAGGCGGTTCACCAGCGTGCTTTTGCCCACACCCGAGGGCCCGAGCACCAACGTGCGTTTGCCAGCCAGGCGGGCTTGCAGCTCGTCCAGACCGGCTTCGCTGGTGGCGGCGGTTTCGCCTTGGAGCCGCAGCGGCAGCACCGCGCAACCCATGCGTCGGTAGGGGGCGAGCCGCGCCCAGGCGCGGTCAAAGCCCGGTTGCACATCGCTCTTGTTGAGCACAATCAGCACATCAATGTGCTCGGCCTCTGCCGCAATGAGGGCGCGAGCGAGCTGACTTTCTGAAAACTCCGGGTCGGCTGCCACCAGCACCAGGATCTGGTCCAGATTGGCCGCAAACGACTTGGTGCGCATCTCGTCCTGCCGGTAAAACAGGTTGCGCCGTGTCTGCACGCGCTCAATGCTGCCTTCGTCGCCCGTGGCCTGCCACAGCACCTGATCACCCACGACGACCTGGCTCTTTTTGCCGCGTGGGTGGCAGATACGGCGTTCGCCGTCGGTACTTTCTACCAGGCAATGCCGCCCGTGGGCGGCCACCACCAGTCCTTCGGTGAGGGGTGATGCTGCAGCGTTTGCCCCAGAGGGCTGCGGGGTGTGGCTGCGCTTCAAACGGTGGGCCTGTTCAGGGTAGGGCGGTGCATTCAGGCTTTCAGCAGCGCGTCAACCGCAGCTGCGCAGAAGAAGTCGCTCGCCGAGATGCCGCCCACATCGTGCGTGTTGAAGCGCACGTTGCAGCGGCTGTAGCCCAGCGCCAGGTCGGGGTGGTGGTCTTCTCGGTGCGCCACCCAGGCCAAGGCGTTCACGAAGGCCATGGTTTCGTGGAAATTGGCAAAGTTGTAGGTCTTCTCCAGCGAGCCGTCAATCAGCTTCCAGCCCTGGGCGGCGTCGCCGTTGAGCTGGGTGAGCTGCGTCACGATTTCGGTGGCAGACAGCGCGCGGCGGTTGTGGTGAATCGGGTTCATGGTGGGGGTGTCGGTGCGCCTTCAGGCGGGGCGGGCGGTCGGGGCTGGGCCTGCCGCCTTCAGGCGTGCCAGGCGCTCGCTGGCGGGCGGGTGCGAGTAGTAGAACTGTGCATACACCGGATCGGGTGTGAGCGTGCTGGCATTGTCCTTGAAGAGTTTGAGCAGGGCACTGGCCAGATCGGCTCCATTGGTCTGGGCCATGGCGTAAGCATCGGCTTCAAATTCGTGGCTGCGCGACATGCGCGCCATCAGGGGCGAGAGGAAAAAGGTCAGAAGGGGCACCGCCATCATGAACAGCAGCAGCGCCAGTGCGTTGTTGGGCGCGTCCAGTGCCGGCATGACGCCCAGCCCGGTGTAAAAGCAGGCTTGGCCCGACAGCCAGCCCAGCAGCGCAAAGCCCAGCAGGCTCAAGCCAAACATGAGCGCAATGCGCTTGATGATGTGGCGGCGCTTGTAGTGGCCCAGCTCGTGCGCCAGCACCGCGTCAATTTCCGCCGGGTTGAGTTGTTGTAGCAGGGTGTCAAAAAACACCACGCGTTTGGCGGCTCCAAACCCGGTGAAGTAGGCGTTGGCGTGGGCGCTGCGCTTGCTGCCATCCATCACAAACAGGCCTTTGGCGGCAAAGCCGCAACGCTGCATCAGTGCGTTCACGCGGGTCTTCAGCGTTTCGTCTTGCAGGGGTTCAAATTTGTTGAATAAAGGGGCAATCACCGTGGGATAGAGCACCAGCGCCAGCAGGTTGAAGGCCATCCACACGCTCCAGGCCCAGAGCCACCAGGTGGCCCCTGCCGCACCCATGAGCCACAACACCAGTGCCGCAATAGGCAGGCCCACCAGGGCACCTACGAGCGTGCCTTTGAACAAGTCACCCAGCCAGAGAGAGAAGGTCATTTTGTTGAAGCCAAAGCGCTCTTCAATGCGGAACGTGGCCCACCAGCCCAGCGGCAAGGTGATGAGGCCGCCGATGAGTGCGAAGGCTGCCAGCAAAGCCAGTTGTTGCACCATGCCGCCGCCCAGAATGGCCAGCAGCGTCTGGTTCAGCCAGTCCAGGCCTCCCAGCAGCGTCCAGCCGAGCAACAGCGCGGCGTCAATGGCCAGCTCCAACAGGCCAAAGCGCGATTTGCTGATGGTGTAGTCGGCCGCTTTTTGGTGGGCGGGCAGTGAAATCGTGTCGCTGAACGCCGCAGGCACCGTGCCGCGGTGTCTGGCCACGTGGCGTATCTGGCGGCTGGCCAGCACGGTGCGCGTGATCAGGCTAAGCACCAGTAAGGCGCAGAAGACGGCGGTGAAGGTCAGTGATGCAGTGTCCATGGCAGCGAGTCTATCGAAGACGGTGCCGACCGAGGCGCAAGGGCCACCGGTTTCCCCTCGCGTTGGCGGGCGACTGTGCCGAATCGGCGAAAATCTCGACATGACATCGCCCAACCCCATCGAAATTCCCGCTGCCACGCCCTCTGCAACACCGCCCACATTGGCCAAAAGTGACCAGAATTTGGTCTGGATCGACTGCGAAATGAGCGGGCTCGACCCGGAAAAAGAACGGCTGCTGGAGATCGCGGTGGTGATCACGGGCCCGCAACTGACGCCGCGGGTGGAAGGCCCGGTGCTGGTGATTCACCAGAGCGATGCCGTGCTGGGCGCCATGGACAACTGGAACAAAGGCACCCATGGGCGCAGCGGCCTGATTGACAAGGTGCGCGCTAGCACCGTGACCGAAGAGCAGGCTCAAGTAGAACTGCTGGCCTTTATTGCCAAATACGTGCCCAAGAACAGCTCGCCCATGTGTGGCAACACCATCAGCCAAGACCGCCGCTTTCTGGTGAAGTTCATGCCCAAACTGGAGGCGTATTTTCACTACCGCTGTCTCGACGTGAGCACCCTCAAAGAGCTGGCCAAACGCTGGCGTCCGGCCGTTTACGATGCTTTTAAAAAGCACCAGAAACACACCGCCTTGGCCGATGTGCACGAGTCGATCGACGAGCTGGAGCACTACCGGACGCACTTTTTGCGCTGAAGAGAGCCCAGTCGGCCGGCGTTTCGCGGTGTTGGCGCGTGCGCCGTCGTCGCGGTTCGGGCGCCTTGCTGCATGTCAAAATCGCGACAATTTTGCGAAATTCATATGACAAAAAAATCCAAATCCCGTTTCGTCTCCAAGTACCAGGACGTGCTCCAACTTGGTGCTGCCGTGCTCTTCCTGATCATGGTCGGCGTGTACGCCTCGCTCACCGGTGCTTCTGCGGTGGGGCTCTCGTCTTCGGCCGTGTGGCTGTTGATCGTGGCGGCGGCGGTCGGCGCATACATGGCCATGAACATTGGCGCCAACGATGTGGCGAACAATCTGGGCCCCGCTGTAGGCTCAGGCGCCATCACCATGGGCTGGGCAATCCTGATAGCCGCCGTATTTGAAGCCTTGGGTGCCATCGTGGCGGGTGGCGAGGTGGTGGGCACCATCAAGGGCGGCATCATCGATGCCAAGCAAATCTCTGACCCCAATCTGTTTGCCTGGGTCATGTTTTCCGCGTTACTGGCCGGCGCACTCTGGCTGAACCTGGCCACTGCGGTGGGTGCGCCGGTATCCACCACGCACTCCATCATTGGCGCCGTGATGGGTGCCGGCATTGCGGCGGGCGGCTGGAGTCTGGTCAACTGGGGCACCATCGGCGCCATCGTGGCGAGCTGGGTGATCTCCCCCCTCATGGGCGGCGCCATTGCGGCGGGTTTTCTCTACCTCATCAAACGCAGCATCACCTACCGGGCTGAAAAGACCGAGGCAGCCACCCGCATGGTGCCCTGGCTCATCGCCGTCATGGTGTGGGCCTTCGGCACCTACATGATGCTCAAAGGCCTGGGACAGCTGGTCAAAGTGGGTTTCTTGACAGCGCTGCTGGTGGGTGGTTTGTTGGCGATTTTGGCTTGGGCGATGCTCCGAGCGCCTGTTGCGCGCATGGCATCGCGCCAAGACAACAGCAAAGACGGCGTAAACCGCTTGTTTACCTGGCCTCTGGTGTGCTCGGCGGCCTTGTTGAGCTTTGCCCATGGTGCCAACGACGTGGCCAACGCGATTGGACCACTCGCCGCCATCTATGAGGCCGTGAAATCAGGCGCGGTGGCCACCAAAGCCTCAACACCCCTGTGGATCATGGTGCTGGGTGCGCTCGGTCTGGCCATCGGCTTGGCCTTGTACGGTGCCAAGCTGATTCGCACCGTGGGCAAGGAAATCACCGAGCTCGACAACATGCGGGCCTACTCCATTGCCATGGCCGCCACGCTGACCGTGATCGTGGCGTCGCAGCTGGGTATGCCGGTGTCCACGACGCATGTGACCATTGGCGCGGTGTTTGGGGTGGGTTTCCTGCGCGAGTTGCTGAAGGTTAACTACGCCAAGATGGAGGCCGTGGTGTTTGCAGGGCACCAGGGGCAGGACCGGGCCGAGGTCGAGGCGTACCTGCAGCGCTTTGAGGCGGCTGAGGTGCTTGAGAAAAAACGCATGCTGGCCGACATGAAGCGCCGCACCAAGGCCCGCGAGGAGGCCGAAGGCGCTCTGTTTGCCAAGAGCGAGCGCAAGGCGCTTAAGAAAGCCTACAAGCAGGAAATCGTCAAACGATCGGCGGTCATGCGCATCGTGGCGGCCTGGATCGTCACGGTTCCCGCCACGGCGGTGCTGGCGGCCATCCTCTTCCACATCGTGGCAGCGGTACTCGGTTGATGCGCTTGCAAAAATAATTCTAGGGTTTTCCCTAAAATATGCGATAATCTACGGCTGCGCAGGAAACTGCGCTTAATTGTGCATCTGCCTCACACTCAGAGTCCTGATACCGTCGGGAAGCCAAAAGCAAAACCGCTCAAGCTTCCTCAATGACGGCCACGACCGTGACAGCCACCTACCTCCGGCGGGTCTTCACGGTTGATGTTTATCTCCAGGGCCCATGCGCCATCCTCTGCCAGATTTCTGATCTGACGAGCGGCGCTCTTCGTTTGATGGTTGATGTTTTTGCCAACCACGAATGAAGCAGCCTGACCCTGCGGCACTGGCTTTGCCCGTCTGCCTGGAACAGTTCCCGCTTTGCTCGATCACGTGCGCGCCATTTTTTTTGCGCACAGGATGATGGAACATGAACGACTCATTGGATTTCTCCGACAACACCCGCGACGAATTTTCGCCTGCGCAAGACGCTTTTATTGCTGAAGTGGCCGACGTGGCTGTGGAAGCCGCTGCTGAAGCCGCTGCTGAAACCGACGCTGTGGCCGACGCCGCGGCGGTGGTGACCGAGCCCAACGGTTTTGAACTGCTGGGCCTGGCGCCCGAGCTGGTTCAAGCCTGTATGGATCTGGGCTACACCAAGCCCACCCAGGTACAAAACAACGTGGTGCCCAAGGCCATGCTGGCCGAAGGCGAAGCGCGCTTTGCCGACCTGATGGTTTCCAGCCAGACCGGTAGTGGCAAGACCGCTGCTTTCTTGTTGCCCGTGCTGCACACCCTGCTGCAGCAGCAAGCCCAGGCAGAAGCCCAAGAGCGCGCTGACTTCGACCGCTCGGTTGCTGAGGCCCTGGCCCGTGGTGAAGCCGCCCCCAAGCGTCCCAAGCGCAAAGATCCCACCAGCGCACGCAATTTCAAGGCTGCCACCCCGGGCGCCCTGATTTTGTGCCCCACCCGCGAACTGGCCCAGCAGGTGGCGCAAGACGCCATCGACCTGGTGCGCCATTGCCGTGGCCTGCGCATCGCCAACGTGGTGGGCGGCATGCCTTACCAGGTTCAAATTGCCCGCCTGCAAAACGCCGATCTGGTGGTGGCCACGCCTGGCCGTCTGCTGGACCTGCAGCGCTCGCAGCAGATCAAGCTCGACAAAGTGCAATTCCTGGTGGTTGATGAAGCCGACCGCATGCTCGACCTCGGCTTCTCCGACGACCTGGCCGATGTCAACGACATGACCAGCCAACGCCGCCAGACCATGATGTTCTCGGCCACGTTTGCCCCTCGCATTCAGCAGCTCGCCATGCGCGTGATGCACGACAGCGGCAAGCATGTCCAGAAGATCCAGATCGACAGCCCGCAAGAGCAGCACGTCAACATCCAGCAAAAGCTGTTCTGGGCCGACAACGCCCAGCACAAGCGCACGTTGCTCGACCACTGGCTGCGCGACACCACCATCAACCAGGCCATCGTGTTTTGCAGCACGCAAATTGAATGCGACGGCCTCGCCACCGACCTGCAGCAGTCCGGCTTTGCTGCCGTGGCACTGCATGGCGCGCTGAGCCAGGGCATTCGCAACCGCCGCCTGATGGCGCTGCGCGACGGCCAGGTGCAGATTCTGGTGGCCACTGATGTGGCGGCCCGTGGTATTGACGTGCCCACCATCACCCACGTGTTCAACTTCGGCCTGCCGATGAAAGCCGAGGACTACACGCACCGCATTGGCCGCACCGGCCGTGCTGGCCGCGATGGCCAGGCCATCACGTTTGCTGAAATGCGTGACCGCCGCAAGATCTTTGACATCGAAGCGTTCACCCGCCAGCGCATTGCCGTGGAAACCATTCCGGGTATGGAGCCGCGCCAGCGAGCTCCCTCTGCCGAGCCGTTTGGCCGCGGTGGTGCCCCGGCTGGCCGCCCAGGTGGCCGTGGCAACAGCAACGACCGCTTTGCCGACCGCCGAGGTGCGCCAGCACCGCGTGGCCCGCGTTTCGAAGGCCGTGGTGATGCACCGCGCTTTGAAGGTCGCGGCGACGCGCCTCGCTTCGAAGGCCGTGGCGATGCGCCCCGCTTCGAAGGCAACCGTTTCGAGCGCGAAGCCCCACGCACCGAAAACCGCTTTGACAACCGTGGCGACAGCCGCCCCGCAAGCCGTGGTTTTGGCGACAAGCCGCCAGCCCGCGCTGGTTTTGGTGCCAAGCCAGCTGGCTTCTCCAGCTTTGGCCGCCCCGACACCCGAGGTGGTGACCGCTTCAGCGACCGTGGCAATTCCGAGCGCGCAGCCATGCGTGGCGGTGAATTTGCCCCCCGCCGTCCCGAAGGTGGTGCACCAGCCCGCCCTGTGGCACGCCGCAGCCCGCGCTAAGCACGTGAAGGGGCCTTCGGGCTCCCAAAAAAAGCCGGACCTTGTGTCCGGCTTTTTTTTGGCCTGCGCGGGCTTGGATCGGCGGTCGAACCGCGAGCGGTGGGTGCCGCTTGCCCTGCCGGCTGCTTGTCTGCGCCGGTGTCAGATCTGGGCGGCCTTGAGTTGTCTGCTCGCCACCAAGGCGGACAAGAAACCGTGCAACCAGCGCAAGTCCAGCGGCTTCTTCACCAATACCGTGTCCGCAGGCAAACCGCCACGCACCTTGACTTCGCTCTTGCTGAGACCGGTGATGGCGACCAGCAACATGGAGGCAAACGCCGGGTTGCTGCGCAGCGAATGCAGCAGTTCAAAACCGTCCACCCCGGGCATGCTCAGATCGGTCAGCAAAACATGCGGCCGCAGGGTACCGATTTGGAGCAAGGCATCCACTGCAGAGGGCATCAGGGTGCAGGCCAAGGGCAACTTCCATTGCTCGGTTGCGGCACGCACCACCTCCAGCGTCACCAAGTCGTCGTCCACCACCAACACCCGCAGCATCGGATCACTTTCGGCGCCGCTGATGGCCTGTTGCCCATGTCGGGCCTGGTAATCACGCAGTGACTGGGTCGCAATGCGGCGGTGGCCACCCTGGGTTTTCCAGGCTTCAAGCTCACCCCGCTCCACGAGCGACTGCACCGTGCCCACCGACAGGCCGAGCAAGCGAGCTGCTTCAAAAGTACCGCAATATTCAGTAGACATGCTTGCAGTGTAACTTTCAAAGTCTGGTGTTTTTGCCAGTTTCGTCGGCTTGGCGATTTTCGTCCCGGCATTCGGCGCTGTTCAACGTGTTGCCGGGGACGGCCTGGCTGATTGGGCGGGGTCTTCTTCCAGCACCAGGTCGACGCGCCGGTTGCCCGCGCGCTGCTGGGCGGAGCCGTTGGGCGCCAGTGGCCGGGTGTCGGCAAAGCCGGTGGCCCGCACGCGCGCCGGGTCAATGCCCTGGCTGATCAGATGCCGGGCCACGCTGGCAGCACGGCCGGTGGACAGTTCCCAGTTGGATGGGAAGCGCTCGGTCTGTATGGGCACGTCGTCGGTGTGTCCTTGCACCACCAATTGCATCGTGGGTTTGGCGTTCAGCACCGGGATCAGCGAAGTCAACACCGCAGCACCCGGGCTGGCCAATACGGCGGCGCCCGATTCAAACAGCAGCTCGCTGTTGATGCGAAAGCTCACACCCGCCACGCCGGCAATGACCTGAACGTCTTTGCCCAGTTGCTCCAGCGGCAGTCCGGCGAGCAGGTCTTGTGTGGCTGTCACGGCCACGGGCAGTGGCACGGGGGGAACGATGTCGGGCGTTACTTGGGTGGGCGCCGGTGCTGCGGTCACGGGGTCTGGTGTGTTTTCCGCGCTTGCACTGGCTTGGCCGTTGGGCGGGCCGGCCAGTGACAGCATGACGACCATCATCACCAGCAACAGGGTGATGACGTCCAGGTAGGTCATCAGCCAGCTTTCTTCCTGCGCTTCGAGGACGGGCTCAATGTGCCAGCGGTTGACCGCGTGGCGGTGCCGGGTGCTGGGTGGGTGGGGTTGTTTGGGCTCGGACTGGGGTGCGAGCTCGCTCGCCGTTGGAGCCGCGTTGGCCGGTGTGTCGAGTGCGGTGCCGGGCAGGTTGTCTTGCCTGGGCGAATCAGGGGTGTTCATGGGCCGCAGCGCCTGCTCAGGTGGGCCGGCGGCTGGCACCGTGTCCTGCGGCGCCGCGCTGACCGTCGAAAATTTCGTCGTCGAAGCGGGCCGCGAAGGTTTTGAGCGTCTCGCGCATCACGGCTGGGCTGCGGCGGTTGCACATCATTGAAATGCCTTCCATCACCATGTTCATCAAGATCAGGCGCTGCTCGGTGCGGCGCTCCAGCTTCACCGCCACTGGCTTGAACACCAGGTTGGCCAGCAGCACGCCGTAAAAAGTGGTCATGAGTGCAATGCCCAGCTGCTTGCCGATGGCGTTCATGTCGCCCGCGCCCAGCAGGTCCATGAGGTTGATGAGACCCAGCAGCGTGCCCAGCATGCCGAAAGCCGGCGCGTAGTTGGCCATCACGCGAAACAGCTGCGCCTCGGCGGTTTCCTTGGCCCGCATGCGGGTGATGCGCCATTGCAGCAGATCCAGAATGTCGGCCTCTGGCGTGCGGTCGATGATGAGCTGCACGCCGGTGCGCAGGAACGGGTTGGTCACCTGGGAAAGCGCCTGTTCAACGGCGCGCAGGTCGCCCTGGATCCACAGGCGCGACATGCGCACCAGTTCGTCGATGTCTTGTGTGGTGTTGAGCCGCTCGTGTCGAAACACCGTGCCTACCAGGTGAACAATGCGCAGCACCTCGCGCAGCGGGTAGCTCAGAAACGTGGCGGCCAGCGTGCCGCCCAGCACGATGGCCAGACCCGGCACGTCGACGAACAGCATCGGGTCGTCCACAGCGAACAGCAGCACCACCGCCAGAAATGCGGTACTGACCACGATGCCGATCAGGGTAGAGGGGTTCAAACGGGAGGCTCCGGGGACAATGACTTTGCCATTTTCCTCGGGCGCACTGTTGGCCAAAGGCCAGAACTGGCCGGTTTTTTCGGCGCTTTTCAGCGCATGCCGTTGCGCTGGGCCAGCTCGACAAACAGGGCCGAGTGGTCCAGGTCGCCGAGATCGTGTTCGGTGGCTTGCGCAAAGAGCTGTTCAAACAGGCCGGTAATGGGCGCTTCAAAGCCAATTTCACCGGCCGTGGCCAGCGCATTGCGCATGTCTTTGAGCTGTACCGTGATGGCGGCGCGTTTGGTGAAGTCGCGTTCCACCATGCGTTGTCCATGCACTTGCAAAATGCGGCTGTCGGCAAAGCCGCCGCTGATAGCTTGCTTCACCTTGGCCATGTCGGCGCCGCCTTTTTCGCACAGCAACAGCGCTTCGGCCACCGCGCCAATGGTGATGCCCACAATCATCTGGTTGGCCAGTTTGGCCAGCTGGCCGGCGCCGTGTGGGCCCACATGCGTGGGGCGTCCCAGCAGCTCCAGCAGCGGCTGTGCTCGCTCAAAGTCAGCGGCATCACCGCCCGCCATGATGGCCAGCGTGCCCTGCTCAGCGCCCACCGTGCCGCCCGACACCGGCGCGTCCAGGTGTTGCACGCCCTGGGCTTGCAGTCGGGTCGCGTGCTCGCGCGCCTGGCGCGGCTGTATGGACGACATGTCCACCACCAGCGTGCCGGGGCGCAGAGCTTGCGCAGCACCTTGGGCAAACAGCACGTCTTCCACCACCGCGCCGTTTTCCAGCAGGGTGATGACGATGTTGGCTTGTGCCACAGCTTCCGCAGGTGTTGCCGCCACCCGGGCGCCAAACGGCACCAGGCGCTCAGCTTTGGTTGTGGAGCGGTTCCACACGCTCACCGCGCAACCGGCTTCACACAGGCGACGCGCCATAGGAAAGCCCATCATGCCAATGCCGAGCACGGCCACCTGGGCCGGTTGTTGAGAGAGGTTCCGAGGTGCGGTAGAGGTGTTCACGGGGTTTGCGGTTGAAGGGTGTTTGAGGCTGAAAGGGTGTGCGAAAAATTGTAGGCGGTGCTGGCCGCTGGGCACCTTCGGCGGTGTGCGTGACACAATGCCACCGCATGAAAGCCCCCAAACGCCCCGACCCGGCCTGGCTGGACAGCCAGTACAACAACCGTGCCTTGGTGCCTGAGCACGCCGTCCATTTTGAACGCTGGGCGCGCGACTCGGCGGTGGCCCGCCAAGCCAGCGGGGCCTTGCTGGACGTGGCCTACGGACACGGCGGCGGCGAAACGCTGGACATTTTTCCTGCGGCGCGCAAGCCGGGCACAGCGCCTGCGCCGGTGCTGGTGTTCATTCATGGCGGCTACTGGCGCAGCCTGGACAAAGCCGACCACTCGTTTCTGGCGCCGGCTTTTGTGCATCACGGCGCCTGCGTGGTGGTGCCCAACTACGCGCTGTGTCCGGCGGTCACCATTCCTGACATCACGATGCAGATGGTGAAAGCGCTGGCCTGGGTGTACCGCCACATCGCCAAACACGGCGGTGACCCCAACCGCATCACGGTGGTGGGGCATTCAGCCGGCGGCCACCTGGCCGCCATGCTGCTGGCCTGCCAATGGCCCGTCTACCAGCCAGACTTGCCTGCGGCGCTGGTAAAAAATGCGCTATCCATTTCGGGCCTGTACGACCTGGAGCTGCTGCGCCACACGCCGTTTCTGGCCGATTCACTGCGGCTCACGCCCGCGCATGCGAAGCAAGCCAGTCCGGCGCTGCTGCCCGCGCCGGCGCTGCAAGCCGGGCGCGGTGTGCTCTACACCGTGGCCGGGGGCAGCGAGAGCAGCGAGTTTTTGCGCCACAACCAGCTGATTCAGCAGGCCTGGGGGCAGGACGTGGTGCCTGTGTGCGAAGCCCTGCCGGGCCTGAACCACTTCAGCGTGCTGGAAGCGCTGGTGCAGCCGCGGCACCGGCTGAACCAACTGGCCAAGCAACTGTTGAAGATGTAGGCTCAACCCTCTACGGCGCGCGTGCTCAAGCCCAGGATGCGGTGGAACCCTCTTTGCCGGGCCACTCGCATCGCCCCCTGGGGGTGACGCCGCAGGCGGCGCTGGGGGATCTCATTCACATGAACAGGTGTTCGCCCGCGTTTTCGCCGCCCAGCACCACGTAGTTCACCTTCTTCAGATCGGCCAGTTTGGTGCCGCCCGAATAGCTGATGGAGCTTTGCACGTCTTGCTCCATTTCAATCAGCGTGTTGGCCAGCTTGCCCTTGATGGGCTCCAGAATGCGCTTGCCTTCCACGTGTTTGTACTCGCCTTTGTTGAAGTCGCTGGCCGAGCCGTAGTATTCCTTGAACAAGGCGCCGTCCACCTCCACGGTTTTGCCGGGCGACTCTTCGTGGCCGGCGAACAGCGAACCGATCATGACCATGGAGGCGCCAAAACGGATGCTCTTGGCAATGTCGCCATGGCTGCGGATGCCGCCGTCGGCAATGATCGGTTTGGTGGCCACGCGGGCGCACCACTTCAGCGCGCTCAGCTGCCAGCCACCGGTGCCAAAACCCGTCTTGAGCTTGGTGATGCACACCTTGCCCGGACCCACGCCCACCTTGGTGGCGTCGGCGCCCCAGTTCTCCAGGTCAATCACCGCTTCGGGCGTGGCCACATTGCCCGCGATCACGAAGCTGCTGGGCAGCTTGCCTTTGATGTAGCCGATCATGTCGCGCACGCTGTCGGCATGGCCGTGGGCAATGTCGATGGTGATGTATTCGGGCACCAGGCCCTCGGCCGCCAGCGTGTCCACGGTGGCGCGGTCGGGCGCTTTCACACCCAGCGAAATGGAGGCGTACACGCCCTGGGCGTGCATGTCGCGCACAAACTGCACGTTGTCCAGATCGAACCGGTGCATCACATAAAAGTAGCCGTTCTGGGCCAGCCACAGGCTGATGGATTCGTCCACCACCGTCTTCATGTTGGCCGGCACCACCGGCAGGCGAAACTTGCGTCCGCCCAACTCTACGCCAGCGTCGCATTCGGAACGGCTCTCCACGCGGCATTTGCGTGGCAGCAGCAAGATGTTGTCGTAGTCAAAAATTTCCATAAAACCAGGCTCCAGAAAACTGTTGTGAGTGAACAGGGAGAGCGCTTGGCCTGCAGTCCGGTCTGCCATTTGGCCGGAACCTATCCGGCCAAAAAGAAACCGGGCGCAAGAATCTTGGGCCCGGTAGCTGATTCTAGGCGCATACAAAGGGCAGCAACAGCGCGTGCGACCCCCTTGGCTTGTATGGGATTTATATTGATCTGCGTATACCCAGCGCGGGAAGGCGGGCCTTCCTACAATCAAGCGCATGCTGTTTGAAGAATCCGTCTCTCCGTCCCCGCTGCTTGCGGGCCTGAACACCGAGCAGGGTGCCGCCGTGACGCTGCCCGCCGAGCACGCGCTCATTTTGGCGGGCGCTGGCTCCGGCAAAACCCGGGTGCTTACCACGCGCATTGCTTGGCTGCTGCAGACCGGGCAGGTCACGCCCGGCGGCATATTGGCGGTGACTTTCACCAACAAAGCCGCCAAGGAAATGATGACCCGCCTGGGCAGCATGCTGCCCATCAATGTGCGCGGCATGTGGATCGGCACCTTTCACGGCCTGTGCAACCGCTTCTTGCGCGCGCACTACAAACTGGCCAACCTGCCGCAGACGTTTCAGATTCTGGACACGCAAGACCAGCTCTCGGCCGTGAAGCGGCTGTGCAAGCAGTTCAACGTGGACGATGAACGCTTTCCGCCCAAGCAGATCCAGTATTTCATCAGCGGCTGCAAAGAAGATGGCCAGCGCCCCGCCGACGTGGTGGCGCGTGACGAAGAAACCCGCAAGAAAGTGGAGCTGTATGCGCTGTACGAAGAGCAGTGCCAGCGCGAAGGCGTGGTGGACTTTGGCGAGCTGATGCTGCGCAGCTACGAGGTGCTGCGCGACAACGACCCGGTGCGCGAGCATTACCAGCGCCGCTTTCGCCACATCCTGGTGGACGAGTTCCAGGACACCAACCGCCTGCAGTACGCCTGGCTCAAGATGTTCAGCGCGCCACCGGTGGAAGGCCTGAGCGGCCCCGGCAACGCCGTGTTTGCCGTGGGCGACGACGACCAGAGCATTTACGCCTTTCGCGGCGCGCGTGTGGGCAACATGACGGACTTCGTGCGCGAGTTCCGGGTGCGCCACCAGATCAAGCTGGAGCAAAACTACCGCAGCGCCAGCAACATTCTGGACTCGGCCAATGAGCTCATCAGCCACAACAGCCACCGCCTGGGCAAAAACCTGCGCACCGACGCCGGTGCGGGCGAGCCGGTGCGCGTGTTTGAAGCCACCAGCGACTTTGCCGAAGCGCAGTGGATGGTGGACGAGATGAAGCAGCTCGCACGCGAAGACATGCCCAAAACCGAAATGGCCGTGCTCTACCGCAGCAACGCGCAAAGCCGCGTGGTGGAAACCGCGCTGTTCAACGCCGGCATGCCGTACCGCGTGTACGGCGGCCTGCGCTTTTTTGAACGCGCCGAGATCAAGCACGCGCTGGCCTATTTGCGCCTGCTGGAAAACGCCAACGACGACACCAGCTTCATGCGCGTCGTCAACTTTCCGCCGCGTGGCATCGGGGCCCGCAGCATCGAGCAGCTGCAAGACGTGGCCCGCACCTCGGGCTGCTCCCTGCACGATGCCGTGAGCGCGGTTACCGGCCGGGCCGGCGTGGCCATTGGCGGCTTTGTGGCCAAGCTTGATGTGTTGCGCGAACAAAGCGTGGGCATGACGCTGAGCGAAATCATTGAACTGGTGCTGCAACACAGTGGCCTGGTGGAGCACTACCGTGCCGAGCGCGAAGGGCAGGACCGGGTGGAAAACCTGGAAGAACTGGTGAGCGCAGCGAAGAGTTTTGTGGGCATTGAAGGCTTTGGCCGCGACGCGGTGGCGCGCACGGTGGATGGCCAAGGCCAGCCGCTCACGCAAAGCCCCGCCAGCCAAGGGCTGGACGCTGCGCTTCCGATGCTGGACGAGCCCCTGGCGCCCGACGCCGACACCGGCGAAACCATGAGCCCGCTGGCCGCTTTTCTCACCCACGCCGCGCTGGAGTCGGGCGACAACCAGGCCCAGGCCGGGCAAGACGCGGTGCAGCTCATGACGGTGCACGCCGCCAAAGGGTTGGAATTTGACTGCGTGTTCATCACCGGCATGGAAGAGGGCCTGTTCCCGCACGAAAACGCCATGAACGACCGCGACGGCCTGGAAGAAGAGCGCCGCCTCATGTATGTGGCCATCACCCGTGCGCGCAAGCGCCTGTACCTCAGCCATTCGCAAACGCGCATGCTGCACGGCCAGACCCGGTACAACCTGAAAAGCCGCTTTTTTGACGAGCTGCCGGCCGCGTGCCTGAAGTGGCTCACGCCACAGCAACCGGCCTGGAGCGCGGGTGGCGGCGGCGGTGCAGCGGGCGGCACGGGCAGCTGGCAAAACGGTCGGCGAAACGTTGGCGCGGCACCCGTGTTGCAGCCGTCATGGTCGCCCGGGTTTGCCGAGCGCGGCGACCCCAAAGGCCTGGGCCAAAACGCCCCCGAGCCCGACCGTGGCACCCACCTGAAAGCAGGCAAAAAAGTGTTCCACAACAAGTTTGGCGAGGGCAAGGTGGTGGCCATTGAAGGCGCTGGCGCCGACGCCCGCGCACAGGTGAATTTTTCGCGCCATGGGGTGAAGTGGCTGGCGTTGAGCGTGGCCAAACTAACGCCGGTGGACGACTGAGGTTTTTGCCTTGCGCCGCCGCTGCGAACGCAAAAAAGCCGTGACCGGCGAGCCGGTCACGGCATAAAAAAGTCACGCGGTCCTTGATCGGCTTAAAACCTCCGCGCAACCTTGGAGAGCAGTGGGGCGCGCCGAGCACACCCTGTCAAGAAATCAGAAGTCGTGGCGCACGCCGGCGGCGTAAACGGTTTCGTCTTTCGTCTTCGTCCCCGTAGCGTTCTTCACATCAACCGAACGGTAGCCCGCGTAGACCTTGGTGCGTTTTGACAGGGTGTACGTGGCGCCCAGACCAAAGCCGGAAGCCTTGCCCGTGGTGCTGCTGCCCACCTCGGTCTTGCTGCTGGCGAAGCCGGCAGACAATGCGACGGCGCCAAACGGCACATTCACGCCTACGGTGTACTCGGTGTCTTCGGCGGTGTTCGTTTTGCTGTCGCGCATGTTGAAACCGGCAGAGACACTCGCCACGCCAAAGTTGTAGGAGCCGGACAAGGCGGTGTAGTCAGCAATCGTCTTCTCGTCCTGGTAGCCCAGAGCGATGTGCATCGGGCCTGCGCGATAACCTGCTTTCAACGCCATCTTGTCAGCCTTATTCGCCGCGTCTTCGTCCAGGGCGTAGTCGATACCGGCATAGAAACCACCCATGGTTGGGCTCAGGTAGGTGATCTTGTTGTCGAATCTGCTGTTGTAGTCACCGCCGGACGAAAACACACCGTTAGATGCCGGGGTGAAGCCAGAGTCGAACACGTTCGAGCTGTAGGACACCACGCGGACATCGTCGTACACGGTGGTGCTGCGACCGAGGCGAACTTCACCGAAGCCACCCGAGAGGCTGACAAAGGAGGCACCTTTGAACTGCACTCCATCAATAGCGCCCGTGTCGGGGAAGAAGCGGCTTTCCAGCAAGAAGCCTGCTTTGAGGCCGCCACCGAGGTCTTCGGAGCCGCGGAAACCCCAGCGGGAGGCCGTCAGGTTGGCCTTGCCGTCGGCAAACATGCTGGTCGTCGCCTTGTTTTTGGGTGCTGCAGCGGCGCTGTCTTTGAGGCTGCCCACGGATGTGTCAATGCGACCGTACAGCGTGACGGACGACTGTGCCAGTGCAGCACCGGAAGCTGCCAGAACGGACAAAGCGATGAGGGATTTTTTCATGAGGTTTTCCAAAAAATAGGTTTGTCGAAAGAGGGTTTTCTTGCGCCCGCTGCCCCGTGCAAGCAGGTGGTTGTATTTCATCGAATCTGCGTAAAACCTCTGTGACACAAGATGTATTTGCTATCAATGTTGCAGAGCAGCAACAAGGTTTTACCGATCCTGTGGGCGTACCTATGCCTTATCCATCACGCGATTGGGTTTCTGCCGGCGGGGCGTCCGTTGGGCTCATCTGGCGCTGTAACCAGGTGATCGCGGTGCAGGTACGAGAGCGCCCGATGTCACGCTGAGCAGGCCTGTGATGCGCCCTTTATGCATGGCTTCAACCCAGAAAAAAAGCGGCCCCAAGGCCGCTTGAAGCCAGCCGTTGAAGGCTGGTATTTCCGAGTTTTTGCTTCGGGTTGTGAGGTCAGGTGCCGATCACGCCACCATCGGTGCGGCGAACCACCACGGTGGCAGAGCGCGGACGCTGGCCACTGGTGGGCCACTGGGAGAAGCTTGTGGGGTTTCTTGCAAGCCAGTTGTCATCAATGTAGGCCGCAGGTTTGTTGGGGTGGCTGCCCACTTCGCCTGGATGCTGCACGTTGATGAACATGGTTTTACGGTCGGGCGTCCAAGTGATGCCGGTGATTTCGCAGCCTGACGGGCCCACCAAGAACCGGCGAATTTCTTTGGTTTCTGGATCGGCCACCAGCATCTGGTTGTTGCCGTTCCCCGCAAAATCGCCCGCATTGCTGAAGTTTCCGTCGGTCTGAATCCACATGCGACCAAAGCTGTCGAAGGCCAGTCCGTCGGGGCTGTTGAACAAGTTGTCCAGCGTGGCGTTGGCAGATGGCTTGCGTGCGTCGGTGATTGAAGGCTGTCCCGCCAACACAAAGATATCCCAATTGAAGCTCAGTGCGGTGCCGTCGCCGCCGGCTTCGTTCCAGCGCACGATGTGCCCCCACACGTTGTTGGCCCGTGGGTTGGCTTCGTCCACCGGTGGGCGTGCCGAGCCGGCCGTGGTGCTGCCGTCGGCGTTGTTCGAGGTCGTTCCACCCCGGCGGCTGTTGTTCGTCAGCGTGATGAACACCTCGCCCGCCTTCTTCGGATTGGCTGCAACCCATTCCGGGCGGTCCATCATGGTGGCGCCCACTCGGTCGGCCGCTTGGCGAGCACGGATCATCACGTCACCCTGGCTGGAGAAGCCGTTGGCGTCGGTCAGACCGTTTTGACCATAGACGAGTGGAATCCACACGCCGCTGCCCATGTTGTCGCCTGCGGTAGCACCTGCGTCAAAGCGCGCCACGTACAGCGTGCCGTCGGCCAGCAGATTGCGATTGGCTGCGCTGGTGGGGTTGGTTGCGTCAAAGGTGCCTGTGGAGACGAACTTGTAGATGTATTCGTTGCGCTCGTCGCAGCCCATGTACACCACAGCCTTGCCGTTCGGGGCAATCACCAGTTCTGCGTTTTCGTGTTTGAAGCGGCCCAAAGCGGTGCGTTTGACAGCTTGGCTGGCAGGGGCGAACGGATCGATTTCAACAATCCAGCCGTGGCGGTTGGGTTCGTTGGGTGTGACATTGACGTCAAAACGGGGGTCCACGGTGTGCCAGCGGTAGCCAAAACCCGACGCCGAGATGCCATAACGGTTTTCCAGGGCGTTCGGTGTGCGTTCTCCATTCCAGCCAAAGTAGCCGTTGAAGTTTTCTTCGCAAGTCAGGTAAGTGCCCCATGGCGTCCGGCCGTTGCCGCAGTTGTTCAGTGTTCCCAGCGCTACAGTGCCGCTGGGGTCAGCGGCCGTTTGCATGAGAGCGTGGCCGGCTGCCGGGCCTTGGATGGAAATGGGCGTATTGCCGTGAATACGGCGGTTGAACAGCGACGACTTGACGTGTTCCCAGCTGCCATCTGCGGCGCGCTTGGTGTGCACGATGGTGATGCCATGCCCAGCCAGGGCCTTGCGCGCTTTTTCGTAGGTGAAGGGCGCCAACCAGTCGGCGGTGTCGCTGTCAGGGGCGTAAAAGTACTCAGGGTTGATGTACTCGTGGTTGATCACCAGCAGCCCTTCGTCGCTGCGCTCGCCAAAGCCGTTGGCGCCCGAGTTGAAGCCAAAGAAGGCCATACCGTCGTGGTTGTCGCCCACTTGTTGTTCTTGATCGGCTGCACCGCCCGTGGCATCGACTTTCCAGTTCGGCGCTGCGTTGTTGATGGGGGTGCCCCATGGCACAAATGCCGTTGCTACGTAGCCTGCTGGAACGACGATGGCATCGCCCGATGATGTATCCACGCCTGCAAAGGACAGCATTTGTTCTGGGGGAACCACGGGGGCGACTGGGGCCGGCGTGACCACCTCATCTCCGCCACCGCACGCCGCCAGTCCGCCGAGGAACGGAATAGCGGCGAGGCCCAGACCAGACTTCAGCAGCAGGCGCCGCTTGGGGTTCTGCGCGATGGCCTGCTCGACCAGATCGGTCAGGCTGGGGTTGTGGGATGTATTGGATGCACCGTCGTCGTCTCGAATGCCTTGCGCCATGAAGCTCTCCTGCTTGGGTTGTGAACAAAACCCACAGTCTGGACAGCACGTGTGACGCGCGGATGAAGCTCCTGTGAAGAATGGATGACCGCGCGTCCTGGCGCGCTCAGCGCACCGGCAAAACCATCGCCGGGTGCATCTGCCCGGGCTTGTCGTCCATGTAGCCCTTGCCGTCTTTCACGCCGAGTTTGCCGGCAATTTGCCAGGCGGTGCGCTGACCGATCAGGCGGGCAAGAAATTCGAGTTCCTCGTCGGTGTGGTTGATGGCGCCAGCAGGCGTCAGAAAGCGGCCGTCTTTGGGTTCTACCTCGCCCCAGAACGACTGGTGGTAGCTGGAAACCGACAGCGCTCGGTCGGCTTGGGCTGCCATGTCCACGGTGCCGTAGCAGTTGCAGAAGTAACTGCGCTGGTTGGGCATAACTTCGGTGTACACCCCTGTGCCGCGTATGCCCGCAGTGAGCGTGGGCGTGACGATGGCGCGGTTGGCGCCGCGCCCGAACACGCTGACCACCGCACCCGTGAGCAGGCGCAGCAGGCTCACCGCGTTGAGCGTGGTGCCGCGCTCGACCGAGAGGCGCGAGTTTTGCCGCACATGAAAGGCCGCGTTGCCGATCACAAACACCAGGCGCGAGGCGGGCCCGGTCAAAATTTCGTCGCCGGTCTGTATGGTTTGCTGTGGCCGCAGGCGTTGGCCGTTCAGCAGCACGTCGCCCACCAACTCCACCACGTTGCTGCGCTGCTGTGCCATTGCCACGGGCATGCCTCCCATGGCCACCCAGGCTGCAGCGGCCTTGAGGGTGTCGCGGCGCTGAAACCACGTGACTTCTGCTTCGCTGCGGCCTTGAAGGGTGTGTGGTGTCATGCGCGGTCTCCTGGGAATGAAATCAAGCAGGTGCGGCGGATAGGCCTTCAGGCCATGGGTTCGACCGGCTCGGATGGCTCGCCGGTGTCGAAGCTGTCGCGAAAGGTGAAGTAGATGGAGGTGTGGAACATGGACGCCATGAACAAGACCATGGGGTACATGATGAGATTCAGCGCGCTCGCCCCACCCAGCATGGCGCCCAGCAGGCTCACGGCCAGCCCCATCAAGATGAAAACGCCCACCCAGCCAAAGGTGTAGACCAGCATGGCGCCTTTGTTGCGCCAGCAGGCCATGACGCTGAAAAACAGGCTTTTACCGGGGCTCACGCCGTGCCAGTGCACCAGCGCGGGCGCATGCCAGAAGGCCATGAGCACCGGCACATAGGCCAGCATGGCCACCCACATGCCCTGGCTTACAAAGGCGGTGCGCATGGCTTCGGGGGTCACCTCACCATCGGTTACCGGCACCGGTGTGCCGCCGGCGGGGCCCAGCAATGCCGCAATACCCAGCACCAGCAGCAGCGCACCGGCGTACAGGCCGCCCAGGATGAGCATGGGGCGGGCGCGGTCCATGCCCGAGCGAAAGGCGGTGAGCAGCAGCACCGGCATGGGGAAACGCCCCGCCACGGCTTCGCGGCTGGCGGCCATCAGGCCCACCGTGGCAGCGGGCACCAGCGCGAGTGAAATTGCCGTGCCAATGAACGGCACCACCGACAGCACCGACACCACCGCCATGAACATGAAGAACAGGCCAGACATGGCCAGCGGCTGGCGAAAAAAGGTTTTCACCCCCAGCTTGACCCAGGACAGGCCGGTGCTTGCGGGGACGACTTGAAGTTTCATGAGGGGAGACGCAGGTTGTAGCTGGTTCAATGCGCCAGGCAGGGCGCATCCAGCAGGTCAGAGGAGAGGGACTGGGCGTGGCGCACGCGGTGGCGCAGCACGCGTTCAAAATGCGCCGGATCGTGCGCTTGCAGCATGGCGGCTTCGCGGGGCAGGTGCAGGTCCCACAGGCGCGAGACCCAGAAGCGCAGCGCGCCGGCGCGCAGCATGGCGCCCAGCAGGCTGCGCTCGGCAGCGCTGAGCGGGCGCACCGCCTGGTAGGCGGCCAGGAAAGCCTGGGCACGCTCGGTGTCTTGGGCGCCGTCGTTGTCGTCGGTGCTGTGTGTCACGCACCAGTCGTTCAGGCACACGGCAATGTCGAACAAATAGCTGTCGCAGCCGGCAAAGTAAAAGTCAAAAAAGCCGGTGAGTTCGTCGCCGTCAAACATCACGTTGTCGCGAAACAGGTCGGCGTGAATGGGGCCGCGCGGCAGGGCAGCATAGGCCGGGCTGGCCGCCACATGGTTTTGAAAAGCCAGCTCCGAGCGGATCAGCTCGGCTTGGGCCGGGCTTAGAAAAGGCATCACCACCGGCACGGTTTCGTTCCACCAGGGCAAGCCGCGCAGATTGGGCTGGCTCATGGCGAAATCGCGCCCGGCCAGGTGCATGCGGGCCAGCATGGCGCCCACGGCGTGGCAATGGCTCGCGGCGGGCCGCAACTCGCTTTTGCCGCGCAGCTTGTTCACCACCGCGGCGGGCTTGCCCTGCACGCGGTGCAATATTTCGCCCTTCGCCGTGGCCGCCGGGTCGGGCACGGCAATGCCTTGGCCTGCTAGGTGTTTCATGAGGTGCAGGTAAAACGGCAGCTGCTCAAAGCCCAGGCGCTCAAACAGGGTGAGCACGTGTTCCAGCACCACGCCGTCGCGTTCGCTGGTGACGAAATAGTTGGTGTTTTCAATACCGCCCTTGATGCCCTGCAGCTGGGTGAGTTCGCCCAGGTTCAGGGTGCGCAGCAGGGCGGCGGCTTCGTCAAACGGGACTTCGGTGTAAACGGCCATGTGAAAGCAAAAAAGTTCAGAAACTCAGGATGCGCCAGCTGCTGCGCCCGGCGCTACCGGTGGGTTGTGTGGCGCTGTCCAGGCCGGCGGGCTGCCCCTGGCCGGGTTGTATCTGGTAGGCGGGTGCGCCGTTTTTGGGTTGCACGTCGATGCGCTGGGTTTGCCCGCCCACCCGCAGCTCGTCGATGCGCGACAGCGCGTCTTCGTGGGTGATGCGCTCCACGCGCGGCGTCAGGGGCAGCGGCGCAGGCGCATCGGGCGCTGGGGCAGGTGTCTGGGCCGCGGCGCTAACGGCCAGACATAGGGTGGGCAAGGTCAACAGACGCAAAGTGGAGTGCATGTCCGATTGTAGGCAACCAGGGTGAACGCGGGCGCGGCAGGGGCTGCCCCAAACTCCTCCACAATGGCGCCATGTCAGAAGCACCCACGACCCCAACCCCGCCCAACGCAGCGCCCGCCGCCGCACGCCCCCCCACTTTGCTGCTGGTGGACGGCTCCAGTTACCTCTACCGCGCGTTTTTTGCCGGCGGTGAGTCCATGAGCACCACCTTGCCTGACGGCACGGTCTACAAGACCGGCGCCATCCGCATCATGATCAACATGATGCAGAAGCTGCTGAAGGACTTTCCCTCGGCCTACGGTGCCTGCGTGTTTGATGCGAAAGGCCCCACTTTTCGCGACGCCATTTACCCCGAGTACAAGGCCCAGCGCAGCCCGATGCCGGACGACTTGCGCTCGCAAATCGCGCCCATTCACGAGGTGGTGCGGCTGATGGGCTGGCCGGTGCTGGACGTGCCGGGCGTGGAGGCCGACGACGTGATCGGCACGCTGGCCGTGGCCGCAGCGAGCCAGGGCATGGAGGTCATCATTTCCAGCGGCGACAAAGACCTTGCGCAGCTGGTGAACGAGCACATTTCCATCATCGACACCATGAGCGGCAAGAAACGCGATCTGGCCGGCGTGGAGGCCGAATTCGGCGTGCCCGCCAGGCTGATGCTGGACTACCAGATGCTCGTGGGCGACCAGGTGGACAACGTGCCCGGCGTGCACAAGGTCGGGCCCAAGACCGCCGTGAAACTGCTGCAGGAATACGGTTCGGTGGATGCCCTGATGGCCCAAGCCGACCAGATTAAGGGGGCAGTGGGCGAAAACCTGCGCAAGGCGCTGGACTGGCTGCCCACTGGGCGCCAGCTGCTCACCATCAAGACCGACTGCGACCTGAACGGCTGGGTGCCCGACCTGCCGTCGCTCGATGCCATCCGCATGGGCGAGCCGCAGACCACGCCCCTCAAGACCTTTTACGAAACCTATGGTTTCAAAGGGTTGGCGCAGGCCATTGGCGGTGCGGCGTCTTTCCCCTCGGGTTCCTCTGGGCGGCGGGCGGGTGCGGCGGCTGTGCCCAGCAACGATCTGTTCTCAGAGCCTGCCAACCCAGGCCATGAGGCGGTCATTGAACCGACCGCAAACCACCTCGCCTACGACACGATCCTTACCTGGGATGCGTTCAACACCTGGCTGGCCCGTGTAGAAGCTGCCGAGCTGGTGGCGGTGGACACCGAAACCACGTCCCTCGACGAAATGCGCGCCGAGATCGTCGGCATCAGCTTCAGCGTGAAGCCCGGCGAAGCCGCCTACATTCCGCTGCGCCACGCCGGGCCCGACGCGCCCGAACAATTGCCGTTCGACGAAGTGCTCACCAAACTGAAGCCTTGGCTTGAAAACCCCGCCAAACCCAAGCTCGGGCAGCACATCAAATACGACCGCCATGTGTTTGCCAACCACGGCATTGACGTGCAAGGCTATGCGCACGACACCATGCTGCAAAGCTACGTGCTCGAAGTGCACAAGCCCCACGGCCTGGCCAGTCTGGCCGAGCGGCACCTCGGCCGCAGCGGTATCAACTATGAGGACCTGTGCGGCAAGGGCGCGCACCAGATACCGTTTGCTCAGGTCGACGTGCCCAAGGCCGCCGAGTATTCGTGCGAAGACAGCGACCAGACCCTGGACGTGCACCGCGTGCTGTGGCCGCAGCTGCAGGCCGATGACAAGCTGCGCTTCATCTACGAACTGGAAATGGCCAGCAGCGAAGCGCTGTACCGGATCGAACGCAACGGTGTGCTGATCGACGCGCCCACGCTGGCCAAGCAGAGTCACGAGCTCGGCTCGCGCATCTACGCGCTGGAGCAAGAAGCCTTTGAGATCGCCGGCCAGCCATTCAACCTGGCCAGCCCCAAACAGCTGGGCGAAATTTTCTTTGACAAGCTCGGTCTGCCCGTTGTCAAGAAAACCGCCACTGGCGCGCGCAGCACCGACGAAGAGGTGCTGGAAAAACTGGCCGAAGACTACCCGCTGCCCGCCAAGATCCTGGAGCACCGAAGCCTTTCCAAGCTCAAGGGCACCTACACCGACAAGCTCGCCCAGCTGGCCCACCCGCGCACCGGGCGCGTGCACACCCATTACGCGCAGGCCGTGGCGGTCACCGGGCGCTTGTCCAGCAACGAACCCAACCTGCAAAACATTCCCATCCGCACGCCCGAAGGCCGCAAAGTGCGCGAAGCCTTTGTGGCACCTGCCGGCAGCCTGATTGCCAGCGCCGATTACTCACAGATCGAGCTGCGCATCATGGCCCATATCAGCGGCGACGCGGCCTTGCTCAAAGCCTTTCACGAAGGCATTGACGTGCACCGCGCCACCGCAGCCGAGGTGTTTGGCGTGGATGCCGCCCAGGTCAGCACCGAGCAGCGCCGCTACGCCAAGACCATCAACTTCGGTCTCATCTACGGTATGGGCACCTTTGGCCTGGCCAAGTCGCTGGGTATTGAAAACGCAGCCGCCAAAACCTACATCGACCGCTACTTCGCCCGCTTTGCCGGTGTGAAGCAATACATGGACGACACCCGCGCCCAAGCCAAAGCGCAGGGCTACGTGGAAACCGTGTTTGGCCGCCGGCTGGTGCTGCCCGGCATCCAGAACGAAAAGGGCGCCCGGCTCGCCGGGCTGGAACGCCAGGCCATCAACGCACCCATGCAGGGCACCGCGGCTGATCTCATCAAGCTCGCCATGGTGGCGGTGCAAAAGGCGCTGGACGCGCAGGGCCGCGGTACCAAAATGATCATGCAGGTGCACGACGAACTGGTGTTCGAGGTGCCCGAGGCCGAGGTGGACTGGCTCAAGACCGAAATCCCCCGCCTCATGGCCGGGGTGGCCCAGCTCAAGGTGCCCTTGCTGGCCGAGGTGGGCGTGGGGGCCAACTGGGACCAGGCACATTGAAGGTGACCCACGCCTGCGCCGCCTGCGGCTTTACCCCCATCCAGAGGGCCACACCAGCGGCACGGCAGAGCCGGTTGCGCGGTTTTTGGGGCTTGGAAACCTGCGCTTGGCAAGGGGCTTGGTGCACCGTTTTGCGAACTTTCCCAATCATGCGGAATCATTTGCACTGCCCTCACTTTCATGCATGCAGGTGCTTGGCCCCCGCAGCATGAAAGTTATTTCACGTCAACCACCAGGAGACCACCCATGCTCAATCCATCCCAGACCCAAGACCTTGGCGCGCTGCTGCCCGGTCGATCGACCGAAGCGGGCACCACCCGCCGCACCGCCCTGAAAGCTGCGCTGGGTGTGGGTTACGCCGCAGCGGCTCTGCCCATCATGGCGCAGACGGCCATCAACACGCCAGCCACGGGTCTCACGGCGGGCGAGGTGATGATCGACGTGAACGGCTACGCCATGCCGGCCTACCGGGCCGCGCCCGCAGGCAAAACCGGCCTGCCGGTGGTGTTGGTGTTGTCCGAAATTTTTGGTGTGCACGAATACATTGCCGACACCGCGCGGCGCTTTGCGCAGGCCGGCTACCTGGCTATTGCGCCCGAGCTGTTTGTGCGCCAGGGCGACGCGCAAAGCTATGGCGAAATGGCCAAGCTGATTGCCGAGGTGATTGCCAAGGTGCCCGACGCACAGGTGATGGCCGACCTGGACGCGACCGTCAAGTGGGCTGCGGCCAACGGCGGCGATGCCAGCAAAATCGGCGTGACGGGTTTTTGCTGGGGCGGGCGCCAGACCTGGCTGTACGCCGCGCACAACCCGGCGGTGAAAGCCGGTGTGGCATGGTACGGCCGGCTGGTGGGAGAGACGAGTGCGCTCAACCCCAAGCACCCGGTGAACGTGGCGGCTGGCCTGCATGGGCCGGTGCTGGGTTTGTACGGCGGTGCCGACACGGGCATTCCGCTCGACACAGTTGATAAGATGAAAAGCGCATTGTCGGCGGGCAACGCTGCGGCCAAGGCCTCCACGTTTGTGGTGTACCCCGAGGCGCCGCACGCCTTTCACGCCGACTACCGGCCGAGTTTCCGCAAGGAAGCGGCCGAAGACGGCT
The DNA here is from genome assembly GCF_965657535.1 of Hydrogenophaga sp. GTDB lineage: Bacteria > Pseudomonadota > Gammaproteobacteria > Burkholderiales > Burkholderiaceae_C > Hydrogenophaga. Next base: position 142,358 of record NZ_CBFHOP010000008.1, on the reverse strand, counting down.
GGAAGCGCGCCATGGCGTGGTTCAAGCAGCACGGCGTGGCATAGTATTCTTGCTGTACTTGCAACAAGGGCCGCTGTTCAGCGGCCTTTTTTGTGGCGGCAGTTGCCCCGGGCGGGGCGATTTTCTGGTGAATTGAGCAGAACAACATGACTTTGTTAGCGATTCTGGTGGGCACCATCCTGGCGGGTGTGGGCAGTGTGTGGCTGGCCGCGTTGCTGGGCTTTGCCATGCTGGCACGCTACACGCAGCACATGCTGAGCCTGGCGGCGGGCGCGCTCATGGCCACCGCTTTCATGCACCTGTTGCCAGAAGCGTTTGAGAGCCAGGCCAGCGCGCACGAGCTGTTTTCCATGCTGCTGGCGGGCCTGGTGTTTTTCTTTTTGCTCGACAAAGCCGAGCTGTGGCACCACGGGCACGAGCACCACCACGAAGCGGTACCCGAGCCACAGCTTGCCCATGACCACGCGCACGGGAAGGGCCATGCCCACCACAGCCACACCAGCGCTGCAGCCCACGCAGGGGGTCACCACCACCATCACCACGGTCCGCGCTCGGGCGGCTGGGCGGTGCTGGCGGGCGACAGCGTGCATGCTTTCGGCGACGGCATCTTGATTGCCTCAGCCTTCATGGCCGACATGAAGCTGGGCGTGGTGGCCTCGCTGGCGGTGCTGGCGCACGAGGTGCCTCACCACATGGGGGACCTGGTGGTGCTGCGGCACACCTCTGGCACATCGCGTGCGGCACTGGTCAAGGTTTCGCTGGCCGGCACCGTCACCGCCATTGGTGGGTTGGTGGGCTATTTCCTGCTGTCGAGGCTGGATGCCTTCCTGCCCTTTTTCCTGGTGGCGGCGTCCAGCAGTTTTGTCTATGTGGCGCTGGCCGACCTGATTCCGCAACTGCAAAAGCGGCTGGGGCTGCGCGAGACAGCGGCCCAGGTGGCCTGGCTGCTGGCGGGCATTGGGCTGGTCACGGTGGTCAGCCGCTTCGCACACGCCCACTGAACGCGCCGCGCTGGCTTGCTGCGTTCAACCTGAACACGGCAGTTGACCGCGCGTTTTCCGCTGGAGATGCCTGTGGGTACGGAGCGAAGTTGCCCAAGAGCAAGTCCAACGGATGGGTGAGGGTGCTGCAGGTCTGAGTGCCGTTTCTCGGTTCAAGCCGTTTCCGGGCCAAAACTGAAGCAAAACATGGCACCCAAACCGGTGGCGCCTTTGCCCTGTATTTGTCCGCCGTGGCGTTCGATGATGCGCCGCACCGTCGCCAGCCCGATGCCTGTGCCCTCAAACTCGCTGGTGAGGTGCAGGCGCTGAAAGGGTTTGAAGAGTTTGTCGGCGTAGGCCATGTCAAAACCCACACCGTTGTCGCGAACGAACAGCTGTGCCGGCTTGCTGGGCATGGCGTCTGTCTGCCCCATCTCAATCACCGCCAAGGGCTGGTTGCGGCTGTATTTCAGCGCGTTGCCCAGCAAATTTTCCAGTGCAATACGGGCTAGCCGATCGTCGCAGTGGGCGCTGAGACCGGGGTTTATGCGGCGCTCCACCTGGCGTTCTGGCTGCTTCTCAAGCGCCTGGTCCAGTATCTCGTGGGCCATGGTGCTCAAGTCCACGTGCTGCAGCGCCAGTGCGCCCTGGCTGACGCGGGCCAGCGCCAGCAGGTCGGCGATCAGCACCGACATGCGGTGGGTGGAAGCCAGCACGCGGTGCATCATGCCCCGTTCTTCGATGCTCAGGCGCTCGCCCAGCTGCTCGTCCAGCAGGCGGGTAAAGCCGTCGATGGTGCGCAGGGGCGACTTCAGGTCGTGTGACACCGAATAGGCGAATGAATCGAGTTCGGCATTGAGCTTTTGCAGGTCGGCGGTGCGCTCGCGCACCCTTTGCTCCAGCGTTTCGTTCAGTCGCTGAATTTCGCGGTCGCGTTGCAGGCGCAGCAGTTCGGCGTTGGCCCGGCTGGCAAAGATGGACATCAGGGCGCGCAGCTCGGGTGTAAGCGCAATGGGGCGCTTCCAGAGGGCGTTTAAAACCCCTATGGGTTCACCTTTGTCGTCGCGCAGCGACTGCCCCACGTACGCCGTGAAGCCGCCTTGGGCCAGTGCTGGGCTTTGCGGGTACTGCTGGGCCACGTTGTCGGTGTGGACGCACAGCCCGGTTTGTTCCAGGGTTTTGCCGCAGGGTGCGCCGGCCAGCGAAAAGGTGAAATTGCGGCCATGGCTGCCACCAGACCAGACCGACAGGGTGCGCACCCGATCGTTGGGGATCTGCTCGCCCATGACCACCATGTCAGCGCCGAGCGACTGCGCCATGTGCTGGGTCAAGGCTGCAAAAAATGCCTCCCCAGTCTGGCCGGTCATGCCTTTGGCCATGTCCAGCAGCAGCGCCTCGCGCCGTTTCTCCTCGCGTATGTCAACGGTGCACGACAGGATGCAGGGCTCACCGTCGATCTCAATGAGTTCGGCCCACAGCCGGGCGTCGATCAGCGAGCCGTCTTTGTGGCGCATGCGGGTTTCCAGACCCAGAATGCGCTCGTCGCGCTGCAGTTGGGCCACGAAATGGGCGCGGTCTTGTGGCGTGAGCCACGAGCCGACTTCTGTGGAGGTTTTCCCTTTGAGCTCTTCGGGCTCCAGCCCCTGCACGCGGTCGCGTGCATGGTTCACTTCGATAAAGGCGCCGTCTTCCAGCCGGGTGATCGTCATGTTCAGCGGACTGAAATTGAAGGCTTTGGCAAAACGCGCTTCCGAGCGCTGCAGCTTCAACAGCGCGTCGTTTTCGACGCTGACATCGGTCACGGTGGTGATGATCAGTTTGTCTTCGCGGTCCTCGCTCAGTTCGCTGGAGATCACCGTTTGAAAGGTGCTGCCGTCGGCGCGTTGCGCGAGCGCCGGGTACTGGCTGACCCGGCGCTGCTCAAACAGGCGCCCTGCATAGGCTTCGCGCTCGGCCGGCACGGCCCACAGAAAGCTCTCCACGCGCCCCAGCAGCTGCTCTTTGGTGTAGCCGTAGCAGCGCTCAAACGCGGGGTTGACGTCGAGCACCACACCGCTGTGGGCCGACTGGGCCAGCATGGGGCTGGGTGAATTGTGGAAGATGCGGGCGAAACGCTCCAGGTTGCGGTCCCGCTCTTGCTCGGTGCGCTTGCGCCGCTTGTACTCCTCCAGCTGCTGGGTGGCGGCTTGCTGTGCCCGCATGCGGCTGTAATAGACCAGGATGGCCACCACGGTGAGCGTGGCAGAGTGGGTGAACCACACCTTGAAGCCGACGTCAAAGTTGGGCGTGTGCAGCCAGCCGCTGTGCTCTGCATAGGTCAATGCCGCCAGCGACGCCACGCTGAAAGCGACCGATGCTATGAAGGCGTTGCGGCCCAACAAGATGCCAGCGCCTGCCACCGCCGCTACAAACAAGAAGCCGCCCGCCGTGCGCACCGAGCCGTGCGCCAGCACGGCCAGAATGGACGCCGTGAGCACGCCGAATACCAGCAAGTGGGGAATGAAGCGAATGCGGCCCGAGCGCACCAGTGCGAACGAAAACCACCCCAGCAAAGCCACCAGGGCCGTTGCCCATGTTTCCAGCGGGTTGGTGGTGCTCCAATGCACCAGGGGCGTCAACAGGCTGGACGCGACACCGATCAGCAGCGAGACCGACTGCAACGTCGTCTTGAGCGAACTGGACCCGTGGTCAGCAGAAGATGTTGGCGGTGTAGGGGTCACGTGGGGAACGCATCGGAGGTGTGCAGAACCATGGCGCTCTAGGGGCGGACTGCGAAAAAAGCGCGTTGCTATGCGTGCATATCGGCGTGTGCTGTTTTGAACTTAAACCCGAGCACACGGTGCACCTTTGGTGTTGCACCATTCGCTCCAGCTGCCAGGGTACAGCGCGGTGCGCCCCAGGCCGGCCACTTCCATGGCCAGCAGGTTGGGGATGGCGCTCACGCCGCTGCCGCAGTGGTGCACCACGCTGGCGGGGTCGTGGCCCGCCAGCAGCTGTTCAAACTCGGTCCGCAGCGCAGCGGCGGGTTTGAAGCGGCCGTCTGGTCCGATGTTGTCGGTGAAGGGCCGGTTCAGCGCGCCCGGAATGTGGCCCGCTACCGGGTCCAGCGGCTCCACTTCGCCCCGAAACCGGGCTGCCGCCCGCGCATCGATCAAGGTCAGGCCAGGGCTTCCAAGCCGCTGGACGATGCCGTGGGTGCTGGCTGTGGATGCCCGTGCAGGGCTCAGTGGGTACGCAGGAGCGCCGTTCGTTGGCGCCGGGCCTGGGCCGCTTTCGGCTGGGCCGCCCGCCGCCAACCAGGCGGCCCAGCCGCCATCGAGGACGGCCACGGCCTCGTGGCCACACCACTTAAGCATCCACCACAGGCGGCCGCAGTAGTTGGCATTTTGCCGGTCGTACACCACCACTTGTGTGCTGGGTGAGAGCAGGCCGGTGCTGCCCAGCCAAGTCGCGAAGCGTTCGCGCGAGGGCAGGGGGTGGCGCCCGCCGCTGGCGCGGTCGGGGCTGGTTTTGTCGCTCAGGTGCTCGTCCAGACCGGTGAAAAGGGCGTCGGGTATGTGTTCGGCTTGGTATTGCGCCCGGCCTGCGGCGGGATTCATCAGGTCGGCGCTGCAGTCGTACACCTGCACGGGCAAGGCGCTGTCCAGCATCTGTTTCAGTTCGGGGGCGGAGATCAGGGTGGTGTGCATCCGCACATTGTGCGGCAGCCGCCTGCCCTTGGCGAGACTCCGAAAGCACCGCGTTCAGCGGGTGGGCGTGCGACGATTCAGGTGCATGCAGCTCGTTTCAGTGGTCTTCGGCAGGCGCATGTGGCACCGCTCTGGCACGCAGCGCGGTGGCAGCGACACCGCTCACAATGATCAGGCCCATACCGAGCCAGCCGATCAGGGGCAACTGGTCGCCAAAAAGGGTCAGGCTGTAAATGCCTGCAAACACAATGCCCGAATACTGCAGATTGGCCACCACCAGCGTGGCACCGCTGGCATAGGCGCGGGTCATGCACAGCTGGCCAAACACTGCCAGCAAACCAATGGGCAGCAGCCACAGCGCGCTGGGCCATCGCCATTCGCTCGCACCCACAAACACCATGCCCATCGCCCCGGCCAGCACCGCACCGATGGAGAAATAAAACACGGTGCGGCTTTCGGGCTCGCCCGCGCGCGACAGTGCCGCTACCTGCAGATAGGCAAAGGCCGAAAAAATGCCCGAGAGCAAGCCCACAAACGCGCCCACAAACTGGTCTTCGTTAAGCGTGGGCCTCAGCATCATGGCCACCCCGCCAAAACCGGCCAGCACCGCCAGGAACAAGGGGCCTTGCTGTTTGATGGGTGCGTTGCGGCCCTGCACCAGCAGCGCGCCGCCCAGCAAGAAGGCGGCAATCCAGACGCTGCTCATGTAGTTCAGCGTGACGGCCGTTGCCAGCGGCAGGGCTGCAATGGCGTAGAACCAGGACGTGAGTGCGGTCACGCCCACCACACTGCGCCAGAAATGCATCATGGGAACGGTGGTGCGCAACGAAACGCCCCGGATGCGGGTCATCCCGAGCAGAAAGACCACGCCCACCATACCCCGGTAGCAAACTATTTCGAAGCTGTTGAAATGCTCGGACGCGAATTTGATGCACACGCCCATGGTGGCGAAAAACAGCGATGCGAGCAGCATCCAAAGCGCTTGCATGGTTCAGGCGCCTGTGCGGTTGAGCGTCCTTTTGGGGATACCCGGGCCTCGCTCAGTCCAGAGCCGTACCGCTCATCTGGCGGCGGTACCACTCATGAAAGTGCTGCATGCCGTCTTCCATCGGGCTCTGGTAGGGTCCCACTTCATTGTCGCCACGGGCTTGCAGTGCCTTTCGGCCAGCGTCCATGCGTTCGGCAATTTCGTCGTCTTCTGTGCAGGTTTCCATGTAGGCCGCGCGCTGGGCTTCCACAAACTCTCGCTCGAAGCAGGCAATTTCTTCGGGGTAGTAGAACTCCACCATGTTCAACGTTTTGTCCACGCTGATGGGAAAGAGGGTCGACACCGTCAGCACATGCGGGTACCACTCCACCATGATGTGCGGGTAGTAGGTGAGCCAGATGGCACCGTGTGCGGGCATCTCTCCCTGGCGGTATTGCATCAGCTGCTGCTGCCAGCGCTGGTAAACCGAGCTTCCCGCCTTGCCCAGCAGGTTGGCTGCGCCCACGGTTTGTACCGAGTACTCGGGCTTGAATTCCCAACGCAGGTCTTCGCAGGTGACGAAGTTGCCCAAGCCCGGGTGGAACGGCCCCACGTGGTAGTCCTCCAGATAAACCTCAATGAAGGTTTTCCAGTTGTAGTGGCAGGTGTGCAGTTCCACATGGTCGAGCACCATACCTTCAAAGTTCAGGGCTGAGCGCGGGCCCATGTGGGCCAGGTCGGCGGCAATGTCACGGCCGTTGTCTTCGAACAGCAAGCCGTTCCATTCGCGCAATGGGTAGTTGTTCAGGTTTAGGCAGGGGTCTTCCGCAAAGTGCGGAGCGCCCAGCAGGCTACCGGCGGGCCCGTTGCCCTGGCCGCCGCTGTAGGTCCAGCGGTGCAAGGGGCACACGATGTTGCCACCTGCGCTGCCTGGCTGGGTGGTGTTCAGGTTGCCCCGGCCTTTGAGCATCACCGCCTGGCGGTGGCGGCACACGTTGGACACCAGTTCCACGCCCTTTTCGGTGCGCACCAGGGCGCGCCCTCCTGCTTCCTGTGGCAGTGCGTGGTAGTCGCCCACGTTGGGTACAGCGAGTTGGTGCCCTACATACCGGGGCCCGCGCTGGAAGAGGGTTTCCAGTTCGCGCTCAAAGAGCGTCTGGTTGAAATAGCTGGAAACCGGAAGTTGGCTTCTGGCCTGCTGTAATTGAAGACTTAAATCAGACATCGTGGTCTTGACCTAGAGACTCCCCCTATGAAGGGGCAGGGTAAGCGCTGGTCGAAAATCGAATTCGCGCGGGATGGGTGGAGTGGTGCGTCCCTCCGGACACGGCGTGTCCGTCAGTGATGAAAAAAAGAGCGCGGATTGTACCCCGGGGCGTCCGCTGGCCTGGTGCTTGGCCCCGCTGTGTTCGCAGCCGGTTTTCCCTGCGCGCGGCTGCACCGACGCGCAGGGCTAAAATCTTCGGTTCACGGTCGGGCTGGCCGGGCGCTGGCTGCGGCCCGTCCCGGCCACGAGACGGTTCGTTTTCTTGCTGCCCCATGACCACACCCACCCCATCCAAACCCACCAAAACGCCAGCCCGTGCCAGCGCAGCCAGCGTGGTCGCCACCAGCTACGAGGCCGCTCTGGAAGAGCTGGAGCAACTCGTGGCCCAGCTGGACGCAGGACAGTTGCCGCTGGACCAGTTGCTCTCCCGCTACCAGCGTGGCGCCGAGTTGCTGGCGTATTGCCGTGCACGGCTTGAGGCGGTGGAAAACCAGATCAAAGTGCTCGAAAGCGGCGAGCTCAAGCCCTGGGATGCGGCATGAGCAACGCACGAGCCAAGAACCCGACTTTTCTGGCCTGGCGCGATTCGCAGCAGGCCGACGTCGAGCGCGCCCTGTCTTTGTGGGTGCCGGCCGACGCGCCCGCTGGTCTGGGTGAGGCCATGCGCTACGCAGTGCTGGACGGGGGCAAGCGTCTGCGCCCTTTGTTGGCGCTGGCCAGCAGTGCCGCCGTGGGTGGCTCACGTGACGCTGCCATGCGCGCTGCCTGTGCGGTGGAGTTGATCCATGCCTACTCACTGGTTCACGACGACATGCCATGCATGGACAACGACGTCTTGCGTCGAGGAAAACCGACGGTACACGTTCGCTTTGGAGAAGCACAAGCCCTGCTCGCGGGCGACGCGCTGCAGGCGCTGGCGTTTGAACTGCTGACACCCGAAGACGGCAGCATGGCGCCTGACATGGCAGCCACGCTGTGCCGCTTGCTGGCGCGCTCTGCCGGTGCGACGGGCATGGCCGGCGGGCAGGCAGTGGACTTGGCCAGCGTGGGGCAAGCGCTGGACCAGGCAGCGCTGGAAGCCATGCACCGCCAAAAAACGGGGGCGTTGCTGCAGGCCAGCGTGCTCATGGGCGCTGCCACGGGCCGCGTCGGTGCTGCCGTGTTGGCGCAACTCACCCAATACGGGTCAAGTTTGGGGCTTGCGTTCCAGGTCGTTGACGACATTCTGGATGTGACCGCCGATTCCGCTACCCTGGGCAAGACCGCAGGCAAAGACGCCGCTTGCGACAAACCCACTTTTGTTTCCCTGCTGGGCCTTGAAGAGGCCAAGGCGTATGCCGACCGCTTGCTTGACCAGGCACACGGCGCTTTGCACCAGTCCGGACTGACCCAGCTGGACAACCTGCACGCTTTGACCGACTGGGTGGGGCGGCGTGCCCACTGAGCCCATCCCTCGCCCCTTGAGTCCTTTTTGAGCGAACGACGCGATCCATCTCATGAGTTCATTGCTGTCCCACATCCAGTCGCCTGCCGACCTGCGGCGTCTGTCGCGTACCCAACTGCATCCTCTGGCCGATGAATTGCGGGCCTTTTTGCTTGACAGCGTGGCCCGCACCGGAGGGCACCTGAGTTCCAACCTCGGTACCGTCGAGCTCACTGTGGCGCTGCACTATGTGTTCAACACGCCCGAAGACCGCCTGGTCTGGGACGTGGGCCACCAGACCTACCCGCACAAGATACTGACCGGTCGGCGCGACAGCATGCACAGCCTGCGCCAGCAAGGTGGCATCAGCGGCTTCCCGCGCCGCGAGGAAAGCGAATACGACACCTTCGGCACGGCGCACTCGTCCACCAGCATTTCCGCCGCGCTGGGCATGGCGCTGGCGGCCAAGATCAAGGGCGAAAACCGCAACGCCGTGGCCATCATCGGCGACGGTGCCATGACCGCCGGTATGGCTTTTGAAGCCCTGAACAACGCCGGCGTGGCTGAAGGCCGCCTGTTGGTGGTGCTCAACGACAACGATATGTCGATCTCGCCGCCGGTGGGCGCGCTCAACCGCTACCTGGCCCAGCTCATGAGCGGCCAGTTTTACGCCGCTGCCAAAAATGTGGGTAAGCAGGTGCTGAAAAACGCGCCGCCGCTGTTTGAATTGGCCAAGCGCCTGGAAGAGCACGCCAAGGGCATGGTGGTGCCGGCCACGCTGTTCGAGAAGTTTGGTTTTAACTACATCGGCCCCATCGACGGGCACGACCTCGACTCGCTCATTCCCACGCTGGAAAACATCCGCCAGCTGCTCGACACCGACAGCGGTCCGCAGTTTTTGCATGTGGTCACCAAAAAAGGCCAGGGTTACAAGCTGGCCGAAGCCGACCCGGTGGCCTACCACGGCCCGGGCAAGTTCGACCCGGCGGTCGGTCTCACCAAGCCCGCCACGCCGCCGAAAACCACCTTTACCCAGGTGTTTGGCCAGTGGTTGTGCGACATGGCCGCTGCCGACCCCCGGCTGGTCGGCATCACGCCGGCCATGCGCGAAGGCTCCGGCATGGTCGAATTCGAGCGCCGCTTCCCGGCGCGTTACTTCGACGTCGGCATTGCAGAGCAGCACGCCGTGACCTTTGCCGCCGGTCTGGCCTGCGAAGGCTTGAAGCCGGTGGTGGCCATCTACTCCACCTTCTTGCAGCGCGGCTACGACCAGCTGATTCACGACGTGGCACTGCAAAACCTGCCCGTGGTGTTTGCACTGGATCGCGCGGGGCTGGTGGGCGCCGACGGTGCCACCCATGCCGGTGCCTACGACATCGCCTATTTGCGCTGCATTCCCAACCTGGCGGTGGCTTGCCCCGCTGACGAGGCCGAATGTCGGCAGTTGCTCAGCACCGCGTTTGAACAAAACCACCCCGTGGCCGTTCGGTACCCGCGCGGTGCCGGTGCAGGCGCGGCGCAGCCTGCTGGCCTCGAAGGCCTGCCTTACGGCCGTGGCGAGTGGACGCGCAAGGGCCACGGCGTGGCCATCTTGGCGTTTGGCACGCTGTTGCACCCCGCGCTGGCCGCTGCCGACAAGCTCGGCGCCAGCGTGGCCAATATGCGCTGGGCCAAGCCGATTGACGTGGACCTGCTGCGCGAACTGGCCCAAAGCCACCAGGCCTTGGTGACCGTGGAAGAGGGGTGCATTCAGGGGGGAGCCGGCAGCGCCGTGCTGGAAGCCTTGCAGGCTGAATGCCTGAACCTGCCGGTGCTGCAGCTGGGTTTGCCGGATGAATTCATTGAGCATGGCGACCCAGCCAAGCTGCTGGCCATGGTTGGCCTGGACGCCGCCGGCATAGAGCGCTCGGTGCGTCAGCGTTTTGGTGATCTGCTGCACGCAGATGGTGGCTTGAAAGTGGTGGCGTGATGGAGTCACTCAACGTTGCTGCGGCTGTGGCCATGCCCGACGTGCAAGGTCGGCACGACCCGCGCGCCGTGCCGATCGCGCAGGTGGGCGTGAAAAACCTGCGCTACCCCATCGCCCTGCAGGTGGCTGATCGCGTGCAGCACAGCGTGGGCACCTGGCATGTGCATGTGGGCTTGCGCGCCGAGCAAAAGGGCGCACACATGTCGCGCCTGCTGGCCTGGCTGGACGGATTCACCCAACCAGTGGATGGCGATGTGTCGCCCGTCACCTTCGAGCGCCTGCACACGGCCATGCCCGAGCTGCTGGCATTGCTGGAAACCACCACCGGTGGTATTGACGTGAGCTTTCCCTTTTTCATTCGCAAATCTGCCCCGGTGTCTGGCTTGCAAAGCCTGATGGAATACGACGGCGGCTGGTCGGTGGCCCACAACGGTGGGGTGTCCTGCGACGTGCGCATGATCGCAACCGTACCGGTCAAGTCCCTGTGTCCCTGCTCTAAAGAGGTCAGCGACGATGGCGCCCACAACCAGCGCTCGCACATCCGGCTGGAGGTGCTGCTCAATGCGCCCATGGCGTGGACCGAGCTGGTGCGTTTTGCAGAGGACAACGCTTCCTGCGAGCTTTGGGGCTTGCTCAAACGCACCGACGAGAAGTGGGTGACCGAGCGCGCCTATGCCCAGCCCAAGTTTGTCGAAGACCTGGTGCGCGATGTGGCGCTGGCGTTGGAGCGAGATGCCCGGATTGACGCCTATGCGGTGGATGTGACCAACTTCGAATCCATCCACGCGCACGACGTGCATGCCCGCGTTTCAAGGGACAAGCGCCCACTTTGAGCGTGCGCCTGTAGTTCGTGAATTGAAGTTATTTCACGTGTTGTGTGAGCCAAATTTCATATCGCTGGCGTGCATGAAATACGCTGCGAAAAAACCACTGATTTCGGGCATCCGCAAAGGGAAAACCCCCGACAATGCGAGCAGCGCCGCTCTTAAAATGTGTTCGGCTTTAACGTCAATGGCCTGTGCATCCGTGCAAGCCAGTTAGCAACCAACAACCTCGGAGTTACCACTATGGATCGTCGTTCCATCATCAAGCACGCAGGCATTGCCGGCGTGCTTGCCGCAGGCGCAGCACCCGCCGTGCACGCGCAAGCCGCCATTCGCTGGCGCCTGACCTCCAGCTTCCCGAAAGCACTGGACACCATCCACGGCGCGGCCGACGTGTTTGCCAAGAAGGTGAACGAAATGTCGGGCGGCAAGTTTTCCATTACGGTGCATGCGCCCGGCGAACTGGTGCCTGCTTTCGGTGTGGTGGACGCAGTTCAGGCCGGTACTGTGGAGGCCGGCCACACCGCGCCTTACTACTATTTCGGCAAAGACGACACGTTTGCACTCGGCACGGCCATTCCGTTTGGTCTGAACAGCCGCCAGCTGACCGCTTGGTACTACGACGGCAACGGACTGAAGCTGTTCCGTGAGTTCTACAACCAATACAACATCGTGAACTTCCCAGGTGGCAACACCGGCGCCCAGATGGGTGGCTGGTTCCGCAAAGAAGTGAAAACGCTGGCCGATATCAAGGGCCTGAAAATGCGCGTGGGTGGTTTTGCCGGTAAGGTCATGACCCGCATGGGCGCTGTGCCTCAAAACATTCCCGGCGGCGAAATTTACCAGGCCCTGGAAAAAGGCACCATCGATGCGACCGAGTGGATCGGACCGTACGACGATGAAAAACTTGGCTTCCAAAAAGTGGCCAAGAACTACTACTACCCTGGCTGGTGGGAAGGCGGCGCACAGCTCGATTTCTACATCAACAAGGCCGCGTTCAACGCCTTGTCCACCGAGAACAAGGCCATCGTCGAGTGCGCAGCATCGCACGCACACACGACCATGCAAGCCATGTACGACGCCCGCAACCCAGCCGCTCTGAAGCGTTTGGTAGCGGGTGGTGCCAAGCTGCTGCCGTTCCCCAAAGTGGTGATGGACGCCGCCTACAAGGAGTCGATGGCTCTGTATGCCGAGTTGAGCGCGAGCAACCCCAACTGGAAAAAAATCTACACCGACTACTCGGCGTTCCGCAAAGAGCAAAACCTCTGGTTCCGCTTCACCGAAGCCCAGTTTGACCGCTACATGCAGTCGGCCAAGCTGTAATCGGTTCCAAAGTCCGACAAAAACCCCGCCTATGCGGGGTTTTTTGATCGGACACCAAGCCATCCTGCCCAGGGTGGCTTGGTGTCCGGCCACATTCGCCAAGAAAGCCGCCGTGACGGCCCGCCTGTTTCGATAGACTTGCGCGCTGTCTGCCCACCCTAACCGGTATCCCTTTGGGGAAATTTCATGCCTCTTCTGCTCAAACTCTCACGCCTGGTCGATGGCCTCAGCGACCTTATTGGCAAGCTGGCCATGTGGCTGATCCTCGCCGCCACCCTGATCAGCGCGGGCAATGCAATCATTCGCAAAACCGTCGGCACCAGCTCCAACGCCTGGCTGGAAATTCAGTGGTACCTGTTTGCTGCGGTGTTCATGCTGGGCGGTGGTTACGCATTTTTGCGCAACGCCCATGTGCGCATCGACTTCATTTCCACCAAGTTCAGCGCCCGCACGCGCAACTGGATCGACGTCGGCGGCATCGTCATTTTTTTGTTCCCTTTGTGCTACCTCATGATCATTGAAGGTTGGCCGCTGTTTGTGAATGCCTGGACCTCGGGTGAGATGTCGTCCAACTCTGGTGGACTGATTCGCTGGCCGGTATACCTCTTCATCCCCCTGGGTTTCGCCTTGCTGCTGCTGCAAGGCTTGAGTGAGTTGGTCAAACGCCTTGCCTTCTTGACGGGGCATGGCCCCGACCCGCTGAGCCACACGGGGCCCAGCGAGACCGAACTGCTGGCCAAGGAAATTGCCGACGCAGAAAAACACAAGCTCGAAGCGTCTCTCGCTTCGGCCAACAAGCACTGATCGGACATCACCATGGTTGAATTTTTGTCCGCCAACTTTGTCCCGGTGATGTTCGTCGGGTTGCTGGCGTTTTTGCTGATCGGTTTCCCGGTCGCTTTCTCACTGGCCGCCACTGGGCTGTTCTTTGGCCTGATCGGTATGGAGCTGGGCCTGTTTCCGTCCAACCTGTTCCAGGCGCTCCCGCTGCGGGTGTTCGGCATCATGCAGAACGACACGCTGCTGGCCATTCCCTTCTTCACGCTCATGGGCATCGTGCTGGAGCGCAGCCGCATGGCCGAAGACCTGCTGGAAACCGTCGGGCAGGTGTTTGGCCCGCTGCGCGGCGGCGTCGGTATTGCGGTGGTGCTGGTCGGCGCGCTGCTGGCGGCCACCACCGGTGTGGTTGCGGCGTCTGTAATTTCCATGGGCCTGATTGCCATGCCCATCATGCTGCGCTACGGCTACAACCGCACCATTGCCACCGGCACCATCACCGCGTCGGGCACGCTGGCTCAGGCACTACCGCCATCTCTGGTGTTGATCGTGCTGGCCGACCAACTCGGCCGCTCGGTGGGCGACATGTACGCAGGTGCCCTGGTTCCTGGCCTGATGCTGGTGGGCCTGTACCTGCTGTTCATTGTGGTGGTGGCCTTGGTCAAGCCCAGCTGGGTGCCTGCTCTGCCACCTGAGGCGCGCATATACAACGAGCCCAACGGGTCTAGCGGTCACCTGTCTCTGTTGGCTCTTCTGGTGGTCTGTGCCATCGCCAGCGTGCTGTGGTCACAGGCGCACGAGTCCATCATGAACCCCTGGCTGGGACGCGAAAACGCCGCGCCTGGTGACGAAGTATTCATTCTGTCCACCGCCATCGGTGCGTTTCTGGCCCTGGGGCTGGCGCTGCTCAACCGTTTGTTCGGGCTCGGTTTGTTGTCTCGCCTGACCGAGCGTGTCACCTTTGTGCTGATACCGCCGCTGGTGTTGATTTTCCTGGTGCTCGGTACCATTTTTCTGGGCGTGGCAACACCCACCGAAGGGGGTGCGATGGGCGCCATTGGCGCGCTGATCATGGCTGGCGCGCGGCGCACGCTGTCGTTCAAACTGCTTCAGCAGGCGCTGGAAAACAGCACCAAGTTGGCCATCTTCGTGATGTTCATCCTGATCGGCTCCACCGTTTTCAGCTTCACGTTCAACGCGGCCGACGGCCATATCTGGGTCGAGCACCTGTTTGACAAACTGCCTGGTGGCCAGCTCGGTTTCCTGATCGTCGTGAACTTCATGGTGTTCATCCTGGGTATGTTCATCGACTTCTTCGAGATTGCGTTCATCGTGGTGCCGTTGCTGGCGCCCGTGGCTGACAAACTTGGTATCGATCTGATCTGGTTCGGCATCATCTTGGCCATGAATTTGCAGACGTCGTTCCTCACGCCGCCGTTTGGCTTTGCGCTGTTCTACCTGCGCAGCGTCGCGGCGCGCAACGACTACGACGACGTGGTCACCGGCAAGCGCATCAAGGCGGTGACCACCGCCCAGATCTACAAAGGTTCTATCGCCTTCATCGTGTTGCAGGTCATCATGGTGGCGGTGATCCTGTTCAACCCGGGCATCGTGACCGGCAACCTGGACAAGGCTGTCGTGGTGGACGACGCTGCTGTGAGAGACATGTTGAACAACATGCAAGACCTGCAGGCCGACGATGAGGATGAGCCCGACATGAGCGGTGGTGGCGAACTTGGCGACGAGGCGTCTGAGCCTGTCGCGGAGGAGGAGCGCGAAGTTGACCCTGCCAAGGCGCTCGAAGATGCGATGAAAAAAGCCGAATGAGTGGCGGAAGCTTCCAGATGCAGATCGACGTGAAAGTGCTGGACCCGCGCATGGCGGACCAGCTCCCGGCCTACGCCACCACCGGCAGTGCCGGCTTGGACTTGCGGGCCTGCCTGGACGCACCTTTGACGCTGGCGCCCAACGCCTGGCAACTGGTGCCCACAGGGCTGGCCATTCACCTGGCCGACCCGGGTTTTGCCGCCATGATCCTGCCGCGCTCCGGGCTCGGTCACAAGCATGGCATTGTGCTGGGCAATCTGGTGGGCCTGATCGACAGCGACTACCAGGGGCAGCTGATGGTGAGCGCCTGGAACCGCAGCGACGTGGCCTTCACCATCGAGCCCATGGAGCGCATCGCGCAAATGGTCATCGTCCCGGTGGTCCAGGCCCGTTTCAACGTGGTGTCCGAATTCACCGCCGCCAGCGAACGCGGGGCAGGGGGCTACGGCTCAACCGGTCGCTCTTGAGCGTGCCGGCTGCAACGACAAGGGGCTCCGTTTGGAGCCCCTTGTCGTTGTGTCGCTGCCTTGAACCGACGTGGCTTTAGTGCAGCGTGGGTGTGTCGTCGTCGGGTGCGTTCACCATGGGTGTCGGGGTCACCTGCATGCTGAAGAAGCCGGTGCCGAGTGAGCCTGCGCCGACTTCGTTTTCCTCGGCTTCACGCACCGCGTGCACCTTCATCGAGATGCGCAGAGCAATGCCCGCCAGCGGGTGGTTGGCGTCGAGCACCACATGTTCGGGGTAAATGTCGCTCACGAAGTACAGGCGGTCTTGTGGTGCGTTGGGGTTGCAGCCGGTGGGCAGGCCTTCAAAGCCCATGCCTTCTTCGAGTTCGGTGGGAAACAGGTGACGCGGCTCCAGAAACAGCAGCTTGTCGTCGTACTCGCCAAAGGCGTCTTGCGGTTCCAGGTGCAGGTCCACCGTGTCGCCGGCCTCGTGGCCTTGCAGGGCTTCCTCAATCTTGGCCAGCAGGTCGTTGCCGCCGACAAAGAACTCGATTGGCTCGTCGAGCACATCCAGTTCTTCGCCAAGCGTGTCTTTAAGCGTCCAGGTCAGGGACACAACGCATTGTTCGGTGATGGTCATAGGGCTTTTCATTGGACAATTGTCCCATGTTCAAAGCCAACCCCTCCAGCCTGGCCAGCGCCCCTGTGGCGCCCGCTCACCCCCAACCCGACGCACCCAGCGAGCTGCTGGGCGGCCTGTCTCCCGCGCAGTTCATGCGCCGCCATTGGCAAAAAAAACCACTGCTGATTCGCAATGCCTTGCCAGGCTTCAAGCCTTTTCTCAGTCGCCAGCAGCTGTTTGCCATGGCAGCTGACGAGGCGGTCGAATCGCGGCTGATCGTGCACCAATCCAAAGGCTGGACCCTCAAGCAAGGCCCCTTGGCACGGACCGCCTTGCCACCCATCAAGCAACCCCGCTGGACGCTACTGGTGCAGGGCGTTGATCTGCATGTGAACGCTGCGCACGAACTGCTGCAACGCTTTCGCTTTGTGCCCGACGCTCGGCTGGACGACCTCATGATCTCCTGGGCCAGCGATGGCGGCGGGGTCGGGCCGCATTTCGACAGCTACGATGTATTCTTGCTCCAGGCCAGTGGCCAGCGCCACTGGCGCATTGGCCGTCAAAAAGATTTGACGCTGGAAGAGGGCATGCCGCTCAAAATTTTGAGCAACTTTGAGCCCGAAGAGGAGCACTTGCTCAACCCCGGTGACATGCTGTACCTGCCGCCGCGTTGGGCCCACGACGGCGTGGCCGTGGGTGATGACTGCATGACCTATTCGGTGGGCTTTCGTGTGCCGCAGCGCGGTGGACTGGCGGGTGAACTGTTGCAGCGCATGGCCGACGATTTTGAAGATGCCACGCTCTACCGCGACCCCAGCCAGCCCGCCACGGCCACGCCGGCGGCCATGCCACCCGCGCTGGAAGCGTTTGCGGTGGATGCGCTGCAGCGCCTGCTGGCCGAGCGCCAGTCGCTGGCTTGCGCGCTGGGCGAGGTGATGACCGAGCCCAAGCCGCGGGTGTGGTTTGAAGAGCCCGAAACCAACTGGGCGCCCGGTGCAATGCAGCTGGACCGGCGCACCCGCATGATGTATGACCAGCGCCACGTGTTCATCAACGGCGAAAGCCTGCGTGCTGGCGGGGCCGATGCCCGGCTGATGCGTGCGCTGGCCGACGAGCGCTGCCTCAGCGCTGCACAGGTGCAGCGCGCCAGCACAGACGCGCGTGCCTTGCTGCAAGACTGGTTTGAAGCCGGCTGGCTGCACGCTGGCCCGAAAGCCTGAAGGGTATTGGCGTCAGCACACCAGGAGATCGCCATGAGCACAGACGCTTTTAGCCCGTCCGATGCGTCCCCCGCCCTGCAGCCCTTGCCCGAGGGGCGGCTGCAAGGACGGCAACTGTTTGGCGACCTGGTGCGCCTGGCCCTGGCCACGGCGGCCGCCGAGGGATGGCCGCGTCTGGTGCTGTGCGACCCCGACTTTTCTGACTGGCCTTTGGGCGAACGGGCTGCTGTGGCCTCACTGCAAGCCTGGGCCAGGCGGGGGCGGGTGCTGCACGTGATGGGCCAAGACTTCGGACCATTGCGCTTGCAACACCCACGCTTTGTGCAGTGGCGGGTGACGTGGGCTCACTTGATCGAGGTGCGGGCCTGTACCAGCGCAGTGGCAGGGGATCTGCCCAGTGCCATCTGGTCACCTGGCTGGACGCTGGAACGTATCGATGCCAGCCGTGGTGTCATGGTGGCGAGACGCGATGCACGACGCCATGTGGCGCTGGCGGAACGGCTGGATCATTGGTGGCAAAAAGGCAGCCCTTCACTGCCGCCAAGCACCTTGGGTTTGTAGTCAATTGCCCGTTTGTTGTATATTAACAACGTCAATCCGTGACCAAAAGAAAAACTTGATCAGGGTTAATACGGTTGATTTTTCGAGCGTATCATTCGCTCCCAGCCGGGACACACATTCACAAATGGGCGTCAGGCTGAATCGATCTAACTCGAATAAGCGTTCGGGTTTTTTTTTGGTCGATTCAAGTGTTTTGCTTCGTTTTGTACACATCCATTGGAATTTCTCATGAAAAAGACCCTCCTGATCGCTAGCCTGTTGGCTGCCGTTGCCCTGACCGCCTGCGGCAAAAAAGAAGAAGCACCTGTTGAGGCACCAGCACCTGCTGCTGCACCAGCACCTGTGGAAGCCGCTCCTGCTGCTGCTCCTGCCGATGCAGCTCCTGCTGCAACCGACGCTGCTGCTACCCCCACCGTTGCTGGTGCTGTGGAAGCTGCTGCTGGTGCCGCTGCTGACGCTGCCGATGCTGCCAAAGCCGCTGTTGACGCTGCTGCCGAAGCCGCCAAAGCCGCTGCCAAGCCTGCACAGTAATCGCTGCATCCGGGCCTCGTGCCCGGTCGCAAAAAAGCCGCCCTTGGGCGGCTTTTTTGCGTCTGGCGCACAGCCCTCTGCAAAGGCTGCGTGCGCTCAGGGGCGGCATTCGGCAGCCCCGTCTGTGTCTTATTTCAAGTCGCTGGCCAGCAGTTGCAGGATGTTTTGTGCATTGGCCGAGCCGTCGGGCTGGCCCTGTGCGTCGAGTACCGAGACGGCGGTGCTTTGGCCGCTGCTGCGCACCGCCACACGGTATTTTGCCGGCGTGGCCTCTGCCGCTGAGCCGCCAAACAGGCGGCCAAAGAAACCGGGCTTGGGCGCATCGGTGGCGAGCGTTGGCACGTAGCGCACAAAGTACATGCCTTGCGTGCGGTCGCGGTCTTCCACGGTGAAGCCCGTGCGGTCCAGCGACAGACCCACCCGGCGCCAGGCCCGATCAAAACCATCGTCCAGCTGTACCACGGGCACATTGTTGACCGTGGTCACCCGCGCCACTGCCTGGGCTGGTGCGGTTTCTGCGGCTGCTTTGGCCTGGGCTTCACTCACGCCGAGCTTGACCATCAGGCGACGCAAAAACTCGGTTTCGAGTTCGCTGTCAGCCGGGCGGGGTTGCCACACCGTCTGGTCTTTTTGCGTGCTGGAATACACCTCAATCATGCCGCGGTGGCTGATGTAGATCTCGGTGGCGCCTGCGGTGTTGCGTTCCAGGCGCGTGCGGAACTTGTCGCGCTCGCCGGTGGAATACAGGTTTTCAAATACGCGGCCAATGGTGCGGCGAATGATGTCTTGCGGCAGCTTGGCGCGGTTTTCGGCCCAGTCGGTTTCCATGATGCCGAGGTTTTCCTGGTCGAGTTCGAGTAGAAAGCCGTTTTCTTGCCAGAAGTCTTTCACCGGGCTCCAGAGCTTGTCGGCAGGGCGGTCAATCACCAGCCAGCGCTGGTTGCCGGCGCGTTCAATGCGCACGTCGCCCACGGTGTTGACGGCTGTGGTGCTGCTGGAAGCCTGGGCGGGCTGTGCGGTCTGGTAGCCGCTGGCGGTAACCACGGAGCCCGGCACGTTGTAGCGCGAATCGCGGCTGAGCTGGGTCAGGTCGGGTGGCACGTCCAGCTTGGAGCCTCGCTCGGCGCTTTTGTAGTCGATCTTGTCTTCTTGCAAGATGGAGCAGCCCGTGGCCAGCATGGCCGCTGCGGCCAGCAGGCTCAGGCGGGCCAGACGCGCGCCGGTGTGAACCGGGGTGGCCAGGCGGGATGCTGTGTCAAACGGTGCGGGAGTGGGCATGTTGGGGCGCTCGGTGAGAGAAGAGGGTGTGGAGGCAGGTTGGCGGCCGCAGCAGGCGGCGGATTCAGGCGATCAGCCCGCTGTCTTGCAGGGCGTTTTCGACCACAGGCACCAGCGCGCGCGACATGGGGGTGAGCGGCAGACGCATGGTCTCGTTGCACAGGCCCATGCGGGCCATGGCCCACTTGAGCGGAATCGGGTTGGCTTCCACGAACAGGTTTTTGTGCACCGGCATCAGGCGGAACTGGATGTCCATGGCGCGTTTAACGTCGCCTGCGATGGCGGCCACACACAGTTCGTGCATCAGGCGAGGTGCAATGTTGGCAGTCACGCTCACATTGCCCTGGCCGCCGCACAGCATTAGGGCCACGGCGGTGGGGTCGTCGCCCGAATAAATGGCAAAGCCTTCAGGTGCTTCCCGGATGAGCCATTGCGCTCGTTCAATATTGCCGGTGGCTTCCTTGATGCCGACCACGCCGGGCACCTGCGCCAACCGCAAAGCGGTTTCAACCGACATGTCGGCCACGCTGCGACCAGGCACGTTGTACAGCACGATGGGCAGGTCGCCGGTGGCTTCGGCGATGGCTTTGAAGTGCTGGTACTGGCCCTCTTGCGTGGGCTTGTTGTAGTAGGGCACGACCTGCAGTTGGCAGTCGGCGCCCACTTTTTGGGCAAACCGGGCCAGTTCAATGGCTTCAGCGGTGGAGTTGGCGCCGCAGCCGGCCATGATGGGCACGCGTTTGGCGGCCTGTTCCACCGATACGCGGATGATCTCGCAGTGTTCTTCCACCGTCACGGTGGGCGACTCGCCGGTGGTGCCAACCACGCCGATGCAGTCGGTGCCCTCGGCAATGTGCCAGTCGATCAGTTTGCGCAGGGTGGGGTAGTCCACGCTGCCGTCTTCTAACAGGGGCGTGACCAGGGCCACGATGCTGCCGGTGATGGTTTTCATAAGCTTCAGGCTCGAAAAAATGCACCCTGACCCAGCGTCAGGACGGGCCGGCCCGCGATGGGCACGGAATCTTGCATTCTACTCAGGGATGTCGAGCAGATGACGCGCTGGCTGGCCCCCGGCGCCCCTGGGTTCGCGCACCGCCGCGATGCGCTGGACGAAGCGTTCGGGTGTGCTGCAAAAGCCATCCTCATAGGCCACCACCCGCAGCCCGCTGCAGGTCTGCAGCAGTTCGCCTGGCTGCAGCAGAAAGTCGGGCCGAGCCGGCCGGCCCACGGTCTCATGGCCACTGGCAAAGGTCTCGTACAGCAGTACGCCGCCCGGCGCCACGCTGGCCACAATTTGCGCCAGCAGCGGACGCCACAGGTAGTTTGTCACCACCACGGCATCAAAGGTTTCACCATCCAACGGCCAGGGGCCGTTTTCAATGTCGGCCAGCACGGCACGCCCCAGCGGCGCCACGGCGGCGATGGCCTCGGCTGAGCGGTCCACGCCCGTCACGGTGTGGCCCCGCTCGGCCAACCAGCGCAGGTGGCGGCCATGGCCGCAGGCCACGTCCAGCACGCTGCCACCGGAGGGAATCAGGTGGGTCCAGCGGCGCACCCAGGTAGACGGGGGTTCATTGCCATGCAGCACGGGGGTGCCCGCCAAAGGGGTAGGTGTGGTGGGCATCAGAAGCAGCTCCAGAGCTGGTCGGCAAGGTTCAACAAAAAGCCGGGCTGGTTGTAGAGCGCCAGGGTGCCCAGCAGCGCCACACCGATGCCTGCCCAGAGGGTGGCTTTGGCCCAAAGGCTGTTCCAGCCTTTGGTTTTCACGCCGCCGCTCCCACCCGCTGTGGCCCGCGCACGATAGGAGACTCCCGCACCGGCAGGTTGATCAGCGCAGCAAACACGCCCAGCGCAATCGAGATGTACCAGACGATGTTGTAGCTGCCGGTGCGGTCGTACAGCACACCACCCAGCCACACGCCCATGAAGCTGCCAATTTGGTGGCTGAAAAACACAAATCCGCCCAGCATGGACAAATGCGCCACGCCAAAAATTTGGGCCACTACCGCGTTGGTGGGTGGCACGGTGGACAGCCACAGCACGCCCATGACGGCTGAGAACACATACACGCTGGCGGGCGACAGCGGCACGATCAGGAAGATGCTGATGGCTACCGCACGTGCCAGGTAAATGAACGCCAGGATGTAACGCTTGGGCATGCGCTGTCCCAGCGCGCCGGCGGCGTAGGTGCCAATCACGTTGAACAGGCCAATGAGCGCCAGCGCGTAGCTCGCCACCTGGGGCGAAAGCCCGTTGTCCTTCAGGTAGCTGGGCATGTGCACGCCAATGAACACCACCTGGAAGCCGCAAACGAAATAGCCCGCCATGAGCAGCTGGAAGCTGCGGTATTTGAAAGCCTCGCGCAGCGCCTGCAAGATGGACTGCTCCCGCTTGGGCATGGTGCCGCCCGCAAAACCCGGCTCTCGCAAGCCCCAGGCCAGCGGCATGATCAGCAATACTGCCGCACCCAGCACCAGCAAGGCCTCTTGCCAGCCAAAGGAGCTGATGAGCCAGCCTTCCACCGGCACCATGAGAAACTGCCCGAAAGAGCCCGCTGCGGCAGCCACACCCATGGCCCAGGAGCGTTTTTCGGCCGGTATCTGCCGCCCGATCACGCCGTAAATGACCGCGTAGGTGGTGCCAGCTTGCGCCGCGCCAATCAAAATGCCGGCCGTGAGCGCAAAGCCCACCGAACTGGTGGACATGGCCATGCCCAAGAGGCCCAGCGCATACAGCGCAGCGCCCACCACGAGCACCTTGAAGGCGCCGAAGCGGTCGGCGGCCATGCCGGCAAAAATGCCGAACACGCCCCACGACAGGTTTTGCACCGCCAGTGCAAAGGCGAAGGTTTCGCGCGTCCAGCCCTGAGACTGGGTCACGGGTTGCAGCCACAGGCCAAAACCGTGGCGAATGCCCATGGACAGCGTGACGATGAGGGCGCCGCAGGCCAGCACTTGCAGGGTGGACAGGCCAGCGGGGCCCGGGGTGGGCTGGGAGCCAGAAGGGTTGGATGGGGCAATGGACATGCGGAGAATGTAGCGAATTTGCCCCAGCCGCGCTGGCACCTGTGCGAAGCCGGTCACGCGCAGGCCATCCAGTCGGTGTGTTAGCTGTGGTTGTATACAGTGAAATGACGGCGCGCGCACTACAATGCCGCGCATGACAGAGAAACCCGCCGCCCCCAAGTCCGTCGCTGCCAGTGACGCTTATTCCGAAGGTTCGATCCGTGTCCTCAAGGGACTGGAGCCGGTCAAGCAGCGCCCGGGCATGTACACCCGCACCGACAACCCGCTGCACATCATTCAAGAAGTGCTGGACAACGCGGCCGACGAAGCGCTGGCCGGCCATGGCAAAAAGATCAAGGTCACGCTGCACGCCGACGGCTCGGTGAGCGTGGAAGACGACGGCCGTGGCATCCCGTTTGGCCTGCACCCGGACGAAAAAGCGCCGGTGGTGGAGCTGGTGTTCACCCGGCTGCACGCGGGCGGCAAGTTCGACAAAGGCAGCGGCGGTGCTTACAGCTTCTCTGGCGGCTTGCACGGCGTGGGCGTGAGTGTGACCAACGCGCTGTCGACCCGGCTGGAAGTGACGAGTTACCGCGAAGGCCAGGTGGCGCGGTTGGCTTTTTCGGCGGGAGACGTGATCGAGCAACTCGTGATCGCGCCCAGGGGCGAGGGCGACCGCAAGCTGGGCACCACGGTGCGCGCCTGGCCCGACTCGAAATACTTCGAGTCGGCTGCGCTGCCCATGAACGAGCTCACACATCTGTTGCGTAGCAAAGCGGTGCTGATGCCTGGCGTGACGGTGACGCTGGTGAACGAGAAAACCAAAGACACGCAGGTGTGGCTCTACAAGGGCGGCCTGCGCGACTATTTGCAGCAAACCCTGCACGGAGAACCTGTCATTCCGCTGTTTGAGGGCGAAGGTTTTGCCGACAGTGCCCACGACAGCTTTGCCGAAGGCGAGGGCGCCAACTGGTGCGTGGCCTTCACCGAAGACGGCCAGCCGGTGCGCGAAAGCTACGTGAACCTGATCCCCACCAGCGCTGGTGGTACGCACGAAAGTGGCCTGCGCGACGGCCTTTTCCAGGCGGTGAAGGCTTTCATCGAGATGCACGCCCTGCTGCCCAAAGGTGTGAAGCTCCTGCCCGAAGACGTGTTTGCCCGTGCCAGCTATGTGCTGAGCGCCAAGGTGCTCGACCCGCAGTTCCAGGGCCAGATCAAGGAGCGCCTGAACTCCCGCGACGCGGTGCGCCTGGTGGGCAGTTTTGTGCGCCCGGCGTTGGAGCTGTGGCTCAACCAGCACGTGGACTACGGCAAGAAGCTGGCCGAACTCGCCATCAAGGCCGCACAGTTTCGCCAGAAGGCCGGCCAGAAAGTGGAAAAACGCAAGGGTTCCGGCGTGGCGGTGTTGCCCGGCAAGTTGACCGACTGCGAAAGCAAAGACCTGGCGCAGAACGAAGTGTTTCTGGTGGAGGGCGATTCGGCTGGCGGTAGCGCCAAAATGGGCCGCAACAAAGAAAGCCAAGCTATTCTGCCGCTGCGCGGCAAGGTGCTGAACACCTGGGAGGTGGAGCGCGACCGCCTGTTTGCCAATAACGAAATTCACGATATTTCGGTGGCCATCGGCGTCGACCCCCACGGTCCGCTGGACACGCCCGACATGAGCGGCCTGCGCTACGGCAAGGTCTGCATCTTGAGCGACGCCGACGTGGACGGCTCGCACATCCAGGTGCTGTTGCTGACATTGTTCTTCCGCCATTTCCCCAAGCTCATCGAAGCCGGCCATGTGTACGTGGCGCGCCCGCCGCTGTTCCGGGTGGACGTGCCAGCACGCGGCAAGAAGCCAGCGCTCAAGCAATATGCGTTGGACGACGGCGAGCTGCACGCCATCCTGGACAAAGCCGAAAAAGACGGCGTGAACCGCGACAAGTGCCAGATCAGCCGCTTCAAAGGCCTGGGCGAAATGAACGCCGAGCAGCTCTGGGACACCACGCTCAATCCCGACACCCGTCGCCTGATGCAGGTCAACCTCGGGGCCATGGACTTCGCCGCCACCGAAGCGCTCATCACCAAGCTCATGGGCAAGGGCGAAGCCGCTTCGCGCCGTGAACTCATGGAACTGCACGGCGACTCGGTGGAAATCGATATTTAGGGTTGGACCACCCCCGCGCCGCTTCGCTTCACACCCTCAAGGGGGCAACCTCTGCGTCCCGGCAAAGCCGGTTCCGCGATGTTCCCGAAAAGCCCTTCTGGTGCGCCAATTGTTTGCACGAATGCCTGAACCCACATGAACGACATCACCCAACTTGATCTCGCACCGGCGGATCTGCCCGGCGAAGACAACCTGGCCACTTACGCCCAGCGCGCTTACCTGGAGTACGCGCTGTCCGTCGTCAAGGGCCGCGCGCTGCCCGACGTGTGCGACGGCCAGAAGCCGGTGCAGCGCCGCATTCTGTACGCCATGGACCGTATGGGTCTGGGGTTCAGCGGCCCCAACAACAACACGGCGGCCAAGCCGGTCAAGAGCGCCCGCGTGGTGGGCGACGTGCTGGGCAAATACCACCCGCACGGCGACAGCGCGGCCTATGACGCGCTGGTGCGCATGGCGCAAGACTTCAGCCAGCGCTACCCGCTGATCGACGGCCAGGGCAACTTCGGTAGCCGCGACGGCGACGGCGCGGCCGCCATGCGCTACACCGAGGCGCGGCTGGCCAAGATCACCGGCCTGCTGCTCGACGAGATCGACGAAGGCACGGTGGACTTTGTCCCCACCTACGATGGCTCGTTTCAAGAACCAAAGCAGCTCCCGGCGCGCCTGCCGTTCAACCTGCTCAACGGCGCCAGCGGCATTGCGGTGGGCCTGGCCACCGAAATCCCCAGCCACAACCTGCGCGAAGTGGCCGACGCCTGCGTGGCGCTGATCAAAAACCCGAAGCTCACCGAAGACGAATTGCTGGCTATTGTTCCCGGGCCCGACTACCCCGGTGGCGGCCAGATCATCAGCCCCGCTGGCGACATTGCCGACGCTTACCGCACTGGCCGTGGCAGTCTCAAGGTGCGCGCGCGCTGGAAGATTGAAGACCTGGCCCGCGGCCAGTGGCAGCTGGTGGTGAACGAGCTGCCACCTGGTGTGAGCACCCAGCGCGTGTTGGAAGAGATCGAAGAAATCACCAACCCCAAGGTGAAGGCCGGCAAAAAAGCACTGAGCCAGGACCAGACACAGCTCAAAGCCAGCCTGCTCATGGTGCTGGACGGGGTGCGCGACGAATCGAGCAAAGACGCGCCGGTGCGCCTGGTGTTTGAGCCCAAGAGCAGCCGCATCGAGCAGCAAGAGCTCATTACCGCGCTGCTGGCGCACACCAGCCTGGAAAGCTCGTCGCCCATCAACCTGACCATGATCGGGCTGGACGGCCGCCCCACGCAAAAGAGCCTGCGGCTCATGTTGAGCGAATGGATTGAATTCCGCCAGACCACCATTACGCGCCGCACGCAGCACCGGCTCAACAAGGTGCTCGACCGCATCCACATTTTGGAGGGCCGGCAGTTGGTGTTGCTCAACATCGATGAGGTGATTGCCATCATCCGCCAGAGCGACGAACCCAAGGCCGCGCTGATCGAACGCTTCAAACTGAGCGACCGCCAGGCCGAAGACATTCTGGAAATTCGCCTGCGCCAGCTCGCGCGGCTCGAAGCCATCAAGATTGAGCAAGAACTGAGCACGCTGCGCGAAGAGCAAGGCAAGCTGGAAGACATTTTGGGCAACCCCGGCAGCTTGAAGCGCCTGATGGTGAAAGAGATCGAGGCCGACGCCAAAACCTTTGCCGACCCGCGCCGCACGCTGATTCAGGCCGAGAAAAAGGCCGTGGCCGAGATCAAGGTGGTGGACGAGCCGGTCACGGTGGTCATTTCCAGCAAAGGCTGGGTGCGCGCACGCACCGGCCACGGGCACGAGGCCGGCAGCTTCGCCTTCAAGGCCGGCGACGGCCTGTACGGCACCTTCGAGTGCCGCACAGTGGACGCGCTGATCGTGTTTGGCAGCAACGGCCGCGTGTACAGCGTGCCCGTGGCCAGCTTGCCCGGCGCCCGGGGCGACGGCCAGCCCATCACTACGCTCATTGAGCTGGAAAGCGGCACCCAGCCACTGCACTACTTTGCCGGCCCGGCCAACGCCACGCTGCTGCTGGCCAGCACCGGTGGTTACGGGTTTTTGGCCACGGTGGACAACCTGGTGTCGCGCCAGAAAGCCGGCAAGGCCTTCATCAGCGTGGGCGAGGGTGAAACCATTTGCGCGCCATCGCACGCCGCCCACACCTCGGGCGGTCAGCCGCTGTTGCCCGCCACACACGTGGCCTGCGCCTCCACCGGCGGGCGCATCCTCACCTTTGAAATGGCCGAACTCAAGGCGATGGAAAAAGGTGGACGCGGTCTGATGCTGATCGACCTGGACGCCAAAGACACCTTGGCCGGAGCGGCGGCTTATACCCGCAGCGTCAAGATCGAAGGCATCGGCCGCGGCGGCAAGGAGCGCGACGAAACGCTGGAAATTCGCAGCCTCAACAACGCCCGCGCCGCCCGTGGCCGCAAAGGCAAGGCGGCCGACCTGGGCTTCAAGCCCAACCGCATCACGCGGGTGGAGTAAGGGCATGGATACGACCGCCCTGTTCATCATCGTGGCCAGTGGTGTGCTGGCTTTTATCGTGGCCCGAGCCCTCGGTACACGCTTTCGCGCCCGGCGTGCTGCCTGGCAGGCTCAGCAGCAGCTGGCCGGGCAAAGCCGCCAGGTGCGGCGGGCGCAGGCGCGCAAGAAACGCAACTGAAGCGCCATGCCCGCCGCGCTCACCTTCGGTCCCCATCTCAAGGGCTTCCCTGCGGGCCAGGCGCCACTATGGCGTGAACAGATCACCCAGCAAGGTTGGCAGTTGTTGCGCGGCGACCTGGCTTTGCCGCTGGCCGTGCTCAAGCAGAGCGCGTTGCAGCACAACCTGCACTGGATGCGCAATTTCTGTGTGCAGCGCGGCCTGTCCATCGCGCCGCACGGCAAAGCCAGCATGTCGCCCGAGCTGTGGCAGATGCAGCTGGACGCGGGCGCCTGGGGCATCAGCTTCGCCACCGTTTTCCAGGCGGCAGTGGGCGCGCGCCACGGTGTACCAGTGGTACTGATCGCCAACCAGGTGATCCAGCCTGCCGAGCTGGACGCGCTGGCACTGCTGCATGCCGAGCGGCCCGCGCTACGCTCGCTGTTTCTGGTGGACTCGCTCGGGCAGGTGGATGCCATTGAAGCCTGGGCTGCGGCCCGTGGTTTCAACGAGCGGTTGGAGGTGCTGCTGGAATTGGGCATGACCGGCCAGCGCACCGGCTGCCGAACCGCAGAAGAGGCGCGCCAAATCGCACGGCGCATCCATGCCAGCCCGGCGCTGCAGCTGGCCGGCATTGAATGCTACGAAGGCACCACCGCCGCCTGCGACCACGCCAAAGACCGCGCCACCGTGCAGCACCTCATGGACCGGGTGGACGCGATTGTGCGAGAAGCCATTGCGCAGGGGTGGTTCGCTCACGAAGAAATCATTCTCAGTGCCGGGGGCTCTGCCATTTTTGACCTGGTGGCCGAACGGCTCACGCCCCAGCTGGGCCGCCCGGTGCGCGGCGTGCTGCGCTCAGGCTGTTACCTCACGCACGACCACCAGCGCTACACGCGCTACCTGTGCTGTGTGGGCGAGCGGCTGAACCTGCGGGAAACGCTGAAGCCCGCGCTGGAAGTGCTGGCCTGCGTGCAGAGCCAGCCCGAGCCCGGCCTGGCGCTGCTGGGCATGGGCAAGCGCGATGTGTCTTACGACCTCGATCTGCCCCAGCCGGTGTGGCGCTCGAACGGCCGGGGAGGGGCAACGCAGCCGGTGCCGAGCCACTGGCACATAGACGCCCTGAACGACCAGCACGCCTACCTGCGCTACGATCCGGCCGCGCCCGAAGCCGAGTGGCCCCGGCTGGGCGACACCGTGGCCAGCGGCATCTCGCACCCCTGCACCACGTTTGACAAATGGCGCTGGCTACCCGTGGTGGACGATGGGTACTGTGTGGTGGACGCGGTAAGTACCTGGTTTTGAGCGTTACAGCGGGACACCCCGCGTGTACCGATGTGACATAGTTGGGGGAATGCCCCTAACTTTGTTGCAGTGCAGCAAAAATGCTTGCCATCCTCGGGAATACCCGTAGAATTGCGATCATGCTGCACTGCAACATAAATCGGCGATCCGATGCATGTTCAACCGGCGGCTCCTCTGTCACATCCACTTTAAGGAAACCGAAATGAACAACCCTGCCGACCAAATCATCGCCGCCAACAAAGCCAACATGGAAGCCTTCGAAGGCGCCTTCAAAAAGGCCTTCGCCGGTGCAGAAAAGCTGGTCGAACTCAACATGGCCGCTTCCAAAGCCGCCGTGAGCGAGTCCTTCAGCCACGCCAAAGCCGCTATGTCGGCCAAGACGCCCCAGGAATTCATGACGCTGCAAACCGGCTTCTTCCAGCCCCTGGCTGAAAAGTCGACCGCTTACTTCCAGCATGTGCAGAGCATTGCCACCGAAGGCAGCGCCGACATCACCAAGCAGATCGAAGCCAACATGGCCGACGCACAGAAAGCCTTCGGCGCTTCGGTGGACCAGCTCGTGAAGAGCGCCCCTGCCGGTACCGAAACCGCTGTGGCCGCTTTCCAGAGCGCGTTGAACAACAGCCAGAAAGCTGTTGAGTCCGCCCAGGCCAGCATCAAGAAAGCCACCGCAGCGGCCCAAGCCAACTTTGCTGTGGCCACCAAGCAGACCACCGACATGGTGAAAAAGGCCGCCAAGGCTGTCTGATACCGGTTTGGCGCAAATGGCTCTCGGGCCGTGTCATACCCCCAAAAAAAGAGGCTCCTTCGGGAGCCTCTTTTGCGTTGTACCGTGCGGGTCAGGAAACGGCAGCCCCGCCCACGCGCCTGGTGTAGGCCAAAAAAATACGCTCTCGCACCCAGCCCAGCGACTCGTAGAGCGCCTGAGCTTTCAGATTGGTCCGCGCCGTGGTGAGGTCCATTCGTACCCTTCCGTCTGCGAAAGCCCGTGCCTCGGCTGCCAGCAACAGCAGCCGACCGGTACCCCGTTTTCGTGCAGGCGGCGACACAAACAAGTCGTAAAGGGTGTAGGTGGGCGCAGCCTCCACCGAGCAGAACGAGGGAAACATTTGGCAAAAGCCGACCAACTCGCCCGATGCCACTTGAGCCACCAACACCACCGATTCTCCTCGCTCGAAGCGTTCGTGCAAAAAGCGCTGCGACAGTGCGAGGTCCGGGGCCTGCTCGTAAAACTGGCGGTACTGGTCAAACAGTTTTGCCACAGCCGGCAATTCAGTGGCTTGCATGGGATGAACCGACACAGACATAGACCACTGCAATGTGGGTGGCTTTGACTTACCCCAGTTCGGCGATCAACTCAATTTCGACACAGGCACCCATCGGGATCTGCGCCACGCCAAAGGCACTGCGGGCGTGGGCGCCGGCTTGGGGGCCGAAGACTTCTCCGAAGAGTTCGCTGGCGCCGTTGGTGACGAGGTGTTGTTCGGTGAAGGTGCCGGTGCTGTTAACCAGGCTCATGACTTTGACGATGCGTTTGACGTCATCGAGCGTTTTGCCCGTGGCCAGGCAGGCGGCGGCCAGGGTGCCCATGAGGTCAATGGCGATGGCTCGGGCGGCGGCTTTGCCTTCTTCGGTGTCCATGGTCAGACCGAGCTGGCCGACCCAGGGTTTGCCGTCTTTTTTTGCGATGTGGCCGCTGAGGAAAACGAGGTTGCCGGTTTGCACGAAGGGCACGTAGGCGGCGGCAGGAATGGCGACGGGAGGCAGCTCAATGCCGAGCTGGGACAGTTTGGTGTAGACGCTCATGGGGTGGTCTCCTGAATGGGGGAAAGCGGTTTGAATAGAGCGTTTCATTCTAGCGACCGGGCCTAGGCTGGACCCGCTGCATGAAGCAAATTCATGGGGTGGTGCGGTGGCTGCGGGGCTTTGACAGTCTCAGCCGCAACGGTCGTTGGTGCTCGGCCCAAGTGGCAAGCCGGGGTGGGCCCGACGGGTGCTTTGGGCTCAGTTGGCTGGCGCTTGTAGCGCGGCCAGTTCTTCGGGTGGTGCCACGGTCACGCCCACTTCCAGGGTGTGCCGGGCGCCGCCCTGGATGACGCCGCGCATGGGCGACACGTCGGCAAAGTCGCGGCCGGTGGCGAGGGTGACGTAGTCTTCGCCGGGGCTGCCCCAGCCGCAGCGGTTGTTGGTGGGGTCGAAGTCAAACCAGGCGCCGGCTGCCCCGGTGGACGGGCTTTCTGCGCCGGCTTGCGGTTCCTCTTCGCGCTCGGTTTCCGTGGGGTCTGGGTCTTGCGGGGCGCGGCGCGCATCGCGGCCCAGCATGTCTGGCGGGTAGGGCACGTACACCGATACCCAGGCGTGCGATGCGTCGGCGCCGATGAGGCGGGGCTTGCCGGGTGGCGGCTGGGTGAGCAGGTAGCCGCTCACATACCGCGCGGGCAGGCCCAGGCTGCGCAGGCAGCCTAGCATGATGTGGGCAAAGTCCTGGCAGACGCCTTTGCCTTGCTCCAGTGCCTGCAGCGCCGGGGTGTTGACTTCGGTGCTGGCGGTTTCGTATGTCAGCTCGGTGTGGATGCGTTCCATGAGCGCTCGTGCCGCTTCGAGCATGGGCATGCCAGGCTTGACCGCGGGGCGGGCGAAGGCGGCAAAAGCGTCGTCGCGCGGCACGTAGGGTGAGGCAAACAAAAATTCGCTGGCCGGGTCAAACGGGGCTTGGGCGCGGTAGCGGAAGTGTTCACGCACGCGCTCCCACGTGAGCTTTTGCCAGGCCGCGCTGTGGGGCAATTCCGATGGCGCGCAGGTCAAGACGGCGCTGTCGGCTTGCACGGTGAGCGTGTCGTGGGGGGCTTGCAGTGAAAAGAAGGTGCGCAAGTTGCCAAACACGTCGGTGGTCTGGCTGCGGCTGGCAGGTTCGGGCGTGATGCGCAGCGTGTGCTCTAGCACCCGCTGGCCCGCCGTGTTCACTGGCGACAAATGCACCATGTGCTGCGCCATGTCGATGCTGCCCTGGTAGCGGTAGGTCGTGCGGTGGATGATGCGAAGCAACACGCTCAGGCTCCCAGACTCTGGTTTTGCCGGTCGGCGTGGCTGAAGTGCAGGCGCGAAATGTCGTTGGACAGGTTGCCGGCGGCCAGCTCGCAGGCATCCAGCAGCGTAGCCAGGTCGCCCCAGGTGCGCTGGCCGTCGGCCGAGCGTTGCCAGCTGCTCAGGTCGTGGAGCAACCAGGTGTCGGGGTCGGGCAGGGCCATCGCCAGTTCGGCGTCTTGCGGAGTGGCGCTCTGGGCCAGCTTGGCCAGGCGCGAGCGCAGGGTTTGTACCACCCAGGCGAGCGAGCGGGGGTTGTCGCGGTCGAGCACTAGCAGATCGATCAGGGCGACCATGTCGCGCCGCTGCTGGTACATGGCGTGAAAGGTGATGGTGCTGTCAAACAGCGCCACCACCGCCTCAAAGCCTTCGGCGTCGTGCAGGCAGTGGTGTTCCAGACCGAGCATGAGCGCGCGCGACAGGGTGATGAGCCTTTCAATATGGCGGCCCACCGAGAGCAGGCGCCAGCCGTCGTCGCGCACCATGCGGTCGGTTTGCGAACCGGTGATGGCGGCCAGCAGTTCGCTGGCGTTTTGCAGCGCGCTCAGGGCTTCGGCGGTGGCGTATTCGGCGTCGGTGGACAGGGCGGCGCAGTCGCGTGCAAAGGCGGCCTCGGTGCGCTCGATCACGTTCCAGTGTTCTTGCGACAGGCGTTCGCGCACCTGCGCCGCCGAGGCCTTGAGCGCCCGCAGGTTGAAGCCCACGCTGAACGACTGCGCCGCCTGCGGGCTGCCCGCTGGTGGCGCCAGCGCTGCAATGAGGCTGCGGGCAAACACGCGGGGCGACTGCGCGGCGCCGGGCACGTCGGGCAGCACCAGCGAGTGTTCGCGCGCGGTGGCCGACAGCCAGGCCATGAGCGCGGGGGAGCTGGGTTCTTCCCCGCTCAGCTGGTTCAACACGATCTGCGCGAGCCGGATGCTGTTTTCGGTGCGTTCGGTGTAGCGGCCGAGCCAAAACAGGTTTTCAGCGGCGCGGCTGGTGACGGGGCGTTTCTGGGTGGCAATGGCGAGTGTGCTGGGCGCTGACTGCAGCAGCGTGGTGCGGTCGACCGCGCCTTCGGTGAGCACCCAGCAGTCGGCGCTGCTGCCGCCGCGCTGCATGGCGGCAATGAGCTGGCCGCGCGGCGCCAGCCGCACCAGGCCGCCCGGCAGCACGCGCCAGCTTTGCGGGCCGTCAGCCAGGGCAAACACCCGCAACATGGCCGAACGGGGCGCTATGGCCCCCACACCCGGCGTTGCCTGGCCGCCCGAGGAGGTGCCGTTGTTTTTGGGGCGTCCCGGCGAACCACCGATGCGCTCGTCGGCCCAGGTGGGCGTCTGGCTGAGCGGCAGCCAGGCCTGCACGGTGTAGTCCTCGGGGTGGCGCACCATGCGGCCCGACCATTCGTCGAGTTCGCGCGCGCTCAGGCTCTGGCCCATAGCGGTTTCCAGGCCCGAGCGCGGGTAGGTGGGCTTGATCACGCTGCCCTTGAGCAGCGGCAGCACCTCGCGCAGGGCGGCGTCTTCACCGCACCACCAGGTGGCCAGCGACGGCAGGGCCAGCTCTTCACCCAGCAGGTGGCGGCTGATGGCGGGCAGGAAGCCCAGCACGGCGCTGGATTCGAGCGGCGCCGAGCCGGGTGCGTTGGCCAGCAGCAGGTTGCCCGCGCGCAGCACCTGCAGCAGGCCGGGCACACCCAGCGTGGAGTCGGAGCGCAGTTCAAGCGGGTCTAGCCATTCGTCGTCCAGCCGCTTGATGAGCGCGTGCACTGGCTCCAGGCCTTTGAGCGTCTTTAGGTACAGGCGCTGGTCGCGCACGGTGAGGTCGTTGCCCTCCACCAAGGTGAGGCCGAGGTACCGCGCCAGGTAGGCGTGTTCAAAATAGGTTTCGTTGTAGGGGCCGGGCGTGAGCAGGGCAATGCGGGCGTTGTCACCCTCAGGCGCCATGGCCTTGATGCCGTCCATGAGCGCGCGGTAGCTGGCGGCCAGGCGCTGCACCTTCATGTCGGCAAATGCTTGCGGGAACTGGCGCGAGATGGCGATGCGGTTTTCAAGCAGGTAACCCAGGCCCGACGGTGCCTGGGCGCGCTGGCCCACCACCCACCAGCGGCCATCGGGGCCGTGCGCCAAGTCAAACGCGACGATGTGCAGCCAGGTGCCACCGGGTGGCTGCACGCCTTGCATGGCGCGCAAATAGCCGGGGTGGCCTTGCACCAGCGCGGCGGGCAGCATGGCCCGTTTGAGCAGTTCGCCCGGGCCGTACAGGTCGGCCATCATGGCGTTGAGCAGGCGGGCGCGCTGCAGCACACCGGTTTCTATGTGGGCCCAGTCTTGCGGGTTGATGATGGTGGGAAACAGGTCGAGCGCCCAAGGGCGCTGCTGGCCTGTGGCGGCGTCGGCGTAGACGTTGTAGGTCACGCCGTTGTCGCGCACCTGGCGCTGCAGGTTGTCGGCGCGGCGGTTCAGGTCGGTAAAACCTTCGGCGCCCATGTGCTCGAAGAAACTGGCCCAGTGGGGGGCCAGTGCATCTTCAGCGGCGGCTTGGCCGGGCCTGTGCTGGCGCAGCTCGTCGCGGTGGCCGGCGTCGGCCGGTAGGGACAGTGACAAAGCCCAGTCCCCGGGCTGGCCGGGGCTGGGCTTGTCGAGTGGCGGGTCGGATGCTTCTGTGTTCACTGCGCCCGAGTATGCCCGCTGGGTAGCGGGCTGCCCGTGCACAGGTGAAACCCCAGGTGTTTCCTTCACAAGTTTCTACGACCGCTGGTGCTCAGGTGCGCAGGTCGAGTGTGCACGGAAATTCCCGGCTCGATGCAGCGGGCGTGACCACCAGTTTGCCCGGTGTGTGGCCCATCTGGAAGAAGCGCGACATGCGCCGGCTTTCGGCCTCATAGGCGTTGATGGGGAAGGTGTCGTAATTGCGCCCGCCGGGGTGGGCCACAAAGTACTGGCAGCCGCCCAGCGAGCGCTGCATCCAGGTGTCCACGATGTCAAACGTGAGTGGTGCGTGTGCAGGAATGGACGGGTGCAGGGCCGATGGCGGGCTCCAGGCCTTGTAGCGCACGCCTGCGACGTAGTCACCCACGGTCCCGGTGCTGTGCAGCGGCAGGGCGCGGCCGTTGCAGGTGATCACATGGCGGCTGTCGTTCCAGCCGCTCACCCGCACTTCAATGCGTTCCAGCGACGAATCCACATAGCGCACGGTGCCGCCCGGCGCGCCCTCTTCACCCATCACATGCCAGGGCTCCAGGGCGCTGCGCAGGGTGAGTTCGATGCCGCGCGCAGCCACCTCGCCCACCAGCGGGAAGCGGAACTCGAAGTGCGGCTCAAACCAGGCCGGGTCGAAGTGGTAGCCAAAGTCGGCCAGGTCGGTGAGCACGTCCTGGAAGTCCATGCGCACATAGGTGGGCAGCAGGTAGCGGTCGTGCAGCTCGGTGCCCCAGCGGGTGAGCTTGCCGTGCCACGGTTGTTGCCAGAAGCTCGACACCAGCGCGCGCAGCAGCAGTTGCTGGGCAATGCTCATGCGGGCGTGGGGCGGCATCTCGAAGGCGCGCAGCTCCAGCAGGCCCAGGCGGCCGGTGGGCGCGTCGGGCGAATACAGCTTGTCAATACAAAACTCGCTGCGGTGGGTGTTGCCGGTCACATCGATCAGGATGTTGCGCAGCGTTCTGTCAACGAGCCAGGGCGGCATGTCCTGCCCGTAGGTCTGGCGGTTTTTCTCGATCTGCGCCAGCGCAATTTCCAGCTCGTAGAGCTGGTCGTTGCGGGCTTCGTCCACCCGAGGCGCCTGGCTGGTGGGGCCAATGAACATGCCACTGAACAAATACGACAGGGAAGGGTGGTTGTGCCAATAGGCCACCAGGCTGCCCAGCAGCTCGGGGCGGCGCAGAAACGGGGAGTCGGCCGGGGTGGCGCCGCCCATCACAAAGTGGTTGCCGCCGCCGGTGCCGGTGTGGCGCCCGTCGGTCATGAACTTTTCGGCACAGAGCCGGGTTTCGTGGGCCGCGCCGTACAAAAACTCGGTGTGGTCCACCAGCTCGCCCCAGTTGTGGGCGGGGTGGATGTTGACCTCGATCACGCCCGGGTCGGGCGTGACCTGCAGCGTTTTCAGGCGTGGATCGCGCGGTGGCGGGTAACCCTCCAGCACGATGGCCATGCCCAGCTTCTCGGCTGTGGCTTCCACGGCCGCGAGCAGGTCCAGGTAGTCTTCCAGCCGCTGCATGGGCGGCATGAACACGTAAATGTGCTGGTTCTTGCCACCACCCACTTTTTCGGCCTTGGGGCCGTTGGCACGGTGCGGGTCGCGCGTTTCCACACACAGGGCGGTGCGGGTGAGCCAGGCGGCCGATTCGTTGCGCTGCGGAAACTGGGCCGACAGCGGTTGCGCCGGCGCTGCGCCGGGGCCGGGTTGGCCGGGGCGCAGGCCGTCCACGGCAGGGCCGGTGGCGTTGTAGTCCATACCCTGCAGGGCCACGGTGCCCCCTTCGGCAAAACCGCCGCCCGCCTGGTGCGGCGACACCTGGTGCTTCACGGTGGCGCCTTTGGGCAGCGGGTCGCGGGCGGTGTGCGGGTCTTGTTCAATGTGGTACGGGTAGTCGCCGGCCGACACCCAGGGCAGCGAGTCCAGTGGCAGGCGGTAGCCCATGGGGGAGTCGCCGGGCACCAGGTACATGCGCTCATCACGGAAAAACCACGGCCCGGTGGACCAGCGGGTGCCCGAGACGCGGTGGTAGGCACCTTTGCCGGTGTTGGACAGCGGGCCGTCGCCGTCGGCCTGCAGCGGCAGCACAAAGCCCACCGTGGCGTCCAGACCCTGGGTGAACACGCGGCGCAGGCGGGCACGCTCCAGCTCGTCGTCCAGCTTGGCGTCAAACGGGTCCACGTTGACCGGCAGGCGGCGCTCGCGCCACAGGTAGTACCAGGTGTCCTCGTAGCCGGGTGTGATGTATTGGGTGGACAGGCCGAGCTTGCGGGCCAGCGCCTGCGTGAAGCGCCGGGCGTCTTCCGCGTCAAAGCGGGCCTGGTCGCGCTCGTCGGCCAGCAGCGCCGGGTTGTTCCAGCAGGGCTCGCCGTCGGCGCGCCAGAACAGCGACAAGGCCCAGCGCGGCAACTGTTCGCCGGGGTACCACTTGCCCTGGCCCATGTGCACGAAGCCGCCCGCCCCATAGCGCTCGCGCAGCCGGCCGAGCAGCTCGGTGGCGTAGCCGCGCTTGGTGGGGCCCAGGGCGTCGGTGTTCCATTCGGCGGCGTCGCGGTCGGCGGTGGCCACGTAAGTGGGCTCGCCACCCATCGTCAGGCGCACGTCGTGCTTGTCCAGGTCGGCGTCCACCGCTTCGCCCAGGGCCAGCACGCTGGCCCATTGTTCTTCGGAGTAAGGCTTGGTCACGCGGGGTGACTCGTACACCCGCGTCACACCCATGTGGTGGCTGAATTCGACCTCACACTTGTCCATGGCGCCTTCCACCGGCGCCGCGCTGGACGGCTGCGGCGTGCAGGCCAGCGGAATGTGGCCTTCGCCGGCCAGCAGGCCTGACGTAGGGTCCAGCCCGATCCAGCCAGCGCCGGGCAAAAACACCTCGCACCAGGCGTGCAGGTCGGTGAAATCTTGTTCGGGGCCGTTGGGGCCGTCGACCGACTTCACGTCCGACTTGAGCTGGATCAGGTAGCCCGACACAAAGCGCGCCGCCAGGCCCATGTGGCGCAGTATCTGCACCATCAGCCAGCCTGTGTCGCGGCAGGAGCCGCTGCCCAGCGTGAGCGTTTCCTCCGGCGTCTGCACGCCAGGCTCCATGCGGATGGTGTACGAAATATCGCGCTGCAGCATCTGGTTCACGTCGACCAGAAAGTCGATGGTGCGGCGTTCGGTACGGTCCACCTTCGTCAGGTAGGCCTGCAGCAGTGGTGTGACCGGTGCGGTGGCCAAGTAGGGAGCAAGCTCTTGAAGCTGGGCTGCGTCGTAGGCAAACGGAAACTTCTCGGCCTTGGGCTCCAGAAAGAAGTCAAACGGGTTGTGTACCGCCATTTCCACCACCAGGTCGATGGTGACCTTGAATTCGGTGGTGGGCTCGGGGAACACCAGGCGGGCCTGGTAGTTGGCAAACGGGTCTTGCTGCCAGTTGATGAAATGGTCTGCTGGCTCGATGCGTTGGGAATAAGACAACACCTTCGTGCGGCTGTGTGGCGCAGGGCGCAGGCGCACCACCTGCGGACCGAGTTTGACCAGGCGGTCGTACCGATAATGGGTGATGTGGCTCAGGGCAACATGAATGGCCATGCTGGTGTCTTTCAACAGGGGGGTAAAAACAATGAATTCGCTGGCGCGCGCGTTGCCGTCACGGCCTTTGCCCATGCTAGCAAGTCTTGCGCCAGACGGCTATGACTGCTGGCCAAGCCCCGCCACCGCCAGACGGCCGAAGCGCCGCCTGTTTTGTCAGCGTCGCCTTGGCGCGGCGTGAGCATGGCGCACCCCAGCCTGATTTTCTTGCTGGCCTGGATGCTCGGGGTGGCGCTGCAGTTGCAGCAGGCGACCCTGTGGTCCTTGGGGGTGTATGCGGGTTGCTTGCTGTCTGCTGGGCTGCTGCTGCCGTTGGGGCTTGTCGGGTCTGCGCGGGTGGGCTCGCGTGGTTTGTTGCTCGGCGCGCTGCTGGCGGGTGCGCTGGCCGGCCTGGGTCTCACGGGTGCCCGCGCTGCCCACCACGCCGCGCAGGCCATGCCCCACCACTTGCAGGGGCTGGACCTGGTGGTGACCGGGCGCGTGGCCTCGCTGCCGCGGCGCACCGAGCTGGGCGAGCGCTTTGATCTGGTGGTTGAAACCGCCACCCGAGCCGGGCAGCCGGTACCTTTGCCCGAGCGCCTGCAGCTGAGCTGGTATGGCAGCGCCGCGGCAGCGTTTGAAGAGGCCAGCGCCGGCACCCGGCAAAGCCCTGGTCTGCGCGCCGGCGACCGCTGGCGCTTCACTGTGCGCTTGCGCAGCCCGCATGGCAACGCCAACCCGCATGGCTTTGACCGCGAACGCCAATTGTGGGAACAAAGCATTGGCGCCACCGGCTATGTGCGCAACGGCCCGCGAGACCCCGCTCCCCAGCGCCTGGGCCGCACAGCCTGGCATCCGCTGGACGCAGCCCGCCAGTGGGTCAGCGAGCGCATTGACGCGCAGGTGGGCGATCCCCGCAGCGCCGGCGTGCTGGCGGCGCTGGTGGTCGGCGACCAAAGCGCCATCGAGCGCGCCGACTGGGACCTGTTTCGCACCACCGGCGTGGCCCATTTAATGAGCATTTCCGGCCTGCATGTGACCATGTTTGCATGGTTGGCGACCGCGCTCATGGGCGTTTTGTGGCGGCGTCTGGCTCGGGTGCGGCCGCAGGCCTTGCTGGCGGTGCCCGCCCCGCTGGCGGCTGGTGTGGGCGGGGTGGCGCTGGCCACCGCTTACGCGCTGTTTTCGGGCTGGGGCGTGCCTTCTCAGCGCACGGTGATCATGCTCGCGGTGGTGGTGGGCTTGCGCCTGTCGGTGCGGCGCTGGCCGTGGCCGGTGGTGTGGCTGCTGGCCATGGTGGCGGTGCTGTTGCTGGACCCCTGGGCCTTGCTGCAGCCGGGCTTTTGGCTGAGTTTTGTGGCGGTGGGTATTTTGTTTGCCACCGATCCAGGGCAACCCCTGGCCCGTGCGGCACAGGCCGAGCAGGAACCGCGAGCCCGGCGATCCCTGCGCGCCGCTGGCGGGCTGCTGCGCGAACAGGCGGTGGTCACGGTCGCACTGGCCCCGCTCACGTTGCTGTTGTTTGGCCAGTTTTCGGTGGTGGGCTTGCTGGCCAACTTGTTGGCCATTCCGTGGGTCACGCTGGTCATCACGCCGCTGGCCATGCTGGGCCTGGCTGTGCCGCTGCTGTGGGAAGCCGCCGCCCTGGCCGTACAGGCGCAAGCCGCGGTGTTGCAGTGGCTGGCCCAGTGGCCCTGGGCCGCCATTTACCGGGCCATACCGCCCGCGCCGCTGGCGCTGGCCGGGGTGCTGGGGGGTGTGTTGCTGGTGCTGCGCCTGCCCTGGGCGGTGCGCGGTGCTGGGCTGCTGCTGGTGTGGCCGGTGCTGCTGTGGGCGCCGCTGCGCCCCGCCTTGGGGCAGTTCGAGTTGCTGGCGATGGATGTGGGGCAGGGCAGCGCTGTGTTGGTGCGTACGGCCCGGCACACCCTGCTTTACGACACTGGGCCGCGCTACAGCCCTGAGAGCGATGCTGGGCAGCGCGTGATCGTGCCATTGCTGCGCGTCCTGGGTGAGGCGCCCCACACCGTGGTGGTGAGCCACCGCGACAGCGACCACGCCGGCGGCATGGCTGCCGTGCGCA
The DNA here is from genome assembly GCF_965657535.1 of Hydrogenophaga sp. GTDB lineage: Bacteria > Pseudomonadota > Gammaproteobacteria > Burkholderiales > Burkholderiaceae_C > Hydrogenophaga. The sequence goes on along the minus strand of NZ_CBFHOP010000008.1, from coordinate 102,162 downwards.
GCGCCTGGCCGCAGGCGCGGTGGCTGTCGTCTTTTGACGCCGAGCCCGCGCAGCGTTGCGTGGCCGGACAGCGCTGGCAATGGGACGGGGTGGACTTTGAGGTGCTGCACCCGCAGCCCGCGCACTATGGGCCCGACGGACAGGGCCTGCTCAGCAGCAACGCCATGTCGTGCGTGCTGCGCGTTGCAAGCGCCCAGCACAGCGCCTGGCTCGGGGGTGACATCGACGCCGAGCAGGAAACCCGCCTGGCCCTGGCGCAGCCCGATGCGCGCGCCACCGTGTTGCTGGCGCCGCACCACGGTAGCCTCACGTCCAGCAGCCCGGTGCTGCTCAACACCCTGCGCCCGCGCTGGGTACTGGTGCAGTCGGGCTACCGCAACCGCTTCAACCACCCGGCGCCTGCGGTGCTGGAACGCTACCGCCAGCGGGCCATGCGCTGGGTGACGTCGGCCGAATGCGGCGCCGCCACCTGGCGCAGCGCTGAGCCCGATGCGGTGCACTGCCAGCGAGACGTGGCCCGGCGGTACTGGCACCACCCGGCGCCGGCATTCGCGGCGACGCAGCGCGATTGAACGCGGTTTCGCAACGGCTTCCCAGGTTTTTCTTTTGCACCGATTCGAGGCCGAGTTGGCGACGCCTGGCCCAGTCCTTGCTATGCTGTAACCAGGAGAGAAAACGCCCATGAGCCGACCCATGTTTGATGAAATGAACACCTCGCCCACCGAGGTGCGTGCCCATTACGAAAACTACGCCCGCTGGCTGGCGCAGCAGCCCGAGGAGGTCATGGCGTCGCGCCGTGAAGAGGCTGAAATGATCTTCCGCCGCGTCGGCATCACCTTTGCGGTGTACGGCGCCAAAGACGAAGACGGCTCGGGCACCGAGCGGCTGATTCCGTTTGACCTCATTCCCCGCATCATTCCAGCCAAGGAATGGAGCAGCATGGAAGAGGGTCTGGTGCAGCGCGTCACCGCGCTCAACCGCTTCATTCACGACGTGTACCACGAGCAGGAAATCATCAAGGCCGGCATCATCCCGGCCGACCAGATTTTCCAGAACGCCCAGTTTCGCCCCGAAATGATGGGCGTGGACGTGCCAGGTGGCGTTTACTCGCACATCTCGGGCGTGGACATCGTGCGGGCCCCGAACGCCGCCGGCGAGGGCGAGTACTACGTGCTCGAAGACAACCTGCGCGTGCCCTCGGGCGTTTCCTACATGCTGGAAGACCGCAAGATGATGATGCGGCTGTTCCCCGATCTGTTCGGCCAGAACCGCGTGTCCCCGGTGGCCCACTACCCCGACCTGCTGCTCGAAACCTTGCGCGCCGTCAGCCCAGCCACCACAGCCGAGCCCACAGTGGTGGTGCTCACGCCCGGCATGTACAACAGCGCCTACTTTGAACACGCCTTTTTGGCCCAGCAAATGGGCATCGAGCTGGTCGAAGGCCAAGACCTGTTTGTGAAAGACAACTTCGTCTACATGCGCACCACACGCGGGCCGAAGCGGGTGGACGTGATCTACCGCCGGGTGGACGACGACTTTCTGGACCCGCTGGTGTTCCGTCCCACCTCCACGCTGGGTTGCGCGGGCTTGCTGGGCGTGTACCGCAGTGGCAACGTGGCCATTTGCAACGCGGTGGGCACGGGCGTGGCAGATGACAAATCCATCTATCCCTACGTGCCCAAGATGATCGAGTTTTACCTGGGCCAAAAACCCATTTTGAACAACGTGCCCACTTTCATGGGGCGCAACCCTGAAGACCTGAAGTACATGCTCGCTCACATGGAAGAGCTGGTGGTGAAAGAGGTGCATGGTGCGGGCGGCTACGGCATGTTGGTGGGCCCGGCGTCCACCAAGGCCGAGGTGGAAGAGTTCCGCGCCCTGGTGAAAGCCAAGCCCGAGGGTTACATTGCCCAGCCCACACTGAGCCTGTCCACCTGCCCCACCTATGTTGAGAGTGGTGTGGCGCCGCGCCACATTGATCTGCGTCCTTTTGTGCTCAGCGGCAAAGACGTGCAGATGGTGCCCGGGGGCCTGACCCGCGTGGCGCTGAAAGACGGCTCGCTGGTCGTCAACTCGTCACAAGGCGGCGGTACAAAAGACACATGGGTGCTGGAAGACTGATCCCCCCGCGCAGCAGCACCGGCATGCACCCCCGCTCTGCTTCGCGTCACCCCCTCAAGGGGGCGGCACCAGAGGCCTGGCCAAGCCGGTTCCTCGGTGCCGCTGGAATGAATCACTTTTTGCGCTGCTTGTGTGGCGCTGTTTGCCGGAGTTATTGAAATGCTGTCACGCACCGCCGACCATTTGTTCTGGATGTCCCGCTACACCGAGCGCGCTGAAAACACCGCGCGCATGCTCGACATCAACTACCAGACCTCGCTGCTGCCACAGTCGGCCGCTGTAGCCCAAGTGGGCTGGGAAGGCCTGCTGGTGATCAGCGAGCTGATGCCCAGCTACACCGCCAAATACGGCAAGGACATCACGCCGCGCAACGTCATGGACTTTATGGTGCGCGACGAGTCCAACCCGTCGAGTATCTGTTCGTGCCTGCGCGCCGCGCGTGAGAACTCCCGTGCCGTGCGGGGTGCGCTGACCACAGAACTGTGGGAAACGCAAAATTCCACATGGCTCAAACTGGCGGGCTATCTCAAGTCCAAAGACTTCGAACGCGATCCCGGCGCATTTTTTGAATGGGTCAAACACCGTTCACACCTCTCTCGCGGCGTGGCCATTGGCACCATGCTGCAAGACGAAGCTTTTCACTTCTACCGCATGGGCACTTTTCTGGAGCGTGCCGACAACACCGCGCGCCTGCTGGACGTGAAGTTTCACGCCGTGCAAAGTGACTTTTTCGGTGCAGCCAGCGAGCTGGACCAAGAGTACGACTTCTACCACTGGAGCGCCATTTTGCGCAGCGTGAGCGGCTTTGAGGTCTACCGCAAGGTGTACCGCGACGTGATCACGCCCGAGCGCGTGGCCGAACTGCTCATCTTGCGGGCCGACATGCCGCGCAGCCTGGCCGCGAGCCTGAACGAAGTGGTGAACAACCTCAGCGTGGTGGCCAACGACCATTCCAGCGAAACCCTGCGCCGTGCTGGCAAGCTCAAGGCCGACCTGCAATACGCCCGTATTGACGAAATTTTGTCTACCGGTTTGCACGCCTTCCTGACGCAGTTTCTGGACCGCGTGAACGAACTGGGCGGACGCATCAGCCAGGACTTTCTGGTGCCGACCACGCACTGAGCTGCTGATCGGTTCACCAGCAGATATGCCCATGCGGGGCGTGCACAATGCGCGCTGACCCGAGCACGCCCCTACGCCCGCATGAAACTCCACATCAGCCACACCACCCGATACACCTACAGCCAGCCGCTGCTGTATTCGTTGCAAACCCTGCACCTGTGGCCTGCCAGCGGCCCGTGCCAAACGGTCGAGCAGTGGGACATTCGCACGCCCGGCACCCTGCACGCCCAGCCCGACGGCCAGGGTAACCAGGTACACAGCTTCAGTCTGGTCGCCCGTGCCGAAGCGGCCTTGAAGCGCATCACCGTGATCGCCCAGGGCCAGGTCACCACCCACGGTACAGCCGCGTTTGCCGACAACGGCCGTCTGCCACCGGCATTTTTTCTGCGGTCCACCCCGCTGGCCGAACCGCACCCCCGCATGGCCATGTGGGCGCTGCAAACCGTGCCAGCCCTGGTGGCAGCGCGTGCGCGTGGCGAGCAGCCCACCGTGGCCGATCTCGTGGCACTGGCCAGCGCTGTGGCCGACAAAGTGCAGTACCGGCCAGGCAGCACCGGCGTGGAAACCACCGCGCTGGAAGCGTTTGACTGGGAGCTCGGCGTGTGTCAGGACCAAGCCCATGTGATGGTGGCCGTGTGTCGCAGCATCGGCTTGCCGGCACGTTATGTCAGCGGCTATTTCTTCGCCGAAGGCGAGCCCGAGCTGGCCAGCCACGCCTGGGTGGACGTGTGCACCGATCTCCAGGCCAGCCACTGGCTCAGCCTGGACGTGACCCACCGCTGCCCCACCGACGAACGCCGCATACGCCTGGCCGCCGCCACCGACTACACCGCTTGTTTGCCCATCAAAGGGCTGCGCCGAGGCGGCGGTGAGGAGCGCATGACAGTGGACATCCAGATTGAACCGCTGGCAGGCTGACGCCGCGCCCGACACCTCAGCGGCGTTCCAGCAGCGCCTGTATGGTTTCTCCCAGCTCAATCACCGCCAGCGCGTAGTAGCTGCTCCAGTTGTAAAAGAGTTCTAAAGTATTCATTTACGGTATCCGAAGGTGCCGTCTAGGCGCCAAACACCGTCCGTAGTAGCTTCACGCCAGCGCCGTGCATTCGGGATCAATCTTGCCATCAAAAACGGCGTGTCACTCCATTGCCAGCTCCAGTGCCACAGCCACGGTCCTGCCATTGTTTTGAGCACAGGTGTAGCTAACCTTTCGGTGTGCTACAGGGCATGGAAGCACATTGGGTCTGGCCATGGCATCAGCGTAGTAACTCCCCACGCTACGGCCTCGGCTGTTCGACGGCGTCGTGCTGGACCGTTCACGAGCCTGTGTGGCAGCGCAGCCAACGCAGCTCGACCAGGTTAGCTACAAATTTTCGGTTTCAGGTTGCCCTTATCACGTGGCCGAAACTACGCTTGCAGCTATGCAGGATGTGGCAAGGCAGCAGGCAGCAAACGACACCCACTACCTGCCCGCACGGCACCGCACTCTGCCCATCGTTGCGTCCATCACGCCCATTGCCAACTACCCCAGCAAGTTGCGCATCTTCCAGACCAACGCCAGCCGGTATTGGCAAGTGCGCTGCTTCCTTAAAGGCCGAACCTACACGCAAAGCCTGAAGACCACGAACAAACAAGTGGCCATCAGCGCGGCCAAGCAGTTCTTCCACACGAAAACCGCCGAGCTGTATGCCGACCGGCTTGAAGTTCGTGAAGTCAAGAAGAAAAACAAGTTCGCCGATCTGGTGCCGGCAGTGGTGCAGGGCTTGCAAGCCCGGGTCAAGCGAGGGGAGTTCGCCGCGGCCAACATCCCCATCTTTTTGCAACGGATGCACAACAGCATCCTGCCCCACTTGGGCCATATGGCCATCGAAGACATCAGCTACCGCAACCTGAGTGACTTTATGGAGCAGCTGAGTGGCCGGGACTTGACGGCCACGACCGTGCATCAGCATATGGTGGCCATACGCAAAGTTTTTGCTCACGCACACGGCAGCGGCATCATCAAAACCTTGCCCAAGTTTCCGGTCATCAAGGTTTCGGACAAGCCTCGGGGCAGTTTTTCACTTGGTGAATACCGGGACTTGGTCAGACTGGCGAGGCAGCGAATCGGCCAGCCTGTGCCCGAACATTTCACAAAGAAATACCGCAGCAGCAATGCCATCTTGGCGCAACACGGCCAGATCAATGCCGACTTGCACTGGCTCATACGCTTTATGGTGAATGGGTTTATGAGGCCAAGCGACATCAAGTTCTTGAAGCACAAGCACGTCACCATCGTGCGTGGCCGGCACATCTACCTGCGTCTGAACCTGCCGGAAACCAAGAAGCACGACAAACCCATCGTCACGCTGCAGCCTGCCGTGTTTGTTTATGAACGCTTGTTGGCACGACAACGGGCCGAAGGCTATGGAAGGCCAGATGACTATGTGTTTCTTCCCCAGCTACAGGACAGGAAGTGGCTGTTGGTGGCGTATGGCTGGCAGTTTATGTATCTGCAGAGCTTGGCGGGCATCGAGGGCAATGCGGCCAACGGACAAACACGCACGATCTACAGCCTGCGGCACACGGCCATGACATTCAGGCTGCTGTATGGGGGCAACATTGATCTGATCACACTGGCCAAGAACGCCCGCACCAGTGTCGAGATGATCGAGCGCTTTTACACCTCCAACTTGACGGCTGAGATGAACATCGACCTGCTGCAGGGACGGCGGCAGTAGCTTGGCGGGGATGTCGTGAAACCCGACATCGCCAGTGTCGATTGAAGTGACGCTGGGGCTCTCATTTTGAGAGTTTGCACAGCAAGCCCTACACGCTGCCTTCAGGTCTTCCAGCAGCCCACGCCAGCACGCCGGGGAGATCAGCGCTTGTAGGGCTGATTTGACGTGCTGCAACACGGGTTGTCGTTTTTCAGGACAACCGACTTGCTCGCCGCGTGAACCGCTGGAGCATCACTTTGATCAGCAGTTTGATCATTTTTGTGCCATTCTGGTCCTGGCTGCGCGGCGGACGAGAGTTTTCAGGTAGCTGACTGCGAGTGGGGCAGCTGTGAGCTGCTGTAACTGGAGCAAGTGTGGGGAGCTGGACGGCGTGTGTCGGGTTACACGACCACGGCAACACAGCAGGCTTTACAAAAAATGTCATTTTTGACAACAATGGCTTGCACTCTGGTCTCGTCAGCGCGGCCATAGCCCTCGCTGGTGCTCAATCCTTTCACCTGTCTGCACTTCATTGCATTAAATAAGATGGACGAAAGTAAGCTACATCACATTGTTACAAGCACTTCCGATAGTGGAACATCAATCGACCTACATTTTGACGACGAGGGAAACCTGTATGTCAATAAAAAGCAGGTGATTGTAAAAACAAAGCTGTCACTATCACAAAGTGTTAATTGGTCGATCGTAATAACCGCGATCGCGACTGTGATCGCAACATTCACCTCTATTGCGGTGGCACTCAAATGGACGCCACAATAAAGCGACGTCGTGGGTTGAACTCCCATTTTGAGATCGCAAGCCCTACACGCTGCGATCAGGTGGCCCAGCTACCCGAGCCAGCGAAGGTCGGGCTGCGTGTGCTGCAGGGCTGTATTGACGTGCTGCAAGAGCTTTGTCCTGAGGCACGACTTCAGGTGGCTGCTGCTTTCTTGAAGAAAGCTCTCAAGCTGTGCCGGTCGGTCGCTGCTCGGTGGACTTGGCGCCGTTTGCCTGCTGCAACACAGATTGTGGTTTTTCAGGATAACCGACTTGCTCGCCGCGGAAAGTGCTGTGGCATCAATTTCGGTATTTTGGTGACAAAATATATGAAATTGTCAACGTGTGTCCAGTGTCTTAATAGATATATTTTGAGGTGTCTTTCAGAATGGCGTATTGATGGAGGAGGGTTTATGATGATAGGCGTTTTAAGAGGGTTTGCTACTGCTCTTTTTTTAATGATTGCTGGTGTATCTAATGCTCAGAATTGTGTAAAAGATTCAGTTACTACAAGCTTTAGATGTTTTGGATCTCAAGCTAGTCATCCTCAATATTATGGTGAATGGCAAGATGGGACACCTACTGGAGTAGGAGTGATAAAGTATAGTGACGAAAAAGTATACATTGGTGGAGTGGCTAACGGAATCCCAGAGAAGCGAGGTGTTATGTTGCAGGGCTGGAACTATGGATATGGGCTTTGGAGTAGCGGTTGGTTGGCGAGAACAGAGGACATGTCACATAGTTTTATATATGAGCAACTCTCATACATGGGAGAAAATCTCGATCCAAAAAAGAGTCCGGAGCAGCTTATTGAGACACTGGGAATTAAGCCTTCAATTGTCCCTCGGTTTGCCTATCTCGAATTGCCCCGTAATCCTTCAGGCCAGGAGAAAACACAAAGCACGGATGATATTGAATGCGCAAAATTTGGTTTCGTGCTTGGCACACCAGATTATTCTCGATGCCTGCAAGCGCTTGCAGAAGCAAGGGCGGAAGCAAAGCAGAGGCAGGCAGAGTATGAGCTTGATCTGAAGCGATATGAGGCCGAAAGGCGGGCTTATGAGCAAAGACTTGCCCAATACGAAGAGCAAAAAAAACAGGCGGATAAGCAAAAGCTTATTAAATTCGGTTCAGCTCTAATGGGTGGAAAATCATCGTCCTTTTGGGAGAATTTAAACAACGCAAACAGGGAATTGAGTGGCCTTCCACCTCAAGCGCCAAGTCAACCTCAATCTAGAAACTTTACAATAATCAGACCAAGCGGTGGCGCTGTTAATTGTAATGTTTTTGGGTCAATCATAACGTGTAACTAAATAGGGCTCAACAATAGTTGAGGTTCATATCTCTATTGCCAGGTTCTTGGATCACTTGCTGTCCATGCAAATGCGAACAACGTAATAAGCCATGAGATCTTTTGGAATGTCGCTAGGATCATCTGCGATGAGTTTAACGAGGATGCTAAATTGATCATCTGTAATAGGGTTTATATGATTATCTGGAAAGCCTCCCTCATAAAGGTATGAAAGTAATCGTTGAAGTAATTCTTCTCTTTCCATATGATTTTCCTATTGCAGATTTTGGGGTGAAATGAAATGCAGTTTAATGGTATCACATCTCTTCTAATTTCTCTCACTGCATCTATTGTGGGTTTTGGACTGGTTTATTTTATTGGCAGGCATTTGATGCCAGAAGTCAGTTCGAAGGCTAAAAATACACTGAGGAATTTAGCCTTGCTATCCGCGGGTTTTGGTCTTTCGATGAGCTTAAACGAATTGATTGGGTTTCCGTTGCAGGGGCTTAGCGTTCGTGTCGACAAGGTTGGTGGATATATAGTCTTTAACATTATAGTCTTGCCATTGTTGTTCTTGATTGTTCGAGCGTTCATAAAAGGCTCAAGCGGCATAGAGGCAAAACAAGCGATCCCAAATGGAGAAGAAAAACCCCTAAGATTAGATGCAACTATCGAGGATAGGCATTGGGAGCAAGCGTCACGTGAGTTGAACGGGGACAGGCACGAAGCAACTTGGGCAAAAGCAATGGCAAGTGCCGAAGGCGACGATTCCAAGACTAAGGCACTCTACATTAAAATCCGTGCTGCTGATTTGCATCGCGGTGAGCATTTGAAAGACCTAATATTAGGTGGTGTTGACAATGCTTCTTCGTCAAATCGGGTGCAGCAGAGCGAAGGTTTTCCGAAGTATGCGGCATCGGATGCTGCTACTTCATCGAAAGATGGTTTTACTACAGTGACTGATGTCACAGCTCCTTCGAATAACAAATTAAATGTGTGGGAGGCCGCGCTTAATGAATATGAGGGTGCCAATAGAGATAGAGGCTTGTATGCAAAACTTTTTGTTGAGCATGACGGCGATGATAGCAAGGTGAAAACCGCATACTTAAAAAGAAGGGCTGAGGAAATATCTCAAGAACAGAGTGCTGCAGCGGCAAAGGAAAGAACTATTGAGATGGCATCCATTGCCAAGGCAGTTAATGCTGCCATCGAAAGTGGCTCATTTACCGAAATAGAGGTGGGCGGTCGAAAATGCTTGAGGTTTATTGACGGCTACATCGGCTTTTTAAGCCTAAACAGATACTATGTGTTTAATGACGTTGATGTGCTGTGTCTGCAACTCGATGCCATCGAGAAGGACATTGGACATAAAGTGAATGGTCCGATCATTGTTCGCCCGCTTGAGGCAACGACCGATGAGGTGTGCCTGAAGGAGAAGAGATATTCGCAGGCTAGAATTGGAGGTGTCAATTACTATCTTCTGAATAATGGTAGGGTCGTTTACTTCTCGACTGGAAAATTTTATGCATTTGAGGATTTAGCTCTTCTGAGAAATGCTGTGCAAAAAGGCGATCATCACAAGCTTGCAGACTCTATTTATGGAATGAATTTAGGTTGAAAATAAAGCTCCCTGAGTAAACTAGATATTTTTGAGGAGTGTTGCAGTTGATGGTGGTCAAATAAGATTGGTGTGTGTCGTTCTAAATGCATCCTCATCAAGAAAAAAAGCCCACTGTGCATCAAACACAGTGGGCTTTTTCTATTAAGTGCGAGCTTTACTTGGCGGGCTTGGCTGCTGACAGCATCGCTGCTGCTACCAACGTCTGTGCCACCAGTGCCCGCTTTGTGCACCGTGTTGCACGCAGCTTGTCGTTTTTCAGGACAACCAAGCACCCCGTGCTTTCTTCAAGAAAGCACGACCTGTTCGTCGTGACCTCAATACTCCCCAGGTAGCATCAACACCCAATGCTCACCATCCCAGCAGGCATACAAAGTCTGCTGGGACAAGGGAAAGTCGGTGTATGGGATGGTCTGCTGGGCATGCACAAGACCATTCCCGTCTTCAAGTGACAACACAGCGGCCTTATCCTCGACCACAAGTCTGACCAAAACAAAGTGGTCACGGCAGCCAAGCTGGATCAAGTGACTTATAGCAGCATCCAAAAGCCAGTAGCAGCCAGCGTTGTCGGCCAGATATTTCACCCCATCTGTAATCAGAAACTTTGGGGCAATGCGGTAGTAGTGCACCGTTCCTGTGAATTGAGCGAGTGCAGATTCAAGTTCGTTGGCGTCCATTTCTGTGTCCTCATTGTGTTGCTGTGGACACAGTGTGCTTTCGGCCTGGCGGTCTGGGCAACCGAAAGCCCGATACAGTAATGGGCTATTGAAAATCAAGCCCTACAAGCTCTGATCGGCACAACCGAAGAGTCAGGGTGCTGGGCTTTGCTTGCGTTCGCTTGTAGGTCTGCTTGACGTGAAATAGACGGTGAAAAGTCTCAAAATGAGAGTTGTTCAAACATCACTCTCCTCGATGCCGACTGCGATGAAACCTTAATTTAAGGTTTTCACACGAGCTCCACAGCCCTTCGCTGCACATCCACAGTGTGGCGTTGGGTGGTGGTTATGACAGCTCAGCAGCACGGCGAAGCATGTCGTCCGATGCATCGATATAGACAGCGGTCACTGCCGGGTGCCTGTGTCCCATCAAGCGCATCAACACGCGAAGTCCCACGCCCGACCCGGCGATTTTTGTGGCGTATGACCGTCTTCCCGAGTGGCTTGAACATCCATCCAACTCGGCCCCACGATAAAGATGAATGAAATGCTGGGCAAGTGAGTTCGAACCAAAGCCTTCTCGGGGATTCTTTTGTGACGGAAACAAGGCACGCTGCCGATCATCCGTGCGTATGGTCGCCAGGTATGCGGTCCATACTTCTCGCAGGCGCTGGTTGATGAAAACCGTTCTGGCGTGTTTGCCTTTCGTCTGTTCGGCGGTCAATCTGATCTCTCTGCGCACATGGCCGTTCGGTGCCATCACATGACCGACTGTTAGTGCTGCAATTTCACCAACACGCATTCCGGATAAATGGCTTGTCAAGATCAAACAGCGGTCGCGTGCCGCGTGCTTGCGTGTCAGAGTGTAGTCGAGCACCTGCAGAAGTTCCTGCTCGTTCAGAGTGCGTGCCTGTGCCATTTTGTGCTCCTGCTGAAATCACATAATTTGTGTGCAATCAGCATAAATTCTGCGTTTATGGTCGAGCAACAAGAGCAGTGGTGTCCGGCCAAAGCGTCGGGTTATCGGTGTGATCTCTTGAAGATCAACAGGTTAGCGCAGCAATCCGATCTTTCAGCAGTTTTATTAGATTTCAATTGAGCGTTGCATTCGTGGCTAAATGGATACGAAATGAATTTATTAAGAATAGCAAGCCCTACAAGCTGCGATCAGGTCATCCAGCAACCCGCGCCAGCGAAGCCAAGTAAAAATGCGTTGTAGGGCTGATTTGACGCCGTGTGCGCTTGCTGCTGCGCTTTTGCGTCCTGTGTCGTGCAGTGCTATCCGTTGTCGGGAAACACGACTTCAAATTCTTTAAGTTATCGAGCATGGTGAGCAGCGGTCATTTCTTTAAGAAAGCAGGCGTCCTGTGTTTTTTACATGACCTCAAATGCTTGCCAAAATCTCATACCTAGATCAAAAAGTGGCTAGATGAAGGAGGGATGGCATAACGAGGGAAGTCCAATGAAGAAAGAGGGAATGGCATGCAAGCAAGCAAGCCAACAGGGGACTTCTGATGTTCCCATGTCTTTTGAACTTATTACTATAAGCGTGTGACTTTTTGCGATCATGAAAAAGTCACACACTTGTTTATGAGACTTCTTGGCAGAAGTGAAGCTGCCTAGTGGGCACCACAAGTTGTCCGGAAACACGACATCTCAAGTGTCAAGTAAAGCGACGCTGGCACATGTGAGTGTGCTTAAAGAAAGTCGCAGTGCTGTGTGTGCTGCACATGACCACAAGTGCAAGCTCAGACCTCTATAGCTGCCCCAAAAAACTGCGCTGCAATTTCAGCAGCATGTGGAGATCTCAGGCCATGGTGATTGCAGCACACGGCCTCTCGATCTACTGCAGATATTCGCAGCACCATTGTTCCTCACATAAATAAACATGCATTGAGCTACTGGCTTGATGTTATTCGCTACCGCCAGAATACGGGATTTGCAAGTCCCGTATTCACTTAAATGGCTGTGGTGAGTAGGACCGATGGTCGGTCCATGTGGAATGAATAACAACAAGGAAGAAGAACAATGAAAAGAACACAGATCACTGTGGATGCAAGGGGCGCGGGTCAAGGCAAAACACGCAAGGGCATCTACCCCATGCTGACCCACTTGGCAAAGACAAACACGCCCACACTCATCGTGGTGCCCAGCCAGCTGCTTCAAGAGCAATACTGCACCGACAACCCCACACTCAAGATCAGGAAGATCAACAGCTCACATGACTCGGGCAGTGGGCTGAATGTGTCTGCTGAAATCCTCAACGCCCTGTCCCATCGAGAGCAGATGGTGATCATTACCGAAGAGGCCTTTCGACGAACCCACATCAGCTGGGACATCAAGTGCGACTACCACTTGATCATCGACGAAGCCATCAACCCCTACAGCATCGAAGAGTTGCGCATTGATCCGAAGATCGCACTGCAGTTGGACAAGATTTTCAGTGTCGAAGATGAGGGCAAGGCGTGGGGTCAATACGATTCCTATTACAAAATCGAAATTGAAAAAATGGACATCTCTGCAGAAGAAAAGCAGCGGATGCACATGGAGCTTTCACCCAAAAGCTGGGCCTGCTTAAAACGCACGGCAGTGGAGAGCAGTTCGATTTTTGAAGAAAGTTTGCAGTGGCGTCGCCTGATGAATCCGAACACTCGGCTGTGGGTCACATGGGCGCATTGGCAAAAGATCAAGGCGGGCGACACACGGGAGCTGAGCATCGCCGTGGAGTTGAGTGACAGCATGATGAACGGCTGGATTTCTGTGCATGTTGCCGCAGCCGCATTTGACAGCACTTTCATGAGCATGTGGCTGAAAGCGAATGGCGTGAGCTATTTGACCAGTGTGCCTTTCGCTCCCCACAAGCAGGCCCCAATATTTCACATGCCCCAAGACGAATTCAGCTGGAGCAAATACAGACGCAACGCACAGCCCGATGCGCTGCCGGAGTTTTACCGTTATGTGGAAAGTCAGTTGCAGGGCGGTCCATGTCTGGTGGTTCGAAACAACGACGAGCTAAACGCAAAGCTGAGCAACGAGCAAAAGATCACACACAATGTTCATGGCATCAACACCTACAGCGAAAGCACGGCGGTGTGTTTGAGCACCGCTCTCAAGCCCGGTTGGTCTTTCAAGTCATTTCTTACTCAACAAGCAGAGATGGCCGGTATTGGTGATCAAGATCGTGATGGCTTCATCGCGAAGGCATTTGGCAGCTACATGTTCTATCAAATCCTCATGCGCAGTGCCCTGCGTGTTGAAAGCAACAGCAAGCCAGTTCATTGTTTCGTGCTTGATTATGAAATCGCAATGGGATTGATGGACTATTTTGACGCAGCAGCTCAGATCAAACAGATCAGTCCATTTGCTTTGACCTGCATGAACAAGAGCCCTCGTAAGAAGAGCAAAATCGCCATGACACCAGCTGAAAAGCAAAAGCGTTACAGAGAACGCAAGGCCAAGCAAGCCCAAGTTATCAGCAACATCAAGAGGTGTTGATTCCCCCGATAAAGTATGACCGTTACTTTTTTCTCTTATATAGCTTTATAGAGATTTTCGTAACGGAATTTGAGATGTGATATGTGGATGAATGTGTGAGATGCATGTGAGATATCTCTGAGGTGTGTGAGTTGTTGCTTGAACGAAAAAAACTCATTGCTATCGCCACTTTTGAATGGAGTGACTACGCGAAGCGATTCACTAAGAAAGACAGAATGGGAAGTAACGCATTCGAGCCCAGATGATCAAAAACCCGCCAACTCAATGGGACTCCCAACACATCCGGTTGCCCAGGCCATATGGCCGAAACTAAAGTTAGGACATCAACAACACACAGGAGAAATTGATATGTCCGCACTCGCAGCACTTAAATTGACCACTGCAAAGAAGTCACAAGCCATGACGCCCGCAGTGCATCGCCGCTTGAAGCTCTCAAAGAAGTTGTGGGAGCAGATCGAACTGGCCAAAGCAACTAGCACCGGGGGCACCTTTGTGGTGCGCCGCTTCAAGAATGTTCGTGATGATGAGGGCAATAGCCGCAGCGTTGAATTGCCCAAAAAAGTGCGGCCTTGGTGGTGGAACACAACGGATGGCAAGCTGGCGATGAACATCCGTTATGGTGCTCGTGCAATCGAACTCGGCAAGGGGAAATCCACTATCGAGATGGCCACAGCGGATGATCTGGTGCCCACACTTGAGCTGATCAAGCGGGCTGTGGAAGCAGGGGAGCTGGACGCTCAAATCGAAGCAGCGGGCATCAAGCTGCGTGAGGGCTTCGTCAAGTAAGGGCTCGTGGTGCCTGGGCTGCGCTGAAACCCCTCAGTCAAGGCCGTCAGGGCTGTGGGGTAAATACTTGATGCGATTTTATGAATTCAAACCCCACACCAAGCCCGTCAAGCCTCTGACGCCCCCACAAGCCCGCCTCAACAAGCTCAAGCAAACAGTGGAACTAGGCAAGACCGCCCTCAAGACCGAAAAAGCCTTCCAGAAGCGCCAACGCGGCTTGGTCAAGCAGAGCAAGCAGGCCAACAACGGCCGCAGCACCAACAACCCCAATCAGACCTTGTGATTCGGGAAAACCCCCTCGAACCCCGGCTTTCTTGAAGAAAGCTTTGGGTGCACCGTGGCCTCGACTGGGGCGTCAGGCAGGCATAGCTGCAATGCCCATCCACTCACACCCAACCTTGTCGCCACACCTTGGCATTTTGTAGCTCACGCCACGAGAGGAACTGCGTGGCTCTGGAGGACGCGGCTTCCAGTTCCACAAACTCGATGGGTGCGTCATGTAGCTCAGGCTTGATCACGCGGCTGACCAGAAAGTGCTTTTGTTTGGCCACCGGCGGCACCGTGATCCACTTGCTGAGGTGTAGCTTGTTGGGCTTTACGGGGTTACCTGCAGTCATCTGAGCCGGAATGATCGAGTTGCCATGGCGGTCTGAATCTCCTGACCCAACTCGATCACGGCCATCGCGTAGTAGCTGCTCCAGTTGTAGCGGGTCACCACGTAGAAGTTGTCGGTGCCGGCCACGTAGCTTCGGGGGTCAGAGCCGTTTTCCAGTTCCACCAGGGCGAGCTGACCGGGGTGTTGCAGCGCAGCGCCATCCAGCACAGCGCCTTTGGCGGTGAAGCTGGCCACGCTGAAAGTGGGCAGGATGTCGGGGGCCAGCAGGGCGTCTTTGTCGAGCTTCTCTGCATCGAAAGTGACCGGGTAGTGCGTGGGTTGGCCGGTTTGCCAGCCGAACACTTTGAAGTAGTTGGCCACCGAGCCAATGACGTCGGCCGTGCTGTTGAACAAGTCCACCTGGCCGTCGCCGTCGAAGTCGATGGCGTATTTGGCCCAGCTGCTGGGCATGAACTGGGGCCAACCCATGGCGCCTGCGTAGCTTCCGCGCAGGGCTTGGGGGTCCATGCCGGTGCGCTGGGTGAGGTTCAGGTAATGCTCGAGCTCGCTTTTGAAAAATTCGGTGCGCGCAGCGGCGCGCGGGTGGCTGGCGGGAAAGTCAAAGGCGAGTGTGGTAAGTGCATCAATGACGCGGAAGTTGCCGGTGTGCTGGCCGTAGAGCGTTTCGACACCGATCACGCCCACGATGAGGCTGGCGGGCACACCGAACTCGGCTTCAGCGCGGGCCAGTGCGCTGCGGTTGTCTTCCCAGAAACGCTGGCCAGCACGCAGGCGCACCGGCTCAATGAAGCGGGCACGGTAAGCGGCCCAGTTTTTTGGGGTGCCGCTGGGTGCGGGCGCCATGAGCCGTGCCACGGTGGGAATGCGCTGGGCTTGCGCCACTTGCTGGCGCACCCAGGCCGGGTCGAGGTTGCGGCGGTTGGCCAGGTCGTCTGCAAAGGCCATGGCACCGGGGTGCTGGCCGTAGGTGTACGCCGGTTGTTTGGCCGCTGCGGCCGGTCGCACCTTGGCCGGGCTGGCGGTTTGGGCGCTGGTGGCGGTGGCGCCGGTGGCGAGGTACAGAGCCACCACGGCGCTGGCTGCGCTGCGAAACGGTAAAAATCGACGACCCTTGAAAATCACTGGTTACCCTCCTTGGGCCATGCAAGCTGCTGGAATTCGCGTTGCAGTGTAGCCAGCGAAACGGGGCTTTCGCGGCTGTAGCGGTGGGATTCGAGCTTGAGCAGCCATTGCGTCACGCTCTGGCTGAAGGGGGTGTCGCCAAAACGCTGCTGGGCCTCTTGGGCCAGGGCGCGCGGCGGCAGGTTTTCAGTGTTGCTCAGCCCCAGTTTGTGCAGGCGCTGGCGGGCGCGCTGTAGCAGGCGCAGCCAGGGGTCGTGTTGCTGGCGTTCCCACAGCGTCCAGGCCGCGCCTGCCAGGCTCACCAGCACCACCACGGCAATGAGGATGTAGGCCAGGTCGGTCCAGCTGGGGCTTTTGAAGCCCAGGTTCTTGAGCAGGTCAAGCTGTTTGCCTTGGGTGTAGTTCAGTACCCACTGGTTCCAGCGGTTGTTCACCGCTTCCCACACGGCGCGCAGTTGGGCCGACAGGTCGGGGTTGAGCGTGCGGATGGCACCGGCCAGCACGCCTTCGGGAGCGCGCAAGCGATCCAGCGAGCCGGTGCGCCCCGGCGCCACGGCCGAGGTGGGGTCGACCCGCACCCAGCCCTGGCCTTGCAGCCACACCTCGGTCCAGGCGTGGGCGTCGCGCTGGCGCACGGTCCAGAAGCCGTCCACCGCGTTGAGTTCGCCACCCTGGTAGCCGGTGACGATGCGGGCCGGAATGTCCAGCGCACGCATCAGAATCACAAAGCTGCTGGCAATGTGTTCGCAGAAGCCTTCGCGCCGGTCGAACCAGAATTCGTCGGCGGTGTGCTGGCCGTACACGCCGGGCTCCAGCGTGTAGGTGTAGCCGCCGGTGCGCAGGCGTTCCAGGGCGGCGTTTACCAGGGCTTCGCTGAAGGCGGGGCCGGCGCCCACCTCGCGCCGCAGCTGCTGCGCCAACATGAGGGTGCGGGGGTTGTAGCCGGCGGGCAGCTCGATCTGGTCCTGCAGGGCCACGGCGGTGGTCAGCGGGCCGTGCCGGAACACCGGGTGGCTTTCGGCGCGGTAGCGCACCAGCTCGTTCATGGGGCGGCGGGTGAGCCATTGCAGCTCGGGCGTCATGAAAGCCTGGGTGCCGGGCAGCAGGGGTGCACTGGCGGCGGCTTCCAGCAGAAACAGCCAGGGCCGTTGGTGCGGTTCCATGGTTACTTCGTAGCGCACTGGCTCGCCGCTCACCTGCAGGTTGGCCTGCAGTTCCATGTGGGCCGGGAAGCCCGAACGCAGCGGGCGCCATTCCGCGCCGTCAAAGTCGGTCAGCACCGGGCCACGAAAGTACAGGTCGCGTTGCGGTGGGGGCTGGCCGTCAAAGCGCACGCGCAGCGCAATGCTGTCGTCGAGCACCAGTTCGGCGATTTGGCCCACCCGCATTTGCCCTGAAAGGCCGCTGCGGCCGGCCATGCCGTCGTTGGGAATGCCCCAAAGTGGTGCCATACGGGGAAACAGCATGAACAGCACCAGCATGATGGGCGCACCCAGCAGAGCCATGCCCCCCGCGATGCGCGCCGCCTGGGCCAGCGGCGGGCGGCCCACTGGCATGTGCGCGTTGACCAGCGCGGTCAGCAGCCCCAGCAACGCGATGAGAATGCCCGCTGCCGTGAGCAGCGACTGCGAATAGAAGAAGTGGGTCAGCAGGGTGAAGAAAGCCAGGAAGAACACCACGAAGGCGTCGCGCCGGGCGCGCAGTTCCAGCGTTTTCAGGGCCAGCAGCACCACAATGAGCGTCACGCCCGCGTCGCGCCCCAAAAGGGTGCGGTGGGTGGCCCAGGTGGCACCCAAAGTGAGCACCAGCAAGCCCATGCGCCAGGCCCAGCCCGGCAGTGGCAGGCCTTTGAGCGCCAACACCGTGCGCCAGACCAGCACACTGGCGGTGAGCGCGGTGCACCACCAGGGAATGTGGCCGATTTGCATGGCGACCACCCAGGCGATGACCACCAGCAAGAACAGCGTATCGCGGGTGTCGCGGGGCATGGATTTCAACGATGTCAAAGCCATGGCATGCGCGGACTTTGGTCGACGGGGGAGGTCGGGGAGCGGTTCACCGGGGGACACCGCCGGACCGGGCGGTGGGTGTCGCAACCTGGGGCGTAGGGCGAAGCGCTGCGGGCAGATCTCATACCAGTGCCAATGCCTCCAGGCAGCGGGCGCGGTGCCCCGGGCCCTGGTCTGGCGCAATGTCGCGTCCGGGCAGGCGCAGGCCGTAGTCGAGTCCCAGGCGGTCGGCCATGAGCACCCAGGCGGTCAGGCGAGAGAGCCGTGCTTCCAGCGCGCTGTGGCCGCACTGCGCGTGGTCGAGCCAGAGCTGTTGGCGCTGGGACGACAAGGCGTCTCGGCTCACCAGTTCGTTGCGCCCAGCGGCAAATGCCTGAGCGGCCTTTTTCCACACCACGGTTTTGAGCGGGTCACCACGGCGGTAGGCGCGCACGCCGTCAAATTCACCGGTGCTTTGCACCCGCGCGCTGCCTCCATGGCCGGGCTGCGGCTCGCCCGCCGGTAGGGCTGGCGGATGCGCTTCTGGCGTGGGGTACACCAGCACCTGGGCGGCGGGGCGCCACACGGTCCACACCCGAAAGGTGCCGAGCGGAAACAGGGTTTGCACTTTCAGCGCAGGCAGCGCGTGCAGGCCGCGTTGGGGTGCTGCCCAGGCCACTTGCACCTCGGCGCTGCCTTGGGCGGGCACGTCAGTCCAGGCCAGGGGCGTGTGGGCAGCGTCCACCCCGATCACGCCCGCGCCCAGGCCGTAGCGCGTGCGCTTGTGTGCACTGGCCAGCCGAATGTCCAGCGCCACGGCCTGCCCTGCGTGCACCGGGTTCGGCGGGTTCAGGTGCAGCGTCACACCGCGTAGGTTGCCGTGGCACACGTGCATGCCCACCACAGCGCTGCCCGCCAGCAAAAAAGTAAGCAGGTAGCCCAGGTTGAGCTGGTAATTGATGCTGGCCACCAGCAACAGCAGCAAGGTGAGCGCCAGCATGGCGCCCGCCCGCGTGGGCACGATGTAGACGTTGCGCTGCGTCAGCGTGAGCGTGTCGGTGCGAGGCAGGCGGTTGTGAAACCAGCGCTGAAAGCGGCCACGCAGATGGCGCAGCGGGTGGCGCCAGCCAGAGGCTGCAGACGAGGGAGAAAGTTGCGGCTCGTGGGAGCGTGCTGATGTCAACGTCATGACCACCATGTTGGCGCGAGAGGGCGGTTATTAGAAACACCGCGGAACCGGCTTTGCCGGGCCGCTGGTGTTGCCCCCTCGAGGGGGTCGCGCGCAGCGCGGCGGGGGTGGTTCATGGTAGTTGCGTGGCGTCGACCATGGCGCGCACCTGTTCCACCGGGCCCCGGCCCGCGTCACTCACCGGCACCAGGCGGTGCGCCACGGTCTGCGGCAAGATGGCGGCGATGTCGTCGGGGGCCACGTAGTCGCGGCCCTGCAGGTAGGCCTGCGCCTTGGCCGCGCGCACCACGGCCAGCGCTGCCCGGGGCGACAGGCCTTGTGCAAACCAGCGCCCCGAGCGGGTGGCGGCTACCAGGTCTTGCAGGTAGTCCAGCACCGGCTCGGCCGTGTGCACGGCGGCCACTGTCTGTTGCAGGCGCGTCAGGTCCGCTGGGGTAAGCACGGGCGGCAGGTGCTCCAGCATGTCGCGCCGGTCGGCGCCGCGCAGCAGTTCGCGCTCGGCGGCGCGGTCGGGGTAGCCCAGCGACAGGCGCATGTGGAAGCGGTCCAGCTGCGATTCGGGCAGGGCGTAGGTGCCCAGCTGGTCGTGCGGGTTTTGCGTGGCAATGACGAAAAACGGGTTGGGCAGCGGGCGCGTTTCGCCTTCCACGGTGACTTGTTTTTCTTCCATCGCTTCGAGCAGCGCGCTTTGCGTTTTGGGGCTTGCGCGGTTGATCTCGTCGGCCAGCAGCACCTGGGCAAACACCGGACCGGGGTGAAACACAAAACCTTCGCGGCCGCGCTCGTAGATGGACACGCCCGAGAGATCGCTGGGCATCAGGTCGGCGGTGAACTGCACGCGCGAGAACTGCAGCCCGAAGGAGCGCGAAAGGGCGTGGGCCAGGGTGGTTTTCCCCACCCCCGGCACGTCCTCAATCAACAGGTGACCACCGGCCAAAAGGCAGGCCACACAGTCGGAAACCTGCTGTGATTTGCCCACAATGACCGTGTTAAGCTGATTCAAAAGTTGGTGTATTTTTGTGTCGGCGTGCATGCCGCGAACCATACCGTAAAACCCAAATGAGCCAGGCCACCGGATATTTCACCCACAAGCATTGTTGGCGACATGAGATGGGCAACGGGCACCCTGAATGCCCGCAGCGGCTCGACGCGATTGAAGACCGCTTGCTCATCACCGGGCTCGACCAGGCGCTGGAGCGCCGCGAAGCCACCCCGGCTTCCATGACCGACATGGAGCTGGCCCACGGCCGCATGCACCTGGCTTCGTTGCGGGGCCTGAGCGACGGCCTGCGCGACGAGATCGCCGCCGGCGGCCCCAGCCATGCGCAGGTGGACCCCGACACGGCCATCAACATCCACAGCTGGGACGCGATTTTGATGGCCGCGGGCGCTGCCATTGACGCCACCGACGCCATCATGGCCGGTGAAATGGTGAACGCTTTTTGCGCCGTGCGCCCACCGGGCCACCACGCCACACGCAACCAGGCCATGGGCTTCTGTTTTGTGAACAACGTGGCGGTGGCCGCCAAGTACGCGCTGGAGCGCCACGGCTTGAAGCGCGTGGCGATCATCGACTTTGACGTGCACCACGGCAACGGCACCGAAGACATCGTGGCCGGCGACGAGCGCATTTTGATGTGCAGCTTCTACCAGCACCCGTATTACCCCGCCTGCGACCACGCCAGCGCGCCCAATCTGGTGAATCTGCCGGTGCCGGCCTACACCAAGGGCATGGAGATTCGTGAGTTGATCGACATGATGTGGATGCCCCGGCTGGACGCGCACAAGCCGCAAATGGTCTTCATCAGCGCCGGGTTCGACGCTCACCGAGAAGACGACATGGGCCAGCTGGGCCTGGTGGAGCAAGACTACATCTGGATCACCCAGCGCATCAAGGAAGTGGCGCAGCGCCACGCCCAGGGCCGGATCGTGAGCTGCCTGGAAGGCGGTTACGACCTGAGCTCGCTCGCCCGCAGTGTGGAGGCGCATATTCGCGTGTTGGCCGATGTCTGAGAAATTACCCCACGAACCGCTGCGCTCAGAGCGCGACGCGCGCGGCGTCTACACCCTCACGCTCAACACCCCGCGCAGCTTCAATGTGTTGTCCGAAGCCATGATGGCGGCGCTGCAACACGCGCTGGACGCGGTGGCCGCCGACCCGCAAGCCCGGGTGGTGGTGCTGGCCGCCGAGGGCCGCGCGTTTTGCGCTGGGCACGACCTCAAAGAAATGAAGGCCAAGCCCGATGTGGCTTATTACCAAACGCTGTTTGCCACCTGCTCCAGGCTGATGATGAGCATCCGCAAACTGGAGGTGCCGGTGATTGCACGCGTGCAGGGTCTGGCCACGGCGGCGGGTTGCCAGCTGGTGGCGCAGTGCGACCTGGCGGTGGCGGTGCAGGGTGCCACGTTTGGCGTCAACGGCATCGACGTGGGCCTGTTTTGTGCCACGCCCAGCGTGGCCTTGTCGCGCAACATGGGCCCAAAACAGGCGATGGAAATGCTGCTCACCGGCGACTTCATTTCAGCCGACCAAGCGCAGGCACGCGGCCTGGTGAACCGGGTGGTGGCCGCCGACGGACTGGATGCCGAAGTGGACCGGCTGGTGGGCCGCATCGTGGCCAAACCGCGCCTGGCCATTGCCATGGGCAAGACCCTGTTTTACCGCCAGCTGGAAACGGGCATGGAGTCGGCCTACCAGCTGGCCGGGCAAACCATGGCCTGCAACATGGCCCATGACGTGGCGCAGGAAGGTGTGCAGGCGTTCATTGAAAAACGCCCGCCCAACTGGTAGAGCCGCTAGGCCGCAGCATGGGTGTGCGGTCTGATTTCCGAGATTTGTTTGCTTTCATTGCGTGGTCTTCCATGACGCCTACCGTTTCCATTGCCGCATCCACGTCCAACACCACGGCCGCCAGCGAACTGGCGCCCATGGCAGACCTGGACGTCTGGTTGGCCGGCTTTCTGCAGCCCACCGTCTGGATAGAGCTCCTGGCGTTGGCGCTGTGCGTGTTCGTCGCCTGGGGCTTCACTGCCTTGCTGCGCCGTAGCCTGGGCATGCGGGACGAAAAACTGTCCGTCATGTTTGGCCGCCGCGTGGTGGACGGCGTGATGTTTCCCTTGCTGTTGCTGGCACTGGCCTACCTCGCCCGTGCTGCGCTGGTGAAATTTGTGTCGCTGGCGGTGTTCAAGGTGGTCATTCCGGTGTTTGTTTCGCTGGTGGTGATTCGTGTGGGCGTCAAGGTGCTGCAAGTGGCTTTTGCCAGTGCGCCCTGGGTGCGGGTGCTGGAGCGCACCATTTCGTGGGTGGCCTGGCTGGCCATGGTGTTGTGGGTCAGTGGTTTGCTGCCGGTGGTGTTGCATGAGCTGGACCAGATCACCTGGAAGGTGGGGGCCTCCACCATCAGCGTGCGCACCCTGATTGAAGGGGCGCTGACGGCCGGTGCCGTGCTCATTCTGGCCTTGTGGGTGTCGGCCGCCATTGAAACCCGGCTGTTGAAATCGGCCGTGGGGGGCGAGTTGTCGCTGCGCAAAGCGGTGAGCAACGCCACGCGGGCGCTGCTTATGTTTGTGGGCCTGATCATGGCGCTCTCTGCCGTGGGCATCGACCTGACCGCGCTGTCGGTGCTCGGTGGTGCGATCGGCGTTGGCATTGGCTTTGGCCTGCAAAAGCTGGCCGCCAATTACGTGAGCGGTTTTGTGATTTTGGCCGAGCGCAGCATGCGCATTGGCGACAACGTGCGGGTGGACAACTTCGAGGGCCGCATCACCGACATCAACGCCCGCTACACCGTGATTCGCTCGCCCACCGGGCGCGAGTCCATCGTACCGAATGAGATTCTGATCACCAGCCGGGTGGAAAACCTCTCGCTGGCCGACGCCAAAGTCTGGCAGTCCACCGTGGTGGGTGTGGCTTACGAGAGCGATGTGGACCTGGTGCGCCGGCTTCTGGTTGACGCAGCGCTGGCACAGCAGCGTGTACTTAAAGACCCGGCCCCCAGCGCCGCGCTTTCGGCCTTCGGCGCCGATGGACTGGAGTTCACGCTGGGCTACTGGATCGCTGATCCGGAAAACGGGCAGCTCAACCTGCGCTCAGACATCAACATGGCTATCTTGAGCGCCTTGCGCGCGCACGGCATTGAGATTCCGTACCCCCAACGCGTGCTGCACATGAAGCACGCGCCCGGGGCGCTGCCGCCATCAGCGGGTCATGAAGCTGGGTAACCACAAGGCGATGGCTGGCACGGCAATCAAAATGCCAAGCCGCACGATGTCGGCCAACACAAACGGCCAGACCCCCTTGTAAATGGTGCCCAGCTTGACGTTGGGCAGCAGCGAGTTGAGCACAAACAGGTTCAACCCCACGGGCGGCGAAATCATGCCGATTTCCACAATCGTCACGATCAGGATGCCGAACCAGATCGGGTCGAAACCCAGGCCGGTGATGACCGGGAAAAACACCGGAATGGTCAGCAGCACAATGGCCAGCTCTTCCATCACCATGCCCAGCGCGAGGTAGATGCCCATCATCATCACCACTACCATGAGGGGGTTGGGGCTGAACTGCAGCACGAAGTCGCGCAGGTCGCCTGGCATGGTGGTGAAGTTGATGAAGTTGGTGAAGATCATTGCGCCGATCAGGATCGTGAACAGCATCGCCGTGGTGCGGGTGCTCTCGATCAAAATGTCCAGCAGTACCCGTGGCGTGAGTGCGCGGCGCGCCAGCGCAAAGAAAAAAGCCCCAGCCGCGCCCACACCGGCGCCCTCAGTGGCGGTGAACACGCCGCCGTAAATACCGCCAATGACCAGCGCAAACAGCACCGCCACGCCCCAGATACCGCGAATGGCACCCAAACGCTGCGCCCAGGTGAAGCGCTTGGCCGGTGGGCCGGCTTCGGGGTCGCGCCAGGTGACAAACACCACCGCCATACACAGGCAGGCAATGGCCACGATGCCCGGGAGAATGCCGGCCACAAAGAGCTGGCCAATGTCGGTCTCGGTGATGATCCCGTAGATGACCAAGATGGTGGAGGGCGGGATCAGAATGCCCAGCGTGCCGCCGGCGGCGATGGAGCCGGTGGCCAGCGTGTCTTTGTAGCCGTGCGCCTTCATTTCCGGGTAAGCCACGCGCGACATCGTGGCGGCCGTGGCAATGGACGAGCCGCAGATGGAACCAAAGCCACCCGACGCGATGATGCTGGCCATGGCCAACCCGCCGCGGCGGTGCCCCACAAAAGCATTGGCGGCGGTGAACAGCTCTTTGGCCATGCCGGCGCGCGCCACAAAGTTGCCCATCAGCACAAACAGGGGAATGACCGACAACACGTAGTGAAAACCGGTTTCAAAAATGACCTGGCTGGTGCTGGCGTAGGCGGGCATCCAGCCGCGCATGAGGCCCAGGCCCACCACGCCGGCAATGGTCATGGCCACGGCCAGCGGCACCCGCAGAAACGCGAGGATGAAAACGGCCAGAAAGCCCAGGGTGGCTTCGATCATGAGGAGGCTCCTGCGCCTTGGGTGTCGCCGTGCAACACAGGCGCCGGCGGAACAAAAACAAACAACACATGCACCAGCGCGGTCAGCAGCAGCAGAGCCGCCATGAGCCAGGCCACGGGCGCAATGGCCAGTTGCAGGTGAACGGTGGTGTCACCGTATTCGGCAAACCGTTCAGCCCGCATGACCATGAGCCGTGCGAGGAAACCAAACACGCCCGCACACACCAGGTGCACCAGGCGCGCCTGGAAGCCTTTGAGCCAGTCGGGGATGAAGGCGTCCAGCGAGTCGAACACCACGTGTTCGCTGCGCCACGAAACCAGTGGCATGGCGCCAAAGATCACGATCACCATGAGCATTTCGGTCAGCTCCAGGCCGCCCGGCACCGAATGGCTGAAGAATTTTCGGCCGGTCACGTCCACCAGCGTGAGCCACATGATGGAAAACAAAGCCATGGCTGCCATCAGACCGGTGGACCAGGTCAGCAGCTTTTCGAGGTTCTTGAACATGGTCTGGGTATCAGGACATCAAAAAAAGGCCGGTTGGGCAGTAACGCTGGTCACTGCCCCTCCGGCCCGACGGGCTGAGCGCGGTGTATGAAAACCGAGCCGCCGCCTTACTTTACCTTGGCGATTTCAGCACGGAACTCGGCCAGCACTTTCTTGGGGTCTTTCAGGCCCTTGACTTGTGCGCTTGCAGCCCACTTGGTTTCCAGGTAGTCCTGCTTGTCGGCCACAGCCTTCACAAAGGCGGGGTTCGCCATGATGCGCGTCACGCCCTGCGTTTTTTGCAGTTCGCGGCTGGCGGCGTCTACCTTGTCCCAGCCTTCGCCAAACATGCGAGCGGCCACTTCACCCGAAAGCTTGTCCACCACGGCTTTGTCTTGTGGGGCCAGGGCGTTGTATTTGCCGGGGTTCATCATGAAGACGAAGCTGGTGTTGTAGAGGCCACCCGGAAAGGTGGTGGCGTGCTTGACCATGCTGAGCTTGAACGAGGCCACCGACTCGTCGGGGAAGAAAGTGCCGTCCATCACGCCGGTGGACATCAGTTCGAAGGACTCAGGCGCAGCCTTGAGCGTGGTGTTCCAGCCCATGGCTTTGGACAGCTCGTTGATGTTGCCGCCACCAATGCGGAACTTGAGCGAGGCCGCGTCAGCGGCCGAAGCCACCGGTTTCTTGCTGTTGAAAATGATGCCAGGGCCGTGGGTGAACACACCCAGCACCTTCACGCCGCGGTGCTCGCCCAGCGGGGCGAAGTATTTGCTGTAGATGCGCTGATAAGCCACTGAGGTCGGCACGGCGCTGTCGCCCAGAAAGGGAAATTCGGCTACCTGCGTGTTGATGAAGCGCCCGGGGGTGTAGCCGTCCACCGTGTAGGAAATGTCGGCCAGGCCGTCGCGCACCGCGTCAAAGGTGCCAGGTGCTGCCACCACGCCTTTGGGCAAGATGTTGCACTTCATGCGGCCAGTGCTTTCTTTTTCCAGCATGTCGCACCAGTTTTTCTGCACCGTGCTCAGCGTGTGGGTGGGTGGCAACCAGCTTGACACCGTGAACACGGTCTGGGCGGACACAAGGCCGCTGGACAGCACGGTGGTAGACAGGGCAGCAGCGAAGACGTGACGAAGTTTCATGCGGTATCTCCTGGCGGTATGAATATGGTTACTGAATATAAATAAAAAGCCCTTTTTGACTATAGGCGAATAGTCGTTGCGAGCGTCTCCAGACTTACCCGAATTAGCCGACCGATGGGTTGGTTAATGGTCGCTCGAATGACAGTGTTCGGCGGCTCGGGGTTTTTGCCTTGGTGCGCGTGAGGCGTTCACCTATAATCTTTAAAAAGCACGGTCGTTCGTTTTTGTTGGGTTCGGGTGAAATCCCGGCGAATGGCCGCTAAAACGGCGGTTCGCAAAAGGCCCGGCTTACAATGCGTTAGTTGACGTATACGTCAATTGAGATCACCCACTCACAACCATCAGGAGCATCCCAGCATGAAGATTCTCGTCCCCGTCAAACGCGTGGTGGACTACAACGTCAAGGTGCGCGTCAAGAGCGACGGCAGCGGTGTGGACATTGCCAACGTCAAGATGAGCATGAACCCGTTTGACGAGATTGCGGTGGAAGAAGCCGTGCGCCTGAAGGAAAAGGGCGTGGCGACCGAAGTCATTGCGGTGTCTTGTGGCGTGACCCAGTGCCAGGAAACCCTGCGCACCGCCATGGCCATTGGCGCAGACCGCGCCATCCTGGTGGAAACCGCCGAAGAACTGCAGCCTCTGGCCGTGGCCAAACTGCTCAAGGCCCTGATGGACAAAGAGCAGCCCGGCCTGGTGATTCTGGGCAAGCAAGCCATCGACGACGACTGCAACCAGACCGGCCAGATGCTGGCTGCGCTGGCTGATTTGCCCCAAGGCACCTTTGCGTCCAAAGTTGAAGTGGTGGATGGCAAGGTCAACGTGACCCGCGAAGTCGACGGTGGCCTGGAAACGCTGGCGCTGAGCCTGCCCGCCATCGTCACCACCGACCTGCGCCTGAACGAGCCGCGCTACGTGACGCTGCCCAACATCATGAAGGCCAAGAAAAAGCAGATGGACATCGTCAAGCCCGAAGACCTGGGTGTGGACGTGAGCCCGCGCATCAAGACGCTGACGGTGAGTGAGCCGCCCAAGCGCGGCGCGGGTATCAAGGTGGCCGACGTGGCCGCCCTGGTGGACAAGCTCAAGAATGAAGCCAAAGTGATCTGAGGAAGCACCCCATGACCGCACTCGTTATTGCCGAACACGACAACGCCGCCATCAAGGGCGCCACCCTCAACACCGTGACCGCCGCCGCAGCCTGTGGTGGGGACGTGCATGTGCTCATCGCCGGGCACAACGCCGCCGGTGCCGCCGCCGCTGCGGCGCAGATTGCTGGCGTGTCCAAAATCATCCACGCCGACGCTGAGTACCTGGCCCACGGCCTGGCAGAAAACATGGCCGCCCAGGTGCTGGCCATCGCCTCGAACTACAGCCACATCCTGTTCCCGGCCACCGCCAGCGGCAAGAACATCGCCCCGCGCGTGGCCGCCAAGCTCGACGTGGGCCAGATCAGCGACATCACCAAGGTGATGGCTGCCGATACGTTCGAGCGCCCGATTTACGCCGGCAACGCCATGGCCACGGTGCAGAGCCTGGACGCTACCAAAGTCATCACCGTGCGCACCACGGGCTTTGACCCGGCCGCCGCCACCGGTGGCGCGGCCACCGTAGAAACCGCAGCGGCACAAGCCGACAGCGGCAAGAGCACCTTCCTGGGCAGCGAAATCGCCAAGAGCGACCGCCCCGAGCTGACCGCCGCCAAGATCATCGTCAGCGGTGGCCGGGCGCTGGGCAGCGCCGAAAAGTTCAACGAAGTGATGACGCCGCTGGCCGACAAGCTCGGCGCCGCACTGGGCGCCAGCCGCGCTGCGGTGGACGCGGGCTACGCGCCGAACGACTGGCAAGTGGGCCAGACCGGCAAGATCGTGGCGCCACAGCTCTACATTGCCGCCGGCATCTCGGGCGCCATTCAGCACCTGGCTGGCATGAAGGATTCCAAGGTGATCGTGGCGATCAACAAGGACCCTGAGGCCCCGATCTTCTCGGTGGCCGACTACGGGCTGGAGGCCGATTTGTTCACAGCTGTGCCTGAGTTGATTGCAAAACTTTAAGCCGCTGCCAACCCTGTCAGGGCATCGTTCGCGATGCCCTTGTTGTATCTGCTGACATTTGACATTTCCAAAGAGACACACCCCATGAGCTACACCGCACCCCTCAAAGACATGTTGTTCAACATGGAGCACATCGCCGGCATTGCGGCGGTGTCACAAATGCCCGGGTTTGAAGACGCGGGTCTGGAAACCGCGCAGGCGGTGCTGGAGGAGTGTGCCAAGCTCAACGAGGGCGTGATTGCGCCGCTGAACTGGGAAGGCGACAAGAATCCGTCGTTCTTTAA
The DNA here is from genome assembly GCF_965657535.1 of Hydrogenophaga sp. Taxonomy (GTDB): domain Bacteria; phylum Pseudomonadota; class Gammaproteobacteria; order Burkholderiales; family Burkholderiaceae_C; genus Hydrogenophaga. The sequence continues at coordinate 73,230 of NZ_CBFHOP010000008.1, read as the reverse complement.
GGACGGGGCGGTGACCACCACGCCCGGTTTCAAGGAAGCCTTCAAGCAGTACGCCGAAGGCGGCTGGCAGGGTTTGCAGCACCCCACCGACTTCGGTGGCCAGGGCCTGCCCAAGACCATCGGCGCGGCCTGCGGTGAAATTTTGAACAGCGCCAACATGAGCTTTGCGCTGTGCCCTCTGCTTACCGACGGCGCCATTGAAGCGCTGATCACCGCCGGCAGCGACGAGCTCAAAGCCATCTACCTGGAAAAGCTGGTGAGCGGCGAATGGACCGGCACCATGAACCTGACCGAGCCGCAGGCTGGCTCCGACCTGGCCGCCGTGCGCAGCCGCGCCGAGCCGCAGCCCGACGGCACCTACAAGGTGTTCGGCACCAAGATCTACATCACCTATGGTGAGCACGACATGGCCGAGAACATCGTCCACCTCGTGCTCGCCCGCGTGACCGGCGCGCCCGAAGGCGTGAAGGGCATCAGCCTGTTTGTGGTGCCGAAGTTCATGGTCAACGCCGATGGCTCGCTGGGTGCGCGCAACGACGTGCACTGCGTGAGCATCGAACACAAGATGGGCATCAAGGCCTCGCCCACCGCCGTGCTGCAGTACGGCGACCACGGCGGCGCGGTGGGTTACCTGGTGGGCCAGGAAAACCGCGGCCTGGAGTACATGTTCATCATGATGAACGCCGCACGCTACGCGGTGGGTGTGCAGGGCATTGCCATTGCCGAGCGCGCTTACCAAAAGGCCGTGGGCTACGCGAAAGACCGCGTGCAGAGCCGCCCGGTGGACGGCTCGCTGAGCGCGGCTGCGCCCATCATTCACCACCCCGACGTGAAGCGCATGCTGCTGACCATGCGCGCCAGCACCGAAGGCTGCCGCGCCATGGCCGCTGTGGCCGCTGCGGCCTACGACGCTGCCCACCACCACCCCGACGCCGACACCCGCAAGCAAAACGCGGCCTTCTACGAATTCCTGGTGCCGCTGGTCAAGGGCTACAGCACCGAGATGAGTCTGGAGATCACCAGCCTGGGTGTGCAGGTGCACGGCGGCATGGGCTTCATTGAAGAAACCGGCGCGGCGCAGTACTACCGCGACGCCAAGATTCTCACCATCTACGAAGGCACCACGGCCATTCAGGCCAACGACCTGGTGGGCCGCAAGACCGCGCGCGATGGCGGCACCGGCGCCAAGGCGATCGCTGCGCAGATCGAGAAAACCGAAAGCGAGCTGGCCCAGCGCGGTAGCCCCAATGCCCAGGCCGTACTCAAGCGCCTGAAAGCGGCGCGCGAAGCGTTTGTGGACGTGGTCGAGTTCATTGCGGCCAACACCCGCAGCAACCCCAACGCCGCGTTTGCCGGCAGCGTGCCTTACTTGATGCTGGCCGGCAACCTCATGGCAGGCTGGCAACTGGCGCGCTCGCTGATGGTGGCCGAAGACCAACTGGCCGCCGGCACCGACGCGGTGTTCATGCAGGCCAAGATCACCACCGCGCGTTTCTACGCCGATCACATTCTGAGCCGCGCCCCTGGCGTGCGCGACAGCATTGTGGAGGGCGCTGACGCTGTGACCGCGATGGCGGTGGACGCCTTCTGAAGCACTGTTGAGCCCCGGGTCTGTCGCACCAGCTACAGACCGCCGCGCGGGCCTGACCCAGAATGCACCCGCGCCTTCAAGCCTACACAAAACCACAACGGAGACCCCATGACGACCCGCCAACGCTACCTGCCCCCGGTGCTGCAGAAGATCCGGTTTCCGGTGATCGGCTCGCCGCTGTTCATCATCAGCAACCCCAAGCTCGTCATTGCCCAGTGCAAGGCGGGCGTGGTGGGCTCCATGCCCGCGCTCAATGCGCGCCCTGCCTCGCAGCTCGACGAGTGGCTGGCCGAAATCACCGAAGCCCTGGCCGCGCACGACGCTGCCAACCCGGACAACCTGGCGGCGCCCTTTGCCATCAACCAGATCGTGCACAAGAGCAACGACCGCCTGGAGCAGGACATGGCGCTGTGCGCCAAATACAAGGTGCCGATCATCATCACCAGCCTGGGCGCGCGCGAGGACGTGAACCAGGGCGTGCACAGCTGGGGCGGCGTGGTGCTGCACGACGTGATCAACAACGTGTTTGCCCACAAGGCGATTGACAAAGGCGCCGACGGCCTCATTCCCGTGGCGGCCGGTGCTGGTGGTCACGCCAGCGTGAAGAGCCCGTTTGCGATGGTGCAGGAAATCCGCGAGTGGTTTGATGGTCCGGTGGCCCTGTCGGGCTCCATCGCCTCGGGCGGTGCCGTGCTGGCGGCGCAGGCCATGGGCGCCGACTTCGCCTACATCGGTTCTGCCTTCATTGCCACCGACGAAGCGCGCGCGGTGGACGGTTACAAGCAGATGATCACCCAGAGCAATTCGGACGACATCGTTTACAGCAACTTCTACACCGGCATTCACGGCAATTACCTCAAGGGCAGCATCCAGAATGCCGGCATGGACCCGGACCACCTGCCCGAGAGCGACCCGAGCAAGATGAACTTTTCCACCGGCGAGGGTGCCAACGCCGCCAAGGCCTGGAAAGACATCTGGGGTTGTGGCCAGGGCATTGGCGCCATCCGCGAAGTGGTGCCCGCTGCCGACCTGGTGGCGCGTTTCAAGCGCGAATACGCTGAGGCCAAAGCGCGTATTTGTGGCAGCTGAAACCCAAGCTGCACATAAAAACCGACCCAAGGGTCGGTTTTTTTACGCTGGTCGTTTCCAGGTTCAGGGTTTGAACAGTTCTTGCAGCGCGTCCAGCAGCGTGGGCGGGCCGGCGTATTGCGTGCCGCCTGCGTCTGAAATGCTGCTGACCCAGCCGCCGCCGTCCACCCATTCGCTGTAGAGCCATTCGCCGTTCACCCGGCTCAGGCCGGCTGGGGGTTGCGGCGGCTGCGCTACAGGCACGCCTTTCAGGGCCGCCGCCATGAAATCGATCCAGATGGGCAGCGCCAGAGCGCCGCCAGACGCACCGCCACCGAGGCTGCGCGGCTTGTCGTAACCCATCCACACGGCGGTGGCCAGGCTGGGGTGGTAGCCGGTGAACCAGGCGTCCACCGCGTCGTTGGTGGTGCCGGTCTTGCCGTAAATGTCGGTTCGATTGAGCAAGGCTTGCGCCCTGGCGGCCGTGCCCGTGCGGGTCACGTCGTTCAGCAGGCTGCTCATCACGTAAGCGTTGCGTTCGGGCAGGGCGCGGTTGTCTTCCGTCAGGGCGGCAGGGGGTGGTGCTTCAAACAGCACCTTGCCTTGTGCGTCGGTGATCTTTTCAATGATCACGGGCGCCACGCGCCAGCCGCCGTTGGCCAGCGTGGCATAAGCGCCGGCCATTTGCAGCGGCGTCACCAGGCCAGTGCCCAGCGCCAGCGTGAGGTTGTCGGGGTGGCGCTGGGCATCCATGCCAAAGCGGGTGCTCCATTCGCGCGCGCGCTGGGTGCCCACGTGCTGCAGCACCCGTACGCTGGCGAGGTTGCTGGATTGGGTGAGCGCCGTACGCAGCGTGATGGGGCCGCTGTATGCGCCGTTGCCGTTGCCGGGGCTCCAGCCGTTGGGCGCCGTGAAGGGCAGGTCGTCCACCAGTGTGGCCGGCATCACGCGAGCTTCCAGCGCGGCCGAATACAAGAGCGGCTTGAAGGCCGAGCCGGGTTGGCGCCAGCTTTGCGTGACGTGGTTGAACGGCTGGCGCGTGAAGTCAAAGCCCCCCACCAGCGCGCGTACCCGGCCACTTTGCGTGTCCAGCGCCACCAGCGCGGCTTCGGCCTCGGGCCACTGGGCCATGGCCCAGGTTTCACTGGTTTTGGCATGGCCTTTGCTGAGCACCCGAACCACCGCGCCCCGGGTGAGTTTCAGCGCGGGCTTGGCCTTGGCGCTCAGCCCGGGCTGTACCCAGCGCAGGCCTTCGCCTTTCACGCTCACACGTTCGCCGCTGGCGAGTTGCACGCGCAGTTCCTTGGGTGATGCTGAAAGCACCACCGCCACGCGCAGGGTCTCGTCGTCGCGGTGGTCTTTCAGGGCCAGCGCCGCAGCACTTTCCAACTCTGGGCCGTTGCTGGCAGGCAGGGCCTCAAAGCCTTCCGGGCCGCGCCAGGCGCCCCGGCGGTCAAAGGCCAGCACACCGCTTTGCACCGCATCAAACGCGGCGCGTTGCTCGGCCGCGCGCAGCGAGGTGGTGACCCGCAGGCCCGTGGTGTAGGCGCCGGCGCCGAAGCGGTCGACCACGGTACGCCGCGCCATTTCGGCCACGTGTTCAGCGTTCACGCTGCGCTGGCCGGGCGGGCGAATGCTCAACTTTTCGGCGCGTGCGACCGCCAGTTGCTGCTCGGTGATGGCACCGGTGGCGCGCATGCGCTCCAGCACCACCCGCTGGCGCTGCACCGCGCGGTCAAAGTTGGCCACCGGGTTGGCGTAATACGGGTTTTGCGGCAGGCCAGCGAGCATGGCGGCTTCCGCCAGCGTGAGTTGGTCCATGGGCTTGCCGAAATAGGTGCGCGCTGCGGCGGCAAACCCGTAGGCGCGCTGGCCCAGAAAGATCTCGTTGAGGTAGATCTCCAGAATGCGGTCTTTGGACAAGGCTTCTTCCACCTTGAAGGCCAGCAAAATTTCTTTGGCTTTGCGCTCCACCGTCAGCTCCCGCGTGAGCAGCATGGTGCGCACCAGCTGCTGCGTGATGGTGCTGGCGCCCTGCTTGCGTCCGCCGGTCAACATGGCGAACGCGGCGCGTGCCATGCCCTTGGGGTCCACACCCGAGTGCTCACGAAAGCGCGCATCTTCCACCGACAGCACCGCGTCTTGCAGCAGCTTGGGGGTGCGGGCCAGTGGCACATAGTCGCGCCGCTCGGCGCCAAACTGTGCAATCTCCACGCCGTCGGCGGTGAACACCTGCAGCGGCAGTTTGGGTTGGTAGTTGACGATGCGGTCGATCGGCGGCAGCTCAAACGTAGCGGCGGCCGCAGGGCGCGCGCCGAGCCACAAGGCGGCGGGTGCCAAGACCAGGGCCATAACCGCAGGGCGAAGGGATATCAGGGGCATGGAGCCGAATTATCCGGGGCGCGTGTGAACCGGGGGTGAAGTGGGGCGCAAAGGCTGTAACGGCATGTCAGAGGCGGAGCGTTTGGCGGGTGTGTGTACCCACCACCCCAAGGCCCGCGCGAGCAGCAGCCGGGTACGCGCCGGTGCACAGGGCTGCGGTTGGCAGGGGCATGGGCGCTTTGTGGGCCGCCGTGTCGGGCTTGGGTGCAACGGGGTGCCAGCTTGCTGGCTGCGCCGGGCCCGAAGCTGGGCCTGTCGCATTCCTTCAAATGGGCCCCGGTGTTTGGGACCCTGCCGCGACAGGAACGCAAATGCATTAACCTGACACCGTTGTTCGGTTTCATGGGAATGGTTCCCAGCGACACCGAGCACGTGGCCGCATGTGCCAAGACCCACCCGATCACGCGATGAAAACCATTGACGAAATGCTCAACCTGGCGTTGCTCACCCCCGAGCAGCACCACCAAATCAGCACCTGGATTGCGCAAGCCAATTCGCCCGACGAGATTTTGAAGATGCCGCCAGCGCTGTGGAAGGCCGTCGAGCGGGCCAGCGCGATCATGGGCATAGACGAAGACCTGGTGCGCCCGCCGGCCCTGGACGCGGACGACATGGCACACCACGGTTGAGCCAGCCCGGTTGGTGGGATCAAAAGGCCACGGCCTGGGCACAGCCCGCAGCGCTTCAGCGGGGCATTGAATGGAGCGCAGACAAGTAGTCAGAACCCCGGGCCTCGGCAAAGATGTCCAGTGTCAGCGTCAAGGCGGCCTGCAAGACCAGGCCCACGCCGATACCTGCAGCCAGGTCGTGGCGCTGCAGAAAAGCAATCAGCCCCACCCCGACGATCAGCAACAGCATTTCGACCGCCTTGTAGATCGAAAAGTTGTTCATGACCGTCTGCATGCGGGTGGTTTCTTCGGCTTTCAGCGCCACCGGGTTCGCCTGCAGCTGAGCGCTCAAGGTGGACAATTGGGTGTCGGTGCGGAGGTAGACCGAGCCACCCACCACCATCTGCATCAGCGCAATGACCACCAGCGGGTAGGCCATGGACTTCAGGCGATGACCGTTCAGCCAGAGCCACACACCGATGCCGATGGCCACCAGGCCAACGGCCAGAAAAATCAAGCTCTCCTGTTTTTCTGCACTGAAGTAGCTGCTCATGTGGTTGATCATGGTGCGGGCCATCAGGCGATGGGTCGGGTCAAGGCTTTGACCACCTTGGTGGCCAGGTTGCGGGGTGTGAATCGCATGCTTTGCGCCATGACCGCATTCATGAAGCCCGGGATGTAAACCCGCTGCCCACGTTGCATGGCGCGGTAACCCAATGCGGCCACTTCTTCAGAAGTGGGCAGTTTTTTGCCCTTCACCAACGCCGAGTTGCCCAGGTCGGCCTTGTCCTGAAAGCCCGATGCCGTGGGGCCGGGGCACAGCGCCGTCACGGTCACGCCGGTGTCTTCCAGCTCGGACGCAATGGCCTGCGAGAAGCTCAGCACAAACGACTTGGTGGCGTAGTAGACCGCCATGTAGGGGCCTGGTTGAAAAGCCGCCGTCGATGCCGTGTTCAAAATCTTGCCGCGTGTGGCCAGCAGGTCGGGCAAAAAGAGCTTGGTCAGCACCACCACCGTATGCATGTTGAGCTGCATCATGGCCAGTTCCTGCGGCAGTGCCGAGTCTTTGAACTCGCCAAAGGCGCCGAAGCCCGCGTTGTTGACGAGGGCGCTCAGGACAATGCCGTGCGCTTGTATGTCGGCGTGCAGCTGGGCTGCACCACCGTGGGTTTCAAGGTCTGCACCAATGACCGTGACGCCCACCTTGAACTGCTTTTTCAATTCATCGGCCAGGGTCTGCATTTTGGCCACGCTGCGAGCGGCCAGCACCAGCTGGTAGCCATCTCGCGCGAAGTGATGGGCCAGCGCCTGGCCAATGCCGGATGAGGCGCCCGTGATGAGCGCTGTTTTGTGGGGTGTTGGGTGGGGTCTTGGGTGGGTTGGCAAAGCGATGCTCCAAAGTGCTTGTGGCGATAGAGGCATTAAAAACCCGGCACCTTGGTGCCAGGTCAAGGGGCTTTTTTTGAAACCACGCGATTGAAATGCCTTGACCTGGTACCTGGGTACCGGGTTTAGCATGAGCAAAAGCGTTTTGATGCCTTTGAAGACCCACCCTGGCCACCTGACACCACCCCACCATGAACACCGTCATCACCGCTCAGGCTTTCCAGGCTTTGCAGACCACCAGCGCTTTGTGCAAAGCGGCCAGCGTGACGCGCGGGCAGTTGCGCTTGTACGAGGAAGCGGGGTTGATCGCGCCACAGAGCCGCACTGAGGCCGGTTACCGCCAATACGGCGGCGACACGCTGGACCGGCTCAAGGCCATCATGCATTTGAAGGAACTCGGCTTTACGCTGGCCGAGATCGCGCTGCTGCTTGCCGAGCGCGACCACGGCGAACTCGATGAACGCGCCGTTCAGCAACTCGCCGGTGACGTCCTGTCAAAAATCGACAAACGCATCGCTGGGCTGCAAGTCATTCGCGGCTATGTCGCACCAGTTGCTGTGGGCGACATGGGCGTTTTGCAGGACGAAGACTGCCACTTTGTTGTTGAATTCATGACCGCTTTGTCGGCTGCTAAAACCAGGCGCCGCGCCTGAACCTGCGCGCCCAGCGCCCAGCAGTGAACCGACCGTGGTGGGTCTCAAGCCAGTGCCGCATACAACGCCACGAAGCGCGCATGCCGCTCGCGCAGCCATCTGGCGCGCGTCGCATCGGGCGTGAAGCTCTGCAGCACGGGCGGGGTGGTGCATACCGCGTCCAGCGCGCCACCGGTGGCGAGCCAGGCCAGGCGGGCTGCGCCCATGGCGCCGCCGCTTTCCGAGTCCTGGTGCACGGTGAGCGTGAGGCCAAAGGTGTCGGCCAGCTGCTGGGCCCACCAGGCGCTGCGCGAGCCGCCGCCCACCAGCGAGAGTGTGTGAAGCGGTGGCTCGGTGGGCGGGATGGTGCGCAGGCCGTCGAGCAGGCCGAAGCCCACGCCTTCGGCCACAGCGTAGGCCAGGTGCGCGCGGCCGTGCTGGGCGCGCAGGCCGGTCCAGGCGCCGCTGGCGAGCGGGTTGTTGTGGGGTGAACGTTCGCCGCTCAGGTAGGGCAGGAAGACCGGGGCGGTTTGCTGCTCGCCGGGGCTGAGGGTGCCGGCGGCGCCCAGCAGGGTGGCTTCGTTGTCAAAGCCGAGCATCTGGGTGGCCCAGGTCACGGCGCTGGCGGCGCTCAGCATCACGCTCATCACATGCCAGCGGCCGGGCAGGGCGTGGCAAAAGGCGTGCAATGCCTGGGCTGGGTTGGGCGCGAAGGCCGCGCCGCTGACGAAGACCACGCCCGAGGTGCCGAGCGACACAAACCCCTCGCCCGGGCGCACCAGGCCCATGCCGACAGCGCTGGCGGCGTTGTCGCCCGCGCCACCGGCCATCGGTACGTGCGCTGGCAGGCCCCAGCGCTGGCACAGCTCGGGCTTGACGAAGGCTGAGACCGCGCTGCCGTCCACCAGGCGCGGCATGTGCGCGCGGCTGAGGCCGGTGGCTTGCAGCACCGTGTCGGACCAGTCACGCCGGCCCACGTCAAGCCACAGGGTGCCGGCGGCGTCGGACATGTCACTCACCGCTTCGCCGGTGAGTTTCAGGCGCAGCCAGTCTTTGGGCAGCAGCACGCGCCGGGTTTTGGCAAACACGGCGGGTTCGTGTTCGCGCACCCACTGCAGCTTGGGCGCGGTGAAGCCGGGCATGGCCAGGTTGCCGGTGATGGCTGCCAGATCGGGCACGTCGCGGGTGAGCTGTTCACATTGCGCACCGCTGCGGCCGTCGTTCCAGAGGATGGCCGGGCGCAACACGGCATCGCAGGCGTCGAGCAGGGTGGCGCCGTGCATCTGGCCCGACAGGCCGATGCCCTGGAGCTTTGCAAGCGCTTGGGGGTGTTCGCGCTGCAACTGGCCCATGACGGTTTCGAGCGCCTGCCACCAGGCCGCCGGGTCCTGTTCGGACCAGAGGGGCTGCGGGCGCTGCACGGTGAGCGGCGCGCGGGCGGTGGCGATGACCTGGTGCTGGTCGGAGAGCAGCAAGGCTTTGAGTTCGGAGGTGCCGAGGTCGAGACCGAGGTACATGTTTTGTGTTGGATGGAGAGGACGATCTGGCGCGTCGGGTCGCCCCAGGCCAGATCAGCCCCTGCAGGGGCTTGCCCGCAGCGCGAGGTCCAACCCAGGGCACCGTCGGGCCGACTTTGCCGGACGGCCAGTGCCGCCCCCCTGGGGGGGTGACGCGAAGCGGCGCGGGGGGTGCTTCACCTAGGCGGCACCGCGAAAGCGTGTGAAGGACTGCTTGCGGAACTCCGTCGGCGTCATGCCCCGGATTTCCAGAAAGCGGCGGTTGAAGTTGGCCACGTTGTTGAAGCCCACGTCAAAGCAGATGTTGGTCACTTGCTGGTCGGTGTCCATCAACAACTGGCAGGCGCGGCTGATGCGCACGCGGTTGACGAAGTCGGTGAAGGTGTTGCCGGTGGCCTTGCGAAAGAAGCGGCTGAACTTGCTCTCGCTCATGTCCAGTTCGGCGGCCAGTGCAGCAGCCGAGTGTTCATCGGCCAGGTGCTCGGTGATGCGGCTGACCAGGGCGTTGATCTGGTCGAGCGAGGCGTCGTCGTCGGTGCTTTGCAGCTGCACGCTGGAGAGCAGGCGGTAGTCGGTGCAGGCGGCCAGGTCGCTCAGAAAATCGCAAAACGCGGTGAAGCGCTTGAGGCCTCGGGTGCCTTTCACCTTGCGCCAGTGTGCTTCGGCAGACTCGGACATGCCGAAAAACTCAATGCCGTGTTTGGCGCGCTCCAGCAGTGGCAGCACCTCGGCCAGCTCGGGGATGTTTTCGCTCGCGCGCACCAGCGGCTCGTGCGAAAACTGGATCACCAGGTCGCGCTGGGCCACGCCGCCCTCGGGCATGTCCAGGCTGACCCAGTTGTGCGGCAGGCGCGGGCCGGTGAGCACCAGCTGCCCGGCCTGGAAAGGCCCGATCCAGTCGCCCACAAACAGCTTGCCGCTGGTGCTGGTGATCAGGTGCAGCTCGTATTCGTCGTGGTAGTGCCAGCGCGCCAGCGGCGTGGGGAAACCGTGCGCCAGGCAGCGCACAAAGCCCACGTCGGTGGACGACTCGTAGCCCAGGTTGGGCGAGCGGGCCAGCTCCAGCTCCAGTTCGGGCTTGATCTGGCGCGGGACGGTGCGGCTGCGAACGGTCATTGGAGTTCCAGGTCTGGCCGCCCCGATCAGGCAGCGGCGGTTGCGCTCACGCCGGTGTGCGCAGTCACGAAGCGGCCCACGCGCTCGCGGGCGCGCCGCACAGCGTCGACCAGCCGGGCGTCGCCGGCCAGCTCGCCCCACAGCGTGGCGTCGGCACAAAAGGCGGCCACGGGGTCGGGCGCTTCGCAGATGGCTTGAGCAACTTCTGGTTTCATGGCCTGGTCCTGGTAGGTGTACGCAATGTCGCCCGCGTGCCAGCGCTGCAAGTAAGCCAGGAACAGCGCCGGCAGCATGGCCACGCTGTCTACCGTTTCGCCGCGCGCCAGCCGCTCGCGCAGGGTGGGCGCGATGAAGCCCGGGATTTTGCTGAAGCCGTCCATGGCCACGCGCTGGTTGGTGTCGGCAAGGGCCGGGTTGCTGAATCGGTCGAGCACCACATCGCGGTATTGGGGCAGGTTGATGGGGCAGGGTTTTTCGGGTGTATGCAGCACGGGGATCACGTCGTCGGTCACGTAATCGTAGGCGAACCGGCGGATCACCGCGTGTTGTGTGCCCTCGTGGATGTAGTGGTAGCCCACCAGCGTGCCGGCCCAGGCGATGCAGCTGTGCGTGGCGTTGAGCAGGCGGATCTTGGCTTCTTCAAAGGCGTCAACCGAGTCCACCATGTCCACGCCGACCTTTTCCCACTCGGGGCGCCCGGCAATGAAGTTGTCTTCAATCACCCACTGGATGAAGCTTTCCCCCATGAGGGCCGCCGGGTCGTCCACGCCGGTGGCCGCTTTCACGCGCTCGGCCACCTCGGGCGTGGGGCGCGGGGTGATGCGGTCCACCATGCCGTTGGGGCTGCTGGTGTGGGAATCGACCCATGCCATGAGCGGTCCGTCGCCCAGCGCGTCAATGAACTGCAGCAGGCCGCTGCGTGAGCGCTCGCCGTTGTGGCGCAGGTTGTCGCAGTTCATCAGCGTGACCGGGCCGGCGCTGGCCGCCATGCGCGCGCGCAGCAGCGTGACGAGGCTGCCGTAAAGGGTGTGACCGGCCTGGCCGGCTTTCACCGCTGCCAGATCGGCGCGCAGGTCGGGGAAGCTGGCCCAGTCCAGCTGGTTGGCTGCGTCCAGGTAATAGCCGGCCTCGGTGACGGTGAAGCTGATGATGCGCGTGGCCGGGTCGGCCGCCACCGCCACCAGGGGTGCCAGGTCGGGCTGGTACGGCAGCACGCGGTCAATGGATGTGATGCGCGTGTAGCTGCGCTCGCCTTGCGGTGTGACCGTTTCCAGCGTGTAGGCACCACCTTGCGCTTGCAGGGTGGCGATGGTGTCCAGCATGTCGGGCCGCAGGTTGCCCGCAGCGATGCTCCAGCCGGTGTCACCGAGTTGGCGCAGCTGGTGGACATAAACCGCCTGGTGTGCGCGGTGGAACGAGCCCAGGCCCAGGTGCAGGATGGTGTTCATGGTTCGTGTGGCAGGTGGAAAAGGTTCAGAGGTCGAAGTTCGTCGGCATCATGACCACGTCGCGGATCGTCATGCCGCGCGGGCGCGTGAGCATGAACAGCACGACGTCGGCCACCTCCGCCGCATCCAGCAGGCTGGCGCTGGCCTTGGCCTGGGCCAGCTTGTCGGCCGGCCAGTCGGCGAGCAGCGAGGTGATGACTGGGCCCGGCGAAATGGCGCCGACGCGGATGCCGTGCTTGAACACCTGGCGGCGCACGGTCTGCACAAAGCAGTCGATGGCCCATTTGCTTGATGCGTAAACCGGCTCCCAGGGCGTCGGAAAGTGCGCGGCCAGCGAGCTGGTGACGATGATGTCGCCGCTGCCGCGCGCGATCATGTGCGGCAGCACGCCGCGCACGTTTTTCATCACCACGTTGATGTTCAGCTGGAGCATGCGGTCGATGGCATCGTCGGTGGCGTCCACCAGGTCACCGCCCACGTACAGGCCGGCGTTGGCGTGAAAAACGTCGAGCCGCCCGGCCAGCGCCAAAATGCGCTCGGGCAGGGCTGCGCACTGTGCGGTGTCCAGCAGGTCCAGCGTCAGCGGCAGGGCGGCGGCGCCCAGTGTGTTGCAGGCTTCGGCCAGGGCTTGGGTGTCGCGGTCGATCAGCACGACCTGCGCACCGGCTTCCACCAGCGCCTGGGCGCTGGCAAAACCGATGCCCGATGCGGCGCCTGTCACGGCGGCTACCTGGCCGTTCAAGGGGTGTGGAGCGCTCATGTGCTTGGTAGGGTGTGTGAACGGGGCGTTTTCACGCGGCTTTGCGGCGCACCACATGGCCGGTGGCGTCAAACCAGTGGGCGTGGTCGGTGGCCACGTCCAGCGTGACCGGATTGCCGGCCACCAGGGGCGTGCGCTCGCTCAGGCGGGCCACCAGCTGAGCGCCTTCGGCCGTGCTCACATACACCAGCGTTTCGGCGCCCAGGGCTTCCACCAGGTCCACCTGGCCCCGAATGGCGCCTTGCCCGCTGGGGTGCAGCACCACGTTTTCGGGGCGCAAACCCATGGAGCCGCCCGCAGTGCCTGCCGGGGCCAGTTGCTGCACGGCTGCGGGCAATTGCGCCAGTGGCACCACGTTCATTTGGGGTGTGCCAATGAACTGGGCCACGAACTGGTTGGCCGGGTGGTCGTACAACGCCAGCGGCGTGCCCACTTGCTCAATCAAGCCGTCGCGCAGCACCACCACGCGGTCGGCCAGCGTCATGGCTTCCACCTGGTCGTGCGTCACATAAATGGTGGTGGCGCCCAGGTCGCGGTGCAGCTTGGCAATTTCTACACGGGTCTGGCCGCGCAGCGCCGCGTCCAGGTTGGAGAGCGGTTCATCAAACAGAAACACCTTGGGCGCACGCACGATGGCGCGGCCAATGGCCACCCGCTGGCGCTGGCCGCCCGAGAGGTCTTTGGGCGTGCGCTGCAGGTAGGGCGTCAGGTTAAGAATCTTCGCGGCCCGTTCCACCTTGTCTTTGATGACCGCCGGGTCTTCCTTGGCCAGCTTGAGCGCGAAGCTCATGTTTTCATACACGCTCATGTGCGGGTACAGCGCGTAGCTCTGGAACACCATGGCCAGGTCGCGCTTGCTTGAAGGCAGGTGCGTGATGTCGCGGCCCTCCAGGCTGAGCGTGCCGCCGTCGATGTGCTCCAGCCCGGCAATGAGCCGCAGCAGGGTGGACTTGCCGCAGCCCGATGGGCCCACAAAAACGATGAACTCGCCGGGCTGGATGTCCAGGTCGATACCTTTGATGGCGCGGTGGTCACCGAAGAATTTTTCGATGCCTTTGAGTTGCAGGTAGGCCACTGGAATGACTCCTCAGATGTTCGATGCTGCAGGAGCGCTGCGAGCGAAGGGGTGTTGGTCAGAGCGACCGCGGAACCGGCTTTGCCGGGCCGCCAGTCGCGCCCCCTGGAGGGGGTCGCGCGCTGTGCGGCGGGGGTGTGCCGTCATTTGACGGCGCCGAAAGTCAAACCTTGCACGAGCTGTTTCTGGCTGAACCAGCCAAAGATCACGATGGGCGCAATGGCCATCAGCGAGGCGGCGGAGAGCTTGGCCCAGAACAGACCTTCGGGGCTGGAGTAGCTGGCAATCAGCGTGGCCAGCGTGCCGCCCTTGGCAGCGGTCAGGTTCAGGCTCCAGAAGGCTTCGTTCCAGCTCAGCACCAGGCACAGCAAGCCGGTGGACGCAAACCCGCCCATGGCCAGCGGCAGCAGCACCAGGCGCGCCTCTTGCCAGAGCGTGGCGCCGTCCATGCGCGCGGCTTCCAGAATTTCGTGGGGAATGTCCTTGAAGTGCGAATACAGCATCCAGACCATGATGGGCAGGTTGGAGAGCGTGAACACGATGATCAGCGCGAGCTGGGTGTCCAGCAGGTGGCTTTTCTGCGCCAGCACGTAGATGGGCACCAGCGCACCCACGGCGGGCATCATCTTGGTGGAGAGCATCCACATCAAAATGTCTTTGGTGTATTTGCCCTTGATGAAGGCCATGGCGTAAGCCGCCGGGGCCGCGATCAGCAGGCCGATGAGCGTGGACAGCACGCTGGTGATGACCGAGTTTTTGGCGTACAGCAAGTAATCGCTTCGCTCTTGCACTTCGTGAAAGTTTTCCAGCGTGGGTGCAAAGATCAGCTCGGGCGGTACCGCAATCGCTTGCAGCTCGGTTTTGAACGCGGTCAGCAGCAGCCAGCCCAGCGGAAAGAACAGCAGCAGTGCCACGCCCCAGGCGCCCAGGGTGCGCACGGCGTAGGCCGGTGTGTAGGTGGATTGACGTGCCATGGTGGTGTGCTCACTTGTCCAGGTTTTTGCCGACCATGCGGATCATGAAAATGGCGGCGATGTTGGCCAGCACGACCGCAAACAGCGCACCCGCCGATGCCACGCCGGCATCAAAATTGAGCAGGGCTTGCTTGAAGATGAGGAAGGCCACGTTGGTGCTGGCGTCGCCCGGGCCACCACCGGTGGTGGTGTAGATTTCGGCGAACACGCTGAGCAAGAAGATGAGTTCGATCATCACCACCACGGCCACCGAGCGGCCCAGGTGGGGGATGTAGAGGTAGCGCAGCTGCTGCAGGTAAGTCGCCCCGTCCATGCGCGAGGCCTCAAGCTGCTCGCGGTTCATGCTTTGCAGCGCGGTCATGAAGATCAGCGTGGCAAAGGGCAGCCATTGCCACGACACCATGATGATGATGGAGAACAGCGGGTGGTCGGTGAGCCAGTCCACGGGCTCCATGCCAAAGAAAATCCACACTTGGGCCAGCACGCCGTAGATCGGGTTCATCATCATGTTCTTCCACATCAGGGCATTGACGGTGGGCATGACGAAGAAGGGCGAAATCAGCAAGACGCGAACGAGGCCACGGCCAGCGAAGGGCTCGTTGATCAGCAGTGCCAGCGCAATGCCCAGCACCACAGTGATCAGAATGACGCTGCCCAGCAGGAGCACCGTATTGAGCACCGCCGCGCCAAAGGACGGGTCGGTGACGAAATATTCGAAATTTTCCAGACCGACGAAGCCGGTCTGCTCGGGGGCGAGCAGGTTGAAGCGGATGACCGAAAAGTAAATCGTCATCACCAGCGGCACGATCATCCAAAGGAGGAGCGTGGCCACCGCGGGGGTGAGCAGCAGGCGGGGGAGAAGGCGGTTCATGGCGTGCCTCGGGGGCTTGAGGGGCAACTCCCTCTCCCGCGAGCGGGAGAGGGGAGGGAAGAGCCGCAGCGCGGCTCCCTGGCTCACTTGTAGTAACCGGCCCGCTTCATTTCGCGGTCAGCAGCCACTTGGCCCGCCTTCAGTGCGGCATCCACCGAAACCTTGCCTGCCAGCGCAGCGCTCATCTGCTGGCCCACCGCGATGCCGATCGACTGGAACTCGGGAATGGCCGCGAACTGCACGCCCACGTACGGGCTCTTGGGCAGCGTCGAGTCGTTCGGGTTTGCCGAGTCGATGGCCGTTTTTTCAGCCGTGGCAAAGCGTGCAGCCTTCAGGAAGTCCGCGTTGGCGTAGGTGCTCTTGCGGGTGCCCGTGGGCACGGTGCCCCAGCCGTTGGTTTTGCCCACCAGCTGGATGTAGTCTTTAGAAGTGGCCCAGCCGATGAACTTCTGCGCAGCGTCCACTTTCTTGGAGCCCGCTGGAATCGCCAGCGACCAGGCCCACAGCCAGTTCGCACCCTTGGGCGTCACTTGCGTGGGCGCCTGGGCAAAAGCCATCTTGTCGGCCACCGACGATTGCTTGGGGTCGCTCACGAACGAGGCCGCAATGGTCGCGTCAATCCACATGCCGCACTTGCCCGAGTTGGTCAGCGCCAGGATCTCGTTGAAGCTGTTGGCCGACGAGCCTGGAGGGCCGTAGTTCTTCAGCAAGTCCACGTAAAACGTGATCGCGTCTTTCCAGGGTTTGCTTTCCAGCTGGGGCTTCCAGGTCATGTCGAACCACTGGCCGCCAAAAGTGTTCACCAGCGTGCTCAGGAAGGCCATGTTGTCGCCCCAGCCCGGCTTGCCGCGCAGGCAGATGCCGTACACGCCCGCCTTGGGGTCGTGCATCTTGGCGGCCAGGTCTTTGATCTGCGTCCAGGTGGGGCGCTCGGGCACGGTCACGCCGGCTTTGTCGGCCAGGTCCTTGCGGTACATGAGCATGGAGCTTTCGCCGTAAAAGGGTGCTGCGAACAGCTTGCCGTCCACGCTCAGGCCATTGCGCATGGCGGGCAGCAGGTCGTCTACGTCGTAAGCAGCGTCGGTTTTCAGCTCTTGCAGCCAGCCTTTCTTGCCCCAGATCGGCGTCTCGTACATGCCGATGGTCATCACGTCAAACTGGCCGCCTTTGGTGGCGATGTCGGTGGTGACGCGCTGGCGCAGCACGCCTTCCTCCAGCGTGACCCATTTCAGCTTGATGTCCGGGTTGGCGGCCTCGAAATGCTTGCCGAGCTTTTGCATTTCGATCATGTGACCGTTGTTCACGGTGGCAATCACAAGCTCGGTGTTGGCGTGTGCCAGGCCGGCGCTGAACAGCGCGGCGGTGAGGGCGGTGGCGAAGCGAAGTTTCACGGTTGTCTCCTGTTGGGGTGTGTTGCCATTCGACGGTCATCGCAGACCGTGTGGGAATTGTGAAGACGAAGCCCTTCGAAATTTGTACGCAAAAGGGCATTTCTTGTACGCTCTTGCATATCTTGGCTGGGAATTACCCTAGTTTGTGGCGCAAAGTTTGTGCTTGGTGGGGCCGGTGGAAATTGGGCAGGGGCCGTTTCGCGTGGTGGAGGGCACTGGGGCGCCCACCAGATAGCCCGGGCAGAGCGCCCGCTGCGGTGGTGTGAATGGCTGTGGTGTGCGCTCAGCTGCTGCCGCGTACCACCAGCTCGAAACCCAGGTCCAGCGAATGCTGGGCGGGCAACTCGCCACGCATCAGGCTGAGCAGCATGCGGGCGCTGGCCTCGCCAATGGTGCCACGTGGGGTGCGCACGGTGGTGAGTGGCGGCACCATCTGGTCGCTGCCCGACAGGTCATTGAAGCCCGCCACCGCCAGGCGGCCCGGGACGTCAATGCCCAGCCGCAGGGCGGCCAGCAGTGCGCCCTGGGCCAGGTCGTCGTTGCAGAAAAAGACGGCGTCCACATCCGATCGGGTGCGCAGCAGGTCTTGCAGCAGTTCACCACCCAAGCGCATCGACGAGGGTTGGGGGCTCAGCAGCTCCAGGCGAGCGTCGTACAGCCCTTGCTCGCGCAGGCAACGCCGGTAGCCTTCGGCGCGTTGCATCGTGCGCGGGTCGAGTTGGGCCGCCACAAACGCGATGCGCCGGCGCCCGCGCTGCAGCAGGTGCTGGGTGATGGCGTGACCCGCGTCGACCTGCGAAAAGCCCACGCAATACACACCGCTGGCGCTGGTGAGTTCCATCAGGTGCACGCAAGGCACGCCGCTGCCCGCAATCAGCTGGCGGGCCGCTTCGGTGCGGTCAAAGCCGGTGAGCAGCAGGCCGGCCGGGCGGTGTGCCAGGTAAGAACGCAGCAGCTGTTCTTCTTGCTCGGCGCTGTAGTGCGTCACGCCAATCAGCGTTTGAAAACCCTGCGGCAGCAGCGTGCCGTGTACGGCCTCCAGCACGTCAACAAACAGGGCGTTGGACAGCAGCGGCACCAGTACCGGCACCTGGTTGCTGCGCTGCGAAGCCAGCGCCCGGGCGGCCGGGTCGGGCACATAGCCCAGTTGTTTGGCGGCTTGCTTCACGCGCTCCACCAGCTCAGGCGCCACACTGCGTTCGCCCCGCAGCGCGCGTGAGGCGGTGATGGGGCTCACTTCAGCGGCGCGGGCCACGTCGCTCAGGGTGGTGCGGCCACTGGGGCGGCGCTTGCGGTCGGTAGGGTTCAAGGGTTTTCCCTGATTTTTGTGGGTTGGTTTTTTGCATAGGATAGCGCTATCCAAATCAGTTCGCAACCGCGGACTGAGCACGCAGACCCTGCCGGTTTTTTCTATTCGAATCCCGCCAGCGTCTGATTTTTTTGACCCCGTTGGGACAGCGCTATCCAAATGCCTTCTGCGTTAAAAGAACTGACTTCAGGGCCGTTTCTGGTGGTGATGGGTGTGGCCGGTTGCGGCAAATCCAGCCTTGGCCAACGTTGCGCTGAGGCCCTGAACATTCCGCTGCTGGAGGGCGATGATTTCCATTCCGCCACCAACATCAACAAGATGCGCAGCGGTACCCCACTGGACGATGCCGACCGCGAAGCCTGGCTTGACCTGCTGGCGCAGCAGTTGCAACAGCACCCCGGCGGCGTGGTGTTGACGTGTTCTGCGCTGAGACAGCGCTACCGCAACCGGCTGCGCACAGCCGTGCCATGTTTGCGGTTTGTGTTTCTTGATCTCACGCAAGAGCAGGCGCGTGAACGCGTGGCCTCCCGCGCAGCGCACCTGTTTCCGGTAAGCCTGGTGGCCAGCCAGTTCGCCACGCTGGAAGACCCGAGCCTGGAGCCCGGTGTGTTGCGGCTCGACGCCAGCCGCCCGCTGGACCAGCTGCTGCCCGAGGTGGTGCGCTGGGCGCAGGCGGCGTTTTCTGTCAACCCGCTGGAGGCCTGAGCCATGTCATTGGGCAAATTCCTGAAAAATCTGGTCGAAGGCCTGATGGCCTTGTGCATGCTGGGCATGGTGCTGGCGGTGTTTGGCAACGTGGTGCAGCGCTACTTTTGGGGCACGGGCTGGGTGGTGTCTGAAGAGCTGTCGCGGCTGCTGTTTGTATGGCTGGTGTGTCTGTCGGCCACGCTGGCGTTTGGCGAGGGCAAGCACCTGGGCTTTGACTTGGTGACCGCCCGCCTGAGCGGTGCCAAGGCGGCGGTGCTGCGTTGGCTGTCCCGGGGCCTGATCGCAGTGGCTTTGTATTACCTCATCGACGGTTCCTGGTCACAAGTGCTCGTGGGTATGGACAGCCGCAGCCCGGTGATGAACTACCCCCTGGCGCTGGGCGCCGCGGGCACGCTGGTCATGGGCGTGTGCATGGCCGTGTTGCTGCTGCTGCAAAGCTGGAACGATCTGCGCGGCCACACACCACCCCACGGCACGGCCAACGAGGGAGCGCAAGCATGACCATCGCGATTTTTCTGGCGGTGCTGTTTGCCACCATGACGGTGGGTGTGCCTATTGCGTTTGCGCTCATGCTCACTGCGCTGGCGCTGATGGTGCACCTGGACTTTTTCGATGCCCAGTTGCTGGCGCAAAACGTGCAAGCCGGGTTTGACAGCTTTCCGCTGCTGGCGGTGCCCTTCTTCATCTTGGCCGGCGAGCTGATGAACGCGGGTGGCTTGAGCCGCCGCATCATCGACCTGGCACGTTCCATGGTGGGGCATATTCCGGGCGGCTTGGGCTATGTGGCCATTGCGGCATCGCTCATGCTGGCTTCCATGAGCGGCTCGGCCATTGCCGACACCGCAGCCCTGGCCACGCTGTTGCTGCCCATGATGCGCAAGCAGAACTACCCCGACGGCTCCAGCGCGGGCCTCATCGCCTCGGGCGGCATCATCGCGCCCATCGTGCCGCCGTCCATGCCCATGGTGATCTACGGCGTGACGACCAATACGTCCATCAGCAAGTTGTTTCTGGCCGGCATCGTGCCGGGCATTCTGATGGCCTGTGCGCTGGTGATGGTGTGGCGCGGCATTGCCCGCAAAAAGCAGCTGCCCGTGGCTGAAAAAACCAGCTGGACCGAGCGCCGCAGCGTGCTGGGCGACAGCGCCTGGGCGCTGATGATGCCGGTGATCATCATTGGCGGTTTGCGCTTCGGCTTTTTCACGCCCACCGAAGCCGCCGTGGTGGCTGCGGTGTACGCGCTACTGGTGGCCACGCTGATTTACCGCGAACTGAACCTGCAGCGCCTGTACCGCGTGCTGGTGGACGCATCGCGCACCACGGGCGTGGTGATGTTTCTGTGTGGTGCGGCCACAGCCGCGTCTTACATGATCACGCTGGCCGACTTGCCCAGCCAGCTGGCCGCCAACATGGGTCCACTGCTGCAAAGCCCCATGCTGTTCATGGCCGTGGTGTGCCTGTTTTTGCTGGCTGTGGGCATGGTGATGGACCTCACCCCCACCATCTTGATTCTGGCGCCGGTGCTGGCGCCGCTGGCCGCCAAGGCTGGCATCGACCCAGTGTATTTCGGCTTCGTGTTCATCTTTGTGGGCTGCCTCGGCCTGCTCACTCCGCCGGTGGGCACCGTGCTCAATGTGGTGGCCGGTGTGGGCGGTCTGCGCATGGAGCCGGTCATCAAAGGTGTGATGCCGTTCCTGGCCGTCTATTTCACCATGCTGGTGCTGCTGATTCTGTTCCCCGCCATTGTGTTGTGGCCTTTGAAGTTGATGTTCTAGCCGCTGCGCACGCGCAGTTCGTTTTCGTTCCCCCCGCGGCCTTGGTCGCTTTCATCCTCAGGAGACAAACCATGAAACTCAAACAACTCGCCGTGGCCGCCGCGGTCACCCTGGCCACACTGGGCGCCAGTCTGGCCCAGGCGCAAGACATCAAGAACCGCATCATTCGCTTCGGCTATGGCCTCAACGAGGTGTCTAACCAAGGCCGCGCCGCCAAGGTATTTGCCGACGAGGTGGAAAAAGCCTCGGGCGGCAAGATGAAGCTGCGCGCCATCGGCGCTGCTGCGCTGGGCTCCGACGTGCAGATGCAGCAGGCGCTGATTGGTGGCGCGCAGGAAATGATGGTGGGCTCCACCGCCACGCTGGTGGGCATCACCAAG
Source organism: Hydrogenophaga sp. (assembly GCF_965657535.1). Lineage (GTDB taxonomy): Bacteria > Pseudomonadota > Gammaproteobacteria > Burkholderiales > Burkholderiaceae_C > Hydrogenophaga. Next base: position 52,239 of record NZ_CBFHOP010000008.1, on the reverse strand, counting down.
GAAATGGCGATCTGGGACACGCCTTTCCTGTTCAACAACACCAAAGAAGCCGACGCCGTGCTCGACGGCCCCGTGGGCCAGAAGGTGATGGACAAGCTGCAGGAAAAAGGTCTGGTGGGCTTGGTGTATTGGGAGAACGGCTTTCGCAACCTCACCAACAACAAGCGCGCCGTGACCAAGCTGGAAGACATGGACGGCATCAAGCTGCGCGTGATGCAGAACAACGTGTTCATCGACAGCTTCAAGACCCTGGGCGCCAACGCCGTGCCGCTGCCCTTCTCGGAGCTGTTCACCGCGCTGGAAACCAAGACGGTTGATGGCCAGGAGAACCCCTACAACACCATCCTGTCCAGCAAGTTCTACGAGGTGCAGAAGTACCTGACGGTGACCAACCACGTCTACAGCCCCTGGATCGTGCTGGTGAGCAAGAAGTATTGGGACGGGCTGAGCAAAGACGAGCAAAAGGTGTTGCTCGACGCCGCCAAGAAGAGCCGCGACTTTGAGCGCAAAGACACCCGCGCCGAAGCCGACAAAGCGCTGGCCGACCTGAAAGGCAAAGGCATGCAGATCAACGAGCTGTCACCTGCTGAGGCCAACCGCATGCGCGAAAAGCTGGGCGCCATCAACGCCAGTATTTCTGCCAACGTGGGCGAGGCCCTGTGGAAAGAAGTGCAAGGCGCGGTGTCCCAGGTGCGCGGCGGCAAATAAGCCACGCCAGCACACCCCCGCCAGCCTGGGTGCTCGCGGGTAACATGCCCGCATGACCCGCCTGCAAACCCAGCACCAACGCCTGTACCAACTGCCCACCGCCGACAGCACCACCCAAAGCATGTCCGGCGGCGGCCTCATCGGGCCAGAAGGCCAGGTGCGTGCCATGGTGCTGGCGCTGGGCAAGCCTGCCGACTGGGCCACCCTGTCACCCTTGTGGCGCGGTGTGCAGGCCGACCTGGCCTTGCCCGCGCCCGCCATCGCCGTGAACGGTGTCGATGCGTTTGAACTCTGGTTTTCACTCGCCCAGCCCGTGCCGCTGGGTGAAGCGGTGGCGTTTCTCCAGGGCCTGCAACAGCACTACCTGGCCGACCTGAAGCCCGACCGGGTGAAGCTGTGGCCTACCGCAGACGCCACGCCATGGCCAGCACCCCGCATTCCTGCGCGCCACGCGCCCGACCGCTGGTCCGCCTTCGTCGCCCCCGATCTGGCCGCTGTGTTTGGCGGCGACGATCCGTCGCTCGACCTTCAGCCCGGCGAAGACGCCCAGGCCGAACTGCTCAGCCGGCAGGGTTGCATTGCACCAGACGACTGGCGGGCTGCACTGAAGCTGTTGCAGACCGCAGCGCCTGCGCCTGCGCCAGCTGTGGCAGCCGCACCGGTAGCGCCTGCGTCGTCGGCTGCAACAGCCCCATCAGCCCCAAGCCCGCACCATGCCGCGCTGGTCGGCCCCTACGAAGACCCGCGCCTGTTTTTGCTGGATGTGATGAACGACAGCAGCGTGGCGCTGGCGCTGCGTGTGGATGCGGCCAAGGCTTTGTTGGGGTGAGGGGAACGGGGCTGGAGTTCATGGGCTGTTTTCGAGCCGTTGCGGTCGTCCGGTCACTCAAGGTCAAAGTCTCGTGTGCAGGGATATCGGCCGGTGGGTGCTGCCAAGTGTGCTGATGACGATTGCCTCGAACCGGCTGTTGGGCATAGCGACCGGCGCTGGTCTGTGTGGCGTTTATACGAGGTGCAGGAGTCATAGGGCTTCTGCGACCTGGCAGGCGCAGCAACACTATTGCTCCGGCCCAATGAAGTAGCAACCGTTCGGGCTGAGCCTGTCGAAGGGTTTCGACAGGCTCAGCCCGAACGGAATTCAAGACTTCACCGGGCCGGATCTGTAACCGCTTCACCATCGCTTAGACAGGCGATTTCGACCCAGTGAAACCGTTCAATTCAGAGCAGCGGCTGAGCGTTTTGCAACGACGGACTGTCATTGGGTGCTGACCAGGGTGCTCGCGCTGATTGCCACGTAGCGGCTGTTGGGAACAGCGACCGGTGCTGGTCGGACTGGCGGTTGCATACGGAAAGCCCGTAACAAGGTTGCCGCGACCCGGCTGACGCCGCTTCACCGACAGCTCATCCCTGGTGATTGGGATGCTATCGGTAGAGAAGGCAGAAACTCATCACGACGCACGACGCACGACGCACGATGCGCTGCCGTGATGACCGGGAGCGACTGGTTTCGTGAAAGGTTATGTCGCGCTGCCTCCAAGCCTCGGACCACGGGTGAATCAGGTGTGCGGATGATGGAGCCCCCACTCGCCATTCTTTTTGGCGTGTAGCGACAAATTTTTAACTTGTGACGAATTCATTGGATGGCTTGAGAAGGCAAAGGCGGGGTCTTGTCACCCGGTTGAAGCGCTGGTGGCAGCTCAAGGCTGCGTCGTCGATTCCCAGGCTCTTGCACGCATGACACTGGCTCGCTGTTCGTACCCACGTCCAAAGCGATGCAGTTCGGTGAAGCGATCAAAGTCGGCACCCAGTGCCCGCACCCACGCGCCGAACACGCCGAGGTAAGCGTCAGCGATGGTGAAGTGTTCGCCGTCCAGCGTGGCCCGGTCTTGAAGAGCCGATTCAATGGGCTCCAAAGCTTCTTGCAACCGCAGCAGGGCTTGCTCGCGAACAGTGGCTTGCCCTTTCATATCGAGGCAGTACCGTTGCGGCCGGTTGATGGCTCGAAAACACCCCGTATGAATTTCGGCGTTGAGGTAACCCACCCATGCCTGGGTGCGTGCGCGCAACACCGTGCCCACGGGCGCCAGCAGGCCACTGCTTGGCGACTGATCGGCCAAGTAAGGTAGCAATGCCGAATTTTCTGTCAGTACCTCGCCTGCCGCCGTGATCAGAGTGGGCACACGGCCCAGCGGATTGACTGCCCGGTGTGGTGCCGCCGGGTCTCTGAGGTCGACGGGGACCACATGGATGGGCAACCCTGCCTCTAGAACCACCACATGGCAGGCCAGGCTGCACGCGCCTGGCGAGACGAACAGCGTCGCCCTCATGCCCGCTCAAAAATGCTGGCGATACCCTGACCGCCGCCGATGCTCACGCCCCAAGCACTTGCCCTCCACGCCGGCACGAGCCAGCGATTCGCGCACCGCGGTGTCGCCCGATTCGGCGTGTAGACCTTCTTTGAGGCCGCCGACAAAGGGGTTACGGCGGTGCGCACTGCGCTGACCACGTCAACGTCTCGTTTCATGGTGACCGCTTCAAGGGGACCAGGCGCTGGAGCAAGGTGGTGGCCAGTGGCCAGGGGCCAAAGCCCGAGGCCGGGTTGAGATGGCCCACTTCGCCCAGATCTTCGACATCACTGCCCCAGTCGCGCGCGAGTTGGCAGACCGCATCGAACTCTCCCAGTACATCGTTGCGGCTGGCGGCCACCAGCGAGGGAAAAGGCAGGCGCCGGCGCGGCACAGGCAGCCAGCCGGCAGCGTCCAGCGCGTCGAGCGGCGGGTAGGCTGGGGGCAAAGGTCTGTCAAAGATGGGCGGTGTGGCCAGCAGCGCACCGCTCACGCGCTGGGCCAGGGCAGTTTGCCGCACCCAATGGGCTACCAGCACACAGCCGCCGCTGTGGGCCACCAGCAGCACTGGCGCGCTCTGGCGAGCGATGGCTGCCTCCAGGTCGGCGATCCGCGCACCCAGGGACAGGTTGTCGCGCCCTAGGGGCGTGAGGCAGTGGGCGCGGGGCAGACGCTCGGCCAACCAGGTCTGCCAGTGCTTTGCCACGTGGTCGCGCAGACCGGGGACGATAAGGGCGATGGGTGCGGTCACGGCAAGGCGGGGGAAAGTTCGTCGGACACAGCGTCGGACAAAGCGGCCTGCATGGCCTGCAGCAGCACGGCAGGCGCTTGCGCACCCGACAGCGCAACCCGCTGGTTGAAGACAAAAAACGGCACACCCGGCACTGATGGGGCAGCGGGCAGTGGCAGCGCCCAGCAGGCGACCACATCGGTGTGGTCCAGCCCCAGAGTCTGGGCCTGCAGCAGCAGCCACGGCCGCTCGGCGATGCGTTCGCCGCGCTGAAAGTGGGCCTCAAACAGGCGCTCAAGCAAAGCCAGGCGGCCTGTTTCGCCCAGCTGACGACCGGCCAGCGCCAGCAGTTGATGGGCCGGGCCGCTGTCCGGAAAGACGCGAATGCGCGCGAAGTCAATTGTCACGTCTGCCTGTTGCGCGGCGGCCTGCACTTCGGCCTGGCGGCTGCGCACCGCGCCGGGGCCGCCCAGCCGCTGCTCGTAAAACGTGTTGTAGTCCCAGCCCTCGGGAGGCACACCCTCGATCAGGCGAACCGAGTGCCAGCGCATCACCACGGCGTCCTGTGGCCGTGTCTCACGCCACTGTGCGACTGCTTGGTCGAGGTGTCGTTTGCCGATCAGACACCAGGGGCAGACGAGATCGAACCAGACGTCGATCTGCACCGCCGCTGGCGGTCCGTCGGATGCGGTGCTCATGCCACCTTGCGCAAAAAACCCTGTTGTCCGCCGCGCGGGTTGGGCGCGAAGCCATTGGCGGCCAGGGTCTCTTCCACGGTGTCGTAGAACACGCCGATCTTCAGGATCTCGCGCGCTTCTTTGCCGTTGGCCACCGGGCGACCGAACTCGTTGGCGATACGCACCAGCTGTTGAATCTGCTGGACGGTGCCCATCTTCTCGCTGCGCGACTGGTTCCAGATGTTGTCTTCGATGCCGCAGCGCACATGCAGGCCCAGCGCCATGCCCATCATGTTGATGGGCAACACGTTGCGCATGCTGCTTTCCACGGTGAGCATGGAACCATCGGGAATGGCGCGCACGAAGTTGCTCAGGTTGTAGAGGTTGGGCGCGTCCATGCCGCCGCTGATGGCGACCCAGTTCATCACCAGCGGGCCTTTGTAGACGCCGCGGCGGATCAGCCGCTCCACGGTCTCGAAGCTGTTGATGTTGTAGAACTGGAACGCACTCTGGATGCCGGCCGCCGAGAGCCGGCGGATGTGTTCCTCGAACCACGCCGGGTTGGAAGGCACGATCATTTCGCTGTAGGCGCGGCGGTTCTCGGGCAGGGCGAGCGAGGTGCCGGCGATGTCGCGTTCGTCCATGTGCTCCAGCACGTTCATCTGCGTGGTGTTCACCGTTACCGTCACCTGGTCGGGCTTGGGGTCGAGTTCGGCGAGCATGTGGCGCGTGTCGTCGCTCAGCCACTTCGCCGCGGCGCCGTCGCCTTCGGGCGCGAAGCTGATGGAGCCGCCGACCTGGATGATCATGTCGGGCACGGCTTGGCGCACACCGGCGATCAGCTCGTTGAATTTGGACAGGCGTTTGCTGCCCTTGCCGTCGAGCTCACGCACATGCAGGTGCAGCACGCTGGCACCAGCGTTGTAGCAATCCACCGCTTTCTGGATCTGCGCCTCCATGGTCACGGCGATGTCGTCGGGGAAGTCGGAGGGAATCCACTCCGGGCCATAGGGCGCGGCGGTGATCACCAGCTTGTTCTGGTTTTCGGGGAAGAGCGAGCCGTCGAGGAAGTTCATGGGGGATCTCCGGAATCAATTTGAAGATGTGGCGTTCAGAAGGTGGGCGTGCCGACGATGCCAGCGCGTTCCATTTTTCGGTGGCAGGGCGGGTAGTCCATCACCGCGTAGTGCTGCGTGGCGCGGTTGTCCCAGATGGCCATGCTGTTGGGCTGCCAGCGCCAGCGCACCTGGTATTCGGGGATCAACGCCTGGCTGATCAGGTACTGCAGCAGCGCGCTGGCGCCCTGCGTGTAGTCCTGCCCCACGCGCACGTTGTCGGGGGTGTGAAAGTTGGTGAAGTGGGTGGTGAAGGCGTTGACGAACAGCACCTTCTCGCCGGTCTCGGGGTGGATGCGTACCACGGGGTGCTCCGGGTCTGGGAACTGGGCCTTGAGGGCCAGGCGCTTTTCGATGGGCATGGCGGCGCCGAAGCTGGCCTCGATGCTGTGGCGCGCACGCAGGTGCGCGATCTGCGCCTTCACCGGCTCGGGCAGGCGCTCATAGGCCAGCGCCATGTTGGACCACATGGTGTCGCCGCCCACCGGAGGGCATTCCACGCAGCGCAGCACGCAGCCCATGGGCGGGGCGTCGCGCCAGGTGGCGTCGGAGTGCCATGAGTTTTCGTAGCGGTCGTTCGGCGCGTCGGGCGTCTTGTAGATGCGAACCAGGCCGGGGTGTTCCGGGTCGCTGCCGGCCACGGGGTGGTCTTCCAGTTCGCCGAAACGACGGGCGAAGGCCACGTGGTCGGCGCGAGAAATATCTTGATCACGCAGGAACAGCACCTTGTGCTGCAGCAGCGCGGCCTTGATCTCTGCGAACAGGCCATCGTTGCTCACGGCGTCGGCCAGGTTCACGCCGGTCAACTCGGCGCCGATGGCGCAGGTGAGGGGTTCGATCTTCATGGGCTTGTCTCTTTCTTTTGGGGTCGGCTTCAAATTACGAAGATCGACGAGCCGGTTGTCTTGCGCGACTCCAGGTCGCGGTGCGCTTGGGTAGCGTCTTCGAGTGTGTAGCGCTGCTGGATGTCGATCCGGATGCGACCCGCGCCCACATGGCCGAACACTTCGGCGGCGAGTTCGGCCTTCTCGGCCGGGTCGGCGATGTAGTCAGCCAGCGCCGGACGCGTGAGGTAGAGCGAGCCCTTCATGGCCAGCAGGTTGGGGTTGAAGCCGTCGATGGGGCCGCTGGCCGTGCCCACGCAGACCATCAGACCGCGGCGCTTGAGCGAGTCCAGCGATGCCATGAAGGTGGTTTTGCCTACGCTGTCGAACACCACGTCCACGCCTTGGCCACCGGTGAGGTCCCTCACCCGGGCGGCCACGTCTTCGTGGCTGTAGTTGATGGTGTGGGTGCAGCCGTGGGCCTTGGCGACTTCGGCTTTCTGATCGGTGGACACAGTGCCGATGACGGTGATGCCCAGCAGCCTGGCCCACTGTGAAACGATCAGGCCCACACCGCCGGCGGCGGCGTGCAGCAGCAACGTGTCGCCGGCCTTGAAAGGGTGGATGCGGCGCATCAGGTAGGCCGAGGTAAGGCCGCGCATGGTCATGGCGGCGGCGGTCTCGAAGCCGATTGAATCGGGCAACTGGATCAGCGGTGCGGCGTCGATCAGGCGCTCGGTGCTGTAGGCGCCCAGGGTGTTGAGGAAGCCGGTGTAGGTAACGCGGTCGCCCACGGCGACGTTGCTCACACCTTCGCCCAGCGCTTCCACCACACCAGCCGCTTCCACACCCATGCCGGCAGGCAGCGGAACGGGATAGCTCCCGTTGCGAAAATAGGTGTCGGCAAAGTTTAGTCCGACAGCGGCGTGGCGCAGGCGAACCTGGCCAGGGCCGGGGTGGCCGACTTCGACCTGTTCCAGTTGCAGGACTTCGGGACCGCCGGTGCGGTGCATGCGGATGGCAGTGGCCATGGTGGGTGTCTCCTTCGTGCGTTCGTGTGGCCTGGTGTCCAGACCATGGAATGCATCGTAGGACCAGCACCTCGAATTTGCTTGTCTGATTGGGACATTGATTTGCGAATGTGGGACAGTCAGGGTCAACCCTGACGCACATCCGCTTTTGCTTTTTCCTGTCTTCTCCAGGCGGTCACGCTGCAACCAAACGTGCTGCGAAACCAGTGCGAGAACGCGGCTGGCGCGGCAAAGCCCAGCAGCTGCGTCACCTCGGCCAGCGGCAGGTCGCTGTCGCGCACCTGGCGCAGCACCAGCTCGGCGCGCACCGACTGCAGCAGCTTGGCAAAGGTCTGATCGTCGCGCGCCAGGTGGCGGTGGATGGTGCGGCGGTCCACGCCCAGGTGCTGCGCCACCTGCTGCGAGGTGCAGCGCCCGCCTGGCAACAGCGCGGCAATGAGCTGGCGCACCGTGGCCTGTGTGCTCTGGTGCTGGCCAGATAGCGCACGATCCAGGTACTGTCGCGCGAAACGGGCCATCTCAGGGTTGGCGCCCTGCTGGGGCACCAACAGGTCTGCTGCGTTGCAGACGATACCGTTGAAGTCGCTGTTGAAGTCCACCACGGTACCGAAGAAAGCGCGGTGGGCGCTGGCGTCGCGCGGCGGTCGGTGGTTGAAACAGACGCGCACCGGTTTCCACTGAGGCCCCAGCAGCTCGCGCACGATGCGGTACATGACACCAACAGCTAACTCCATCGACTGGCGCGTGCTGGCCGTCTGCGCCACCAGGATCTCTTCACGGATCATCAGGAATTGTCCGTGCTCCTCGATGCGGGTGAGCAGCGAGGCATTAAGCAGGCGCAGGTAGCGGCAGAGGGTGTCGAGCGCGGCGCGCGCGGTCGGCTCCTCTTTCAGCACCAAGCTGATGGGTCCAAGGTTGGAGAGCTGGCGCCGGCCGGCCAGGCGCAACGCAAAGTCATCCACGTCGCTGGCTTGGGCGCTGTCTTCTAGCAGGGCCCGTACCGCGACCGTGCTCAAGGGTGTTTCGGGGTCTTCCAGGCTGCGCGGGGAGAGCCCCGCGTGGCGCAGCATGGCGTGGGCATCGAGGCCCACCTCCTGCGCGAGATCGAGGTAGCCCGCCAGACTGGCGCTGCGCACGACGGGAACGTAAGGGTAATCCATGAATGTCCCAATTTCGAAAATAGCTGTCCCAAATTATCAAGCAATCTCGTGGATCGAAACCTAGGATTCACCCCACGGTCCAGTACAGAGACCGCATGAGACCGGTACCCCGGTCGACATCCCCACAGACAGGAGACAACGCATGACAACTCGCCCCTTCTTCCCGTTGCGCCGCAGCTTGTGTGCCGCCGCCCTCGCATTCGCCCTGCCCGCCGCCATGGCCTGGCCTGACAAGCCCATCCGCATGATCGTCCCGGCGCCGGCCGGCGGCACCATGGACGTGGTGGCTCGCATCGTGGCCGACCGGCTGCAGGCCAACACCGGTCAGCCGGTGGTGGTGGAGAACAGGGCCGGCGCCGGCGGTGCCATCGCCGTGCAGGCAATGCTGGCCGCACCGCCCGATGGCAACACCATCATGATGACTGCGAGCAACGTCTTGACCGAGATCCCGCATGTGATGAAGACCTCTTTCGATCCGCTCAAGGATGTGAAGCCGGTCACGGCCATCGCGCGCGCCACCTTGTTGCTGGTCGGCTCGCCCAATGTGCCAGCCAAGGATGCCAAGGGAGTGGTCGCCTGGGTCAAGGCCAACCCGGGCAAGGTGAGCTTTGCCTCTTACAGCGCGGGCACCAGCTCGCACTACGCCGGCATGATCCTCAACCAGAAGGCTGTGCTGGACATGCAGCACGTCCCTTTTGCCGGCTCGCCACCCGCGCTGGCCCAGGTGATGGGTGGCCAAATCCCGTTGATGTTCGACGGCATGGCCACGTCCAAGAAAATGGTGGAAGCCGGCAAGATCCAGGCTTTCGGCGTGGCTGCGAAGAAGCGGTCGCAGCACCTTCCTAACGTGCCCACCATGGCCGAGCAGGGCTACCCCGAGCTCGACTTCAGCAACTGGGTCGGCATCATCGTGGCGGCTGGTGTTCCCTCCGCCATGGTGGACAAGATCAACGCTGCGGTGGACAAAGCGGCTGCAACGACTGAGGTGAGCGACCGCCTGCTGAGCGCTGGCTTCGAGCTCGGCGGTGACGAGACCGCCGAGCAGATGGCGAAATCCGTGCGCGCCGACTTCGAGCGCAATGCAGGCATCGTCAAGACCTTCGACATCAAGCTCAACCCATGATGTGTTGAGCTGAAATCCAGCGCATCGCCGTCAAGGCGGCGCTGCGCTGCCCCAGATTCCTAACGTTTTCCCTACCGGCTGACCTGAGCCCGCCGGTGAGGCCCCCGTGCGCGAATTCAACGCGCCCCTGTTTTGCCCCAACCACCAAGGAACCAGAAAATGAACACCTCCAATCACCCCACCCTGTACACCCAAGCCCGTTGCAAGGGCTCAAGCCCGCGTTTGCTGTCGCGAAAAGCCTGGCTGAGCGCTGCCATGCTGATGGCCAGCGCCCCTTGCGTCCTGGCGCAGGACGCTCCCTCCGTGCAGCTCTTCGGTACCGTGGCAGCGTCGGCCGTCAACCTGAGCAATCAGGCCGTCGGGTCCGGCACCCGTCTTGTGAGCGGACCCTGGACTGCTCCTTCCTACGGTCTGCGCGGCAGCGAGTCGCTGGGCGGCGGTCTGACGGCCAGCTTCCGTCTGGAATCCTCGCTGGAACTGCCCACCGGCGTCGGTGGCCGCACCGTGCTCGGCAGCGCCAAACACTTCGATAAGGCTACCTGGCTGGGCCTGGGCAACCAGCAATTCAACCTGACGGTCGGTCGTCAGCTCCACGCCGGGATCGACCGCATCGCGGAAACGCTGGACGTGTTCCACGCCAATGCCGATGGCAAGCTGCTGCTCTCCATCCTGGCACTGAACGCGACCAACACCTTCGGCGGCTTTGATACCCGGGTGGACGACTCCGTCAAGCTGCGCGCGCAGCTGCCAGGGGGCGTCAAGCTGGGCCTCAGCCATGCCTTCGCTAGCGCGGGCCGCGTTGGTCGCAGCCAATCGATGGACGTGGGCCTGCAGACCCCGGGCTACGGCCTGGGCGCCTACGTCCTGAGCTATAACAGCGATGGCACCCAGCTGAAGCAAAACACGTGGGGCCTGGGTGGTAACGTTCTGGTGGGAACCGCTCGTCTGTATGCCCACTACATGGAGGCCCGCCACGACAAGTCGGCTGGTGGCGCCACCGAGCAGCACAACCAGGTGTGGGGTCTGGGCGTGGGCATGCCGATCACCTCGGCGCTCTCAGCAAAGGCCGCCTACTACCGCGACAACGCCAGCTCGGTCGGCGGCACCACAGGCCGCGAAGGTAAGCGCAGCACCGTGGCGCTGATGGGCGACTACGCGTTCTCCAAGCGCACCAGCCTGAACTTTGGTGTGTTCCGCAACAGCCTTTCGGGCGCGCTGGCGGCCGACCCGACGAGCCTTGTCGTGCTGGGTCTGATCGATCCGGCCACGCGCAACGTCAGCGGCAGCGCAATGACTGGCGTGTCGGTCGGCCTCAACCACCGGTTCTGAACCATGCTCGGCCAAATGATGCAGCAGCCGCTGCTGATCTCCTCGCTGCTGCTTCACGCCGAGCGCCACCACGGTTCGCAGGAAGTGGTGTCGCGCCGGGTGGAGGGCGATATCCACCGCTGCACCTACGCCGAACTGGCCGCGCGCTCGCGCCGCTTGGCCAAGGCGTTGGCCTTGCTGGGCGTGGCCCACGGCCAGCGTGTGGGCACCATCGCCTGGAACGGCTACCGCCACTTGGAGCTGTACTACGCCGTGTCCGGCTCGGGCGCGGTGCTGCACACGCTCAACCCGCGCCTGCACGCCGACCAGCTGGTCTGGATCACCGACCACGCGCAGGACCAGGTGCTGTGTTTTGACCAGTCTTTCTTGCCGCTGGTCGAAGCCGTGGCAAGCCGCCTGCCCACGGTGAAACACTTCGTGCTGATGGCCGACAAGTCCCGCATGCCCGCAGACTCGAAGATCCCGGGGCTGATCTGCTACGAGGACCTGATCGACTCACAGCCCAACGATCACTTTGACTGGCCCGGGTTAGACGAGCAGACCGCTTCAAGCCTGTGCTACACCAGCGGCACCACCGGCCACCCCAAGGGCGTGCTCTACAGCCACCGCTCCACGGTGCTGCACACCATGGCCTCGGCCCTGCCCGACGCGCTCAACATCAGCGCCCGCGACGTGGTGCTGCCCGTGGTTCCCATGTTCCATGTCAACGCATGGGGCCTGCCGTATTCGGCCTGTCTGGTGGGCGCCAAGCTGGTGTTCCCCGGCCCCGCCCTGGACGGCAAGAGCCTGCACGAACTGTTCGAAACCGAAGCCGTGACGGTCTCGGCCGGTGTGCCCACGGTGTGGCAAGGTCTGCTGGCGCACGTGGCCGGTCACGGTCTGCGCTTCAGTACCATGCGCCGCACCATCATTGGCGGCTCGGCTTGCCCGCCGGCCATGATGACCAGCTTCGAAGACACCCATGGTGTCCAGGTCATCCACGCCTGGGGCATGACCGAACTCAGCCCCATCGGTACGGTGGGCGTGCTCAAGGGGCACCAGGACATGCTGCCGCTCGAAAAGCGCCGCGCAATCCAGGCCAAACAAGGCCGAAGCGTCTTCGGCATCGACATGAAGATCGTTGGCGAGAACGGCGCAGAGCTCCCCTGGAACGGCACGGCGAGCGGTGAGCTGCTGGTGCGTGGGCACTGGGTGGTGGAGCAATACCTCCAGGGTGAGCAGAGCCCCTTGATCAACGGCTGGTTCCCCACCGGCGACGTGGCCACCATCGACCCGGACGGTTTCATGAATATCACCGACCGGGCCAAGGACGTGATCAAGAGCGGCGGCGAGTGGATCGGCTCCATCGACATCGAGAATATCGCCATGGCGCACCCGGCCGTTGCCATGGCTGCCTGCATTGCGGCGCGCCACCCCAAGTGGGACGAGCGCCCGCTGCTGGTCGTGGTCAGGAAGCCCCAGGCCGAGGCAACGAAAGACGAACTTCTGGCCTTCTTCGACGGCAAAATCGCCAAGTGGTGGACGCCCGATGATGTGGTGTTCGTGGACGCCATCCCCCTGGGTGCCACTGGCAAGATGCTCAAGAACCGGCTGCGCGATTTGTTCCAGGACCATTTGCTGCCCCCTGCCTGAGAGACACAACACGCCATGACCGATCCCCTCGCTCGCGCGAAGCCCCTGCTGCCCGGCTTGGCCGTCAGCGCCGTGGTGGCGCTGTCGGCCATGTTTCTGGCTGAGCACTACGGTGCGCCGGTCATGCTGCTCGCTCTGCTGCTGGGCATGTCGCTGAACTTCCTGACGCAAGAGGAGGGTGGTCAGATGAACCGCAGCGCCACCGGCATCGACTTCACCGCCAAGCAGGTGCTGCGCCTGGGGGTGGCCCTGCTGGGCCTGCGCATCACGGCCTACCAGGTGATGGCGTTGGGCTGGCAGCCGGTGGCCATGGTGGTACTGGCGGTGGCCCTGACCATCGTCTGCGGGATCGTGCTGGCCCGACTCATGGGATTTCAGATGTTCTTCGGCCTGCTCACGGGCGGAGCGGTCGCCATCTGCGGTGCCTCGGCTGCGCTTGCCCTGTCGGCTGCCATGCCCAAGCACCCGAAGAAGGAGCAGGCCACGCTGTTCACCGTCATTGGCGTGAGTACGTTATCAACCCTGGCCATGGTGCTTTACCCCACGCTCACGAAGGCGCTGGGCATGGACGTGGTAACCGCGGGTTATTTCATCGGAGGCACCATCCACGACGTCGCGCAGGTGGTGGGCGCGGGCTACAGCCTGTCGCACGAAGCGGGCGATGCAGCGACGCTGGTCAAACTCATACGGGTGGCGATGCTGCTGCCGGTGATCGCGCTGGCGGCCATGCTGGCGCGCCGCCAGATGGTCACGAATGGCGAAGCCATGAGCGGCCCGCGCCCGCCGCTGCTGCCGTGGTTCGCGGTGGCCTTTGCGGTGCTGGTGGTGATCAACAGCACGGGCTGGCTGCCGGCGGCGGTGGTGAGCGCGGGCAAGAGCGCCTCGCAAGGGTGCTTGATCGCCTCAATGGCAGCCATCGGAATGAAGACCCACCTGAAGGACATTCTGACCGTGGGCTGGAAGCCTGTGGCGCTGATGGTGCTAGAGACGGCATTCCTTGCCGTCTTGTTTTATGGTTTGTTGGTGTTTCTACCTCTGAACTAGCGCATTGAGGTCGGTCGCCCCAGTTCGGCTGATCGAGCTGCAAGCATGCAACTGCCATAGAGCGTCGATCAGATCCTTCGGAACACGATTTGCTGTTTCAGAAAAATGGCGTGTTTGATCGGCTATCGCTAGATGGCGGCTTTGCCTCGCCAACAGCCGCCCACCCAGCCACCGCTGTTCACGCCCGCAGCGAAACCATCTCACCCAGCAAAAGGCGCGCCGTCGCCACATTCGTTGCACACGGCACGTTGTGCACATCACACGCGCGCAGCAGCGCGCTGATATCGGGTTCGTGGGGTTGGGCGGTCATGGGGTCGCGCAGGAAGATCACGCAGTCCACCTCGCCCATGGACAGGCGCGCGCCTATTTGAAGGTCGCCGCCCAGCGGACCGCTGAGCAGTCGTTCCACGGTAAGGCCCGCCTCGGTCTGCAGGCGCCCGCCAGTGGTGCCGGTGGCCATGAGCGTGTGTTGCCGCAGCAGGGGGGCGAACTCGGTGGCCAGGGCCACCATGTCGTCTTTCTTGCGGTCGTGGGCGATGAGGGCGATGCGCATGGGGTTCATCCTACGGCGATCCGGCGCCGGGCCGCCCCAAGCCGGATCAGCCCCCTTGGGGGGCAACGACCCGCGCAGCGGTGGCGTGTGGGGGTCATTCAGCCTCCATCTGTTTCGCCATGGTTTTCCCAAGCTCCACGCCCCACTGGTCGTAGGCGTTGATGCCCCAGATGGCGGCTTGCACAAACACCTTGTGTTCGTAGAGCGCAATCAGCGCGCCCAGGCGGTGCGGGGTGAGGGCGTCGAGCCAGACGGTGCTGCTGGGCACGTTGCCTTTGAAGCTGCGCTGGCTGACAAACACTTCGGCTTGCTCTGCGCTAAGGCCTTCGGCCATGAGGGCTTGCAGGGTGTCGGCCTCGTTGCGGCCCAGGGCAAGTGCCTGGGCTTGCGCGCGCAGGTTGAGGTTGACCACGCGGTGGTGCTCGGCGGCCAGCGGCAGGGGTGTGTCTTCGGTTTCTACGCCAATGAATTCGACCGGCACGCAGTGCGTGCCCTGGTGCAGCAGTTGGAAGTAGGCGTGTTGGCCGTCAATGCCCAGGCCACCCCAGACGATGGGGCCGGTGTCGGTGTCGCAGGGTTGGCCATCTTTGCGGGTGCGCTTGCCGTTGCTTTCCATGTCCATCTGCTGCACGAAGGGCGCAAAGCGCACCAGGCGGCTGGGGTAGGTGGACAGCAGCTGGGTCGGGCGGTGCAAAAAGTTGCGGTTCCACACGCCGCTCAGGGCCAGGATGACGGGCAGGTTGTGGGCCAGCGGCGCGCTGCGGAAATGCGCGTCCATGGCCTGGCCGCCGGCCAGGAATTCGCGGAAAGCTTGTGAACCAATGGCCACGGCCAGCGGCAGGCCGAGCGCGGACCAGATGGAATAGCGGCCGCCCACCCAGTCCCAGAAGGTGAAGGTGTGTTCAGCCGGGTAGCCGGCGGCGCCGGACTTTTGCGGGGCTGCGGTGATGGCGACCAGGTGCGGGCTTTGCGCGGCGCCTTCGATGCCGGCGTCCGTCAGCCAGCGCCGCGCAGAGGCGGCGTTGGTCATGGTTTCCTGCGTGGTGAAGGTTTTGCTGGCCACGATGATGAGCGTGGTGAGCGGGTTCAGGCCGCGCAGCGTGCTGTGCAACGCCCAGGCGTCGGGGTTGCTGACGAAGTGCACGCGCACCCCGGTTTGGCCGTCGCTGCACAGCGGGGCCAGTGCGTCGGCCGCCATGCGGGGGCCCAGGTCGGAACCGCCAATACCGATGTTCACCACGTCGGTGATGGGCAGGCCGGTGCTGCCTTTCACATCACCCGTGCGCACGCGGTCGGCGAAGGCGCACACGCGGTCCAGCTCGGCTTGCACCAGGTGCTGGATGCTGGCGCCCCAGGGCGCTTGGTTGCCGGTGGCGCCGGGTGTGCCGCGCAGGGCCGTGTGCAGCACCGCGCGCTGTTCGCTGGTGTTGATGGTGTCGCCGCGGAACATGGCGTCGCGCTGCGCTTCTACCTGGGCTTCACCGGCCAGTTGCAGCAGGGCGGACAGGACAGACCCGTCGAACGCCTGGCGCGTGAAGTCAACGCGGATGCCGGTGCCTTCAGCGGTGGCTTGCATGGCGCTGCGCTGGGGCTGGGCCAGGCGCTCGCGCAGGTGCGGCTGTGGCAGGGCGGCGAGGGCGGCGAGCTGCTGCCAGGCGGGTAGGGCGGTGGGGCTGGTCATGGTTTTTCCCTGATTTTTCTTGCTGCGATTGTCGCGGCGAAGGTCAGCGCGCTGCCAGGGCTGTGGCCTCTTTGGCCAGCTGCGTGATCTTTTTCCAGTCGCCAGCCGCCAGTGCGTCGGCCGGGGTGAGCCAGCTGCCGCCGGCCATGGCCACGTTGGGCAGCTTCAAAAAGTCTTTCAGATTCTCGGGGCTGACGCCGCCGGTGGGGCAAAACGCCACATCGGGGATGGGTGCGCCCAGCGCCTTGAGCATGCCCATGCCGCCGGCCTGCTGGGCGGGAAACAGCTTCATGAGGCTGAAACCCTGTTCGCGGCGGTGCATCACCTCGCCGGGCGTCATCACGCCGGGTATGAAGGGCAGTTTGGCCGCTTTGACGGCGTCGACCAACGCATCGGTGCAACCGGGCGACAGGGCGAAGGTGGCGCCCGCGTCGATAACGCGCTGCACCTCGGCCACGTGGGTCACCGTGCCCGCGCCCAGGTGCATGTGCGGCACGGCTTTGGCCACGGCTTCGATGCTGGCCAGCGCGGCGTCGGAACGCAGGGTGATCTCCATCACGTCAATGCCGCCTTCGAGCAGGGCGTGCGCCAGTGGCACGGCGTGGGCCGGGTCGATGAGCACGATGACGGGCACGACGCGGGATTGGAAGGCGGGGCGGGAAAAGCAGGTGGTGGTCATGGTGTCTTCTGTGCGGAGCGGATCGAAGGAGATGGAGCCAACCGGGGTCAGCGCGGAACCGGCTTTGCCGGGCCGCTGCTGGCGCCCCCTGAGGGGTGACGCGCGCGGCGCGGCGCGGGGGGAATCAAGTGAACAGCGGAGACGCGCCGGATTCAGCCGTGCTCGCGTGCGAGCGAAACAAGCCAAACAGTTCGCGCCCAGTGCCGTGGCTGTTGTGGCTGAGGTCGGGGTGGGTCACGCTGCGGGCGGCCAGGGTGGCGGCGTCCACTTCCAGCTCCAGCACGCCACGCTCGCAGTCCAGCGTGATCCAGTCGCCGTCCATCACGCGGGCAATCGGGCCGTCGGCCAAGGCTTCGGGGCTCAGGTGGATGGCCGCGGGCACCTTGCCCGAGGCGCCGCTCATGCGGCCGTCGGTGACCAGCGCCACTTTGAAGCCTTTGTCTTGCAACACGGCCAGCGGCGGCGTGAGTTTGTGCAACTCGGGCATGCCGTTGGCGCGCGGACCCTGGTAGCGCACCACGGCGATCAGGTCCTTGTTGAGCTGGCCGTCGTTGAACAGGGCCAGCAGGTCTTGCTGGTCGCTCACCACCACGGCCTGGGCCCGCACAAAGCGGTGCTCGGGCTTCACGGCCGACACCTTGACCACGCTGCGGCCCAGGTTGCCTTGCAGCAAGCGCAGGCCACCGTCGGCGCTGAAAGGCTCGCTTACCGGGCGCAGCACGCTGGTGTCTCCGCTGAGCGCGGGCAGGTCGCGCCAGGCCAGGGTGTCGCCGTCCAGCCAGGGCTCCTGGGTGTAGGCGGTCAGGCCAAAGCCCATCACCGTGTTCACATCGCCGTGCAGCAGGCCGTGGGCCAGCAGTTCGCGCATCAGAAAGCCCATGCCGCCTGCGGCATGGAAGTGGTTCACGTCG
Source organism: Hydrogenophaga sp. (assembly GCF_965657535.1). Lineage (GTDB taxonomy): Bacteria > Pseudomonadota > Gammaproteobacteria > Burkholderiales > Burkholderiaceae_C > Hydrogenophaga. The sequence continues at coordinate 34,697 of NZ_CBFHOP010000008.1, read as the reverse complement.
GCGCTGCCGTTGGGGTACACGCGGGCCAGCAGCGGCACCACGGCCGAGAGTTCGGCGAAGTCGTCCCAGTCGATCAGCACGCCGGCAGCGCGCGCCATGGCGATGAGGTGAATGGTGTGGTTGGTGCTGCCGCCGGTGGCCAGCAAGCCCACGATGCCGTTGACCACGGATTTTTCATTGACGATGTCGGCCAGGCGAATGTGTGGCTGCCCGCCGCGCCCGGTGTTGATCAGGGCGCGCTCCAGCGCGGCTTTGCTGAGCGCTTCGCGCAGCGCGACACCGGGGTTCACAAACGACGAGCCCGGCAGGTGCAGCCCCATGATTTCCATCAGCATCTGGTTGCTGTTGGCGGTGCCGTAAAAGGTGCAGGTGCCGGGGCTGTGGTAGGCCTGGGCTTCGCTTTCCAGCAGCGCTTCGCGCCCCACCTGGCCCTGCGCGTATTGCTGACGCACCTTGGCTTTGGCGTCGTTGGACAGGCCGGTGGTCATGGGGCCTGCGGGCACAAAGGCGGCGCTGAGGTGGCCGAATTGCACCGCGCCCATGAACAGGCCGGGCACGATCTTGTCGCACACGCCGAGCATGAGGGCAGCGTCGAACACGTTGTGCGACAACGCCACGGCCGTGCTGAGGGCGATCACGTCGCGCGAAAACAGCGACAGCTCCATGCCGGCTGCGCCCTGTGTGATGCCGTCGCACATGGCGGGCACACCACCGGCCATCTGGGCCGTGGCACCCAGCGTGCGGGCGTGGCTGCGCAGCAGTTCGGGGTAGTGCTCGTAGGGCTGGTGGGCCGACAGCATGTCGTTGTAGGCGCTGACGATGCCCACATGTGGTGTGCGCTCGGCGTGGATTTTGAGCTTGTCCGCCAGCGGCAGCGCGGCCGTGGTGTGGGCCATGTTGGCGCAGCCCATGCCGGCGCGCTGGGTGCCCGCCCTGGCGTTGGCGACCATGGTGTTCAGGTAGTCGGCGCGTGGGCCGGCGCTGCGCTCGGTGATGCGTTGCGTGACGTGGGCGAGGGTGGTGTTCAGCGGTGTGGACATGGCGGTGTTCCGTTCTGTTCTGGTTAAGCGATCCAGACGCTGACCGGCGTCTTGGACTGGTTCAGCACGAGGGAAATGGGGAGCGTTTCGGTGGCCTTTTCAGCGGCGCGGCGGTACACGGCCAGCTTGGCGTCACCAGCGATGGCGAGCACCAGCTCGCGCGCGGCGAGCAGGGCGCTGAGCGTGAAGCTCAGGCGCGCGTGCGGCGCGGTGTCGGGCACCAACCAGGCCAGGTGCTGGTCGGTGGCAATGGCCCGCGCATAGCCCGGCGCGCCGGGAAACAGCGAAGCGGTATGGGCGTCTTCGCCCATGCCAAGCACGGCCATGTCCAGCGGCCAGGGCAGGTCGGCGGTGCGGGCCTCGGCGTCCAGCACCAGCGCATCGAGCACCTCGGCGTTGAACTGTGGGGCCAGTTCGCGGAAAAACGGGAGGAAACGGGCGGCCGCTGCTTTGCCTTGCAGCAGGTGGCGGGTCACCAGCGCGGTGTTGCTGTCGCCGTGGTCGCGGGGCACCACACGCTCGTCCACCAGCACCACGGTCACTTGCGCCCAGTCCAGGGCTTGCTCGCGCAGCGCTTCGAACATGGGGATGGGCGACTTGCCACCCGACACCGCCAGACTGGCCTGGCCGCGCTGGGCGATGGCTGTGCGCAGCGCGTTGGCGATGTGGGCGGCGATGGCTGCCGGCGTGGCGCCGGTGTGTTCGGTGATCATGGGTGTGGGCATGAGGTGTCCTCGTTCAAGAACACCGTGGAACCGGCTTTTCCGGGGCACTGGTGTTGTCCCCCAGGGGGGAAGACGCGAAGCGGCGCAGGGGGGCCATATTCAAGACTCCTCCACCCACGAAGATCCCTCGCGCGCCATCAGTGCCGACGACGCTGCCGGCCCCCAGCTGCCCGCGGTGTAGGCCTTGGGCTTGTCGTTCAACTGTTGCCAGCCGTTGATGATGGGTTCGACCCAGCTCCAGGCGGCCTCCAGTTCGTCGCGGCGCATGAAGTGGGTCAGGCGGCCTTTGATGACGTCGATCAGCAGGCGCTCGTAGGCCTCGGCGCGGCGTTCGGAAAATGCGGTTTCCAGGTCCAGGTTCAGGTTCACCGGGCGCAGCTTCATGCCGCTGCCGGGTTCCTTTGCCATCATCTGCAGCTGGATGTGTTCTTCCGGCTGCAGGCGAATCATCAGGCGGTTGACCGACTTGTGCGGCGAGTCCTGGAAGATGGTGAACGGCAGGTCGGCAAATTCGATGACGATTTCAGACTGGCGCGCCGCCATGCGCTTGCCGGTGCGCAGAAAAATGGGCACGTTGGCCCAGCGCCAGTTGTTGATGTGGGCCTTGAGCGCCACAAAGGTTTCGGTGGTGCTGCCTTCGGGGATGTTGTCTTCCTGCAGGTAGCCCACAGCGGCGTCGCCGTTGGACGCACCGGCGCTGTACTGGCCGCGCACGGTGTCGCGCGCCACGTCGGCCGTGGTCATGGGCCGCAGCGAGCGCAGCACCTTGAGCTTTTCGTCGCGCACGGCGTCGGGGTCGAGCGACACCGGCGGCTCCATGGCCACGATGCACAGCAGCTGCAGCAGGTGGTTTTGCACCATGTCGCGCATGGCGCCGGTGCCGTCGTAGAACCCCGCACGGCTGCCCACGCCCACCGCTTCGGCCACGGTGATCTGCACGCTCTTGATGAAAGGGCTGCGCCACAGCGGCTCAAAAATGGTGTTGCCAAAGCGCAGCACCATCAGGTTTTGCACCGTTTCTTTGCCCAGGTAGTGGTCGATCCGGAAGATCTGCTGTTCCTGGAAATACCGGCCCACGTCGTCGTTGATCTGGCGCGCCGATGCCAGGTCGTGGCCCAGCGGCTTTTCCAACACCACGCGGGCGCGCTCGTCGATCAGGCCGGCACCGTGCAAGTGGGCGCAAATGCCCACAAACAGACTGGGCGCCGTGGCCAGGTAGTACACGCGGTCCGAACCGCTCTGCATGGCAGCTGCCAGGGCGGTGAAGTCCTGGGCCTGGGTGGCGTCGACGCTGACGTAGTTCAGGCGCTCCAGAAAGCTGGTCCAGGTCGCCTCAGCAAAGGCCTTGTCTTCAATGAAGCCGCGCACCTTGTCCTGGATGAACGCGACAAAGGCGGTGCGGTCCCAGCTCTGTCGGCCCAGTGCGTGGATGCGCGTGGCGGCCGGCAGGTTGTTGTGCAAGTGCGCCATGTACAGCGCGGGCAGCAGCTTGCGCACCGAGAGATCGCCCACACCGCCAAAGATCACCAGATCAAGCGGGCCAGCAGGCGCAGGGCGGGAGGTTGAAGTGTTCATGTCTCTAATTTAGTTACTTGAATATCGTGATTCTATTGTAATCAAGTTACAAGCGGGTTTCCAAACGATGTGAGTCTCTTGCAAGCCCCGTGCGCGCCCTGCTGCGGGCCGGTTCAGAGCGCGCGGAACACCGGTTGCGCGCTGGCCACCCGGGCCTGTGCCTGTGCCAGGCTGGGCGGCACACAGCCGGTTTCCATCACGCACAGGCTGGCGCTGGCGATGGCGTGGCCGAGGATGTGCTGGACGTCGGCCGCGTCGAGCGACAGCTCGCTGGCGGTGCGCGCGGCCTGCATGGCCGGGCGTTGCAGCAGGGCGACCAGCATGCCAGCCAGAAAGCTGTCGCCCGCGCCCACGGTGTCGGCCACCTGGACCGGCAACGACTCGGCGCCGTGCCAGCCGCTGCCGTCGCGGTTCAGAATCACCGCGCCCTTGGCGCCCAGCGTGAGCGCCAGCCAGCGCGCGGGCGTTTTCGCCATCAGTTCGCGCGCTGCCATCAGCGGGTCGTCTTGCGTGAAGCCCAGTGTGGCAAGGTCGTCGTCGCTCACCTTTACGATGTCGGCCTCGCCGAGAGCGGCCATTACGCTGGCCTGGTAGGCCGCCATGTCGGGCACGATGGCCGGGCGCAGGTTGGCGTCGACCACCACCAGCCGGCCCGCAGCGCGCTGCGCCTTCAGCCAGGGCAGGTATTTGTCGCTGTCGTCGGCCACCAGCGCCAGGCAGCCCGTGGCCACGGTGGACAGCCGGGGCTGCTCGGCGCATTGGCGGGTCATCTCGGCCGCGTTCACCTGCCGGTCGGCCACGCCGTCGCGGTAGAAGCTGTAGCTGGCCTTGCCCTGGGCATCAAGCCCCACCACCGCGAGCGAGGTGGGCTGGTGCACCGGTGTGGGGTGCGCCAGCGTCACGCCAGCTTGGTGAATGCCGTGGGCCAGCCCGCGCCCGAAGCGGTCGGCCGACAAGGGGTTGAGGTACAGCGTGCCCACGCCTTGCAGACCGAGCGCGCGGGTGAGGTTGTAGACGGCGCCGCCGTCGCAGGGGCGCATGCGGCCGTCGGCTTCCTGAATGAGGTCGATCAGGGCTTCGCCCGCGGTGGCCACTTGAATGGGATGATGGGGGGTAGGGAAAACCATAACTAAATCCAATTGATTTATTAACCAGATCTCCAATATAGTTCACCCACTCCGCAGCACACAGCGTGTAAACCCCAAGAGGCGGGCTGCTGAGGTTCGTGTTCCCCGGTTCCTGTTGACGACCATCCACCCCTTTGAGGAGACCCCTGTGAAAAAAATCGCTTCCACCTTCGTGTTCACCGCCCTGGCCCTGGCCGTGGGTGCCGCTGCTGCCCAGGCACAGCCCGTGATCGGCTTGATCACCAAGACCGATTCCAACCCCTTCTTCGTGAAGATGAAGGAAGGCGCCACCGCCGAGGCCACCAAGCTCGGCGCCAAGCTGTTGTCTGCAGCGGGCAAGACCGACGGCGACAACGCCGGCCAGGTGACCGCCATGGAAAACATGATTGCCGCCGGCGCCAAGACCATCCTGATCACCCCCAGCGATGCGAAAGCCATCATTCCTGCCATCAAGCGCGCGCAGGCCCAGGGCGTGCAAGTGATTGCGCTGGACAGCCCGACCGACCCAGTGAGCGCTGTGGACGGCCTGTTTGCCACCGACAACTACAAGGCCGGTGTGCTGATTGGCCAGTACGCCAAAGTGGCGCTGGGCGGCAAGCCTGCCGTGATCGCCACGCTCGACCTGTTCCCCGGCCACCCGGTGGGCGCCCAGCGCCACAACGGTTTCCTGAAAGGTTTCGGCCTGACCGCGCCTGACGCGTCCAGCAACAACCTGGGTGGTGCCGCTGCGGGCGTGGCGTGCATGGCCGACAGCTTCGGTGACGCCGCCAAGGGCCAGACCGGCATGGAAAACTGCCTGCAGAAAAACCCCAACATCAACCTCGTGTACACCATCAACGAACCCGCAGCCGCCGGTGCTTACAAGGCACTGAAGGCCGCTGGCAAGGAAAAAGGCGTGGTCATTGTGTCGGTGGACGGCGGTTGCGCTGGCATCAAAGACGTGGGCGCTGGCGTGATCACCGCCACCAGCCAGCAGTACCCGCTGCGCATGGCCTCCATGGGCGTGGCCGCTGGTGTCGAATACGCCAAGACCGGCAAGAAGGTCAGCGGTTACACCGACACCGGCGTGACCCTGATTGCCGCCAAAGCGGTGGCCGGTGTGGACAGCAAAGACGTGAAGACCGGTATGGACCTGTGCTGGGGTGGAAAGTAAGTACGCCCCCCTGCGCCGCTGACGCGGCTTCCCCCCTCTCTGACGCGCCTGCGGCGCTCGGAGGGGGGACGGCACCCCTGGGGCCGGCGGAGCCGGACCCTTGGTGCCCCTGAGTGGGGCATCTCGCTCTCAGGAGCAGTTATTGAATCCTTGATGGGAGAATTCCCTTGAAAAACCTCGCAGCCAAACTTCCGCCCATGGGCACACTGGGGCCTTTTATTGCCCTGCTGGTGGCATGTGCCTTTTTTGCGTCGCAGAGCGACCGTTTTCTGACGCTGCAAAACTTCTCGCTGATCTTGCAGCAGGTCATGGTGGTGGGCACCATCGCCATTGGTCAGACGCTCATCATTCTCACCGCCGGCATTGACTTGTCGTGCGGCATGATCATGGCGCTGGGCAGCATCGTCATGACCAAAATGGCCGCCGACTTTGGCCTGAGCGCGCCGGTCGCGATCACGCTGGGCATTGCCGCCACGGCCGGTTTTGGCCTGGTCAACGGCCTGCTGGTCACCAAGGCCAAGTTGCCGCCCTTCATCGTCACGCTGGGTACGCTGAACATCGCGTTCGCTATTACCCAGCTGTATTCGGGCTCCCAAACCGTCACCGACGTGTCCGAAGGCATGACCTGGCTGGGCAACTCGTTTCGCATTGGCCAAACCAACGTGCTCTATGGCGTGGTGCTGATGCTGGCGCTGTACCTCATCACCTGGCTGTTCCTGCGCGAAACCGCGCCCGGGCGCCACATTTACGCCGTCGGCAACAGCCCCGAAGCCACCCGCCTCACGGGTATTTCCACCGACAAAGTGTTGATCGGCGTGTATGTGCTCGCCGGCGTGTTTTACGGCATTGCCTCGCTGCTGAGCGTGGCCCGCATTGGCGCCGGCGACCCGAACGCCGGGCAGACCGAAAACCTCGACGCCATCACCGCCGTGGTGCTGGGCGGCACCAGCCTGTTTGGCGGGCGCGGCATCATCATCGGCACGCTGATTGGCGCGTTGATTGTGGGCGTGTTCCGCAACGGTCTCACGCTCATGGGCGTGTCGTCTGTGTACCAAATTCTGGTGACCGGTATTTTGGTGATTCTGGCGGTGATGACCGACCAGATGTCCCGCAAAGGAGTCCGTTAAATGACCACCGCCCCCAACGCCCAGAGCCCGCTGGTGATTCAGGCCAAAGGCCTCGTCAAGCGCTATGGCCAGGTGACCGCTCTCGACGGCGCCGACTTCGAATTGCGTGCCGGTGAAATCATGGCCGTGATTGGTGACAACGGCGCCGGCAAGTCTTCGCTCATCAAGTGCCTGGCCGGCGCCACCATTCCCGACGAAGGCGAGATTTTCCTGGACGGCCAGGCCGCCCAATTTCGCAGCCCCATTGACGCGCGGCGCGCCGGTATTGAAACCGTGTACCAGGACCTCGCGGTGGCCCCGGCCATGACGATTGCTGAAAACCTGTTTCTGGGCCGTGAACTGCTGCGCCCCGGATTCATGGGCAAGGTGCTGCGCATGATGGACAAACGCAAGATGCTGGAAGAGAGCATTTCGCGCATGAACGACCTGAAGGTCGGCATTCGCAGCATGACGCAGGCGGTGGAAACGCTCTCGGGCGGCCAGCGCCAGTGCGTGGCCGTGGCCCGCGCGGCGGCGTTTGCGCAGCACGTGGTGATCATGGACGAGCCCACCGCCGCGCTGGGTGTGAAGGAGGGCAACATGGTGCTGGAGTTGATCCGCCGCGTGCGCGACAAGGGGCTGCCGGTCATATTGATCAGCCACAACATGCCGCATGTGTTCGAGATCGCTGACCGAATCCACATTGCCCGTTTGGGCAAACGCGCCGCCATTGTGGACCCCAAGAACATCAGCATGAGCGACACCGTGGCGGTGATGACCGGTGCCAAGTCGGTCAACGATTTGCCACCGCAAGCACTGGCCCATTGACCTCACCCCCATCGCTTGCGCATGGCGTGTAGCTGCTCTGCCCCCCATCGGCAATACCAGCGGCCCGTCCTGCGCTTGTCGAGGGCCGTTTCGCGGTGGTCCGGGTTGGAGCACTGCCGTCGTTGCTTCCGTTCAATGATTGAAAGACCAAAATGCTCAAAGGCATTGATCCCCTGCTCAGCCCCGAGCTGTTGAAATTGCTGGCCGAAATGGGGCACGACGACGCGCTGGTGCTGGCCGACGCCAACTTCACCGCCATGAGCCTGGGCGCAGGCAAACCTGTGTTGCGCCTGCCCGGTGTGGGCATGGCGCGCACGGTGCAGGCGGTGGCCAGTGTGCTGCCGCTGGCGGCCGATGTACCGCAGCCCGTGGCCTACATGCAGGTGTGCGGCAGCGCGCCGGGCTACCGCTCGGCCTTGCAGCGCGAAACCTTGGCCGTGCTGGCGCACGAGGGGCTGACTGAAGGCCAGGCCGAAGCGCTGGAGCGCTATGCCTTTTACGAGCGCGTGAAAACCGCCTACGCGATTGTGGTGACCGGCGAGGGTCAGCCTTGGGCCAACTTCATTTTGCGCAAAGGTGTGATCGGCGAAGCGCTGCGCGAATGAATGGGGTGCCGGACGTGTCAAACTTGGCCACTGTGACCGAAACCAACACCAACGAAACCCTGGCGGTTCCTGCGCCGCCCGATGCCGCCAACGATGCACCCCGCCTGCGCCCGCGCGGCTCCAACCAGGTGGGCATGCGCCAGTTCAACGAACGGGTGGTGCTGCAGGCGCTGCGTGCCCACGGCAGCTTGCCCAAGGCCGATCTGGCCCGTCTCACCGGTCTCACCGCGCAGACCATTGGCCTCATTACCGCTCGGCTCGACGAAGACCAGCTGCTGACCCGCGAAGCCCCGGTGCGTGGCCGCGTGGGCCAGCCTTCGGTGCCCATCGGGCTGAACCCCGACGGCGCTTTTGCGGTGGGCATCAAGATTGGCCGGCGCAGCGCCGACTGGTTGCTGGTGGACTTCACCGGCCGGGTGCGCCAGCGCCTGGTGCTGAACTACCCCTTCCCCGACATTCCGGTGCTGCTGCCCGCCATTAAGGCCAACCTGAACCGGCTGCTGGAAGACCTGGGCCCGCTGCGCGACCGCGTGGTGGGTGTGGGCGTGGCGGCGCCGTTTCAGCTCGGCGGCTGGCACCGCATGCTGGGCCTGACCGAAACACAGTCGCGGGCATGGAATGAGATGGATCTGGCCGCCGAAGTGCAGGCGCTCACCGACTTGCCGGTGAGCTTTGCCAAAGACACCTCGGCCGCCTGTGTGGCCGAGCTGTTCCAAGGGCGCGGGCGCGACATTGGCAGCTTTCTGTACCTGTTCATGGACACGTTCGTTGGCGGTGGCCTGGTGATCCATTCGCATCTGCACCGGGGCGCCCACGGCAACGCGGGTGCGGTGGCGTCGCTGCCGCTGCAGGTGGCGCACGGCGGCGATGTGCCGCCGCAGTTGGTCAGCCAGGCGTCGTTGTGGGACCTGGAACAACGCTTTCGCGAGCACACGCTCGACCCCATGGCCGCTTACGACGCGCGGGCGCTTCAGGCACCCTGGTTGCCCTACACGCAAGAATGGCTGGAACGCGCCGCGCAGGCGCTGGCCCACTGCATCGTGGCCGGCACCGCGTTTCTGGACGTGGAAGCGGTGGTGATGGACGGCGCCGTGGCGCCTGACCTGTTGCACAACCTGCTGGCGCGCACCCGTGATGCCATGAAGGCCTACAACTGGGAAGGCCTTCAGCAAATACCCCGGCTGGAGCTGGGCAGCATGGGCTCGGACGCGCGCGCGCTGGGCGGCGCTTTGCTGCCGCTGCACGCCTGCTTTGCGCCCGACCACGGTAGCTTTTTGAAAAGCTGAGCGCCTGCGCCAGCGGGGTCAGCGGCCGCTGGGTGTGAGGTTGGCCAGGGGCGGGCTGTGCCAGATGGTTTGGGCGTATTCGGCGATGGTGCGGTCGGCCGAAAATGGCCCCATACCCGCCACGTTGTGGATGGTCTGGCGCGTCCAGGCATCGGTGTCGCGGTAGGCCTGGTCCACACGGGCCTGGGTGGCCACGTAGCTGGTGTAGTCGGCCAGCAGCAGGTAGTGGTCGCCCCAGTTCACCAGCATGTCGTAGACCGCCTGGTAGCGGGCCGGCTCTTCCGGGCTGAAGGCGCCGTCGCGAATGGCTTCCAGCACCCGTTGCAGCTCGGGCAGTTCGTCCAGAAAACGGCGCGGCTGGTAGCCCGCGCTGCGCAGCGCCTGCACCTCGGGCGTGGTGTGGCCGAAGATGAAGATGTTGTCTTCGCCCACGTTGTCGCGTATCTCCACGTTGGCACCGTCCAGGGTGCCGATGGTGAGCGCGCCGTTGAGGGCGAACTTCATATTGCCGGTGCCCGAGGCTTCGGTGCCGGCGGTTGAGATTTGCTCAGACAGATCGGCCGCCGGGATGATGATTTCGGCCAGGCTCACGCTGTAGTTGGGTACGAACACCACCTTGAGGCGCTCGCCCACGCGCGGGTCGGCGTTGATGGTGGTGGCCACGTCGTTGATGAGCCGGATGATGAGCTTGGCCGTGTGGTACGCCGAGGCGGCCTTGCCCGCAAAGATCACCACGCGGGGCGTGTGGTCGGCGTCGGGCTGCGCCAGGATGCGCTGGTAGCGCGCCACCACGTGCAGCAGGTTGAGCAGCTGGCGCTTGTATTCGTGGATGCGTTTGACCTGCACGTCAAACAGCGCATGCGGGTTGACCTGCAAACCCATGTGCTGCTCCAGCCAGGCAGCCAGTCGCTGTTTGTTGGCTTGCTTGGCTTCGCGAAAGGCTTGCGCAAAACCGGCGTCGCTGGCCAGCGGGCGCAGGGCTTCGAGCTGGGTCAGGTCGCGCCGCCAGCCCCGACCCAGGCGGCTGTCGATCAGGCTGGCGAGCGCCGGGTTGGCCTGGGCCAGCCAGCGCCGGGGGGTGATACCGTTGGTCTTGTTGTTGAAGCGCTGGGGCCACAGGCGGGCAAAGTCGGCAAAGATGGACTGTTGCATCAGGTCCGAATGCAGGGCCGACACGCCATTGACCGAATGGCTGGTGACCACCGCCAGGTAGGCCATGCGCACGCGGCGTTCGCCCGACTCGTCAATCAGCGACAGCCGGCGAATCAGCTCGGGGTCGTGCACGCCAGAGGCTGCCAGCCCGGCCAGAAAGTGGCTGTTGATGTCGTAAATGATTTGCAGGTGGCGCGGCAGCACGCGGCCCATCATCTCCACCGGCCAGGTTTCCAGCGCCTCGTGCATGAGCGTGTGGTTGGTGTACGAAAACACGCCCTGACACAGCCTCCAGGCGTCGGCCCAGGGCAGGTGGTGCTCGTCGAGCAGCAGGCGCATCAGCTCGGGAATGGCCAGCACCGGGTGCGTGTCGTTCAGGTGGATGCTGACTTTTTGGGGCAGCGCTTCAAAGCCCGTGTGGGTTTTGAGGTAGCGGCGCAGCAGGTCTTGCACGCTGGCACTCACAAAAAAGTACTCCTGGTGCAGGCGCAGTTCGCGGCCCGACGGGGTGGAGTCGTCCGGGTACAGCACGCGCGACACGTTTTCGGAGTGGTTCTTGCTCTCCACGGCGGCGAAGTAGTTACCCCGGTTGAAGGCGCCGAGGTCAATTTCTTCGGTGGCTTTGGCCGACCACAGTCGCAGGGTGTTGGTGGCGTCGGTGCCGTAGCCGGGCACGATGGTGTCGTAGGCCATGGCCAGCACGTCGTGCGAGTCCACCCAGCGGTGGCGCACCGCGTCTTTGGGGCCTTCTTGCACCACATGGCCGCCAAACTGCACGCGGTACACCACCTCGGGCCGCGCAAATTCCCAGGGGTTGCCATGGGTGAGCCAGTAGTCGGGCACCTCCACCTGCTGGCCGTCCACGATGGTCTGGCGGAACATGCCGTAGTCGTAGCGGATGCCGTAGCCGTAGCCGGGAATGCCCAGCGTGGCCATGGCGTCGAGAAAGCAGGCCGCCAGGCGGCCCAGGCCGCCGTTGCCCAGCGCGGCGTCGGGTTCGAGCGAGGCCAGTACGTCGATGTCGGCGCCCAGCTCGCTCAGCGCTTGTTTGAGGGTGTCGCGCAGTTCCAGCGCCAGCGTGGCGTTGTCAAACGCGCGGCCCATGAGGAACTCCATGGACATGTAATACACGCGCTTGGCGTCCTGGTCGTACTGGGCGTGGGTGGTGCGCATCCAGCGCTCCACCAGGCGGTCGCGCACGGCGTAGGCCGCCGCTTGCAGCCAGTCTTCGGGGCGGGCGGCCGATGGGTCTTTGCCCACGGTGAACACGAGTTTGTTGGCGATCGACTGCTTGAGCGAGGCGAGGTCGTTGCGGGGGCTGTCGTAAGCGAAAGAAGCGGTCTGTGTCATGGGGTGTTCAAGAAGCGGAAGATTCAGGGCGCGATGAGTTCGCGGTAGAGCGCGGCGTATTGCCGGGCGGCTTCGTCCCAGGAAAAGCGCTGGCGCATGCCGGCGCGCTGCACCCGCTGCCATTGGGTAGGGTGCCGGTACAGGGCCAGGGCGCGCTGCAGGGCGTGGGCCAATTCAGCGGCGTCCATGTGGTCAAACACAATGCCCGTGGCCGTGTCGCTGGCCAGTGTGTCGGGCTGGGTGTCGGTGACGGAATCGGCCAGGCCACCCACGCGGCGCACCAGCGGCACGCTGCCGTATTTCAGGGCGTAGAGCTGGGTCAGGCCGCAGGGCTCGAAGCGCGAGGGCACCAGGGTCACGTCGCTGCCGCCAAACACGCGGTGGGAAAACGCTTCGTCGAACCCGATGCGCACGGCCACCCGGCCGGCGTGTTGTTGCGCCTTGGCCCGAAAGGCGGCTTCGAGGTGGGCGTCGCCGTTGCCCAGCACCAGCAGCTGGGCGCCACTGGCCACCAGCCCGTCCACCGTTTCCAGCACCAGGGGCAGCCCCTTTTGCTCGGTCAGGCGGCTGACCACGGTGAACAGCGGCGCATCGGCGTGGGTGTGCAGCCCGGCTTCGGTTTGCAGGGCGGCTTTGCAGCGGGCTTTGCCCAGCAGCTGGTCCTGGCTGAAGGGGTGGGGCAAAAGGCTGTCGGTGGCGGGGTTCCAGATCGTGTCGTCCACGCCGTTGAGGATGCCGCTCAGCTCGGCCTGGCGGCGGCGCAGCAGGCCGTCGAGCCCGCAGCCGTGTTCGGGGCTCTGTATTTCGCGGGCGTAAGTGGGGCTGACGGTGGTGAGGCGGTTGGCGTAGTGCAGGCCGGCTTTCATGAACGACACCTGGCCCCAGAACTCCAGACCTTCCATTTGGAAGAACGACCACGGCAGGCCCAGGTCGGGAAAGCGCGCGGCATCAAACAGGCCCTGGTACGCCAGGTTGTGCACGGTGAACACGCTGGGCAACAGCGCCTGGCCGCCGCCCGCGTGCACCAGGCAGGCGGGCACCAGGCCGGCGTGCCAGTCGTGCCCGTGCACCAGTTGGGGCGTCCAGCGGCTGTCACCGCCCTGGGCGAGCTGCACCGCGGCCCAGGCCAGCGCGGCGAAGCGTCGGTGGTTGTCGGCGTAAGGCTGTTTGTGGGCGTCTTCGTAGGGGTTGCCGGGGCGGTCGAGCAGGCCCGGTGCGTCCAGCACATAAGCCTGCACGGCGGGCGTGCCGGGCAAGCTGCCGTGCCACAGCCGCAGCTCGGCGCCCCAGGGGGCGTTGAACCGCAGCAGCTCGGCCGCTTGCTGCAAGCCCGCCAGCACCGCCGGAAAGCCGGGCAGCAGCACGCGCACGTCGCAACCGTGGGCGCGCAGGGCGTGGGGCAGGGCGCCGGTGACATCGGCCAGGCCCCCGGTTTTGAGCAGGGGGTGGTACTCGGCGCTGACTTGCAGGATGTTCATGGTGCGGGGAGAGATGTGCGCAGGCTTCAGGGCTGGGCGGTGGGGAGCCGGTTGAGCATGTCACGGGTGACCAGCACCACGCCGCCCGGGCTGCGTTCGAAACGCTGGGCGTCCAGCTCGGCGTCTTCACCGATCACCAGCCCGTCGGGCAACTTGCAGCCGCGGTCCACCACCACGCGGCTCAGGCGGCAGTTGCGGCCCACGGTCACCTCGGGCAGCAGCACGGCCTGGTCGACCAGGCAGAAGGAGTGCACGCGCACGTTGGAAAACAGCACCGAGTTGCTGACCACCGAGCCCGAGACGATGCAGCCGCCCGAGACCATGGTGTTGATGGTGAGGCCGTGTTTGCCGTCGGCGTCTTGCACAAATTTGGCCGGAGGCAGCTGGCGCTGGCTGGTCCAGATGGGCCATTCGGTGTCGTAAATGTCGAGTTCGGGCGTGACCGAGGCGAGGTCCAGGTTGGCTTCCCAGAAGGCGTCGATGGTGCCCACGTCGCGCCAGTAGGGTTTGGCATTCGGGGTGGACGACACGCAGGACATGGAGAACGGGTGCGCCACGGCACGGCCCTCGCGCACCACGCAGGGGATCACGTCTTTGCCAAAGTCGTGGCTGGAGGCGGGGTTGGCCAGGTCTTCTTCGAGCAGGCGGTAGAGGTAGGCCGCGTTGAAGATGTAGATGCCCATGCTGGCGAGCGACACGGTGTCGCTGCCGGGCATGGTGGGCGGGTGTTCGGGTTTCTCCACGAAGTCGGTGATGCGGCGCTCGGCGTCCACCGCCATCACGCCAAACGCCGTGGCTTCTTCGCGCGGCACTTCAATGCAGCCCACGGTGCAGCCTGCGCCCGAAGCCACATGGTCTTGCAGCATCAGCGAGTAGTCCATTTTGTAAACATGGTCGCCAGCCAGCACCACCACGTATTCGGGGTTGCTCGACTGGATGATGTCCATGTTCTGGTAGATCGCGTCGGCCGTGCCGCGGTACCAGTGCTCTTCGTCCACCCGCTGCTGGGCGGGCAGCAGGTCCACCATTTCGTTGAGCTCGGCGCGCAGAAAGCTCCAGCCGCGCTGCAGGTGGCGCAGCAGCGAGTGCGACTTGTATTGCGTGATCACGCCAATGCGGCGAATGCCCGAGTTCACGCAGTTGGACAGCGCAAAGTCGACGATGCGGAACTTGCCGCCGAAATACACCGCCGGTTTGGCGCGCTTGTCGGTGAGCTGCTTCAAGCGCGAGCCGCGCCCACCCGCCAGCACCAGGGCAATGGAGCGGCGCACCAGCATGTGGGGCTGCATGTGGCGGTCGGTGTTCAGGGGTGCGGGTTGGGGTGTGGGGCTCATGGTGTGTCTCCTGTTGGGTGGGTGTGGCGTGTGCCTGTGGCCGGGTCTGCGCTCGGGTGTTCAGGTGATCACGGTGGGGGTGTGCATGCCGGTGTGGTGGGTGATGCGGGCCAGGGCCTGGGCCAGCCCGATCAGCGGTGCCAGCGCTTGCTGGGCGGGCAGGTCGTGGCGGCTGGTGTCGGGTTCGTGGCGCTCCAGGTAAACGCGCAGGGTGGCGCCCTCGGTCCCCGTGCCAGAGAGGCGAAACACCATCCGCGACGAATCTTGCAGCACCACGCGCACGCCTTGCTGCTGGCTCAGCGAGCCATCCACCGGGTCGGTGTAGGCGAAGTCGTCGGCCCAGGCAATGCGCTGACCAGCCACGGTGGTACCCGCCAGCGTGGGCAGTTGGGCGCGCAGTTCGGCCATGAGCGTGTGGGCTTGCTCGGTGGCGATGCCGTCGTAGTCGTGGCGCGAATACACGCAGCGGCCATGCTCGCGCCACAGCTGGCGCACCAGCACTTCCACCGACTCACCGGTCACAGCCACCAGGTTCAGCCAGAACAGCACCGCCCACAGGCCGTCTTTCTCGCGCACATGGCTGGAGCCGGTGCCGTAGCTTTCTTCACCGCACAGGGTGACCTGGCCGGCATCGAGCAGGTTGCCGAAAAACTTCCAGCCGGTGGGGGTTTCAAAGCAGGGGATGCCCAGGGACTTGGCCACCCGATCCACCGCGGTGGATGTGGGCATGGAGCGCGCCACGCCGGCCAGACCGGCGCGGTAGCCGGGCACCTTGGTGGCGTTGGCGGCCAGCACGGCCAGGCTGTCGGACGGGGAGACCAGAAACCCCCGGCCGAGCACCATGTTGCGGTCGGCATCGCCGTCGGTGGCCGCGCCCATGTCGGGCGCGTCGGGGCCCATCAGGTGGTCGATCAGGTCGTCGGCGTAAGCGGGGTTGGGGTCCGGGTGCAGACCGCCGAAGTCTTCCAGGGGTTCGGCGTGTACCACCGTGCCTGCCGGTGCGCCCAGCTCGCCCTCGATGATGGCTTTGGCATACGGACCGCCCACTGCCCACATGGCATCAAAACGCAGCCTGAAACCCCGCGCAAACAGCGCGCGGATGGCGTCAAAGTCGAACAGCTCGCGCATCAGCGCGGCGTGGTCGGCCACCGGGTCGATCACTTCCACGTCGGTGGCCTCCAGCTTTTGCAGACCCAGCGTGTCCAGTGCCAGGTCGGCGCAGTCGCTGGTGGCGATGTGCTGCAGTGTCTGCGTGCGCGCGTAAATGGCTTCGGTCAACTTTTCGGGGGCGGGCCCGCCGTTGGCGCTGTTGTATTTGATGCCGAAGTCGCCCTCGGGCCCGCCTGGGTTGTGGCTGGCCGAGAGCACGATACCTCCGCTGGCGCCATGGCGGCGAATCACCGCGCTGACCGCTGGCGTGGACAAGATGCCGCCCTGGCCCACCAGCACCCGGGCATAGCCCCGCGCGGCGGCCATGCGCAAAATGGTTTGCACGGCGGTGCGGTTGTGAAATCGGCCGTCGCCGCCCAGCACCAGGGTGAGGCCGGTGGCGGGTTGGTCGGTGCCGTGCAACACGTCAAACAGCGCCTGCACAAAGTTTTCCAGGTAGTGCGCTTGCTGGAACACCGCCACCTTTTTGCGCAGGCCGGACGTGCCGGGGCGCTGGCCGCTGAACGGGGTGGTGGGCAGGGTCTGAAGGGTCATGACAATTCCTGAAAATGGCCGCCGGGCTGAACGGCCAGCCAGACGCAGCCAGCTGGCAGTTCGGCCGTGGCCGTGAGCGGCATGGGTTCGGTGTGCCCGCTGTGGGAGCACAGCTGGCGCTGCCAGGGGCCGGGCGGCAGCACCACGCGGTGGGGCTGGTTGCTGGGGTTTAAAAGCAACAAGCAGGCCATGCCCGGCCCGCTGAGCCGAAGCACCAGTGGCGCGGCGTGGGGCTGTTCCCATTCACCGGGGCCCAAGGGGTTGCCGCTGGTTTGAAACCACTGGGCAATGGCGCCTGCGCGGCTGGCGGCCGGACCGCTGTGCCACCAGTGGGCCAGCAGCGGGGTGAGCGACTGGCGCCAACCGATCAGATGGGCCACGAAGTCGGCGAGGTCTTGGTCAGCGGTGTCCCAGTGCAGCCAGGTGCTGGGGTTGTCCTGGCAGTAGGCGTTGTTGTTGCCTTGCTGGCTGTGGCCCATTTCGTCGCCGGCCAGCAGCATGGGCGTGCCCAGTGACAGCAGCAGCACCGCCAGCAGGGCGCGGCGCTGGCGCAGGCGGGCGGCCACCACGGCGGGGTCGTCGCTGGGGCCTTCCACACCGTGGTTCACGCTCAGGTTGTGGCTGTGGCCGTCGCGGTTGTGTTCGCCGTTGGCTTCGTTGTGGCGGTGCACATAGCTCACCAGGTCCATCAGAGTGAAGCCGTCGTGAGCGGTGAGGACGTTCACGCTGCTGTGGGCGGGCCGGCTGCCAAACACCGCGCTGGAACCGGCGAGCGTGTGCGCCAGTGCGCCGGGCGTGCCGCTCTGGCGCAGCCAGGCGCCGCGCTGGGTGTCGCGGTAGCGGTCGTTCCATTCCAGCCAGCCGGCAGGAAAGGCGCCGAGCTGGTAGCCGCCGTGCCCAATGTCCCAGGGCTCGGCAATCATCAGGCGCTCGCACAGCAGTGGGTCTTGCGCCAGCGCCATCAGGAAGGGCGCCCGCGGTTGAAAGCCGGTGTGCGGCGGCTCCCCGCGCGCCAGGATGGGGGCCAGGTCGAAGCGAAAGCCGTCGATGCCGAAGTCGGTGACCCAGCGACGCAGGCTGTCCATCACCAGGCGCAGCACCAGCGGCTGGTTCAGGTTCAGCACGTTGCCGCAGCCGGCCCAGTTGACGTAGCGCGATCGGTCGTTGGGCTGCAGCTGGTAATACAGCGCGTTGTCAATGCCGCGCAGCGACAGCGTGGGGCCGGCCTCATCCGACTCGGCCGAGTGGTTGAACACCACGTCCAGCACCACCTCCAGGCCGGCTGCGTGCAACGCGTCCACCAGGTCGCGGCATTCGTCGCGGGCGCGCTCGGGGGCGCTGGCGTAGCGGGTTTCGGGCGCGGCCCAGCCGATGGTGTTGTAGCCCCAGTGGTTGCTCAGGCCCAGCTGCAGCAGGCGCGGCTCGTCGGCCCGCTGCGCCAGCGGCATGAGGCACACGGTGGTGATGCCCAGGCGCTTCAGGTGGGCGATGGCCACCGGGTGCGCCAGCCCGGCGTAGGTGCCGCGCAGCGCCTCGGGCACGCCGGGATGCAGCGCGGTGAAGGCCTTGAGGTGCAGCTCGTACAGCACGCGCCGGGCCGGGTTTACCTGCGGGCGGGGTGCGTTCAGCGGCGGTGGGTCGGCCAGCACACGGGCCTTCAGCGCGGTGGCGGCGTTGTCGCGTGGGTCGGGTTGGCTGGGGTCGTCGGCGCGGTGGCCGTTGTGGATATCGTCACCGTCGTAGCAGCCCATTACCGCGCGGGCATACGGGTCCAGCAGCAGCTTGGCGGGGTTGAAGCGCTGGCCCTCGGCCGGGTTCCAGGGGCCTTGTACCCGGTAGCCGTACACCGCGCCGACCGCCAGGCCGGGCACAAACCCGCGCCAGAGGCCTTGCGCGTCCACGGCCAGAGCGTGGCGCGCGGTACAGGCCAGGCCAGCGCTGTCAAACAGGCACAGCTCCACACCCTGCGCATGGGGTGCCGCCAGGGCGAAATGCACGCCTTGCGGTGTGACGGTGGCGCCAAGCGCATGCATGCGTTCAGGGCTTTCAGGGCGTTTCATGGGGGGCCGGCGGCACCGGGGCCAGGATCACGCAGGCCAGCGGCGGCAGGTTCAGCACCACCGATTGTGCGTGACCGTGCGCCGCACAGGCCTGGGTATGGCCGACACCGCTGTGCTGGCCGCTGCCCCCGTACACAGCCGCGTCGGTGTTGATGATTTCTTGCCAGGCGCCCGCGAGCGGCAGCCCGATGCGGTAGCCCGGACGCGGCACCGGCGTGAGGTTGCACACCACCGCGATGGGGTGGCCTTCGCTGTCCAGGCGCAGCCACGACAGCACCGACTGGTCGGCGTCGTCGTGCGCGATCCAGGCAAAGCCCGCCGGGCTGGTGTCGAGCTGGTGCAGCGGCGTGTGGTGCTGGTAGACGCGGTTGAGGTCGCGCACCAGGCGCTGCATGCCGGCGTGGCGCGGGTCGTTCAGCAGGTGCCAGGGCAGCTGGCCGTCGGCCTGCCATTCGGTGGGCTGTGCGAATTCGCAGCCCATGAACAGCAGCTTTTTGCCGGGGTAGGCCCACATGTAGCCATACAGCGTGCGCAGGCCAGCAAAGCGCTGCCAGTCGTCGCCGGGCATGCGCTGCAGCAGCGAGCCTTTGCCGTGCACCACCTCGTCGTGCGAAAACGGCAGCATGAAGTTTTCGCTGAACGCATAGACCAGGCCGAAGGTGAGTTCGTTGTGGTGGTGCCGCCGGTGGATCGGGTCGCGGGCGAAATAGTGCAGGCTGTCGTGCATCCAGCCCATGTTCCATTTGTAGTGAAAGCCCAGGCCACCGCTGTGCAGGTCGGCACCGGGGGGGCGGCTCACGCCGGGGAACGAAGTGGACTCTTCCGCCACCATCAGCGCACCGTCGCGCTCCACGCCCACGGTGTGGTTCAGGCGGCGCAAGAAGTCGATCGCTTCCAGGTTTTCACGGCCGCCGAAGCGGTTGGGCACCCATTCGCCCTCGGCGCGGCTGTAGTCGCGGTACAGCATGGAGGCCACCGCGTCCACGCGCAGGCCGTCAATGCCAAAACGCTCCAGCCAGTACAGCGCATTGCCGATCAGGTAGTTGCGCACCTCGCGCCGGCCGTAGTTGTAAATGAGGGTGTTCCAGTCCTGGTGGAAACCTTCTTTGGGGTCGGCGTGTTCGTACAGGTGCGTGCCGTCAAACTGGGCCAGACCGTGGCTGTCGGTGGGGAAGTGGGCGGGCACCCAGTCCAGGATGATGCCCAGGCCTGCGGCGTGGGCGGCTTGCACGAAGTGGTCGAAATCTTCCGGGCTGCCAAAGCGCGCCGTGGGCGCGTACAGGCCCACCGGCTGGTAGCCCCAGGAGCCGTCAAACGGGTGCTCTGACACCGGCAGCAATTCGATGTGGGTGAAGCCCATGTCGCGCACGTAGGGCACCAGCGTGTCGGCCAGCTCGCGGTAGTTCAGCCAGCGCCAGCCGTCTTGCTTTCGCCACGAGCCCAGGTGCACTTCGTAGACGCTGATGGGTTGGTCCATCCGGTTGGCCCGGGCCCGCTCGGGGGCCATGGGCCGTGCGGGGGGCAAGCCGTGTACCACGCTGGCGGTGTCGGGCCGGAGCTGGCACCGAAAGGCATAGGGGTCGCTTTTGAGCAGGCGCTCACCGCCGGAGGTCACCACCTCGAATTTGTACAGCTCGCCGGCA
The DNA here is from genome assembly GCF_965657535.1 of Hydrogenophaga sp. Taxonomy (GTDB): domain Bacteria; phylum Pseudomonadota; class Gammaproteobacteria; order Burkholderiales; family Burkholderiaceae_C; genus Hydrogenophaga. Next base: position 14,531 of record NZ_CBFHOP010000008.1, on the reverse strand, counting down.
GCCAGGCCCGGCACAAAAGTTTCCCAGATACCGCACTCGCCGCGCAGGCGCATGGGCAGGCGCCGGCCGTCCCACTGGTTGAACCCGCCCACCACCGACACGCGGGCCGCGCTTGGCGCCCACACGGCGAAGCTCACACCGGCCACACCGTCCAGCGTGCGCGGGTGGGCACCCAGGCATTCGTAGGGGCGCAGATGCGTACCTTCGGACAGCAGCCACACGTCCAGCTCGCCCAGCACCTTGCCAAAGGCAAACGGGTCGTCCAGGCGGGCGGTGTGGCCGTCGGCCCACTGCACCTCAAACTGGTGGGCAAAGGGTGCCGTTTCAACGCCGAGGTTCAACGAAAAAACATCGGTGCCGGGTGCGCGCAGCAGCGCACCCCGGTGGCGCCCATTCGCGCGTTCGATCAAGCCCACCTGCGCCGCACCCGGCAAAAACGCATGCACCCAGAGGGCGCCGCCCACGGTGTGCATGCCCAGCGCGTCGTAAGGGTCCGGGTGGTGCCCGGACTGGATGGCGTGAAGGTCTTGTGTTGTCAGCATGACCGGAACTCCCGCCTGAAGGTGTGGGTGAATGGGATGGGCGATTCAGCGGCTCAAGTGGGCAAGGATACGGTGCGCGTGAGCGCCTCGCCAGCGCTGTCAAACAGGTGCAGGTCCTGGGCGTTGACTTGCAGGCGGATGGCGTCGCCGGTTTTCTGGGTGGTGGTGCCTTCGAGCTTGAGGGTGATGGTGGGGGTGGCGGCGCCGAGGTCCAGGTACAGCAGCGAGGCTTCACCCAGTTTCTCAATGTGGGTCACCCGGGCCGGCAAGCTGTTGGGGCTGTTGTCGGCATCGGCCAGGCGCATGTGTTCGGGCCGCAGGCCCATGCTCACCGGCTGGTTGGCCGCCAGGTGGTCGGCCTGCACGGCGACCTCGAAGGCGTGCCCTGCCACGGTGATGTGGGCGCGGCCCTGGTCTGCCGACTGGAAGGTGGCGGGCAAGATGTTCATCTTGGGTGACCCAATGAATTCGGCCACGAACAGGCTGTTGGGCCGGTGGTACAGGTCCATGGGGGTGCCGATCTGGGCAATGGAGCCTTTGGTCTGCACCTCGTCGCCGACCCGCAGCAGCACGATCTTGTCGGCCAGGGTCATGGCTTCGACCTGGTCGTGCGTCACGTAGATCATGCTGGCGGTGCCAATTTCGTGGTGCAGCTTGGCGATTTCCAGGCGGGTCTGCACGCGCAGGGCGGCGTCCAGGTTGGAGAGCGGTTCGTCAAACAGAAACACGCGCGGCTCTTTCACAATGGCGCGTCCAATGGCCACGCGCTGGCGCTGGCCGCCCGAGAGCTCTTTGGGCAGGCGGTCCAGCAAGTGGGTGAGCTGCAAAATCTCGGCCGCTTCGCGCACCTTTTTGTCGATCTCGGCCGCGTTGGAGCCAAACACTTTCAGGCCAAAGCCCATGTTGTCGCGCACCGTCATGTGCGGGTACAGCGCGTAGCTCTGGAACACCATGGCCACGCCCCGGCGTGCGGGCGGCAGGTCGTTCACGCGCTCACCGCCGATGGACAGGTCGCCCGAGCTGATGTCTTCCAGACCGGCCACCATGCGCAGCAGCGTGGACTTGCCGCAGCCCGATGGGCCAACGAACACACAGAACTCACCGTTTTCGATCGTGAGGTTGGCGTTGTTGATGGTGAGCGGGGACTGAGGCGCGTAGCGCTTGCAGACGTTTTTGAAATCGATCCGGGACATGGGCTTCTCCGTCTGGGGGGGTGTGGGTTCAGGCCTGCAGAAACAGACCGCCCCAGGGCTCGAAATGGACTGTGCCGGCGTCCAGCCGCGCGCCAGTCAGGCCGCTGCCGGCCAGCGCGGTGGCCCCGGTCCATTCCGGCGGCAGGGCCAGGCTGGCGGCCTGGTCGCTGAAGTTGAAAACGCACAGCAGGCGCTGCGGGCCTTCTTCGCGCACGATGCTCAGCACCTGAGGGTGCAGCGGCAGCAGGGCCATGCGGCCATGCACCAGCGCAGGCTGCTGGCGGCGCCAGTGCAGCAGTTGCGTGAAGTAGCTCAGCAGGCTGTCCGCGTGCCCGGCTTGCTGGTCTACCGCCAGCGGGGTGTGGGTGGCGGCAACGGGCAGCCAGGGCTTGCTGGCGGTGGTGAAACCGGCGTGGGGCGCGGCGGCCACCCAGGGCATGGGTGTGCGGCAGCCGTCGCGGCCTTTGAACTCGGGCCACATGGTGATGCCGTAGGGGTCTTGCAGGTCTTCAAACGCCAGTTGCGCTTCGGGCAGACCGAGTTCTTCGCCTTGGTACAGGCAGACCGTACCGCGTAGGCTGGCCTGAAAGGCCGCGGCCAGGCGCAGCAGCTGCGGCTGGGGCGGTGTGCCGCCCCAGCGCGAGGCGGAGCGCTCGCAGTCGTGGTTGGACAGCGCCCAGCAGGGCCAGCCGTCGCCTACCACGGTGTTGAAGCGCTCCAGTGTGCCGTGTAAAAACGCGGTGCTGTGCTGCTCGCCCAGCAAGTCAAAGCAGTAGGCCATGTGCAGCTTGTCGCCCCCGGCGGTGTATTCGGCCACCCGGGCCAGGCCGTCGTCGTCGCCAATTTCTCCCACCATGGTGGTGTCGGGGTACTGGTCGAGCAGGGCACGCAGGCGCTGCATGAATACCAGGTTTTCCGGCCGGCTTTTGTCGTACTGGTGCCACTGCCAGCCATAGGGGTTGAAGGGGTTCACGGCCGGGTCGGGCTTGTCCGGATCGGGCGCGCCACGGCCGGGGTTGCTGCGCAATTCGGCGTCGTGGAAGTAGAAGTTGGCGGTGTCCAGGCGGTAGCCGTCCACCCCCAGGTCGAGCCAGAATTTCACCGTGTTCAGCAGCGCATCCTGCACGGCGGGGTTGTGGAAGTTCAGGTCGGGCTGGCTGGTCAGGAAGTTGTGCAGGTAGTACTGGCAGCGTCGCGTGTCCCACTGCCAGGCGCTGCCGCCAAAAATGCTCAGCCAGTTGTTGGGCGGTGTGCCGTCGTCCTGGGCGTTGGCCCACACGTACCAGTCGGCTTTGGGGTTGTGGCGGGTGGCGCGGCTCTCGGCAAACCAGGGGTGCTGGTCGCTGGTGTGCGAGAGCACCTGGTCGATCATCACCTTGAGGCCGAGGGCGTGGGCGCGTTGCACGAGCGCCTTGAAGTCGTCCAGCGTGCCAAACATCGGGTCGACATCGCAGTAGTCGCTGACGTCGTAGCCGAAGTCCTTCATGGGGCTTTTGAAGAAGGGCGAGAGCCAGATGCCGTCGGCACCGAGTGCTGCAATGTGTTCCAGCCGCTGGGTGATGCCAGGCAGGTCGCCAATGCCGTCGCCGTTGCTGTCCTGGTACGAGCGCGGGTAGATCTGGTAGATCACGCCGCCGCGCCACCAGCCGTTGTTGGGTGCTTTTGGTGTCATGGGGTTGGGGTCTTGAGGGGTGGATTCAAAAGGTAGATGCAGTATTTGGGCCAGCTCGGTCACGCCGTGTTCAGCCCTTCACCGCGCCGGCCGTGAGGCCCGAGACGATCTTTTTCTGGAACGCCAGCACCAGGCCGAGCAAGGGGATGGTCACCAGCACCGAAGCGGCCATGATGTTGCCCCAGGGAATGTCGTATTTGCTGGCGCCCGAAATCAAGGAAATCGACACCGGGACGGTGCGTTCGTTGTTGTCCAGCACGAAGGTGAGGGCAAAGAGGAACTCGTTCCAGGCCGCAATGAAGGCCAGCAGACCGGTGGACACCAGCGCGGGCCACAGCAGCGGCATGAACACGTCTTTGATGATGCGCCAGGGGCCGCAGCCGTCCATGATGGCGGCCTCTTCCAGTTCTTTTGGCAGCTGCTTCATGAAGGTGGTGAGCACCCACACGGTAAAGGGCAGGGTGAAGATCATGTAAGGCAGCACCAGGCCAATGGCCTTGTTGTACAGGCCCAGAAAACGGATCAGCTCGAACATGCCCGCCAGCACCGCCACCTGCGGAAACATCGACACGGCCAGTACCGCGGTGAGCAGCAGGCCCCGGCCCTTGAAGTTGATGCGGCCCAGCGCGTAGGACGCGGTGACGCCAATGAACAGCGACAGCGACACCACCAGCACCGACACCATGATCGAGTTCAGGATGTGGCGGCCAAAGGGTTGTTCGGCCAGGGTGAACAGCGAGATGTAATTGTCCAGCGTCACCGTGTTGGGCCATAGCGTTGATTCAAACAGCGCCGAGCCGGTTTTGAGCGATGTCGACACCGCGTAAATGAACGGGAACACCGAAATGACCACCACCACCGCGGCGGCCAGATAGAGCGCCACGCGCCCGTACCAAGCGGATTTCATGGTTGGACTCCTGCCGGGCCGCCCCAAAGGAGACCATAGCCCCCTTGGGGTGCAGTGATGACACGAAGTGAAGAACGCGGGGGCATCAGTCTTCTCCCAATTTCATGCGGCTGAGCTTGATGGCGGCCACCGTGCAAAGGCCAATGATGAGGAACAGCGCGGTGGACGCGGCCGAGCCGTAGCCCATGTAGCCGTTGTCGATCATTTCGCGCCGCACGAAACCGGACATGGAAATGGTGCTGTTGTTGTTGGAGGTCAGCACGTAAATCAGGTCGAACACGCGCAGCGCGTCGAGCAGGCGGAAGATCACGGCCACCATCAGCGCGGGTTTGATGAGCGGCAGGGTCACCTTCCAGAACACGCGCAGCGGGTGCACGCCGTCCACCTCGGCGGCCTCGTAGCAGTCTTTGGGCAGGGTCTGCAGCGCGGCCAGGATCAGCAGCGCCATGAACGGTGTGGTCTTCCACACGTCCACCGCCACCACCGTCCACAGCGCGTACTCGGGCTGCGCGGTCCAGGCGATCTTGTCGGTGATGATGCTGGCGTCCACCAGCCACTGGTTGATCACACCAAACTGGTCGTGCAGCATCCAGCCCCACATCTTGGCCGACACGATGGTGGGTATCGCCCAGGGCACCAGCACAGCGGTGCGCACAAACGTGCGGCCTTTGAAGTTCTGGTTCAGCAGCATCGCCACGCCCAGACCCAACAGGGTTTCGAGTGTGACCGAGACGATGGAGAACTTCAGCGTGTTGAGAATGGACACGCCCCAGTCGCTGGCAAAAAAGCCGTCGGTGTTGTTGGGGTTGGCGAACAGCCCGTATTCGCCAAAGTAGTTTTCAAATCCGACGAACTGGGTAACCGAGAGGTCATTGATGTTGGCGTCGGTGAAGCTGAACCAGATGGTGCGACCCAGCGGCCACAGGGCCACCAGTACCAGCACCAGCAGCATCGGGGCCATGAAGGTCCAGGCGGTGCGCGTCTTGTTGTTCATGATCGGTGTGTCTCCGGTTCAGACCGAGGGAAGGGGCCCGGGGCGGCAAGCCCCGGGCCTTGTGTGACCCAGGGGTCAGATCACCACTTGCCGCGCTTGACCTGGTTCAGACGGCCTTCCAGGCGCTTGAGGCTGTCTTCGGCCGTGGACTTGCCCGACAGCACGTCGTGCGTAGCGTTCCAGAACGCCGAGCTCACCTCAGGGTATTTCGCGCCGGTGGCGGTGGCTGGACGCGGCACGGCGCTGGTGAATACGCTGTACAGGCTGCCAAAGAAGGGGTTGGCGGCCAACACGTCTTTGTCCTGGTACAGGGCGGCAATGGTTGGGTTGTACGAGCCTTTGATGGCGCGCATTTTCTGCACGTCGGGGCTGGTCATGTACATCACCAGATCGGCGGCGGCCGCCTGGTTCTTGGAGTACTTGCTCACAGCCAGTTGCCAGCCACCCAGCGTGGCGGCGTTCTGGCCATTGGCACCGCCCTTGGGCAGGGCCGACACACCGATCTTGCCGGAGATCTTGGAGTCTTTGGCGTTGCCCAGCGACCAGGCGTAAGGCCAGTTGCGCATGAAGGCGGCGTTGCCGTTCTGGAACACGCCGCGGGCTTCTTCTTCGGCGTAGTTCAGCACGCCCTGGGGCGCGATGGTGCCGATCCAAGACGCGGCGGTCTTGAGTGCGGCCACGGCGTTGGGGTTGTTGACGGTGACCTCGCCCTTGTCGTTGACGATGTTGCCGCCGCCAAAGCTGTGGATCCACTCCACGGCGTCACAGGTCAGGCCTTCGTAGGCCTTGGCCTGAAACACGAAACCCTGGAAGTCGCGGTTGCCGGCGGCGCGCTCGCCGTCTTGGATTTTCTTGGCCGTGGCGGCCAGTTCGTCCCAGGTGGTGGGGGCTTTGGCACCGTATTTTTCAACCAGATCCTTGCGGTAGAACAGCAGACCCGCGTCGGTGAACCAGGGCATGGCCAGCAACTTGCCGTCCACGGTGTTGTTGGCCACGATGGCAGGGAAGTGTTCCTTTTCAATGCCTTTGGTGTAGGGCTTCAGGTCCAGCAGGTGGTCTTTGATCACGCCAGGCCACACCACGTCCACGTTGATCACGTCCAGGTCGGTCGACTTGGCGGCAAACATCTGGCGAAACAGCGCCAGGATGTCCGTGGTGCTGTTGGGGATGGTGAACAGCTTGACTTCGTGGCCGGTCTTCTTGGCCCACTCGGACGTGGTTTGCTTGCAGAACTCAAAGTCCTGGCCCACCGAGCCGCAGGAGATGGTGATGGTGGCGGCTTGGGCGCCAGCGATCCACAGTGGTGCGGTCAAGGCCAGGGCCGCAGCCTTGGCGATCAGGGCGGTAGCGTTTCGTTTCATTCGTTTGCCTCTTGGGTGTGGGTTGGTCTGTTGAACTGCCAGGCGTCTGTTGCGCAGTGGGGCAGTGGATGAATTGGAGCATTGATGCAAACGATTGCATGATGGGGTTTTCACCTACCCAGGGAAACGTAACGCGAACGAAATTTCGCACCGTTGTGGCGCGCACAGCAGCCGCTGGCTGCGTGGGCAAGCTGTTCAGTGGCGGCTCAGCGGCTGCTTTCGCGCTCGATCAGCTCGGTGGGCAGCACCACGTTGCGGCGCGGCTGGCCGGCAACGGCTTCAAACAGCAGGTCCACCAGGGCGCGTCCGGCCAGTGCATAGGGCTGGCGCACCGACGTGAGGGACGGGTGGACGTGCTCGGCCAACGCAATGTCGTCGTAGCCCACCAGCTTGACCCGCGAGGGCACGGCGATACCGCGCTCGCTCAGGGCGCCCATGATGGACACCGCGCACACATCGCTGCTGGCAAAAATGGCGTCGAATTCCAACTGCTGGTCAAGCCACTGGTCGATCACCGCCCGGATGCGGGAGTCGCTGAACAAAAAAGACTGGTGCAGCCGGGGGTCGGGCGTGAGCCCGGCCTCTTGCAGGGCTTTCAGATAACCCTGGTAACGCAGGCCGGCTTCGGGGTGGTTCACGTCACCAAAAAACGCAATGTGGCGGCACCCCCGCGCAATCAGGTGTCGGGTAGCCAGGTAGCCGCCCTGCAGGTTGTCGCTGCCCACGGTGGGGTAAATGGCGTCGGGCAGGTTGGCGCCCCACACGGCCATGGGGACGTCCATTTTGGCCAGCTGGTTCAGCCGCTCGTGCCAGGTCAGCTGGCCAATCACCACCAACCCGGCCACCTGCCCGCTGTCCACGATGGCGGCGAGCTGTTGGGGTGCGCCTTCTTTCATGCGCGAGAGCAGCAGGCTCATGCCGCGCTCGTCCAGCGCGTCGGCCACCGTGCCCACCACACTCAGCAAAAAAGGGTCCGAAATGGCCTGCATGCTGTCACCCAGAATCACCACGCCAATCGACTGCACGTCGCGCTTGCGCAGGTTGGCGGCACCCACGTTGACGCGGTAGTTCAGCGAGCGCGCCAACTCGGTGATGCGGGTGCGCGTGGCCTCGGGAATGAGGGGGCTGCCACTGAGTGCGCGTGAAACCGTGGATGTGGAAACGCCCGCCAGGCGGGCGATGTCGGTCATCTGCATTCGGCGGCGGCCTTCGGCGGGTGCCGCAGCAGCCTCATGGGGCGGCGTGGTGGCTTTTTTTACGGGTTTTGTGCGCTGCATCGGACCATTATTCCATCCTGCAAAGCCCGTTGTGTTGAGCAGGCATGCGCCCGGCGCGCAGGCGAAAAAAAGCCCGGTACCTTGCGATACCGGGCAACATGAAAAACCTGGGAGAAACGGCGGAGGCGCCCTGTTTCAAAGGGCGACCCGCCTGGTGACAGCAATCAGAACGCGTAGTTGATGCGCACGCGGGCAGCGGTCTGGCCCTTGGTGCCCGTGCCGCCCTTGGCAAAGCTCAGGGCTGGGGTGATGCTGGCGCCTTTCACGCCCATCAGCGGCAGCGTGTAAGCGGCGTACACGGTGGTGGCCTTCTGGGCTGCGGTGGCGCCCTTGCCAGACACCAAGCCGATGCCGGCAGCGCCGATGATGGCGTTCAGGCCGAAGGTCTTGTCGTCTTCCTTTTTGGCAAAGTTGACGTTGATGCTGGTGTCTTTGTTCAGCTGGTAGCCGGCCGACAGGCCCAGGCCCGTTTCGGAGCCAGCGGTGGAACCCACCACCTTGACCGATTCCAGACCGGCGCGCAGCGTCAGTGGGCCGGCGGCGTACATCACGGCGGGGCGAATGCCCTTGGCCTGGTCGGTCTCTTTGCTGAACACCAGACCCAGTTCCACGCGCAGGCCAGGGGCGGCGTTCAGGCCCAGAGCACCGTGAAACACGTCGCTGCCCTTGCGGCCGCGCAGGGTGTTGGCTTGGTAAGGGGTGTAGCCCTCCGCGTATTCCAGCACGGTGTCTTTGCCCACAGGGAACAAGTCCATGGCTTCAAAGCGGCCCAGCTTCACGTCGGCGGTGGCATTGCCGGCTTGCACCCACAGGTCGTCCACGCCGGTGTTGCCGTCTTTCTTGAGCAGCAAGCTGGCGCGAGCAGCCACAAAAGCGTCGCCGTTGGTGGCCTTGGCACCCACGTTGAATTCCACGCGGCCACCCAGCGACAGGTCGCTGTCGCGGGCGTTGGTGGCGGGTGCGTCAATCTTGTTGGTGTAAGTGGTGTCCAGTTCCAGATTGGCGTCCAAGGCCAGTTGGGCGTGGGCAGCCGCAGCCGAGGCACACAGGGCGGCCACAGCGGCCAGTTTGAAGACGTTTTGCATGAATTTGCTCCGAGGATGATGGAATGTGAGGAAGCTTTCGTGTCATCAAATTTCAGTTTGACTGAAGATGGACAGCAAGAAAGTGGCGTTATTCGATCATCAGTGCAAACGTTTGCGCTTGGTGTAAACCCTTGAATTAATGGATGTACCAAGTACGTAACTCGATTTTTGATATGGCTACAACACGCAGGGAAAACCCATATGGTGCAAAGGATTGCATTGTAATAAAGGTACATACATCAAATTGATTTATGTGGGGTGAAGGCCGGTCTCGTGGCGTGCAGAGGTGCTGTGGTCTGGCGTGTTCGGACGCGCTCAGTGCGTGCACACGTCACCCGCCCGACGCAAGGGGCGGTGGCTGTTTTTAGGCCTGCGCGTGCAGCGCTGACGAGGTCAGTGGCAGCCGGTTGCGCTCAGCCGCAGCTGGCGCTGGGCCCGCGCGGCAGCCGCTTCGGAGTGCGTCACCAGCACCAGCGCTGCGCCGGTTTGAGCGGCCTGTTGCTGCAGAACATCCATCACCTGGGCGGCGGTCGTGGGGTCGAGGTTGCCGGTGGGTTCGTCGGCCAGCAGAAGGCTCGGGCGGTGCACCAGTGCGCGGGCAATGGCCACGCGTTGCAGTTGCCCGCCAGACAGCTGGGCCGGCAAGCGCGCGCCCAGCGCGCCCAGGCCCACGGCGTCCAGCATCTGCGCCACGCGGGCGGTGTCGGGCCGCTTCAGCAGCAGCAGCGGCAGGCCCACGTTTTGCGCCACGTCCAGGTGCGGCAGCACATGAAAGGCCTGAAACACAAAGCCCAGCTTTTCGCGCCGCCAGTGGGCGCGCTGGGTTTCGTTCAGCGTGCCCAGGTCCACGCCATCGTGGGTGATGGTGCCGCTGCTCCAGTCGTCCAGCGCCGCCATGCAGTTGAGCAGGCTGGACTTGCCCACGCCCGATTCGCCCACGATGGCCACAAATTCACCGGGTGCCACGCGCAGGTTGATGTGGCTGAACACCGGGGTGTTGCCGTAGCGCTTGCTCAGGTCGCGTATGTCCAGGCTCATGCTGGCGCACCGAGCAGCGCCTGCACGCGCAGCAGCACCTGTTCCAGCGCATCGGGCGCATCGCAGGCGATTACCTGGCGCTCGGGCATGGCGCGCAGCCAGGTGATCTGGCGTTTGGCGAGCTGGCGGGTGGCGAAAATACCGCGGTCGCGCAGTTCGGCCAGCTGGCCCGGGCTGGGCGCGTTGTCGGCGGCGTCCAGCGCTTCCCAGGCTTGGCGGTAGCCCACGCAGCGCATGGAAGGCAGGTCGGGGTGCAGGTCGCCACGGGCACGCAGCTGGCGCACTTCGTCCAGAAAGCCGGCGGCCAGCATGGCGTCAAAGCGCTGGGCAATGCGGGTGTGCAGCCAGGTGCGGTCGAGTGGCTCCAGGGACAGCAAGGCGCCGGGCGGCAGCGGGTTGCTGTGCGTGGCGTCCTGGCGGGTCTGCAAAGCCGAAATGGGTTGGCCCGATACTTCAAACACTTCCAGCGCACGCTGGATGCGCTGCGAGTCGTTGGGCGACAGCCGCGCGGCGGTGGTGGGGTCCACCCGGGCCAGTTCGGCGTGCAACGCGGGCCAGCCCAAGGCCTTGGCGCGGGCTTCGATGCGCTCGCGCACGGCGGCGTCGGCGCGGGGCATGTCGTCAATGCCTTGCATGAGCGCCTTGAAATACAGCATGGTGCCGCCCACCAGCAGCGGTGTGCGCCCGCGCGCCTGAATTTCGCCCATGAGCCGGGTGGCATCGGTCACAAACTCGGCCGCGCTGTAGGCCTGTAGCGGGTCGCGTATGTCGATCAGGTGGTGCGGCGCTTGCGCCAGCTCGGCGGGGGTGGGCTTGGCGGTGCCAATGTCCATGCCGCGGTACACCAGCGCCGAATCGACGCTGATGATTTCCACCGGCCAGCGCTGCGCAATGGCCAGCGACGCCGCACTTTTGCCGCTGGCGGTGGGCCCGGCCAGGGCGATACAACGAACAGGCGAAGACCGCAGGCTCATACGTTCGGGCGCGAGGCTTCTTGCAGGGGGGGCGATGCTTCGTCGGCTTCCTGTGCACGCGGTGGAACCGGCTTTGCCGGGCCACTTGCGTGGTCCCCCGGCGGGGGGGCGTCGCGGAGCGGCGCAGGGGGGAGCTTGTTTCCTTCGCCGTGCCGTTGCACCAGCGTCCAGGCGGTGGCGGCAATCAGCACGCTCCAGAACCAGATGCCGTTGGTGAGTGGCAGCACACTGGCGCTGCCCTCGCCAATGGTGGCCAGGCTCTTGCCCAGCCAGCCGCCCATGAAAAAGGCGGCCAGCATCATCAGAAAACCGCTCAGCGCCGAGGCTGCGCCGGCAGCCTGCGGGAATGGGCTTACCGCACCGCTCTGGCCGCAAGGCTGGTGCACACCGTGGCCCATCATGAACAGGTAAAACGGCACCATGATGGCCCACAGGTTTTGCACGCCCATGAGCGCCATGACCCCCATGGCGGTGCCCCCAGTGAGCGTGAACGCGCCCGCAATGGCCACGGTGCGGCGCACGCCAAAGCGCAGCAGCAGGCGGCGGCAGGCCAGTGTGCCCAGGATGTAGCTGAGCGACATCGACATCATGACCAGGCCATAACTGGTTTTGCTCAGGCCCAGTACCTGGATGAACACAAACGAAGAGGCTGCCAGGAACGTGAACAGGCCGCCGTAAGACGTGGTGGCCAGCAACGCAAACGCGATGAAAGTGGGGTGCCGCGCGATGTGAGCCCAGGTGCGCAGCAGCGTGAGCGGCTGCAGCGCACGCGGGTTCTTTTGCTGCAGGGTTTCTTCAAAACGCCACACCAGCAGCGCCAGCGTGACCGCGCCAAACACCGCCAGCGCCAGCAGTGCGGTGCGCCAGCCAAACAGGTCGGACAGCAGCCCGCCCAGCGGCGCACTGGCGCAGGCGATCACGCCCAGGCCGGTGAGCCCTTTGGACATGATGCGGGCGCCTTCGGTGGGCGCATACAGGTCGCGCACGATGGCGCGCGCGCACATGACGCCAGCGCCCATGGCCATGCCCTGCAGCGCGCGCCAGGCAATCAGGTGTTCCATGGACGGCGAAAAGCTGCTGCCGATGGACGCCGCCACAAACGCGCCCATGCCCAGCAACAAAATGGGACGGCGGCCAAAGCGGTCAGACAGCGGGCCCCACACCAATTGAGAGAGGCCAAACGAGAGCAGCAGGGCGGTCAGCGTGAGTTGCGCCTGCGCCATGGGCGCACCGAAACCGTCGGTCAGCGCGGGCAGAGCGGGCAGGTACAGGTCGGTGGCAATCGGCTGCAGACCCAGCAGCAGCGACAGCGTCAGAACAATCAGGCCGGGGGCCATCGGGGAGGACTTGGAAGGCATTCGGTCGAGGGTAGCAGAAGCGCCCTGGGCGGGCGGGTTGCCGCAGCGCCACCCCCAACGCATGAAATGATCCAACCCAGGGCACCGCCGGGCCGGCTTTGCCGGACGGCCAGTGCCGCCCTTTGGGGGGTGACGCGAAGCGGCGCGGGGGGTGTTCTATTCCAGCCCAAACAGCTCGGCCAGCGCCACCCGGTACTGGGCCTGGCCCACTGAATTGGTGTTGTGGTGCGAGCCGCCTTCCACCAGCACAAACGCCTTCGGCCCGGTGGCGGCGTCATACAGGCGGCGGCCCAGGTCGGGGCTGATCAAACGGTCTTGCCCGCCGTGCACCACCAGCAGCGGCGAGCCAATGTCGGGCACCCGCTTCACGGCTTCAAAGCGCTGGGTGATCAGCGGCGACACAGGCAGCCAGCCCCATTTGAAGGTGCTCACCACATCGGGGATGGAAGTGAACGTGCCTTCGACCAGGGTGCCCGCTTCGTCGCTCACCTGCGCGGCCAGTTCAATGGCGATGGCACCGCCCAGTGAATGGCCAAAGATGTAGCGCGGGCGCCCCGGGTACTGCTGGCCCAGCCAGTCCCAGGCGGCGCGCGCATCTTCTGCGGCCAGCGTTTCCGAGGGCAGTTCGTTCGTGCTCTTGCCAAAGCCCCGGTAGTCCACACCCAGCACCGAAAAGCCCAGCTCTTGCATGCGGCGCATGCGAAAAGCCGAGCCAGTCACGTTCCATCGAGCGCCGTGCAGATAGAGCAACACGGGCGCGTCGGCACGGGCATCGAAGCTTGCGTGGGGTACCCACAGGCCGTGCAGTTTGACGGGCTGACCGGTTTCTTTGGACTGGAAGTCGATCCAGACGTCGGCCATGCCTTCGGCCGCTTCGGCGCCGCGCGACCAGCTGCGGTCGGACGGCTGAAAAATCCATTCGCGTTGGCGCTCGTCCAGCGTGGCACAGCCGGCGAGCAGGCCCAGGGCAACAACAGCTGCAAGGAACAGGCGTTTCATGGAGAAGGTGGAGGTTGTCCGGAGGGGAAAAGTTCAGGGCAGAATGGCCTTTTGGGCTTTTCTAGACCGTTTTCCATCATGACCGATACCGTCTTTACCCGCATTGTCCGCCGCGAAATCCCCGCCGCCATCGTGTTTGAAGATGAACAGGTCATCGCCTTTATGGACGCTGGCCAGGTGAACCCAGGCCACGTGCTGGTGGCCACCAAGCGCCAGGTGGCAACGGTGATGGAGCTGAGCGAAACCGAGGCCGGGCACCTGTTTGCCATCGCCACCCGGGTGGCCAAAGCGGTGCAGGCCGCGTTTGAACCCAGCGGCATGACGCTGCTGCAAACCAACCAACCCGACGGCTGGCAAACCGTGCCCCACGTGCATGTGCACGTATTGCCCCGCCACGCCAACGACGGCGTGGGCCTGGAATGGCCCCGCAAAGACCCGCCGCTGGCGGAGCTGCAGGCGCTGGCGGCGCGCATCCAGCTTTGAAGTACGCCACTTCGACTGGAGCCTGAAACCTGTCCGGAGCGCAGCGTTCCCGCCCAGGGCACCGCCGGGCTGGCTTTGCCAGACGGCCAGTGCCGCTCCCCTCAGGGGGGTGACGCGCCCTTAGCAGGCTGCTGAAATACTTCGTTTGCAAGTCGCCCTGAGAGGCACGTCGTGGCACAGTAACGGCGTATCCCGTTACCTCGAAACGACCATCTCATGCGCGGCGCTGACACCTACACCGAAGGCCTGTTCACCCTCAAGAAGCTCGACGATTTCGTGCCGATGAATCACCCGTTGCGTGTCATCCGCACGATGGTCAACAAGGCGCTGGCCGAGATGGGCGAGTTGTTCGCCCGGATGTATGAAGACGACATCAAGGGCGGACGTCCCAGCACCGCGCCCGAGAAGCTGTTGCGCGCCATGCTGCTGCAGGTGCTGTACTCCATCCGCTCCGAGAGGCAGTTGATGGAGCAAACGCAATACAACCTGCTGTTTCGATGGTTCATTGGGCTGTCGATGGACGATGCGACCTGGGTGCCCACGGTGTTCAGCAAGAACCGCGAGCGCCTGATCGAACACAAGGCGGTGGTGGTCTTCTTCAACGAAGTGCTCAAACAGGCCGACAGGAAGAAGTGGCTGTCCAAGGAG
>NZ_CBFHOP010000007.1:0-275483 GCF_965657535.1 Hydrogenophaga sp. | reverse complement strand
ACCTACCTCCGGACTCTGCTGATAGCGGGAGCCAGAGCAGTGATCGCCAGATCCAAGAGATCGAACTGGATCGAAAAACTGCTGGAGCGGCGGCACTACAACGCGGTGGTGGTAGCGCTGGCCAACAAAATGGCACGAACTGTATGGGCGGTGCTGGCCAAAGGCAAAGCCTTTGACCAGCTCAAGTGGAGCCCACTTGAGCTGGTGAACGCGTGACCGATGAGAGATCGGGAAAACTGCCCTTCAGAGAATTGACAGTTGAATCGTTTTGAAGGAGAGCCTGCAAAAAGCGAAGTGATGGAATGAAGGTCAAACCGGGCTGGGAGCATTCCGATGAACCGCCAGTACCTTGAGTACCTCCCGGAGGTAGGAATCCCAGCCGCGAATAGCCATCATGGGCAGCAGCACCAACTGCACAAACAGCCCGAATGTAAGGCCGCAAACCTTTCAAACCTTCATGACGCAGAAACTTGCTCTTCTTGGGCGGACCATGTAGGCGGTTCACTTTTTTGTTCCTAGACTGACTTTATTGTCCGTGTTCAACACCGCCAAGTGAGTTGACGCGAAGCTGTAACCTCGTGGTAACTGGTTTCACGGATAATTGAAACCAAATTACAAACTTACCCGTTCCCATCCATTCAGGAGACAGCTTACATGCCGCAACGCGCCACCAAAATCGTCGCCACCCTGGGCCCCGCTTCGAGCGACCCTGCTTTGCTGGAGGCCATGATCCGCGCCGGGGTGAACGTGGTGCGGCTCAATTTCTCGCACGGCAAGGCGCAAGACCACATTGACCGCGCCACCATGGTGCGCGAAGCTGCGCAACGCGCCGGGCGCGAGGTCGGCATCATGGCCGACTTGCAGGGCCCCAAGATCCGGGTCGGCAAGTTCGCCGAAGGCAAGGTGATGCTGGAGCCGGGCATGCCTTTTGTGCTGGACGCTTCACGCACCGAACTGGGTGACATCCACGGCGTGGGCCTGGACTACAAAGAGCTGCCGCGGGATGTGAAGGCGGGCGACACCCTGTTGCTCAACGACGGCCTGATCGTGATGACCGTGGACAAAGTGGTGGGCCCGGCCGTGCACACCACCGTCAAGCTGGGCGGTGAGTTGTCCAACAACAAGGGCATCAACAAGCAGGGTGGCGGCCTGACCGCACCCGCGCTGACCGCCAAGGACATGGACGACATCAAGACCGCCATGAGCCTGAAGGCCGACTATGTGGCGGTGAGCTTTCCAAAAAACGCGACCGACATGGAGCTGGCCCGCCAGCTGTGCAATGTGGCGGGTGAATCCATGGGCCACAAGCCTGCGCTGATCGCGAAGATCGAGCGCGCCGAAGCCATTCCCGAGCTGGCCAACATCTTGAAGGTGTCCGACGGCATCATGGTCGCCCGCGGCGACCTGGCCGTGGAAGTGGGCAACGCCGCAGTACCGGGGCTGCAGAAGCACATGATCAAAATGGCGCGCGAGATGGACAAGGTGGTGATCACCGCGACGCAGATGATGGAGTCGATGATCGTGAACCCGGTGCCCACCCGTGCCGAGGTGAGCGACGTGGCCAACGCCGTGCTCGACGGTACCGACGCCGTGATGCTGAGCGCCGAAACCGCCGCCGGCAAGTACCCGCTGGAGACGGTCAAGGAAATGGCCAACATCTGCCAGGAAGCCGAGAAAGCCGAATACGCCGAGCTCAGCGCCGACTTCAAAGGCAAGACCTTCAAACGCATCGACCAGTCCATTGCCATGGGCGCGCTCTTCACCGCCCACCACCTGGGCGCCAAGGCCATCGTGGCGCTGACCGAATCGGGTTCCACCGCGCTGTGGATGAGTCGGCACAACGTGCGCATGCCAATCTACGCTGTGACGTCGAGCCTCACCGCGCAGCGCAAGATGACGCTCTACCGCAACGTGCGCCCGCTGCTCATGGACACCAGCGCCGACCGCGACACGGCCTTGGCCGACGCAGAAGCGCACTTGAAAACCCGCGGCATTGTGAACAGCGGCGACGTGTACGCCATCACCGTGGGTGAACCCATGGGCTCCCCTGGCGGCACCAACACCTTGAAGATCTGCCGCGCCTCCTGAGCGGTTGCCGCCCGGTTAGCGGTGCGTCTACCCGAAGGAGGGGCGCGCCCTTACTCAGTGGGCCTTCAATGGGTCTGGCGTGGCCAGGAAACGCCGAGCCAGGCCCAGGCGATCGCTCAGGGTCAGCGCCAACCAGCCGCTGACCGCACCCAGCAGCAAACCCGTGCCCATGTCTGACGGAAAATGCAGGCCCAGGTAGACCCGGCTCCAGGCAATGCCCACCGCCACGGGCACCGCCACGGCCACCCAGGCCCAGCGCCAGCGGGGCGCCGCAAACCAGCACAGCCCGCCCGCCCAGGCTGCGGCCATGGTGGCGTGCATGCTGGGAAAACCCGTACTGGCCGAGTGCGGCATGCCCTGGTGGCCCAACCCCATCACAAACGGCCGCACAGACGGAATGGTTTCGCGCATGCCGCGCGCGGCCAGCCAGGCCAGCGCCATGGCCAGCAACACGCCGCACACCTGCCAGCGAGCGCGCCGCCCAAAGAAGGCCAATGGCAGCAACGCCAGCAGAGCCACGGTAGACAGGTGCTGGCTGACCACGCGAGCAGCCGCCAGCAACCAGGTCGATGAGTCGGCCGAGGCGTTGAGCAGCAGAAACAGTTCGATGTCCAGCGGGTTCATGTGGTTGCGCGAGCGCAGGAGTGGCCCGTTGGTGGGTGGGTAGGCGGGAGCGGTGTTGATCTGGGCGAATTTTGCATGGCCGCAGCCCATGTCATCCGGGTGCAAGCACCCGAGCGCTAAAATTCGAGCGAGTTACAACCTGGTTACCAACTGCTTTAGGGGAATTTTCATGGCGCTCGTTTCCATGCGCGAACTGCTCGACCACGCTGCGGCGAACGGTTACGGCATTCCAGCTTTCAACGTCAACAACCTCGAACAGGTGCAGGCCGTCATGGCCGCGGCCGACGAGGTGGGTGCACCGGTCATCTTGCAGGCGAGTGCGGGTGCCCGCAAATACGCCGGAGAGCCTTTCATCAAGCACCTGATCCAGGCTGCGGCCGAAATGTATCCACACATCCCGCTGGTGATGCACCAGGACCACGGCACCAGCGTCAAGGTGTGCCAGGGCGCGATCGACCTGGGATTTGGCTCGGTCATGATGGACGGTTCGCTGATGGAAGACGGCAAGACCCCCGCCAGCTTTGACTACAACGTGGACGTGACCCGCAAGGTGGTTGACATGGCGCACCAATATGGTGTGACCGTGGAAGGCGAACTGGGCTGCCTGGGCAACCTGGAAACCGGTGAAGCTGGTGAAGAAGACGGCATTGGCGCCGAGGGCAAACTCGACCACAGCCAGATGCTGACCGACCCCGAAGAAGCCGCCACGTTTGTGAAGGCCACCCAGCTCGACGCGCTGGCCATCGCCATTGGCACCAGCCACGGTGCCTACAAGTTCAGCCGCAAGCCCACGGGTGACATTCTGGCCATCAGCCGCGTGAAGGAAATCCACGCCCGCATCCCCAATACCCACCTGGTGATGCACGGCTCTTCCAGCGTGCCGCAAGACCTCCTGGACATCATCAACCAGTACGGCGGCAAGATGAAGCAGACCTACGGGGTGCCGGTGGAAGAGATCCAGGAAGCCATCAAGCACGGCGTGCGCAAGATCAACATCGACACCGACATCCGCATGGCAATGACCGGCGCAGTGCGCAAGTTTCTGGCGGAAAACCCTGAGAAATTTGACGCCCGCGAATGGCTCAAGCCGGCCCGCGAAGCCGCCAAAGCGGTGTGCAAGGCGCGTTACTTGGAATTCGGCTGCGAAGGCCAGGGCGCCAAGATCAAGGGCGACAACCTGAGCGTGATGGCCGCCCGCTACGCCAAGGGCGAGCTGGCTCAGCTGGTGAAATAAGACGCCAGCCTTGGGCGCCGAGCCTTGAAATTCGGTGCCCGCGCTTCTTGCGATAATCCGTAGGAATGGTTCAAAGCCCGTTGACTGTTCAGCGGGCTTTTTTCTTGGCGCTGTATCGCGGCGCTGTTCCTTGGCGTTTTTTTCCTGGCGCTTTCCACCGCGCATCGAACATGACCTCTGCCCTGCACACCTCCGCTCTCACGTCTTTGCCCCTGCTCGCGCGCGGCAAGGTGCGCGACAACTACGCCGTGGGCGACGACCGCATCTTGATGGTGGCTTCCGACCGCATCAGCGCGTTTGATGTGATCATGGGCGAGCCCATTCCCGGCAAGGGCCAGCTGCTCACGCAGCTCAGCCTGTTCTGGTTTGATCAGCTCGGCCCCAAAGGCCTGAACATCTGCCCGATCCACCTCACCGGCGACGCGCCCGAGAGCGTGGTCTCGACGGCCGAAGTGGCGCAGGTCACGGGCCGTTCCATGCTGGTGCAGCGCCTGAAGCCCATTCCGGTGGAAGCGGTGGTGCGTGGCTACTTGGCCGGCAGCGGTTGGAAGGAATACCAGGACAACCAGGCCGTGTGTGGCGTGAAGCTGCCCGCGGGCCTGCAAAACGCGTCCAAGTTGCCCGAACCCATTTACACCCCGGCTGCCAAGGCCGAAATGGGTGAGCACGACGAAAACATCACCTTCGAGCAAACCGTGGCCATGATCGGCCCCGACCTGGCGGCACAAATTCGGGACATCTCCATCGCGCTTTACAAGGCAGCGGCCGAGATTGCGTTGAAGAAAGGCATCATCATTGCCGACACCAAGTTTGAATTTGGCCTGGACAAGGCCGGCAAGCTGGTGCTGATGGATGAGGTGCTGACACCCGACAGCTCGCGCTACTGGCCGCTGGAGAGCTACGTGGTGGGCGAGAACCCACCGAGCTACGACAAGCAGTTTTTGCGCGACTGGCTGGAAACCGCCAAGGTCAGCGGCAAGCCCTGGGACAAGACGCCGCCCGCGCCGCGCCTGCCCAAGGAAGTGATCGAAAAAACCTCGGCCAAATACCAGGAAGCTCTCGCGCGCATGCTGGGCTAAGCGCCTGTGCGGCGCCGGCGCTCAGCGCTCCACCGAAAACCCGGGCGCCAGCGCTTCCCGCAGGTGCGCCACAAACGCTGTGACGGCGCGCGGCACGTGGGCCGAATACGGGCGGATTGCGTAGAGTTGTTCGGCAAAGGCGCCCACCGGCTTCCAGTCGGGTAACACCTGCACCAGCTTGCCCGCGAGCAGGCTGGCCTGGGCCGTGAAGTCGGGCAGCAGCGCAATGCCCAGTCCGCCCAGAGCCGCGTCGCGCAAGGCTTCGCTGTTGTTGGCCGCCAGCGAGCCCGACACCTGCACCGTCACCCGTTCAGCGCCCGCTTGGGTCGAGCGCGGCTCCAGCGTCCAGGCGGGCGTGTCTTGCGAGCGTGGGTAGTGCAGGCAGTT
Organism: Hydrogenophaga sp.; assembly: GCF_965657535.1. Taxonomy (GTDB): domain Bacteria; phylum Pseudomonadota; class Gammaproteobacteria; order Burkholderiales; family Burkholderiaceae_C; genus Hydrogenophaga. Next base: position 270,071 of record NZ_CBFHOP010000007.1, on the reverse strand, counting down.
GTGTTGCACCAGGTCGGCGGGCGCCAGCGGCGTCCCTTGGCGGCGCAGGTAGGCGCGGCTGGCCACCAGCACCGAGCGGGTCGCGCACAGCGTCCAGGCCACGTGGGTGTCGGGCGGGTTGGCGGTGTGGCGAATGGCCAAGTCGAAGCCCTCGGTGGCCAAGGACGACAGCCGGTCTGCCAGGTCCAGCTCCAGCCGCACCTCGGGGTACTGGCGCAGAAATTCGGGCAAGCGGGGCACCAGTTGCTGGCGGGCGAAGGCCACCGGCGCGGTGACGCGCAGCAACCCGCGCGGTGCGCCCGCCGCGTCGCGCACCTGGGCAAAGCATTGCGCAATGTGTTCAAACGAGGCCCGCGTGTCGTCCACCAGCCGCTGGCCGGCTTCGGTCAGGCGCACGCTGCGGGTGGTGCGCTGCACCAGCGCCAAGCCGGCCATGCGCTCCAGTTCGGCCATGCGCTGGCTCACCGCTGCTTTGCTCACGCCCAGCCGGGCCGCAGCCGCGGTGTAGCTGCCTTGTTGCGCCAACACATTGAGCCAGTGAAAGTGGCCCCAGAGCTCTTGGTTTCTGTCGTGCATGTTGTGCTCGTTCATGGGTTTGCTGTTCACCAATTGTTCACCAAATTGAACAATCAATTCAGCATTTTGGCCTTGTCCTGTGCGGTGGCCGTTTCTACACTGAAGTCACGTTCCGAATTTCAACCACGAGACACACCATGACCACTTCCATAGCCCATTACATCGGCGGCGCAGTAGCCGCTGGCTCGTCCACCCGTGCGCAAGACGTGTTCAACCCCGCCACGGGCGCCGTGACCGGCCGTGTGTCGCTGGCCAATATCGCCGATGTGGCCGCCGCCGTGGCCGCGGCCCAGGCTGCTTTTCCAGGTTGGTCTGACACGCCGCCTATCCGCCGCGCGCGCGTGATGTTCAAGTTTTTGGAGCTGGTGAACCAGCACAAAGACGCGCTGGCCCACCTGATCACCGCCGAGCATGGCAAGGTGTTCACCGACGCGCAGGGCGAAGTGGCCCGTGGCATCGACATCATCGAATTTTCTTGCGGCATTCCGCAGCTGCTCAAGGGCGATTTCACCGACCAGGTCTCCACCGGCATGGACAACTGGACCCTGCGCCAGCCGCTCGGCGTGGTGGCCGGCATCACGCCGTTCAACTTCCCGGTCATGGTGCCCATGTGGATGTTCCCTGTGGCCATTGCCGCCGGCAACACCTTCATCTTGAAGCCCAGCCCGACCGACCCGAGCGCCAGCCTGTTCATGGCCGATTTGCTGAAGCAGGCCGGCCTGCCTGACGGCGTGTTCAACGTCGTCCAGGGCGACAAGGAAGCGGTGGACGCGCTGCTGGTGCACCCCGACGTGAAGGCCATCAGCTTCGTCGGTTCCACGCCCATTGCCAACTACATCTACGAGACCGGCGCCCACCACGGCAAGCGTGTGCAAGCTTTGGGCGGCGCCAAAAACCACATGGTCGTGATGCCCGATGCCGACCTGGACCAGGCTGTGGACGCCCTGATTGGCGCGGCCTACGGCTCGGCCGGAGAGCGCTGCATGGCCATTTCGGTGGCGGTGCTGGTGGGCGACGTGGCCGACAAGATCATGCCCAAGCTGATCGAGCGCACCAAAGCGCTGAAGGTGCTCAACGGCACCAACCTGGCAGCCGAAATGGGCCCGATCGTCACCGCAGCCGCGCACCAGCGCATCACCGGCTACATCGAGGCCGGCCAGGCGGAAGGCGCGCAGATGCTGGTGGATGGTCGCCGTTTTGACGCGAAGCAAACCGGCGAGGGCTGTGAAGGCGGTTTCTGGATGGGCGGCACGCTGTTCGACCACGTGACGACCGACATGAAGATCTACAAGGAAGAGATCTTTGGCCCGGTGCTCAGCTGCGTGCGCGTGCCCGACTTTGCCCAAGCGGTTCAGATCATCAACGACCACGAGTTTGGCAACGGCGTGAGCTGCTTCACCCGCGACGGCAACGTCGCCCGCGAGTTTGCGCGCCGCATCCAGGTCGGCATGGTCGGCATCAACGTGCCCATTCCGGTGCCCATGGCCTGGCACGGTTTCGGTGGCTGGAAGAAAAGCCTGTTTGGTGACATGCACGCCTATGGTGAGGAGGGCGTGCGCTTCTATACCAAGCAGAAGTCGATCATGCAGCGCTGGCCGGAGAGCATTGCCAAGGGCGCGGAGTTTGTGATGCCGACGGCGAAATAAGGTCCCCCCGCGCCGCCTGCGGCGTCAGCCCCCAGGGGACGCCACCAGCGGCCCGGCGGAGCCGGTTCCGCGGTGGCCTTGGTTCCGGGCACTTCAGCCTCGTTGCTTTTTGGGCTTCGGGGCTTTTTTGTACCTGCCGCTCTTCCGTCTCGCGCACGGCGCAGAGCGCTTCAGCACACCGGGCCAGCGGGAAAGGTGGCTGTTCCCGGCTTGTTGACAGATTTGTTCCCCAAGACGACACGGTTACCACCGGGTTACTGGGTAGAGTGCTCCACCCACCCCACACAGGAACCGGAAAAAATGTACACCGCCCACCCCCAACGCTACGACCGCATGCCCTACCGCACCGTCGGCAAACGTGGCCTCAAGCTGCCCAGCATCACCCTGGGCCTGTGGCACAACTTTGGCGACGCCACGCCCATGGAAACGCAGCGCGCCATGCTGCGCACCGCCTTCGACGCCGGCATCACCCACTTCGACCTGGCCAACAACTACGGACCACCGGCGGGCAGCGCCGAGACCAATTTTGGTGAGCACCTGCGCCGCGATTTCAAACCCTACCGCGACGAGCTCATCATCTCCAGCAAGGCGGGCTGGGACATGTGGCCTGGCCCCTACGGTCAGGGCGGCGGCTCGCGCAAGTACGTGCTCGCCAGCCTGGACCAGAGCTTGAAGCGCATGGGGCTGGATTACGTGGATATTTTTTATTCCCACCGCTTCGACCCCGACACGCCACTGGAAGAAACCATGGGCGCGCTGGCCACGGCGGTGCAGCAAGGCAAGGCACTGTATGTGGGTATTTCCAGCTACTCGGCCACCAAAACACGCGAGGCGGCGGCCATTTTGCGCGGCATGGGCGTGTCGCTGCTGATCCACCAGCCGTCGTACAGCCTCATGAACCGCTGGGTGGAAGAAGATTTGCTTGACACGCTGCAAGCCGAAGGCATGGGCTGCATCGCCTTCAGCCCACTGGCTCAGGGCCTGCTCACCAGCAAATACCTGAACGGCGTGCCGGCCGACGCCCGCATCAACCGACCCGGCGGCGGCTCGTTCACCGCCGACCACTTGAGCGCGCAGAACCTGGCGCATGTGCGCGCGCTGAACGATATCGCTCAAGCCCGCGGCCAGAGCCTGGCCCAGATGGCCGTGGCCTGGGTGCTGCGCCAGCCCGGCATGAGTTCGGCCCTGATCGGCGCGAGCAAACCCGAGCAGATCACCGAACTGGTGGGCGCACTGGACAAGCTCGACTTCAGCGCCGACGAGCTCACCGCCATCGACAGCCACGCGGTGGACGGCGGTATCAACCTCTGGAAAAAACCGTCGACCGATCAGCGGCCATAAGTCAACCGATCTTCCCAGCCGCGCTGGCTTTCAGCTCAGCACCACGCTCGACAACCGCCGGCGGTAGGTGGTCACCGTGGGGTCTTCTGGGGGCACCTGGCCTTCGGCCACCTTGGGCTTGGGGGGCTCGATGATGTCCAGGATGGCGATGAAGGTCTTGCGGGCCAGGTCTTCGTTCCAGGCTTTGTCGCGCATCAAGATTTCCAGCAGCTCGTCCATGGCGGGCACGAACTGGCTGTGGGCCATCAGCAACTGGGCCAGCGCAAAGCGGCTGGCAAAGTCGCGTTTGTTGGCCGCAATTTTGGCCTGCAGGTCTGCCGCGTAAGCTTCGGGGTCTACCACCATGTCTTGGGCGTCGCGCGCTTTCATCCAGCGGTTGAGTGAGTCGAGCCGGCGCACCGCCACGGACTTGGCAATCACCGGTGCAAACGCCACCTTCGCTTCGTCGTCACGCTCCAGTTCCAGCAGCAGTTTCACCAGGTCAAAGCGCGCATCGTCGTTTTCGGGGTCGGTTTGCACGGCGTGCTGCAGCTTGGCCAGGGCGCCTTCCACGTCGCCAGCGGCCAGCGCGTCCAGCGCTTCGGCTTCTTCTTCGGCCGCTTCCAGCACTTCGGCTGGGGGCAGGTGTTTGTCCAGAAAGGCATTGATCTGGCCTTCGGGCAGCGCGCCCATGAATCCGTCCACCGGCTGGCCGTTCATCATCAGCACGCAGGTGGGGATGCTCTTGATACCAAAGGCGCCGGCCAGCTGCTGCTCTTGTTCGGTGTCAATTTTCACCAGCTTGAAGCGGCCCGCGTAGGAGACTTCAATTTTTTCCAGCAGCGGGCCAATGACCTTGCAGGGGCCGCACCAGGGGGCCCAGAAGTCCACCAGCACGGGGGTGTGTTGCGAAGCCTCGATGACTTCGGTTTCAAAGTTGGCAATGGTGACGTCGATCATGGCGGTGCTCTGGAATGGAGTGCACCCATGCGGCACATGGGCGCGAAACGTAAAATCGACACTTTACCGGAGACGGGCCGCTTTCCAGGCCCGCCTTCATGCGCCCGGCGAATGGCTGGCTGGGCAAAAGGCACTTACATGAACCCCATCCAAGTGGGCGTGGTCATGGGCTCCAGCAGCGACTGGGACACCATGCAGCACGCCGTGCAGATTCTCAAAGACTTCGGTATCGCGCACGAGGCCCGCGTGGTGTCGGCCCACCGCATGCCCGACGACATGTTTGCCTACGCGGAGGCCGCCGTGGGCCGGGGGCTCAAGGCCATCATTGCGGGCGCGGGCGGTGCGGCCCACTTGCCGGGCATGATCGCCGCCAAAACCGTGGTGCCGGTGCTGGGCGTGCCGGTGCAATCCAAGGCGCTCGCAGGCGTGGATTCGTTGCACAGCATTGTGCAAATGCCCAAGGGTGTGCCGGTGGCTACGTTCGCCATCGGACAGGCGGGTGCGGCCAACGCGGCGCTGTTTGCCGTGGCGCTGCTGGCCAATGAAATCCCGGCTCTGCGCGACAAACTCGAAGCGTTTCGCGCCGCGCAGACCGAAGCCGCGCGCAGCATGACGCTGCCGCTGTAATCCCACACCTTTCCGCTGCGTTCGAGCAGCGCCGACCGCCTCCCTTTTTTGATCGTTGCCATGAGCTTCAAACCCCTTCTTCCCGGCAGCACCTCGCCCTCAGGCCAGCAGATCACGCTGGGCGTCATGGGAGGCGGGCAGTTGGGCCGCATGTTTGTGCAGGCGGCCCAGGCCATGGGTTACTTCACGGCGGTGCTCGACCCCGATCCGGCCAGCCCGGCTGGGTTGATCAGCCACTTCCACATTCAAACTCCGTACGACGACGAGCAGGGCCTGGCCCAGCTCATGCAGCGCTGCGAAGCCATCACCACCGAGTTTGAAAACGTGCCCGCGCCTGCGCTGGTGACCCTGGGCGCACACCGGCCGGTGGCGCCGTCGGCTGTTTGCGTGGCGGTGGCGCAAGACCGCATCAAAGAAAAATCGCATTTTGTGCAGTGCGCGCCTATCAGCGGCGTGTACCCCGCGCCTTACGCCGCCATCACCAGCGCCGAGTTGCTGGCCGCCGTGCCGACTGATTTGCTGCCCGGCATTCTGAAAACCGCCCGGCTGGGCTACGACGGCAAAGGCCAGGTGCGTGTGCGCACGCGCGAAGAACTCTCCGCCGCCTGGGAGCAGCTGGGCAGCGTGCCCTGCGTGCTGGAAAAGCTCATGCCGCTGCAGGCCGAGTGCTCGGTGATTGTGGCTCGTGGTTCTGACGGCCAGAGCGTGAGCTTCCCGGTGCAGGCCAACACCCACCGCGACGGCATTCTGGCGCTGACCGCTGTGTACGAGGGTGCCGTGCCCGCTGCGCTGGCAGAGCGCGCGCGCGCCAGCACCGTGGCCATTGCCAACCACCTGAACTACGTGGGGGTGCTGTGCGTCGAATACTTTTTGGTGGACGACGGCCAGGGTGGGCTCGACCTGATCGTCAACGAAATGGCGCCGCGCCCGCACAACAGCGGCCATTACACGCAAAACGCCTGCGACCTGTCACAGTTTGAAGCCCAGGTGCGGGCGCTGGCCGGCCTGCCGCTGCCCACGCCGCGCCAGCACAGCCCGGCCATCATGGTCAATTTGCTGGGCGACCTGTGGTTTGACGCCAATGGCGTGCGCACCCAGCCCAGCGCACAACCCGTGTCGCCGCCCTGGGCACAGGTGCTGGCGCTGCCCGGCACCCATCTGCACCTGTACGGCAAGCTCAGCGCCCGCCCGGGCCGCAAGATGGGCCACCTGAACATCACCGCGCCCACTGTGGCCGAGGTGCGCGAAACGGCTGTGAAGGTGCTGGCGCTGCTGGGTTTGCCCGCGCTGGACGCGGTCTGAATCCCCATGCCCTTGCTGCTGAGCGCTGCCGACCCTGCTGCCATTGAGGCTGCGGCGCAGCGCCTGGCCGCCGGTTCGCTGGTGGGCATGCCCACCGAAACCGTGTATGGCCTGGCGGCCGACGCCGACAACGCCAGCGCGGTGCACCGCATTTTTGAAGCCAAAGGCCGTCCCAGCGACCACCCGCTTATCGTTCATCTGGCGCCCGCTGACGGTGCGCCAGGCTGGCGCGCTGGGGTGGACCACTACGCCCGCGAAGTGCCCGAATTTGCCCTGGCGCTCATGCAGGCCTTCTGGCCCGGCCCGCTCACGCTGATCTTGCCGCGCCGAGAAGGTGTGGCTGCTGTGTCAGCCGGCGGGCAAGACTCGGTGGGCCTGCGCTGCCCGTCGCACCCGGTGGCGCAGGCGTTGCTGGTGGCGGCCCGCGCGCACGGCGTGTTGGGTGTGGCCGCACCCAGCGCCAACCGCTTCGGACGGGTCAGTCCCACCACCGCAGCCCATGTGGCCGAAGAATTCGCAGCCCTGCCAGACGATGCTTTGTTGATTCTGGACGGTGGCGCCTGCCCGGTGGGTATCGAGTCCACCATCGTCGACTGCACCCGCGGCCACCCCGTGTTGCTGCGGCCTGGCATGGTCACCACTGCGCAGCTGGAAGCCGCCTGCGGCCAGCCGCTGCGTGGACGCGACGACGCAGCCCCGCGGGCTTCCGGCACGCTCGAATCGCACTACGCACCCAATGCCAAAGTGCGGCTGATGGCTGCCCAGCCCCTGCAGTCCGCGCTGGACTTGCTGGGCCCCGACGCCCGTCACATCGCCGTGTACGCCCGCGCACCCCTGAAGGTGGCCCGCGGTGTGAGCCTGCGCCGCATGCCCGACGACGCAGCGCATGCCGCCCATGCGCTGTTTGCCACCCTGCGCGAACTCGACGCCACAGGTGTGAAGCTCATCTGGGTGGAAACCCCGCCCGCCAGCCCCGAATGGGACGGCGTGCGGGACCGGTTGCAGCGCGCTGCTGCGTGATGGCGTCACCACAGCGTTGCGACTTGGCCCGGATCGATTCCGGGTGGCACCGTCAGAAGCTGTGGCGCATGCCCAGTGCCAACGATGTTGCGTCGCGACCCGCCGAGGCGGTGACACCTCCGAGGTAGCCGTTGCCGCCAGGGGCTGCCTGTGCGTTGGCACTGTTGTTGAAGCGGGTCAGCACGGCGTTCAGATTGGTGCGCTTGGACAGCGGATAGGTGTAGGCCACACCGTACGAACTGATGTCGGCGTTGGACGCCCGTTTGTCGTTGAGCTTGTTGTAAGCCACCGTGACATGGCCGGCACTGCCCATGTTGTAGCGCGCGCCCACATGGATCAGGTTGGCATCTTGTTTGAGCCGGTCCAGGACCGTGCTGATGAGCGGCGCCGGTACACCGGCCAGCGTGAGGCCGGCACTCAGCTCAGGCCCTGCGGATGGGTTGGGCTCCTGTATGCGGGCGAACATGCCCGAGACGATCCAGTCACCCCTGGCCGTTGATGCGCCCAGCACGGTGGTTTTGAGGGCTTGCTCTCCGGCAGAGTTCTTCTTGCTGTTCATGCCAAAGCCCACGTTGAAGGCGCTGCCCTTGTACAGGGTGTTGATGCCCAGCAGGCGGTTGTTAGCGCTGTTGGTGCCTTCGCCAACGCCATACATCAGTGCTGCGTTCCAGGGGCCTTGAACAATGCGGTACTGCACCGTGTTGTTGTAGCGAATGTCGAGTCCAGCAGGGATTGAAGCCACCTGGGCTGCCGACAAGGCACTCTGCGTGTTCATGACGTCGAATGTGGCAAACGCCTCAAAGGCTGGCGTGTACTGGCGGCCCATCAAAAATCCGCCCACGGGCGTGACCAGCCCGACCCAGGCCTGCCGGTCAAAGGCGGCGTTGTTGAGGTTGACGCCAAGCGACGGCCCAATGGCGACGTTGGTCAGGGCTGCGGCCACGGCAGGCGGCAGCCCGGCCGTCAGCCGGTCGGGCAGTTGGTTGCCCGACGTGGGGCGGTTGCCCAGCCCGCCCGTATCGAGCTCGACGCGGCTTTCCAGGGTGAACAGGGCTTTGTAGCCACCGCCCATGTCTTCTTCACCCTTGATGCCCCAGCGAGAGCCCTCCATGTGTCCACTGGACAGGCTTGTGACGTTGCCTTGGGCATAGCCACTGACGTGGGTGATGCTGACGTCGGCCAGGCCGTACAGCGTGACCTGGGACCATGCGGCGGCACAGGCCAAGGTGGTGGCGGTGGCAATGAATGTTTTTTTCATATTTTTTGCTCCGTGTGTGTGAGATGTGTGGTCTGTAGCCACAGGTTAAAACTGGGCGAAGTAGCCGCGCGCTGCGGCGTTGCAGAAGGGCGGGACCAGTGTGCCGTGATAGGCCTGCAGCACCGCTGAGGCATCGCCAGCGTCTGCTTTAGCTTGTGCGAAGCCTCCTTTGGCCAAGAGGAAGGGGTCTTGCATGCTCGTTGGTGCGCTGTCCACATCCAGCACTGTCACGGCCTGGTCAGGCACACCCTTGCTGGTGAAGTACGCCTTGGCGGTGCTGGTGTTGGCGCTGAAAAATACGGTGGGGTCTGCATTGCCGCCGCACAGCAGCATGGGCTGCGTAGGTGTCCAGTTTTGGGCCAGCAGATCGTTCTTGTAAGCGGCTACACGCAGGGGGTGTTGGGGCGCGGCCGGGTTGACAGCGGCATCTGCGAGGACCGCATTGCGATAGCTGGTCTTGATCAGGTTTGGCGTGCCGAAAAATATTTCGAAGCCCTCTGGTTGTGGTTCGCTGTCAGCCGCAAACAGCGCGGTTGCTGGTAGCTTGCCCGTTGTCAGCAAGGTGTTTAGCGGGGTGATGCTGGGCAGCAAGGTTTCGATGCCTGTTGCAAACGTTTCCTCATACATTTCGCTAGGTGATGCGTAGATGTTGCCGTAAGTACGCTGGAAGCTGGTGTTGAGCAGCGGGCTGAAAAGGGTTGCGCCCAGATTGACCCGACCGCTGTACACAATGTCCCCAAAATAGCCCAGGTTGTAGGGGCCAGACAGGTGTGCACCCGCCGTCACCGGGGTGCCAGCCAGTTGCAGCTTGCGCTGCGCAGCCATCGACACAAAGCCGCCTTGTGAATAGCCGCTCACGAAGAGCTTGCTATTGGCGGTGGCGTTGATGGCGGCAAAGCCTTTGCGGGCGGCAGTCAGCGCGTCCACCACGTCTTGGGCTTGTTGTTCCAGGTTCAGGTAAGGGTGGTAGGACAGCGGTGAAGATTCGTAGCCCGCGTAGTTGGGCGCCACCACGATGTAGCCCTGTGCGGCATACATGGCGGCCACCAGAGCGGCTTCACCGTCTTGTGGGCTGGCCATGTTCTTGTTTTTGTCGGTGCTGGTGCCGTGTGCATACAAGAGGACTGGACGCGGGCCGGTGCAGGCCGGGTCGGTGCCGCCCGGCACCATGATGCCGCCAGACGCTGATGTTTTTTCGCCTGCACCACCCACCGTGCCGTACTGGAAATAGTTGAACGTGATGTCGCAGACGGGCGCACCGGTCACCTGTAGCAGGCTCGCGGCACCGGCTTGGGTCAGGGCCGCTGTGAAGGCTGCTGGCGTGAGCGTGGTCAATGCCGTTGGGCTGGCGATCAGGCTGCCCGGTGCGCCGCTCAAGTCAAAACTGCTGCCTGCATCGGGGCTGTCGCCACCACCGCAGGCGGCCAGAACGGTGATGGCTGCGGCTGAACTCGCAGCCAATTTCATGAACTTCATGCGTGTCTCCTGCTGGTGTGTAACGAAATCTGACCAATAAAAAGAACGGTCGTTCTATTTTTCAGAAAGGAATATTAGAGCCAGAGCACAATTGGAAACAGAGGGTTACTACCAGCGCCAAGGGCTTTCGTTTTAAGGCGAGTCAATAGCCAGCGCGGCGCCCAGGCGGTGGTTCCGTCGAACCGCCTCGGTGTGCGCTTTTCGGTTGGCGGACCTTCTGCACCTGCCGAACGCTTGAACGCGCACAACACGCGCACAACAAAGGGTGTTGGCTGCTGCACTGCGGGCAGTCGGTCGTGTTCGGCAAGACGCGCTTGGCTTCGATGGGCCTCAATTCACGGCCCGTCTGTGGCGGCTCTGGTGCGGGAAACCTGGACCCTCAGTCCGGCTGTCCAGCCGTCCATTCCACCAGTGCTTCCAGCGCGGGCCGTGCGGCTGGTGCGTTGGGGTGGTTGATGAAGCCCACCACGGCGTAGCGTGAGCCGTTGGCGGCGTTGACGTAGCCGGCGATGCCAGTCACGTCGCGCAGGGTGCCGGTTTTGAGCCAGGCGTTGCCGCGGGCGGCGCTGTTGGCGCCCCGGGCCATGCGGGCGGTGGTGCCGTTGACGCCAGCGATGGACAAGGACTGCACAAATTGCTCCCCTTTGGGGTGCACGGCGGCGTGGCGCAGCAGGCCCACCAAGGCTTCGGGGGTGATGCGTTCAATGCGGGACAGGCCGGCACCGTTGTCCATCACGGGGGCGGTGTAGCGCTGGCCAAAGGTGCGCTTCCACCAACTGGCCACCACTTCGCGCGAGCGCTCGAAGCGTGCGGTGCGCACGGGCGCCAGCCGGTCGGCCAGGGTGCCTTCGGTGAGTACCCGCGTGGGTGAGAGCCGGCCCAGCGTGAGGAACACCTGTTGGGCCATCACGTTGTTGCTCCATTGGTTCACGTCGGTGATGATGTCCGAGAGCGGCAGCGAGCGGGCTTCGTGCAGCAGCCGGGCGCCGGGTGGCGTGAGGCCGGCGCGCACTTCGCCGGTGATGGCGCCACCGGTGGCGCGCCACAGGCCTTCCAGCGAACGGGCGGCGTAGCTGGCGGGGTCTTGGTAGGCCACGGGCCACACCCGTTCGCCGCAGCTGCCGGGGTAGCGGCCTTCAAACCGGATGGTGTTGGCGTCGTTGAAGCGGGCTTGCAGGCTGCCGCGCCAGTCGCCGCAGCCCGTGCGCGACAAGGGCACCGTGGTGTCAATGGCCAGGCCGGCCATCGGGGGCTCGCTTGTCACATGGGCCACACCGGCGGCGGCGTCGGGCTGAAACGTCAGCACCACCGACTTGAAGTTGACCAGCAGCGCGTCGGGTGCTGCGTTGTAGGGGCGCAGGGCTTCGCCGTCGAAGGCGCCGGGGTCGATGGCGGGCAGCTCAAACGCGCTGTGGTCCAGCACCAGGTCGCCCAAAATCACGCGCACGCCCTGGTCTTGCAGGTTCATGAAGGCGGCCTGGATGCGTTCGAGCACCAGTTTCGGGTCGCCGCCACCGCGCACATACAGGTTGCCGCGCAGCACACCCTGGCTGACTTCGCCGTCGCTGTAAAAGCGGGTGTTCCAGGTGAAGTCGGGTCCCAGCAGGTCGATGGCTGCGTAAGTGGTCACCAACTTCATCACCGATGCCGGGTTGACAGCGGTGCTGGCGCGGTAGCGCAGCCGCTCCTGGGCGCTGGCGTCCAGCGACACCACAAGGGCTGAAAACGCGCTGGTCGGCACGCCCGCGCGCGCCAGCGCGGTCGTGACGTCTGGTGGCAGCGTTGTTGCATTGGCCACCGTTTGTGCACCCACCGGAACGGCCAGGCCTGCCAACGTAGCCAGCAGCAGGCGCAGAGACAAAAAGGAGCGGACAACGGATGAAAACATGGTGTTTTCATTATGTGGCGGCGATCAGCGTCCCTTGCACCCCGGCCGTGTAAAGGGCGGAATTTGTGCATGAGCGGGCCGGTGTGGGACAGGCGACGGCGTTCGCCTGTACCGTGCGACCGTGGGCCTGGTGGCCGATAATGCCCGGATGCCTGTTGCCGCTCCTGAACTGACCGCCCATCCCCCGGCCACTCTGCGCCTGCTGGCCCTGGAAACCAGCACCGACACCTTGTCGGTGGCGTTGGGCAGCGGTGCGCCCGGCGCCCCGATGTGGCAACACACGGGGCCGGGTGGCGCCCAGGCGTCGGCCACCTTGTTGCCCCTGGTGCAAACGCTGCTGACCCAGGCTGGCTGGACGCTGCACAGCCTGGACGCCGTGGTGTTTGGCCGTGGCCCGGGTTCTTTCACGGGGCTGCGCACCGCTTGTGCGGTGGCTCAGGGCCTGGCCTACGGCGCTCAAAGCCCCAGCCAGCCCGACGGTTTGCCGGTGCTGGCGGTGGACACGCTGCTGGCGCTGGCCGAGGCGGCACGCACGGCCCAGGCGAGTGAGGGGGAGCCGGTGCCCGGCGTGATCGTGGCACTGCTCGACGCCCGCATGGACGAGCTGTACGTGGCGCCCTATGCGCAGACCCCACAGGGCCTGAGCCCGCTGGCGCCGCCACGCCTGTGCGCGCCGCAAGATCTGGGTGCCTACCTGGCTCAGTGCCTGCCCGCCAGCGCGGGCCTGTCCGAAGGCCGTTGCCTGCTCGCGGGCAATGTATTTACCGTTTACGCCGAGCGCCTGGCCCATGTGCCTGGCCAGCGCCGGGTGGCCCTGCCCAGCGCTGCGGCGCTGCTGCAGTTGGCGCCCGGCTTGCTGGCGGCCGGCGTTGCCGTGGCGGCCCGCGACGCGCTGCCGCTGTATGTGCGCGACAAGGTGGCACAAACCACCGCCGAACGCGATGCCCTGCGCCTGGCCACCGCCACCGCAGCCTGATATTGATGGCCCCCTCCGCTCAGGTCCTGTCCTCCAGCGCTGTGGCATCTGCCCCCGCCTGGGCGCAGCGCGACTGGCCGGCGCTGGCCATGGCGGACAGTGCCGGCCCCGCGCTCACCCACAGCCAGCGCCGCATCGCATTCGTCGCCATGACCGACGCCGACCTCGATGCTGTCGTCGAGGTAGAAAAAACCGCCTACACCCACCCCTGGTCGCGCAAACATTTCAGCGACTCGCTGCAGTCTGGCTACCCGGCGGTGCTGCTGCTGGGCGAGGCGCTGCCGGGCGAAGTGGCCCACCCCGGGCGGGTCGATGGCCGCGTGCTGCTGGGCTACCTGGTGGCCATGCCTGGCGTGGACGAGGTGCACCTGCTCAACATCACCGTGGCGCCAGCGCAGCAGCGCCAGGGTTGGGCGCGTTTCATGCTCGACGCGCTGGTGCTCTGGTCGCGCGGGCAGCGCGCGCAGTGGCTCTGGCTGGAAGTGCGCCACAGCAACACGCCAGCGCGCGCTTTGTACGAGCGCTATGGTTTTGCCCAGGTGGGCTTGCGCCGTGGCTACTACCCGGCTGGCCAGCGCGAGCGCGAGGACGCCGTGGTGATGAGCCTGAACCTGGTGGTGGCGCAAGCCCAAGCCACCCAACAGAACACACCATGAGCACAGACCTGCCCACGCCAGCGGCCACACACGCTGGCACCGACGCTGCCGACCTGGACGCCTCGTTTGTGCCCCAGCTCGATGTGCGCCAGCGCGCCATGCTGGCCGAAATGGGTGTGCGTGTGTGGGCGCCCAAGCCCGCCGCGCCCGTGGTGGCGCCCGAACCCGAGCGGTCAGCGGCCCGCCCAGCACCTGCCGTGGTGGCTGCCCCGGTACCGGCTGCACCTGCGGCTCCCGTTGCAGCGCCGGCGGTCCCGCGCACGCCGGCACCCTCCATCGCACCCGGCCACCGGCAAGCCACCCCAGCGCCCGCCCAGGTTGCGGCGCTGGCGCCGCTGGCGGCCGGTATCGAGTCCATGGAATGGCCCACGCTGCGCGAAGCCGTTGCCGGCTGCCAGGCCTGCGGCTTGTGCGAAGGGCGCAAGCACACCGTGTTTGGCACTGGCAGCACGCAGGCCGACTGGCTCATTGTGGGCGAGGCCCCCGGTGAAAACGAAGACCTGCAAGGCGAGCCGTTTGTGGGTGCTGCCGGTCAGCTGCTCGACAACATGCTGCGCGCCGTGGGCCGCAGCCGCACCGGTGAGGGCGCGCAAGGCGCCTACATCACCAACGTACTCAAGTGCCGCCCGCCCGCCAACCGCAACCCCCAGCCTGCCGAGGTGGCGCAATGCGCGCCCTACTTGGCGCGCCAGGTGGCGCTGGTGCAGCCCAAGGTCATCATCGCCATGGGGCGCTTTGCGGTGCAGTCTTTGCTGCAGAGCCACGAGCCCATTGGCAAGCTGCGCGGCCAGGTGCACCGCTACCAGGGCGTGCCGGTCATCGTCACTTACCACCCGGCCTATTTGCTGCGCACCCCCAGTGACAAAGGCAAGGCCTGGGCCGACTTGTGCCTGGCCATGGAAACCGTGGGCACCCCCCTACGCAGCTGACGCGGCTTCTCTCTCTCTCTCTCTCTCTCTCTCTCTCTCTCTCTCTGCCGCGCCTGCGGCGCTCGGAAGCACCCTACGGCCCGGCAAAGCCGGTTCCGAGGGTGCCTTCGGCGGTGGCCCGGTTAGCGAGCGGGTTTCGTGGCGTGCCAAGGCGGCGAGGCTGCTTCGCACCCAGCTTTCAAAGGCGGCGGCGTCAGCGCCGCGCGGGCCACAGCACCGTGGCAATGGCCACCATCACCAGGGCCACAGCCGCCCAGTCTTGCCAGTGCAGCACCTCGCCCAGCCACCAGGCGCCGCTGAACACACCCAGCACCGGGATGAACATGACCGACAGTGTGGACGCGATCGGTGGCAGGTCGCGCGCCAGCATCAGCCAGGCCACCTGCGCAAAGGCAAACACGCCGATGGCGTTGTACACAATCGCCGCCTGAATGGCTGGCGTGGGCCAGACCCAGGCGTCGCGCTCAAACACCGCCGCCAGCAGCGTCATCCACAGCGCGGTGAACAGCGTCATCCAGAACGACAGCGCCAGCGTGGGGTGCGGTATGCGGGTGCGCCGCATCAGCTGCGTGCCCACCGCCCAGGTGGCCGCCGCCACCAGCATCATGGCCACGCCCAGCGGCTTGCCAGAAAGGCTGGTGATTTCGTGCCACAGCAGCAGCAGCACGCCCAGCGCCGCCGCCGCCACGCCGCCCCAGGCCCGGCTTTGCAGCCGCTGACCAAACCACCAGGCGCCCACCAGCGCTGAAAACACCGGCATGGTGTAGCCCAAAATGGCCGCGCGCCCGCTGGACAGCGTCTGAATGGCCAGGATGGCCAGGGTGTGCCAGAAAAACATGTTGAACACGGTGAGCAGCGCCAGCTCGCGCCAGTGCGCCCGGCCCACCCGAAACGGCACCCGCCGCCACAGCAGCACCGCGCCCAGCACCGGTAGCCCGATCCACATGCAGATGGTGCGAAACGTGAGCGGTGGGAAGCCGGTCACGCCGAACTTCATGATCGGCCAGTTGATGCCCCACACCAGGGTGAGCAGGACGAGGAGGATCAGTTGCTGGCGAGACAGGGCGTGCATGACCGTGATCTTAGGGGGCTTTGTAACCTGGTGTGTTAGCGGCCGAAGGCCGCGCTGTCGCGCTGGCGGCCGAACCGTAAAATCGCCCGCATGACCTTCATCGACATGCTGCAAGGCGCCGAGCGCCAAAACCGTTCCCTGCTGTGCGTGGGCCTGGACCCGGACCCGGCCAAATTCCCCGCCCACCTTCAGGGCGACGCCAGCCGCATTTACGACTTTTGCGCTGCCATCGTTGAAGCCACGGCCGACACCGCCATCGCCTTCAAACCGCAAATTGCCTACTTCGCCGCGCACCGCGCCGAAGACCAGCTGGAAAAGCTCATGGCGCACATGCGCGCCGTGGCGCCTCAGGTGCCAGTGATTCTGGACGCCAAGCGCGGCGACATCGGCAGCACCGCCGAGCAGTACGCCATTGAAGCGTTTGAACGCTACGGCGCCGACGCCGTCACGCTCTCGCCCTTCATGGGTTTTGACTCGGTGCAGCCCTATTTGACGTACCACGGCAAGGGCGCCTTCTTGCTCTGCCGTACCTCCAACCCCGGTGGCGACGACCTGCAAAACCAGCGCCTGGCCTCGGTGGAAGGCCAGCCCTTGCTGTACGAGCACGTGGCGCGCCTGGCGCAAGGCCCCTGGAACCTGAACGGCCAGCTTGGCCTGGTGGTGGGCGCCACCTACCCAGCTGAAATCCAGCGCGTGCGCGAACTCGCCCCCACGCTGCCGCTGCTCATTCCTGGTGTGGGCGCACAGGGCGGCGACGCGGTGGCCACCATCCGGGCGGGCTACCGCACGCAGGGCGGTGCCACCACCGGCCCCGTCATCGTCAATTCGTCGCGCGCCATTTTGTACGCGTCCAGCGGTGCCGACTTTGCCGCCGCCGCCCGCCGCGAGGCGCTGCGCACCCGCGACCTGCTCGAAGCCGCCAAGGGCTGAGCCCCGCTGAGGGCTTCGCGCAAGCGACAGCCCAGGCGCGACAGAAAGCAGCCCGCCCATTACCATGCGCGAAGGCCCCGGAGGTGCCACCGCGCATGATCAATCTCTACACCGCCGCCCAGCGCTTCAGCGGGCCAGCCCGCCGCCGGATTGGCACAGGCCAGCGCCTGCCGGGTGCCACCACATGAAGCTGTACGTATCCCCCCGAGCGCCCAACCCCCGGCGCGTGCTCATGTTTCTGGTGGAAAAAAACATCAACGGGCTGGAGCTGGTCAACATCGATCTGAACGCCCAGGAGCACAAAACCGAGCACTACCGCGCCAAAAGCCCGCTCGCCCGGGTGCCTGCGCTGGAGCTGGACGATGGCCGCGTGCTGACCGAAACCCGCGCCATCTGCACCTATATGGAAGGCCGCGTGCCCGAGCCCAACCTGATGGGGCGCACCGCTGAAGAGCGCGCTTTTATTGAAATGGCCGACCGGCGCGTGGAGTGGTCTTTCATGCTGCCGCTGGGCAACGCCATCCGCCACACCCACCCCGGTCTGGCGGCGTTGGAGCAACCGCAGTTTCCAGACTTCGGCCAGTCCCAAGCAGCCAAGGCCCGTGAAACCGCTGCCTGGCTCGACGCCGAGTTGCAGCGCCAGCCCTGGGTGGCGGGCGATCGTTTCACCATTGCCGACATCACCGCGTTTTGTGCCGTCGAGTTCGGGCGGTTGATGCGCTTCAAGCCCGCCGATGAAGGCTTTGCCGCGCTGCAGGCCTGGCGCGACAAGGTGGCTGCGCGGCCCAGCGCGCTCGTTTAAGCGGTACCTGAAAAAGCCCGGGCGCCCGCTATTCCAGGGGGGCGGGCCGCGTGCCGTCAAACTGGGCCCGCGCGCTGCTGGCCAGCGCCATTTCACCGGGGGTTTCGGGCGTCCAGCTGTCCACCCGCATGGGCTGGCCGTCCGCGTCCAGCGACACGTACACCGCCAGGCACTCGGCGGTTTTCTCCAGCTTGCTTGTGGTCAGGTCGCCGCTGTGCACCGCCACGGCCATGTTCATGTGGGTTTCACCGGTGAAGGCCAGCCGGGCCCGCACCTCCACCAGGTCGCCCAGCTTCACCACGCGCAAAAACCGGATGCTGCTCATGTACACCGCACGGCAAGGGCCCCGCGCCCAGGTGGTGGCGCTGGCGTAGCCGGCCTCGTCGATCCACTTCATCACCGTGCCGCTGTGCACATGCCCACCCGGGCCCACCGCACCAGGCTCGACCAAAAAACGCAAGGTAATGGCTGACATGGCAATTCCTTCCGGTGGTGTACGTGGGGCCATTGTGGGGCGCTGGCCGGGGTTTTGCCAAGCGCTGCGCGGGCCAAGCTGTTGCTCAGCGTGTGCGCGTTGTGTGGTGCGGCGGGTCTTGCAGCGCCAGCACGGCGCGGGTGAAGGCCAGCAGGTTCAGCGCGTGGGCGGGGGCGCTGAGCGTTGCGCGCAGCTCCCTGTCGTTCGCGCTGGCCAGGGCGCGCTCGGTGGCCTGCCACTGCCCGCGCCAGTGGGCCACAAACCGGCGTGGCAGCGCCGGGCCATACCGCTTCAAGGCTTTGCGCAGCCGCCGCAATGCCAGGCGTGCCTGGTGGATGAACGCGGGGTTGGGCAAGCTCCCGGCCTTTTCCCCTGTTTGCAACCAGCCCGACACTTGGTCCTGCAGGTGCACCAGATTGCCCAGCGCCACGGTGCGAAACGCCATACGGGGCGACAGGTCGGCAGTTGGCGTCATGGCCTCGGTTGTCCCGGGTGCGGGTTGCCGGTCCAGAAACAGATCCAGCCCGCGTTCGGCCTTGCTGCGGTCGGAGGGGTGCAGCCAAATGCCTTGCGCGGCGTGACCTTGCGGCCCCAGCGCTAGCGTGTGGGCCAAGTCCAGCAGGGCGTCCACCGGCCCGCTTTTCAGTTCCAGCTCCAGTTCCAGCAGCGCTGTGCGCCGCGAGCCCTGTACGCTGCGGGCGGCAATGAAGCCCTGGTCCAGCGCCACCTCCACCCACGCGCCGCCATGGTGCAGCAGCCAGCTGCGCCGGGTGAAGTCGGTGCGAAACACCGGCACCAGCTGGGGCGCCAGCCCGGTGAGCTGCTGGGCCAGTGTCGCGTCGTTCATCAAGGCGGCGAAGTCAAACCGTCCGGGCGCGGTGGGGGCCTCCCATTCGCCACGCTGGCTCAGGCCGCCCACGCTGTGCCCGGCGGTTTTCACGGTCAGCAGGGTGCGCCGGCCCACCTGGCGTTCACGCACCGCCAGGCGCTGCTGCATCAGCACCAGCGAAGCGGTGTCGAAATAGGTGTTGCGCAGGCGCTCGCGGCGGGGTGCCTGCGCCGCCAGCAGCGGGTGGGTCAGCAGGCGAGGCAGGTCGTGCGGGTGCAGCGCCAGCTTGAGTTCGGTTTCTTGTGGCATGGGCGGCGTTGTGGTGGTGTGCAGGCGCCGGGCTCGCGGCTGGGGGGGAACAGGTCTTACACCTTGTAACCCCACCCCCGGTGCAGCGTCTTAAGAATGGCGGCTTGCTTGGCTTTCAGGAGACATTTCCATGAACATTTTGACCCGGTTTCGCCTGTTGTTTGCCATGCTGCTGCTCGGCGTGTTGGCCGCCTGCGGCGGCGGCGGGGGGGAGGCTTCTGGCAGCGGTACGCTGCGCCTGGCCCTGACCGACGCACCGTCTTGCGGCTACGACGAAGTCAACGTGACGGTTGAGCGTGTGCGGGTGCACCAGAGCTCGACCGCCGCCGAGCGCGACGGCGGTTGGGTCGACCTGGTGCAAAACCCACCCCAACGGGTGGACCTGCTCACCCTCACCAACGGTTTGTTGATGGAGCTGGGGCAGACGCGCCTGACCGCCGGCACCTACCGCCAGTTGAGCCTGGTGCTGGCCGACAACACGGTGGTCAACCCGATGGCCAATTCGGTGGTGCCCACGGGCGGCACGGAGATGGCGCTGACAACACCCAGTGCGCAGCAGTCCGGCTTGAAGATTCGCGTCAATATCGACGTGGCCACCGACCAACTGGCCGACGTGGTGCTCGACTTCGATGCCTGCCAATCGGTGGTGAAAGCCGGGGGCTCGGGCCAGTTCCTGCTCAAGCCGGTCATCACCGCTTTCCCGCGCACCACCACCGCTGTCACCGGGGAAGTGGCAGCTTCGCTGGCCAACGGCAGCACCACGGTGGCGCTGCAGCAAGGCGGCGTCACCCTGCGTTCCACCACCCCTTCGCCCTCGGGCTATTTCCTGCTGCAGCCGGTGCTGCCGGGGACCTATACCCTGGTGCTGACCGCGCCCGGGCGTGCTGTCGCGGTGGTGAGCGACGTGGCGGTGGCTGAGGGCAATATCGTGCGTATCCAGCCCGCAGCCAGCCCGCTGGACCCCACCCCCTCAACCGGAAGCGGTACGCTCACCGGCACCGTGACCACGGCGCTGTCGCCGGTAGACGCTTCGGTACGCGTGCTGCAGCCCTTGCCTTCGGCGGTGGTCGAGCTGATCAAACACCCGGTCGACGGCGACACCGGCCAGTACCGCTACCGCCTGTCCACTGCTGCGCCAGAGCTGGCGGTGCACGCGGGTGGCGCGGCGCTGGCGTTTGCCCCGGTCGGTGCGGCGGCCGGCCCCTTCACGCTGGAAGCCACCGCCGCTGGCCAGACCCAAGCCGCAGAAGCGGTGGTTCTGGGCAATGATGCGACCGTGACCACCAACTTTGTTTTCCCTTGAAAAAACCCGCAGCGTGACCTCTGTTGACTGTTCCTCGCGTGCTGCACGCCGTGCCCTGGGCCTGGGTGTTTTGCTCGCCTCGCTGGCTTTTTCTGTCGCCGCTGAAAAGCCGGAATGGGCTGGCAAGCCGGGCAAGGCCGGCAAGCCAGACACCCAGCGCCAGGTGAGCGACGCACCGCGCCTGGCCGCCTCGTCGTCGGGCATTGCCGTCCAGGTCCAGATCGGGGACTACTTTGGCGAGCCCCAGCGCCAGGCGGTGCGCGACTACTACCAGCCGCGTTTCAAGGCCGGCAAGTGCCCACCCGGGCTGGCCAAAAAAGGCAACGGTTGTCAGCCGCCCGGGCAGGCCAAGAAGTGGCGCGTGGGCCGGCCACTGCCGTCCGACGTGGTGTACCACTCCCTGCCCAGCGGCATTTCGGTGCAGATCGGTTTGCCCCCCGCAGGCCACAAATACGTGCGCGTGGCGGCCGATATCCTGCTCATCGCCATTGGCACCGGCATGGTGATCGACGCCATTGAAGACCTGAACGGTCTCTAAAGCAGCGGCGGGCGCTGGGTACCTTCCGGGGTGCCCGGCCCGTATCATGTGGCCATGCCCCACACCCGCTTCACCCCTTGCTTGCTGGTGGCCCTGTGGGCCGGCGCCTCGGCGCAGGCCGCTGAGCCCGTGACGCTGGAAGCCAGCCGCGACTACTTGGTTGGCGCTTCCCTGGCGTCATCGGCTGACCACATCGGCGAGACCGACCAGCGCCTGAGCCTGCGGCCCTTGTGGGCGTTTCAGCTCGGGCGCTTCCGCTTTGCCTCGGGGCGCGCCAGCAGCCTGCTCAGCGTGGGCCGCGAAACGGTGGACCCCGGCCTCAGCACCGTGCTGACGACGACCAACGGCTGGCGCCTCAGCACCTCGTTGAGGTTTGACGAAGGCCGAAAGTCCGGCACCGACCCGCTGCTGGCGGGTCTGCCCGATGTGCGCGACACCCTGCGCGGGCGGGCCTCCGCCAGCTTGGCCCTGGGGCAGCGCTGGAGTTGGTCCGTCAGCGGCTCGCAAGACCTGCTGGGCCGCGACGGCGGCTTCTACATCAACACCGGGCTGAACTACCGCTACCCCGTGTCCGACCAAACCTACTGGGACCTAGGCCTGGGCGCCGTGTGGGGCACCGACCTGTACCGCCAAACCCACTACGGCATAGCGCCCGAAGCGGCGCTGGCCACCGGCCGCGCACCGTACACCTTGGGCGCCGGTTGGGAACGCGTTTCGCTCGGCTGGAGCATGACCACCGCCCTGAACCGGCGCTGGGTCGCGTTTGGCGGCCTGAGCCTGTCGCAGCTGCAAGGCGCCGCTGCGCTCAGCCCGCTGGTGGGCCGCAAAGCCGTGTACGGCGCCACCGTGGGCCTGGCTTACCGCAACAACTGAAACAGCACCTGGCTGCAAGCCGGACCTGGCGCCTGCTCTATGTGAGCAAGCGCGCCAAATACCGCCCGGTGTAGCTGCCCTCGTGCGATGCAATGTCTTCCGGCGTGCCTTGTGCCAGCACCGTGCCGCCGCCACTGCCGCCCTCGGGGCCCATGTCGATCAGCCAGTCGGCGGTCTTGATCACGTCCAGGTTGTGCTCGATCACCACGATGGTGTTGCCCGCATCGCGCAGCTGGTGCAGCACCTTCAGCAGCAATTCGATGTCGGCAAAGTGCAGGCCGGTGGTGGGCTCGTCCAATATGTAGAGCGTGCGGCCGGTGTCGCGTTTGCTCAGCTCCAGCGCCAGCTTCACGCGCTGCGCCTCGCCGCCGCTGAGTGTGGTGGCGCTCTGGCCCAGCTGGATGTAGGTCAGGCCCACGTCCATCAGGGTTTGCAGCTTGCGGTGCAGCGTGGGCACGGCGCCAAAGAAGGCGTGGGCTTGCTCCACCGTCATGTCCAGAATCTGGGCGATGTTTTTGCCCTTGTACTGCACGTCCAGCGTTTCGCGGTTGTACCGCTTGCCGTGGCAGACCTCGCAGGGCACGTACACGTCGGGCAAAAAGTGCATTTCCACTTTGACCACACCGTCGCCCTGGCAGGCTTCGCAGCGGCCACCAGCCACGTTGAAACTGAAGCGGCCCGGCCCGTAGCCACGTTCGCGGGCGGTGGGCACCTCGGCCATCAGCTCGCGGATGCCGGTGAACAGCCCCGTGTAGGTGGCCGGGTTGCTGCGCGGCGTGCGGCCGATCGGGCTTTGGTCGACGTTGATGACCTTGTCGAAATGCTCAATGCCTTCAATGGCTTCGTGCGCAGCGGGTTCTTCGTGCGAGCGGTACAGCGTGCGCGAGACGGCCGCAAAGAGCGTGTCGTTCACCAGCGTGGACTTGCCCGAGCCCGACACGCCGGTGACGCAGGTGAGCAGGCCCACCGGAAAGGCCACGCTCACCCCTTTGAGGTTGTGCCCGGTGGCGTTGATCACGCGAATTTCTTGCAGCTCGCCCAGCGAGGCGATGTGTGCGGCCTCGCGCGCGCTGCGGCGCTCGGCCGCTGGGCTCATGGGGAAGCGCGATTTGACGGGTGCCGCCGCCGCCTTGCTTTTGACCACTGGCAGCCAGGCGGTGCGCTGGTGCGGCACCGCAATGGCGCGCGCTCCGCTGAGGTACTGGCCGGTGAGCGAGCCGGGCGTGGCCATCACCTCGGCGCAGGTGCCCTGGGCCATCACACGCCCGCCGTGCACGCCGGCGCCTGGGCCCATGTCGATCACATGGTCGGCGGCGTGCATCATGTCTTCGTCGTGTTCCACCACCAGCACGGTATTGCCCAGGTCGCGCAGGTGCTGCAGGGTGGCAATCAGGCGGTCGTTGTCGCGCTGGTGCAGGCCAATGCTGGGCTCGTCCAGCACGTACATCACACCCGTCAGGCCGCTGCCAATCTGGCTCGCCAGGCGGATGCGCTGGGCCTCGCCGCCGCTGAGCGTGTCGGCGCTGCGGTCCAGGCTCAGGTAGTTCAGGCCCACGTCGTTCAAAAATTTCAGCCGCTGCCGAATCTCATTGATCACGCGCGCTGCAATGTCGCCCTTGGCGCCGGGCAAGTGCAGCTTTTGAAAATACGCCAGCGATTCACCCAGCGTGATGTGGCTGATTTTGTAGATGGGTTGCTTGAGCTCGCCCTCGCCCACAAACACGTGGCGCGCTTCCTTGCGCAAGCGTGAGCCGCTGCAGTCGGGGCAGGGCTGGGTGGCGCGGTAGCGCGCCAGTTCTTCGCGCACGGCGGGGCTGTCGGTTTCGCGGTAGCGCCGCTCAAAGTTGCGGATGATGCCTTCGAACGGGTGTTTTTTGCTGATCTTTTTGCCTGCGCGTTCGCCCGATTCCAGCGCGTAGCTGAACTTGATTTCTTCCTCACCCGAGCCGTACAGCAGCACCTGCTGTACCGCTTCTGGCAGGCTCTCCCAGGCCGCCTCGGCATCAAAGCCGTAGTGCGCAGCCAGGCTCTCGATCATGGCGAAGTAGTAGCCGTTGCGCCGGTCCCAGCCCTTGATGGCGCCACTGGCCAGGCTCAGCGTGGGGAAGGCCACCACGCGGGTCGGGTCAAACACCTCGGTGTGGCCCAGGCCGTCGCAGGTGGGGCAGGCGCCCATGGGCGAGTTGAAGGAAAACAGGCGCGGCTCCAGCTCGCCCACGGTGTAGCTGCACACCGGGCAGGCGAACTTGGCCGAGAAGCCGTGCTCAGCGCCGCCGTCCATTTCCAGCGCAATGGCCTTGCCGTCGGCCAGGCGCAGTGCCGCTTCAAAACTCTCGGCCAGCCTTTGCCTCTGTGGATTGGCGCCCTCTTCTTCCAATGAACGCACCTTGATGCGGTCGATCACCACGTCGATGTTGTGCTTTTCGGTCTTCTTCAGCGCGGGCAGGGCTTCAGCTTCCACCACCGCCCCGTTGAGCCGAAAGCGCACATAGCCCTGCGCCTGCATGTCGGCGAACAGCTCAACGAACTCGCCCTTCTTCTCGCGCGCCACCGGCGCCAGAATCATCAGCCGCGTGCCTTCGGGCAGGGCCAGCACCGTGTCCACCATCTGCGCCACACTTTGCGCCGCCAGCGGCAGCTCGTGTTCGGGGCAGTGCGGCGTGCCGGCGCGGGCATACAAGAGGCGCAGGTAGTCGTGGATTTCGGTCACCGTGCCCACGGTGGAGCGCGGGTTGTGGCTGGTGGCCTTTTGCTCAATGGCAATGGCGGGCGACAGGCCTTCGATCAGGTCCACATCGGGCTTGTCCATGAGCTGCAAAAACTGCCGCGCGTAGGCGCTCAGGCTTTCCACATAGCGGCGCTGGCCTTCGGCGTACAGCGTGTCAAACGCCAGGCTGGACTTGCCCGAGCCCGACAAGCCCGTGATCACCACCAGCGCGTGCTTGGGGATGTCGAGGTCGATGTTTTTCAGGTTGTGCGTGCGCGCACCGCGCACCGACAACAGCGCCGCCGTGCGCAGGGCCGCCGCCTGGGCTGGCGTGGGTGGTGGCAGCGGGTCTGAGAGCGAAGGGAGCAAGGTGGGGTTCAAGGCAGGGCACCAGGGCGGGTTCTGGCGTCAAAAAGGCAACCCGACATGATAAGGCGCCATGCGGGTTTGCGCCGGGTAGCTGCCTGGCGGAGGTCCCGCATTTCAGGGGCCGGCCATGGGGTTGGTGCGCAGCACCCCGCTGGGGCCGTGCCGCCTTGGCGCACAATATTGGTTTTGCCAAACACCCCCCGGTATGGCGCAGGCATGGCCTGTGCACCGCCGGCCTCCACACCGTGTCGCTCTCGCCTGCCGCCTCCTCACCCGCATCCCCTGCCCCGGCCGATGACGCAGCCACCCGCATGACGGGGGCCGAGCGGCGGGCCAGCGCTTCGTTGGCGGCCATTTTTGCGCTGCGTATGTTGGGGCTGTTTCTGGTGTTGCCGGTGTTTGCGCTGGAAGCCGCGCGCCTGCCCGGTGGTGACGACGCCGCCCGCGTGGGCCTGGCGATGGGCATGTACGGCCTCACGCAAGCGTTTTTGCAGATCCCGTTTGGTTTGGCGTCTGACCGTTTCGGGCGCAAGCCCACCATCGTGGCCGGCCTGTTGCTGTTTGCCCTGGGCAGCGGCATCGCGGCCTGGGCGCCCGACCTCACCTGGCTGACCATTGGACGTGCTGTTCAAGGCGCCGGCGCCATTTCAGCGGCCGTCACCGCGTTCCTGGCCGACGTGACACGCGACGGCGTGCGCACCAAGGCCATGGCCATGGTGGGCGCCAGCATTGCGCTCATGTTTGCACTGTCGCTGGTGTTGGCGCCGCTGCTGGCGGCGGCCATTGGCCTGGCCGGCATTTTTGCGCTCACAGCTGCGCTGGCGCTGGCCGGCATGGCGGTGGTGATCTGGGTGGCGCCGCCCGAGCCGCTGGTGCACAAGCCGTCCGACATGCGCCAGGTGCGCAGCGGGCTGGGCGAGGCGCTGCGCCATGCCGGTTTGCTGCGGCTGAACCTGGGCGTGTTTGTGCTGCATGCCGTGCAACTGGCCATGTGGATGGCGGTGCCCGCGCTGCTGGTGCAGGCCGGGCTGTCCAAGGCAGACCACTGGCAGGTTTACCTGCCCGCCGTGGTGGCTTCGCTGGTGGTCATGGGGGGCGTGCTGTTCCCCATGGAACGGCGTGGCAAATTGCGCGGTGTATTTCTGGCGGCCATCGGCTTGATTGCGCTGGTGCAACTGGGTCTGTGGTGGGTGGCCTCGCGCAGTGGCGTGAGCAGCGCCGCACCCGGCCTGTGGACGCTGGGTTTGCTGATGTTTGTGTTCTTCATAGGCTTCAACACCCTGGAAGCCAGCCAGCCCAGCCTGGCCTCGCGCCTGGCACCGGTGCACGCCCGCGGGGCCGCGCTGGGGGTTTACAACACGCTGCAGTCGGTCGGTTTCTTCGTGGGCGGTGCGGTGGGTGGCTGGCTGGCCAGCGCGCACGGCGCCACCGGTTTGTTTGCCGTGTGCGGTGCCGCCATGCTGGTGTGGCTGGTGCTGGCTTGGCCCATGCGGGTGCCCGTCGCTGCCGGCCCAACGCGACACTGACTCGGACCACACCCAAGCGTATCGCGCCCACCGGCGCGCCATGCCGACAACCTGAGCACCCGTGGAACCGGCTTCGCCGGGCCGACCCCCTGCGGGGAGAGGCTGCCCAGCAGCGCAGGGGGGGGCTGTCTACCTACAGCCTGCGCATCATCAGCAACGACATGGTGCTGTACAGCGGTCGGCTGATCATGCGTGAGAGCAGGCTGGCCAGCAGCGCGCAGGCCATCAGGCTCAGCACCATGCTGTGGCCGTCGGTCATTTCCATCACGATGATCATGGCGGTGATGGGCGTTTGCGTCACCGCCGCCAGAAAGCCACACATGCCCAGCGCAATCAGGGCTGCGCCGTGGGGCGAATTCAGCAGCCAGGCGACGTCGGCACCCAGGCCCGCACCAATGGACAAACTGGGGCCGAAAATACCGCCAGGCACACCGGCCCACGCGGACAGCCATGAGGCCACAAACTTCAAGCCGGTGAACAGCAGCGGCTGGTGGGTCTGAGCGGCGGCGCCTGCAGCCGCTTGGTCCAGCAGCGCGTGCGTGTGCTGGTGTCCCACGCCCACGGCGGTGCCGTCGCTCACCACCGCGATCACCGCCACGGCGAAACCGCAGAGGGCCGCAAACGTGACTGGGCGCTTGCGCCGGTACGCACAAAACCGGTCGGGCAGGCCGGTGAACGAGGCCAGCATCAGCCGCGACAGCAAGCCACCCAGCAGCCCGCAGCCCACCGCCACCAGCGCACCGGGCGCCAGCAGGTTCCACCACGAGACCGAATCCGCTCGCACCCGGCCGAAATACGACAGGTTGCCAAACGCCGACACGGCCACCAGACCGGCCACCACAATGGCCGCCAACATGAGCCCGCTGCTGCGCTCTTGCAGCCGGCGCGACAGTTCTTCAATGGCAAACACAATGCCGCCCAGCGGCGTGTTGAACGCTGCTGCAATGCCTGCTGCGCCGCCGGCTACCATCAGTTCGCGGTCGCTGATGTCCGAGCGCGGCGACAGCCAGCGCCGGGCGTGCAGCATCACCCCGGCGGCCACCTGCACCGAAGGCCCCTGCCGCCCGATGGACAAGCCGGCCAGCAGCCCGCCCGACACTGCCAAAATTTTGGCGATGCTCAATTTGAGGGAGATAAAGCGTGAGCGCTCTTGCAAGGGCATTTCGGGCGCCAGCGCCGTCAGCAGTTGCGGCACGCCCGAGCCGGCCGCGCCGGGCGCCCAGCGCCGAATGGTCCAGACCACGGCTGCGGTGAGCAGCGGCGTCCACAGCAGTGGCGCCCACCAAGCGGCGCTGCGCAGGCTTTGGTACAGGCCAAACGCCGCGTCTGCCAGCAGGGTGAAACCCACCACCGCGAGGCCCGCCAGCACCGCGTAGGCCATCACGATGACCCGGTCCAGCCACTGCCGCCCGTCGCCCATTTCGGTGCGCAGGTTGTGCAGGAAGTCCGGTTCGCCTTTCATGGCTGCGAAGTGTAGGCGCTCATGGCGGGGCGGCGACAGTCGGCCGGTGGCGTATTGGGCGCCCGCGGTACTTGCGGCACAATGTCTGACCCAATGGCGGTCCGGGTTTCCCGGGCCGCCCGCATTTTTCTTCAGGGCAATACACCATGGCATCCGTCAATAAAGTCATTCTCGTCGGCAACTGCGGCCGCGATCCCGAAATCCGCTACCTGCCCTCGGGCGGTGCCGTCGCGAACGTCACGGTGGCCACCTCCAGCCGCCGCAAAGACAAAAACAGCGGTGAAATGATTGAAGACACCCAATGGCATCGGGTGACCTTCTTTGAACGCCTGGCCGAAATTGTGGGCGAGTACGTCAAGAAGGGCAGTCCAATCTATGTGGAGGGTCGTTTGCGCTACAGCACCTACATGGACAAAACCACGGGCGTTGAAAAAAATTCGGTGGAAATTGTCGCCACTGAAATGCAGTTGCTGGGCGGGCGTGAGGTCCGAGGTGGGGCTGAAGAGGGCGGTGGCGGTTATTCTCGCCCGGCTGCTGCGCCGCGCCAGGCCGCGCCAGCACCCCGTCCGCCGGCACCGGCACCGGCACCGGCCCGCCAGTCCAGCGGGTTTGATGACATGGACGACGACATTCCGTTCTGAATCGGAAGAAGGGCGCCTCGGCCAGGCTTTCAACCCCGCGAAGACGCGTTTGAAAACCCGGCCGGCTTCATGCTTGCGTTGTGCGGACACGCCAACGGCCCAGGTGCGGAACCTTCATGGGTGGTGCTGGTCCATCTGTGTGCGGTGCGTGGTTTCATCGACGCACCCTTTTCCCCCGGCGCTGGCACCGGACACCCCCAGAAAGGCAGAGCATGCAAGTTCAAGTCAATACCGACGATCACATCCACGGTGGCGAGTCCCTGGCCCAATGGGTCAACGACGAGGCCCTCAGCCGCCTGAGCCGGTTCCGCGACCAGATCACCCGCCTGGAGGTGTTCCTGACCGATCTGGATGGCAGCAAATCGGGCGTGAAGGACAAGCGCTGCCGCCTGGAAGCCCGCGTGGCCAACCGCCAACCGGTCAGCGTCACGGCCGACGGTGACAAGATGGCCGTCGCTTTCATGGACGCGGTGGACAAGCTCACCCGCGCTCTGGACACCGATTTGGGCCGGGTGAAGGACCGCAATGGTCGCGACACCATTCGCAACGCGGCCGAGCAGGGCGACTGAGTCACTGAGCGGCCGAGCGGCCTTCGCTCATGCCGCATCGGCCCGGGTCGTCCACAGGCGATGACCGAGCCGTTTTTTATCCGCGCCACCCGCATCCGGTTGCCCCGTCTGCTCTGACGTCTAGGCGGGCATTGCTCCCAAAAAACCAACGCTCGGAAACACCATGTGCGCTTTTGTGTAGGCCATGAGCGTGACTTGGTCAACAACCGCCCGGGCAGGCCGAAAAAATTTGTTGAATGCGTCGGGGGGGTGGACGCCAACGATCTGCCGGCACAATGTTGCCCATGGACCTGAACCCTGCTTCTGAAACCAGCCTGCTGCCCGACAACGACCCCCAGCGCGAGCTGCTGCACAACGAAGTGCACGCGCGCCCGTCAGCTCGCATCCGGCTGCCAGCCCTCATTGTGTTTGTGGCCGTGCTCAACGAAGGCGTGACGCGCGAGCAAGAGGGCGACCACCTGCGCCGCCTGCCGGGTCTGGCGCAGCTGCCGCAGGAGCGTTTGCAAGGCAATTTTCTGCGGCTGCGCTTTGAAGAACACACCCTCAAGTGGGAGCGCCACACCGAATTCACCCGCTATTCCATCGTGCAGGAACTGCCCGAGGGCGCCGGCCTGGGCAGCACCGATCCGGCGTTGCTGGACGGCTTGGTCACGCCGCCTGGCTGGCTGCGCGACATTCCTGGGCGCACGGTGGCGGCGATCAAGCTGGTGATGCTGCACGCCGACCTGCCCGAGCAAACGCCCGCAGCGCAGGCCGCGCTCATGGTGCCAGCACAGCAGTGGTTTGGCGACCGCACGGTGGTGGCCTCGCAGCTGGGAGGCGGGCATTCGTGGGCGCTGACCGACTTTGCCCTGCGCCCTTCGGGCTTTGAGCGCATGCTGGTGCTGGCGCCGCCAGGCACCACCGAAACCCGCGCTGGGCGCATTTCTCAGCGCTTGCTGGAACTGGAAACCTACCGACTCATGGCCCTGCGGGGCCTGCCGGTGGCCAAGGCGCTGTCGCCCATGCTGGCCGACGCCGAAGCCCAGTTGGCCACCATCACCGCACAGCTGGAAAACAAGTCCACCTCCGAGCAGGCGCTGCTGGACCAGCTGGTGTCGTTGGCGGCCAAGGTGGAGCGCGCCACCGCCGAAAACAACTACCGGTTTTCGGCCACGCGCGCCTACGACACGCTGGTCAGCCAGCGCATCAGCGAACTGCGCGAAAAGCCGATTCCGGGCACGCAGACGCTGGGTGAGTTCATGCAGCGCCGGCTGTCGCCCGCCATGGCGACTGTGGCCGCCACAGGGCAGCGCCTGGCCTCGCTGTCTGAGCGCGTGTCACGCACCAGCGCCTTGCTGCGCACGCGGGTGGACATCGTCACCGAAGCCCAGAACCAGCAGCTGCTGGAAAAGCTCACCAAAGGCCAAGCGTTGCAGCTGCGCTTGCAAAGCACGGTGGAAGGCCTGTCGATCGCGGCCATCTCGTACTACGTGGTGAGTCTGGTGTTGTACCTGGGCAAGGCGGGCAAGGCGGCGGGTTTGCCGCTCAATCCCGAAATGCTGGCGGGCGCCATGATTCCGCTGGTGCTGCTGGGTGTGTGGCGCACCACCAAGAAGATTCACGCCAAGCTGCACGCGCCGCACTGAGCCGCTGAACGGCAGACCACCGGCTGCAGCGGCTCAGGCGGCGCTGGCCGCGTCGGTGGTGATCACGCCGCCACCCAGACAAATCTCACCGTCGTACACCACGGCGCTTTGTCCTGGTGTCACGGCCCATTGCGGTTCGGTGAAGCGCAGCGCAAAACCGGTTTCGCTCTCGGCTTCAAACTGGCATGGCGCGTCGGCCTGGCGGTAGCGCGTCTTGGCGGCGAGGGTGCCAGACGCAGGCGCGTGGCCGGCGACCCAGCTCGCGTCTTGCGCGCGCAGCGCGGGGGAGAGCAGCCAGGGGTGGTCGTGGCCTTGCACCACCCACAGGGTATTTTTTTCCATGTCTTTGCGCGCCACAAACCAGGGCGCGTGCTCGTTGCCCCCTTTTTGCGCGCCCTTGGTTTTCACGCCACCAATGCCCAGACCCTGGCGCTGGCCCAGGGTGTAGAAGCTCAGCCCCACGTGCTGGCCCAGCACCCGACCGTTAACGTCTTTGATGGGGCCGGGTTCCTTGGCGATGTAGCGGTTCAAGAAGTCGCGGAACGGCCGCTCGCCAATGAAGCAAATGCCGGTGCTGTCTTTCTTTTTGGCGTTGGGCAGGCCGATTTCAGCGGCGATGCGGCGCACCTCGGTCTTGGGCAGTTCGCCCACCGGAAACAGCGTCTTGCTCAACTGCGCCTGGTTGAGTCGGTGCAAAAAGTAGCTCTGGTCTTTCAGGGGGTCCAGGCCCTTGAGCAGCTCAAACGCGCCGTTGCGCTCGCGCACCCGGGCGTAGTGGCCGGTGGCAATTTTCTCGGCGCCCAGGCGCATGGCGTGGTCCAGGAAGGCTTTGAACTTGATCTCAGCGTTGCACAAAATGTCGGGGTTGGGCGTGCGCCCGGCCGAATACTCGCGCAAAAACTCGGCGAACACGCGGTCTTTGTATTCGGCGGCAAAGTTGACGTGCTCAATCTCGATACCCAGCACGTCGGCCACGCTGGCCGCATCCACGAAGTCGATGTTGGACGAGCAAAACTCGCTGTTGTCGTCATCTTCCCAATTTTTCATGAAGATACCGATGACATCAAAGCCCTGCTGTTTGAGCAGGTACGCGCTCACCGCAGAGTCCACACCGCCGCTTAAACCCACCACCACACGCTGTTTGTTTGCCATGACGGTGATTATCTCTGCGGCTTCGCATATGCCGTAGGCTTCAGCCCATGACTGCACCCCGTTTCACCGTTGACGCCTCGGAAGTGGAATTCACCGCCATCCGCGCGCAAGGCGCGGGCGGGCAAAACGTGAACAAGGTGTCCAACGCAGTGCACCTGCGTTTTGCCATCCACGCCTCATCGTTGCCCGACGCCATCAAAGAGCGCCTGCTGGGCCTGAGCGACCAGCGCATCACCACCGAAGGCGTGGTGGTGATCAAGGCACAAACCAGCCGCAGCCTGGAGCAAAACAAGGCCGAAGCGCTGGAGCGGTTGCAGGCGCTGGTTGACAGCGTGACCACGCTGCCCAAGGCGCGCAAAGCGACCAAGCCCACTTTCGGCTCGAAGCAGCGCCGCCTGGCCGGCAAGGCCACGCGTTCGCAGGTGAAGCAGTTGCGCGGGCGCGTGTCGGGCGGCGACTGATGGGGGGCTTAGCGCGAGCCGGTTAGCACCGAAGCGTCGGTCGTCACCACCTCCAGCGGGTAGCGCCGGCCGGCCAGGTGGTCTTCCATGCACTGCAACACCAACGGGCTGCGGTGGCGCGCGGCGCTGGCGCGCAGCTCGTCGGGCGCCATCCAGAGGGTGCGCACGATGCCGTGGTCCAGCGGCCGTTCAGGCTCAAAGGCACCCAGTTCGCCGCAGAATGCGAAGCGCAGGTAGGTGATGTCCTCGCCGGTGGCTTCGCGCTGAAAACGCGACAGGTACACGCCCACCAGCGCGGTGGGCGTGAAACGGTGCGCGGTTTCTTCCAGCGCTTCGCGCGCCACGCCCTGGGCGGGGCTCTCGCCGGGGTCCAGGTGGCCGGCCGGGTTGTTGAGCCGCAGGCCCTCGGGGGTGTGTTCTTCCACCAACAGGTAGCGGCCGTCGCGTTCAATGATGGCGGCCACGGTGGCGCTGGGTTTCCAACGGGTGTTCATGACCGAATTATTGACCGGCGGCCAATCGCTGGGCTCAAGCCCGTGCCTGTTCCGGTCTTTGCAAAATATCAGCAATGACTTATAAACGGAAGACCCTTGTTTCAAAATGAGATTTCATGCCTTGACGCCGAAGATTTCAGGCCGCAGCGGGGAGGAACCCTGATCGGCTTCAGGCAGCTTTCAGTTAAGCTGCGCCAAACGACATACCAACCGCGCGAGTGAGGAGACATTTATGCTGATTAGCGCACCCGCCGAGACACCGGTGGGCGAGATAAGCGAGGCCGTCACACCCCAGACGGCCAGGCCCGACCCATCGCCATGCCGCCAAGGCACTGGCCGACGCGGGCAAGCTCACTGACTGAAATGGCACGGGCCTGCAAGCCGACGGTGGACGCCGCTTCCGCCGCTTGGGCATGCCTGAAGCCCGCTGCTTTTTTCACCGACCCCATTCTGAAATCCCTGCATCAAGGACTGCCCTTATGACTTCTGGCGCATCGACCGAAACAGCCGCAGCCAGCGCGGCCGCACCCACACCGCAGTGCATTGGCGTACCCCGTGAGATTTTCCCCGGCGAAAAACGCGTGGCCACCGTGCCCGAGGCTGTGGTCAAGCTCATCAAGCTGGGCTTTGCTGTGGTGGTGGAAAGTGGCGCCGGCGATCTCGCCAACCTCAGCGACGCCGACTATGTAGAGGCCGGTGCCAGCATCGCGCCCACTGCGGCTGAGCTGTGGAGCGGCAGCGACATCGTCTTCAAGGTGCGCGCACCCACGGCCGATGAAGTGGCGCTGATGCACGAAGGCCAGACGCTGATCGGCTTCCTCTGGCCTGCGCAGAACCCCGATCTGATGCAGCAACTGGCAGCCAAGCAGGTCACGGCGCTGTCCATCGACGCGCTGCCGCGCACCCTCAGCCGCGCGCAGAAGATGGACGCGCTCACCTCCATGGCCGGTGTCAGCGGCTACCGCGCGGTGGTCGAGTCGGCCAATGCCTTCGGTCGTTTCTTCAACGGCCAGATCACGGCTGCGGGCAAGGTGCCGCCGGCCAAGGTGTTCATCGCCGGCGCCGGCGTGGCTGGTCTTGCGGCGATAGGCGCTGCTGCCAGCCTGGGCGCCATCGT
Organism: Hydrogenophaga sp.; assembly: GCF_965657535.1. Taxonomy (GTDB): domain Bacteria; phylum Pseudomonadota; class Gammaproteobacteria; order Burkholderiales; family Burkholderiaceae_C; genus Hydrogenophaga. The sequence continues at coordinate 236,180 of NZ_CBFHOP010000007.1, read as the reverse complement.
GCGCGCCAACGACACCCGTGCCGAGGTGGCCGACCAGGTGGTCTCGCTGGGTGGCGAGTTCGTCAAGGTTGACTACGAGGAAGAGGGCTCGGGCGGCGGCGGTTACGCCAAGGTCATGAGCGAAGGCTTCCAGCAGGCGCAGCGCGAGATGTACGCGAAGCAGGCGCGCGAGGTGGACATCATCATCACCACCGCGCTGATTCCCGGCAAACCCGCGCCCAAGCTGATCACCGCACAGATGGTGCAGAGCATGAAGCCCGGCAGCGTGATCGTGGACATGGCGGCCGAGCAGGGCGGCAACTGCGAGCTGACCGTGCCGGGCGAGGCGGTGGTGCGCCACGGCGTGACCATCGTCGGCTACACCGATCTGGCCTCGCGCATGGCGCGCCAGTCGTCCACGCTGTACGCCACCAACCTGTTCCGCCTGAGCGAAGAGCTGTGCAAGACGAAAGACGGTGTCATCAACGTCAACATGGAAGACGACGCGATCCGTGGCCTGACCGTGGTGAAGGACGGCGCCATCACCTGGCCCGCGCCGCCCATCGCGGCGGCGCCCAAACCGGCGCCCAAACCGGCTGCTGCGGTGGTGGCGAAGAAGGGCCACGGCCATGGCGAGCCTTCTGGGCCGATGCCCGCGGGCAAGCTGGCCATCGTGGCCGGCGTCACGGCGGTGCTCTTTGCGCTGGTGGGCGCCTACGCACCGGCCGCGTTCCTGTCGCACTTCACGGTCTTCGTGCTGGCCTGCTTCGTGGGCTACATGGTGGTGTGGAACGTCAAGCCCGCGCTGCACACGCCGCTGATGAGCGTGACCAACGCCATCAGCTCCATCATCGCCATCGGCGCGCTGGTGCAAATCTCGCCCATGGCCAACGCAGCCGATCGGCCGAATACCTTGATCGGTGTGCTGGCCGCGGTGGCGCTGGTGCTCACCGCCATCAACATGTTCGGCGGCTTTGCCGTCACCCAGCGCATGCTGGCGATGTTCCGAAAGTAATGACTTCGGGGACAGATCTTCAGCTCTGTCCCCGACTGATTAAGAAAAGAGATATTCATGTCTGCAAGTCTGGCCACGGTCTCCTACATCGGAGCGACCATTCTCTTCATCCTCAGCCTGGGTGGCCTGTCCAACCAGGAAACTGCGCGCCGGGGCAACCTGTACGGCATGGTCGGCATGGCGCTGGCCGTGCTGGCCACGGTGTTTGGCCCGCAAGTCACCATGGCCGGCGTGCCCTGGATCATCGGTGCCATGGTGATCGGCGGTGCCATTGGCCTGACCGCTGCGCGCAAAGTGCAGATGACGCAGATGCCCGAGCTGGTGGCGCTGATGCACAGCATGGTCGGCATGGCCGCGGTGCTGGTGGGTTACGCCACCTACGTCGATCCCGAAGCGTCGAAGAACCTCGACAGCGCAGCCCACGCCATCCACGCGATGGAGATCTACATTGGCATCTTCATCGGCGCGGTCACCTTCTCGGGCTCGGTGGCGGCCTTCGGCAAGCTGTCGGGCCGCATCGGTGGCAGCCCCATGCTGCTGCCGGGTCGGCACTGGCTGAACCTCGCGGGTTTGATTGCGGTCATCTATTTTGGTCGCATGTTCCTGCAGGCCGAAACCATCGAACAGGGCATGCTGCCGCTGTTCGTGATGAGCGCCATTGCGCTGCTGTTCGGTATCCACATGGTCATGGCCATTGGCGGCGCCGACATGCCGGTGGTGGTGTCCATGCTCAACAGCTACTCGGGCTGGGCGGCTGCGGCCACCGGTTTCATGCTGAGCAACGATTTGTTGATCGTGACCGGTGCCCTGGTGGGCTCCAGCGGCGCCATCCTGTCCTACATCATGTGCAACGCCATGAACCGCAGCTTCATCAGCGTGATCGCGGGGGGCTTCGGCACCACCGCCGCCGCGCCCAAAGCTGCGGGCGGTGCCGCTGCCGAGCCGGTGGGTGAGGTGAACCCTATCCTGGCCGGCGAGACCGCCGAAATGTTGCGCGAAGCCAAGAACGTGATCATCGTCCCCGGCTATGGCATGGCGGTGGCGCAGGCGCAGCACACGGTGTTTGAAATCACCAAGCACCTGCGCGAGAAGGGCGTGAACGTGCGCTTCGGCATCCACCCGGTGGCGGGTCGCATGCCCGGTCACATGAACGTGCTGCTGGCCGAAGCCCGGGTGCCTTACGACATCGTGTTCGAGATGGACGAGCTGAACGAGGACTTCCCTGACACCGACGTGGCCATCGTCATCGGTGCCAACGACATCGTGAACCCGGCTGCGCAGGACGACCCCACCAGCCCCATTGCCGGCATGCCGGTGCTCGAAGTGTGGAAGGCGCGCACGTCCATCGTGATGAAGCGCAGCATGGCCAGCGGCTACGCCGGCGTGGACAACCCGCTCTTCTACAAGGACAACAACCGCATGCTCTTTGGCGACGCCAAGAAGATGCTGGACGAGGTGCTGGTGGCGCTGAAGAGCTGACAGCGCTTGGGCGGCGGGGCGGCCAGAGGCGGTTTCTGGCCGTCCATGTATGGCATCAACCGCGCAAGACGGGGCCTTCGGGCCCCTTTTTTGTGTGGCGTACGAACAGACTACCGGTACTTTGTTTTCATAGCGCGCCAGCGCGGGTGTTCAAGGTTTGCGGTAATTTGTCAGTCGTTCGTAAGGGAAAAACACGATGCCCAGAGGCCTTGTGTCGAACGACAATGCGCAGTTGCTGACAACCCACAAGAGATCTGGAGATACCGCATGACCGAACCGACGGCCAACCGTCCCTGGCTGGGCGCCTACCCCGTGGGCGTACCCGCCGACATCGATGTGGCCCAGTACCCTTCGCTGGTGCACCTGATGGAAGAGAGCTTCCAGAAATACGCCAGCCGACCCGCCTACAGCTTCATGGGCAAAGAGGTGGGTTTTGGACAAACCGACAGCCTGTCGCAAGCCTTCGCCGCCTATTTGCAGGGCCTGGGGCTGGTCAAGGGCGACCGCGTGGCCATCATGATGCCCAACGTGCCGCAGTACCCGGTGGTGGTGGCGGGCATCTTGCGCGCTGGCTTGGTGGTGGTGAACGTGAACCCGCTCTACACCCCACGCGAGCTGGAGCACCAGCTCAAGGACTCGGGCGCCAAGGCCATCGTGATCGTGGAGAACTTTGCCGCCACGCTGGAGCAGTGTGTGGCCAACACGCCCGTGAAACATGTGGTGCTGGCCGCCATGGGCGACTTGCTGGGGCTGCTCAAGGGCGCGGTGGTCAACTACGTGGTGCGCAATGTCAAGAAGATGGTGCCGACTTTCAGCTTGCCGCAGGCGGTGCGCTTCAACGAAGCCATTGCCCGGGGCACCCGCGGTACCTTCAAGCGGCCCGACATGAAGCCCGACGATGTGGCGGTGCTGCAGTACACCGGTGGCACCACCGGTGTGAGCAAGGGCGCGGTGCTGCTGCACCGCAACGTGATCGCCAACGTGTTGCAGTCCGAAGCCTGGAACGAACCGGTGATGAAGCAGGTGCCCGCCAGTGAGCAGCCCACCAGCGTGTGCGCCTTGCCGCTGTACCACATCTTCGCCTTCACCGTGAACATGATGCTGTCCATGCGCACCGGCGGAAAAACCATTCTGATTCCCAATCCGCGCGACCTGCCCGCCGTGCTCAAAGAACTGAGCAAGCACACCTTTCACAGCTTTCCGGCCGTCAACACCCTGTTCAACGGCCTGGCCAACCACCCCGACTTCAACACCGTCAACTGGAGCAACCTGAAGGTGTCGGTGGGCGGCGGCATGGCGGTGCAGAGTGCCGTGGCCAAGCTCTGGCTGGAGAAAACCGGTTGCCCGATCTGCGAAGGGTACGGTCTGTCGGAAACCAGTCCGTCGGCCAGCTGCAACCCCGCCACCAGCACCGAATACAGCGGCACCATTGGTGTGCCGCTGCCCAACACCTGGATGAAATGCCTGGACGACGACGGCGTGGAAGTGGCGCTGGGCCAGCCCGGCGAGATTGCCATCAAGGGCCCACAGGTGATGGCCGGCTACTGGCAGCGTCCCGATGAGACCGCCAAGGTCATGACCCCCGATGGCTTTTTCAAGAGCGGCGACGTGGGCATCATGGACGCGCGCGGGTATTTCAAAATTGTGGACCGCAAGAAAGACATGGTGCTGGTGAGCGGTTTCAACGTCTACCCCAACGAGGTGGAAGACGTGGTGGCGCAGCTGCCTGGGGTGATGGAATGCGCCGTGGTGGGGGTGCCCGACGACAAGTCGGGCGAGGCCGTGAAGCTGGTGATTGTGAAGAAAGACGCCGCGCTGACCGAACTGCAGGTGCGCGACTTCTGCAAGGCCAACCTGACCGGCTACAAGCAGCCCAAGGTGGTGGAGTTCCGCACCGAGCTGCCCAAGACGCCGGTGGGCAAGATCCTGCGCCGCGAGTTGCGGGATAAGAAGTAACCCCCCGCGCCGCCTGCGGCGTCACCCCCCAGGGGGCAACGCGAGTGGCCCGGCGGAGCCGGTTCCACCGCGTTCTCGGATCAGACACGTGCTCCAGTGAGTGCCTGGCTTCTGATCCAATATGGGCATGACATCCATTCCCCGTACCGCCATTGTTTCCGCCCTGCACGACGAACTTGCCAGTGTGCTTGCGCTGATGCCCGACGAACACAAGGAGGTTGTGGGTGGGCGCGAGTTCTGGGTCGGGCACTTGCACGGGCAAGACGTGGTCGCCGTGCTCAGCGGCATCGGCAAGGTGGCGGCGGCCACAACCGCCACGCTGCTCATCGAGCGTTTCGGCGTGAAGCGCATCGTGTTCACCGGCGTGGCCGGCGGGCTGGGGCAACGTGTGAACGTGGGCGACGTGGTGCTGGCGCGGTGCTTCCTGCAGCACGATATGGACGCCTCGCCGCTGTTTGCGCGCCACGAGGTGCCGGGCTATGGCCGGGCGCGTTTCGAGGCCGATGCGCCACTGACCGATGCGCTGGAGCTGGCCTGCGACCGCATGCTGCATACCCTGCCGCAAGAACTGGGTCCCGACACCGTGGCGGCCTTTGGCTTGCAGTCGCCGCGCCTGCACCAGGGGCTGCTGATCAGCGGCGACCGCTTCGTGGCCACCACGCTGGAAAGCCAGGCGCTGCAACGCGACTTGCCCGACGCGTTGGCGGTCGAAATGGAAGGCGCCGCCTTTGCCCAGGTGTGCCACGACTTTGCTGTGCCCCTGGCCGTGGTGCGCACCATTTCAGACCGAGCCGACGACGCTGCACATGTGGACTTTCCGCGCTTCCTGCGCGAAGTCGCCAGCCGCTACAGCGGCGCGGTGATCGAAGCCCTGTTCAACCACTGAACCGTCCGGCGTGAGATGCCCCCACCCAGAATGCGGTGGGTCCAGCTTGGCCAGCCCGCATGTGTGCATGTTTTTTGGTGGGTACTGACCGCGTTCAGTGATTGGGACAGTCGGAGCGAGATGGCCCCCCCAGAACGCGGCGCAACCGGCTTTGCCGGGGCGCACCGCGTTGCCCCTTGAGGGGCGGAGCCCGCTACACGCAGTGAGCGGGCGATGGGGGTGGTCTTAACGCAACCAGCCCCGCTTGCGGAAATACACCATGGGCACGATGGCCGACATCACCATGAGCCCTATGGCCAGCGGGTAGCCGTAGGCCCATTCCAGCTCGGGCATGAAACGAAAATTCATGCCGTAGCTGCTAGCCACCAGGGTGGGTGGCAGCAGCGACACGCTGGCCACCGAGAAGATCTTGATGATCTTGTTCTGGTTGATGTTGATGAAACCGACCGTGGCGTCCATCAAGAAGTTGATCTTGTCGAACAGAAACGCGGTGTGGCTGTCCAGCGAGTCGAGGTCGCGCAAAATCTGGCGCGCGTCTTCAAACTGCTCGGCGCTCAGCAGGCGGCTGCGCATCATGAAGCTCACGGCGCGCCGGGTATCCATCACGTTGCGACGAATGCGGCCCGACATGTCTTCGTTGCGCGCAATGGCCGACAGGGCTTCGCTCAGCAGGTTGTCCGAGGCGTTGCTGTTGAGCACCTTTTTGCTCACGGTCTCGATCTCGTCGTAAATGTCTTCGAGCGTGTCGGCGCAGTATTCGGCGTCGGCGTCGAACAGCATGAGCAACACGTCTTTGGCGTCTTCGATCAGGCCTGGCATGCGGCGTGCGCGCATGCGCAGCAGCCGAAACACGGGCACGTCTTCGTCGTGGATGGAAAACAGCACGCCTTGGCTTTTGAGCGAGTCATTGTGCTCATTCAAGATGAACGCCACGCGGATCGCGCGCGGGTCTTCTTCATCGTCGATCAAGAAGTCGCTGCGCACATGCAGCTCGCCGTTGTCTTCTTCAAAGAAGCGGGCCGACTCTTCGATGTCCTCGTCCATCGCGTCTTCGGGGATCGACAGCCCAAAATGCTGCTTCACCCAGCGGCGTTCTTCGGGCGTGGGTGCCTCCAGGTCGACCCAGATGGGCTTGAACTGCGCCAGTTCTTCGAGCGACTCGATTTCTTCCTGGAACAGGCGGCCGTTGGCCAGGGTGAATACGTTGAGCATGTGGGCGCTCCCGGCGTGAGAGGGTCTGAGGGAAGCGGGGTGCTGGTGTGACCCCGGGGCGGTTGGGGTGGCGCTTTCAGCCGGCCGTTCGCCTGACCTCAGCGTCCGCGCGGTGGGCGGGGCTCAGACGGGAGCGGGTGGGGCTGAAAGCACACAACTGGGAGGTGTGCTGTCCATGGGGTTGTTCAGGGTTGAAAACTGCCGCCGATTATGGCACTGCCGACCGGTGGTTGTGGCTCAGTGGTGCGCTCAGGAACCGTATCAATTCGTCTTTGCGCCGCCAGGCGTCGCCCTCGCCGAGCTCTATCAGGGCGGTGACGAAGTCGGGTTCAAACAGCAGGTAGCTCGCCAGCGCAGCGGCGCTGCCGGCAGCCCCCTTTCCGGTGTCCAGCGCACCCAGCCCCACCAGGGTGTTGCGGGTGGGGCGGGGCAGCGCACCCATGTATTTGTGGGCCAGTTCGTCCAGTGAAAAGCTGGGTTGGAGCGCCAGCACGTCCACAGGGCGGTAGGGCAGCGCCGCCGCCAAGTGGGGTGGCAGCTGGGCCAGTGTCTGGCTCACCCGCTGGGTTTGCTCCACGTCAGATTGCAGCGTGTCGTGAAACACGCTGGCCATGGCGTGGCCAGCAATGGTGCCGGCGGTGGGTTCGTTGCTCACACGGGCGGCCATGCCCGAGCGCTGGGGTTGGCCCACGCCAATCACCAGTACCCGGCGGGCGCCAAAGTGGATGGCGGGCGACAGCGGAGACAGCTGGCGCATCGAGCCGTCGCCAAAGTGTTCTTTGCGCCCTTCCACCCACAGCGGTACGGCTGGAAACAGGAACGGAATGGCGCTGGAAGCCATCAGGTGCTCGATGGTGATGGGCTGAAAGTCGGCACGCCGTCCCGGCCGGTGCCAGGGCTGCACCGGGCTGTGCGGGCGGGTTTGGCAAAAGGTCCAGTGCTCGCCCGACGTGTAGCTGGAGGCGGTGACGCCGAGCACGTCAATGTGCTGCTGCTCCAGCGCCTGTTCCAATGCCTGGAGGTTGATGGCCTGGTGCAGCGTGTTCACGAGGGGCATGGTGTCGAGCAGGGCGCGGTGGCGGCGCACCTGGCGTGCCAGCGTCCAGCCGGCCACCAGCCGGTTGGCACGCACCCAGCCCGGGGCGTCCAGTCGGTACACCTGTTCCGAGCGCAGACTGCGCCAGAAGTCTGCCAGTTGCGGCAGCGCCGCCAGGCCCAGCGCGGCGTGGCTGCCCAGGTAGGCGGCATTGAGCGCCCCCGCCGAGGTGCCAAACAGGCACTGAAAAGGAAACGGTGATGCGCTGGCGGCACGGCTTGGGGCGGTGGTGGTGCCCAGCATGGCGGCCAGTGCCTTCAACACGCCGGCCTGGTACGCTGTGCGGGCGCCGCCGCCCATGAGCACCAGTGCGCAGCCATTGCCCGGCATCCCGGACCGGTCGGCGCTCAGCATGTTGCATGAAATCAGGGTATCGAGTGACAACGTGGTTGGCCTGGTGACCCGGCGCCAGCGGCGCCTCGGATACATTGGGTTGTTACCCAAAATCATGACACATTCTCATCTCACCCCCGGCCGCGAACGCTGGCTGCTGCTGACGATCGCCGGCATCCAGTTCACCCACATCCTCGACTTCATGATCATGATGCCGCTCGGGCCGCAGTTCACGCGGCTGTTTGGTATCACCGACGCGCAGTTCGGCCTGCTGGTGTCGGCCTACACCTTGGCGGCGGGCTTTTCAGGTCTGGCCGCCGCCACCTATGTGGACCGGTTTGACCGCAAGCGCCTGCTGCTCACCCTGTATGTCCTGTTTGCGCTGGCCACACTGGCCTGCGGGCTCGCGCCGGGCTATGGGTTCCTGATGGTGGCGCGGGTGGCGGCGGGCATGTTTGGCGGCGTGTTGTCGGCACTCTCGCAAACCATCGTGGCCGACGTGGTGCCGTTCGAGCGCCGCGGTCGCGCCATGGGCATCGTCATGTCGTCGTTTTCGTTCTCCACGGTGGCCGGTGTGCCCATTGGCTTGTTCCTGGCCTCGCGCCTGGGCTGGCAGGCGCCGTTCATCGGCATTGCGGCGCTCAGTGGCGTGCTGGCCTTGGGTGCCGCCTTGACCTTGCCCAGACTGAACCAGCACCTGTTGGTGAAAGACCGGCCGTCCATATGGCGCGGCATTGGCATGGTGCTGAGCGAGCGCAACCACCAGCGCGCCTTTGCGTTTTCGGCGCTGCTCATGTTCACCGGCTTCACCGTCATTCCCTTCATCACCATTTACATGGAGACCAATGTGGGTGTGCGCGCCGATCAGGTTCCATACATTTACCTGTGTGGTGGGGCGGCTACGCTGATCACGGCACGGGTGTTTGGCCGCCTGACCGATCGCATGGGCAAGGTGCGGCTGTTTCGTTGGCTGGCGTTGGCCGTCACCGTGCCCATCATGGCCATCACACTGATGCCTGCGCTGCCCTTGTGGGCGGTGCTGGCGGCATCCACGGGGTTGTTTGTGTTGCTCAGTGGCCGCATGATTCCCGGCATGGCTCTGGTCACCGGTGCGGCCACACCGGCTTTACGCGGCACTTTCATGGCACTCAACGCATCCGTGCAGTCTGCGGCCATGGGCCTGGCGTCGTTTCTGGGTGGTCTCATCATCAGCCGCGATGCGGACGGCCTGGTGCAGCACTACTGGGTGGCCGGCCTGCTCGGCGTGTGTGCCAGTCTGGCGGCGGTGGTGATGTCGCGCCGTCTCAGGGTGCACGCCACGCCCAAGGCTGCCGGCTGAATGACAAGGTTTGCATTTTCACGCTTTGTTGCACTGCAAGCTTGCGCTGCACAGTGTTCATGGGCATAGTGGCTTCAAGACATCCCCGTCGCCGTCGGGAGGTCTGCCCACCCGGCGGCTTGTGTCAACCCGGAGCATAAGGAGGCTCATGTATGAACCTGACGATCAGCGGTCACCACCTCGAAGTCACCCCCGCCCTGCGCGGTTATGTCACCAGCAAACTCGAACGCATATCCCGACACTTTGACCAGGTGGTCGACATCAAGGTGCTGCTCACGGTAGACAACTTGAAAGAGAAAGACCTGCGCCAGCGCGCCGAGTGCAACATCCACGTGAAGGGCAAAGACCTGTTCGCTGAAAGTGCCCACGCTGATCTGTACGCCGCTGTGGACGACCTGGCCGACAAACTCGACCGCCAAGTGCTGCGTTACAAGGACAAGGCGCAAGACCACCACCACGAAGCCGCCAAACGCCTGATGTAACGTCCGGAACGAGCCGCTGAAAGCGGCTCTTATGTTGCACTGCAGCAAGCCGCTTGAAAAGTCAAGCGGCTTTTTTGTTGCCAGAGTCTAGCCAACGCCGCTCAACTCGGCATAATTTGCGGTCCAAGAGGCCCACATGAACCGACTATCTGCCATATTGCCCGCCGCGCAAGTGCTTGTGAGCGTCGACGCGACCAGCAAGAAACGTGCGTTTGAAGAAGCGGGCTTGCTGTTTGAAACCCTGCACGGCCTGAACCGCGCCCTGATCACCGACAGCCTGTTTGCGCGCGAGCGCCTGGGCTCCACCGGTCTGGGCCACGGCGTTGCCATTCCCCACGGCCGCATCAAGGGTCTTAAGCAGCCGTTGGCTGCGGTGTTCCAGCTGGGCAGCCCCATCGGGTTTGACGCGCCCGACGAGCAGCCCGTGCAGCTGATGATCTTCTTGCTGGTGCCCGAAGCGGCCACCCAGAAACACCTGGAGATCCTGTCCGAAATTGCCGAGCTGTTGAGCGACAGCGCCCTGCGTGAGCAGATGAAAACGTCTGGCGAAGCAGCGGCGTTGCACGGCCTCATCACGTCCTGGCAGTCTGCACACGCCGCCGCCTGAATGCAGCGCTTCGCTGCTGCGTGCTGCAAGGCCGCGCGCGAAGCCGGCTGGCGTGCCGAATCCACACCAACAGCCCCTGCATGGGGCTGTTTTGCCTTGTGCGGCACCGCGCAAGCTCAACACGCTGGCGGTAACTGTCTGCCCTTGAGTGAAAGTGATCTGACATGAAACCCACCGTCGTCAGCGCAGACGTCCTGTTTGAAGACCACCGCGAAGCCCTGAAGTGGCAGTGGGTGGCTGGCTTGGGCGCCTCTGAGCGGCGCTTTGATGAGGTGGCCATTCGCGAGGCCCGCTCGGGTGCCGACCTGGTGGGTTACCTCAACTACATCCATCCCTACCGGGTGCAGGTGTTTGGTGAGCGCGAGGTGGCTTACCTCACGAGCGCCAACGACGACGACAACCGCCGCCGGGTTTCCCGCATCGTGACGCTGGAGCCGCCGGTGCTTGTGGTGGCCGACGGCCAGACCGCACCCGATGCGCTGCTGGCCATGTGCGAACGGGCTCAAATCCCGATGTTTTCCACCACCGAATCGGCAGCCTTTGTCATCGATGTGTTGCGGGCCTACCTTTCGCGCCATTTCGCCGACCGCGCCTCCATGCACGGCGTGTTCATGGACATTCTGGGCATGGGTGTGCTGATCACGGGCGAGTCGGGTCTGGGCAAAAGCGAACTCGGGCTGGAGCTGATTTCACGCGGCCACGGCCTGGTGGCCGACGACGCGGTGGACCTGTACCGTATCAACCAGACCAGCATCGAAGGCCGTTGCCCCGAGTTGCTGCAAAACCTGCTGGAAGTGCGCGGCATTGGTCTGCTCGACATCAAGGCCATCTTTGGCGAAACGGCTGTGCGCCGCAAAATGCGCCTCTCGCTGATCGTGCACCTGGTGCGCAAGGAAACCATGGAGCGAGACTACGAGCGCATGCCGCACGAGCCGCTGTACCAGGACGTGCTGGGCGTTCCCGTGCGCAAGGCGGTGATTCAGGTGGTGGCCGGGCGCAACATCGCGGTGCTGGTGGAAGCGGCGGTACGCAACACCATTTTGCAGTTGCGTGGCATTGACACCTACCAGGAGTTCGTTTCGCGCCACCGCGCGGCCATGTCGCGGGGAGAGTGAGGAGCAGCTGCCCCCACGCTCCCCGCTTCGCGTGGTTCGCTACACCCCGAGGGGGCTGGCCTTGCTTGGGGCGGCCCGGCGCTGCGGCCTGCTGCCCCCACGCTCCCCGCTGCGTGCGGTTCGCTGCCCCCCGAGGGGGCTGGCCTTGCTTGGGGCGGCCCGGCGCTACGGCCTGCTGCCCCCACGCTCTCCGCTTCGTGTGGTTCGCTGCTCTCTCAGGCCCTTTTGGTGCGGTGCTGGCAGTCGGTCTTGGTGCAATTCGCGTAAAGCGAGAGCGCGTGCTCTTGCAGCACGAAACCACGCGTCTTGGCCACCAGGTGCTGGCGTTTCTCGATTTCTTCGTCGAAAAACTCTTCCACGCGGCCGCAGTCCAGGCACACCAGGTGGTCGTGGTGCTGGCCTTCGTTGAGTTCAAACACGGCCTTGCCCGACTCGAAGTTGCTGCGGGTGAGCAGACCCGCCTGTTCAAACTGCATCAGCACGCGGTACACGGTGGCCAACCCGATGTCGGAACGGTCTTCCAGCAGCACGCGAAACACATCCTCGGCGGTCATGTGGCGCTGCTTGGCGTTTTGAAACACCTCCAGAATCTTCAGTCGCGGTAGCGTGGCCTTGAGCCCCGTGCTTTTGAGTTCTTCGATGTTGGTCATGGGAGGGCAGGATGCAAGGGGTGGGGTGGCCGCCAGCGGCTGGGGTGCTGTCGGCGTGTGGAGCCGGGCCTGCGGGCTGCTGTACCCCGGGGCTACAATGTTTGGATCATATCGCCAGCGCGCGCGATGTGCAGCATGGCCATACTGCTGGTGGCTGTACCACGCGCCTTTCACGGTTTGCCCACATGCATCACCTCACACCTCCTCGCTCTTCTTTATATGAGCGCCTGCCGCGTCTCAGCCGCCCGGGCCGTGTGCTGTGCGCCCTGAGCGCCGTGCTGGCGCTCACCGCCTGTTCCAGCCTGGGTGACCGCATGCCCAGCATCGGCAACCTGGTGACGCCCTACAAGATCGACATTCAGCAAGGCAACGTGGTCACGCGCGAGCAGGCCCAGGCGCTGCAGCCCGGCATGTCGCGCCTGCAAGTGCGCGATATTCTGGGTTCGCCCCTGCTCACCAGCGTGTTCCATGCCGACCGCTGGGACTACGTGTTCACCTTCAAGCGCCAAGGCCAGCCGCCGCAGCAGCGCAAGCTGGCGGTGTTTTTCAAGGGCGAGGTGATGGAGCGTTTTGAAGGCGACGAGCTGCCCACCGAGGCCGAGTTTGTGGCCTCACTGGACGTGCGCCGCAAGTCCGACAAGCCGCCTGTGTTGCAGGCCACCGAAGCGCAGCTGCAAGCGTTTCAGGAACGCAACGCCAAAACCGCGCAAACCCCACCCACTCCGCCCACCGTGGCGCCCGGCACCAGCTACCCGCCCCTGGAAACCCCGGGAGCTGCCCGATGAGCGCCACCACTTCAAGCCCGCTGCGCATTTGTGTGGCCGGCGCCAGTGGCCGCATGGGCCAGATGCTGGTGGACGCGGTGCGTGCCAGCGGCGACTGCGCGCTGTCGGGCGCGCTCGACATCGCCTCCAGCCCAGCCCTGGGCCAGGACGCGGGTGCCTTTGGCGGTCAGTCCACCGGCGTGAACATCACCGCCGATCTGGACCTGGGGCTGGCCGGTAGCCAGTGCCTGATCGACTTCACCCGCCCCGAGGGCACGCTGGTTCACCTGCGTGCGTGCGTGAAGCACGGCGTGAACGCCGTCATCGGCACCACCGGTTTCAGCGAAGAGCAAAAAGCCGAAATTGCCGAGGCCGCGAAGTCCATTGCCATCGTCATGGCGCCCAACATGAGCGTGGGCGTGAACGTGACGCTCAAGCTGCTGGAGATGGCGGCCAAGGCGCTGTCCACTGGCTACGACATCGAAATCATCGAAGCGCACCACCGCCACAAGGTCGACGCGCCCAGCGGCACGGCCCTGAAAATGGGCGAGGTGATCGCTGACGCTTTGGGGCGCGACCTGAAAGACTGCGCCGTGTACGCCCGTGAGGGCGTGACCGGTGAGCGCGATCCGTCCAGCATCGGTTTCGCCACCATCCGCGGTGGCGACATCGTGGGCGACCACACGGTGCTGTTTGCCGGCACCGGCGAGCGCATTGAAGTCACGCACAAGTCGAGCAGCCGCGCCACCTACGCCCAGGGCAGCCTGCGCGCGGTGCGCTTCCTGGCGGGCAAGCCCGCGGGCTTGTACGACATGTTCGACGTGCTCGGCTTGCGCTGAGCGGTCTGCACCCATGGGCATTCTGGACACGCTGGCGCAAGCCGACGCCCTCGGTCGCGCCGTGGCCCTGCTGTTGCTGGCCATGTCGGTGGCCAGCTGGGTGGTGATTGTGTGGAAGAGCTGGCTGCTGCACCGCGCAGCCCATGACGTGCGGCTGAGCACAGCCGCCTTCTGGCAGGCCAGCGACCTGGACGACGCCGACAAGCGGCTCGCGGCCTTTGACGCCCGCCAGTTGCTGCTGCCGCTGCTGCGCGCCGCCCGCGGCCTTGGCGGCGCCCCGGCCCACACGCTGGCCGCCGCCGGCGACCGCTCGCAGCAACTCACACGCGTGCTGCGCGACGCTTTGCACCGCGTCCTGGCCCGGCTGCAATACGGCCAGGTGCTGTTGGCCACGGTGGGCTCTACGGCGCCTTTTGTGGGGCTGTTGGGCACGGTCTGGGGCATTTACCACGCGCTCACCAGCATCGGGCTCGACGGCGGTTTTCGCATCGAGCAGGTGTCGGGCCCGGTGGGCGAGGCCCTGGTCATGACCGCAGCCGGCCTGGCCGTGGCCATTCCAGCGGTGCTGGCCTACAACGTGCTGGGCCGCAAGGTGGCCGAGATTGAGGCCGAGCTGGAAGGCTTTGCGCGCGACCTGCGCGAACTGCTGTGCCACACGGGCACACAGCCAGCGCCCACGGCCTGAGCACCATGGCCTTCGGCAGACTGGAAAAACCCGCCGGCCACCGGCCCATGAGCGACATCAACGTGACCCCGCTGGTGGACGTGATGCTGGTGCTGCTGGTGATCTTCATTTTGGCCGCACCCCTCATGGCCAGCCGACTGGCGCTGGAGCTGCCCCAGGTCGAAGCGGCCGGCACAGCGGCCCCGGACGCACCCGCCGCTTTCGTGACCTTGAGCGTGGACGCGCAAGGCCAGGTTTACTGGGATGACCAGCCCCTGAACGCTGATGCCTTGCGCCAGCGTCTGCAAGCCACCGCCGAGCGCGACCCGGCCACCGAACTGCAGCTGCGCGCCGACACCGCCGTGCCCTATGGCCGCGTGGTGGCGTTGATTGCGTTGGCCCAGGCGGCGGGTCTGTCGCGCATCGGTTTTGTGGCCGATCCATCGACGGTGGCCGCCTCGGTGCCCGTGCCAGCCCGCTGAATTTCGCCGGGGGTCCCCAAGGCCTAAAATCGTGGGTTACCGTCTTGGGCGGTTGCGGGCCGATCGCTATGTGCCCAACCCCGTCCCCGAACCCTCTTTCCCGACAGTCCTCCTTACCGCTCGCCCGGTCCCTGCTTCATGCAAGAAAAATACGCCCACAAGGAAGTCGAGCGCGCCGCGCACGCCCACTGGAACGCCACCGACGCCTACCGCGTGACCGAAGACGCGGGCAAGCAGAAGTTTTACGCCTGCTCCATGCTGCCGTACCCCAGCGGCAAGCTGCACATGGGCCATGTGCGCAACTACACCATCAACGACATGCTCACGCGCCACCTGCGCATGAAGGGCTTCAACGTGCTCATGCCCATGGGCTGGGACGCGTTTGGCCTGCCGGCTGAAAATGCCGCGCTGAAAAATGGTGTGCCGCCCGCCAAGTGGACGTATGAAAACATCGCCTACATGAAGCAGCAGATGCAGGCCATGGGCCTGGCCATCGACTGGAGCCGTGAGGTGGCCACCTGCGACCCGAGCTACTACAAGTGGAACCAGTGGCTGTTTTTGAAGATGCTGGAAAAGGGCATTGCTTACCGCAAGACCCAGGTGGTGAACTGGGACCCGGTGGACCAGACCGTGCTGGCCAACGAGCAGGTGATTGACGGCAAAGGCTGGCGCACCGGTGCGGTGGTGGAAAAGCGCGAAATTCCGGGCTACTACCTGAACATCACGTCGTACGCTGAAGAGCTGCTGGACCATGTGCAGATCGGCAACCCCAAGGCCACGCTCAACGGCTGGCCCGACAAGGTGCGGCTGATGCAGGAAAACTGGATCGGCAAGAGCCAGGGCGTGCGCTTTGCGTTCCCGCACACCATCGCGGGTGCCGACGGTGCGCTGATCGGTGAGGGCAAGATGTACGTGTTCACCACGCGCGCCGACACCATCATGGGCGTGACCTTCTGCGCCGTGGCGCCCGAGCATCCCTTGGCGCAGCATGCGGCTGCGAGCAACCCGGCGCTGGCGGCGTTCATTGAAGAGTGCAAGAGCGGCGGCACCACCGAAGCCGAGCTGGCCACGCAGGAAAAGAAGGGCATGGCCACCGGCCTGTTCGTCACGCACCCGCTCACTGGCGCGCAGGTGGCTGTGTGGGTGGGCAACTATGTGTTGATGTCGTATGGCGACGGCGCGGTGATGGGTGTGCCCGCGCACGACGAGCGGGATTTTGCGTTTGCGCTGAAGTACGCGCTGGCGATCCGCCAGGTGGTGGCGGTTGAAGGCAAGTCGTTTGACGACAGTGCCTGGCAAGAGTGGTACGGCGACAAGCAGAGCGGCGTGTGCGTGAACTCAGGCGATCTCGATGGCATGAATCAGAAGGGCGCGGTCGACCGGGTGGCCGAACTGCTGTCCGCCAAGGGCCTCGGCGAGAAGAAAACCACCTGGCGTCTGCGCGACTGGGGTGTGAGCCGCCAGCGCTACTGGGGCACGCCGATTCCCATCATCCACTGCGATGAACACGGCGCGGTGCCGGTGCCTGAAAAGGACCTGCCGGTGGTGCTGCCGCAAGACTGCATCCCCGACGGCTCGGGCAACCCGCTGCACAAGCACGAAGGTTTCCACGCCGGTGTGGTTTGCCCAGTGTGTGGCAAGCCCGCACGCCGCGAAACCGACACCATGGACACCTTTGTGGACTCGTCCTGGTATTTCATGCGCTACTGCGACCCGGCCAACACCGAGAAAATGGTGGCCGAAGGCGCGGACTACTGGATGCCGATGGACCAGTACATTGGCGGTATCGAGCACGCCATCCTGCACCTGCTGTACGCGCGCTTCTGGACCAAGGTGATGCGCGACCTGGGCCTGGTGAAGGTGGACGAGCCCTTCACCCAGCTGCTCACGCAGGGTATGGTGCTCAACCACATCTACAGCCGGCGCACCGCCAAGGGCGGCAAAGACTATTTCTGGCCGCACGACGTGGAGCATGTGCTCGACGAAGCCGGCAAGGTGGTGGGCGCCCAGCTGAAGAACCCGGCCACCAGCGGCGACGGCATGTTGCCCGTGGGCACGGCCATTGACTACGAGGGCGTGGGCACCATGTCCAAGTCCAAGAACAACGGCGTTGACCCACAGGACCTGATCGAAAAGTACGGCGCTGACACGGCCCGCCTGTACACCATGTTCACCGCGCCACCCGAGGCCACGCTGGAGTGGAACGACGCGGCGGTGGAGGGCAGCTACCGCTTCTTGAAACGCGTGTGGGGCTTTGGCGCCAAGCATGCCGACGCGCTGCGCCTCGCCACGGCCAGCAACCTGTCCAGCGCCGCTTTGCGACCCGAGGCGAAGAAGCTGCGCCGCGAGATGCACCTGGTGCTCAAGCAGGTGAGCTACGACTACGAGCGCATGCAATACAACACCGTGGTGTCGGGTTGCATGAAGCTGCTCAACGCGCTGGAAGATTTCGCTTTCGACGGCAGCGTGGGCGACAACGCCCTGCGCTGCGAGGGCATGTCGCTGCTGCTGCGCATGCTCTACCCCGCGTGCCCGCACCTGGCCCATGCAGCCTGGGTTGAACTGGGCTTTGCCACCGCTGCAGGCGAGTTGCTCGACGCCCCGTGGCCGGTGGTTGACGAAGCTGCCCTGGTGCAGGACGAGCTGGAGCTGGTGCTGCAGATCAACGGCAAATTGCGTGGCAGCGTGACCGTGCCCGCCAGCGCCGACAAGGCCGCCATCGAAGCCGCTGCACTGGCCAGCGAAGCCTTCATCAAGCAGGCCAACGGCGCCGCCCCGAAAAAGGTGGTCGTGGTGCCCGGCCGGTTGGTCAACATCGTGATTTGAGGCCCCTCACCATGCATGGCACCCGTTCCGTTTTGTCCCGCCGCACCGTGTGGCTTGGTGCCCTTGCCGGGGCCTGTACAGCGGCGCTTTCGGGCTGTGGCTTTGCCTTGCGGGGTGCGCCCAAGTTGGCGTTTGAGTCCGTGCGTTTGCAGGGCAGCGAAGCCACGCCCGTGGCGCGCGAGCTGCGTCGGGCGCTCGAAGGCGCGGGGCTTCGCGTGTTCACCTCGGCCACACCCACCAGCCCGGAAGGCGACAGCGGCCAGGTGGTGATGACCGTGGTGAGCGACCAGCGCGAGAAAACCGTGGTGGGCCAGACCGCCGCCGGCCAGGTGCGTGAAATGCAGTTGCGTACCCGCTTCACGTTTCGCTTGGCCACGGCGGCAGGCAAGAGCTTGCTGGACGCCACCGAGCTGCTGCTGGAGCGCGACATCAGCTTCACAGAAACCGCGGTGCTGGCCAAAGAGGCTGAAGAGGCGCTGCTGTTTCGCGACATGCAAAGCGACATCGTGCAGCAGGTCATGCGCCGCCTGGCGGCTGTGCAAGCGCTTTGAGCACGCCCTGAAACCCGCCCATGCAAGTCGCCGCGCCCCAACTCGATGCACAGCTGCAGCGCGGCCTGAAAAGCCTGTACACGCTGCACGGCGACGAGCCGCTGCTGATCCAGGAAGCCGCCGATGCCTTGCGCGCTGTGGCGCGCCAGCAGGGCTACACCGAGCGCACGGTGCACACCGTGGCCGGCGCCCACTTTGACTGGAGCGAGGTGCTGGCCAGCGGTGGCTCGCTCAGCCTGTTTGCCGACAAGCAGCTGATCGAAATCCGCATCCCTTCGGGCAAGCCTGGCAAAGACGGTTCGCAGGTGCTGCAGCAGCTGGCGCAGGCTTCGCAGGGCAGCGACAGCATGCTCACGCTGGTGATCTTGCCGCGGCTGGATGCTGCGACGCAAAAGGGCGCCTGGTTTGCGGCGCTGGACAGTTTTGGCGTCACGGTACGTGTGGACCCTGTGGACCGCAAGGCGCTGCCGCAGTGGATTGCCCAGCGCTTGCAGCAACAGGGCCAGCGTGTGGCGGCGGGTGAAGAAGGCCAGCGCACACTGCGGTTTTTTGCCGACCGGGTGGAGGGCAACCTGCTGGCCGCGCACCAGGAAATCCAGAAGCTCGCGCTGCTGCACCCGGCCGGTGAAGTCGGCTTTGACCAGGTGGAGTCGGCAGTGCTCAACGTGGCGCGCTACGACGCTTTCAAGCTCGCCGAGGCGGTGTTGGGCGGGCAGAGCCTGCGCGTGCAGCGCATGCTGGATGGCTTGCAGGCCGAGGGCGAGGCGGCGGTCTTGGTGCACTGGGCGCTGGCGGAAGACATCCGCACGCTCAACCGCATCCGCCGCGCCATGGACGCGGGCCGCCCGCTGCCCATGGCCTTGCGCGAAAACCGGGTGTGGGGCGCCAAAGAAAAGCTCATGGAGCGTGTGCTGCCGCAGCTGACCACGCCCACCCTCACGCGCTGGCTGCGCGACGCGCACACGGTGGACGGCATCGTCAAGGGCCTGAAACAGCCCGACTGGCCAGCCGATCCCTGGGTGGCGCTGCAGCAACTGGCCCTGCGCGTGTCGCAAGGCTGCGCGCTGCGCTGAGCGGGCGCTGAATCAAACAGCTGCTGACTGGCGCAGCGCAGTTTCCCGGAAATCGCTTGGCGACAGGCCCGCGTGTTCGCGGAACACCCGGCTGAAATGGGCGCCATTGTTGAAGCCCCAGGAAAAAGCGATGTCGGTGATGGTGCGCTGTGCCTGAGCCGGGTTTTTCAGGTCGCGCAT
This sequence comes from Hydrogenophaga sp., assembly GCF_965657535.1. GTDB lineage: Bacteria > Pseudomonadota > Gammaproteobacteria > Burkholderiales > Burkholderiaceae_C > Hydrogenophaga. The sequence goes on along the minus strand of NZ_CBFHOP010000007.1, from coordinate 216,652 downwards.
GCAGGCTTGCAGTCGCCGGCGCAAGATGTAGTGCGCCAGCGTGTCGTCTTCGGCACTGAAGGCGTTGTGCAGGTGGCGCTTGCTGCAGTTGAGCGACTGCGCAATGCGGTCGATGGACAAACCGGGGTCGCGCAGGTGCTGCCCGATGTGCTCACGGATGCGGTCGCGAAACGCTTCGAGCTGGGTGGTGGCGCTCTCGCGACCGGCCAGTTCCTGCAACGACAGGCGCACCAGCTCAATGATCATTTCACCCGCACCGCGCGCGGTGGTGGCGTTCATGGCGGGCAGCTCTTGAAAGGTGCTGCGCATGGCCTCCAGGGCCACGCGTGAAATGCCGCTGGCGCCGCCCACGTGGCGCGCCATCAGGGGCTCCAGCCGCAGGCCGCGCTCGGCCAGCTGTTCTCTGGGCAGCATCACGATGAGGTGTTCCACCCGCTCCGGGTTGGCAATTTCGTAGCTGCCCGTGGTGTCGTAAATGGCCCAGCCACCCGGCTTCACCCAGGCTTGGCGGCCTTGCTGTTCCACCGCCGCACTGCCTTGCCAGGGCGCCACGATTTTCAGGTAACCGGTGTCGCTGGCGCGAGCCAGGCGGGGGCTGCGCAGCACGCGGTGGCGGTTGGCTTCCAGCTTGGTCAGTACCACGTCACCCGCTTGTGAAGCGCTCATGTGGCCGTCAAAACCGGTATCGCCGTACAAGTCGGATTCCAGCCCGCCGAAGTGCGTCCAGATCCAGTCGCGCCAGGCCGCAGCGCGCTCGCCCGGGGCGACGGCGTCGGTGGTCATCAGGGGCGCGGGTTTCATGGTGGTTGCTTGCGTGGGCTGCGGATAGCAAATTATGGGTGGTCTGTTGAGCCCTTGGGGCGCGGATGGTTGAGGGTTATCCCGCATCCGTGTGCACGTTCAGACAAGCCGCTTGTGCACAGCCAGCAAAGCGCCCGGGGCAGGGCCTGCCTAGTATTCAGTGGTCCGTATTTCTCGAACACCACAGGAGACACACCATGGCTCAAGCCAATCGCCGTCTGGTCATCAAGAGCGCCGCCGCTGCGGTGGGCGCCATGTCGTTCGCTCCCCAGCTCATGGCGCAGTCTGCGCCGGTGCGCATCGGGTATTCGATGTCGCGCACCGGCCCCTGGACGGGCGGTGCGCAGGTGAGCCAGGAGCCCAACTACCTGCTCTGGGCCGAGCAGCAAAACGCTGCGGGCGGCCTGGATGTGAAAGGCGTGAAGCGCCGTATTGAGCTGATCAGCAGCGACGACCGCAGCGACACCGAAACCGTGGTGCGCACCTACGAAAAACTCATGGGCAGCGACAAGGTCGACCTGGTACTGCCGCCTTGGGGCTCCAACGCCAACTTCGCCGTGGCCCCGCTGGCCAACCGCTTTCAGTACCCGTTTCTCGCGCCCACCGCGCTGTCACGCCGGCTGGTCGAAATGCGCTTGCCGTATTTCTTCTTGCTGCTGCAGCAGCCCGCGCCCATGACCAACGCGCTGGTCGACATGCTCAAGGCCAACGGCGTGAAGACCGTGGCGCTGATTTACGTGGACGACCTGTTTGGCCTTGAAAACTACGCCGCGTTCAAGGTGGCGCTGCAGGGCAGCGGCATCACACTGGTGGAAGACAAGAGCTACCCCGGCGGTGTGAAAGACCTCTCACCCGTGCTGCGTTCCATGAAGGACAAGAACCCCGACGCGTTCGTGGGTTTCACCTACCCGCCCGACACCATTTTGGCCAGTCGCCAGGCCAAGGAAGTGGGTTTCAATCCGAAGTTTTTCTACGCTTCGGTGGGCACGGCGTTCCAGCTCTACCGCAACGTGATGACGCCCGCCGGCGCAGAAGGCGTGCTGGGCATGGGTTCGTGGAACGGCAAGACCAGCCCCGGAGCCAAGGCCTACTTTGACGCGCATACCAAGAAGTTCGCCGGTAAGGAACCCGACCGCTGGGCCAGCGGCGCCTGCTGGGCCGGCCTGGAGATCCTCACCAATGCGGTGAAAGCGCAGGGCCTGGACCGCAAGGCCATTCGCGACTATGTGGCCAGCACCACGCACAAAACCATCATTGGTGACGTGAAATTCAACGGCAGCGAAAACGTGGGCACGCCAGGCACCGTGGGGCAGTGGCAGAACGGGGAGTTTGAGGTGGTGTGGCCGAAGTCGGTCGCCACGGCTGCGTTGAACCCCAACAAGCCTGCCTGGAAATAAGGTTCACCCCCGCGCCGCGCCTGCGGCGCGTCACCCCCTCAAGGGGGCAATGCCTGCGGGCCGGCGGAGCCGGACCCGCGGCATTCTTGGTTAAAACCCTTCGCTCCGGTCATCTCCCTCGCTCACCTCTCCATGTCCTTCTCCGCCTGGCTCGAACTCCTCGCCTCCGGCCTCATCACCGGGGGTATCTACGCGCTCGTGGCGCTCGGGCTGAACCTGCAGTACGGGCTGATGCGCATCCTCAACATCGCGCACGGTGAGTTCCTCATGGTGGGGGCCTACCTCACCTGGATGGCGCAGACCACGCTCGGGCTGAACCCGCTGTTCATGGTGCCCATCTCGTTCGGCATGCTGTTCGTGCTGGGCTGGGTGATCCACCGGCTGTGCTTCCGGCGTCTCACCGTCACCTCGCCCAACCTCGACATCTTCGAAGCGCGCGGCCTCATGGTGGCCTTTGGCCTCATGTTTCTGGTGCAAAACTTTGCGTCGTGGATGTGGGGCGGTGACCTGCGCGGTTACGATTTCCTGACCGAGCCGGTGCAGATTCCCCTGCCCGATGGCACCGCCCAGTTCGCTGGCAACAAGCTGCTGGTGTTTGCGTTGGCACTGCTGTTCTCGGGCGCGCTCATCGTGCTCATGCGCACCACGCTGCTGGGCAAGGGCGTGCGGGCGCTCATGCAGTCGCCTACCGGCGCCCAGCTCATGGGCATCAACACCCAGCGCCTGCACCCGCTCATGTTCGGCATCGGCCTGGGCCTCTCGGGCGTGGCCGGGGCGCTCTTGTCCATGTCCTACACCATCAGCCCCTCCATGGGCGAGCCCTACACCGTCACCGCGCTCATCGTCATCACCTTGGGCGGCTTCGGCAGCATGGGCGGCGCGCTGGCTGGCGGCCTGCTCCTGGGCGTGATCGAGGCCCTGGGCATGCACTTCACCAATCCCTCGCTCAAAGCCCTGTTGAGCTACGTCGTCTTCATCAGCGTGCTGTTGCTGCGGCCCGAAGGTCTCTTCACCCGAAAGAGCCGTAAGTCATGACCCCCACGCTCGTCACTTCGTGTACTTTGCTGCCCCCCGAGGGGGTTGTCGACCCCTTGGGGCGGCCCGGCGGAGCCGACCATTCATGAACTCAAGACAATTCCTCATCCGCGACCTGCTGGTCCTCTTCGGTCTCACCGGCTGGGCCATTGCGCTGCCGGGCTTTGCCAGCGAGTTTGCCGTGTCCATGGCGCTCACCTGCCTGATGTACATCGCGCTCTCGTCCAGCTGGGCGCTGTTCTGCGGCACCACGCGCTACCTCTCGCTGGCCACCTCGGCCTTCTTCGGCATCGGCGCCTACACCAGTGCCATCCTGCTGGAGCAGGTGTCGTGGGCGCAGGCCATTGGCCTCGGCGCGCTCATTGCCGCTGGCGTGGCTGTGGTCATGGGCGCGGCCGTGCTGCACCTGCGCGGCACCTACTTCGCCGTGCTTACCTTCGGCATGACCGAACTGATCCGCCACGCCATCAGCTACTTCGAGAAGAGCGTCACCGGCACGGTGGGTCGCGTGCTCATGGTGGTGCCCGAGCGCGACACCATCTACCTCACCGTGCTGGCGCTGGCCGTGATCACGGTGGCGCTGTCCATCTTCATCCGACGCACGCGCTTTGGTTTGGCCATGCTCGGCATTGGGGCTGACGAGCAGCGCGCACAGACCTTGGGTGTGAACACGCGCTGGGTGAAGGTGGCGGGCTTTGCACTCACCGCTGCGGTGGCCGGTGCGGTGGGCGCGGCCATGTCGGTGCGCTGGACCTATATCGACCCCCACACCGTGTTCAACCCCTTCATTGGTTTCCAGACCGTGCTGATCGCGCTCATCGGTGGCGCGGCCACGCTGTGGGGTCCGCTCATTGCGGCCATTGTCTTCAGTGTGCTGGCCGAAACGCTGCGCCTGCAGGTGCCGCAAATCTACATGATGTCGCTGGGCCTGCTGCTCATTCTGTCGGTGCTGTACCTGCCCGGTGGTCTGGCATCGCTGCGCGCCGAGACGTTCCGTGGCTGGCGCGATGGTGCCAAGCTGTGGTGGCAGGAGACCCGCGACGACCTGAGTGGTGAAACCAAACGCCGCAAACAGCTTGAGAAGAGCCTGAGGGAGCGCCGCGATGTGTTTTAAGAAATATCCCCGCCGCGCTTCGCGCGCCCCCCTCAAGGGGGCGGCGCCTACGGCCCGGCAAAGCCGGTTCCGTGGCACCTCTGGGCTCGGTGGTTGCGCGCGTGGCATGGCGCGTTTCGGGGAGCACACATGACCGACACGGGGAAACCCCTCCTCGACGCCCGCGACATCACCGTGCGCTTCGGCGGCCTCACGGCGGTGGACGCTGTTAGCGCGCGTTTCATGCCAGGCGAGCTGGTCGGCATCATCGGCCCCAACGGTGCGGGCAAGACCACCTTCTTCAACGCCATCTCGGGCGTCACCCAGGCCACCAGCGGCAAGCTGCTGATGCAGGGGCGAGAGCTCAGCGGCAAAGGGCCGCACCGCTTTGCGGCTAGTGGCCTGGCGCGCACCTTCCAGACCCCGCGCACATTTCCCGACATGCTGGTGCGCGACAACATCGCTTTTGGCCTCAAGTTCGCCGGCCGCCGGCCGCGCAAGTACATCTGGTGGGGCGAAGAGACCACGGTGCCGTGGGTGCTGCGCACGCCCGAGAGCATTCTGGGCCTCATCGGCCTGAGCGCGCAGGCCGACTTGCCCGCTGCCGCCATCACGCCCTCGCAGCAGCGGCTGCTCGAAATTGGCATGGCGCTGGCCACGCGCCCGCGCATGCTGCTGCTGGACGAAGTGGCCGCCGGCCTGACCGAAAACGAGGTGGAGGAAATGGCGCAGCTGATCCGCCGCCTGCGCGACGAGCTCGACCTCACCGTGGTCTGGATCGAGCACGCCGTGACCACGCTGCTGCGCCATGTGGAGCGCGTGATCGTGCTGCACCAGGGCAAAAAGATCGCCGACGGCACCCCCGCCGAGGTGGTGCGCAACGCCGAGGTGATCGAGGCCTACCTGGGCGACGAGATGAACGAGAACGACAACGTTGTCCAGGAGACCACCGCATGATGTGGTACCGCCCCATCCCCTTCGAACTCGGTGGCGGCGCACGCGCGCGCCTCAAAGTAAACGGACTCTCGGCCGGCTACGGTGCATTTCTCGTGCTGCGGGACATCCAGCTCGACATCCAGCCCGGCCTGACCGTGGTGCTCGGCCCCAACGGCGCGGGCAAGACCACGCTGCTCAAGGCGCTCAACGGCCTGATCCCGCGCGGCGGATCGGTGTTGCTCAACGGCGCCGAAATGCCCGAGAAAACGCACGAGATCGTGCAGGCCGGTGTGGCCCTGGTGCCTGAAGGCCGCCAGTTGTTTCCGCAACTCACCGTGACCGAAAACCTGGAGCTGGGCGGCTGGCTGGTGCCCAAAGCGCAACGCGTCGAGCGCCTGGCCCAGGCTTTTGTGGACTTCCCCAAGCTCAAGGAACGCGCCACCCAGCTGGCCGGCACCATGAGCGGCGGCGAGCAGCAGATGGTGGCCGTGGCGCGCGCCATGATGTGCGCGCCGCGCCTGCTCATGCTCGACGAACCGTCGCTGGGGCTTGCGCCCAAGATGGTGGACGAGCTGCTCAGCATCGTGCGCCGCATTGCGGACGCCGGCACCACCGTGCTCATGGTCGAACAGAACGTGAAAAAGGCGCTGGCCGTGGCCGACCGCGGTTACGTGATGGAGCGCGGCACGCTGGTGGCGAGCGGCCCGGCGAAGCTGCTCGCGCGCTCTACCGTGATCCGCGAGGCGTATCTCGGCGCCGACAAAGACCCCGCCACCGGCACCACCAGCGCGGCCGATGCCGTGCAGCGCCGCAAGGCCGCAGCCACCACCTGAACACCCTGTCATCTGAACCCAAGGAGAACCCCATGTCCGACATGTCCATGCTCATCAACGGCCTCAAGGTCACCGCTGAAAAAGGCGCCACCTTCGAACGCCGCAACCCACTCGACGGCAGCGTGGCCACGCGCGCACCCGCCGCTTCCCCGGCCGACGCCGTGATGGCGGTGGAAGCCGCGGCTGAAGCCTTCAAGACCTGGAGCGAAACCGGCCCGAGCGCGCGCCGCGCGCTGCTGCTCAAGGCGGCCGACGCGCTGGAAGCCAAGACGCCCGCGTTCATCGAAGCCGTGTCCGCCGAGACCGGTGCCACCGGCATGTGGGGCGGCTTCAACGTGATGCTGGCCGCCGGCATGATCCGCGAAGCCGCCGCGCTCACCACCCAGGTGTCGGGCGAGGTGATTCCGTCGGATGTGCCCGGTTCTCTGGCCATGGGCATTCGTCAGCCGGCTGGCGTGGTGCTGGGCATTGCGCCGTGGAATGCGCCCATCATCCTGGCCGTGCGCGCCATTTGCGTGCCGCTGGCGTGTGGCAACACCGTCATCTTGAAAGGCAGCGAGAACTGCCCGCGCACCCATCAGCTGATCATTGAAGCGTTTCAGGACGCCGGCTTCCCGCCCGGCGTGGTGAACTACATCACCAACGCGCCGGCCGACGCGGGTGCTGTGGTCGAAGCCATGGTGGCCCACCCGGCGGTGCGCCGCGTGAACTTCACCGGCTCCACCAAGGTCGGCAAGATCATTGCCGCCACTTGCGCCAAATACCTCAAACCCGTTGTGCTGGAGCTCGGTGGCAAGGCGCCGCTGGTGGTGCTGGACGACGCCAACCTGGACGACGCTGTGAACGGCGCGGCCTTCGGCGCCTTTGCCAACAGCGGCCAGATCTGCATGAGCACCGAACGCATCATCGTGGACAACAAGATCGCGGACGCCTTTGTGAAAAAATTCGCTGACAAGGCCAAAAACCTGCCGCTGGGCGACCCGCGCAAGCCCGAGCCCGTGGTGCTGGGTTCGGTGATTGGCATGGGCACGGTGAACCACTGCAACGAACTCATCGACGATGCGCTGGCCAAGGGCGCCAAGCTCGCTTGCGGCGGCAAGGCCGACACCACCCTCATGCCCGCCACCGTGCTCGACCATGTGACCCCCGCCATGCGCATCTACCACGAGGAAACCTTTGGTCCGGTGAAATGCGTGGTGCGCGTGAACGGTGTGGAAGAAGCCATTGCCTGCGCCAACGACAACGAATACGGCCTGAGTGCCGCTGTGTTCGGCGGCGACATTGCGCGCGCCTTCAATGTGGCCCGCAAGATCGACAGCGGCATCTGCCACGTGAACGGCCCCACCGTGCACGACGAAGCGCAAATGCCGTTCGGTGGCGTGAAGGGCTCGGGCATTGGCCGCTTCGGTGGCAAAGCCGGCATCGCCGAGTTCACCGAACTGCGCTGGATCACGGTGCAGACCACACCGCGCCATTACCCGTTTTAAGCGGGCAGGATACCCGGTCGGTACTTGGCTCAGGCTTCCAGGTCGCGGCGCTTCTGCTCAAACTCGTCGCGATCGATTTCACCTTGGGCGTACCGCTGTTTGAGCGTGTCAAGCGCCGTGTGTTGTGGGGGTTGACTTCGTCGGCTGGTGTCGTTGGACATCAGCCAGCGAACCAGCCAAATGGCACCGCCAATCAGTGCGGCCCAGAGGATCAGCATCAACGGCCCGCCAAACCCGATGCCACCCCAGCCGTGGCCCCAGTCATTTTCCATCATGGCAAACTCCTGCGCGGGCGCCTGGCGATGGTTTACCCCCTTGGGCGTCCACACAGCAGTCTAAACCTCTTGGCGGCGGCCTGCGAGGGAGGCGCCAGCAGGGGCTGGGGTTGCGTCGTCTCAGCCGAACGACGGCATCTCTGGCTTCACCACCGGCTTGCCGGCGGCCACCCAGGCGTCAAAACCGCCAGCGATGGACTTTACGTTCAAGTAGCCCATTTCGTGCATGGCGGCGGCGGCCAGGGCGGCGCGGCCGCTGGTCTTGCAGTACAGCACCACCTTCAGGTCGCGGGCGGTGAGTGCGGGGGTGCTGCTGAGCTTGAATTCGAGCATGCCGCGCGAGGCGTGTACTGCGCCAGGCAAGTGGCCGTTGGCAAACTCGTCGCCTTCACGCACGTCGAGCAACACGTCGGCCTCGCGAATGGCCGCTTCGGCCTCGCTCACGGGAATTTCGCTCACGCGGGCTTTGGCGGCAGCAACGAGGTCGAGGGCGGTTTTCATGGTCGGTTCCGGGGTGGGGTGGGTGTTGGGTGGTCCGTGGCAGGGTTTTCTAGCGTGGGCTGGCGTAAATATACACACCCCGGTACGCACCGAACCGCTTTCTGTGGTGCGCAGGCCTGCCGCTGCGGTGCGAAAATCGTCGGTATGAATGCGACCCACACCACCGAACTTATGAACACCTTGGGCAGCCAGGCCAAAGCCGCTTCGGCCCTGATGGCCAAGGCCAGTGCCGCCACCAAGCTCAAGGCCTTGCGGGGTCTGGCGGCTTTGCTGCGCGCCAACGTGGCGCCGCTGCAGCTTGAAAACGCCAAAGACCTGGAGCGCGCCCGAGCCGCCGGGCTGGCCGAACCCATGGTGGACCGCCTGAAGCTCACACCGCAGGTGATCGAAACCTGCGCCCAGGGCTGCGAGCAGTTGGCTGCCATGCCAGACATCATTGGCGAAATTTCGGGGTTGAAGCAAATGCCCAGCGGCATCCGCGTGGGCCAGATGCGCGTGCCCATTGGCGTGTTCGGCATGATCTACGAGAGCCGACCCAACGTGACGATTGAAGCGGCCAGCCTGTCCATAAAGAGCGGCAACGCCTGCATTTTGCGCGGCGGTTCTGAGGCCATCGACTCCAACCGCGCGCTGGCCACGCTGGTGCAGCAGGCGCTGGCCGGTGCCGGCTTGCCCACCGACGCGGTGCAGCTGGTGCCCACCACCGACCGCGCCGCCGTAGGCCAGCTCATCACCATGCCGCAGTATGTGGACGTGATCATCCCGCGCGGCGGCAAGGGCTTGATTGAACGCATCAGCGCCGAGGCCAAGGTGCCCGTCATCAAGCACCTGGACGGCAACTGCCACACCTATGTGGACGACCCGTGCGACATCGCCATGGCGGTGAAGGTGGCCGACAACGCCAAGACCCAGAAGTACAGCCCGTGCAACGCCACCGAGAGCTTGCTGGTGGCGCGCGCTGTGGCGGCCGAATTTTTGCCGCAAATAGGCGCCATTTACGCCGCCAAAGGCGTGGAAATGCGCTGCTGCCCCGAGGCCCGGGCCGTGTTGGGCGCAGTGGCTGGCGCGCAGCTGAAAGATGCTACCGAACAAGACTGGAGCGAAGAATATTTGGCGCCGGTCATCAGCGTGAAGGTGGTGAGTGGCCTGGACGAGGCCATTGCCCACATCAACCGCTACAGCAGCCACCACACCGAAGCCATCATCACGCGCGACCACATGCACGCCCAGCGCTTCTTGCGCGAGGTCGACTCTTCCAGCGTCATGGTGAATGCGAGCACCCGCTTCGCGGATGGTTTCGAGTACGGTCTGGGGGCTGAAATCGGCATTTCCACCGACAAGTTCCACGCCCGTGGGCCGGTCGGCGTGGAGGGACTGACCTCGCTCAAGTACGTGGTGCTGGGTGAGGGCGAGGTCAGGCTCTGACCCCACGCGGCATGCTTGGTCATACATCGATCATCTGAGCCGACCGGTGCTGCGGCGGGGTGCATGCCACCGCAGCGGACCTTGGAAGCCCGTGCTTTGTGCCGGGCGCGCCTTGTACGCTCCATGATCGCCCCCATTTCTGCCTTCCGACTGCAACGGCCGCTCCCTACAATGGGTCCGATTGACTCCCTTTTTCTGCAAAGGCCCCTATGGTTCCGCACCTCGTCACCGCCTTGACCGGCCCCATCAACGAACTGGAACAGCGCATCCTGGAGTCCACGCCGGTGATCGAGCGCTGGTTCCGGCTGGAGTGGATGGAGCACACGCCGCCGTTTTACAGCTCGGTGGACGTGCGCAACGCCGGTTTCAAGCTCGCACCGGTGGACACCAACCTGTACCCCGCCGGCTGGAACCACCTCACGCCCGAAATGATGCCGCTGGCGGTGCAGGCCGCCATGGCCGCCATCGAGAAGATTTGCCCCGAGGCCAAGAACCTGTTGCTGGTGCCTGAGAGCACCACCGACATTTTTTATCTGAGCAACCTGCGCCAGTTGCAGCGGATTTTTTACCAAGCTGGCTTGAATGTGCGGCTGGGTTCGCTGTCCAACGATATCAAGGCGCCCACCACCATTGAACTGCCGGGCGGTGAATCGGTCACGCTGGAGCCGTTGATCCGCAGCAAGCGCCGCCTGGGTCTGAAGCACTTCGACCCCTGCACCATCTTGCTCAACAACGACCTGAGCGCGGGCGTGCCCGGTATTCTGGAAGATCTGCACGAGCAGTACCTGCTGCCGCCACTGCATGCCGGCTGGGGCACGCGCCGCAAGAGCCACCATTTCAAGGCCTACGAAGAGGTGTCGAAGCGTTTCGGCAAGCTGCTGGGCATGGACCACTGGCTCATCAACCCCTTGTTCAACCAGTGCGGCGAAGTGAACTTTGCCGAAGCGCATGGCCTGGAATGCCTGCGCAGCAACACCGACGCGTTGCTGGGGAAAATTCGCCGCAAGTACAAGGAGTACGGCATCAACGAAAAGCCGTTTGTGGTGGTCAAGGCCGACAACGGCACCGGCGGTATGGGCATCATGACACTGCGCGACGCCAAAGACATTGACGCGCTGAGCCCCCAGGCGCGCGAGCGCATGGCCTCGGCCCAGGGTGGCCAGCCGGTTACCGAAGTGATCATCCAGGAAGGCGTGCTGACCAACGAGCGCATCAACGCGGCCGTGGCCGAGCCGGTGGTGTACATGATGGACCGCTACGTGGTGGGTGGCTTTTACCGCGTGCACGCCGAGCGCGGCGTGGACGAAAACCTCAACGCGCCCGGCTCGCGTTTTGTGCCCCTGGCGTTCGAGCAAAGCGCGCAGCTGCCTCAGCCCGGCGTGAAGCCCGGCGCCAGCGTGCCCAACCGGTTTTACATGTATGGCGTGATCGGCCGCCTGGCCATGCTGGCCGCCAGCTACGAGCTTGAAGCGACCGACCCGGACGCAGAGGTCTACGAGTGACCCCCGCGCCGAAAGATAAGGCCCACCCCCGCGCCGCCTTCGGCGTCACCCCCTGAAGGGGGCGATGCGAGTGGCCCGGCCAAGCCGGTTCCACCGCATCCTGGGTTCGGCCACGCGCTCCGGGGTGGCGCAGTGCTGCACCGGCACAATCGCCCCATGTCTTTTTTTCGTGATCTGAACCTGTCGGCCGCCACGGCCGGTTTTGTGGCCGTGCTGGTGGGGTTCACCAGTTCGGTCGCCATTGTCTTTCAGGCGGCGCTGGCGTTTGGGGCCACGCCCGAGCTCATCACCTCCTGGATGTGGGCGCTGGGGCTGGGCATGGGCTTGTGTTCGGCCATTCCTTCGTTGGTGCTGAGGCAGCCGGTCATGGTGGCCTGGAGCACGCCAGGGGCGGCTGTGCTGGCCACGGCAGGGTTGGCCGGCGGCTTCACCATGCCGCAGGCGGTGGGGGCGTTCATGGCCTGTGCCGTGCTCATTGTGCTGGTGGGCGCTACGGGCTGGTTCGAGCGGGTGATGAACCGCATCCCGGTGGCGCTGGCATCGGCCTTGCTCGCGGGCGTGCTGGCGCGGTTTGGTCTGCAAGCGTTTGCCGCCGCACAAACGGCGCTGCCGCTGGTGGTGCTGATGTTGCTGGCTTACCTGGTGGGCCGGCGCTGGTTGGCGCGTTATGCGGTGCCGCTCACGCTGGCCGTGGCGGTGGCTTATGTGGCGGCTCGGGGACAGTTCAACGGCGGTGCGGTGTCGTTTGCGCTGGCGCGCCCGGTGTTCACCATGCCCGAATTCACACTGGCCGCGCTGGTGAGCCTGGCGCTGCCACTCTTTGTGGTCACCATGGCCTCGCAAAACCTGCCGGGTGTGGCGGCCATTCGCTCGGCGGGGTACACCCTGCCCATTTCGCGCATCATCACGCTCACCGGCCTGGCCACGCTGGTGCTGGCCCCGTTTGGTGCCTTTGCGCTCAACCTCAGCGCCATCACGGCCGCCATTTGCATGGGCGAAGAGGCGCATCCGGACAAGACCAAGCGCTACACCGCCGCGGTGGCCTGCGGCGCCCTGTATGTGGTGATCGGCCTCTTTGGTGCGGCCGTCACCGGGCTGCTGCTGGCGTTTCCCAAAGAACTGGTGCTGGCCATTGCCGGGCTGGCGCTGCTGGGCAGCATTGGCGGCGGCCTGCACGCAGCGCTGCGCGACGACAGCCACCGCGAAGCCGCCCTCATCACCTTCCTCGTCACGCTCAGCGGCGTGGTCATTGCCGGCATCGGCTCCGCCTTCTGGGGCGTGGTCGCCGGCGCGCTGGCGCTGTTTGTGCAACAGTACGGGGCTGCCCGCAATGCCTCTTGAACGCAACATGAACATTCTTTTCGTCGCCGATCCCATTGAGTCCTTCAAGATCTACAAGGACACCACCTTTTCCATGATGCGCGAACTGCAAAAGCGCGGCCACCAAGTGGCCAGCACCGAGCCGCGTTTCATGAGCTGGCGCAGCGGCCAGCCGGTGATCGCGCAGGTGCGCCACCTGCAGCTCACCGGCCATGCCGACGACTGGTTCACCGTGACCAGCGAGACCATGGAGCCGGTGCACGCGTTTGACGCCGTGCTAATGCGCAAAGACCCGCCGTTTGACAGCGAGTTTTTCTACACCACCCACCTGCTGGAGCAAGCCGAGCGCGAAGGCGCACGCGTGTTTAACAGCCCGCGTGCGCTGCGCGACCACCCGGAAAAACTGGCGCTCATGGAGTTCGCTGCCTTCGCACCGCCCACCCTGGTCACGCGCAACGCCAACGAGCTGAAAGCCTTTCACGCCGAACACCGCGACATCATTTTGAAACCGCTCGACGGCATGGGCGGCACCGGCATTTTCCGCGTCAGCGCCGACGGCATGAACCTGGGTTCCATCATTGAAACCCTGAACCAGGGCGGCGCCACGAGCGTGATGGCGCAGGCCTACCTGCCCGAGATTGCGCTGGGCGACAAGCGCCTGCTGCTCATTGGTGGCCGGGTGGCGCCGTTTGTGCTGGCGCGTATACCGCAGGGCAACGAGGTGCGCGGCAACCTCGCGGCCGGTGGCAAAGGCGTGGCGCAGCCGCTGACCGATGCCGACCGCGCCGTGGCCGAAGCCATCGCGCCCACACTGGCCGCGCGCGGCCTGCTGCTGGTGGGCTTGGACATGATCGGCAACAAGGTCACCGAAATCAACGTGACCAGCCCGACCTGCTTCCAGGAAATCACCGACCAGACCGGGTTTGATGTGCCGGCCATGTTTGTGGATGCATTTGAAGCTGCCATGGAGGTGCCCGTATGAATGAAGAACCGGTCGCGCCGCCTGCAGAAGAGGGCCACAAGCCACCCGCGCCACAGGCGCGCAATCCGCTGCATGGCCTCACGCTGGAAACCATCGTGACGGCGTTGGCCGACCACTACGGCTGGGAAGAGCTGGGCCAGCGCATTCCGGTGCGCTGTTTCAATGTGGACCCCAGCGTGGGTTCGAGTCTGCGGTTCTTGCGCAAAACACCCTGGGCACGCGAAAAAGTGGAAGGTTTGTACCTCTTCATGCTGCGCGAAGAGCGCCGTGCCAACAGCGCCCAGGCGCCCCATCGGGGCCACCGCTGATCCGGTTCTCGGGCTGTGTCGTGAGGGCGCAACGCAGCGCCCAAACGGCGTCTTTTGAGGTGTGTTTTGGGCACCCAAAAGAATGGCTCGCAGCCCGTGTCATGGCATACCCGGGTTGTTGGTTGCGCGCGTGTGCAGTACAACAGGTCGGTTGAGCGAACCCTTAACAATCACCGTGACGCAACATGACCGAAACGTTTGATTTAACCACCGCGATTTTTTCCAAGACGCCCGTTGGGCAGCAGGAAATACAGTCCCGCGGGCTGGGCCTGGCGCCACTGGCCCGGCGCATTCTGGTGCTGGTCGACGGCAAACGCAGTGGCCGCGATCTGTCGGCCTTTGTGTCGGGCCACGACGACATTGAGCAGATTCTGGGTGCGCTGTTGTCGCAGGGTTGCGTGGCCGCCGAGGCGCCAAGCAAAGCGGCGGTGGTGCCTGCCGCCAAGGTGGCCGTGTCTGCCGCAGGCACACCACAGGGCTTGCCGGCTCCTGAAACGCGCACCGCCAAAGACAACGACATGGCGCGCCATTTCATGATCAATTCGATCAACTCGATCATTGGCCAGCAAATGCGTATTTCGCTCATTCACGATATTTTTCACGCCAAGTCCACGGAGGCGCTACGCACCGTGTACCACGCCTGGGCCGCCAGCATGGCCGACCACGGCATGGGCTCCAAGCGCTTGCCCGAGCTGCGAGAAAAGCTGTTCAAGGTGCTGTGACGGGCGTGCCCGTTGCCGGGTTGGTCAATGCGCTGCGGCCTTTGAAAACGCGTTGAGCACCACCACGCCGGCCACGATCAGCCCCATGCCGATGAGCCCTGGCAGGTCGATCTTTTGCCCGTACATCACGAACGCCACCAGGGTGATGAGCACAATGCCCAGGCCCGACCAGACGGCGTAGGCGATACCCACCGGTAGCGTTTTGAGCACCAGAGACAGGCCGTAAAACGCGACCGCGTAACCCAGCACCACCACCACCGACGGCACCAGCCGGGTGAAGCCTTCGCTGGCTTTGAGCGCGCTGGTGCCAATCACCTCGGCCACGATGGCCATACCCAGCACCAGCCAGGCGTTCATGGGCATGTTGCCGCGGTGGGCCGCGGCAGGCCGTCCACAAACACCTTGAGTTCGTTGGGCTCGAAAGCGGTCCACTGTTCGTTGCGCGTGAGCGGCGTGGTGACGATCACGGCGGCGCGGTCGCCGGGCTTGTTGAGGTCGGCGAAGTTCACTGTCCAGTCCTGGTCCATCAGGGTGGCCTGAGCAAACGGATGCTGGCGCACCAGGTAATGCAGTTGGGTGCTGCAGTGTGCCCACAGCGCCTCGCCGTTGGACAGCAAAAAGTTGAAGGTACCAAAGCGCCGCACCTGCGGCACCAGTTCGCGCAGGGTGAGCGTTAGCTCCTCAATGCTGGGCAAGCCCGCGTGCGATTTCGCCAGCTCTTGCATGAGCCAGCAAAACGCGCGTTCGCTGTCGGTGGTGCCCACCGGTTGAAACTGGCTGTGCAGTTTGGGTTGGTAGTTTTTCAGGTCGCCGTTGTGGGCAAACACCCAGTGTCGTCCCCACAGCTCGCGGGTAAAGGGGTGCGCGTTTTCCAGCATCACGCCACCCACTGTGGCCTTGCGCACATGGGCAATGATGTTGCGGCTCTTGAGCGGGTAGCTGCGCAGGAACTCGGCCATGCGCGATTCGGCGGCGCATTCGTGGTCCACAAACAGGCGCAGGCCGCGGCCTTCAAAAAACGCAATGCCCCAGCCGTCGGCGTGGTGGTCGGTGGCGCCACCGCGCTGGCAGAAGCCGGTGAAGCTGAACGAGGCGTCGGTGGGGGTGGCGCAGTTAAGGCCCAGCAATTGGCACATGGCGTTATTTTGAATCCTGCGTGGCTGGTGTGGCTTTCAATTTCAAGGCAGCGACCAGCGCCACCGCGCACACGGCGGCCAGCATGAAGAAAGTTTCGTCAAACGCGGCCAGGCGTTCGGGGCTGGTGCTGGCGGTGTCCAGGCGAAAGCCATGCGCGGCGACGCGCCATTCCAGCACGATGCCGCACAAGCTCACCCCGGCCGCGCCCCCGAGCATGCGCAGAAAGTTGATGACGCTGGCGCCTTGCGGAATGTGGGCATGGCCCAGCCCGCGCATGGCGCCGATATTGAGCGAGGGCAAGATGAAGCCCAGCCCGATGCGCCCCAGCACCGCCCACACCACCAGCAAGGGCACGATCTGGGTGGGCCGCCGCACATCGATGGTGAACATCATGGCAAACGACACCGCCAGCAGCACCAGCCCGATGCTCACCAGCACATGGGTGGGCTGCCGGTCGGCCAGGCGGCCCACCATGGCAATGGTGACGGCCAGCACCACGCCCGCTGGCAGCAAGATGGTGCCCACATACGAGGGTGAAAGGCCAAGCCCCATCTGCATATAGACCGGCAACAAGTAGGTGGAGCCAAACAGCGCAATGCCGTAAATGAACGCCACGATGCTGCCCATGGCAAAGCGCCGGTCGGCAAACAGGGACAGGTTCATCAGCGGATCCGTGCCCTGATCGGGGTGACGCTGGCGGGCCTTCAGTGTGCGGCGCTGCAGCACCACAAAACCCACCAGAATCAGCGCGGCGCTGCCCAGCAGCGCGGTGGCGCTGGCGGTGGTGCCGGTTTGCAGTTCGACC
Organism: Hydrogenophaga sp.; assembly: GCF_965657535.1. Taxonomy (GTDB): domain Bacteria; phylum Pseudomonadota; class Gammaproteobacteria; order Burkholderiales; family Burkholderiaceae_C; genus Hydrogenophaga. The sequence continues at coordinate 200,093 of NZ_CBFHOP010000007.1, read as the reverse complement.
AGGCCATTGAGCAGGCACAGCGTGCCGGCGGTGGCCAGCAGCAGGCCGCGCCAGTCAAGTGCGGCGCTTTGCGTGTTGGCTGCCCCGCCACCCGGCGCGGAGTTGGGCACAAAGCGCTGCGCCATCCAGAGCGAGGCGATGCAAAACGGCACGACCATGAAGAAGATGGAGCGCCAGCCAAAGCCGTCCACCAGCAGGCCGCCCAGGCTGGGGCCCAGTGCCGGCGCCAGCACCACGCCCATGCCAAAAATGCCGCTGGCGCGGCCTTGTTCGTGGGGCTCAAAAGCCCGCAGGATGATGATGGCCGGAATGGGCTGCACCACGCCGGCCGCCAGGCCTTCGGCCACGCGGGCAGCCAGCACCAGGGCAAAGTCGTTGGCAAAACCCCCGGCCACACCGCCCGCCAGCAGCAACCACATGCAGCCCGAATAGGTGCGGCGGTAGCCGTAGCGCGACAACAGCCACGGCGTGGTGAGCATGGACACGGTCATGGCCGCCATAAAGCCCGAGGTGACCCACTGCGCCCGGGCTTGGCCAAGGGTGAAGTGCTGGCTCATGTCGGGGATCGCCACGTTGATGATGGTGGACGACATGATGGACGCCATGGTGCCGACCATGACCGAGAGCAGCAGCAACCAGCGGTAGCGTTCGCCGTAGCGCGTTTTCAGGTCGGTGATGGAGTGATTGGGTGGGGTAGCCATGTTTTTCCATGGGATGCGCGGGCATCCCGGTGGTTCATCATAGGCAATTTGCCTGGGCGCTTTCTGGCGCCCGCCACCACGCGTGGTGCGCGGCCGGGGCCTTCAGCGCTTGGCGCGGCGGCGTTGCGCGTCGCGCCACAGCCGCACCGCCAGCAACACCAGCGGCGCGCTGTGCAGCAGCAGGTCAAAGATGTCGATGGGCTTCACCAGCGTGCCCTGGCTGAGCATGCGGAGCTTTTCCACCAGGTGCGGCTCGGGCACGATGGGGGCGACCGCCAGGTACAGCGCAATCACCACCAGCCACACCAACGGGAAACGGTCGAGCCAGCCCATCATGGTGTCTCCTGGGTGTTGAAGGTATTCAGGCAGTTGGCGCAAATGCAGGCCTTGCCTTGCGCATCGGCGGGCAGGCGCGCCAGCAGCTCGGCGCTGAAGGTTTGCGACACGCACCAGCAAGGGCCTTGCTTTAGGCCGGTGGCGCGCTCGATTTCCATGGCACAGCGGTTGTCGCCGCCACACAGGGGGCAGCGCGTGGCGTCATGCGGGGGTGCGTTCAGGTTCATCGGCAGTGCTGGGGGTTTCTGGTACCCCTCAGTGTATCGGTCGTCCGCTGCTATGGTATTTTCAAAAGGTGCTTATGACCCTATTTTCTTTTTGGCCATCCCGCGTACGCGCCGTTTTGCTGTTGCTGGCGGCGGTGTGGTGTGCGGGGGCGGTGCAAGCCGCCGAGCCACCCGCCGCGGCCCATACCGTGCCCGACACCATGGCACAGCGCATGCAGGCCTGCACCCTGTGCCACGGCAAAGAAGGGCGGGCCACCAACAGCGGCTACTTTCCGCGCATTGCGGGCAAGCCTGCGGGCTACCTGTACCACCAGCTCTTGCACTTTCGCGAGGGCCGGCGCCAAAACGCCGGTATGACCGAGCTGCTCGACCCGCTGAGCGACGCTTACCTGCGCGACATCGCCACGCATTTCGCCAGCCTCGACCTGCCGTACCCGCCGCCCCAGGCCAGCACCGCAGCGCCCGCCGAGCTGGCACGCGGGCAAGCGCTGGTGTTGCACGGCGATGCCCAGCGCGACATCCCCGCTTGCGTGGCCTGCCATGGACAGGCGCTCACCGGCGTGCAGCCCGCCATTCCCGGTCTGCTGGGCCTGCCTCGCGACTACCTCATTGGCCAGCTGGGCGCCTGGCAAACCGGGCTGCGCCATGCCCATGCGCCCGACTGCATGGCGCAGATTGCGCAAGCCATGACCGCCGCCGACGTGAGCGCCGTGGCCAGCTGGCTGGCCGCCCAGGCGCTGCCCGCCAACACCCACCCCGCGCCGCCCGCCAGCCGCCCCCTGCCGCTGCGCTGCGGCTCAGCCCCCGAGGCCGCGAAATGACGTCTGCCAAGCCCGCCTGGCATGTCGCGCTGGCGCGCCACGGCCGGCGCTCCCCCACGTTTTAAGTCTGGTTGTTCATGTCTGTTTCGTCTTCGCCGGTGGTTCGGCGGTTGTTGTGGGTGGCGCTGGCAGCGGCCTTGGTGTTGTGCCTGGCTGTGGTGGCCCTGCTGGCGCGCCAGCTGAACGTGGCCGCCTTGCCACCGGTGGCGAGCACGCCCGCTGCCGCCTCGGCGGAACAAGTGCAGCGTGGTGCCTACCTGGCGCGCGCTGGCAACTGCGCCGCCTGTCACACCGCGCGCGGTGGCGAGCCCTATGCCGGCGGCCATGCCATCCAAACCCCGTTTGGCCCCGTGTTTGCCGGCAACCTCACACCCGACCCCGAGCACGGCCTGGGCCGCTGGAGCGCCGACGCCTTCTGGCGCGCCATGCACCACGGCCAGTCGCGCGACGGCCGTTTGCTCAACCCCGTGTTTCCTTACGAGAGCTTCACCCGGGTCAGCCGCGAAGACAGCGACGCGCTGTACGCCTTTTTGCACAGCCTGCCGCCGGTGGCCCAGCCCAACCGGCCGCACGGCCTGCGCTTTCCCTACAACACCCAAGCCGCACTGGCGGTGTGGCGCGAGCTGTACTTTGAACCCGCCAGCTTCCAGCCCGAGCCGGCGCGCAGCGCCGAGTGGAACCAGGGCGCCTACCTGGTGCGCGGCCTGGGCCATTGCGCCGCCTGCCACGCGCCACGCGATGCACTGGGTGGCCTCCAGCAAGCCGGGACCCTCAGCGGTGGCCTGATGGCCGCGCAGGGCTGGTACGCGCCTTCACTGCACGCGCGCAGCGAGGCGGGCGTGGCCCACTGGAGCGCGCAGCAGGTGGTGGACCTGCTCAAAACAGGCGTGGTGCATGGCGGCGGCGGCGGCGTGTCCGTCATGGGACCCATGGCCGAGGTGGTTTTCCAGAGCACCCAATACCTGAACGACGCCGACCTGCGTGCCATGACCGCCTACCTGCAAGCGCTGCCACCCATTGAAGTGGCTGCCACGCCCGAGCCGCGTGCCACCGCCGCGCAGCTGGCACTGGGCGATCAGGTTTACCAGCAGCATTGCGTGGACTGCCATGGCGCCAGCGGCCAGGGCGCGCCCACCGCTTACCCGGCACTCGCCGGCAACCGCGCTGTGACCCTGGCCTCGCACGTCAACCCGGTGCAGGCCATCTTGAGCGGTGGTTTTGCCCCCGCCACCGCCGGCAATCCCCAGCCCTACGGCATGCCGCCGTACCGCACCCTGCTGACCGACACCGAAGTGGCCGCCGTGGCCAGCTTCATTCGCCAGAGCTGGGGCAACCAGGCCGGTGCGGTCACCGCGCTCGACGTGCAGCGCGTGCGCTGAAGCGGCCGCCGGCGTGACGCCTGCGTGACCGCCAGCGGCCCGCGCTTGCCTACCATGCGGAGCATGAACGCACCGCACCCCCACACCAGCCCGGCCGAAGGCCGCATCACCTGCGAGGCCCAGGGCCATGTGCTGCTCATCGGCATCGACCGCCCCGCCAAGCGCAACGGCTTCACGCCGGCCATGCTGCGCGCCCTGGCCGATGCCTACACCCGGCTCGACGACGACCCCACCCTGCGCGTGGGTGTGCTGCACGCGCATGGCGAACACTTCACCGCCGGCCTCGACCTGCCCAGCTTCGCGCCGCTCATGCAGCGCGGCGAATACGCCGTGCCCCACGGGCTGGTCGACCCGCTCAACCTGGGCGATGCCGGCTGGCGCCGCCGCACCAAACCCCTGGTGGTGGCGGTGAAGGGCATCACCTACACGCTGGGCATCGAACTCATGCTCGCCGCCGACATTGTGGTCGCGGCAGACAACGGCCGTTTTTCGCAGCTCGAAGTCAAGCGCGGCATCATGGCCACCGGCGGCGCCACCCTGCGCATGGCCGAGCGCGCCGGGCTGGGCAACGCGCTGCTGCACCTGCTGACCGGCGACGAATTTGACAGCGCCGAAGCGCTGCGCCTGCATTTCGTGCAGCGCGTGGTGCCCGCCGGCACCGAGTTGACGGAGGCCCTGCGCATCGCCCACACCATTGCGCAGCAAGCCCCGCTGGCTGTGGTGGCCACGCGGCTGAACGCGCTCAAAGCGGTGGAACACGGCCCCATGGCCGCCGTGGCCGAGTTCGACGCCGTGCAGCAGCGCCTGGCCAACAGCGAAGACGCGAAAGAGGGCGTAGCGTCATTTGTGGCGAAACGGGCGGCGGTCTTCACCGGGCGCTGAGCGCGCCTGCTATCGGTCGTCGGGCGCCCAGTGCGCCACCAGCGCCTCACCCCATGCCCAAGGCCCGGTCAGCGTCAGCGTCACGGTGGTCCATTCGCCGTCGGTCTGCACCTGTTCGTCGGCGTCCCACGCACCGCCTTCGTCCAGCGGCCCGCGCGGGCCGGGGCTGTGGCGTTCTGCCCAGGCCAGCACAGCCTGCACCTCGGCCTTGACGGCCGGCACGTCGCCCGCGCGCACACTGGCCATGGCGTCCCAGGTGCCGGTGCCTTCGCCATCGTCGCTGGCGTCAAAGATCAGGTAGTCCAGTGTCATGGGGTGATTGTCGGTGTGCCAGCGCCATGAAATACGGCGCCCGTAGGCGCCGTATTTAGGTCAAGAACGCCGCGGAACTGGCTTAGCCAGGCCGCAGGCGTTGCCCCCCTTAAGGGTGTGACGCACCGCAGGTGCGGCGCGGTGGTGTTCACACTCAGGCCGCCTTCACCTTCAAGCGCCACGCATGCAGCAGCGGCTCGGTGTAGCCGCTGGGTTGTGCCATGCCTTTGAACACCAGGTCGCAGGCGGCCTGGTAGGCCATGCTGGTGTCGAAGTGGCCGGCCATCTTCTGGTACAGCGGGTCGCCGGCGTTCTGGGCGTCCACCACGGCGGCCATGCGCTCAAAGGTCTCCTTGATCTGCGCTTCGGTCACCACGCCGTGGTGCAGCCAGTTGGCCATGTGCTGGCTTGAAATGCGCAGCGTGGCGCGGTCTTCCATCAGGCCCACGTTGTGGATGTCGGGCACTTTGGAGCAGCCCACGCCTTGGTCCACCCAGCGCACCACGTAGCCCAGAATGCCCTGGGCGTTGTTGTCCAGTTCCTGCTGTTTCTCGGCGTCGGTCCAGTTGGGGCTGCTGGTCACTGGAATGGTCAGCAGGCCGGTGAGCAGGTTGTCGCGCTCGGCGTTGGCGTCGATCTTTTCCAGTTCTTTCTGCACGTCGCTCACCAGCACCTGGTGGTAGTGCAGGGCGTGCAGGGTGGCGCCGGTGGGGCTGGGCACCCAGGCGGTGTTGGCACCGGCTTTGGGGTGGGCAATTTTTTGCTCCAGCATGGCGGCCATCAGGTCGGGCATGGCCCACATGCCTTTGCCGATCTGCGCCTTGCCGCGGAGGCCGCAGCTCAGGCCCACCAGCACGTTGTTTTTCTCGTAGGCCTGAATCCAGGCGCTGGCCTTCATGTCGCCCTTGCGCACCATGGGGCCGGCGAGCATGGCGGTGTGCATCTCGTCGCCGGTGCGGTCCAGGAAACCGGTGTTGATGAAGGCCACGCGGCTGGCAGCGGCGGCAATGCAGGCCTTCAGGTTGACGCTGGTGCGGCGCTCTTCGTCCATGATGCCCAGCTTGACGGTGCTCTCGGGCAGACCCAGCAGCTGTTCGACGCGGCCAAAGAGCTCGGCGGCAAAGCCCACTTCTTTGGGGCCGTGCATTTTGGGTTTGACGATGTACACCGAGCCGGTGCGGCTGTTGCGGATCGGGCCGCTGGCCAGCTGGCCGTGGCCTTGCAGATCGTGCAGGGCGATGGTGGTGGTGACCACCGCGTCCATGATGCCCTCAGGAATTTCCTTGCCTTCCGCGCCCCACAAAATGGCCGGGTTGGTCATGAGGTGGCCCACGTTGCGCAGGAACAGCAGGCTGCGGCCGTGCAGACGCACCTCGGCATCGCCCTGCGGGCTGGTGTACACGCGGTCGGCGTTCAGGCCGCGCTTGAAGGTCTTGCCGCCCTTGGCCACGTCTTCGGTCAGGTCGCCCTTCAAGATGCCGAGCCAGTTGCTGTAGGCCAGCACCTTGTCTTGCGCGTCCACAGCGGCCACGGAATCTTCCAGGTCGAGGATGGTGGACAGCGCGGCTTCCATCACCAGGTCGCTCACGCCCGCGGCATCAAGTTGGCCAATGGGCGTGGCGCGGTTGATGATCAGGTCAAAGTGCAGGCCGTTGTGCACCATCAGCACCGACGACGGTGCGGCCGCATCGCCCTGGTAGCCCACCAGCTGGGCGGCGTCTTTCAGGCCGGTGGTGGCACCGCCTTTGAGCGCGACCTGCAGCTGGCCGCCAGCGATGGTGTAGCCGGTGGCGTCCACATGCGAGCCGCTGGCCAGCGGGGCCGACTCGTCCAGGAACTTGCGGGCGAAAGCAATCACTTTGGCGCCGCGCTTTTCGTTGTAGCCAGGGCCTTTTTCGCAGCCGTCGGCTTCGGAAATCGCGTCGGTACCGTAGAGCGCGTCGTACAGGCTGCCCCAGCGGGCGTTGGCGGCGTTCAGCGCGTAGCGCGCGTTCAAAATGGGCACCACCAGCTGCGGGCCGGCTTGTACGGCCAGTTCGGCGTCCACGTTGGCGGTGGTGGCCTTGGCGTCAGCGGGCACCGGTACCAGGTAGCCAATGGTTTCCAGGAATTGGCGGTAGCCCGCCATGTCTTTGATGGGGCCGGGGTTCGCCTGGTGCCAGGTGTCCAGCTCGGTTTGCAGGCGGTCGCGCTCGGCCAGCAGGGCGGCATTTTTCGGGGCCAGGTCGGCCACGATGGCGTCAAAGCCTTTCCAGAAAGTTTCGCTGCTCACGCCGGTACCGGGCAGCACGCGGCTGTTGATGAAGTCAAACAGCTCGGTGGCAACTTGCAGGCCGTGAATGGGGGTGCGTTGGGTCATCGGATGGCTCCAGGAAAAAAAGGCTTCGACAGGCTCAGCCCGAAACGGTGTTGAAAAAAGGAAACAGATTCAGTCAAAGAAAGCGAGCACATCGCGCAGGTTGTGCCCGGTGCGCGTGGGCTGTGTGCCCAGCTCTTCAAACGGCATATTCTGGCGGTTCACCCACAGTGTCTGGTAGCCGTACCAGGTGGCGGCCAGCGCGTCCCAGGCGTTGCTGCTCACAAACACGATCTGGCTGGCCGGCAAGCCAGTGGCTTTTTCACCCAGCGCGTAGGCCGCGGGGTGGGTTTTGTACAGGCGGACCGGGTCGGCGCTGATGACGTGGTCGAGCAGGCCGTCCAGCCCGGCGCTGCGCACGGCAATGCCCAGCATGTCGGGGTCGCCGTTGCTCAAGATGCCAGTGGGAACGCCGCGCGCTTTCAGAGCCTGCAGCACTTCGCGGTTTTCCGGGAATGCGCTCAGGCTGCGGTACTGGTTCAGCAACTGCGCGGCACGCGCTTCAAAGGCCGCCCAGTCTTGCCGGGCCGCTGGCGCCACCACCTTGATGGCGTAGGCCAGTGCGCTTTGCGTGAGCGCCCAGAACGGCTGGTAGTGCGCGCCGTGGTTGCTGGTGGTCACCAGGCGGGTGTATTCAATCTGCTTGTCGCGCCACAGCGTGGCCAGGCGCGGCCCCTGGCCTGGGAACAGCTGTTCGGCCAGCAGCCCCACGCTGTACACGTCGAACAGCGTGCCGTAGGCATCAAACAAAACAGCGCGGGGTTTTTCCATGCTTGAACTTTATTCCATACTTGTTCGGCTATTGATTGGGTTGAAAGTGATTTATCCATGACTTTTATGCGGCTAATGGGTGTTTGTGCCCCAGGCGTCCACCCGCTGCCTTGACCGAGCCACGCGCTGTGCTGGGCCCCAAGGTTTACAGTGCGCGGCACACCCGTCCCTGCTGGGCCCGTTGAAGACCGACACCATGCACACCCAACCCACCGCACTCAGCGAAACACCGTCGACCGCTCCGCAGCCGCTCAAGGGCCTGCGCGTGGTGGAATTCACCCACATGGTCATGGGCCCCACCTGCGGCATGGTGCTGGCCGACATGGGCGCCGAGGTCATCAAGGTCGAACCCATCGACGGCGACCGCACGCGCCACCTGCTGGGCTCGGGTGCGGGCTTCTTCCCCATGTTCAACCGCAACAAGAAGAGCATCGCCATCAACCTGCACACGCCCGAGGGCGCCGAGGTGGCGCGCAAGCTTGCCGCCAGCGCCGACGTGGTGGCCGAGAACTTCAAGCCCGGCACCATGAAGAAATACGGGCTTGACTACGAAGCCCTGAGCCAGGTGAACCCGCGCTGTATTTACGTGAGCCACAAAGGGTTTTTGCCTGGCCCCTACGACCACCGCACCGCGCTCGACGAGGTGGTGCAGATGATGGGCGGCCTGGCCTACATGACCGGGCGCCCCGGCGACCCACTGCGCGCCGGCACCAGCGTGAACGACATCATGGGCGGCATGTTTGGCGCGATAGGGGCCTTGGGCGCGCTCATTCAGCGCGGCATCACCGGTAAGGGACAAGAAGTGCAGAGCGCGCTGTTCGAAAACAATGTGTTCCTTGTTGGCCAGCACATGCTGCAGTACGCCATCACCGGCCAGGCGGCGGCGCCCATGCCCGAGCGCATTTCGGCCTGGGCGGTGTACGACGTGTTCACCGTGAAAGACGGTGAGCAGATCTTTCTGGCGGCCGTGAGCGACGCGCAGTGGGTGACCTTCTGCGACGCGCTGGGGTTTGACGACCTCAAGGCCGACCCGCGCTACCCCGACAACAACGCCCGGGTGACACAACGCCCGCAGCTGCTGCCGGTGTTGCGTGAGCGGCTGGCGCACCGCAGCGCGGCCGACTTGGCGGCCCTGTTTGAACAAGTCGGCCTGCCGTTCGCCCCCATTCGCAGGCCCGAAGAGCTGTTTGACGACGAACACCTGCTGGCCACCGGCGGACTGGCCGACATCACCCTGCCCGACGGTGCACGCGCTGGCCAGACCGCCAAGACCACGCTGTTCCCTTTCACCATGGACGGCCAGCGCCTGGGCGTGCGCCTGCAGCCACCCACCAAAGGGCAGCACACGGCCGAGCTGTTGCAAGGCCTGGGCTATGCCCATGCCGAAATCGAGCGCCTGCGCGCCATCGCAGCCGTTTCATGACGACCATGACGCCAAAACCCCACATCCACATCAGCGAAGTCGGCCCGCGCGACGGGCTGCAGTCCGTCAAAGCCACCATGCCCACGGCAGACAAGTGCCGCTGGATCAGCGCACTCGCCGCCGCCGGGCTGCGCGAGATCGAGGTGGGCTCGTTTGTGCCTGCCCATGTGTTGCCGCAAATGGCCGACGTGGCCGAGGTGGTGCGCCACGCCCTCACCCTGCCGGGTCTGCGCGTGATGGCGCTGGTGCCCAACCGGCGTGGCGCCCAGGCCGCGCTGGCCTCAGGCGTGCACAAGCTCACCCTGCCGGTGTCGGCCAGCGAAGCGCATTCGCTCGCCAATGTGCGCAAAACGACCGAGCAGATGCTGGCCGAGCTGCGCGAGGTGATCGCGCTGCGCAACGAGGTGGCCCCCGGCGCGCCGGTGGAAGTGGGTCTGTCCACCGCCTTTGGCTGCACGCTGCAAGGCGCGGTGGCCGAAGACGATGTGATCCGCCTCGCCGTGGCCTGCGTGCAGGCGGGGGTGGACGAGGTGGGCTTGTCTGACACCACCGGCATGGCCAACCCCGCACAGGTGCGCCGCCTGTTCACCCGCCTGCGCGCGGAGCTGGGCGAGCGCGCCGGCGCGGCCCACATGCACAACACGCGTGGCCTGGGCCTGGCCAACTGCCTGGCCGCTTTTGACGTGGGCGTGCGCAGTTTTGACAGCTCGCTGGGCGGCCTGGGCGGTTGCCCCTACGCGCCCGGTGCCAGCGGCAATGTGGTCACCGAAGACCTGGTGTTCATGTTTGAAGCCATGGGCGTGAGCACCGGGCTCGACCTGCACACGCTCATGGCCGCGCGCGCGCCGCTCATGGCCGGCTTGCCCGGCGAGCCGGTGTACGGCATGACGCCCGAAGCCGGCTTGCCCAAAGGCTGGTGAAGCGAGACACCCCCTGCGCCGCTGCGCGGCTTCCCCCTCTCTGGCACGCCTGCGGCGCTTGGAGGAGGACGCACCCTGTGGCAGGGCAAAGCCCGTTCCACGGGTGCCCTGGCATTGGGCAAGCGCGCCGGGAACGCCATTTGGACGCGCAGCGCGCTGCCTTATTGCAACTGCTGCGGTTGTGAATATACGGCTTCGCGTGGTTGATTTGATACCCAAGCTGGGGTAATCTGCCCGCCATGGACAAGCTCAAACAGCTCGAAACCTTTGCTTCTGTGGCCACCCGCGGCAGCCTCACCGCCGCCGCCAAGGCCGAAGGCGTGGCCCCGGCCATCATTGGCCGCCGGCTCGACGCGCTCGAATCGCGCCTGGGCGTCAAGCTCATGGTGCGCACCACCCGGCGCATCACGCTCACGCACGAAGGCAGCGCGTTTCTGGAAGACTGCCAGCGCCTGCTGGCCGACCTGGCCAACGCCGAAGCCAGCGTGAGCGCGGGCGGCGTGAAAGCCAGCGGTCACCTGCGCCTTACCGCGCCGGCGGGTTTTGGCCGCCGCCATGTGGCACCGCTGGTGCCGCGCTTTCGCGAGCTGCACCCCGAGGTCACCATTTCGCTCAACCTGAGCGACCGCGTGGTGGACGTAGCCGGCGAAGCCTACGACTGCGCCGTGCGCGTGGGCGATCTGCCGGACTCGTCGCTGGTGAGTGTGCGCCTGGCCGACAACCGCCGCCTGTGCGTGGCCGCACCGCGCTATTTGCAGCACCACGGCCGGCCACACACCCCGTCCGATCTGGCCCGCTTTGACTGCCTCACCCTCAGCAGCGACGCGTCACAAACCCGAGGCTGGGCCTTTGCCATGCCGGCCGCTGAAGGTGGTGGCAGCGAGCTGGTGCACCTGCGTCCCGGTGGCCCGCTTGACTGCTCAGACGGCCAGGTGCTGCACGAGTGGTGTGTTGCCGGCTACGGCATTGCCTGGCGCAGCACCTGGGAGGTGGAGTCCGACATTGCCGCCGGCCGTCTGGTGACGGTGTTGGACGACTACGCCGCCCCACCCAACGGCATTTACGCCCTGTTCCCCCAGCGCAAACACCTGGCGCTGCGCGTGCGGCTGTGGATCGACTTTTTAAAGCACCACTACGGGCAGGCGGATTTTTGGGCGGGGGCCGCACGCTGAGCGCGTGCAAGGCAAAACATACCGACGGGCAATCCTGTAGGCGCCACCGATGTTTCGTACCGCGTTCATGCTTTCGCTGGTCTGGGTGCTCGCGTCCTGTGCCAGCGTGTCCCGATTTGAAAAAGGCACGCTGACCGCACACGGTGAGCGGCTGGGCGGGGCCACCGAGGTGCTGTATTACGCCATCGACATCCAGTTCGACCCAGCCGCTTTGGCCGAGCCCGAAATGGGTCAGGTGCGGGTGAAACTGGTGGCGGCTGCGCCTGCAATGCCTCTGGCGGGGTTGAGTCCCGCCACCGTGGCGGCGTATTTGCCCAAGTTTGTACCGCCGCCGCAATGGCCCGAGGCATGGAAGATGCGGGCACAAGCCGACGATGCCTATGAGGGTGGCGGTTTTTACATCCGGTTCGAAGGCGGTCGGCTCGCCTCGGTGGGCCTGTGCTCCCATTGTTCGGACGGACGTGCATCGCCGGTCGTGGGCACGCCGGACGGCCAGCGCACTTACGCTCTGCCGCTGACCCGTGTGCAGCTGGTGGATGTGTTTGGCGAACCTTCGCGCGAGCGAAAAGCCCAAGAGGTCAGGTACTGAGGCTTATGGGGATCTGTGTCGCAGGGTCCAGCCGCGCTGCGCGACCCGGCGCCGGTTCGCCTGCCCAGCGCCGCTGACGCCTTCGATCTCCGGGCGCCGAAGGCGGGCGGTAGCATCGACCCAACGGGTACGCGGCGGGACCGTACAACAAGGGGCCGCACCCATGCAAGGAGATACACATGACACAGATGACGGTTTTGAATGCGCCGACGCGGCGCAGACTGCTGTGGGCCGCGGTGGCCTCACTGGCCGGGCTGCAGGCGGGTTGTTCCCTGCCAAGCCGGCAGAGCGGCATTGGCCGTGCCCCCGACTCGCCCGCTTCGCGCGACTACCGCCGCGTGGTGGCCAGCCACCTGTATCGCCGCAACAGCGAACGTATTTACCAGGGCATGATGCCGCCCAACCTGTACGCCATCGGCGTGCTGCAGGTGGACATCAACCGCAGCGGGCAGGTGGTGCGCACCCACTGGCTGCGTGCGCCCAGCCATGCGCCCGAGGTGGTGGCCGAGATTGAGCGCATCGTGCGCCGGGCCGCTCCGTATCCCGCACCCCGTTCGACGGTTACCTACACCGACACCTGGCTGTGGGACCGGAGCGGCCGCTTTCAGCTGGACACCCTGACCGAAGGCCAGCTCTGAATCAACCGCGCTGGGCCACCCGGGTGGTGGCCTTTGCGCCTTTCGGCTCAGGGGGCTGCGCGATCAGGGTGGCGCCGGGCCAGGCCTTGTCGCGACAGAGTTCGCCCACCACCCGCACCACTTGTTGCGCCACGGCCTGTGCTGCCGCCGACAGGGGAATGTGCTCCGAGGCGCACAGGGCGAGCACCCGTTCCAGCGCGGGCGACACCACGGGCGTGGCTTGCAGCAGCCCGGCGTCTATGTCGGTCTTGAGCGGCATCAGCGGCAGCAGCGTCTGCCCCATGCCGGCCAGCAACGAGGTGCGCAGGATGCTGATGGAGCTGATGTCGGCAAACACCTGGGGCGGCGCCAGGCCAGCGCGCTGCGCCGCCGCTTCGATGAGGGGACGCACGCCGTGCGGGCTGGCCGGCAAGATCAGCGGTTGCGCCAGCGCCTGCCGGAGCGTCACGCTGGAGGTGCGGCGCGCGGTCTGTGCCGGTGGGCCGATCAGGTACATGCGCTCGCGCACCAGCGCCGTCCGGGCGAATTCCGACAGCGAGCCGTCGTCGAACAGCACGGCCAGGTGAATCTGCCCGGCGCGCAATTGCGTGGCTAGGGTGCCGGTGAGTTCTTCGGTCAGCTCCAGCTGGACCTTGGGCAGCGCCTGCCGCACGGAGCGCAGCAGTGGCAGGGCCAGCGCGTGAGAAGCGCTGTGCGGAATGCCAAACACCACCTTGCCGGTCGGCCCATCGGTGTTGCTGCGCGCGCTGAGTGCAGCGTCTTCAACCTGGCGCAGGATGGACACGGCATGCGGGTAAAAGCGCTGCCCGGCTTCGGTCAGCGCCACGCCCCGGCGAGAGCGGTGAAACAGGTCGGCGCCCAGTTCTTCTTCGAGCTGGGCCATTTGGTGGCTCAACGCAGACTGCGCCACATACACCCGGTCCGCAGCGCGGGAAAAGCTGCCGCTTTCGGCGATCGCCAGAAAGTACTTCAGTTGCCGCAATTCCATGGTGTGTCGGTCAGATGGGTGGCTGACATGGGTTGGTTCTTGTATCTGTTTTTCAGATGGATGGCCTTTTATTATGTATTGGACAGAATCCTTAACGAAGGCTCCAATACCTCCACCAACCCTGTCAACGATCGTTTGGGGCCACCCGCCCGAAATCCACCGCCCACCCGGCGACCGATCGCGTCAGGCGCACGTCTTACCCGAGGTGCCCGATGTTGGACCAGCCCACCGGCTGGATCGCCGCAGGCGTACAGTTCAACCCGTCGCGAGCGGACCGTAGAGTTCGCCTCGTCGCCAGGGCCGTTGCGAATGGGCCAGGCAGCGCTGCAGCGCTGTCCTGTTGAGCTCTGCCACCACCAAGGCCTCGTCCTGGGCGGCTTGGGCCAACGGGTGCCCATCAGGCCCCAGCACACAGCTCTGGCCGTTGTAGCGGGTGTGGCCTTCGGCACCACACGCATTGGCGTAAGCCAGGTACAGGCTGTTTTCCAGCGCACGGGCGGGCAGCAGCACGCGCTGCACATCGTCAAACGGCACCATGTTGGCCGTGGGCACCAGCACCGCGTCGGCCCCCTGCAGCGCCAGGCCGCGCACAGTTTCAGGAAATTCCACGTCGTAGCAGATCAGCAGGCCCAGCCGCCAGCCGTGCCATCCAAACACCTGTGACGCCGCGTCGCCCGCGCTGAACTGCGCGCGGTCCAAGTCGCCAAACAGGTGGGTCTTGCGGTAGTTCATCAGCCGCGTGCCGTCGGGGGCGATGGCCTGGGCCGCGTTGAAGGGTTTGCCGTGGGGGTTCTGTTCGGGGTAACCGTAGACGATGGCGATGCCGCAGCGCTGCGCGATCTGGGCCACGGCCTGTGCCAGCGGGCCATGCGCGGGCTCAGCCAGAGCGGCCACGCGCTCGGGCCCGATGGCGTAGCCGGTGAGCGCCATCTCTGGCGTGATGAGCAGGTGTGCGCCTTGCGCGCGGGCCGTGCTCGCGGCCCCGTCCAGTCGCTTCAGGGCTTCGGCTGGGGTGGGCGCAAAGCAGGTTTGCCACAGTGCGAGGGTGAGGGTGTCGGCGTTCATGGGCGGTGGCAGGTGCGTGTCGGTGGTTCCGTCAAAGGTACCCGCTTCAGTCCGGCAGCGCCACCGGGCCAATGGCCGCAAACAATTCACCCGGCCCCGGGTTGTCGGCAGCGCATCGCCCGCCGAGCTGGTGAACGATGCCCCACACGGCGTTGAGCGAAGTTTGTACCGCGCCTTCTACCCACGCAGGCGTGAACGACACGTCGTCACCGGCCAGGAAAATGCCGCGTTCGGCGGCGGGCAAACCGTCCTGCATGAAGTGGCCGTACATGCGCTGGTTGTAGCGGTAGTGGCCGGGCAGGGCGCCTTTGAAGGCGCCCAGAAAATACGGGTCGGCTTCCCACGAGATGGTGATCGGGTCGCCCACGATGTGGCTGGCAATGTCCACGTTTGGGTATATTTTTTTCAACGCGGCCAGCGCCAGCTGCACGCGCTTGTGCGGCGGGTGCGGCAGCATCTTCAGCGCGTCGCTCATCCAGGCGTAGCTCAGGCACATCACCGCAGGTTTGTCCGGCCCGTTGTCAAACAGGTAGGTGCCGCGCGTCAGCCGGTCGGTGAGCGTCATGCTCATCACCTCGCGCCCGGTGGCGGGGTCCAGGTCTTTCCAGAACGGGCGGTCCACCATCACAAAGGTTTTGCTCGACTGCATGTAGCGCGTGCGGTCCAGCGCCATCCACAGCTTCTGCGAAAACAGGCTTTCTTCCACCGCGATCTGCGTGGTCAGCAGCCAGCTCTGGCAGGTCACCAGCACCGCGGGGTAGGTGCGCACGGTGCCCCAGGTGTCGGTGACGGCGAGCTGCCCGCTGGGCGCGCGGGCAATGGCTGTTACGCCCGGGCGCGTGGCACCGCCGTGCAGGCTGGCCAGCGATGTGCCGGGTGGCCAGTGCGTGATCTGTGCCGGCGCGTGCGCCCACAGGCCCAGTGGCACCTGCTGCACGCCGCCTTCAATCAGGTGCTGGTCTTCGTCGCACCCGGTGAGCACCACGCGCAAGATCTCCAGCATGGTGTTGGGAAAGTCCGAGTCCCAGCCGCCGGTGCCAAAGCCCACCTGGCCAAACACCTCGCGGTGGCGAAACGAGAGTTTAGAGAACGCTTGGGACTGCGCAATGAAGTCGTAGAAGGTGCGGTCGTCCCACAGTGGCACCAGCCGGTCCCACAGGGCTTTGAGGCGCGGCACGTCGCGCTCCCGCAGCGCTTGCTGCAGGTCGCCAAAGCCCAGTTCGGCGAGTGCGGCGCTCCAGGCGTCGGCCACCTCGGCAAACAGCGGTGGCAGGTCGGCCAGCGATCGGGCGTAATGCGTCTGGCCTTCCAGGTCCACCACGGTGCTGCCTGCGGCGGGCGTGAGCGGGTTCGGAAAGGGCTGGGTGGCCAGGCCCAGCAGGTTCACGTAATGGAAAAACGCGGTGCTCGACGCCGGAAAGCGCATGCCGCCCAGCTCGGCCACCACGCCCTGGCCGCCTTCAAAGGGCTGCGAGCGCAGCCGCCCGCCCATGCGCGAAGCTTCGTACACCACTGGCTTCAGGCCCAGCTTCATCAGCTCGTAGGCCGCGACCAGCCCGGCTATGCCCGCGCCCACAATGGCCACTTCGGTGCCGTGCGCGCGGGCGGGCAGCGTGGCCAGGCCCTGTGGGTGTTTCAGCCAGTCGTCGAAAGCAAACGGGAAGTCCGGGCCGAAAACGGTGACCGGGGCCGTGGTGGGGCGGGAGGTGGTCATGGGCTTACACCAGCGACGACAGCAGCCAGGCGGCGGTGCCCCACATCATCAGGGCCACGGCGCCGTCCAGCACGCGCCAGATGTGCAGCGAATTGAGCCGGCGGCCGAGCCAGAAAGCGGCGCTGCCCAGCACCACAAACCACACCAGCGAGCCGGTGGCTGCACCCAGACCAAACGAGGTGCTGCCTTGCCCGTAGGCCAGCGACGCGGTGCCGATCAGCACGGCGGTGTCGAGCCAGGCGTGTGGGTTGAGCCAAGAAAACGCCAGCGCCGAAAGGATGGCCTGGCGCTGCGTCACCGGTGCGGCGGCCAGTTGGGGCTTGCCCTGGTCATCGTTCACCAGCGCCAGCGCTTGCGGTTTCAGAAAGCGCTGGAACGCCTGCCAGCCATACACCCCCAGAAACAACACACCCGCGCCAATGAGCGCGCCCAGGAGCTTGTCGCTGAGGCCGCCGAGCTGGGCCAGGCCCAGCACGCCCAGGCCAATCAGCACCACATCGGCCAGGGCGCACACCGCCACCGTGAGCCACAGGTGTTGGCGCTGCAGGCCCATGCGCAGCACATGCGCGTTTTGCGGGCCAATCGCCATGATCAGCGAGATGCTGAGCACCATGCCGGCGGTGAAGGTGGGGAAGGTCAGGACCATGGAAATCTCCGGGAGCGGGGCTGTTGTGGGGGTCGAATCGGGTTCGAATGACCGCCAGTGTGTGTCAAACAGACTTTTATTTAAATCAAGGTAAATTAAACTCTTATCACTCAATAAATTTTTAACAAAAAGATGCTGGACGCCCGCCAACTTGAAGCCCTGGCCGCCGTGGTGGAACACCGTGGCTTTGGCCCGGCCGCCCAGGCCCTGTCGCTCACGCTGGCGGCGGTGTCGCTGCGCATCAAGGCGCTGGAAGACGCCCTGGGCCAGCGCCTGCTGGTGCGCGGCAAGCAGGTGCGCGCCACCCCGGCCGGGCAGGCGCTGCTGGGCCATGTGAAACAGGTGCGCCTGATGGAAGCCGACTTGCTGAGCGGCCTGCAAGGGGCCGAGGCGCGTGGGGGCGTGCGCTGGCAGAGCCTGAGCGTGGCGATCAACGCCGACTCGGTGGCGAGCTGGTTTTTGCCCGGCGTGGCCCCGGTGTTGCAGCGCCACCGCTTGCTGCTTGAAATCTTGATCGACGACCAGGACCACACCCACGACGCGCTCAAAAGCGGCGACGTGATCGGCTGCGTGACCACCCTGGCTGAGCCCATGCGCGGCTGCGTGGCCGAGCCGCTGGGTGTGATGCGCTACCGCTGCGTGGCTGCGCCCGCCGTGGCCCAGCGCTGCCGCACGCCCGCCGGCGCGGTGTCGCCGCACAAGCTGCTGTCGCATCCGGCCATCATCTTCAACCGCAAAGACGCCCTGCAAGACGCGTTTCTGGCGCAGCACTTTGGTTTGCGCCAGCCCAACTACCCGCGCCACTTTGCCCCGGCGGTGGAGGCGTTTGAAACGGCCATTGAGCTGGGCCTGGGCTGGGGCATGGTGCCCGAACAGCATTTGGTCAGCCGCCCCGGTTTGCAAGAGGTGCTGCCCGGCGCCACGGTGGACGTGGCGCTGTACTGGCAGCACTGGGCCCGCGAGGCGCCGTCGGCCCAGCGGCTGACACAGGCGGTGAAGGCCGCCGCCGCCCAGCACCTGCGGGCCGTTTGAATGCTTTGCGGCCGGGGAGCGGCCGCGCCCTAAAATCGCCGCATGCTCAAGATCAAACAAGAACTGCTCACCGGCCTGGCCATTGAGTTGGAAAAACTGTCCCCCGGCGCTGGCGCACGTGCCGCGTTCGAGTCGCCCAAGGTGGCCGCCCACGGCGACTTTGCCTGCACCGCAGCCATGCAGCTGGCCAAACCGCTCAAGCTCAACCCGCGCCAGCTGGGTGAAACCCTGCGCGCGGCGCTGCTGGTGTTGCCCGCCTACGAGCGCTGGGTGGCCGACATCGACATCGCCGGGCCCGGTTTTCTGAACATCCGCCTCAAGCCCGAGGCCAAGCAGCAGATCGTGCACGAGGTGCTGCAAGCCGGCGACGCGTTTGGCGTGCAGCCGTCCAACGGCCAGCGGCTGATGGTGGAGTTCGTCTCGGCCAACCCCACCGGCCCGCTGCACGTGGGTCACGGCCGCCAGGCGGCGCTGGGCGACGCCATTTGCAGCCTGTTTGAAACCCAGGGCTGGAGTGTGCACCGCGAGTTCTATTACAACGACGCGGGTGTGCAGATTGGCACGCTCGCCAACAGCACGCAACTGCGCGCCAAAGGCTTCAAGCCCGGTGACGAGCAGTGGCCCGAAGCCGCCTACAACGGCGACTACATCCAGGACATTGCCAACGACTACCTGGCGAAAAAGACGGTGCATTCGGACGACCGCGCATTCACCGCCAGCGGCGACGTGGACGCGCTCGACGACATCCGCCTGTTTGCAGTGGCCTACCTGCGCCACGAGCAAGACCTGGACCTGCAGGCCTTTGCCGTCAAGTTCGACCACTACTACCTCGAATCCAGCCTCTACACCAGCGGCAAGGTGGACGCTGCCGTGCAAAAACTGCGCGAGGCCGGCAAGACCTACGAACAGGACGGCGCGCTCTGGCTCAAGTCCACCGACTACGGCGACGACAAAGACCGCGTCATGCGCAAGGGCGACGGCAGCTACACCTACTTTGTGCCCGATGTGGCCTACCACATCAGCAAGTGGGAGCGCGGCTTCACCAAGGTCATCAACATCCAGGGCACCGACCACCACGGCACCATCGCCCGCGTGCGCGCCGGTCTGCAGGCGGCCAATGTGGGCATTCCTCAGGGCTACCCCGACTACGTGCTGCACACCATGGTGCGTGTGGTGAAGGGCGGTGAAGAGGTGAAGATCAGCAAGCGCGCTGGCAGCTACGTGACGCTGCGCGACCTGATCGAATGGACCAGCAAAGACGCCGTGCGCTTCTTCCTGCTCAGCCGCAAGCCCGACACCGAATACACGTTTGACGTGGATCTGGCGGTGCAGAAAAACAACGACAACCCGGTGTATTACGTGCAGTACGCCCACGCGCGCATTTGTTCGGTGCTGTCGGCTTGGCAAGACAAAGGCGGCGGCGACCCCGCCACGCTCAACAGCGTGAACCTGGCCGCGCTGCAAAGCCCGGCCGCGCAAGCGCTCATGCTGCAGCTGGCCAAATACCCGGCCATGCTGGCGTCGGCCGCGCAAGACTTCGCGCCGCACGACGTCACGTTTTACTTGCGCGAGCTGGCCGCCTGCTACCACAGCTACTACGACGCCGAGCGCATTCTGGTGGACGACGAAGCGGTGAAGCAGGCCCGTCTGGCGCTGGTCAAAGCCACGGCACAGGTGTTGCACAATGGTCTGGCGGTGCTGGGCGTTAGCGCCCCGCAAAAAATGTGAGACTGGAATCCTTTATGAAACAACCTTCCCTTCGGGCTCGAAAACAGCTGGGCGGCACCCTTGTAGGCTTTGTCATTGGGCTGTTGGTGGGCTTGGGCGCTGCGCTGTCGGTGGCCATTTATGTGACCCGCGTGCCCGTGCCGTTTGTGGACCGTGGCGTGTCGCGCAAGCCCGCGCAAGACGTGGAAGAAGCCGAGCGCAACAAGGGCTGGAACCCGAACGCCGCCCTGGGTAGCAAAGACGCGCCCGCGCCACCACCGGTGCCCGCAGCGCTCGAAGCCGGCACCATCGTGGTACCCCCGGCCGACGGCCAGGCCTTGCCCGTGCCCAGTGCCGCCACGGCCAGCACACCCGCTACCGACACATCGGCCACGGCTACCAAGGCCGCACCCGCCCGCCCGGCCGACCCGCTGGGCGAATTGGTGCAGTCGCGACTGGGGCAGGCCACGCCCGCACCAACCGCTGCCGACGCACCGGCTGCCGATCCCTTTGTCTATTTCGTGCAAGCGGGTGCTTTTCGCACGCCTGAAGACGCCGAAACCCAGCGCGCCAAGCTGGCCATGCTCGGCATTGACGCCCAGGTCAGCGAGCGCGAGCAGTCGGGTCGCACCGTGTTTCGTGTGCGGGTGGGTCCGTTCAACCAGAAGAGCCTGGCCGACGTGACGCGCGAACAGCTTGAAGTCAGCGGCGTCGAAGCGGCGCTGGTGCGCGTCCAGCGCTGAAAGCTGCTGCGGGGCAGTGCGGGCGCGGGAACTTTTCCCCTGTCAGCCGCCCCCAAATGCCCCAACCAGGAGTTTGAATCCATGCAACGTCGCGAATTTTCCCGTTCCCTGCTGGCGGCTGGTGCCACCACCGCCTTGGGCGCCACGGCGGCCCTGACCCTCACCCCCGCGCACGCCCAGCCCGCCGGCCTGAAGGAAGGCGCCGACTTCGTGCGCCTGGGCCGTCCGGCCCCGGTCGACAGCCCGGTGGGCACGATCGAGGTGGTGGAGTTTTTTGCCTACTCGTGCATCCACTGCTACAACTTCGAGCCGCTGCTGGCCGACTGGATGAAGAAGCTGCCCGCCAAGGTGGTGGTGCGCCGCACGCCCGTGGCGTTCAACGAAGCTTTTGTGCCCATGCAGCGCCTGTATTACGCGCTGGAAGCCATGGGCCAGGTCGACGCACTGCACGAAAAGGTGTTCCGCGCTTTCCATGTGGACAAGCAGCGCCTGCAAGACCCGGCCGTCATCGCCGACTGGATGGGCAAGCAGGGCGTGGACATGAAGAAATTCAACGAACTGTTCGGCTCGTTCACCGTGGCCGGCAAAGCCAAAAAAGCCACCTTGTTGCAAGACGCCTATCAGGTCGAAGGCACGCCCTCGCTCGGCGTGGGTGGCCGTTACTACGTCACTGGCCAGGGTCCGCGCACCTTGGTGGTGGCCAACGCGCTGATCGCCGACCTGCGCAAAGCCTGACAGACCGAGCCCGCCTGCTGCCCACAAAGCCCGCTGCATGCGGGCTTTGTGCATTTTGGGTGTTCAGCGGGGTCTGGCCCCCGAAATCCGGGTTCACGCCGCTACAATGAATGCAAGTTTCGTGCCCTACATTGCCATGCCCACTTTCCACCTGTTTCGCCCCCTCCGCTCACTGGCCACTGCGCTGGTGATCGGCCTGCTGTGTGTGGGGGCTGCTCAGGCTGAGCGGGCTGACCGCAACAAACCCATGAATGCCGAGGCCGACGCCTTGCGCTACGACGACGCTCGCCAGACCAGTGTGTTCACCGGCAATGTGGTGATCACCAAGGGCACCATCGTCATCCGGGGTGCCCGTGTTGAAGTGCGACAAGACGCTCAAGGCAACCAGTTTGGTACCGTGACGGGCAGCCCCGCCTTCTTCCGCCAAAAGCGCGATGCGGGCGACGAGTTCATTGAGGGTGAAGCCCAGCGCATTGAGTACGACAGCCAAACCGAGACCGTGCGCTTCATAGGTAGTGCCGTGCTGCGGCGCTACAAGGGCACGCAAGTCAATGACGAAACCTCGGGCAGCCTGATCATCTACAACAGCAGCAACGACACGTTTGCGGTGGACGGTGGCGCTGCCAACCGCACCCCCGGCAACCCCACAGGCCGCGTGCGGGCCATGCTCACGCCCGTGCCCAAAGACGGTGCACCCGCTGCGCCTGCCGCCTCACCCGTGCCGCTGCGACCCAGCGGCCAGATAGGCGAGGGCCAGCGGTGACGGCGCCCGCCACGGCAGCGGCGGCCAGCACCGACACCCGGCCCAACACCAGCCGCCTGGAAGCGCGCGGGCTGAAAAAAGCCTATGGCAGCCGCCTGGTGGTCAAAGACGTGTCGCTCGCTATCGACAAAGGCGAAGTGGTGGGCTTGCTCGGCCCCAACGGCGCGGGAAAAACGACTTCGTTCTACATGATCGTGGGCCTGCTGCGTTCCGACGCGGGCCAGATTTTGCTGGATGGCCAGTCCATCGAGCGCCAACCTATTCACCGCCGCGCCCGCCTGGGTCTGGGCTACCTGCCGCAAGAAGCGTCCATTTTTCGCAAGCTCTCGGTGGCCGAGAACGTACGCGCCGTGCTGGAACTGCAGCTGGACGACGCCGGCAAGCCGCTCAAGCCCGCCGCGATTGAAGCGCGGCTGGATGCCCTGCTCAAAGACCTGCACGTGGACCACCTGCGCGATTCGCCCGCGCCCGCGCTCTCGGGCGGCGAGCGCCGCCGCGTCGAAATTGCCCGCGCCCTGGCCACCAACCCGCGCTTTATCTTGCTCGACGAGCCCTTTGCCGGCATTGACCCGATCGCCGTGATCGAGATCCAGCGCATCATCGGTTTTCTGAAATCGCGCGGCATCGGGGTGCTCATCACCGACCACAACGTGCGCGAAACGCTGGGCATTTGCGATCGCGCTTACATCATCAACGAAGGCCACGTGCTCACCAGCGGCACGCCCGCCGAGATCGTGGAAAACGCCGACGTGCGCCGGGTGTACCTCGGCGAGCACTTCAAGATGTGATGAAGATGGCATCTCCGTTTTTCTCTACACGCCGTTGGCGGCCCGCCAGTGGCACGGGCGCTCTGGCTGGCGGCAGCGTTGGGCTTGGTTGCGTGGCCCACACGGGTGCCCGTTCATGAAGCAAGGTCTCTCGCTCCGCGTCTCGCAGCATCTGGCCCTCACGCCGCAACTGCAGCAGTCCATCCGTTTGCTGCAGCTGTCCACGCTGGAAATGGCGCAGGAAGTCGAGCAAATGCTGGACGAAAACCCGTTTCTGGAGCGCACCGAAGAGATCGCCGACCGCGAAGCGTTTGGCCTGCAGCAGACCGACGCGCCGGTGAGTGCGGGAGAGCAGATCACCGACGCCATGCAGGCCGGGGCCGAGGTCGTGGCGTCCGAGACGCCATACGATGGCCCGGTGTCGGACCGTGTGTCCACCTCCGAAAGCACGGCCGACAGCGCACCCGGTGACGACCTGGAAGGCCGGCTGGACGGTGCCACCCCGGTGGAAGAAAGCTGGGAAGGCGACGGCACCGTGGAAATGGCGCCCGACGACAGCGAATGGGGCGGTGACGCCCCGCCGCGCAACAGCGGCTCGGGCGACGACGACGA
The DNA here is from genome assembly GCF_965657535.1 of Hydrogenophaga sp. Lineage (GTDB taxonomy): Bacteria > Pseudomonadota > Gammaproteobacteria > Burkholderiales > Burkholderiaceae_C > Hydrogenophaga. Next base: position 176,794 of record NZ_CBFHOP010000007.1, on the reverse strand, counting down.
AACCGCCACCGCCGCTGATCTGGCCCGCGTACCTGTCAGCCTGCAAAACCATTTGCACGACCAGGCGCGCTGCCTGCGCTTGAGCGATGAAGACCGCGCCGCGCTCTATTTCCTGATCGAGTCGCTCAACGACGACGGCTACCTGGAAGACACGCTGCTCGACCTGGCCACCGCCTGGCTCAGCCTGTCCAACCCCGGCGTGCTGATAGCCGACCCCGAAGCTGGGGAAGACCCGGAACAGCTGGAAGCGCGCGAGGCCCTGGAACAGCGCCTGAGCATGGCCTTGCATTTGCTGCAGCACATGGAGCCCGCTGGTGTGGGCGCGCGCGACCTGGGTGAATGCCTGCGCTTGCAGATCGAGGAAATGCGCAACAGCCCCGAGGCCCGCGCCGCCCTGGCCATTTGCAAGCAGCCGCTGGAGCTCATGGCCAAGCGCGACGTGAAGCGCCTGTGCAGCCTGTGCGGCATTGACGACGAAACCGCCCGCGCCGCGCTGGGCCTCATTGCGCGGCTGGAGCCCAAGCCCGGCCGCCGCTTTGTGGAAGTGGAGCGCAACGTGGTGGTGCCCGACGTGCTCGTGACCCGCGCCGGTCGGGGCTTCAAAGTGCAGCTCAACGCCGAGGTGATGCCGCGTCTGCGTGTGCACGACGTCTACGCCAACGCCATGCGTGGCAACCGCGGCGGGCGCGACGGCGGTGCCAGCGGCGAAGCCGGCCACGCCGCCATGCAGCAGCGCCTGCAAGAAGCGCGCTGGTTCATCAAAAACATCCAGCAGCGCTTTGACACCATCTTGCGTGTGTCCAGCGCCATCGTCGAGCGCCAGCGCAACTTCTTCATGCACGGCGAACTCGCCATGCGCCCGCTGGTGTTGCGCGAAATTGCCGACGAACTCGGCCTGCACGAATCCACCATCAGCCGCGTGACCACCGCCAAATACATGGCCACGCCGTTTGGCACCTACGAGCTCAAGTATTTCTTTGGCTCGTCGCTGGGCACCGAAACCGGCGGCAACGCGTCGAGCACCGCGGTGCGTGCGCTGCTCAAGCAGTTCATCGCGGCCGAAGAGCCCGCCAAACCGCTGTCTGACAACCAGCTCTCCGACCTGCTCAAAGAGCAGGGCATCGAATGCGCGCGGCGCACCGTGGCCAAGTACCGCGAAGCGCTGCGCATTGCGCCCGCCAACCTGCGCAAAAGTTTGTAACCCCCGCGCCGCTTCGCGTCACCCCCAAGGGGCTGCACCTACGGCCCGGCAAAGCCGGTTCCGTGGTGCATGCTGGTAGGGTTCAACGCACCGGACGCCCTGTAGCCATTGCCGAAGTAACCTGCCATGAACCAACTCAAACTCTTCCTCCCCTGCGCCGCTGGCGTGGAGGACTACCTGGCCGCCGAGGTGCAGCGCATCACCGGCGAGCCGCTGGCCTTCAAGGCGCGCGGTGGTGTGGGGGTGCAGGCCTCGTGGCGCGACGCCATGCGCCTGAACCTGCACAGCCGACTCTCTCAACGGGTATTGGTGCAGTTGTGGCACGGCGGCTACCGCAGCGAGCAAGACCTGTACAACGCCGCCAGCGAGATTGCCTGGGAAATCTGGTTCAGCCCGGCGCAGACCATCAAGGTCGAAATCACGGCGCAGCACAGCCCACTCACCTCGCTCAACTTCGCCGCGCTCAAGATCAAAGACGCCATTTGCGACCGCTTTCGCGCCAAGCGCGGTGAGCGCCCCAGCGTGGACACCACCTGGCCCGACGTGCGCATTTACGCCCACCTCACCACCGAGGAGCTCACGCTCTACATCGACACCTCGGGCGAGCCGCTGTTCAAGCGCGGCTGGCGCGAAGACAAAGGTGACGCCCCGCTGAAAGAAACCCTGGCCGCCGCCATGATCGCCGCCACCGGCTGGAACGGTGGCGAGGCCGAGTCGCTGGATGCCATCACCCCGCTGTACGACCCCTGTTGCGGCAGCGGCACCGTGGTCATTGAGGCTGCGCAAATCGCGCTCAACATCGCGCCGGGCTTGCTGCGCCGCTTTGCGTTCGAAAAGATGGTACCTTTCCAGCCCCACGTGTGGACCGCCATCCAGGACGAAGCTGAGCGCGACATCCGCCACTGGCCCGAGGGCCACCCGCCCATCGTGTTTGGCAGCGATGTGTCGTTTCGCATGGTCGACTTTGCCCAGCGCAACGCCGAGCGTGCGGGCGTGGCCCACGCCATGGAGCTGCGCGGCGGCGACGCGCTGCAGCGCCTGCCCCCCACCTCCAAGCCCGGCGTGATGCTGCTCAACCCGCCCTATGGCGAGCGCATTGCCGCGGCCGGTGTGGCCGGTGAAAGCTCGGAGCAGCGCGCCAGCGCCCGCGCCCAGCGCATGGAACCCCGCGCTCCGCGTACCTTTACGGTGGGCAAGGCCGCGCCACCCGCACCAGGCCTGGGCCGCGAGCGTGCGCAAATGGCCGACGGCGGCGACGGCAGCGAATTTTTTCAGCAGCTCGCCGCCCACTGGAAAACCCACTACGCCGGCTGGAGCGCCTGGCTGCTCACGCCCGACCTCAAGCTACCCGGCAAGATGCGCTTCAAGGAATCGCGCCGCGTGCCCATGTGGAACGGCCCCATCGAATGCCGGCTGTTCCGTTTTGACCTGACCGCGCGCCGCATCCAGCCGCAGCAAGACCCGACCGCTGCCCCCTGATGCCCGACCACACCGCCCCTTCGTTGCCTTTGGTGCCGCCCGCTTCCGGGCTGGCACGGCAGCCCGCGGGCGGCGCAGCGCTGGCTTGGGCGCCCGCGGTACCGTTTGTGCTCGACACCAACATTGCGTTGGACCTCTTCGTGTTTGCCGACCCCGCCACGGCACCGCTGCGTGCCGCCATTGACGGTGCCGCGCACGGTTGGTTGGCCACCCAAGCCATGCGCGAAGAACTGGCCCGCGTGCTGGCCTACCCGCAAATTGTGAAGCGCCTGGCGGCCCAGGCCTTGGCCGCCGGGGCCGTGCTGGAGGCCTTTGACCAGCGCGTTTGCGTCGTGCCCGCCGCCGCCAAGGCGGCCTACACCTGCAAAGACCCGGACGACCAGAAGTTCATCGACCTCGCTGTGGCCCACCGTGCCGCCCTGGTCAGCAAAGACGCCCATGTGCTGTCCATGACGAACCGGCTGGCTCGGCTGGGCGTGGTGGTCTGCCGCCAGTGGCTGCCGCCTGTGGCGGTGGCGGGCGCAGGCCCCGCGCCGTTGATCCCATTAATCCATGTTGCACCTGGCCCGGCCCACTGAACGCCCACGTGCAGTGCGGGCTGCGCTGCTGGGGCTGTGCCTGGGGCTGCTGGCCAGCGCGGCCCATGCGGTGCCGCAGTGCGAACTGGCTGGCGCGCCCGTGAACCCGGCCAACGGCTTCACCACCGCCGGCCAAAGCGGCCTTATGCGCTGCACCGATCTGGACGGCCCCGTGCGCCTGCGCGAACAAACCCTGCAAGACGGGCGCCTGATGGGGCCAGCGCGCTGGGTCTACCGCGACGGCTCGCGCAAAGAGCACAGCACCAACGCCCGTGGCAACCGCCATGGCCTGGCCCGCGCATGGGACGCCCAGGGCACGCTGCGCCGCGAAGAAAACCTGGACGACGGTGAGCCCGTGGGGCCGCAAAAAACCTACGCCGAATCCGGCCACCTACAGCGGCTCGACTACGTGGTTGACCGGCGCATCGCCGTTAGCCTCAGCACGCTGACCGACGGCACCTTGAGCGAACTGCGCTGCGCCCCGGTGTCGCTGCTGCCGCAAGACCAGGCCGTGTGCGGGCACCAGGGCCGCGCCAGCGCCGTCACGCTGCACCGTGCGCCGGGCCAGCCATCGGGCACCGTAAGCTACCTTGGCGGCGCGCTGCAGCGCCTCACCGTGTTGAACGCCCAAGGCGCGCTGGTGCGCAGCGAAGCGCTGCACCAGGAAGCCGGGCAACCGCTCCGGCGTGTCAAGCGCGTGTACTACCCCTCGGGCCAGATGCGGTCTGAAACCGACCTGCTGGAGCGAGAGCCTGGCGCAGCGCCTGCGGGGCGCGAAGGCGTGGGCCGCGAGTGGGCCGAGAGCGGCCAGCTCACCCAGGAAATCCGCTGGGCGCTGGGCCTTGAGCGCAACATTCAGCAGTGGTACCTGAATGGTCAGCACAAGCTGCAGCAAAACATCGCCCGTGAAGGCCGCGTTGAACTGCGCACCACCGAAAGCTTTTGGGACAACGGCAAGCCATCGGCCATGAACGTGGAGCGCAACGGCCGCCTGTGGGGCTGGCAACGCTATTTCAACGAGGCCGGCCTGCTGCTGCGCGAAGACGAACACGGCGAGCGCGGCGTGTTGCTGCGCCGCAAGCATTTCAACGCGCAAGGCGCGCTGGAGCGCGAAGAGCGGTTTCTGGAAGACGGCTCACGCATCTGATGCCACCCGCTAGTACGCCCATCACACCTTTATCTGATTCCTTTCGCCGCAAGGCTTTGAAACTTTCCCAACCCCATGAAAACCGTCATCAGAGCCTTCTTCAGAACCGTGCGCACCGTACTGGGCCCGTTCATGCTGCTCAAAGAGCGCCTCACCCAGCCCAGCGGCGTGGTGCGCGAGCCGTCGGCGCAAACCACCGTCAACCTGCAGTGCAAAAACCTGGTGTTGTATCAGTTCAACACCTGCCCGTTTTGCATCAAGGTGCGCCAAGAAATGCGGCGCCTTTCGCTGCCCATTGAAAAGCGCGACGCCCAGCACAACGCCGCATACCGCGCCGAGCTGCTGCAGGGCAGTGGCGCCACCAAAGTGCCGTGCCTGAAGATCACCGACGCCACTGGCCAGAGCCAGTGGCTCACCGATTCGGCCGCGATCGTGGCCTACCTGCGTGGGCGTTTCGCCAAGGTCTGAGGCCTTTGCGCTTGGGCGGTCGCCGGCAAGATCGCTCAGTCGGCCAGCAAACGGGCGCTCACCTCGGCCGCATCCAGCCGCTCAAACACCGCGTTGTGCCGGTGCGTCAGCGGTCCACCGCCCGGCTCCAGCTCGCCCGAAGCGGTGAGGCCCACCGCCTTGAACTTCCACACCGCGCCAATGCGCTTGAGATTGCCCACGGGCTGACCTAGCGCGTCAAACACGGCGCATACCGTGTCGTTCAAGGGGCGCAATGACAAACCCGGCGGGCGCTGGAGCGGTGTCACGGTGTGGAGCCTGGTGGTTGTGCGGCGGTTGCTGTGCGTTCAACCCAGCGCAAAGTGGGTCGCCTTGGCCTGCGCCCAGTAGGTGGTGAACACCGGGTGTTGTCCTTGCAAGTCGCCCAAGAGGGCTCCGGGCAGGGTCGAAGGCAGCAGATTGGCCAGCAGGCGTACGTCGTTTTCATTCACGCGGCGCACAATGTGGTGGGCGGTGATTTCGCTGGGGTGCTGCAGGCCGGCGGCTTGCACCAGTTCTTGCAGGGCGTGCAGGGTTTGCTGGTGAAAGTTGAACACGCGCACGGCTTTGTCGGGCACCACCAGGGCTTGCTGGCGCACGGGGTCTTGGGTGGTGACGCCGGTGGGGCACTGGCCGGTGTGGCAGGCCTGGGCCTGGATGCAGCCGAGCGCAAACATGAAGCCGCGTGCGCTGTTGCACCAGTCGGCGCCGGTAGCCATGGCTCGGGCGATGTCAAAGGCGCTGACGATCTTGCCCGACGCGCCCACTTTGATGCGGTCGCGCAGGTTCACGCCCACCAGGGTGTTGTGCACCAGGCGCAGGCCTTCTTGCAGCGGGGCGCCCACGTGGTCGGTGAATTCCAGCGGGGCAGCGCCGGTGCCGCCTTCGGCGCCGTCCACCACGATGAAGTCGGGCGTGATGCCGGTTTCCAGCATGGCTTTGACGATGGCGAACCATTCCCAGGGGTGGCCAATGCAGAGCTTGAAGCCGGTTGGTTTGCCGCCCGACAGCTCGCGCAGCCGGGCCATGAAGTGCAGCAGCTCCAGCGGCGTGGCAAACGCGCTGTGGGCGGCGGGGCTCACGCAGTCTTGCCCCACTGGCACGCCCCGGGCTGCAGCAATTTCGGGCGTGACCTTGGGGCCGGGCAGCACGCCGCCGTGGCCGGGTTTGGCGCCCTGGCTGAGCTTGAGCTCGATCATCTTGACCTGGGCGTCGAGCGCGTTGGCCTTGAATTTGTCTTCGTTGAAGTGGCCAGCGTCGTCGCGGCAACCAAAGTAGCCCGAGCCGATTTCCCAGATCAGGTCGCCACCGTTGAGCCGGTGCCAGGCCGATATGGATCCCTCGCCGGTGTCGTGCGCGAAGCGGCCGCGCTGCGCCCCGGCGTTGAGCGCCTGCACGGCGTTGGCCGACAGGGCGCCGAAGCTCATGGCCGAGATGTTGAACACGCTGGCATCAAAGGGTTGGGTGCAGTGCGGCCCGCCAATGGTGAGGCGGAAGTCGTGCGAGGCAACTTGGCTGGGGGCGAGCGAGTGGTTGAGCCATTCGTGGCCTACGGCTTTCACGTCGCGCTGGGTGCCAAAGGGGCGCTTGTCGGTTTCGCCCTTGGCGCGCGCATAGGCCAGGCTGCGCTGGCTGCGTGAAAACGGCGTGGCTTCGTTGTCGCTTTCCAGAAAATACTGGCGAATTTCAGGCCGTATTTTTTCCAGCATGAAGCGGAAATGCCCGATGACCGGGTAGTTGCGCAGCAAAGAGCTTTTGGTTTGGCGCAGGTCTCGCCAGCCCAGCACCGAAAGCCCACCAAACACCAGCAGCGACAGCAAGCCCACCCCAAACCCCACCAGCGTGAACAGGCTCAGCAGCGCCGCCAGCACGCACAAGGCAAGGGCCGTGTAGCGCACGGGGTAGAGGGTGTTGAGTCGGTCGAGCATGGTGTCTTTCAGGTGGGCAGCAAGGCTACACTGACCGCCATCTTAAAACCCCAACCTTTTTTGCCTCTTTTATTGCCATGACGACCGAAGCCCTGAACCTGTCCACCGAGCCGATGGACCACGACGATTTTGATGCGCTTGACGCGATTCTGGACGACCTGCGCACGCGCGGCGAGGACGTGCCGCAATGGGAGTTTTGTGAAGGCGCCATGGCCGCGCTGCTGTGCACGCGCCGCCTGATCTTGCCGAGCGAGTTTTTTCCGGTGCTGCTGGGCACGGGCGACAGCACGCCGGGCGTGGCCGGCAGCGACGAGGAGGACACCTACTTTGCCGACGAGGCGCAACTGGCCCAGTTCATGACGCTGTGGACCCGGCGCTGGAACGAAGTGGCGGCCTCGCTGAACAGCGACGTGCAAACGCTGGAAGACGAGCGCAGCTACCACCCCGAGGTGATGGACGTGCGTGGCGCGGTGGCCTCCCTGCCCGACGAAGCGCGTGCCGAAATTGGCGACCAGGAGCTGCCGGCGTTTGGCCAGGTGTGGGCGCTGGGGTTCATGTTTGTGGTGGAAAACTGGGCCGAAGAATGGGCCGCTCCGCGCGACAAGGAAGCCGCGTCCATGCTCAACGACGCGCTGGACGCGATCGTTGCGCTGACCGAAGACGACACCGACACGCCCACGGTGTGTATGCACAGCGACGACGGCCCACCGAGCGTGAGCGATGCGCGCCTGAACGACTTTGGCGCGGCCATCTGGGCGGTGTACGACCTGCGCCAGCTGTGGCAGAGCCTGGGCCCGCGGGTGGAGTCGGTGCGCAAGGCCGAAACCCCCGGCCGCAATGACGTGTGCCCCTGCGGCAGCGGCAAGAAATACAAGAAGTGCCACGGAGCGTGACAGGGGCCTGCGCCTTCGACAACAGGGTGTGAAGCGGCGCTTTGAGCCCGCAGCATGCGGGCGTGCCCGGCACACGCTGAAAATCTGGCACCGCCAGTCTCAGGGCGAGGTTTCCCCTGGGAGTAAGCCGCGTAGCGGGCTTACGAGTTCTGCAGGCTGCGCAAAATTTCCAGCACGCGCGTGCGGCTGCGTTCGAAATCGGTGTTCAGCAGGGTGCTGGCCAGGCTCATGTGGCCGTTGCGGGTGAGTGCCAGAGCGCGGTCGGCCAGTTCATGAAACTGGCGCTGCGCCTGCTCCAGCTCGGCAAACAGGGGGTGTCGCCCCAGCGGGCGTTGGCGCGTTTGGGCCAGCCATTGGCCCAGGCCGCTGCTCTTGGCATCGGGCAGCGGTTCGGTGGCTTGGGGCAGGCTGCTGTCGGCGCCCAGGTGGTCGTTGAACACCACGCACCATTCCAGGTGCAGGATGATGGCGCGCTGGATGTCCAGGCGGTCAATCACCAGGCCGGTCGGGTGTGGTGTGGCCTGTGCAGTGGCCAGATCGCCATGCCCGCTGGACGCTGATTCGTCTGGGCGTTTATTTCGCAGACGCTGAAACAGTTTGAGAAAATTCATTTTTGTAATGCATTCGCACGGCCAACGACGGCCATGCCCTCACCCGTATGGCAGTGACGAGAGCTTAGGTGTTGCATGGTGTGTGGTGGGCGGTGCAGGCCGAAAACGCGGGCGCTGAGCGTCCACTCCGGGTGCCGGTGTGGCAAAAAAGCATCTTCTTATGCGAAATGTCGCAGTTGCTGGGCCAGCGCCCCGCGCCTCAGCGGCTGAATCGCCGCTTCTCAGCCGCTGCGCCGCTTGCGTCAGTGCAGCAGTTCAAAGGTGTCGCTGGCGCAGGTCTGCCCGTTGATCTGCAGCTCGACCCGGTGCGGTCCGGGGTAGAGCTGGCGGGTGGTGACCGGGCGCAGGCTGTGGCGCTTGTCCAGCGTGCGGGTGGTGTGGGGCTCCAGCGTCAGCTTCCAGCCCTTGAACACCTTGGGGCTGGTGCTGCCGTTGGCGCGCACATGGTGCACCGCGTAGTCCACCACCAGCAGCTGGGGCGCTGGCGCGGTAGAACGCAGTGTCACATGCAGGCCCACGTCTTCCCCCACACGGGCGTGGTCGGTGGACAGGCTCAACGTGGCGTCGCCCACCAAGCCCTGCCCAAGCCCCCAGGCTTGCAGGGTAGGTGTGTGGCCTTGTTTGATGAGGCTGCGGCTGGCGTGGTGCAGCAGGGCGGTGCGCTCGGCGCTGGCGCCTAGCCGGTGCTCTAGCACCCACTGGGCCACCAGGTCGGGGTGGTCTTTGGCCACGTCGTTCAAGTGGTTTGCCACGCTGCGGCGGACGTAGGCGCTGGCGTCGTCTTGCAGCGCGCGCAGCAGCGCCAGCGTGGGCGCAGGGTCGGCCACCAGCGATTGCAGCCGCAGGCCCCAGGGCAGGCGCGGGCGCGAGCCTTCGCTCACCAGCCGGCGCACATGGGCGCTGGGGTCGTTCACCCAGGTGCTGATGATGGACAGCGTGGCGTTGGGGTGTTGCTGGATGAACGGACGGATGGCGAATTCGGCCGAAAAGCGCTGGGTCAGCGCGTGCAGACAGGCCAGCGCGCGGGGCACGTCGGCCATGCCTTGGCGGGCCACAAACTCGCCCAGGGACCACACCACCCAGCCCGAAAGCCCGCCGTCACGTTGCGCGTCGCTCAGCCCGCTGGGCTCGCCAGCGGCGTCGAGCGGTACCGGCTGTGCCAGGCTGGCTTCCAGCACCTCGCAAGCCGCCTGGAAACGGCTGGGCAGGGTGGCTTGCAGCGCATCGGCCAGCTGCATGGCGCGGGCCTTGAATGCGAGGGCTTCCAGTCCAGTGCCGGCTTGTTGCTCAAAGCGCAGGCGGTCAAAGGCGGGCCACACGCGCTGCAGGTGCGCGCCCGCATGCTGCACGGTCTGGGCGTTGATGAGGTTTTTGAAGGGCTCGGCCATGGGGTGCTTGGTGCGGGGGTTGGCGGCTGGCCAGGGTTTAGGGGTGCGCCAGCCGTTGCAACAACCCGGCCAGCGCGTGCGCCACCGTGGCTTGGCGTATGGCGGTGCGGTCGCCGCCAAAGTGCTGGCGTTCGGTAAACACACCTGTGGGTGTGGCCCAGCCAAACCACACCGTGCCTACTGGCTTGTCAGCGCTGCCGCCAGTGGGGCCGGCAATGCCGGTGACGGCCACCGACCAGTGTGCGTGGGCGTTGACCACCGCGCCTGCGGCCATGGCCCGTGCCACCGGCTCGCTCACCGCGCCGTGCGCTTCGATCAAGGCGGCCGGCACGCCCAGCATTTCGCACTTGGCGGCGTTGGAATAGGTGACAAACCCGCGCTCAAACCAGTCGCTGGAGCCGCTGAGGTCGGTGCAGGCACCCGCGATGAGCCCACCCGTGCAGCTCTCGGCGGTGGCCATGAACTGGCCTCGCGCTTTGAGTGTGGTGGCGAGTTGTTCGACCAGCTCGGGGGTGGTGGGCATGTCAGTATTTCCAGAAGGCGATGACTAGCAGCGTGCAGAGCGCCGCCGCAAAGTCGTCGAGCAAGATGCCAAAACCGCCGCGCGCGCCGAAGCCTTTGAAGGTCTGGTCGGCCCAGGCCATGGGGCCGAACTTCACTGCGTCGAAAAAACGAAACAGCGCAAACGCGACCAACTGCCCCCAGAAGCCGGTGGGCGACACCAGCCACAGCACCAGCCAGAACGCGACCACCTCGTCCCACACGATGTGGCCCGAATCGGCGACGCGCATGTGTTGTGCCGTGACCGTGCAGGCCCACCAGCCCACCAGCGTGCCCAGGCCGATCAGGGTGGCCCAGGCGGCGTCGGACATGAACGGCTGCAACACCACAAACGCCGCCCAGGCCCAGAGCGTGCCGGCCGTGCCGGGGGCGAAGCGGGACAAGCCCGAACCCGCCCCAAGTGCGATGAAGTGCGCGGGATGGGCCAGCACGAAAGCCCAGGTGGGCCGGACCACGGGTGGCCTGGCCGCAGCAGGCGGTGCCGTCGGACTGCTTGGGGTATCGGGTTCAAACATGCTGGCGATTATGGCGGCGCGCCCAAGAGCCCAAGCGTCGCAGTGGGTCAGGCGAAGTGGTCGAAACCGCGGGGCGCCAGCGCCACCGGCTGGCCGGCAGCGTCCAGCAGCCGCAGGCCGAGCGCGGCGCTGATCTGCCCGATGCGATGCACCGGTGTCTCGCTCGCCTGGGCGGCGGCTTCAATGGCGGTGCGGTCGGCAGGGGCGGCTGTGAACAGCAGTTCGTAGTCGTCGCCACCGTTGATCAGGCAGTCGAGCTGCAGCGCGGGCGGCAGGGCTTGCAGGTCGGGTGCCACGGGCAGGTGGGGCAGTTCAATGTGGGCGCCCACGCCGCTGGCCTGCAGCAGATGGCCCAGGTCGCCGGCCAGGCCGTCGCTCACGTCCAGCGCGGCATGGGCCAGACCGGCCAGCGCTCTGCCCAGGGCCACGCGAGGCACTGGGCGCTCAAGCCGCTCGCGCAGCCGGGGCAGGGTGCCGGGTGCGGCGTGCTCCAGCGCCCAAGGGGTGCCCAGCAGCAGTTCCAGTGCCAGGCGGGCTTCGCCGGTGCGCCCGCTCACGTACAGGTCGTCGCCCGGTTGCGCCGCGCCGCGTCGCAAGGCCTGGCCCGGCCGCAGTTCGCCCAGCACGGTGATGCAGATGTTGAGCGGGCCGCGGGTGGTGTCGCCGCCCACCAACGGGCAGGCGTGCGCGTCGGCCAGGGCAAACAGGCCCTGGGCAAACGCGGTGAGCCAGGCGTCGTTGGCACTGGGCAAGGCCAGCGCCAGCGTGAAGCCCAGCGGGCGGGCGCCCATCGCGGCCAGATCGCTCAGGTTGACGGCCAGCGCCTTGTGGCCTAGCGAGGCCGGGTTCGTGCCGACAAAGAAATGGCGGCCTTCGACCAGCATGTCGCAAGAGACGGCGAGCTGGTGGCCGGGCGCTGGCTGCAGCAGGGCGCAGTCGTCGCCAATACCCAGCGCCACTTGGTCGGGCAGCGCCACACCCGAGCGCTGAAAGTGGCGCCGAATGAGTTCGAACTCACCCATGTTGTTTGGGCCTGGTGGCCTCTGGCTCGGGCAGGTCGCTGTCGGGTTCGTCGGGCAGGGCGCGCGGGGGCAGCAAGAAGCTCAGCGGCGCGATGCGGATGCGCCGCCAGATGGCCGCCCGGATGCGCTGGCGGTTGACTTCGCTGATGCTTTGTGCGCGCAGCGCCAGGCGAAAGGCCAGGTAAAAACTCACCGCCAGGTTGATCGGGCCCACCAGCGCAATACCGCCCACGGCCCACCAGAAGGCGGGCTCGGTCAACACACCCAGGCCGAGCGACGCAGCAGCGGCTGCAGCCTGCCCTGCCGAGAGGGTGACGTGGCGCACGTCCAGCCCCAGGCCGAAAAAGGTGGCAAAGGCTGGCACCAGGCCGAGCATGAAGCCCAGCGACATATTGGCCGCCAAGCCCGATACGTTGCTGCGCAAAAAGGTGGCCCAGCGCGCGGCGCGGGCAGGCCCCAGTACGCGGGTGAAGCGAGGGTTGTGCCGCACGGCGGAGTCCAGCTTGTGAAACACAAACCAGTTTTCGACCCAGCCGGCCACGATGCTGGAGGCAAACAGCAGCACGCCGGTGAGGCCCGCAAACAGCAGCGTGGGGCCGAGCAGGTGCAGGTCGTGCAGCACGTGCTGCGCTTTGTCGGCGTTGATCATGGGCATGTCGGTGGCAAGCTTCAGCCCCAGGCTGATCAGCACCACCACCGGTACCACCAGGCCCACGTTGCCCAAAATAGATGCAATCTGGGAGCGAAACAGGTTGGCCACTTCGTCCACAAAACGGCGCACCGCACCCGGCTCCCGGATGTCTTTGAGTTTGGCCACCATGGCCGGTGCGGTCACCGCCGGTTGCTTGGTGGCCACGGTCAGGTGCAGCAACTGGATCAGCACGAAGAAGAAGGCGTAGTTGATCCCCGCAGCAAAGCCACCCCAGAAGGCCGAAAGGCCCAGCGCATAGAGCGAAAACTTGACCCAAGTGGTCAAGCCCAGCACCGCACCGCCGCCCGCTGCCTTGCCCAGCATCTGGCGGTATTCGGCGGCGTCGCGCGTGATGTAGTGTTCGCCGCTTTCGGCGCTGCGCTCAGCCACTTTGGCTGCTGTGAGCTGCGAGCTGCTGGCAATGAGCGCGCGGATGCTGCGGTTGTCTTGCCCCACCTGCGCCAGGTCGGCCAGCAAGGCGGCGGTGGCGCGCTCGGGTTGCTCGGCCTGCAGACAGTCCAGCAGCTCCTTGATGCGCACAATGCGTTCGCGCAGCTGGCGCAGCCGAAACACAATGCCTACCGACACGCCGTGCGCTTCCAGGTGCGAGTACACGGTGTAGGCGGCGTGGCGGCAGGCGTCGAGCTGATCGCGCAGCTGAGTGGCCGCGTCCAGCGCCTGGGCGCTGTGTGGGCCGTGGTGTTGCACCGCCAGGCGCAGCACCTCAAAAGACGAGGGCAGTTCGTGAAACGGCCGCCCGGCCTGGGCTTCTGCGGACATGCGCACCCGGATTTCTGACGCAAAGCCGGTGGCGCTGACCTGGCTCACGCAGAAAATGAGGGCGTCCATGAGCGCGGTTTGCCAAAAGCCGGCCACCACAGGGTGGGCGCCGGTGTGCACCGCCTCGGCGGGCGTGATCAACAGCCGGCGCAGGCGCTCCAGCGTGGCGGTGTCCAGCGCTTTGAGCCACAGCACGTCAAAACGCGTGGGCAGCAGCAGGCCAAACAGCTCGGCCAGATCGGTGGTTTCCGGGGTGCCGGGCAGCACCTTGCGGCGCAGGCGGTGGCCCAGTTCGCTCAGAAACGCGGTGCGTGGGGCAAAACCGTAATCGGCCAGCAGGGGTGTGGCGTCCACGCTGCCCACAAAGGTTTGCCACCAGGCGCGCCAGTGGTTTTGCCATTCGGGGCGGGCTTGCACCGCATCCAAAAACAGGCGCACGCGCGCCACGCTCGCCTGGGGGTCCTGGGCGTCGCCGCGCACCCAGCGCAGCAGCTCGATCAACCACAAATGGCGTTGCGCCAGCGGCGCTTGGGCGTCGAGCGCGTCAATCAGCTGGGTCAGTTCCATGCGGTGGGGGTGTGGGGTGCGCTCCGGGGAGCGAAAGCGCGCAGCGGCTCAGTGCAACACGCGGGCCGCGCCTTCGCCCGGCACGTCGGTGTGGAGCGCAAATTCGGGCACTGGGGCGTCGAAGCGTTCACCGTCTTCGGCCACGCAGAAGAAGCTGCCGCGCATGCGGCCGTTGGGCGTGTGCAGCCGGGTGCCGCTGGTGTATTGAAACGATTCCCCCGGGCGCAGCAGCGGCTGGTTGCCCACCACGCCCAGGCCCTTCACCTCGTCGGTGTGGCCGCGGGCGTCGTCAATGACCCAGTGCCGCGAGATCAACTGCGCCGTCACGTCGCCGGTGTTGGTGATCGTGATGGTGTAGGCAAAGGCGTACAAGTCCTCCTCGGGCGAAGACTGTTCGCTGAGGTACTGGGGCTCGACTTCACAGGTGAACTGGTATTTCGACATGAGCGGCATGTTACCGCGCCGCAGCAAGACCTTGCCAGGCCTGCGAAAATGCCGACTGTCGCCATTTCAACGCCATCCAAGCCCCACCCAAGCCATGCCCCACACCTACCGCATTGCCCCGTCCATTCTGTCTGCCGACTTTGCCCGCCTGGGTGAAGAGGTGAAAAACGTCATCGCTGCCGGCGCCGACTGGATCCACTTCGATGTGATGGACAACCACTATGTGCCCAACCTGACCTTCGGACCCATGGTGTGTCAGGCGCTCAAGCCCCATGCGAAAAAGCCCGACGGCACGCCGGTGCCGATCGATGTGCACCTGATGATCCAGCCGGTGGACGCGCTGGCGGGTGCCTTCATTGATGCGGGCGCCGACCTGGTGAGCTTTCACCCGGACGCATCGGCCCACGTGCACCGCAGCGTGCAGGCTATCAAGGCCAAGGGCTGCAAGGCCGGTCTCACCTTCAACCCCGCACAGCCGCTGGACGTGCTGGACTACCTGATCGACGACATCGACTTGATTTTGATCATGAGCGTGAACCCTGGCTTTGGTGGCCAGAGTTTCATCGACTCGGCGTTGCGCAAAATCGAAGCCGCCCGCAAGCGCATTGAGGCCAGCGGCAAGGACATTCGTCTGGAAGTGGACGGCGGCATCAAGGCCGACAACATCCGCCGCGTGGCCGACGCCGGTGCCGACACCTTCGTGGCCGGCAGCGCCATTTTTGGCAAACCCGATTACAAGAGCGTGATCGACGACATGCGCCGAGCCTTGGCCTGATGCTGTCCAACATCCAAGCCGTGATCGTCGACCTGGACGGCACCATGGTCGATACGCTGGGCGACTTCGAGGTTGCGCTCAACCGCACCATGGCCGACCTGGGCCTGCCCGGGGTGGACCGTGCCGCCGTCGAGCGCACGGTGGGCAAGGGCTCTGAGCACCTGATCCGCAGCCTGCTGGCCGAGCAACTGCGCCGGCCCGAGGTTATCGGTTGCGGCGAAGCTTGCCCGGCCATGAGCGTGGACGCGCTCTTTGACCGAGCCTGGCGCCAATACCAGCACCACTACCTGGGCATCAATGGCCAGTTTTCCGATGTGTTTGCGGGGGTGGAAGCGGGCTTGCGCGCCATGCAGGCCGCTGGCCTGGGTCTGGCGTGTCTGACCAACAAGCCATTGGCCTTCGCGCAAGACCTGCTCAAGGTCAAGGGGCTCGACGGCTTTTTCAGCCAGGTGTTTGGCGGTGACAGCTTTGAGCGCAAGAAGCCCGACCCGCTGCCCCTGCTCAAAACCTGCGAAGCGCTGGGCACGCTGCCTGCGCGCACCGTGATGGTGGGCGATTCGCAGAACGATGCCCTGGCAGCGCGCGCCGCCGGTTGCCCGGTGGTGCTGGTCACCTACGGCTACAACCACGGTCAGCCAATTGCACAGGCGCCGCACGATCTGTTGCTCGATTCGCTGGCCGATTGGCGTTGGTAGCGCTGGAGGCTGCCCGCGCGACAAGCGCCAGCTTTGCTACACTTTCCATCCATGTTCAACACACGCACAACCCTGACGGGCAATCTGCCGAGCCGCAACGGCCGGGGAGCCTGGCCCTGGCGCAAGCCAGCGTAAACGTGCACTTCCCCCCGGCGGTGCGCGGGTTTCGGTCTGCATCATGGACCCCAGCCCGCGCCACCCCACTCCCCGAACCCGGCAGCGCGTCTGACCGGGCACCTCAGAAAAACGGTTTCACAAGCTGCAACGCAGCAAGGAGCCGATGGAGCGTCTGAACATGATCACCGAACTCGAATTCAAGAGCCTGGCCAGCCAAGGCTACAACCGCATCCCGCTGATGGCCGAGGCCTTCGCTGACCTCGAAACCCCGCTCTCGCTGTACCTCAAGCTCGCCCATGGGCGCGGTGACGGCAAACACAGCTTCCTGCTCGAATCCGTCGTGGGCGGCGAGCGCTTCGGCCGCTACAGCTTCATCGGCCTGCCCGCGCGCACGCTGCTGCGCGCCAGCGGTTTTGGCGCTGAAGCGAAGACCGAGGTGGTGCGCGACGGCGCCGTGGTCGAGACCAACCACGGCAACCCGCTGGACTTCATCGCCGCCTACCAGCAGCGTTTCAAGGTCGCGCTGCGCCCGGGCCTGCCGCGTTTTTGCGGCGGCCTGGCAGGCTACTTCGGCTACGACGCGGTGCGCTACATCGAAAAAAAGCTCGAATCCAGCTGTCCGCCCGACACCCTGGGCTGCCCCGACATCCTGCTGCTGCAATGCGAAGAGCTGGCCGTCATCGACAACCTTTCTGGCAAGCTCTACCTGATCGTTTACGCTGATCCGGCCCAGCCCGAGGCCTACGCCAACGCCAAGCGGCGCGTGCGCGAGCTGAAAGAGGCGCTGAAGTATTCGGTGAGTGCGCCGGTGGTGAAACCCAGCCAAGGCCACCCCGCCGAGCGCGACTTCGCCAAGGCCGACTACATCGCCGCCGTGGAACGCGCCAAAGAACTCATCGCGGGTGGCGACTTCATGCAGGTGCAGGTGGGCCAGCGCATCAAGAAGCGCTACACCGAGTCACCGCTGTCGCTCTACCGCGCGCTGCGCTCGCTGAATCCGTCGCCTTACATGTATTACTACCACTTCGGCGACTTCCACGTGGTGGGTGCGTCGCCCGAGATTCTGGTGCGCCAGGAGCAGGTTGACGAGGGCCAAAAGGTGATCATTCGACCCCTGGCCGGCACGCGCCCGCGCGGCGCCACGCCTGAGAAGGACAAGGCCACCGAGATCGAGCTGGTGAACGACCCGAAAGAGCGCGCCGAGCATGTGATGCTGATCGATCTGGCGCGCAACGACATCGGCCGCATTGCCAAGATTGGCAGCGTCAAGGTGACGGAAGCCTTTGCGGTGGAGCGCTACAGCCACGTGATGCACATCGTGAGCAACGTCGAAGGTACGCTGGTGGACGGCATGACGAACATGGACGTGCTGAAAGCGACTTTCCCCGCCGGCACGCTGACCGGCGCACCCAAGGTGCACGCGATGGAATTGATCGACCAGCTGGAGCCCACCAAGCGCGGCTTGTACGGCGGTGCCTGCGGCTACCTGAGCTACGCCGGCGACATGGATGTGGCCATTGCGATTCGCACCGGCATCATCAAAGACCAGATGCTCTACGTGCAGGCGGCGGCCGGCGTGGTGGCCGACTCCATTCCTGAAATGGAATGGCGGGAAACCGAGCACAAGGCGCGTGCGCTCTTGCGTGCGGCCGAGCTGGTGGAAGAAGGTTTGGAGTGAACGACATGACGAAGAAAATTCAGCTCCTGATGGTCGACAACTACGACTCCTTCACCTACAACATCGTGCAGTATTTCGGTGAACTCGGTGCCGACGTGACCGTGGTGCGCAACGACGAGATCACGGTGGACGAAATCCAGCGCCGTGTGGACGCGGGGCAGGTGGACCGCCTGGTGATTTCCCCCGGCCCCTGTTCGCCCGCCGAAGCGGGCATTTCGGTCGCGGCCATCCAGCACTTTGCCGGCCAGCTGCCGATCCTGGGCGTGTGTCTGGGTCACCAGAGCATCGGCGCGGCCTTCGGCGGCCAGATCGTCCGTGCGCAGGAGCTGATGCACGGCAAGACTTCTCAGATCACCACGACGCAGGAGGGCGTGTTCGCCAACCTGCCTGAGCAGTTCACGGTCAACCGCTATCACTCGCTGGCCATTGAGCGCGAGAGCTGCCCCGATTGCCTCAAGGTCACAGCCTGGACGCCCGACGGCGAGATCATGGGTGTGAAGCACAAGACGCTGGCCATTGAAGGCGTGCAGTTCCACCCGGAAAGCATCCTCACCGAACACGGCCACGCGATGCTGAAGAACTTTCTGGAGCAAGCATGAAGACTGTTGATTTGCGCAGCGACACCGTCACGCAGCCCACCGAGGCCATGCGCGCCGCCATGATGGCGGCGCCGCTGGGCGACGATGTGTTTGGCGACGACCCCACCGTCAATGCGCTGCAAGCGCGCATTGCCGCCATCACGGGCAAGGAAGCTGCACTTTTCATGCCCTCGGGCACGCAGAGCAACCTGTGCGGCATCCTGGCGCACTGCGGCAGGGGCGACGAGTACATCGTCGGTCAACTGGCCCACACCTACCGCTACGAAGGCGGCGGCGCTGCGGTGTTCGGCAGCGTGCAGCCGCAACCGCTGACGCAAGACGCGCAGGGTCGCATGGCGTTGGACGACATCGCGGCCGCCATCAAGCCCGACGACCCGCACTTTGCGCGCACCCGCCTGCTGTGCCTGGAAAACACCTGGAACGGCCATGTGATGCCCGATGACTACCTGCGCGGCGCCACGGCACTGGCGCGCGAAAAGGGCTTAAACACCCACCTGGATGGCGCGCGCGTGTTCAACGCCGCCGTGGCCTCGGCGGCGCCGGGGCAGGGCGCGATGGATCGGCTGCGTGAAATCGCTGACCATTTCGACAGCCTTTCGGTCTGCTTCAGCAAGGGGCTGGGCGCACCGGTGGGCTCTGCACTTTGCGGCTCGCAGGAGCTGATCAACCGCGCCCGCCGTATCCGCAAGATGGCCGGCGGCGGCCTGCGCCAGGCCGGTCTGCTGGCGGCCTGTGCGTTGCACGCGCTGGACCACCACGTGGAGCGGCTGGGCGAAGACCACGCGAACGCCGGGCGGCTGGCCGAAGGCTTGCGCGGGATCGACGGTCTGACGGTGAAGTCGGCGCAGACCAATATCGTGTTTGTGGACGTGGCCGACGCGCGTGGCCCCGCGCTGCTCGATTTTTTAGCAGCGCATGGCGTGTTGGCCACCGGCCTGATCGGCCTGCGCTTCGTCACCCACCTGGATGTGGACGCGGCCGGCATCGACCACACCATTGCCACCGTCCGCCGCTTCTTCGCCGAAGCGCCCGGCGCGCCAGGCGCTACCACGCGCACCGGTCCTTACTGAATCCCGCCGGAGAACAGCCATGCCCGAAACGCCCCAACTTCTGGTGTTCATCGCGGCGGGCTGGCTGCTCAATCTCACGCCCGGGCCGGATGTGCTCTACATCGTGAGCAGTGCGCTCAAGAGCGGCGTGCGCGCCGGCCTGGTGGCGGCGTTGGGCATCGTCAGCGGCTGCTTTGTGCACGTGTTGGCGGCGGCGCTGGGCGTGGGCGCGCTGCTGGCCACATCGGCCACGGCCTTCACCGTGCTCAAGTGGGCGGGTGCTGCTTACCTGGTGTGGATGGGCGTCAAGCTGCTGTTCGCGCGAAGCGGAAGTTCGGCCATCGTGACCGCTGAGGTGGGCAGGGAGCAAGTGCCCGCCGACCTGCGCCACATCTATTGGCGCGGCTTTCTCACCAACGTGCTCAACCCCAAGGTGGCGCTGTTTTTTCTGGCGTTTGTGCCGCAGTTCATCGCACCCGGCACGCCCGACAAGGTGACCACCTTCCTGCTGCTGGGCCTGCTGTTCAACATCAACTCACTGCCGATCAACTTCGGCTATGCCTGGCTCGCCGGCTGGGCCGCCCACCGCGTGAGCGCCGTGCAGCGTACCCTGCACCGGCTGGACCGCGCCGCTGGCGCACTGTTCATCGGCTTTGGCCTGAGGCTGGCCATGTCGGACAATCCCACCCCATAAGTTCTGGAGACACCCATGCCCCACAGCCACAAGATCACCCCGCAGGAAGCCCTGCAGCGCACCATCGAACACCGCGAGATCTTTCATGACGAGATGCTGCACCTGATGCGCATGATCATGAGCGGGGAGATGTCACCCGTGATGATGGCAGCCTTCATCACCGGCTTGCGTGTGAAGAAGGAAACGATCGGTGAGATCACCGCCGCCGCGCAGGTCATGCGCGAGTTTTCCACCAAGGTCCACGTGGCCGACAAAACGCACCTGGTGGACATCGTGGGCACCGGTGGCGACGGCTCGCACACCTTCAATATTTCCACCTGCTCCATGTTTGTGGCGGCTGCGGCGGGTGCCAAGGTCAGCAAACATGGCGGGCGCAGCGTCAGCAGCAAAAGCGGCAGCGCCGACGTGCTGGAGAGCCTGGGCGTCAACATCAACCTCACGCCCGAACACATTGCACGCTGCATAGAGCAGGTGGGCTTGGGCTTCATGTTTGCGCCCAACCACCACCCTGCGATGAAAAACGTGGCGCCGGTGCGCCGCGAGCTGGGCATGAAGACCATCTTCAATATCTTGGGGCCGCTGACCAACCCGGCCTCGGCGCCCAACATCCTGATGGGTGTGTTCCACCCCGATCTGGTGGGTATTCAGGTGCGTGCGCTGCAGCGCCTGGGCGCCGAGCACGCGGTGGTGGTGTATGGCCGCGACGGCATGGACGAGGTGAGCCTGGGCGCCGCCACCATGGTGGGTGAACTGAAAAACGGCGAGATCACCGAATACGAAATCCACCCCGAAGATTTTGGCCTCACGATGGCCAGCAACCGCACGCTGCGTGTGGACACGCCAGAAGATTCGAAGGCGATGCTGATGGGCGTGCTGAACAACAGCGAAGAGCCAAACATCAAGGCGGCCAAAGACATCGTGTCGCTCAACGCCGGCGTGGCGCTGTATGCGGCCAATGTGTGCAGCGACATGGCGCAAGGCATTGCGCTGGCGCGCCGCGCCATCGAGTCGGGGGCAGCAGCTCGCAAGCTGGCCGAACTCACCGCATTCAGCCAGCTGGCCACGGCCAGCGTCGGCCCCTGAGGCGCGACGGCACCATGCCCGTCTGGTTGCAAAACGAAGGCGCCTGGATCGCGATCGGCATCTCGCTGGTGTTCGTGGTGGCGGGCTGGGTCATGCACCGCGTGTTCCTTCGTATCCTGAAAAACCCGGCGCCGTCGCCTGAGCCCGTACCGAACCCAACCAACACCCCTCACGCAGAGAACAAACAATGAGCGACATTCTTCAAAAAATCGTGGCCGTGAAGCACGAGGAAATCGCCGCCGCACAGCGAAAAAAGCCGCTGGATGCGATGCGCTTCGACGCTGAGAGTCGCGTGCTCACGCGTGACTTTGAAGGCGCCTTGCGCGCCAAGATCGCCGCAGGCCAGGCCGCCGTCATCGCCGAAATCAAGAAAGCCAGCCCCAGCAAGGGCGTGATCCGCGAAGACTTCATTCCCGCCGACATTGCACAGAGCTACGCCGAGGGCGACGGCAAGGTGAGCGCGGCCTGCCTGTCGGTGCTCACCGATCGTCAGTTCTTCCAGGGCAGTTCGGACTACCTCAAGCAAGCCCGCGCCAGTTGCGATCTGCCGGTGCTGCGCAAAGATTTCATGGTCGACCCGTACCAGGTGTACGAAGCCCGCTTCATGGGGGCCGATGCCATTTTGTTGATCGCCGCCTGCCTCGATGACGCGCAGATGGCAGCGCTGGAGGCGGTGGCCCTGAGCCTGAACATGGCGGTGCTGGTGGAGGTGCACGACCGCGACGAACTGCAGCGCGCGCTCAAGCTCAAGACCCGCCTGCTGGGTATCAACAACCGCAACCTGCGCACCTTTGACGTGACGCTGCAGACCACGCTGGACATGCTGAACGATGTACCTGCCGACCGCCTGCTGATCACCGAATCTGGCATTGTGTCGCGCGCCGATGTGCAAACCATGCGCAGTGCAGGCGTACACGCTTTTCTGGTGGGTGAGACCTTCATGCGCGCCCCCGAGCCTGGCCTGGCGCTTGCTGAGCTGTTTGCATAGGCTTGTCGCACATGCAAGCGGTGCTCGACCTGGATGGCGCAATGCCTGCAGCGACCGACCTGCCAGCCGCAGGCCTGACAGATGCTGCCCTGCGGCCCGGTTGGGCACCGACCGTCGAGGGCTTTCGCGCATCGGCCGAAGGCGCCCGCTTGCAGGCCTTTTTGCAGCAGCGGCGTGCAGCGCGTGCGGTCATCTACCCGCCGCAGCCCCTGCGTGCGCTCATGCTCACCGCGCCCGAATCGGTGCGGGTGGTCATTCTGGGTCAAGACCCTTACCACGGGCCTGGGCAGGCCGAGGGTCTGGCTTTTTCTGTGGCTCCCGGTGTGAAGCTGCCGCCCAGTTTGCGCAATATCTTCAAAGAACTGCAGCGCGATCTGGTCCTGCCGCTGCCCGCCAGCGGTTCCCTGGTGCGCTGGGCAGCGCAGGGCGTGCTCTTGCTCAATACCTGTCTCACGGTGGAAGACGGCCAGCCCGCCAGCCATGCGGGACAGGGATGGGAGGCGCTCACCGATGCGGTGATTCGCCATTGCAGCGCCAGTGGCACGCCCAAGGTCTTCCTGCTGTGGGGCGCTCACGCTCAAAAGAAAGCAGGTCTCATCGACGCCAGCCGCCACGCGGTGTTGTTGGCCAACCACCCCTCGCCTTTGTCAGCCAACCGCGGCCCCACGCCTTTCATCGGATGTGGGCACTTTGGACAAGCCAATCAATGGCTGATCGCTCAAAAACTGCCCTCGATTCGGTGGTGACTGCGCGACTTTGCTCAGAAGACTGGTGCAAGTCGTAAAAACCATGGCATAATTCTGGGCTGCGCTACGGAGGGGTGGCCGAGTGGTTAAAGGCAGCAGACTGTAAATCTGCCCGCTAACGCGTACGCTGGTTCGAATCCAGCCTCCTCCACCAGCAGTTGATGTGATCTAGGAGCGATTGGGATGTCGCGCTCAGGGTTGTCCGAGTCGTGTGGCTCTGGTTTCTTTGTGCGGGAGTAGTTCAATGGTAGAACCCCAGCCTTCCAAGCTGATGACGCGGGTTCGATTCCCGTCTCCCGCTCCAGATCGTTTCGATGGCTGGTTCGTTTTTACAGACGATGCAGTGAATTTTCTGAGGTGCCCGGTTGATCTGGGTGCCTTGGCCCTTGTGGCTCAGTGGTAGAGCACTCCCTTGGTAAGGGAGAGGTCGCGGGTCCGATTCCCGCCAAGGGCACCATATTTTTTCTGGTGTTTCGGCAATTTTGATTTTGGAGCTGAAAAATGGCAAAAGAGAAATTTGAGCGGACCAAGCCGCACGTCAACGTTGGCACCATTGGTCACGTTGACCACGGTAAAACCACCCTGACCGCGGCCATCACCACCGTGCTGTCGGCCAAGTATGGCGGCTCCGCCAAGGCCTACGACCAGATCGACGCGGCTCCGGAAGAGAAGGCCCGCGGTATCACGATCAACACCGCCCACGTGGAATACGAAACGGCCAACCGCCACTACGCCCACGTCGACTGCCCCGGCCACGCTGACTATGTGAAAAACATGATCACCGGTGCGGCCCAGATGGACGGCGCCATTCTGGTGTGCTCGGCCGCTGACGGCCCCATGCCCCAGACTCGCGAGCACATCCTGCTGGCTCGCCAGGTGGGCGTGCCTTACATCATCGTGTTCCTGAACAAGTGCGACATGGTCGACGACGCCGAGTTGCTCGAGCTGGTCGAAATGGAAGTACGCGAGCTGCTGGACAAGTACGAGTTCCCAGGCGACGCCACCCCCATCATCCACGGCTCTGCCAAGCTCGCCCTCGAAGGCGACAAGGGTCCTCTGGGTGAAGAGGCCATCATGAAGCTGGCCGACGCTCTGGATACCTACATTCCCACGCCTGACCGCGCGGTGGACGGTGCCTTCCTGATGCCCGTGGAAGACGTGTTCTCCATCTCGGGTCGCGGTACCGTGGTGACCGGCCGTATCGAGCGCGGTATTGTCAAAGTTGGCGAAGAAATCGAAATCGTCGGTATTGCCGACACCCAGAAGACCACCTGCACCGGCGTGGAAATGTTCCGCAAGCTGCTGGACCAGGGTCAGGCAGGCGACAACGTCGGTATTCTGTTGCGCGGTACCAAGCGCGAAGATGTGCAGCGTGGCCAGGTGCTGTGCAAGCCCGGTACGATCAAGCCACACACCCACTTCACCGGCGAGATCTATGTCTTGTCCAAAGACGAGGGTGGCCGTCACACGCCGTTCTTCAACAACTACCGTCCGCAGTTCTACTTCCGCACGACCGACGTGACAGGCTCCATCGAGTTGCCAGAAGGCAAAGAGATGGTCATGCCTGGCGACAACGTGTCGATCACCGTCAAGCTGATCAACCCCATCGCCATGGAAGAAGGTCTGCGCTTCGCTATCCGCGAAGGCGGTCGTACCGTCGGCGCCGGTGTGGTTGCCAAGATCATTGCCTGATTGCCCATAGCGGGGTATAGCCAGTAGGGGTATAGCTCAATTGGCAGAGCGTCGGTCTCCAAAACCGAAGGTTGTAGGTTCGATTCCTACTGCCCCTGCCACCAAACAGGATCAAGCTATCGTCTGATCCCCTTGTTTTGTGGTTAACAAGCCCACCGAAGTCGTTACGACCTCTGGTGGGCTTGCGTGTCTCAAGCTTCTGGCTTCGGTGGCGCGAAATTTTGTAATGCATCGTCTGGAATCTCATGGCCACTTCCGAAGTTCAAACCGTCAACACCAGCGCCGACAAGGCCAAGCTGGCTGCCGCCGTTGCGTTGTTGCTCGGCGGCTTTGTCGCGTTTTATTTGCTGTCTGCTCAGGGTCCGCTCGTGCAGTGGGGTGCACTCATTGCAGCCACAGCTGCTGCGGTGGTGGTGTTTGGTGTGTCTGAGTCGGGCAAGCAGTTGCTGGCCTTTGGGCGAGATGCGTGGCGTGAAACCAAAAAGGTGGTTTGGCCTGCGCGCAAAGAAGCGATTCAGATGACGGCCTATGTGTTTGCGTTCGTCTTTGTGATGGCGCTGTTCCTCTGGCTGACCGACAAGACCCTGGAATGGTTGTTTTACGACCTGATCCTGGGCTGGAGAAAATAATGAGCGATCAACAAAGCCCTGTGACCGACGGCGTTGCCGCGGACGGTATGCGTTGGTATGTGGTGCATGCCTACTCGGGCATGGAGAAGGCCGCTGAGCGCAATATCGTTGAGCGCATCAACCGCGCCGGCATGCAAGACAAATTCGGTCGCATCCTGGTACCCACCGAAGAGGTGGTGGAGATGAAAAACGGCCAGCGCCGCACCACCGAGCGCAAATTTTTCCCCGGCTATGTGCTGGTGGAAATGGTGATGGATGACGACACCTGGCACCTGGTGAAGCACACCAACAAAGTCACCGGCTTTGTGGGTGGCGCCAAGAACCGCCCTGCACCGATTTCTGAAGAAGACGTTCAGAAAATCGTCAACCAGATGCAGGAAGGTACCGACAAGCCCCGCCACAAAGTGGAGTTCGTCGTGGGCGAATACGTTCGCGTCAAGGAAGGTCCGTTCACCGACTTCAATGGCACGGTGGAAGAGGTCAACTACGAAAAGAACAAGATGCGCGTGTCGGTGACCATTTTCGGTCGCGCAACGCCTGTCGAGCTGGAATTCAGCCAAGTCGAAAAGACCTGATATTTTTAATCTGCCGTGGCATTTGGCCATGGCAGCAGCAGCTGCAAGGGTCGGCCCGAAGCGGTAGCTGGTAATTTTGTGATTCGGGCCGAAAGCCGCGAGGAGGCTGCAGTTTGCAGCCGTTTGGACTCGCAGGAGCAAAACCATGGCGAAAAAAATCGTCGGTTTCATCAAGCTGCAAGTGCCAGCTGGTAAGGCCAACCCTTCCCCACCAATCGGTCCAGCGCTGGGTCAGCGCGGTCTGAACATCATGGAATTCTGTAAGGCGTTCAACGCCCAGACCCAGGGCGTTGAGCCAGGTCTGCCGTTGCCCGTGGTCATCACGGCCTTTGCAGACAAGAGCTTCACCTTCATCATCAAGACGCCGCCTGCGACGACCCTGATCAAGAAGGCTATCAAGCTGGACAAGGGTTCGCCCGTGCCCAACAAGCAGAAGGTTGGCAAGATCACCCGCGCTCAGCTCGAAGAGATTGCCAAGGTCAAGATGAAAGACATGACCGCTGCCGATGTGGACGCCGCAGTGCGCACCATCGCCGGTTCGGCCCGCTCGATGGGCGTGATTGTGGAGGGTGTGTAAATGTCCAAGCTGACCAAGAAACAGAAAGCCTTTGCAGGCAAAGTCGACAGCATGAAGCTGTACGCACTGAACGACGCACTGGCCATCATCAAAGAATGCGCCAACGCCAAGTTTGACGAATCCATCGACGTGGCGATCCAGCTCGGCGTGGATGCCAAGAAGTCTGACCAGGTGGTGCGTGGCGCCGTGGTCATGCCCAACGGCACCGGCAAGACCAAGCGCGTGGCCGTGTTCGCCCAAGGTGCCAAAGCCGAAGAAGCCAAGGCCGCTGGAGCTGACATCGTGGGCATGGACGATCTGGCTGCCGACATCAAGGCAGGCAAGATGGACTTCGACGTGGTTATCGCTTCGCCTGACGCCATGCGCGTCGTGGGTACCCTGGGTCAGATCCTGGGTCCACGCGGCCTGATGCCCAACCCCAAGGTCGGTACCGTGACGCCTGACGTCGCTCAAGCGGTGCGCAACGCCAAGGCTGGCCAGGTGCAGTTCCGTGTGGACAAAGCCGGTATCGTGCACGGCACCATCGGCCGCCGTTCGTTCGACAGCGACAAGCTTCAGGGCAACCTGGTGGCTTTGCTGGACGCACTGACCAAGGCCAAACCAGCCACCAGCAAGGGTGTGTACCTGCGTAAAGTCGCGGTTTCGTCGACCATGGGTGTGGGCGTTCGCGTCGACATGCAATCCATCTCGGCCTGATCGCTTGAAGAAAATTCGGGTGTCCGTCTTTGGACGAGGCGCCCGGGTGTGGTGGGTCTGTGGTCCGGTGGCTTGGCTGCCCGACCCCAGAGCCATCCAAGACCGTTGGTGTTGAGCGGTGCCTTTAGGGGTGCGGTTTGACTTAATTGTGACAAGCCAACGCAGATGGCGATCCCGCTGCAGATGGAACAAGATTCCCTAAACAGTTGGTCGCTGCAATGAGGCGTGCTGAAGGCCGTTGGGCCGCAAGCACATTTAAGGAGTAGACCTTGAGTCTGAATCGCAGTGAGAAAGAAGCGGTCATTTCCGAAGTGACCAGCCTCGCCGCTAAAGCTCAAACGCTCGTGATGGCGGAATACCGTGGCATCACGGTCGCGAACATGGACAAACTGCGCGTCACAGCCCGCAGCAACGGTGTCAGCCTGAGCGTGTTGAAAAACACCCTGGCTCGCCGTGCAGTGGCTGGCAGCGCATTTGAAGTGGCCGCAGACCAGATGACCGGTCCGTTGATCTATGGCTTCTCTGAAGACGCTGTGGCTGCTGCGAAAGTGGTGGCTGACTTCGCGAAAACCAACGACAAGCTGGTGATTCGCGGTGGCGTTTACGGTGGCAAAGTCCTGGACGTCGAGGGCGTTAAGAAGCTCGCAAGCATCCCTTCGAAAGAAGTGTTGTTGGCACAGCTGTGTGGCTTGCTGATGTCGCCCATGTCGCGTACGGCCGTTGTGCTGGGCGCCCTGGCGGCGAAAAAAGGCGAAGGCGCTGCCGCACCGGCAGAAGTTGCTGCAGAACCTGCAGCCGACACCGCCGCACCGGCAGAAGACGCTGCCGCCGCTTGATGCGCGGCACGTTCGTTTAAACCAATTGTTAGGAAATCAAAATGGCATTCGATAAAGACGCATTTTTGACCGCGCTGGACAGCATGACGGTCATGGAACTCAACGACCTGGTGAAAGCCATCGAAGAGAAGTTTGGCGTGAGCGCTGCCGCCATGGCCGCTCCTGCTGCTGCTGGTGGTGGTGCCGCTGCTGCTGCTGAAGAGAAGACCGAGTTCAATGTGGTGCTGCTGGAAGCTGGCGCCAACAAGGTCTCCGTCATCAAGGCCGTTCGTGAAATCACCGGTCTGGGTCTGAAAGAAGCCAAAGACCTGGTCGACGGCGCACCCAAGAACGTGAAAGAAGGCATTGCCAAGGCCGACGCCGAAGCCGCCATGAAGAAACTGGTTGACGCCGGTGCCAAGGCCGAGCTGAAGTAATTCGGTTCCCTTCAGGGGCTGGAGTGCTCGAAAGAGCCTCCAGCCTTTGGTGCTTTCAGAGCACACCCAAAAATCGGCTTCTGGACCGGTTTTTCGACAGGCTGCAGGCTAGCGAAAAACCTCTACGAGCATGTTTTTGAGTGTCTTCTGACCCCGACTGCAGAAGACGACTTGGTTCGGGCCTGTGTGCAATGCGCAGGCCGTCCGCCAATGGTTGGTAGAGGCCAGCCACCAAGCATGTCACCGAGCGTTTGATGCGCCCGGTAGGCAAGACAGTCGCCGCAGACCTCAAGCCCGGAGATCTCATGGCCTCAGCATCGAATTATTCATACACCGAACGCAAACGCATCCGAAAGAGTTTTGGCACCCGCGAGACTGTCATCGCGATTCCCTACCTCTTGCAGATGCAAAAGGACGCTTACACCGCGTTCTTGCAAGCGGATTCAGCGCCCAAAAAGCGCACCAACGAGGGCCTGCAGGCCGCGTTTGAAGCCGCATTCCCGATCGTCTCGCACAATGGTTTTGTCGAGATGAAGTTCGTGGAGTACAACCTGGCCAAGCCAGCGTTTGACGTGCGCGAATGCCAGACCCGTGGCCTAACCTTTGCCTCCGCTGTGCGCGCCCGCGTGCAGCTGATCATCTACGACCGTGAGTCGTCGACCAACCAGTCGAAGGTGATCAAGGAAGTGAAAGAGCAAGAGGTCTACATGGGCGAAGTGCCCCTGATGACGGACAAGGGCTCTTTCATCATCAACGGCACCGAGCGCGTCATCGTGTCGCAGCTGCACCGCTCGCCTGGCGTGTTCTTTGAACACGACAAGGGCAAGACCCACAGTTCGGGCAAGCTGCTGTTTTCGGCCCGCATCATCCCTTACCGCGGCTCTTGGCTGGACTTCGAATTCGATCCGAAAGACATCCTGTTCTTCCGTGTCGACCGCCGCCGCAAAATGCCGGTCACGATTCTGCTGAAAGCCATTGGCCTGACGCCTGAGACCATCCTGGCGAACTTCTTCGTCAACGACCACTTCCGCCTGATGGACAGCGGTGCCCAGATGGCCTTTGTCCCCGAGCGTCTGCGCGGTGAAGTGGCCCGTTTCGATATCACCGACAAGTCGGGCAAGGTCGTGGTCGCCAAGGACAAGCGCATCACGGTGCGTCACACCCGTGAAATGGAGCAATCTGGCACCACGCACATCAGCGTGCCCGAAGACTTCATGATCGGCCGCGTGGTGGCCCGCAACATTGTGGACGCTGACACCGGCGAGATCATTGCCAAGGCCAACGAAGAGCTGACCGAAGCCTTGCTGAAGAAACTGCGCACCGCTGGCGTGCAGGATCTGCAGTGCCTCTACACCAACGAACTCGACCAGGGTGCTTACATTTCGCAGACCTTGCGCAGCGACGAGACCGCTGACGAGTTTGCCGCCCGTGTGGCCATCTACCGCATGATGCGCCCCGGCGAGCCGCCGACCGAAGACGCTGTGCAAGCGTTGTTCCACCGCTTGTTCTACAACCCGGACACGTACGACCTGTCGCGCGTAGGCCGCATGAAGTTCAACGCCCGTGCCGGGCGCGACGAGTCGACCGGCCCGATGGTGCTGTCCAACGAAGACATCTTGGCGGTGGTCAAGATTCTGGTGGATCTGCGCAATGGTCGCGGTGAGGTCGACGACATCGACCACCTGGGCAACCGCCGCGTGCGTTGCGTGGGCGAGCTGGCCGAAAACCAGTACCGCACCGGCTTGGCTCGCATCGAGAAGGCTGTGAAAGAGCGTCTGGGCCAGGCCGAGCAAGAGCCGCTGATGCCGCACGACCTGATCAATTCCAAGCCGATTTCCGCGGCTCTGAAAGAGTTCTTCGGTGCGTCCCAGCTGTCGCAGTTCATGGACCAGACCAACCCGCTGGCCGAGATCACCCACAAGCGCCGCGTGTCGGCCCTTGGCCCGGGCGGTCTGACGCGCGAGCGCGCTGGTTTTGAGGTGCGTGACGTGCACGTGACCCACTACGGTCGCGTGTGTCCCATCGAAACGCCTGAAGGCCCAAACATTGGTCTGATCAACTCGCTGGCTTTGTACGCCCGTCTGAACGAGTACGGTTTCATCGAAACCCCATACCGTCGGGTGGTCGACGCCAAGGTGACCAACCAGATCGATTACTTGTCGGCCATCGAAGAAGGCAAGTACGTCATTGCGCAGGCCAACGCCACGCTGGACGCTGAAGGTCGCCTGAGCGGTGACCTGATCTCCGCGCGTGAAAAAGGCGAGTCGATCCTGACGCCCGCTGACACCATCCAGTACATGGACGTGTCGCCTGCGCAGATCGTGTCTGTGGCCGCTTCGCTGGTGCCCTTCCTGGAGCACGACGACGCCAACCGCGCGCTGATGGGTGCCAACATGTCGCGTCAGGCCGTGCCTGTGCTGCGCCCTGAAAAGCCGCTGGTGGGTACCGGCATTGAGCGCGTGGCTGCGATCGACTCGGGCACTGTGGTCACCGCCAAGCGCGGTGGCGTGGTCGACCATGTCGATGCCACCCGCATCGTGATTCGCGTGAACGACGCGGAAGCGGTGGCCGGTGAAGTGGGTGTGGACATCTACAACCTCATCAAGTACCAGCGTTCCAACCAGAACACCAACATCCACCAGCGTCCCATCGTCAAGAAGGGCGACAAGCTGGGTAAGGGTGACGTGATTGCCGACGGCGCTTCGACCGACCTGGGCGAGATCTCGATCGGCCAGAACATGCTGATTGCCTTCATGCCCTGGAACGGCTACAACTTCGAAGACTCGATCCTGATCTCCGAGCGCGTGGTGGCCGAAGACCGCTACACCTCGATCCACATCGAGGAACTGGTGGTCATGGCGCGCGACACCAAGCTGGGCGCGGAAGAAATCACCCGCGACATTCCCAACCTGGCCGAGCTGCAGCTCAACCGCCTGGACGACTCCGGCATCATCTACGTGGGCGCCGAAGTGCTGCCCGGCGATGTGCTGGTGGGCAAGGTCACGCCCAAGGGCGAGACCACGCTGACGCCTGAAGAAAAGCTGCTGCGCGCCATCTTCGGCGAAAAAGCCAGCGACGTGAAAGACACCTCGCTGCGCGTGGGCCAGGGTTCGCAAGGCACCGTGATCGACGTGCAGGTCTTCACCCGTGAAGGCATCACGCGTGACAAGCGTGCCCAGCAGATCATTGACGACGAGCTCAAGCGCTACCGCCTGGACCTGAACGACCAGCTGCGCATTGTGGAAGCCGATGCGTTTGACCGTATCGAAAAGCTGCTGATCGGCAAGGTCGCCAACGGCGGCCCCAAGAAGCTGGCCAAGGGCACCAAGATCGACAAGGCCTATCTGGACGACGTCGAGAAATACCACTGGTTCGACATCCGTCCGTCGGAAGACGACGTGGCTGCCCAGCTGGAGTCCATCAAAAACGCCATGGAACAGACGCGCCACAGCTTCGACCTGGCTTTTGAAGAAAAGCGCAAGAAGCTCACGCAGGGTGACGAGTTGCCAGCGGGCGTGCTCAAGATGGTCAAGGTGTACCTGGCCGTCAAGCGCCGCTTGCAGCCGGGTGACAAGATGGCCGGTCGCCACGGCAACAAAGGTGTGGTGTCCAAGATCGTTCCGGTCGAAGACATGCCTTACATGGCCGACGGCACCCCCGCCGACATCGTGCTCAACCCGCTGGGCGTGCCTTCGCGCATGAACGTGGGTCAGGTGCTGGAAGTCCACCTGGGCTGGGCTGCCAAAGGACTGGGCCAGCGTATTGGTGACATGCTGCAGGCCGAGGCGAAAGCCACCGAACTGCGCTCGTTCCTGGACACCATCTACAACCAAGCCGGTAAAAAGGAACACCTGTCCGACCTGAGCGACACGGATGTGGTCGAGATGGCGCACAACCTGACCGGTGGCGTGCCATTTGCCACGCCGGTGTTTGATGGTGCTTCCGAAGATGAGATCCGCGCCATGCTCAAGCTGGCGTACCCGGACGACATCGCCGCGAAGAAGGGCCTGACCGAAACGCGCACCCAGGCGCAGCTGTATGACGGTCGTACCGGCGACGCTTTTGAGCGCAAGACCACGGTGGGCTACATGCACTTCCTGAAGCTGCACCACTTGGTCGACGACAAGATGCACGCCCGTTCCACCGGCCCTTACTCCCTGGTCACGCAACAGCCGCTGGGCGGCAAGGCGCAGTTTGGTGGTCAGCGTTTCGGCGAGATGGAAGTGTGGGCGCTGGAAGCCTACGGTGCGTCTTACATCCTGCAGGAAATGCTCACCGTCAAGTCCGACGACGTGCAGGGCCGCACCAAGGTGTACGAGTCCATTGTCAAGGGCGAGCACTCGATCGAAGCGGGCATGCCCGAGTCGTTCAACGTGCTGGTTAAGGAAATTCGCTCGCTCGGTATCGACATCGAATTGGAAAGAAGCTGATTACAAACCCACCCCCGCGCCACGCCTGCGGCGCGTCAGCCCCTCAGGGGGCAACACCTGCGGCCCGGCAAAGCCGGTTCTGCGGTGTTCTGGGTTTAAGTCACTTCGATCCTCTTTCGCTGTCTCTGTTTCTTTAAGGAAATTCACATGAAATCCTTGCTCGACCTGTTCAAGCAGTTCACGCCCGACGAGCATTTCGATGCCATCCGCATCGGCTTGGCGTCGCCCGAGAAAATCCGTTCGTGGTCTTTTGGCGAAGTCAAAAAGCCCGAAACCATCAACTACCGCACCTTCAAACCTGAGCGTGACGGTCTGTTCTGCGCCAAGATTTTTGGCCCTATCAAGGACTACGAATGCCTGTGCGGCAAGTACAAGCGTCTGAAGCACCGCGGTGTCATCTGCGAGAAGTGCGGCGTTGAAGTCACGCAGACCAAGGTGCGTCGCGACCGCATGGGTCACATCGACCTGGCCGCGCCTTGCGCCCACATCTGGTTCTTGAAGTCACTGCCTTCGCGTCTGGGCCTGATCCTGGACATGACGCTGCGCGACATCGAGCGCGTGCTGTACTTTGAAGCCTATGTGATCGTCGATCCGGGCATGACGCCGCTGAAGAAATTCGCGATCATGACCGAGGACGACTACGACGCCAAGCGCAAGGAATTCGGCGACGAATTCATCGCCAAGATGGGCGCTGAGGGCATCAAGGAGTTGCTGCAGGCGATCGACCTCGAGATCGAGATCGACAAGCTGCGCAACGACCTGACCGGCTCCGAACTCAAGATCAAGAAGAACGCCAAGCGCCTGAAGGTGCTGGAAGCCTTCAAGAAGTCGGGCATCAAGCCCGAGTGGATGGTCCTGGACGTGCTGCCTGTGCTGCCGCCCGACCTGCGTCCGCTCGTTCCCCTGGACGGCGGCCGCTTCGCGACCTCCGACCTGAACGATCTGTACCGCCGCGTCATCAACCGCAACAGCCGCCTGCGCCGTCTGCTGGAGCTGAAGGCCCCTGAGATCATCGCGCGCAACGAAAAGCGCATGCTGCAGGAAGCCGTGGACTCGTTGCTGGACAACGGCCGCCGTGGCAAGGCCATGACGGGCGCCAACAAGCGCGCACTCAAGTCGCTGGCCGACATGATCAAAGGCAAGAGCGGTCGTTTCCGCCAGAACTTGCTGGGCAAGCGCGTCGACTACTCGGGCCGTTCGGTCATTGTGGTGGGTCCAACGCTCAAGCTGCACCAGTGCGGCCTGCCCAAGCTGATGGCGCTGGAGCTGTTCAAGCCCTTCATCTTTGCCCAGTTGGAGCAGCGTGGCATTGCCACCACCATCAAGGCCGCCAAGAAAGAAGTGGAAGCCGGCACGCCCGTGGTGTGGGACATTCTGGAAGAGGTGATCAAAGAGCACCCGGTGATGCTGAACCGCGCACCCACGCTGCACCGTCTGGGCATTCAGGCGTTTGAGCCGATCCTGATCGAAGGCAAGGCCATTCAGCTGCACCCCCTCGTTTGTGCGGCCTTCAACGCCGACTTCGACGGTGACCAGATGGCTGTGCACGTGCCGCTGTCGGTGGAGGCGCAGATCGAAGCCCGCACCCTGATGCTGGCGTCCAACAACATCCTGTTCCCGGCTTCTGGCGAACCGTCCATCGTGCCGTCGCAAGACGTGGTGCTGGGCTTGTACTACGCGACCCGCGACCGCATCAACGCCAAGGGCGAGGGCATGATCTTTGCCGATCTGGCCGAGCTGCAACGTGCGCTGGACAACGGCGCGGTTGAGATCACCGCCAAGATCAGCGTGCGACTGCAGCAGTACACGCTGGACAAGGCCACGGGCGAGTTCACGCCGTTCATTTCCCTGGTGGACACCACCGTGGGCCGTGCGTTGCTGTCTGAGATTCTGCCCAAGGGCCTGCCCTTCGACGTGCTGAACAAGCCGTTGAAGAAGAAGGAAATCTCCAAGCTGATCAACACCGCGTTCCGCAAGTGCGGTCTGAAAGAAACCGTGGTGTTCGCCGACAAGCTGTTGCAAAACGGTTTCCGTCTGGCCACGCGCGCCGGTATCTCCATCGCGGTGGACGACATGCTGGTGCCCAAAGAGAAGCCGGCCATCATCGAGCGCTCCGAGAAGGAAGTGAAGGAAATCGCCCAGCAGTACGCATCCGGTTTGGTGACCGCAGGTGAGCGCTACAACAAGGTGGTGGACATCTGGGGCAAGGCCGGCGACGAGATCTCGAAGGTGATGATGGCCCAGCTGGCCAAGCAAAAGACCACCGACCGCCACGGCAACGAGGTGGACCAGGAGTCGTTCAACTCGATCTACATGATGGCCGACTCGGGTGCTCGCGGTTCTGCGGCACAGATTCGCCAGCTGGCCGGCATGCGAGGCCTGATGGCCAAGCCCGACGGCTCGATCATTGAGACCCCTATCACGGCGAACTTCCGTGAAGGTCTGAACGTGTTGCAGTACTTCATCTCCACGCACGGCGCACGAAAAGGTCTGGCCGACACGGCGTTGAAGACCGCCAACTCGGGCTACCTGACCCGCCGCCTGGTCGACGTGACGCAAGACTTGGTGGTCAACCACCAGGACTGTGGCACCACCAATGGCACGGTGATGCGCGCGATTGTTGAAGGCGGTGAAGTCATCGAGTCGCTGCGCGACCGCATTCTGGGCCGCACCACGGCCGAGGAAGTGATTCACCCAGAGACCCGCGCCGTGATGGTCCCCGCTGGCCAGATGATGGACGAAGACATGCTGGACGAGCTCGAAGCCGCCGGCGTGGACGAAGTCAAGGTTCGCACCGCCCTGACCTGCGAAACCCGCTTTGGCATTTGTGCCAAGTGCTATGGCCGCGACCTGGGCCGTGGCGGCCTGGTGAATATCGGTGAAGCCGTGGGTGTGATCGCTGCACAGTCGATCGGTGAGCCGGGTACCCAGCTGACCATGCGCACGTTCCACATCGGTGGTGCTGCGTCGCGTGCGGCGGTGGCCTCCAGCGTGGAAGCCAAGTCCACCGGCTCCATTGGTTTCAACGCTACGATGCGTTACGTGACCAACACCAAGGGCGAACTGGTGGTGATTTCCCGTTCCGGCGAAATCATCATCCACGACGACATTGGTCGCGAGCGTGAGCGCCACAAGGTGCCTTACGGTGCCATCCTCGCCGTCAAGGCCGACCAGGCCATCAAGGCCGGCTCCGTGCTGGCCAACTGGGACCCGCTGACCCGACCCATCATCACGGAATTCGCCGGTCAGGTGAAGTTCGAAAACGTGGAAGAAGGCCTCACCGTGGCCAAGCAGGTCAACGACGTGACCGGTCTGTCCTCGCTGGTGGTGATCGATCCGAAGCACCGCGGTTCGACCAAGGTGGTGCGTCCACTGGTCAAGTTGCTGGACCCCCAGGCCAACGAAGTGAAGATCCCCGGCACCGACCACTCGGTGACGGTGGGCTTCCCTATCGGTTCCCTGCTGGAAGTGCGCGACGGCCAGGAGGTCGGCCCAGGCCATGTGCTGGCTCGCATCCCGGTCGAAGGTCAGAAGACGCGCGACATCACCGGCGGTCTGCCGCGTGTGGCCGAGCTGTTTGAAGCCCGCTCGCCCAAAGACGCCGGCAAGCTGGCCGAAATGACCGGTACCGTGTCTTTCGGCAAAGAGACCAAAGGCAAAGTTCGCCTGCAGATCACCGATCCCGAAGGCAACGTCTGGGACGACCTCATCCCCAAAGAGAAGAACATCCTGGTGCACGAAGGCCAGGTGGTCAACAAGGGTGAGGGCGTGGTGGACGGTCCAGCCGATCCGCAGGACATCCTGCGTCTGCTGGGTATTGAAGCCTTGTCGCGCTACATCGTTGACGAGGTCCAGGACGTGTATCGCTTGCAGGGCGTGAAGATCAACGACAAGCACATCGAGGTGATCGTTCGCCAGATGCTGCGCCGCGTGATCGTCGAGGCCGTGGGTGATTCGTCCTACATCAAGGGCGAGCAGGTGGAGCGTTCGGAAATTCTGAACACCATCGACGCGTTGCGCGCTGAAGGCAAGATTCCGCCTACCTTTACCAACGTGTTGCTGGGTATCACCAAGGCCTCCCTGTCGACCGACTCGTTCATCTCGGCGGCTTCCTTCCAGGAAACCACCCGCGTGCTGACCGAAGCGGCCATCATGGGCAAGCGCGATGAGTTGCGTGGCCTGAAGGAAAACGTGATCGTGGGTCGTCTGATCCCGGCCGGTACCGGCATGGCTTACCACGAAGCGCGCAAGGTGAAGGAAAAGATGGACGACGAAGAGCGCCGTGCCATTTCAGAAGCCGACGCCCTGTCGCTGGCTGCGGACCAGGCCGACCACGCCGACGTGTCCAGCGGCGGCGATGCCGCTGAATAAAGCGGCCACGGCGCTCAGGCCCACCGCCTGACCCTCAAAAGCCCCCGACCATCCGGTCGGGGGCTTTTTTTATGCGTGCGGCTGGTTTTCATCACACGGGGGGCTTGAGGGCCTAGGGTATATTGCCCTCGCTCACGACCCGACCGACCTCGAAGGAGTTGAACCCATGTCTGCTGCGCTCTGGATCTTTCTGGCCTTGGGCCTGCTGGTGTTTTTCTGGGCGGTGGGTGCGTACAACCGCCTGGTGCGGTTGAAAAATGCCATCGCCAACGCCTTTGGGCAGATTGACGTGCAGCTCAAGCGCCGTTACGACCTTATTCCCAACCTGGTGGAGGTAGCGCGCAAATACCTGGCCCACGAAGCACAGACGCTGGAGGCGGTGATCGCCGCACGCAACCAGGCCCGCGCCGCTGAGAAAACCGCTGCGGGCAGCCCGCTCAATGCCGGTGCGTTGGGTGCACTGGCCGGTGCCGAGCAGCTGTTGGGCGGTGCTCTGGGCCGCTTGTTTGCGGTGGCTGAGGCCTACCCCGACCTCAAGGCCGACCAGACCATGCGCGAATTGAGCGAAGAGCTGGCCAGCACCGAAAACCGCATTGGCTTTGCCCGCCAGGCTTACAACGACCACGTGCTCGAATTCAACGATGCCGCCGCCCAGTTTCCGACCCTCATCGTGGCCCGGCTGTTCAACTTCACCCCGCAGGCCATGCTGGAGTCCACCAGCAACGAAGCCGAGCGCCAGGTGGTGAAGGTTGTTTTCTGATCTGCCCCCGCGCCTGGCTGCGCCCGCCACCAACTCGGGGGCGATACTGGCCGTCTGCCAAAGCCGGCCTCGCGGTTTCTTCGGGTGGTTCACCGTCTGCCCTCAGGCTTTGTTGTGCTGATTTTTGAATCACAGCGCGAAGCCCGCAGCAAAACGCGCAGGCTGCTGCTCGCGTTTGTCCTTACGGTGTTGCTGCTGGTGCTGGCCATCAACGCCGCGCTCGCCGTGGCCTGGGGCCTGACATGGGGTTTCTGGACACCCGGCGAGATGCGTTTTCCCCGCCACTTCTTCGCCGTCAACACCGGCGTGGTGTTGTTGTTTGTGCTGGGTGGCTGGTGGGTCGAGACCTCGCGCTTGGCCGACGGCGGTGGCCGGCGCCTGGCCGAACAGATGGGTGCACGCCCGGTGCAGCCGTCGGCCGATTTTGATGAACAACGCTTTCGCAACATTGTGGAAGAAATGGCGGTGTCATCGAGCATGAAGCGCCCGCAGGCCATGGTGCTGGCGCGCGACCCGAGCATCAATGCGTTTGCGGCGGGCTGGGACGAAGACGATGCCGTGGTCGCCGTGACGCAGGGCGCGTTGGATCTGCTGTCGCGCGACGAGTTGCAGGGCCTGGTGGCGCACGAATTCAGCCACATCCGGGAGGGCGACACACGGCTCAACATGCGGCTCATTGGCATGGTGTTTGGACTGGAAATGCTTTACCGCATGGGCCAGCATCTGTTTGAGCCCGATGCGCGGGACCGCCGCATGGCTGCGGCTCTGCTGGGCCTGGCCATCATGGCCGCTGGTTGGCTGGGCTGGCTGGCGGGGCACGCGTTGCAGGCCGCCGTATCGCGCCAGCGCGAATACCTGGCCGACGCGCGGGCGGTGCAGTGGACCCGCAGCCGCGACGGCTTGGGCGGTGTGTTGCGCAAGATCCTGAGCCAGCAACGCGATGGCGTGGTGTCGAGCCGCATCGGCTCCATGGTGCAACACCTGCTGCTGGTGTCCAACGAAACCGGCCCCGTGGCCCATTGGCTCGACTCGCACCCCACCCTGGAACAGCGCATACGCCGTATTTACGGCCGCGCCATGGGCCCGCTGCCCCTGACGCGGGAAGCGGAAAAGCCGCAGGCTGACGCCGCAGCAACGGCATCGCCCGCGTCTTCAGCCCCCGGCGAAGGCCCGGGCTGGACGCTGAATTGAATCTGCGCTTTCCTGCGGGTGCGGGTTTGCGCCACACTCACGGGTTGCCAACATGGAATTGCCTGTGACTGCCCCAGCCCGCCCCAAGCCTTT
The DNA here is from genome assembly GCF_965657535.1 of Hydrogenophaga sp. GTDB lineage: Bacteria > Pseudomonadota > Gammaproteobacteria > Burkholderiales > Burkholderiaceae_C > Hydrogenophaga. The sequence continues at coordinate 137,813 of NZ_CBFHOP010000007.1, read as the reverse complement.
TACACAGCCCCGACCGCGTCCTGCCCCCCAAGCTGCCGTGCGGCTGGCGCCCAGCCTGGCTGCCCAGTTGCGGCACACCGCGCACTGTGTGCTGGCCGTCGAGCAGGGTCGCTCGCTCAGTGAAGTGATGCCCCAGGTCAGCGCCGAGCTGCGCCCTGGGGTTCAGGCGCTTACCTTCCATGTGCTGCGCCACTTGGGCACAGCCCGCGCGGTGGTGGCGCAACTGGTGCAGCGCAAACCCGATCCTGCGGTCATGGCCTTGCTATGCAGCGCTGTGGCCTTGCTGCTGGGCGGGCCAAACACGGCAGATGGCGATGCCGCCACCCACGCGCCCGGCGCCCAGCCCGCCGGGCCGCATTACGAGCCGCACACGGTGGTCAACCAGGCGGTGGATGCGGCCCGGCATGACCGCAATACCCAGCGCCAGGCAGCTTTCGTCAACGCCTGCTTGCGCCGTTTCTTGCGCGAACGCGAGGCGTTGCTGAACGCGGTGGCCGGCCTGCCTGTGGCGCGCTGGAACCACCCAACGTGGTGGATTGAGCGCCTGCAGCGCGACCACCCTGAACACTGGGCCGCTATTCTGAAAGCCAGCAACCAGCCTGGGCCCATGGCCCTGCGTGTGAACCGCAGAAAGACCAGCCGCGCCAGTTACCAGCAGGCACTGCTTGCCTTGGGCATCGCGTCCACCCCGGTGGGCAGCGATGGCCTGGTGCTGGATGCCCCCCAACCGGTGGACCGCTTGCCCGCTTTTGCGCTGGGCCATGCCTCGGTGCAAGATGCCGCAGCACAAATGGCCGCATCCCTGTTGCTTGAAAGAAGAGAGTGGGCGCTCACAGACCGTGTGCTTGACGCATGCGCCGCCCCGGGCGGCAAAACCGCACATCTGCTGGAATGGGCCAGCCTGGATCTGCTGGCGTTGGACGTGGATGCCCGCCGCTGCGAACGCATCCACGACAACCTGCAGCGACTGGGCTTGCAGGCCGAGGTGCGTTGCGCCGACGCCGCCCACCCCGCTGATTGGTGGGATGGGCGTGCGTTTGACGCCATCTTGCTCGACGCGCCCTGCACCGCTTCGGGCATTGTGCGGCGCCACCCCGACGTGCGCTGGCTGCGCCGCGCGACGGACGTGGACCAGCTGGTGGCCATTCAGCGGGCCCTGTTGGAAGCCCTCTGGCCCCTGGTGAAACCGGGTGGCCGCCTCGTGTATTGCACCTGCTCGGTGTTTCGTGCCGAAGGTGCCGATCAGGTCGCTGCGTTCCTTGAGCGCCACACTGACGCGGTTCATCGGCCCGCAGTGGGCCATTTGCTGCCCGGTTTGGCCGCCCCGGCGGGTGAGTTCAACGACAATCCTCAGGGTGGATACGACGGTTTCTTTTACGCACGCATCGACAAGGCCCAGCCTTGATCGGCCACCGTTGGCCACGCCCGTGAGCCGCGTGCTGCGCTGGTTGCGTCTTCTGTTGACGCTCGTTGCTTTGGCCTGGCTCACCCACACGCCGGCCCAGGCCTATGAGCCCGAGATTCTGCAAATGGGCGTGCAGCGCACGCAGGAGGCGCTGTACCTGTCGGCCCGGCTCAAGCTGGAGCCTGCGGCTGCTGTGGAAGACGCCCTGCTGAAAGGCGTGCCGCTGTATTTCGCCTGGCAGGCCGATGTGTACCGCCAGCGCTGGTATTGGACGGACAAGCGGGTGTCCACCGCGCTGCGCACGCTGCGCCTGGCCTACCAGCCCCTAACGCGCCGCTGGCGGCTGAGCCTGTCCAACGACGCCAGTGGCGTCACTGGTGCCGGACTGCAATATGCGCTGCACCAAAATTTTGATAGCCTCGCCGACGCTCTGGCGGGCATTGGCCGGGTATCGCGCTGGAAAGTGTCCGATGCAGCCCGTCTGCAAGCCGACGACAAACACCGCGTGGAATGGCGCTTCCGGCTCGACCTTTCTTTGCTGCCCCGTCCGTTCCAGATCGGCATGAGCAACCAGCCCGAGTGGGACATTGCCGTGCAAAAAGTGCTGCGGGTACCCACGCAGGCCGAGCCCGAGCCCCATCCTGACGGCGCCCCCGACCTGCGACCTGGCGACGAGCTGGGCGAGTCGGTGGCCGCAGAACCCGGGCGCTGAAGCCCGACAGTGTTGAACCACCTGAACCCGACCCCGCTGGCCTTGAACCCCGTCGAAACCCCGTCGTCTCGCCAGAAAACCGCCGCTTTGCGCTGGGCGGTGTTGGTGGGCCTGGTGTTCATGACCGGGTTGGGCATGGTGTTGCTGTTCCTGCTGACCCTGGCCACGCGCAACCGTATTTTTTACGAGCAAAATTTCGCCTGGCTGGTGGGCATCAACATGGCGGTGGCCGCCGTGCTGGTGGGCATCATCTTGTGGCTGGCGGTGCGGCTGGCGGTGCGCTTCAGAAAGGGCAAGTTTGGCAGCCGCCTGCTCATCAAGCTGGCCGGCATCATTGGGCTGGTGGGCATTTTGCCGGGCTTGCTGATCTACACCGTGTCCTACCAGTTCGTGTCGCGTTCCATTGAAAGCTGGTTCGATGTGCGGGTCGAGTCGGCCCTGAGTGCCGGTCTCAGCCTCGGCCGCACCACGCTGGACACCCTGAGCGCCGACCTGAGCAGCAAAACCCGCATGGCCGCTGAAGGCCTCGCCCGCGTGCCCGATGCCTCTGCCGTGCTGGCGCTGGAGCGGATGCGCGAACAGCTTTCTGCCACCGATGTCGTGCTCTGGAACGCCGCTGGGCAGGCGCTGGCGAGTGCGGGGGAGTCGCGATTTGACATCTCGCCCAGCAGCCCCGGGCTGGCGCAGCTGCGCAACGTGCGGTCGGCCCGCGTGGTGGCGCAAATTGAAGGGCTCGAAGAGGGCAGCGATGGCGAGCTTGAAGCCGCCCAGGCCGTCGGACAGGCGCGCATCAAAGTGCTGGCGCTGGTGAACGCGCCGGCCTTTGGTTTCAACGCCGAGCCGCGCTACCTGCAAGTCATTGCACCGCTACCGCCCGCACTGGTGGCCGACGCCCTGGCCGTGCAAGTGGCCAACCGCGAATACCAGGAACGCGCCCTGGCCCGTGAAGGCCTGCGCCGCATGTACATCGGCACGCTCACCCTGGCGCTGTTTCTCGCAGTATTTGGCGCCGTGCTGCTGGCGGTGCTGCTGGGCAACCAGCTGGTGCGCCCGCTGCTGGTGCTGGCAGAAGGCATGCGCGAAGTGGCCGCGGGTAACCTCGCGCCCAAGCCCGCGCTCGCTGCCCGCGACGAACTTGCCGGCCTCACCCGCACCTTTGCCCACATGACACAAGACCTGGCCGACGCCCGCAGCGCCGTGCAGCACAGCATGGCGCAGGTGGACGCGGCGCGCGACAGCCTGCAAACCATTCTGGACAACCTCACCGCCGGCGTGGTGGTGCTTGACGAGCACAGTCGGGTCCTCAGCGTCAACCCCGGCGCAGCGCGCATCTTGCGCACTCCGCTGGGGCTGCACCTGGGCAAACCCCTCGCGGAGGTGCCGGGGTTGGCGTTTTTTGCGGCCGGCGTGCTGCAGCAGTTTGAGCGGTTTTTGTCAGACGACACTCCCCACCAAGGCGGTTACTGGCAACAGTCGTTTGAGCTCAACGCCAATGGCACCACCCCGTTTGACGAAGGTATCACCCTGATCGCCCGGGGCGCCTTGTTGCCCAACAACGACCGCTTGCTGGTGTTTGACGACGTCTCTGAAATGGTGTCCGCCCAGCGCGCCCAGGCCTGGGGAGAAGTGGCACGTCGCCTGGCCCACGAAATCAAGAACCCCCTCACGCCCATCCAGCTGTCGGCCGAGCGCCTGGCCATGAAGCTCGACGGCAAAGTGCCACCGCCCGAGCAGGCCATTCTCACCAAATCGGTCAAAACCATCGTGGACCAAGTGGATGCCATGAAGCGACTGGTCAACGAGTTTCGCGACTACGCACGCCTGCCCGCCGCCCAGTTGGCCCCCACCGATCTCAACGCGCTGGTGCGCGACATACTGTCACTGTACGACAGCGCCGCTGTGCCCGTGCGCTTTGAGCTGGCCGACGACTGCCCGCTCGCCATGGCCGACGCCCAGCAGGTGCGCCAGATGCTGCACAACTTGGTGCAAAACGCCCAGGATGCGGTGGCCGGGCACCCGGGCGCCGAGGTCTTGCTGCGCACCCGCCGTTCCGACTCTGGCCAATGGGTGCGCCTGTCCGTCATCGACCATGGCCCCGGTTTTGCCGAGCACATCCTCAAGCGGGCGTTTGAGCCTTACGTCACCACCAAGGTCAAGGGTACCGGTCTGGGGCTGGCTGTGGTCAAGAAAATCATGGACGAACACGGGGGCCGGGTTGACCTCTCCAACCGCGTGGTCGACGGCCAAGTGCTGGGTGCTCAAGTGTCGTTATCATTCGCAGTGGTTAATTGACAACATAGACAGAGGGAAGCACACCGCGCCATGGCAACTATTTTGGTCGTAGACGATGAACTGGGCATCCGGGACTTGCTGTCCGAGATACTGAACGACGAAGGCCACACGGTCGAACTCGCTGAAAACGCTGCGCAAGCCCGTGCCGTGCGCGCCGTGCTGCGACCCGATCTGGTGCTGCTCGACATCTGGATGCCCGACACCGACGGCGTGAGTCTGCTCAAGGAATGGGCCAGCAGCGGCTTGCTGTCCATGCCCGTGATCATGATGAGTGGCCACGCCACCATCGACACCGCCGTCGAAGCCACCCGCATCGGCGCCACCGCGTTCCTTGAAAAGCCCATCACCCTGGCCAAGCTGCTGAAAGCGGTTGACCAGGGATTGAACAAAACCGGGGTCAAAACTGGCGCGGTTTTGACCCCCGCCAAAAACGGTTTCAACGTGGCCGTTGAACTCACCGTGGAATCGGCCATGACCGGCGGCACCCTGCCCGAGATGGTGATGGACATCGGCCCACAGTCCCAGCAGTCGTTCAATCTGGAAGGTCCGTTGCGCGAAGCCCGCGACGAATTTGAAAAGGCTTACTTTGAATTTCACCTCGCCAAAGAGTCTGGCTCCATGACCCGCGTGGCCGAAAAGACCGGGCTGGAGCGCACCCACCTGTACCGAAAGCTCAAGCAGCTGGGTGTCGATCTGGCCCGCAGCAAACGCAACGCGCTCTGATCGGCATTGGCGTTCAGAAACGCCAATAAAAGGTGCTATACTATCGCTTCTGTTTGGCCCGGTAGCTCAGTTGGTAGAGCAGCGGATTGAAAATCCGCGTGTCGATGGTTCGATTCCGTCCCAGGCCACCAAACATTCAGAAAGCCCAGCTTCAACGGCTGGGTTTTTCTTTGACAGACAGCCGTGAATTCACCTGGTGCGTCAGCGGTGGCTTCGGTCAAAGAAACGGTTTGCGGGATTAGCTCAGTTGGTAGAGCGATACCTTGCCAAGGTATAGGTCGAGAGTTCGAGTCTCTTATCCCGCTCCATATCGCTGCCCATGTGGCTCAGTGGTAGAGCACTCCCTTGGTAAGGGAGAGGTCGCGGGTCCGATTCCCGCCATGGGCACCAAGCGCCCAACGCCTTCAAAAGCCCGCTCCTTGCAGCGGGCTTTTTGCTTGCTGTGGTTTCACCTCAGCCGGGCTTTAGCCAGATGCTTTTTCCAGCGCCAGGCGCTCACAAGCCTGGCCGCTGAGCTGGCATGTGCCTTCGGCTGTGAGCCAATGGACGGTATGGCCCACACAGCCGGTTTGGCAGACGAGCTGGCGGGTCGATGCCACGCGTTCCCAGTCGGGCTGCTCGCTGGCACCCAGGCGCTGCGGTGTTGTGCGTTGCGCTGTGGGTGGGATGCTTGCTGGCGCTGTGCGCAGCGCCCAGCCCCACAGCACCGCCGTGCGTGCCACAACCAGCTGAGCGCCAAGCCGCAACACTTCACCCCCAAGGCTTGCCGCTTCTTCTCCACGTGCCGGACCCTTGTGCCCCGTCCGCAGGTGCTGGGTGGGCGTGTTGCGTGGGTGCAATGGGCGGAAGATCAGGTTGTGCGCGGTGCCGGCTTCCTGTGGGCGTGCGGCTGCGTTTACGAAGTTCAGGTGCCTGGCATGAGCATTTCAAATAAGAACGATTCTTGTTTTTTGAGGTATGACCATCTTTTTCAAATGGATGGAGCGACCGGCGCCGCGCAGCCGGCAGCGACGGCCCATAAAAAAACCGGCCGAATGGCCGGTTGGTTGATCCCGTGGGGGCGGGATGCCGCGGGAACGAGCGTTCAGTTGAACGGACGTGGCACGGGGGTTTTGTCGGTGGACGGTGGCAACACCGGTAGGGCGAACTGGGGTTGCTGACCCGTCAAGGTCTTCAGGAAGGCAACGATCTTGGCGTTTTCGTCTTTCGTGTATTCACGACCCAGCTGCAGCTTACCCATGAGGTCCACCGCCACGGTCAGGGTGGGGGCTTGGCCGTCGTGGAAGTAGGGGTAGGTCAGTTCCACGTTGCGCAAGGTAGGCACCTTGAAGTTCAGGCGGTCGGCGTCTTTGCCGGTCACTTCCTGGCGGCCTTGGGCGGTGCTGGCCGTTTTGTACGGTTGCACCAGGCCCATTTTCTGGAACGAGGTACCGCCCAGGTTGGGGCCGTTGTGGCAGGCCACGCAGCCGCTTTCTTTGAACAGCTGGTAGCCGGCCAACTCGTCCTTGTTCAGGGCTTTGTTGTCGCCATCGAGCCAGCGGTCAAAGCGCGAGTTCGGCGTCACCAGGGTTTCTTCAAACGCGGCAATGGCGGTGGTCACTTCGTCGATGCTCAGCTTGTCGCTCTTGAAGACGGTTTTGAACTCATTCACGTAGCCGGGAATCGACTTCAGGGTGTCGATAGCCAGCTCGTGCGTGAAGGCCATTTCGCCTGGGTTGGCAATGGGGCCGCCGGCCTGGTCTTTCAGCGTGGCGGCACGGCCGTCCCAGAACTGCGCTAGGTTCAAGCTGGAGTTGAGCACGGTGGGCGAATTGATGGGACCCTGCGACCAGTTGTGGCCAATGGAGGTCTTGAGGTTGTCCGAACCGCCCATGCTCAGGTTGTGACACGAGTTGCAGGAGATGAAGCCCGACTTGGAGAGGCGGGGATCAAAGAACAGCTTTTTGCCCAGCTCCACCATCGCAGGGTCCATGTTGCGGGGCGCGGGGATGGTCTGTACCGGTTCGTCGCGCTTCTGTGCCAGGGCCGTGCCAGCTGACATGACGGTGGCGGCGGCCAATGCGCACAGAGTCCAGGTGAATATTCTTGAGGTTTTCATGATCGACTCGCTGTAAATGAATGACGTGTCAGCGAGGCTGGGGAGAGGGCGGCCTGTTTTTCCGCAAATCCATGCCGCTGACAAGGTCAATGTATGCGGGTTGACCCTAATGGTTTTTGATCCTCATCAAACCACAGAACGATTTGAATAGGTTTTGGCTATGGCTTAAATAGCCAATTTCTGCACCGGGTTTGCAAAAGGTCTGTGGGTCGACGATGCGCTGAAATCAATGCCAGCCGGGGCTTTTTCGCAACAAAAACTGTAGCGGAGTGGCTGCCTCGGCCAAGCTCTCGGCGGGGCGCCGGGTGCCGCGGATGGTTTGGCCGCAGTCTTGCGGAACGCCCGCCCATACCGCGTCAATGGCCACGCCGTCGGCAGACTCGTCGAGGTTGAATTCACCTTCGATCGCGTCGCCCGAGACCAGGGCCTGCAGGGGCGCGCCCGCTGCCGTGCGCTGGATGTGCCCGCGCACGCTGCCGGGGAATTCGGGGTGGCGCTCAAACCGCACGGTGCCGGTGGACGTGGGCGCAGATGCGCTGCCCTCGGGCGGCCACAAGGTGAGCTGCCACGCGCCGTACAGGTGGGCCGGCGTCACGGCGGACGCTTCAGTGCAGGCCAGGGTTGGTGCCGGGGTGGTGGGCTGCTGGCCCCAAGCGCCGGGCGCCAGCAGCAGGCCCAGCAGCGCGCTCCATCGGGTGCCGGGTTTCAAGCGTTTCATGGCGTTTCGGCCGCTTTGGCGGCGGCTGTTTCGGTGGCGCGCTGGGCAAATTCGGCCCGCAGCGCGCGCAGTTTCTCGCGTGGATCTTCTTTCACCGTGTTCTGGTCCAGCCCCATTTCTTGAATGAAACGGCTGGCCTGCCCTGGAATGCTTTCACGGCCTTTCTTGCGGCGCTTGAGCCAACTCACGGCCAGCGTGCGCTGCGCCCGCGTGATGCCCACGTACATGAGACGCCGCTCTTCTTGCAGGCGCTGTGCCATGCTTTCGGTGGTGGCGTCGCTCTGGCCGGGCTCTTCTTCCATCTTGAAGGGTAGCAGGCCTTCGTTCACGCCCACCAGCATCACATGGGGCCATTCCAAGCCTTTGGACGCGTGCAGGGTGGAGAGGGTGACCATGTTTTCGTCTTGCTCGCGCTCGCTCAGGGTGGAAATCAGCGCAATGGTCTGCACCACTTCGAGCAGGGATTTGCGCTCGGTTTCGGTCTTCGCACCGCCGTCGTCTTCCAGCTTGCCGCCGCAGCGCCCGGCCACCCAGTCGCAAAAATCCATCACGTTGGTCCAGCGCGCGGCCGCTACTTTTTCGTTGTCTTCGCTGTCGTACAGGTGCTTTTCGTAGTCGATGTCTTTGAGCCACTCGGTGAGAAACGCGCGCCCCGCTTCGTGGCCCACGGTGTGCTTGGCGCGGTACTCCAGGTCGTTCACGGCGCGGCCGAACTCGTGCAGCGTGGCCACGGCGCGGGCGGGCAGGGTGGCGGCCAGCGAATGCGAAAACAGCGCCTCAAACAGGCTCAGCTTGTACTGCGTGGCAAAGTTGCCCAGCTGCTGCAAGGTGGTGTGGCCAATGCCGCGCTTGGGCGTGGTGGCCGCGCGCAGAAAGGCCGGGTCGTCGTTGTTGTTGGTGATCAGGCGCAGCCAGGCGCACAGGTCGCGAATCTCGGCCTTGTCGAAAAAGCTCTGTCCGCCCGACACCTTGTAAGGAATTTGCGCCCGCCGCAGCGACTGCTCAAATGGCCGCGCCATGTGGTTGGCGCGGTACAGGATGGCGAAGTCGCGCCACTCTTTGTGGGACGACGAAGCCTGAAGGCTCTGGATGCGCGCCACCGCGCGCTCGGCCTCGTGTTCCTCGTTGTCGGCGTCCACCACCCGCACCGGCTCGCCCTCGCCCAGGTCGCTCCACAGCGTCTTGGGGAACAGCTTGGGGTTGGGGCCAATCACGTTGTTGGCCGCGCGCAAGATGGCGCTGGTGGAGCGGTAGTTTTGCTCCAGCTTGATGACCTTGAGCTCGGGAAAGTCCTGCGGCAGGCGCTTCAGGTTGTCCAGCGTGGCGCCACGCCAGCCGTAGATGGACTGGTCGTCGTCGCCCACGGCGGTGAAGCGCGCGCGCTCGCCCACCAGCAGTTTCAGCAGCTCGTATTGCGTGGCGTTGGTGTCCTGGTATTCGTCCACCAGCACATGGCCCATCTTTTTCTGCCAGCGCTCGCGCACGTCCAGGTGCTCGGTCAACAGCTTCAGCGGCAGGCTGATCAGGTCGTCAAAGTCCACGCTCTGGTAGGCCGTCAGGCGCTCTTCGTAGCGCGCCATGATGGTCGCGGTCACGCGCTCGTCGTCGTCCTTGGCCAGCGCCAGCGCCTGGGCCGAATTCAGGCCCGCGCTTTTCCAGGCGCTGATGGCCCACTGCCACTGGCGTGCGGCGGCGGTGTCGGTGCTGCCGCCGCAGTCTTTCAGGAGGCTGGTGATGTCGTCCGTGTCCAGAATGGAAAACTGCTTTTTCAGCCCCAGCGCGGCGCCGTCTTCGCGCAGCAGTCGCACGCCCAGCGCATGAAACGTGCAAATAAGCACCTTGCGGGCATCGCGCCCCACCAGCTGTTTGGCGCGCTCGCGCATTTCGCTGGCGGCTTTGTTGGTGAAGGTGATGGCCGCAATGCGGTCGGCCGCCAGGCCCGCCTGAATGAGGCGGCCAATCTTGTGCGTGATGACCCGCGTTTTGCCCGAACCGGCCCCGGCCAGCACCAGACACGGCCCGCCCAGGTGGTTCACGGCGTCAAGCTGGGCAAGGTTGAGGCCAGAGGCGTTGGCAGACATGGAAATAAGCGGGGCCGTGCGCAGAAATTGAAGGGTTGGGTGGTGCGCAATGACAGTGAAGTACGCCCGAAGAGCGTGAATGATACCGGCGTGCCCCGCGCTGTGTGCCGCTGGTTCCAGGTGGGTACGGGCCGCCGTTGGGGCCCAGCCAAATGACGTTTTCCCATGTTGGCTGCTCTGTAAAGAACGTAAGCGCAGGTTGGCCCCCGGTGCCACCGGTGACATGGGCTTACAACCCAGGCCCGGCGCTTGATTTTTGTCACTTGAGACCCGGCGCAGCGTCCTTACTGTGCCTTCATGCGCGGCGCTGTCTTGCCGCAACGAAGGATGAACGATGCAACGAAAGCAATTTTTGCGGTTTATGGGTGCCACCCTGGGTGGCGTGGTGCTGACTGCCTGTGGCGGAGGCGACGAAGAGCCAACCAGCACGCTGGATGCACCGGCGGCCAGCACGGCGGCGTTGAGCGCCGAAGACCTGTCGGCAGAAGAAATCGCCGGCCTCATGTACATGCGTGAAGAAGAAAAGCTGGCGCACGACGTGTATGTGGCCCTGTTCAATGTGTGGGGTGCCAACGTGTTCAGCCAGATTGCGCTGAGCGAGGCAGAACACACCGAAGCCGTTCGCCGGTTGATTGAGGCCCACGGCCTGCCGGACCCGGCCGCCACCAACCCCGCCGGTGTGTTTGAAAACGACGACCTGCAAGCGCTCTACGACAAGCTTGTGGGCATGGGCCAGACCAGCCTGATCGACGCGCTGAAAGTGGGTTGCCTGATTGAAGAAAAAGACATTCAGGACATCAACGAGAAGAAGGCTGAGGTGCTCGACGAGCCCGATATCGTGCAGGTGTACGACAACCTGCTGTGCGGTTCACGCAACCACCTGCGCGCCTTTAACGCCACCCTGCTTGACCAAGGCGTGACCTACGAAGCCACGGTGCTGTCGCAAGCCGAATGGGATGCCATCGCCTCGTCGGCGCAGGAAACCTGTGGCGGGTGAAGGGCGCATTGGCCGGCTCAACGCGTGGCTTGAGTCTGCTCAACGGGGCGTGCTTGCGGTGGCTGAAACTGAACAGTAAGCGCCGCGAGGCAGGCGCAGCTTGAAAGTGCGTATGGGAATTCTGAAAAAACCTGGCGGTGCCTTGGGCGCGGGGCCCAAGTGGGTGGGGCGGTGGTGCGCCACTTGCCTGGTGGTGTTGGCCGGCTGCGGCGGGGGCACGGCAACCACCGGGGTGGAACCACCGCCGCTGCCCGGCGACGGTGACGGCAGCACGGTACCCGCACCCACCGACCTTCCGCTCTTCATCGCCGCTTCGGCGCCCAGCAAGTTGTCGGCCTGGCGCCACCTGCTGAGCGACGGCCAAGCCCTGCGCCTGTCGCCCAACGTGGTGCCTTACAGCCTGAACACGCCGCTGTTTTCGGACTACGCGCACAAATTTCGAACCCTGTGGTTGCCGGCTGGCCAGCAGATCCACTACACGGCAAGTGGGCCGCTGCTGTTTCCGGTGGGTGCCGTGGTGACCAAGACCTTTTTTTACCCCCGCGCCACCGCGCAAGACCCGGGCTTGCTGGGCGCCGCCAAAACCGAGCCGATGGACGCCGGTGAGGTGGTGGATCTGGTGGCCAACCGCCTGATTGAAACCCGCCTGATGGTGCGCGAGCCCAGCGGCCGCTGGGGCGCCGTGACCTACGTGTGGGACGCCGACCAGCAAGACGCCACGCTGGTGCGCAGCGGTCAAAACATCGGTATTGAACTGGTGGACGCGGGCGGCGCGCGAACCCCATTCACCTACGCCGTGCCCACCGAGGCCCAGTGCGTCACCTGCCACGCCACCAACGTGTCCACCGGTACCTTCGAGGCCATCGGGCCGCAGGCCCACAACATGAACCGCTCCTACGCCTATGCCGCAGGCAGCTTCAACCAGCTGGAACACCTGGCCACGCTTCAGCTGCTGGCGGGCTACACGACGCCGCCTGCGCCCATGGTGGTGTGGAACGACACCGCCGCACCGCTCAGCCAGCGCGCCCGCGCTTACCTGGACGTGAACTGTGCTTCTTGCCACAACAGCGCGGGCCGCTCGGGCCACACCGGCTTGTGGCTGGGGTTGGGCGTGAGCGATCCCCGCCATCTTGGCGTCTGCAAACCGCCGGTGGGTGGCCAGCAAAACGGCCGCTTCAGCTTTGACGTGAACCCCGGAAATGCCGATGCCTCATTTCTGTACTACCGGCTTGGGAACTACCGCATCAACAGCGAGCCGCCGCGCGTGGCCATGCCCGAGCTGGGCCGCCATGTGTTCCACACCGAAGGCAATGCACTGGTGCGCGACTGGATCAACGCGATGGCGCCCGGCTGCCCTTGATCCGCTGAGCGCTTGAGGCGCTTCAACCAGCTGCCATCAGCCAGGCCGTGAGACCAAAGCCCGCGTTGTAAACCGCGTGCACACCCACCGCAGGCCACACGCTGTTGAAGCGCTCGCGCAGGTGCCCCAGCACCAGCGACGGCCCCGCCACCGCCAGTGCCCAGGCCAGGGGCTGCGCACGCAAGTGCAGCAGCACAAAGGCCACCGTCACCAGCACATTGGCCCAGGTCAGTGGGCCTGTGCGCCGTGGCCGACCCTGGCGTGACAGCCAGGCCAGCGCCTGCCCCTGCAAGATGCCGCGAAACACCAGCTCTTCCAGCAGCGGCTGCACCAGCACCAGCGAAACCCAGGCCCACAGCCCCAGCGGTACCCGCATGTGCGGCCCGGCCCAGGCGCTGAGCGCCAGCCACACCGGCACGGCGGCCAGCAGCGCCAGCGCCAGGTGCGTGTCGGGCGGCCAGGCGCGCAGCGGTGGCTGGGGCCAGGTCAGGCCAGACTCAACAGCGAACGGAGTCCGCTTGTCGGGTGCGGCTGGGCGGCTAGGCGGCGGGGTCATGGCCTCGATCTTCCCATGGGGGCTGGGGGCAGGCATGAAAAAAGCGCCGCCTGTTGCCAGACGGCGCCTTGTCAGTTTTCAGTCGCCTGTTTGTGCAGGCTCTGGCCACGGACTCACTTCAGCACGCTCAAGCCGCCGGAACCGGCCGCCACGTACACGCGGCCGTTGTGAATCGCGGTGGCCGCTGCACCTCCCACAACACCCTTGATGGCCACGATGGATGGCTTGGCCACATCGCTCCAGTCGAGCTTGACCACACCGGATTCGCCGTAACCCACATAGAACAGGAGGCGCGGTGTGGGGCTGGTGGTGCGAACCCCAGCAGCGTTGATGTACGGCGTGTTGGCCGGGAAGAACTGCGGCGTCATGTAGAGCGCGCCACCGCCTTCGTCGGCATAGGGCGTCAGGCCATCGGCATCTACATACTTTTGCAGCTTGAGGTAGCCTGCAGCGGTGGGCCGGCATTCGCCCACGCCACCCTGCTTGGCGCTCAGCTTGGTCACGTCGGTGAGGGTGGCGCAAACCTCAGGCGTCGGGTTGATGGCAGGACGCTCTTCAGTTGCAGGACGGATCAGGTCTGCCATGCGGTAGGCCACCAAACCAAAGCTGTCGTAGCTGAAGAAAGCGATGTCTCCGACGATGTGGACGTCCACGCTCTTGCCGTCAGCGGAACCAAACGCGTTGTCGTCGTCGGACTTCACCGGCTCAAAGGTCTTGAGCAGCTTGCTCATGGTCGGATCGGTGAGATCGACCGTCAGGTCCGACTGCAGACCGCTGGCCAGGAATGCCGTCATGTCCACCACCGAAATACCGTAAGCGCCTGATGCGACCACCGCATAGGTCTTGCCGTTGACACTGTCCGTCCACAGCTTTACCGTGGCCGCGCGGCCCAGCGGCGACTTGCCCTTGCTGCCGGCGTTGTCGGAATCACCAATGTTGCCCACCACATGGTTCACGAGCGTTGCAGGGTCTGCCGTTGTGTCGTACACCGTCAAGCCGTTGTCGCCGTCGGCCACGATCGCGTACTTGCCATAGAAGGCCACGCCATAGGCATGGTCTTGGCCCGTCACTTCAACGGGACCCGTTTTGCCCGCGTCCGTGCCGTGCTCGTAGATGCCGCCGAACGCGTTCAGCAAGGCAGGTGCGCCCGCAGCCGCTGTGCCGTCCAGCACCTTGGACAGGTCCACCCGGCGCATGCCCAGGCTTTGGCTCATCACGTAGGCCTTGCTCGCGTCGCTGCCAAAGCCCACCTTGAAAGCGTGCGGTGTCGGCAATACGTTGCTGCCTGGGCTGGGGTACTCGCTCTGAAGTGTGTTGGCCACCAGCCTAAGGTCGTCGATGGGGGTCAGACCATCGGCAATGCGCCAGACGCTCATGCCGTGCGGGCCGTCTGCGAAGTACAGGTGGTTGCCCGACACCGTAACCCCTTCACCGTGGCCGATGGCGATAGGCTGCGTGGCCGAGCCGTCTTCGGCGGCGCCGATCTCGTTCGTGCTCACCAGATTCACCGGCACGGCGAAACGGTTGGCCACTGGCGTGGTCGAGGCCTGGTCCAGTTCGATGAAATCAACGAAGCTGACGCCACCGGCGCCGGAAGACTGCACGGCATCCACCGTGCCCGCCGCAGCGGTGCTCATGGTGGGCATCAGGAACAGCGAACCACCGTGGCCGTTGATCTCGCCCGTGGAGAGCAGCATCGGGGCAGCGTACTGACCGCCGGTTTCGTTGGGCACCAGGAAGGCCGGCAGCGACTCGTCACCCACTGGTACTGGGTGCATGTCGTAAGAGGTGACGAATTCGTAGTCAGGCCAGTAGACGCGTTCGTCTGTGTTGTTGTTCCAGCTGCCATCCGTACCTGTGCCACCAGCGTTCTTCCACTTCGTCTTGGGGTCCTCGGCGCCGCCCACCACCACCAGGCCAGCAAAGTGGTCGGTGTAGTAAGCCTTGTAGCCGCTGCCCTCAGCGTCGGGCACCACGCGCACGTCCATCACGCCAGCTTCCTTGAGCATGCCGGAGCCGAAGTGCGACAGGATGCCTTTCTTGTCGGTATTGATCGGTGGCTCGTCCGGGCCGTGGGCTGGTGCTGCGGGCACGTAGCCGGCGTAAACCGGTTTTGTCGATGCAGACGCATTCGTCACATCCACCGCTACCAAGCCACCCAGCGAGTAGGCGACGTAGGCCATGGTCTTGGTGCCGTCGCCGTCGGGCAGATCCACCAGCTCCACCGTGCGGGCGTTGTAGTAATACTTGCCGTAGCGGTCGAACTCAGCCCAAGGGTAAAAAACGCGGTCGTTTTTGTTGCCCAATTCTTCGGCGGCCTGCACATACGTTGGCATGCCGTCTGCAGGGTCAACCACACCGTCTTCGGCAGGGTCCACCCCACCGGCGACTACGCCAGCTTCAAGGCTGGCGTCAGGGCAGCCAATTTTGCGTTTCGGATAACCAAACCAGTCTTCCTGCCGTCCGCCACCGCCGGTGTAGGCGCAGTCGGTGTACAGGTTGTAGCTGCTGAGCGCGCTCAGGTCGGCCGGGTTGTAAATGGCGACACCCAGGAAGCCCAGCGCTGCGTACAGCTTGCCGTTGTGCTCCTTCAGGCTCAGCGGGCCACCCCAAGGGTTTTCGCCCGCGTACTTCAGTGTCCAGACCCCGCTGCTGGGCGTGAGCGCACCGTCACTGCTGGCTTCGATCAGTGCCGACAGCGCGATCTTCTGGATGCCAAAGGCCGTGTTAGCAATGAACAGCTGGTCGTCGGTGGCGTTGTCCGGGGTGGGCGTGGTCTGGTCGTCAAACACCAGCACATCGTTCACCGGACCGCCCGTATTGCCGGAGGCCGCTTCCTCGGTGAAGACCGTGCCGCCGCCATCGGAATAGGTGAATTCTGGCGTGTCGTAGTTCACCGTCAGGGTGCGTAGCAAGGTGGGTGCCGCGGGGTCGGTGATGTCCACCACCGCAATGCCCTTGCTGCCCATAGACAGCAGGGCGTAGTCCGTGCCGGCATCGCCGTAGTCTTTGACCACGGTAATGTTCTGGATGTAGCCCGGCACCGTAATTTCGGCCAACGCCTCCTTGCCCATTCCGATCTTGGTCACGGCAAAGCGGTTGGCCATACTGTAGAGCGTGTAATCGGTAGTGCCGTCGCTGTACAACTCCACCGCCTGCGTGCCGCCACCCACTTGCGCGGCCAGCGTGTCAATGTTGGCCTCGATGAGGCTGGACGGCACCGGTGCTTCCAGTGAGTCCGAGTCACCGCAACCACTGGCCACGAGGGCCAATGCAGCTGCGATGACCATGCCCGCCGTGCGCAGCGGGAGGTAGTGTTTGCGTTGCCTGGTGTGACTTTTCATAAAACCTTCCTTGGGTCAATGGACCGTTAACAAAGTGCAGGTTGCACCCATCAAGCTCCGAAGATCCAAAATTCCTTGCTTGAAGTTACTTCCCTCATGCTGAATTTTGGGCACCGAGGTGCCGTGCCAATTGACCGGACTCAATGGCTCGCGTGAATGGTGGGCGCCAGGTTGGGATGTCTTTTCCACGAATCATTTGGTGGGTTGGTGCTGGGGGCTGGCCGCTGTTGTGTCGGTTGAACAATCAGTCTCGCGGGGCTTGTTGACAAGGCCACACAACGCGTTCCAAAGAAACGCCACCCGATTCGGGTGGCGTTTTCAGGCCGTTGCAGTTCCAACCCGGGGCGCGTCATCCCCGGTGCAGCACCGCTGGGCTCAGTGGTGGCGAGCGCGGCGCAAACCCCAGCCCACCAGGCCGAGGGCGGCCAGCAGTGGCAGCACAGGGTCCACCGGGGTCTTGCCCGTAGAAGCGCTGCAGCCACCGCCGTCGCTCGTGGAAACCACCGGGTCAACAGGTGTGACCGGCGTGACGGGAGCGGGCTCAAGTGGCGTCGGATCGCTGCCCAAGAAGGAGGGCTCATCCTGGTTGTCGGCCACCACCGGGATGATGCGTATCGTGAAATCGGACGTGGTGGTTCCCGGGTCGTTGTCCAGGTCGTCACCCACTTTCACGATGTAGTTGATACCCAGGTTCAACACGTCTTCAATCCTGGCCACCGAATACAGGGGATCGGCCGCCCAAGCTGCAAACTGTGCTTCTGTCACCGGTGCCGAGCCCGAGTCGTTGTTCAGTACCCAGGCTGAGCCGTTCCACCACGCCTTCAGCACAGCATCGGTGGTTGGGTCGTTGTCGTCATCGTGGAAGATGCCGCTGGGCTGCCACTGGCTGGGCAGCCAGTCGCCAAACAAAGTGCCGTAGTTGCTTTCCAGCTTGGTGGTGGATGCAATGGTGTCTGAGTTGAGTAGGTTAAACGCCGGGTCTGCAGGTGCGTAAGGGTTGGGGTAAGTGGTGCAGGTGCCCTCCGAGCAGGACTGCACCACGCTGAACCCCGCCGTTCGGGTGTCGAAGAATCCATTGGCGTCGAAGTTCTTGTCAGCCGTTCCGAAGAGCCCGTGCGAGAAGGTGGCCAAGCCATCGCCCTCAAACAGGTCAGAGCCATCCAGCGTTACCGCTCCCTGTGACTTGGAGCCGCCTTCCCCGAGACCCAGGGACACGTGCAGCTTGTCCGCAATGCCCAGATCACCAGCAGGTCTGAAGTCGGTTCCCAAGCCACGGCCGACCACAATTTTGTAACCGCCGAGACGCTTGTCGGTGTAGTTGTTGATCTTGCTGAAAACCTGATAAGGCGTTAGTGACCCGTTGTCGGTTACGTTGAAAACCAGATCGATTCCCTCGCCTGCTTCACCATTGGCCTTGTTGGCAACCGTTGAGGCCAGCATGGCGACCTTGAAACGTTTGTGTGACTGAAAGCCGCTGGAACAGATCACGGGCTCTGGTGAGGTGCTGTCTAGATAGGCGTCAAGACCCGTCGAACTGTCGTTGGCGCCCAGGTAGGAGGTATTGATCAAGCAGTTTTCGGGCTTACCGTTGCTAACCTTGTTGTCGCCGTTGACCGCCTTTATGCCTGTGGGCTCACCCACCGGCCAGTCTTTGCCGGTCAGTCGGGCCATCACCTTGCCTGCCAGATCTTTGACCATGCTGGCAAAGCTATCGCCGACCAGCATTGGTGCGTAGTTGCCCGTGGCTGGGTCGAATGTCTTGCCTGAGGGGGTGGCATCCTCGGCTCGCGTGAGCGTCACGTCCACGTTGCCCAAATTCCAGGCGCCCACACAGGCTGTGGTCATGCTGTCGTCTGCACCGCAGGCGCCCAGTTTCCCAGCCGTGTTGTTTGTGTTGTCTATCGTGCCGGCATACGCGCTGCCCGCCACCAACATCCCGGTGATCGCCAGACTGACGGCGCTAGCGCGCAACGCCTTTGGCTGTGTGTGTTTCATCATTCCATATTTCCCAAAAAAGTTAAATCCAGCCCTCGCATGCATCGGAAGACGGCGCACCAAAAATTGCTCCTACCAATACCCCTACCCCTATCGATCTCCTGACGTATTTTTCGATCGGGTGGTGGTTGGTCAATTGAGTGGACGCAATGGATCAAAGAAAAACGCCGCTCAAGGCCTGAGGCCCGGCGGCGCTGTCGGTTGGCAGGGCCGGGACTTCAGGTCCCGGCCCGTTGGGTGCGTTTAACGGCGGCTGGCGCGGCGCAGGCCCCAGCCCAGCAGGCCCAGCGCAGCGATCAGTGGCAACACTGGATCGACCGGGCGCTCACCGCTGGCAGCGCTGCAACCACCGCCATCGCTGGTGGCCACCGGCGGGGTCACGGGGTCAACCACCTCGACTTCTGCGATGTCTGCACTGCGGTAGGCCGCGGCCGATCCGGTGGCGTTTTCGGTGTTGAACGTGCCGTAAACGCGCTTGCCGTCCGGGCGTGCCACCAACTGTGCTTCGAAGGCATAGTCTTCGTCGTCAAACAGGCTGCCGCGTTCGGTGGAGTACTCGACCGATGGACTGAAGCTCAGCCCGCTGTCCCGGCTGGCCGTGAGGTAGATGCCCAAGTCTTCAGGGCCGTTCGGGTCGAAGGGCGACACATTGGTTTGCGAGCCATAGGCCACGAAGATCATGTTTTTCGCCTGGCACAGCGTTGGGTCGGTCGTGGTCGCGTCAGTCGGGTTGCCCGTTGGGCAAGCGGTCGGATTGCTCGGCGGCGTGCCAAAGAAGCGCGGCTCACGCACGTTGATGCGCCTGTCGGTGACGTTGGTGATGTTGTAAGGCAGTGCCCAACTTCCGGTGCTGGTCGCAGGGTCAAAGGTGTACTTGCGCACCCAGAAGTTGTAGTTGTCGAGTTGCGCCCACATCTTCACCAGGTCGTTGGTGTAGTTGTAGCCAATCCACAGCTCATCGCCACGCAGCACGCCGCGGTGGGCCAGCGCGTTTTCAACACCATTTGCTTCCGTGCCATCGCCCAGACCGTTGTCGGTCGCGCTCAGGTTCGGTGCACGGCTGCTGATGTTTTCGGGCATAGCGTTGGACAGGCCAATGGCACTGGCGTAGACCGACGTGGAGCAGTTTGTGTCGACGGCCGGAACCATGTTGGTCGAGGCTAAGCCACCCATTCCGCGGCGCACCACGATATCGGAAGGACCGCCCTGGTCGAACATGCCTTCTTTCCAAAAGATGGCCATGTTCACGCCCCCGGGCGAAGCGACGCTGCCCTCCTGGGTGAGGAAGCGCACCCGTCTTGCATTTTTCAGCGGATTGCTGATCACGCAGCCTGGTTCCGCTTTGGGTGGGGTGTTGTACGGGAAGCTCAGGTAGCGCACGAACTTGCCCGAGTCCAGCCCCTCGGAGCCCTTGGTTTCTTCCCAGGCCAGCACCGTGGTGGAACCCACCATGCCGATATTGGGGCGCGACGCGCCCGCGTTGCCTTTCTCCACCTCCTGGCCGGCCGACTTGCCGTCGAGGTTGGTACCGTCGGCTGAAAAGACGTGAGAGATTTGACCGGACAAGCCCACACCGTCGGTGTTGTCGGTCAGGCGGTAGGCTTTGGTTCGGGTCGACGCATCACCCGGTCCAAACGTGATGACCCCGCTGGCCACGTCTGCGTAGGTGTACCAGACCTCGGTGCCCCCGGTCACGTTGGCGCCAGAGGCGCCATCGCCCGGGCCATCCGCGTCGCCAGGCTGCAGGCCTTCAGGGTCTTCCTGCCAAGAGATGTTGATGCGGCCTGTGGCCGTGGTCGAGTTGTAAGCACCGCTGCTGGCGTCTTGCTTGGCATCGCGTTCGCCGGTGCTCAGTTGCACCGCCGGCTTCCAAGTTACGCCGTTGTTGAGGGAGGCCGCCATCCAGGTGCAAGAGAAAGGAATGATGCGGCTTTCGCGGTCCAGGTAGCGTATGGCCCGCTGATTCAAGTTTTGATCACCATCGGTATCAGCCGCTGTCAGGTCTCCATTGGGGCAGTATTTGCTGGTCCAGGTCAGCACCATCACCGGGCCGCTGGTCTTGATGTTGGGTTTGTCGATGTCGCCGTAAAACGCCGAGCGGGTGGTGCCACCGGCCTGCCACGCTGTCGCGATGCTGGACTTGTCTGCCGAATTGGACACATTGACTGGAGCAGACCACTCGCTGTCCACATCACACGTTTTGCGTGGCGTGGTGGTGGTGTCTGTTTCCGGTGTTGGCGTGCAGGTGCGAACAAAAATGTCGCGCGCCTTGCGCTCCTCTTGTGCTTTGGTGTCGTACACCACCGGGGCGTCTTCAAAACTGTCGCCATACGCCATCACCAAGTTGCCGTTGGCGCCGGCTCGCTGGATCTTGGGCTTGTGGCCGCTGCCCCCACCACTGATGATTTGTTCCTCTTTGAGCTGGATCTGCAGTTGGGTCGCCGCATAAGCGACACCCACCACCGCCACCGCACCCAGCACCCCCAGGTGCTTTCGCTTCAATTTCATATCGACCTCCGTAAAAAATGGCCTGAGCCACAAAAAAACAATCTGTGAACAGTGTCGAAAAGAAAACAATTTTTCAATTGAGTTCGCTCAATCACGTGGAGGTTTGGGGGTGGCTTTCAGAATGCGCTGTATTGACGCGCGGCCATGTGTTTCCATGCAGCGGCCGCAGCCGCCAATTGCGGCCGAATAGGCGGCGTGTTGCCGCTGAATATGCTCGGGTTTGGGGTGTGATGTCGATGGGCTTCACAGCCGATCGCCTGGGGTTCAGGTGTTCTTCCTGGCGGTTTGGTGCGTATTCGCTATCCCCCAGCCGCACATTGAAAAGAAGGCTGTCCCAGTGTGGGAATGGCCTGATGGCTAACTCATTAACTCATTAACTCATTAACTCATTAACTCATTAACTCATTAATCAATGCGGCACAGAAACCAGCAAGGTTGAAAAACCAAACAAATGGCATTTCAACTTGCGGGCCGCCACAATCGCATCGGCCGTTTCCTCAAAGTTGACGAGGAAGATGTCGTGGTCTGATGCGGCGTTTTGCGGGCGTTCGAGCGCGGTGATCTCGCCGACTTTGCCGTAGCGGCTGGCAATGGCCAGCAGGCCACCCAGCACGGCATGTTTCGAACCCATGTGGCTGAGTGCCTGTATTTCTGGCGCGCAGGCAGTCAGGCTGCCTTGTGGTTGCGTGGATATGAACATGGCATCTGCTCCGTTTCAAAGCGCCAACAGGTCAAGTTACCTTGACTTGGCGCAGGCTACCGCCGGGCTTTTTGGGCAGCGTCAGTTCCAGCACGCCTCCGCTGTACTTGGCGGCTGCGGCGTTTTCGTCCACGTCTTGCGACACTGTGAAGCTGCGCGACACGCTGCCGTAGTAGCGCTCGCTGCGGATCACCTTTTCGCCTTCTTTTTCCTCTTTTTCCTTTTTCACCTCGGCGCTGATCGACACCATGTTGCCGTCCACCGACACCTTGATGTCGTCCTTGCTCACGCCCGGAATTTCGGCCTTGACCGTGTAGGCTTTGTCGTCCTCGGTCACATCCAGCCGCATTTGCGGTGCCGTTTCATTGGAGCCGTACACCGGGCGCAGGGCAAAGCCTTTGAAGAACTCGTCGGCAAAAGGGTCCATGCGGGCCAGTTCGTTGAACGGGTTGAATCGGGTGATGCTGGTCATGCTGATAACTCCTATCAGGGTTGGCGGTCAAAAGGCAGGTTGAGATTCAATAGAAAGACGGATTGGGGTCATTTTTGCACCGAGCGTTTGTGTTTTTTTGCCGGGCTTTGTCGACCATTGCGACCGCAGGCCACCCGTTGGATAGGCATTCCGACACCGGTTCAAAATTGGCGGGCATGCAATACCCCACGCGGCAGCCGTTAGCGCTATCACGGCGCGGGCTTCTGCCTTGGGGCAGGTGTCGTGGGCTTTTGTGTGCATAACCTGGTGCTTTGCCTGCATAGAGTAGAGGGCCGGGTTGCGCCGCCGTGGGTAGGGTTTGAAACGATGGGCTATTGACCAAAACCTGTGGGTTGTGGCGTGCCTGGCGATGTCAGCCATGAGCATCCCAGCCGCCCCACCTGTGTGTGCCATTCCCCAATGGGGTTCTACCTTGGGATTAACCCAATGGCATCAACCCATGGCACAAGCTTAGCTTTGCTAAGTCATTGGGCCTATACAGCAAGAGCGTGATTTTGAGTACCTGAAATCAGGTATTTGACGTTCTGGTGTGCGCTGGCGTGCGTTGGTTAGTGGCTGCGTTGCGTCGCTGACACGGCCGCTGCGCGCGCAGCCTGGTGCGGAGTGGGCGCTGCGCCCCGGCGCTTATGCCGTGACCAAGCCTTCGCGGATGGCGTATTTGGTGAGTGCGGCCAGGTTGTGCATGTCGAGCTTGCGCATGATGTTGCGCCGGTGGGTTTCGGCGGTACTGGGCGCTATGTGCAGGGCCGTTGCTATTTGCGCCGTGCTGTGGCCTTCGGCCAGCAGGCTCAGCACCTCTTTTTCGCGCCGGCCCAGGGCGTTTTTTTGCGCGTCGCTGGTGGGCGAGCCCTGCCGCGTGGCGGCGTCGGCCAGCACGGTGGCCGCTTCCGAGCACAAGTAGGTTTTGCCCAGCGCGGTCTGCTGTATGGCGCGCACCAGTTCGTCGCCTGCGGCCGACTTGGCCACATAAGCGGTGGCGCCGGCGTGCAGCATGTCCAGCACAAAGCGCTTGTACACAAAGGCCGACAAAGCGATCACCCGCACGCCCGGGCGCTGGGCGTGCAGGCGGCGGGTGGCGTCTATGCCATTGAGGCCGGGCATGCTCACATCCATCACTACCACGTCGGGCCGCAGGGTGTCCACCAGGGCCTGCACCTGGGCGCCGTCTTTGGCCTCGCCCACCACTTCCATGCCTGGCGCGTGGGCCAGCATGGCCCGCAGGGCTTCGCGAAACATGGTGTGGTCGTCTACCAGCAGCACCCGGATGGTCATGGTTGTTCCTTTTGAGGGGCCTCAATGGGCGTTGTGCCGTCTTCAAGCATGGGCACCGACAGTGTGACCACCGTGCCGCTGCCGGGCGTGCTCACCACGCTCATGCTGCCGCCCAGGTAGCCCAGGCGCTCGCGCACGCTGAGCAGGCCAAAGCCGCCACGGCCGTTGTTGGTGGTCAGTTTGTCCGGGTCGAAGCCGGTGCCGGCGTCGCTCACGCTGATGTTCAGCCGCTCGCCTTCGTTGTGCGCGGTGGTCACGTTCACCGCGATGGTGGCGGTTTGCACTTTGGCGTGTTTGGCCACGTTGATCAGCAGTTCGCGCACCGCCCGGAACAGCGTGGCGCTGACCGACGGGTCGAGCGGTTTGAGTGCGCCGTCGTCGTGAATGGTCACGCGCAGCTTGTAAATGTGCATGATCTCGTCGGCCAGCCAGTCCAGCGCGGGGATCAGGCCCATGTCGTACAGCATGGGCGGGCTGAGCTGAAAGGTCATGGTGCGCACCCGGCGGTTGGCCTCGTCCACCGCCGTGGTGCACTCGTCCAGCGCTTTGCGTTGCGGCGCGCTGAGCTTCAGCCCGGTCATGGCGGCGGCTTTGAGCTTGATCAGCGCAATGAGCTGGCCCAGGTGGTCGTGCAGGTCTTGCGCCAAGGCGCGGCGCTCGCGCTCTTCGGCCAGTGCCAGCGCGGCGGCCAGGGTGCGCATCTTTTGTGTGCGCTCGCGCAGTTCGCGCTGGTGGGCGGCGGTCATGTCGCTGCGCAGGTTGCGCAGGCTTTCTTGCGCCAGTTGGGTTTCGGTGATGTCGGTGTAGGTCACGATGACGCCGCTAACCTGATCGTTGTCTCCCCGGTAGGGCAGCACCCGGCGCAGAAACCACAGCCCGTGTTCGGTCTGAAACTCCAGGTGCACGGGCTTGAGCTTGGCCAGCACCTGCTTGGCCGCGTCCACCAGGCCGCCGCCACCCAACTCGGGCGAAAAGTCGCGTATGGGGCGACCCACGTCGTTGCCAATGAAGTGAAACAGGCCCTGCGAGGCGGGAGTGAACCACTTGATGCGGAACGCCGTGTCCAGGCACACCGTGGCAATGTCGCTGCTGGCCAGCAGGTTGCGCAGGTCGTTGTTGGACACCTCCAGCTCGCGCACCTTCACCTCCAGCTGCTGGTTCACCGTGGTGAGCTCTTCGTTGAGCGACTGCAGCTCTTCTTTGGAACTCTCCAGCTCTTCGTTGAGCGAGCGCAGCTCTTCGTTGACCGACACCACCTCTTCGTTGGACACGGTGAGGTCTTCGTTGGCCATTTTCAGGCGCTCAATGGTGTTTTGCAGGTCGTCGCGGGTGACGCGCAGCTCGTCTTCCAGCTGGCGCACCAGCGCGCCTTCGGCGCTGCCGTTGCCCGGCACCATGGCGGGCTGGCGGGCGTGTTCAAACACCACCAGAAACAGGCGCCCCAAGTCGCCGCCGGGGGTGGGTGTGACGGTGAGCTGCACGGCATGGAAGCTGCTGCCGTGTTTCATGCGCGCGTCGAGCACCTGCACCGTGGTTTCCCCCTGCGCGGCTTCGCGCAGCGCGGAGCGCACGTGTGATCGCAGGCCGTCGCGCACCAGGGTCAGCAGGTCCAGCGTGGGTGCGCCGCGCGGGCGGACCAGAAATTCGTCGGTCGGGCCGCAGAAATACAGCACCTCAAAGTGGTTGTTCACCAGTACCGAGGCGGGCGAAAACCGGTCCAGGATCAGTTGTTGCGCAATGCCAGCGGCCTGACTCAGGCGCGGAATGCCGCGCACCGGCGCCGTGGTCGCACCCGTCTCACGCGACTCGCCCAGCACCGCCGGCAAAGCGGGCACGGGGCTGCGCACGCCGCTTTCGCGTCGGTAAATGCGCCACTTGGCCGACACCGGTTTGAACAGGTCTTCGCGCCCGCTGACCGACTCGGCCGTGCCCAGCAGCAGGTGGCCGCCAGGGCGCAGCGCAAAGTGAAACAGCCCAATGATGCGTTGCTGCACCTCGGGCTCCAGGTAAATCATGACGTTGCGGCAGCTGATGAGTTCTACCCGCGCAAACGGCGGGTCGGAAAACAGGTTTTGCACGCCAAACACCACCGCTTCGCGCAGCGCCTGGTTGACCTGGTAGCTCTGCTGCTCGGGCATTTCGGTGAAGTAGCGGCGCAGCCGGGCCGGGGCGATGTGCGTCGCAATGCCGGCCGGGTAGCGCCCGCGGCGGCCCACTTCCAGGGCTTCGGTGCTGGTGTCGGTGGCAAATATTTGCACCGGGCAGGTTTTTCGGGCCAGGCGCAGGCGGTCGAGCACCAGCATGGCCATGGTGTAGGCCTCTTCGCCGGTGGAGCTGCCGGGGACCCAGATGCGGATCGGCTCGTCGCCATGTTTGCTGGCCACCAGCGGTGCAACCACGTCAGCGTCCAGCGCAGCCCAGGCTTCGGGGTCGCGGAAGAACTCGGTCACGCCAATGAGCAGGTCGCGAAACAGGGCGTCCACTTCTTCGGGGTCGCGCTTGAGCAGGGCGGCGTAGTCGGCGTCGCGCAGCATGCCGTGCATGCTCATGCGCCGCTGGATGCGCCGGCGCAGCGTGCCGCGCTTGTAGCCGGCAAAGTCGTAGCCGCGCTGGGCCTTGATGGCCTTGAGCATGTCTTGCAGCGCTTTGTTCGGGACGCCTTCCAGCGCCACTTCCTCGGTGCTGCGGGCATAGGGGTGGCTGGCGTAGCTGGCCAACACGTTGGGCATGCGCTCGACCGGCAGCACGTAGTTGGTCACGCCCGAGGCCAGCGCGCTGTGGGGCATGCCGTCAAACTGGGCGCTGGCGGGGTCTTGCACCAGCACCACGCCGCCGTGGGCGGCAATGGTTTTCAGGCCCAGGGTGCCGTCACTGCCGGTGCCCGAGAGCACGATGCCAATGGCCTTGGCCTTGCGGTCTTCGCCCAGCGAATGGAAGAAGTGGTCGATCGGCAGGTGCAGGTGCTGCTGTTCGTTGCGCGGGGTCAGGCGCAGGTGGCCATTGACCACGGCCACCTCTTTGTCAGACGGCGCGGTGTACACATGGTTGGCTTCAATGCGCGTGCCGTCGGTGGCTTGCACCACCGGCATGCTGGTGCATTTGCCAAACAGCTCGGCGGCCAGACTGGTGTGCGAGGGGTCGAGGTGCTGAACGATGACGAAGCCAATGCCCGTGTCGTTGGGCATGGCCCGAAAGAGGTTGCGAATGGCGTCGTACCCGCCGGCGGACGCGCCGATGCCGGCCACGCAGGGCCCTGGATCGGCGCCGCTGGATGCGGGCTCTTCGGTGCTGGGCAGCGCAGGGGCCGCAGCGGCAGTGCTTTGGTCGGGGTGTTTCGGTGCGGGCTTGTTCGGCAAGGTACCGATCCTCTTGGTTGGGTCTATGCCGGATTGGGTTCAGAGAGCCTAAGCTTCAGCATGCGTTGGTACATATGGACACATTGTGGCGTCTGCGCAGCCGCTGTGGTCTGCGTTGGCTCAATGTGTTGCAGGTTTTGCGTCAGGGGCCGGTTCAGGCGGCGCGGTGGCGCCCCTTCAGGACGGGTTTTTGCGCACCAGCGCACCCTCGGCGGCCTGGGCGCCGTTTTCGTATGCGCCTTCCCCGTGGTCCCCGTTGGACCAGCGAAAACTGCCTTGGCCGTGGTGCTGGCCGCGCACCACATCGCCTTCAAAGCGGTTGCCGTTGGCAAAACCCAGCTGGCACTTGCCTTGCGGTTCGTCGTCCACCCAGCTGCCGTTGTAACCCTGGCCGCTGACCCACACAAACCCGCCCTGGCCCTGGCGGCGGCTGGCATGGTGGTGGTAACCCACGGCGTGCCGCGCTCGCGGGCTTGGGTCTGGTGGCGCAGCGCTGGCGACGGGCGCGGGGGCTGGGCCTGGCCTGCGCCCAGGGGCGACTGGGCGGGTGGCTCGGTGTCGGTGGCGCTGGTTTGGGCCCCGATGGCGGCGCATGCTGGCCAGAGCGGGGCGCCCAGCGCGGTGCGCGTGGCGGAACTCTGCGGGGTGCTGCTGGCGTTGTCAGCGGCCTGTCGGCCATGTCGGCCAGATCGAAGTTCAGCGTGTCGGGCCGTATGCCTTTCAAGATGGCCACGACCTCTTCGCTGTGGCTGTCTTGCGTGGCCAGGGCCTGCACCGAGGCCATGCGCTAGGAGTCTGCGCGGCAGAAGCGCATGGGCTGCAACGGATGGAGAAAAGGCCCACTTCGCCTCGGTTTTTCCGGCTGTGGCGACGGCCACCGTCCTCAAAAGCAGGGCCCAATGGGGCTCTTTTCCCATCCGTCTCGTTCTAAGGCAACACTGAACAAGTGCCTGATGTGTGGAAATGGCTCGCGTAAGTCATCGGTTTACAAAGGCTCAATTTTGGGCGTTTTCGACTGATTCAGCGTAGCCCTAAGGCCTTCTGCCGCGCAGCCTCCTAACTTTTCAGCCTACGGCCCAGGCCAGACGTTTGGTGCGGTGGGCGCGCTCTGCGGCGTGGCACGACCACAACTGAGACAATGCCCCCCGTGCTCAATATCCTGCTCGTCACCTTCCCCTTCTTTGCCCTTGTACTGGCCGGTTTCCTGGCGGCGCGGCGGCGCATGTTGCCGCTGGAGGCCATTCCGGGGCTGAACGGTTTTGTGCTGTTTTTTGCCTTGCCGGCCATGCTGTACCGCTTTGGCTCCACCACGCCCATAGCGCAGCTGCTCGACGCCTCGGTGGCCGGCGTGTATTTGCTGTGTGCGCTGGTGATGGTCGGTTTTGCCATCGCCATGACGATGAACAGCCGCATCCGCTGGAACGACGCTTCGCTGGGTGCGCTGGTGGCGGCGTTCCCCAACACGGGTTTCATGGGTGTGCCGCTGCTGGCCGCGCTGCTGGGGCCGCAGAGCGTGGGCCCGGTGATCGTGTTGATCGTGGTGGACATGGTGATCACGAGTTCGCTGTGCGTGGCGCTCTCGCGGCTGGACGAAGGCGAGGGCCACGGCGCTGCGGCCATGCTGGACGCCGGTAAAAAAGCCCTGCGCGGTGTGGTCACCAACCCCATGCCCTGGGCCATTTTGCTGGGTGCGGCGGCCTCGGCCGCCAGCTTCACGCTGCCGGGGCCGGTGGAAAAAACCGTGTGGCTGCTGGCCGACGCGGCTTCACCGGTGGCGCTGTTCACCATTGGCGCGGTGCTGGCGCGTTCGCAAATGCAGTCCAACCACCCCATGCCGCTGAGCGACTACTTGCCGGTGGCGCTGATGAAACTGCTGCTGCACCCGCTGCTGGTGCTGGTGGTGGGGCTGGCCGCCATTCAGCTCGGGGTGCCGCTGGACCGCTTTGCACTCACAGTGATGGTGCTGGTGTCGGCCCTGCCCAGCGCCAGCAACGTGTCGCTGCTGGCCGAGCGCCTGGGGGCTGACAACGGGCGCATCGCCCGCATCATCCTGGTGACCACTGCCGCCGCGTTTTTCACCTTTTCGGTCGCGGTCGCGCTGACGACCTGATTTCATAGGTTTTGGCTATTGATTGTCTAGTAACAATCGGTTTGTCAAATGCTCGGGGGGCGACTACAGTGAGGACTCGATCACTTGCCGGAGCCCTGCCATGCACACCAACGACACCCTCGCCGCTTTTGTGGCCGACTGCGTGGAACGTTTGGCGGCACTGGCGCTCGCAAGCTGACCGAGTCCGTTCAACCCACTGGAGACCCACCATGAGCAACCCCAACACCGAAGCCAAGTGCCCGTTTCACGCCGCTGCCGGCGCACGCGCCACACAAGGCGCGCAGTCCAACGCCGACTGGTGGCCCAACCAGCTGAACCTGGGTATCCTGCACCAGCACGCCCCGGCTTCCAACCCCATGGACCCGGACTTTGACTACGCCGAAGCCTTCAAAACGCTCGACTACCCCGCGCTCAAAGCCGACCTGGTGGCGCTGATGACCGACAGCCAGGACTGGTGGCCAGCCGACTGGGGTCACTACGGCGGCCTGTTTATTCGCATGGCCTGGCACAGCGCCGGCACCTACCGCACGGCCGACGGCCGAGGCGGCGCCGGCACCGGCAACCAGCGCTTCGCACCCATCAACAGCTGGCCCGACAACGGCAACCTCGACAAAGCGCGCCGCCTGCTCTGGCCCGTCAAGCAAAAATACGGCAACGCGATTTCGTGGGCCGACCTGTACATCCTGGCTGGCAACGTGGCCATGGAGTCCATGGGCTTCAAGACCTTCGGCTTCGCTGGCGGCCGTGCCGACATCTGGCAGCCTGAAGAAGACATTTACTGGGGCGCCGAAGCCGAATGGCTGGCCACCAGCGACAAGGCCAACAGCCGCTACAGCGGCGACCGTGACCTGGAAAACCCGCTGGCGGCTGTGCAGATGGGCCTGATCTACGTGAACCCTGAAGGCCCGGACGGCAACCCCGACCCCGTGCTGTCTGGTCACGACGTGCGCGAAACCTTCGCCCGCATGGCCATGAACGACTATGAGACCGTGGCCTTGGTGGCCGGTGGCCACACGTTTGGCAAGTCGCACGGCGCCGGTGACCCCAAACTGGTGGGCCCTGAGCCAGAGGCTGCACCCATGGAAGCAATGGGCTTTGGCTGGATCAACCAGCACGGCACCGGCCACGGCGCGGACACCACCACCAGCGGCATTGAAGGCGCCTGGAAACCCAACCCCACCACCTGGGACATGGGTTACTTCAAGGTGCTGCTCAAGTACGACTGGGAGCTGGTGAAAAGCCCGGCTGGCGCGCACCAATGGCTGGCCAAAGACGTGGCTGAGGAAGACATGGTGGTGGACGCCCATGACCCGTCGAAAAAGCACCGCCCCATGATGACCACGGCCGACCTGTCGCTCAAGTTCGACCCGGCCTACGAAAAGATCTCGCGCCACTTTGCGGCCAACCCCGACGAGTTCGCCGACGCCTATGCCCGCGCCTGGTTCAAGCTGACCCACCGCGACATGGGCCCGAAGAGCCTGTATCTGGGCCCTGAAGTGCCGGCCGAAGACCTGATTTGGCAAGACCCGGTGCCCGCTGCCGCCCACCCGCTGATCGACGCGCAGGACGTCGCCGCCCTCAAGGCGCAGGTGCTGGCCTCGGGCCTGTCGGTGGGCGAACTCGTGTCCACCGCCTGGGCTTCGGCGTCCAGCTTCCGTGGCAGCGACAAGCGCGGCGGCGCCAACGGCGCCCGCATTCGGCTGGCGCCGCAGAAAGACTGGGAAGCCAACCAGCCCGCGCAGCTCGCCAAGGTGTTGGCGGTGCTGGAAGGCATCCAGAACACCTTCAACGCTGCGCAAGTTGGCGGCAAGCAGGTGTCGCTGGCCGACCTGATCGTGCTGGCCGGTGGTACAGCGGTGGAAGCCGCCGCCCGGGCCGCAGGCCAGTCCGTGGACGTGCCGTTCACCCCGGGCCGCACCGACGCGAGCCAGGAGCAGACCGATGTGGAGTCTTTCAGCGTGATGGCGCCGGTGGCCGATGGTTTCCGCAACTACCGCAAGAAAGCCTACAGCGTGGCGCCTGAAGAAATGCTGCTCGACAAAGCGCAGCTGCTGACCCTGAGCGCACCCGAAATGACGGTGCTCGTGGGGGGCCTGCGTGTGCTGGGTGCCAACGTGGGCGGCTCGCAGCACGGCGTGTTCACCCAGCGTCCCGGCCAGTTGAGCAACGACTTCTTCGTCAACCTGGTGGACATGTCCACCGCCTGGAAGCCCAGCGGCGACAACGCCTACGAAGGCCGCGACCGCCAGACCGGCGCCATGAAGTGGACCGCCACCCGCGTTGATTTGGCCTTCGGCTCCAACTCGCAGCTGCGCGCACTGGCCGAGGTGTACGCCCAGAACGACGGGCAAGCCAAGTTCGTCCGCGACTTTGCCGCCGCCTGGACCAAGGTGATGAACCTGGACCGCTTTGATGTGAAGTAAAGCGAACGCTCCGCGCTGTGCGCGGTGGTCGGCCCGCAAGCCCCCGCAGTTTCGGCTCTGGGGGCTTTTTTTCGTCGTGCGCCGGGGAATACGTTGGCTGCGCCCCAAATGGAACGGCCACCCTTGGGTGGCCGTGGTGTGCCGCCTGTTATCTCGCAGGCGTTGGGCACAGGTGGATTGTGCGGGGCGCCTGTGACTGTGGCGTGACACCTGCGGCCTGAGCCATTTCAAATCGCCAGTGGGTCCACGTCCACGGCAAAGCGGATCAGCCCGCGCGCTTCGGGCAGGCTGCGGCAGTCCAGCAGCACCGCCTGCCAGGCCGACAAAAAGCGCTGCAGCGCGCCGCGCGAAGCGGCTTCCACCAACAGCTGGGCGCGTTCCACATTGGCCACGCGCTGAATGGTGAGCGGCACGGCGGGGTACAGGGTGATCTCGTCGCGGTAGGGCAGGCCCAGGCTCTGCTGGGCGGCGCCGTTCAAAAAAGCCTGCGCGGCCGCCTGCGTGCGGGCGTCGGCGCGCAGCAGGGCCTGAAAGCCGTAGGGCGGCATGCCGGCCTGCTCGCGTTCGGTCAGCTGTTCGGCGGCAAAGGCCGGGTAGTCGTGCTTTTTCAGGGTGGCAAACAGCGGGTGCTGCGGGTACCAGGTTTGCACCCACATTTCGCTGGCGCCGCTGTGTGCGGCATCGCGCCCGGCGCGGCCAGCGGCCTGCATGAGCAACGCAAACAGACGCTCGGGCGCGCGGTAGTCGCTGGCAAACAGGGCGCTGTCGGCGTTCACGCTGGCCACCAGCGTGATGCGGCGAAAGTCGTGTCCCTTGGCAATCATTTGCGTGCCCACCAACACATCCACA
This sequence comes from Hydrogenophaga sp., assembly GCF_965657535.1. Classification (GTDB taxonomy): domain Bacteria; phylum Pseudomonadota; class Gammaproteobacteria; order Burkholderiales; family Burkholderiaceae_C; genus Hydrogenophaga. The sequence continues at coordinate 105,821 of NZ_CBFHOP010000007.1, read as the reverse complement.
GCGCCGCTGTGCATGGTGGCGAGCTGCACTTCCAGGCTGCCTTTGAGCCGGGTGGAATCGGCGTCCATGCGGGCCACGCGGGCGGGGCTGCCGTCGGGGCGTTTGACATCGGCCAGCAGGGTGCTCAGGTGTTCTTCGATTTGCTCGGTACCGCGCCCTACCGGAGAAATGTCGAGGTTGCCGCAGTCGGGGCAGGCGCGGGGCACGCGTTCGGTAAAGCCGCAGTGGTGGCAGCGCAGGGTGCGGTCGAGTTTGTGGAACACGCGGTAGGCGCTGCAGTGGGCGCAGGCGCTTTTCCAGCCGCAGTCGTGGCAGGCCAGCACCGGGGCGTACCCGCGCCGGTTCAGCAGCACCATGCACTGCTCGCCCCGAGCAATGCGCTCGGCCATGGCGGCCACCAGCGGTGGTGCCAGCACGGCGCCTTTGGGCTGGTGGTTCATGTCCACCAGGCGCAGGCGCGGCAGCGCGCCGCCGCCAATGCGCCCTGGCATGGCCAGGCGCACATAGCGGCCTTGGTCGGCGGCGTACCAGCTTTCCAGCGACGGTGTGGCCGAGCCCAGCACCACATGGCAACGGGGTTGTTCTACTTCTCCCGCGGGCAGGAGAGGGCTGGGGTGAGCGGCCTTGGCCAACGCCTCCGTCTCCACCTTCGCCCGGTACACCGCCAGGTCGCGCGCCGAATACCGCGCGCCCTCCTGGCTTTTGTAGCTGGGGTCGTGTTCCTCGTCCACCACGATCAGCCGCAGCCCCGGCAGGCTGGCCAACACGGCCATGCGGGTGCCCAGCACAATGCGCGCGGCGCCGGTGTGTGCGGCCAGCCAGCTGCTCAGGCGCTGTGGGGGCGTCATGCCGCTGTGCAGGCACACCACCGCGTCCGTGCCGTACAGCGGCTCAAAGCGCTCTCGAAAGCGTGCCTCCAGCTGCGGTGTCAGGTTGATCTCGGGCACCATCACCAGCACCTGGGTGGGGCTGTCGCCTTCGGGCGTGGCGGTATCCAGCACCTGGCGGGTGGCGCGCAAATACACCTCGGTCTTGCCACTGCCGGTGGCGCCATACAGCAGCACCGGCGCCTGGGCGCTGTGCAGCGCGGCCAGCGCCTGGTGCTGCTCGTCGCTCAGGTCGTGGCCGTTGGCCGCGGTGCCAGGGGTGGTTGCGCCGGCCTCGGGCGCCGCAGAAGCGCTGGCCTTGGCGCGCCGCTTCAGCCGGCGCGCCAGTTGCTCGTTGCTCAGCTCACGCAGCTGCGGCGGCAGCGCGGCCATGGCCACCTCGCCCAGGCTGCGCTGGTAATACTGGGCCGCAAATTTCACCAGCTGGCGCCAGCGCGGGTTCAGCGGCGGCAGGCCTTCCAGCACGCTTGCCACCGCCTTGGTCTGCGCTTCGGTCAGGCCTTCGGGTGGCTCGGTGCTGCATTCCCACACCACACCCAGCACCTCGCGCTTGCCCAGCGGCACGCGCACCAGCGTGCCCGGCGCGAGCAACAGCTCACTTCGATAACTGAGGCTGGCACCCACACCGCTGTGGGCTGGGGTGGCCACGACCACGTTGGGCCAGAAAGTCATGTTTAGCGGTTCTTCTTCAGTCGAACTGTCGGAAAGCGGCGTAAGTCGTTGATTTGACAGTGCATCCCGACATATCCAGAGATTCTGTGGATAACTTTGTGGATAGCTTGTGTTGGAGCCCCTGGAGGCCTTGCAAATCAAGGGCTTACTTAAATTGCCTTTTTAAAGGGCAGAAAAGCAAAGCCTATATAAATCAACAACTTGTGTCATCTTATACCCCCCGGTGGGTGCGACTGGGGCAGGTACAGGACAAGTCAGAGGGGGTGCAAAAATTTGTGCATAACTGCAGCTTGTCAAGTCCGGGTTTGGCCTTTTTCTGTGCTAAGCGTTCGCCGACGAATGAAGTCCTTGGCATTAAAAACCCTACAGCGGTGCATTTTTACGGGCGGCACGGCGTTGGGCTGGTTCGATTTCACGTCTATGGAATTTTCCCGTGGCGCCAGACACGCCCCAGGGCAGGTGGCGCACCCCGCTTAGCGGCCTTTCCTCAGTCCAACTGTCGGAAAGCGGCGTAAGTCCTTGATTTGACAGTGCATCTGGACATATCCAGAGCTTCTGTGGATAACTTTGTTGATAGATTGTGTTTGGGCCGCTGGAGGCCTTACAAATCAAGGGTTTACTTAAACTGCCCTTTTAAAAAGCAACCTGGCAAACGCTATACGAATCAATGACTTAGCGGTGTGGCCGGGCTTGCCTTGGCGGGCCGTCTGGTACCGGCTGGTATGGCGCACCGCAACCAGAATTTTGTGCATAAGTGCGTCCTGTCAAGCCTGGTTTTTTGCTGATTTTGTGTTAAGCCGCTCTTTTGGGTTGTTTTCCGGTCTGTTGGCGGGTCGGTGTTCAGGGCCGCCAAGGTCTGGCGCAGTGCTGGGCAAGCCTTGCGCCCGCCCGCACCACCGCTCAGACCGCTTCAGCCCTGCACGCGCAGGCGTTTGGAATGGCTGTGCACCGCGTCCACCAGGGCCGACACGTGCTCGGGGGGCGTGAACTGGCTGATGCCGTGGCCGAGGTTGAAGATGTGCGTGGCGCCAACGCCGGGGCCCTGGTGTGGCTTGCCAAAGCTTTCCAGCACGGCGGCCACTTCGGCGTCAATTTGCGCGGGCTGGGCAAACAACACGTTGGGGTCAATGTTGCCCTGCAGCGCCTTGCCGTTGGCGCCTTCGCCCACCTGTGCGCGGGCGCGGGCCAGGTTCACCGTCCAGTCCAGGCCCAGCGCGTTGCAGTCCAGGTCTTTCATGTCGTCCAGCCAAAGGCCACCGCCCTTGGTGAACACAATGCGCGGAATGACCACGCCTGCGTGTTCGCGCTTGAGCTGCGCCAGCACGCGCTTGGTGTAGGCCAGGCTGAACTGCTGGAACTTGCCGTCGGCCAGCACACCGCCCCAGCTGTCAAACACCATCACGGCCTGCGCGCCGGCGTCAATCTGCGCGTTCAGGTAGGCGGCCACGGCGTCGGCGTTGATCGCCAGAATGCGGTGCATCAGGTCGGGGCGGCTGTACATGAGCGTCTTGACGGCGCGGTAGTCGTCCGAGCCGCCGCCTTCGACCATGTAGCAGGCCAGCGTCCAGGGGCTGCCCGAAAAACCGATCAGCGGCACGCGGCCGTTCAGGGCCTTGCGGATGCTGGTCACCGCGTCAAACACGTAGCGCAGCTTCTCCATGTCGGGCACGGCCAGCGCGTCCACGTCGGCTTCGGTGCGCACCGTCTTCTGGAATTTCGGGCCTTCGCCCAGGGCGAACGACAAGCCCAGGCCCATCGCGTCCGGCACGGTCAAGATGTCCGAAAACAAAATGGCGGCGTCCAGCGCATAGCGCTCCAGCGGCTGCAGCGTCACTTCGGTGGCGTAGTCCACGTTGGTCGCCAGCCCCATGAAGCTGCCGGCCTGCGCCCGCGTGGCGCGGTATTCGGGCAGGTAGCGCCCGGCCTGGCGCATCAGCCACACGGGCGTGTAGTCGGTGGCCTGGCGCAGGCAAGCGCGCAAAAAGGTGTCGTTCTGCAGGGGGGCAAAGCTCATGGGGGTATCCGGTTGCGGTCGAGGAGAAGCGCCGATTATCCCGCGAGGGGTCGGGCCTGCGGTTTGATGTGGCGCAGGGCACAGGCTGTGGCGTGGCCCATGGCGCGCGTATCAGAGGGCGGCGTGAGGCCGCCCCGCTTGCGCGCTCAAGACGTTGGCAGCCCAAACGGCTTGACCATGGGCCAGCCTTTCTGGGCCCAGTCGCTCATGCCGCCGTGCACGTAGCGCACGTTGGTCCAGCCGGCGTCTTTCATGGCTTGCACCACTTTGCTGGAACGGTTTTGCGTGTTGCAGATGATGAGCACGGGTTGCGCCGGGTCTTTGGGGATTTCGCCGGCGCGCTGGTTGAGCTGCGACATGGGCAGCAGCCGCGCGCCGTTGGCCACGCCGGTGGCGTGTTCGTCGGGTTCGCGGATGTCGAACATGACGACCTGTTTGCTTTCAAACAGTTGGCGGCCTTCTTCCAGGCTGACGCGCAGGGGGTCTGGGGTGGCTTCAGCCGAGCAGCCGGCGGCCAGGGCCAGCGCGGCCGCGCCCAGCAGGCCCAGGGTGCGGCGGGTGATGAGCGGTGGTTGGGTGGTGTGTTTCATGCAGCGGCGTTTTTGTATTTGATGCTGCAGCCATAGGCCTGGCTGGTGGGGGTGCTGACGGGCTTGCCTGATAGCAGTTCGTTCAGGCCCTGGCGCACGAAGTTGGTGGCTTTCTCAATGTCGGCCACGCGGGCCGACGGGATGCTGTCAATAGCGCCGGCGTACACCAGCAAGCCTTGCGCGTTAACGATATACATGTGCGGCGTGACGCGGGCGGCGTAGGCCTGGCCCACGGTGCCGGCTTCGTCCATCAGGGTGGCGGTGGGGCTGGCTTTTTGCTCGGTCATCCAGCGGGCCAGCTGGGCCGGGCTCATGTGGTCGGCGCTGTCGTCGCGGGTGGAGTTCACGGCGAGCCACACCACGCCTTGAGCGGTGAATGCTTTTTGCAGCGCCTGCATGTTGCCCTGGTAGTGCTTGCGCACAAAGGGGCAGCCGGGGTTGTTCCATTCCAGCACCACGGGCTTGCCCTTGTATTGCGACAGCTTCACGGGTTTGCCGGCGGTGTCGCTGAGCGTGAAGTCGGGCGCGGGCTGGCCCACACTGGCCGCAAGCGCCCGGCGCGGCAGCAGGCTGGCGGGCAGGGCAAGGGCGCCCAGGGCGGTCGCACTCAAGGTGAATTGGCGGCGTTGCAGCATGGTCTGACTCCTTGGAACAGCAGAAGAACGGTGGCTTGGCAAGTGTCCAGTGGGTTGGCGTTACAGCGCTTTCAGGGCCTCTCGGACCTCGTCCACACGCAACACCTCGGACAGCACGCTGGGCGCCCGGCCGTTGTTGTACAGGGCGTAGACCGGCACGCCGTTGCGGCCCAGGCTGGCCAGCGCGGCGGTCACGGTGGGGTCGCGGCGGGTCCAGTCGGCGCGCAGCAGGGCCACGTTTTTCGCGGCCATGTCGGCGAGCACGCTGGCGTCGGCCAGGGTGGTGCGTTTGTTGTACTGGCAGGTCACGCACCAGGCGGCGGTGAAGTCGACAAACACGGGGCGCCCTTCGGCCAGCAGGGCGGCCTGGCGTTCGGGGCTCCAGGCCTGCCAGCTCAGGCCCTCCACAGCGGTGGCCACGGCGGCACCGGGTGCGGCGTCGGCCATGCGGGTCACGTTGGGGCCCACAGCCCAGCCCAGCCAGAGCAGGCCCGCGAGCGACAAGCCCGCCAGCACGCTGCGGCCCTTGCCGCGCAGGCCCAGCGCCCACACCAGCAGCGCCAGCACCACCAGCAGCAGGAGCAGGGCGGCTGCACCGTCAATGCCGCTTTGCTGGCCCAGCACCCACAGCAGCCAGACCACGGTGGCAAACATGGGAAAGGCCATGAGCTGGCGGAAGGTGTTCATCCAGGCACCGGGGCGGGGCAGCGCACGGGCGATGGCCGGCCACCAGCTGGCGGCCAGGTAGGGCAAGGCCATGCCCAGGCCCAGCATGCCGAACACGGCCAGCGCCTGCACCGTGGGCAAGCCAATGGCCAGGCCCAGCGAGGCGCCCATGAACGGCGCGGTGCAGGGCGAGGCGATGGCGGTGGCGAGCACGCCGGTCAGGAACGCATCGGCGGTGGGGTTTTTCGCCTGCAGACTGGCCACGCGGCTGGGCAGCACGCTGCCAAATTCAAACAGGCCGGCGAGGTTCAGGCCGATCAAAGTAAACAGCACCGCCAGCGCGGCCACCACACCGGGGCTTTGCAGCTGAAAGCCCCAGCCCAGCTGCTCGCCAGCCGCGCGCAAGCCCAGCAACAGGCCGCCCAGCGCCAGAAACGACAGCACCACGCCGGCGGTGTACGCCAGGCCGTTGGCGCGGTGGGCAGCGCGGTCGTCGGCATGTTGGGCAAACGCCAGCACCTTGATGGCCAGCACCGGGAACACGCAGGGCATGAGGTTGAGGATGGCGCCGCCAATGAGTGCGCCGAGCAGCGCGGCCCAGATCGTGATGGGTGGGCCGCTGGGCGCTGCCGGCGCGGTGGCGGCGCGGGCGGCGTTGGCGTCGAGCGCCGCTTGCAGGGCGTCGGGCACGGCGGCGGGCAGCGGGGCAGCGGCAGGCCAGGCGCCTTGCACCGGCACATCCAGCCGCACACCGGGGCTGCCAGGGCCTGAGCCCGGCGGGTTGGCCAGCGCCACCACCAGCGGCACCTGGGCCGGGCTGTCGGCACGGTGCGGCGAGAGCGGTACCCGGGCGGTCCAGCGCTCGCCGGTCCAGGCTTGGGTCCAGGCGGCGCCGGGTTCAATGAGACCGGTGGTTTCAGGGAAAAACTCCAGCGGCTGGCCGCGCCAGGCGGCGGGCAGGCCGGCCAGCGACACGTTGAGCCAGCCGGCTTCGGGCGCGAGGGTGCTGCCGGCTGCCGGCTGGCTGGCGGGGGCGGCGGCCCACGCGGCTTCAAAGGCCAAACCGTGCAGCGCGGTGGAGCCCTGCACGGGAATACGCAGCGTGAAGTTGCCTTCTTCGGGAATGCATTCTTGCCGGCAGGCCAGCCAGGCGGCGTAGAGCTTCACGTCGACATGGGTGCCGGCAAAGCCCGGCTCGATGGTGAGGGGCACGGGCAGCAGCACGGTGCCATCAAAGCCGTAGTTGGCCAAGGTGCCGAGCGGGAATTTGCGGGGGGTGGGCCAGGCGATGTCGCCCGCGCGCACGCCGGCGGGCAGTGTCCACTGCAGTTCGGTGGGCAGGCCCGAGTCGCCCGAGTTTTTCCAGTAGGTGTGCCAATGCGGCTGGTGGGTGAGCTGCAGGCCGACCCACACCGTTTGGCCCGGTGCAGCGCCGTCGGGCGCGTGTGCCAGCAACTCGGCGCGCACCTGCTCGGTTTGCACCACCGTGGTGTTTGCCGTGGCCGACAGCAAACCCTGCGCTTGCGCGCTGGGCGCCAGCAGCACCGCCACCGTCCAGGCCAGCAAGCAGGCAGCGAGCCAGCCGCTGAACCGCCCGAATGCTGCGGGGTGGGTGGCGGCGGTTTTGAACGGGGTGGACAACATCACGGGTGGTCGGTTAGTAAGGCGTGGCGGTGTAGGAGCCGCCTGGGGTTGGCGAGTTCCTGTGAGTCCGCTGAATATAAGGCAGCGCTTACATGCTGTGCTGGCAGGGGCACCCATTGCAACCGCGTTGCGCCCGCTCAAGCGAGGCGGCGGCGCTGGGCGGCCCAGGGGTTCACAAACCGGGCGGGTTTCGTTAAAAAAGCGGTTCGTCAGATGCACGAGGAGCGGTACCGATGGGATCGATCTTGGAACATGCCTTGTTGCCCTGGGCCAAACGGGTCAAGACGCGGGTGAACCTGCCGGTGCGGCTGAGCTGGGGTGAGCGCGGTGCGTCTTCGCTGGTGCTCGGCGAGTTTGAACGGCCGCAGGTGGAAATACGGGTGCGTGACCCCGCGGCCCTGCCGCTGCTGATAGACCCCGGGCTGGACACGCTGGGCCAGGCCTATGTGGAGGGCCTGATCGACGTGGACGGCCCGCTGGCCGACATGCTGGCGGTGGCACACCGGCTGGCCGAAACGGCCGAGCCTGAAGGCATGCCCCACAGGCTGATGGGGCGCATCCGGCGCCGCTTTGGCCACACGCGCGAGAGCGACAGCGAGGCCATTCAGTACCACTATGACGTGTCCAACGCGTTTTACGCGCAGTGGCTGGGCGAGGGCATGGTGTATTCGTGCGGGTATTTCGAGCAGGGCGACGAGACGCTGGACGCTGCGCAAGCCAAGAAGATCGACCACATCCTGAACAAGATCCGGCTGCAGCCCGGCCAGCGGCTGCTGGACATTGGCTGCGGCTGGGGTGCGCTGGTGTTGCGCGCTGCGCAGCACTTTGGCGCGCAGTGCGTGGGCGTGACGCTGTCGCAAAACCAGTACGACTTGGCACGCGAGCGCGTGCGCGCCGCTGGGCTGCAAGACCGCATCGACATTCGGCTGCAGGACTACCGCGACGTGAGCGACGCGCCGTTTGACCGCATCACCAGCGTCGGCATGTTTGAACACGTGGGGCTGGACCACCTGACGCCGTACTTTGGGCACATGCGCCAGCTGCTCAAGCCCGACGGCTGGGCCATGAACCACGGCATCACCAGCACCGATGCCCTGGACGGCGAAACCCGCCATGGTGGCGGGCATTTCATTGACCGCTACGTGTTTCCGCGTGGTGAGCTGCCGCACATTGGCACCGTGCTGCGTTGCTTGCAAGAAGGCGGGCTGGAAGCGTTTGACGTGGAAAACCTGCGCCGCCATTACCAGCGCACCACCCAACTGTGGGCCGATGCGTTTGAGGCCCACACCGAGCGCATCAAGCCGCTGGTGGATGAGCGCCGCTGGCGCATCTGGCGCGTGTACCTGGCCGGCTGCGCCTGGGCTTTTGACAACGACGAGGTGTCGATCTACCAGGTGCTGTGCCGCCCGGCGGGTCAGCCGTCGCAAGGCCTGCCGTGGTCGCGGCAGTGGATGTACGCGGGGCGCTGAGCGCCAGCGCGCTCACTCGTGGCGCAGCGCGTCGATCGGGTTCAGCCGCGCCGCGCGCCGCGCCGGAAAGTAGCCAAACAGCACGCCAATGCCGGCTGAAAAAACGAAGCTCAGCAGGTTCACGCCGGGGTTGAACACATAGGGCACGTTCATCACCGCCGACAAGCCGATCGACGCCGCCGTGGCCAGCACGATGCCGATCAGCCCGCCCAGCGCGGCCAGCACCACCGCTTCTATGAGGAACTGCAGCAGCACCTCGCGCTCCAGCGCGCCAATGGCCAGGCGCAGGCCAATTTCTCGGGTGCGCTCGGTCACGCTCACCAGCATGATGTTCATGATGCCGATGCCGCCCACCAGCAGGCTCACGGCGGCCACGGCGCCCAGCAGCGTGGTCAGCACCTTGGTGGTGCCCGAGAGCGTTTCAGCCAGCTGCTTGGTGTCGAGCACGTTGAAGTTGTCTTCGTCGGTGTCGGCCAGTTTGCGGCGTTCGCGCAGCAGCTGGGTGATGCCGGCCTTCACGCGGTTGGCGTCGCTGCCGTCGGCCATGGACACCAGCAGCGTGTTCACGCGGGTGTTGCCGGTCAGGCGGCGCTGCAGGGTTTTCAGGGGCACCAGCACCATGTCGTCCTGGTCGTTGCCAAAAGCGCCTTGGCCTTTGGACGCCAGGATGCCGATGATTTCGCAGGAAATCTGTTTGACGCGCAGCTGGTCGCCCAGGGCGGGGCGCTGGCCATACAGCTCGCGCCGCACGGTTTCACCGACGATGCACACGGCCGAGCCGGCGCGCAGTTCGTCGTCGCTGAAGCCGCGGCCTTCGCTGAGTTTCCAGTTGCCGGTGATCAGCCATTCGTTGGTGCTGCCGATGATGCTGCTGGTCCAGTTGCGGCCGTTGGCCACCACGGTGGAGCCGGTGCGCGCTTCGGGCGCCACCGCCAGAATGCCGCCGATCTGGCTGGCAATGGCGTCGGCGTCGGTGTCTTTGAAGGCGGGCACGCTGGCGCCACTGCCGCCCGGGCCCATGCGCTGCCCGGGGCGCACCTGCAGCAGGTTGGTGCCCAGGCCCGAAATCTGGTTTTGTATGGCCAGCGTGGCGCCGTTGCCCAGCGTCACCATGGTGATCACCGCGCTCACGCCAATGACGATGCCCAGGATGGTGAGGAACGAACGCATGAGGTTGCGCCGAATGGAGCGCAGCGCCAGCAGCAAGGTGTTGAGCCACATGGTCAGTGCACCTCGGCGCTGGTTGGGGTTGTGGCTTCGTGCAGACCGGCGGGGTGCGGGTTGGGCGTGTCGCTGGCCACCACGCCGTCGACAAAACGCACGATGCGCTTGGCGTACGCCGCCATCTCGGCCTCGTGGGTGACCATGAGCACGGTGATGCCGTGGTCGGCGTTGAGGCGCCAGATCAGTTCCATGATTTCTTTGCTGCGCTGCGTGTCCAGGTTGCCGGTGGGCTCGTCCGCCAGCAGCACGGCGGGCTGCGTGACGATGGCGCGGGCAATGGCCACGCGCTGCTGTTGCCCGCCCGAGAGCTCGGCCGGCGTGTGGTGTTCCCAGCCTTTGAGGCCCACCGAGTCGAGCGCGCGGGCAGCGGCCGCGTGGCGTTCGGCGGCCGGCTCACCGCGGTAAATCAGCGGCAGTTCCACGTTTTCTTGGGCTGAGGTGCGCGCCAGCAGGTTGAAGCCCTGGAACACAAAGCCCAGGTAGCGCCGGCGCAGGCGGGCGCGCTGGTCGCGGCTGAGCGACTGCACTTGCACGCCCTGAAACTCGTAGGTGCCGGTGGTGGGCGTGTCCAGGCAGCCCAGCGTGTTCATGGCGGTGGATTTGCCCGAGCCGCTGGGGCCCATGATGGCCACAAAGTCACCGGCCTGAATGTCCAGGTCCACCCCTTTGAGCGCCTGAAACGCGGTGCTGCCTTCGCCGTACACCTTGGTGACGCCGCGCAGCCGGATCAGGGGTCGGTCGGCATCGCTCATGGCCTGACTCCATTGCGCTGGTCGGTGATGATGGCCATGCCTTCGCTCAAGCCCTCGCCGCTCACCTCGGTGTTGCGGCCATCGCTGATGCCGGTCTTCACGGCCTGCGCCACGGCCTGGCCGTCTTTGAGCACCCAGATCTGCCGCAGGCCCGGCGCGCCGCCGTTGGTTTCGGTGGCCCTGCGCGGGGTGGTGCTGCGGGGCATGCGCGGCATCATTTTGGACAAGATGCTGCTGCTCGGCGCCGCCGCGGCGCCGTTGTCCGTGGTGGTGGTGGGCGAGAAGCGCAGCGCCGTGTTGGGCACCAGCAGCACCCCATTGCGTTCGACGGCCACGATGGTGGCCGCTGCCGTCATGCCCGGACGCAGGCTCAGGTCGGTGTTGTCCACGTCGAGCGTGGTCACGTAGGTCACCACGTTGTCGGTCTTGGTGGAGCCAAAAGCCACGCGGTTGATGGTGGCCGGGTAGCGCCGCGACGGGTAGGCGCTCACGGTGAAGCTGGCTTTCTGGCCGGTTTTCACTGAGCCTACGTCGGCCTCGTCCACGTTCACGTCCAGCCGCAGTTGCGACAGGTTTTCGGCCACCGAAAACAGCGTGACGGCCTGCAGCGAAGCCGCCACGGCGTTGCCCGGGTCCACCGAGCGCGAGAGCACCACGCCGTCAATCGGCGAGCGGATCGAGGCTTTGGACCGGTTGGTTTCGTCGGTGGCGAGCGTGGCGCGCGCGCTGGCCACGTTGGCGCGTGCGCTGGCCTCAGAGGCCACGGCGCGTTCCACGGCAGCGCGGGCGGTGTCCAGCTCGGCAGCCGACGGCACCTTGCCGCCTGAGAGGCGCGCCACCTCTTCAAAACGCGCCAGGTTGGACTGGGCTTCTTTCACCGTGGCCTGGGCCTGGGCCAGCTGGGCCTGCGACGCCGCCAGCGCCGCGCTAGAGCGCAGCACCTGGTCGTTGAGCTTGGCGGTGTCCAGCTCCACCAGCACCTGGCCGGTTTTCACGCGGTCGTTGACGTCCACCAGCACGCGCTTGACCGTGCCCGACAGTTCGCTGCCAATGTTCACCGCACGCGTGGGCTGCAGCGTGCCGTTGGCCGACACGGTGAGCGTGAGGTTGCCCTTGCGCAGGGCTTCGGTCACGTAGACCGGTGCGGCGCTGGTCTGCTTTTGCGCCTGCCAGTAGTAGATGCCACCCGCCGCCACCAGCACGGCAGCCACGCCCAGCCAGAGCGACGGGCGTTGCCACCATGGCGCTGGCTTGTCGTCGCCCAGCAAGGTGTTGAGGTTGGCCGCCGCTTTGTTCGGAGCCGCCGGGGTGGGAGTGTTCGGGGTGGTCATGGGCAAGAAACGGTGTGGGGTTGGGCGGACTCAGCGGCTGGCGGCAGGGCGGGCCATGGGGCTGGTGGTGAGACCGTCAGAAGGGCTCGCATCGGCTGCGCGATCGGCCTTGGCGGGGCCGGCCCAGCCGCCGCCCAGGGCCTTGTACAGGCGCACCATGTCGGCGCTCAGGGTGGCCTGGGTGCTGGCCACGCTGTCCTGGGTGGACAGCAGCGTGCGCTGGGTGTCCAGCACGGCGCGGAAGTCGATCAGCCCGCTTTCGTAGCGCTGGCGCGCCAGCAGCTCGGCGTTGACCGCCGCTGCGCTGGCGGCCTGCAGCCGGGCCAGGCGCTCGCGGTTGCCTTGCAGCGAAACCAGCGCGTCTTCCACGTCTTTCAGCGCGGTCAGCACCGTGGTCTGGTAGCCCAGGCGGGCCTGCTCCAGTGCAGCCTCTTGCGAGCGCACCTGGGCGCGGGCCGCGCCACCGTCAAACAGCGGCACCGACACGCTGGCCAGCAACGAGTTGGCCACCGACGCGCCGTTGGTCAGCGCACCCAGCGTGAGCGCGCTCAGGCCCAGCGAGCCGCTGAGCCGAAAGCTGGGGTAGCGCGCCGCGTCGGCCTGCGCCACGCGCGCCAGGGCGGCGCTCACGCGGTACTCGGCGGTGCGCACATCGGGCCGCTGGCGCAGCGTTTCGGCCGGCAGGGCCAGGGCCAGCTCGGTCGGCGCTTGCGGCACCGGGGCGGCGGTGGCCAGCCGGCCTTGCAGTGCGCCCGGAGCCTGGCCGGTCAACACCGCCAGGCTGTTCAGCGCCTGGGTGATGCTGGTTTGCAGCGCCGGAATTTGCGCCGCCGTTTGTTCACTGGCGGCCACGGCCTGTTCCACGTCCAGCGACGACACCAGGCCCGCCTGGCCGCGCCAGCGCGTGATTTGCAGCGTTTCGGTTTGCGCCGCCAGGTTGCGGCGGGCAATGGCCAGCCGCGTCTGCAGGCTGCGCAGTTCAATGGTGGTCACCGCCACCTCGGCCGCCAACGACACCTGCACGTTGGCCAGGCTCGCGGCAGACGCTTGCACCTCGGCCTCGCTCGCGCTCAGCGCGGCGCGGTTGCCGCCAAACACATCGGGCTCCCAGCTGGCGTCAAACCCGGCCTGAAAGCTGTTGGTGGCGTCGTTGCCACCCGACTTGCCGCGCCGCGCCGAGCCCGAGGCCCCCACCGAAGGCCCCATGCCCGCTTGCTGCACATCGCGCTGCGCACGCGCTTGCAGCAGCGCCGCCTGCGCGCTGCGCGCGGTGGTGTTGGCTTGCAGGGCTTCGGTCACCAGCGTGGTGAGTGTGGGGTCGTTGAAGCGCTGCCACCAGAGCGCCAGATCGGTGGCGGCTTGCCCCGGAGCCGCTGGCGTGGCCGCGCCAGACCACGCGGCGGGCGTGGGGGTTTCAGGCAAGGCCGCGTCGGGCCGCGCCAGGCTGGCGCAGCCCGACAGCAGCACACCAGCCAGCAGGGCCACAGCCAGGCCCGGCCGCCGGTTCTGTGAGGGGGGAGTCAATAGGGAGTTCATGTTGTTCATTCAGCATACGTTGTATGCAGCGCCTCCATTGTGCGCAAGCGCACACAACAGAGCGTGAGCGTGGGGTGAAGTTCCGGTAAAGCACCGGGGGCGTCAAGCCGCCAGGGCGGTAGCCGTCTTCAAGGGGTTGCACGCGGTGGGGCCTCGGCATCGGGCCGAGGGTCTGCTGCGCTTCCAGCCAGGTGCAGCGTCTGGGTGGGAAAAGCAATTTCAGCGCCGTGTGCCGCCACGATGTGGCCGATGCGCAGCAGCACGTCTTGCTTGATGGCGTGGAATTCGACCCAGACGGTGGTCTTGGTGAAGCCGTAGATCATGATGTCGAGCGAGCTGGCGCCGAAGCCGTTGAAGTTCACGATCAGCGTTTGCGTGGTGTCGATACCCTCGTGGGCGAGCAGCATGGCCTTGATATCGGCCACCACGCCTTCCACCTGCGCGAAGTCGTCGTAGCGCAGGCCCAGGGTTTCTTTCAGGCGGCGGTGGCTCATGCGCGAGGGGTTTTCCACCACGATGGTGGTGAACACGGCGTTGGGCACGTAAATGGGGTTTTTGTTGAAGGCGCGGATGCGGGTGTGGCGCCAGCTGATGTATTCCACCGTGCCTTCCAGGCTCTTGTCGGGCGAGCGAATCCAGTCGCCCACGCTGAACGGGCGGTCGAGGTAGATGGTGAGGCCGCCGAAGAAATTGGCCAGCAGATCGCGTGCGGCCAGGCCCACGGCAATACCGCCCACACCGCCCAGGGCCAGCAGGCCGCCGATCTGAAAGCCCAGCGTGTGGGCGATGGTCATGACCGTGACCACAAACACCACCAGCCGCACCAGCTTGCTCAGGGCGGTGGCGGTGGTGACGTCGAAGTCGCCACCGTCTCGGGTGCCGCGCTGGATGCTGGTTTGCGTGACCTCGCCCACAAAATGCCAGAGCATCCAGGCCACGCAGACCACGATGCCGATGTTGCGCCATTGCAGTGCGTCGGCCAGCAGCTCGGGGTTGGGCCATTGGGTGTTGAGCACCCGGGCCATCCAGCCCAGGCTGATGAGCCACAAAATCAGCCGCAGCGGTTTGCTGGCGGCGGTCAGCAGCGCTTCGTCCCAGTGGTTGGCGGTGTGCTGGGTCCAGCGGGCGGCGTGCCTGAGCAACAGGCGCACGGCCTGGTTGGCCAGCAGCGTCAAGAAGCCAATGGCCAGCAACGTGACGAGCCAAAGCTCCAGGCCTGTGTCCTGCTGAAGTCGCAGCGCAATGTCGTTCATGGGTCTTCTGCCTTGCGGGGCTTATTGAAACGCGACTTCGGCAAAGCTGCGCAGCTTGCGGCTGTGCAACTGGCCCACGCCGCCTTGGCGCAGCAGTTCCACGGCGCGGATGCCGATGCGCAGGTGCTGGTCCACCCGCTCGCGGTAGAAGTGGTTGGCCATGCCGGGCAGCTTGATCTCGCCGTGCAGCGGTTTGTCGCTCACGCACAGCAGGGTGCCGTAGGGCACGCGAAACCGGAAGCCGTTGGCGGCGATGGTGGCGCTTTCCATGTCGAGCGCCACGGCGCGGCTCTGGCTGAAGCGGCGCTGGGGCTTGTTGTCGGGCAGCAGTTCCCAGTTGCGGTTGTCGGTGCTGGCCACGGTGCCGGTGCGCATGATGCGCTTGAGTTCGGCGGAGGCCACGCCGGTGACGTCGGCCACGGCGGCTTCCAGCGCCACCTGGATTTCGGCCAGCGCCGGAATGGGCACCCACAGCGGCAGTTCTTCGTCGAGCACATGGTCTTCGCGCACGTAGGCGTGGGCCAGCACGTAGTCGCCCAGTTGCTGGCTGTTGCGCAGGCCGGCGCAGTGGCCAAGCATGAGCCAGGCGTGCGGGCGCAGCACGGCGATGTGGTCGGTGATGGTTTTGGCGTTGGCCGGGCCCACGCCGATGTTGACCATGGTGATGCCGCTGCGGTCGGCGCGCATGAGGTGGTAGCCCGGCATTTGCGGCAGGCGTGGGGGTGGGGCGCCCAGGTCGTCGCCTGTTTCCTGGGGCAGATCGACGCGGCGTGTCACCACGTTGCCGGGCTCCACGAAGGCGATGTACTCGCTGTCGGGCTTGGCCATCTCGGCATGGCCGAGGCGGATGAACTCGTCGATGTAGAACTGGTAGTTGGTGAACAGCACGAAATTTTGAAACCACTCGGGCGCGGTGCCGGTGTAGTGGCGCAGGCGCTGCAACGAATAGTCGACCCGCGGCGCGGTGAACAGGGCCAGCGGCTGGGCCTCACCGGGGCGCGGCTCGTGCGTGCCGTTGGCAATGCCGTCGTCCATGGCGGCCAGGTCGGGCAGGTCAAACACGTCGCGCATGAGGGCGCGGCGCTGCGCGCTCAGGCTGCCTTCCACATGGTCGTGTTCGGCAAACGAGAAGTGAATGGGAATGGGCTGGGTGCTGGTGCCCACTTCAAGCTCGCCCCCGTGGTTGGCCAGCAGCAGTTCAAACTGCCTGAGCAGGTAGTGGGCGTACAGGTCGGGCCGGGTGAGGGTGGTTTCAAACCGGCCAGGGCCAGCCACAAAACCGTAGCTCAGGCGACTCTGTGGCCCCGTGCCCTGGTGCGACACGCTGTGGGTGTGCAGCCGCACAAACGGGTAGCAGGCGCGCACGCGCGCACTGCTGAAATCTTCTCCCGCCACAAAGCCGCGCATGGCACTGCGCAGAAATTCGACGTTGTCACGGTAGATGCGTTGCACCTGCGCGAGCGCAGCGGCGGGTTCGCGAAAGAAAACCGGGGCGGTAAAGTCGGGGGTCTTGTGCATGGCGCTATTGTGGCGCCGCCACATGACAACCCGCCTATGAGCGCCCGCAACGGCCCACAACCCGATGTTCAATTCCGAAACCGCCGCCATGGGCTTGCCCGCCGATCCGGCCGGTGCGGTGGCCGTGCTGGCCGCGGCGCTGGGCTGCGGTTTGCTGATCGGCGTTGAGCGGGAACGGCGCAAGGGCAGCGGTCCCCACCGAGCGTTTGCCGGTTTGCGCACCTTTGCGCTGACCTGTGTGGTCGGCGCCCTGGCCGCGCTCACCCAGCTGGCCGGGCTGGTGGTGACGGGTGCGGCGCTGGTGGCAGCTCTGGCGGCCATGGCCTACTGGCGCGACCGCTCGGACGACCCCGGCGCGACCACCGAAGTGGCGCTGCTGCTGACCTACCTGATCGGGGTGCTTTGCGCTTGGAGCCTGCCGCTGGCGGCGGCCACGGCGGTGGGCCTGACGGGTTTGCTGGCGGGCCGCCAGCGGCTGCACCACTTTGCCAGCCAGTGGCTCAGCCCGGGCGAGGTGCGCGACGGCATCATCCTGGCGGCGCTGGTGCTGATGGCGCTGCCGCTGGTGCCCAACCGGCCGCTGTGGGGGCCGGTGCTCAACCCGCAGGGAATAGTGCAGCTGGTGGCCTTGCTGCTGGGTGTGCAGTCGCTGGCCCACCTGAGCCGCCGCTTGCTGCAGGCGCGGCACGCGGTGGCGTTTTCGGCGCTCGCTTCGGGCTTTGTTTCCAGCACGGCCACCATTGCCACGCTGGGACTGGCGGTGCGCGAGCGACCTGCCGACGTGCGGTTGCTGGCCGGTGGTGGCCTGCTGTCTTGTGTGTCCACCCAGCTGCAGGTGCTGCTGGTGGCCGCTGCGGTGCAACCGGCCTGGCTGCCGGTTTTGTGGCTGCCATCGCTGGCCGCCGCTGTGTTGGCGCTGGCCTGGGGCGGGTGGATGGTGCATGGCGCGCCCCGTGCCGCCGACGTCCTGACAGAGCCAGACGAAGACCGCCTGTTCAGCCTCTGGGCAGCGGCAGGCGTGGCCGCGTTGCTCAGTGGCATCCAGGCCGGCGTGTACGCGCTGACGCTTTGGCTGGGCTCGACAGGGCTGTTGTTGGGCTCGGCCCTGGCGTCGCTGGCCGACCTGCACGCTGCGGTGGCGGCGGTGTTCGCGTCGGGCGAGCCGCTGCCGGGTGGTGCCGCAGTGTGGGCGGTGGTGCTGGCGCTGCTGGCGCACGCCGGAGGCAAAAGCGTGTCTGCCGGGCTTGCTGGCGGCTGGCGCTACCTGGCCTGGCTGGCGCCCGGCCTGTGGGGGCACATGGCGTTGGGCGCAGCCGGCATTTACTGGCTGGCGCGCGCTTAGTTCCGGGTCGGTTCGCGCATCGTTACAAACTCTTCGGCCGCGGTGGGGTGGATGCCGATGGTGCTGTCAAACACGGCCTTGGTGGCGCCGGCTTTCAGGGCCACGGCGAAGCCCTGCACGATTTCGCCCGCATCGGCGCCTACCATGTGCAGGCCCACCACGCGGTCGGTCGCGGTGTCCACCACCAGCTTCATGAGCGTGCGCTCGCTGCTGCCCGAGAGCGTGTGCTTGAGCGCCTTGAACTCGCTGCGGAAGATGGTGACCTGGCCAAACTGTTCACGCGCTGCGGCTTCGCTGAAACCCACGGTGCCGATGTTGGGGTGGGTGAACACGGCGGTGGGGATGAAGTCGTAGCTCATGTCGCGCGGGGGCTTGCCTGCAGCGGGGCCAAACAGCTGGTCCACCACCACCATGGCTTCGCCCAGCGCCACCGGGGTGAGCTGCACGCGGTTGGTCACGTCGCCCACGGCGTAGATGCTGGGCACATTGGTCTGGTAGTACGCGTTCACCAGTACCTCGTTTTGGCCGCCTTGGGCCACGCCCACGGTGTCCAGCCCAAGGCCTTGCACGTTGGGCACGCGGCCGGTGGCATACAGCACCGCGTCGGCCATCACCACGTTGCCGTCTTCCAGCTCCACACGCAGGCCTTCGTCCGTCTTCTGGATGTCCACCACGCCGGCGTTCAGACGCAGGTCCACGCCCGACTTCAGCATTTCCGCGGCCACGAAGTGGCGAATCTCGTCGTCAAAACCGCGCAATATCTGTTCGCCCCGGTACAGCTGTGTTACCTGGGCGCCCAGGCCGTTGAAGATGGACGCAAATTCGCAGGCAATGTAGCCGCCGCCCACCACCAGCAGGCGCTGCGGGAAAGGCTCCAGGTCAAAAATCTCGTTGGAGGTGATGACGTGTTCGCGCCCTACAAAGTGCGGCACATGCGGCGTGCCGCCGGTGGCAATCAGGATGTTTTTGGCGGTGAAATGCTGGTGGCCGGGGCTGCCGTCGGCGTGCAGCGTGGCCAGTGTGATGGCGTGCTCGCCGTCAATGCGGGCAAAGCCGTTGAACACGGTCACGCCCGAGCCGCGCAGCAAGTTGCCGTAAACCCCGTTGAGGCGGCTGATCTCTTTGGCGCGGTTGGCTTTGAGGGTGGACCAGTTCAGGCGCGGTGCGCTGTCTTGTTCCCAGCCATAGCCGCGTGCTTCTTCAAAGCCATCGTGGTAGTGCGCTGCGTAGCTGTAGAGCTTTTTCGGGATGCAGCCCACGTTCACACAGGTGCCGCCCAGGCCGTCTTGCCCCAGGGTCTCGGCCAGGGCCACGCGGGCGCCGCGCTGGGCAGCCATGCGGGCAGCGCGCACGCCACCGCTGCCGCCGCCAATCACAAAGAGGTCGAAGTCAAACGTGCTCATCTCAAATCCTTGGCAAAACAGGCCTCACGGCAACCGGTGAGGGGCTTCATGTTAAGCGGCCATCGGTGCCGCTGCATTGAGGCCTGTCATGGCCGGCTGTCGGCAGGGGCCTTGGGTGTGCGGGCCAACGCGCGCTGACGCTGTCTGCCCATAATGCGCCCATGAACCCGACCCCTGCCTCCGCGCCCACCGATCAGGCGACCCCACAACCCGGCCTGAGTGTGGTGCTGGGAGGCACCGGCGGCATTGGTGCGGCCCTGGTGGCGCAGCTGCGCGCGCAGGGCAGCACGGTGCTGGCCTTGGGGCGGCAAACCCAGCCTGCGCTGGACTACGCCGCCGAGGCCACGGTGGCTGCTTGTGCGCAGCATGTGGCGGCGCAGCTGAGCCCAACCGGTTTGGCGCTCACCCGGCTGGTCGTGGCCACCGGGTTTTTGCACGGCACCACCGCCAGCGGCCAGCGCGCCGAGCCCGAGCGTTCGTGGCAGCACCTGAACGCCGACGCCCTGGCGCACAGCTTTGCCGTCAACGCCATCGGACCGGCGCTGGTGATGAAACACTTTTTGCCGTTGCTGCCGCGCCAGGGGCGCTGTGTGGCGGCGTTTTTGTCGGCGCGGGTGGGCAGCATTGGCGACAACGCGCTGGGCGGCTGGTATGCCTACCGAGCATCCAAAGCCGCGCTCAATCAGCTGGTGCACACGGCGGCCATTGAACTGGCGCGGCGCAACCGAGACGCGCTGTGCGTGGCGCTGCACCCGGGCACGGTGGACACGGCGCTGTCTCAACCCTTTGCCAAGTCCGGGCTGCAGGTGCGCCCGCCGGACGTGGCGGCGGTCGAGCTGCTGGGCGTGCTGGACGGCTTGCCGCCGGGCAGCTCGGGCGGGTTTTTTGACCACCGGGGGGTGGAGGTGCCTTGGTGAGCTGAGCGCGCGCGGGTCAGACGGGCAACGGCATGTTTTTGAGTGCCCGGCGTTTGGCCATTTCACGGCCCATGCCCACCGTGTCCAAGCTGGCCAGACGCTGTTTGGCGGCCGGGTAGGCGATCAATTCTTCCAGCACGATGTGGTCGAGGTAAAGGGCTTCAAACACCTCCAGCGCGTGGCGCAGTTCCACGGTGTCAAACCACAGGTTGCCGTGGGTGGCGGCTTCCAGGCTGGGCGCAATCTGAATCCAGTTTTCTTCCAGCCAGCCGTGGTCTTGCACCAGGTGTTCGGTGGCCTGCACCAGCTCGGCGTTTTGGCTGTTCAGCAGTGCGGGAAAGATGTGCTTTTCTTCGTCCAGATGGTGCTGGCGCGCTTCGCCGTTGAAGTAGGCCAGCACGCTGCGGGACTGTTCCCGGTTGGCCTGGTTCAGGCCATTGTTTTCAATCGCGTCCACCAGCGTGTGCAGCTGTTGCAGCTGCTGCTGAATCTCGCGGTGGGTGCTGTCAAGAAACTCAAAAACAGCGAGCGACGGTTGGGTGCGGGCAGCAGCGTTCATGAAAAACCCCTGGGCAGTGAAAGTTGGGTTCATCATAAAAATGCTGCGCCGCAGCAGCTTGATCTGGCGCAAACAAACTGCGCCACCGGCGGCCAGCGCGGGGGCTCTGCGCCAAAGGATGCCGCAGGATGGGCTTCGCCCGGCCGCAGGCATCGCCCCCTGGGGGGTGACGCGAAGCGGCGCGGGGGGAGTCAATAAGTGAACACGCCGCGCCCGGTCTTGCGGCCCAGCCAGCCAGCCGCCACCATTTCTTTCAGCAGCGGGGCCGGGCGGTATTTGCTGTCGTTGTACTCGGCCATGTAAACGTTCATCACCGCCAGGCACACGTCCAGGCCGATCATGTCGGCCAGGGCCAGCGGGCCAATGGGCTGGTTGCAGCCCAGTTTCATGCCGGCGTCGATGTCTTGCGGTGTGGCCAGACCTTCGGCCAGCACAAAGAAAGCCTCGTTGATCATGGGCACCAGAATGCGGTTGACCACGAAGCCGGGCGCGTTCTTCACGGTAATGGGCGTCTTGCCCAGGGCTTCGGCCAGTGCCTTCACGGCGTCGTGCGTGGCGTCGCTGGTTTGCAGGCCGCGAATGATTTCCACCAGCGCCATCATGGGCACGGGGTTGAAGAAGTGCATGCCGATGAAGCGGTCGGGGCGCTGCGTGGCGGCGGCCAGCTTGGTGATGCTGATGGAGCTGGTGTTGGTGGCCACGATCACGTCGGCACCCAGCAAGCCGTCCAGCTGCTGCAAGATTTTGACCTTCAGCGCCTCGTTTTCGGTGGCGGCTTCAATGACCAGTTGGGCGCCCTTGAGGTCTTCGTAATGGGTCGACCCTTTGATGCGGGCCAGCGCCGCGTCTTTTTCGGCGGCGGTCATTTTTTCTTTCTTGATCAGCCGGTCCAGGCTGCTGGCCACGGTGGCCATGGCTTTGTCCACCGCCGCCTGGGCAATGTCGACCAGCACCACCTGAATGCCGCTGGTGGCGCAGGCCTGCGCAATGCCGTTGCCCATGGTGCCCGAGCCAATAATGCCGACGGTCTGGATGCTGCTCATAGGGTTCACTCCTGTGTGTTTCAAAAAAAGAATTGTCCAGCGCGTGTGCGCTGGGGGCTGGCACGCTGGGTCACGCATGCGTCACGCCTAGGCGGGCGCGTCTATCGGCTCGCAGGCCTGCGTGCTAACTTAGCCGTTGATTGTCGCGCCCCATCTTGCAAGGGCATGACAGCGGTTCGATTCGTCCGGTCCGGCGCTTGGTGCGGCACTTCCTGGAGATCTCATGTTTGATTTCATCATCGTTGGCGGCGGCTCGGCGGGCAGCGTGCTCGCGGGGCGTCTGAGCGAAGACCCTGCCGTGCGCGTGGCGCTGCTCGAAGCCGGTCCGGCCGACAGCAGCGTGCTCATTCATTGCCCCGCCGGCCTGGCCCTGATGGCCAAGTTTGAGCTCAACGGCTGGGGCTACAACACCGTGCCGCAGCCGGGGCTGAACGGCCGCCGGGGCTACCAGCCGCGCGGCAAGGTGCTGGGCGGCTCCAGTTCCATCAACGCCATGGTGTACGCCCGCGGCCATGCGCAAGACTACGACCATTGGGCTGCCCAGGGCAATCCCGGCTGGTCGTATGCCGACGTGTTGCCCTATTTCAAGCGCGCCGAGCACAACGAGCGCGGCGCCGACGCGCTGCACGGCCAGGGCGGCCCGCTGAACGTGATGGACCTGCGCAGCCCCAACCCGTTTCTGCCCGCGTTCATCGAAGCCGGCCAGCAAGCCGGCTACGCGCACAACGCCGACTTCAACGGCTCCGATCAGGAAGGCGTGGGCGCCTACCAGGTGACGCACAAAAACGGCGAGCGCTGGAGCGCCGCCAAGGGCTACCTCACGCCCCACCTGGGGCGGCCCAACCTGACGGTGATCACCAGCGCGCTCACTACCCGGGTGCTGGTGGAAACCGTGAACAGCCAGCCCTGCGCCGTGGGGGTGGAATACCGGCCCAACGGCGGGCGGGGCGCACCACAAACGCTGCGCCTGAAACCGGGCGGCGAGGTGCTGCTGAGCGCGGGGGCTTTTGGTTCGCCGCAGTTGCTCATGCTCTCGGGCATTGGCCCGGCTGAGCACCTGCGCGAAATGGCCATTGATGTGCTGCACGACCTGCCCGGCGTGGGCGAGAACCTGCACGATCACCCCGACGTGGTGATGGTGGTGAACGCCCCGAAGTTGACCGACCTGTTTGGCCTGTCGCTGCCGGGCATGGTGACCACGCTCAAGGGCATCGCTGAGTGGCGCCGTGCGCGCAGCGGGCCGCTCACCAGCAACTTTGCCGAGGCGGGGGGGTTCATCAAGAGCGCCTCCGACGAAGCCATACCCGACCTGCAATTGCACTTTGTGGTGGGCAAGCTGGTGGACCATGGCCGCAAAACCGTGTTTGGCCACGGCTATTCGTGCCATGTGTGCCTGCTCCGGCCCAAGAGCCGGGGCAGGCTGCGCCTGGCCAGTGCCGACCCGCAAGTGGCGCCGCTGATTGACCCGGCCTTTTTGAAAGACCCGGACGATGTGGCCCGCCTCGTGCGCGGTTTCAAGCGCGTGCGCGAGTTGATGCAGCAACCCGCTTTGGCTCGCCACGGCGGCCAGGAGTCCGCCGCCTCGCGATCGGCCCAGAGCGATGCGCAAATTGAACAATTCGTGCGCAACCACGCCGACACCATCTACCACCCGGTGGGCACCTGCCGCATGGGCACCGACGCCCTGGCCGTGGTGGACGCCCGCCTGCGCGTGCACGGTGTGGCGGGCCTGCGTGTGGTGGACGCGTCGGTCATGCCGCGCGTGGTGGGCGGCAACACGAATGCCCCGGTGATCATGGTGGCGGAAAAAGCGGTGGATATGATTCGGGAAGACCGTCAAGCCGCGCTGGTCTGACGCTGGCACAACCTCTTTTTTCGGAGCCACCATGATCCTCGAACACGCCGACATCCGCATCGACCCCGCCCGCTCAGCCGAGTTTGAAGCCGCCATCCTGCGCGGCGCGAGCACCGTGATTGCCCAGGCCACCGGTTTCAAGGGCTACAAAGTCAACCGCAGCATCGAGAGCCCGGGGCGCTACATCTTGATGATTTATTGGGACACGCTGGAAGACCACACCGTGGGCTTTCGCCAGTCGCCGTCGTTTGCCGAATGGCGCAGCATCGTGGGGCCGTTCTTTGCGCAGCCGCCGGTGGTCGAACACCTGGAGCTGGTCGGCAAGACTTGATCCCAACCGCATCCGGCGCGCGACACCGAAACCCAGGATGCCGCGGAACTGGCTTTGCCAGGCCGCAAGCATCGCCCCCTGGGGGGTGACGCCGCAGGCGGCGCGGGGGGAACCTATTTCTTCCGCATCAGCGTCGACTTGCCAAACAAACTCTCGATTAAATCCACCGCCAGCAGCGCGGTGCGGTTGCGCACATCCAGCGCCGGGTTGAGCTCCATCACGTCCATGCTGGCCATGCGTCCGGTGTCGGCAATCATTTCCATGCACAGCTGGGCTTCGCGGTAGGTGGGGCCGCCGGGGACGGTGGTGCCCACGCCGGGGGCGATCTCGGGGTCCAGAAAGTCGACGTCGAAACTCACGTGCAGGTGCGTGTTGTCGTCCATGCCCATCAGGGCCTGTTCCATGGTGTGGCGCATGCCCATTTCGTCGATATAGCGCATGTCAAACACCTCCAGCCCGGCTTCGTGCACGAGGCGCTTTTCGCCGGCGTCCACGCTGCGTATGCCGATCTGGCGCACCACGCTGGCTTCGATGGCCGGCGTGTGGCCGCCAATGCCGGTGAGCAGCGCCGGCCCCCGGCCGCACAGCAGCGCCACCGGCATGCCGTGGATGTTGCCGCTGGGCGTGAGTGCGGCCGTGTTGAAGTCGGCGTGGGCGTCGAGCCAGAGCACGCGCAGGGTTTTGCCGGTCTCGCGGCAGTGACGCGCCACGGCGCTGATGGAGCCCAGGCCCAGGCAGTGGTCGCCACCGAGCACGATGGGCATGTGGCCCCGCGCCAGTTCGGCGTGCACCGCCTCGTGCAGGGTCTGGTTCCAGGCCGCTACCTCGGCCAGGTGGCGGTAGCCTTCGGTGGGCGGTTGCCAGGGGTTGGCCGGGCCGCTCAGGTTGCCGCAGTCTGTCACCTGCAGGCCGTGGCTTTCCAGCACCGCCTGGATGCCCGCCACGCGCAGCGCTTCGGGCCCCATGGACGCGCCGCGTGCGCCTGCGCCAATGTCGGTGGGGACGCCAATAAGACTGATGGGGTGTTGCATCGCGCTATTGTGATGCGTGAGGTGTGAAGCACCCAACCCCCTGGGGCGCGCGGTGACTTTGGCCCGCCGCACGCCCGCTGCACGGGTAACGCACAATCGCTCACGTTTTTCAACCGCAGCCTGCACCTTCACATGGCCCTGTTTCCGTCTGCTCTTCCCATCTGGTCTCCCTGTGGCTTTGCGCTGCTGGAACGCACGCCCCGCGGCTGGCTCAGCCCGACCGATGCCTACTGGCGCCTGTGGCTAGGCCGGCCCGAACTGGCTTTGGTAGAAGAGTCTTGCCCGGCCGAGCAGGCCTTGCACGCCGCGCTCATGGCCGACCCCACGCGGCCGGTACCGGCCGCCGAGCTGGACGCGTTGGAAGATGACGACGCGCGCGCCAACCACCGCCTGTTTCTGAGCTTTCGCGATGCGGTGATCGCAGCCGGTTCGCTGGAGGCGGCTTACGCCGGGTTCTTCAAGGCCGGTGCCATTTCGGTGCCGCCTTTGTTCCTGGATCTGATGGTGCAGGCCATTGTGTGCAACCTGCTGCAGGACGAACCCGACGCCTGGCCATGGCGCGCAGCCGAGATGCTGTTTCGCCGCCAACGCGTGAGCGTGCAAGACGGCCGCGTGCTCAGTGGCGACAGCGAGGTGCTGGACATGGCCCACGAGACCGGCGGGCTGGGTTCGGTGGGCCGGCTGCTGATGCAGAGCGGCGCTTCACTGCCCACGGTGCAAATGGAAGTGCTGGGCGAAGACGGCGCCGGGCGCTACATGAACAGCCTGGCCGGCGTGGGGCGGTTCAACTTTTTGCTGGACCTGACGCACGAGATTCAGCGCGAGCTGCCGCACGGCCTGACGCTGACCATGAACCGTGCCCAGTCGGGCCTGAAGGCGCTGGCGCAGGTGCTGGAGAAGTGGGTGCAGCATTTTCTGGGCTTGGGGGTGAAAATTCAGGCCGAATCGCGCATTGAAGACCCCGCCTGGCGCTGGCACCTGGGCTTGGACGTGGAATCCACCCAACTGCTGAACGACTTGTACGCAGGCCAAACCGTGGCGCCCGAGCGCCAGCAGCGGCTGATCAGT
This sequence comes from Hydrogenophaga sp., assembly GCF_965657535.1. Classification (GTDB taxonomy): domain Bacteria; phylum Pseudomonadota; class Gammaproteobacteria; order Burkholderiales; family Burkholderiaceae_C; genus Hydrogenophaga. The sequence goes on along the minus strand of NZ_CBFHOP010000007.1, from coordinate 80,081 downwards.
TTGTTCAAGCTGCGGTTTGACGACCCGCAACACATGCGCGCCGACGTGCAGGGCAAGCCGGTGTACCTGGGTCTGGCCATGACGGCCGACGGCCTGCTGAAACTGAAGCCGCAAAACCTGCTGCTGAATTTGCCACTGGCCCGGGCCGACTGAGGTCGGGCCGGGCACGTGGGTCACGCGCTCACATATTGCGCCGGTACTGCCCGCCCACCTCAAACAGCGCGCTGGTGATCTGGCCCAGTGAGCAGCAGCGCACCGCGTCCATCAGCACCTCGAACACGTTCTTGTTCTCAATCACCGCCTGCTGCAGGCGCTGGAGCATGGCTGGGGCTTGCGCCGCATGGCGGGTGTGGAAGTCGGCCAGCCGTTCCAGTTGGCTTTGTTTTTCTTCTTCGGTGGAGCGGGCCAGCTCCAGCTTGTCCATCACCGCGTCGCCGTGCGGGTTGCGGAAGGTGTTCACGCCCACGATCGGGTATTCGCCGGTGTGCTTGAGCATTTCGTAGTGCATCGACTCGTCCTGGATCTTGCCGCGCTGGTAACCGGTTTCCATGGCGCCCAGCACGCCACCGCGTTCGGCGATTTTTTCGAACTCGGCCAGCACCGCTTCTTCCACCAGCTCGGTGAGGTCGTCGATGATGAAGGCGCCCTGGTTCGGGTTTTCGTTTTTGGCCAGGCCCCACTCCCGGTTGATGATGAGCTGGATCGCCATGGCCCGGCGCACCGACTCTTCGGTGGGCGTGGTGATGGCTTCGTCAAACGCGTTGGTGTGCAGGCTGTTGCAGTTGTCGTAAATGGCAATCAGCGCCTGCAGCGTGGTGCGGATGTCGTTGAACTGAATTTCTTGCGCGTGCAGGCTGCGCCCGCTGGTCTGCACGTGGTATTTCAGCTTCTGGCTGCGCTCGTTGGCGCCGTAGCGGTCGCGCATGGCCACCGCCCAGATGCGGCGCGCCACGCGGCCCAGCACGGTGTATTCCGGGTCCATGCCGTTGCTGAAGAAGAACGACAAATTGGGCGCGAAGTCGTCGATGTGCATGCCGCGCGCGAGATACGCTTCGACAAACGTGAAGCCGTTGGACAGCGTGAACGCCAGCTGGCTGATCGGGTTGGCGCCGGCTTCGGCGATGTGGTAGCCCGAGATGCTGACCGAGTAGAAGTTGCGCACGTCGTGGTGCACGAAATACTCGGCAATGTCGCCCATCACCTTGAGCGAAAACTCGGTGCTGAAGATGCAGGTGTTCTGGCCCTGGTCTTCTTTCAGGATGTCGGCCTGCACCGTGCCACGCACGTTGGCCAGCACCCATTCGCGGATTTTCTGGGCTTCGGTGTCGGTCGGGTCGCGGCCATTGTCGGCTTTGAATTTCTCCAGGTTCTGGTCGATGGCGGTGTTCATGAACATCGCCAGAATGCTGGGGGCGGGGCCGTTGATCGTCATCGACACGGAGGTGGCCGGGTGGCACAGGTCGAAGCCGCCGTAGAGCACCTTCATGTCGTCTAGCGTGGCAATGCTCACGCCCGAGTTGCCGACCTTGCCGTAAATGTCCGGGCGCGGATCGGGGTCGTTACCGTAGAGCGTGACCGAGTCAAACGCGGTGCTCAGGCGCTTGGCGGGTGTGCCCGCGCTGAGCAGCTTGAAGCGGCGGTTGGTGCGAAACGGATCGCCTTCGCCGGCAAACATGCGGGTCGGGTCTTCGCCCTCGCGCTTGAAGGCGAAGGTGCCGGCGGTGTAGGGGAAGCTGCCGGGCACGTTGTCCAGCATCAGCCACTTCAAGATTTCGCCATGGTCCTCAAACGTGGGCAGCGCCACCTTGCGGATGGTGGTGCCCGAAAGGCTCTTGGTGGTGAGTGCCGTGCGGATTTCCTTGTCGCGGATCTTCACCACGTACTCGTCGCCCGCGTAGGCTTTTTGCATGTCGGGCCATTGCGTCAGCAGCTTGCGGGCAGCCGGGTCCTGGTCGAGTTCGCGCTGTTGGGCCAGGTCGATCACTGCCTCGGCGGCTTTGGCCCGGGTGGGCTTTTCCACCCGAAGCATCTGCGCGCTGGCGTTGAGCTGCTGGATTTCGCGGGCCAGGCGGGCTTGCTCGCGGGCGCGCTTTTTGTAGCCGCGCACGGTGTCAGAAATTTCGGCCAGGTAGCGCGTGCGCGCGCCCGGCACGATGGGGGTCTGGTTGGTGCTGTGGCGCACCGCCACCCGCGGCAGGCGGCCTTCGGTCAGTGGCAGGCCCAGCGCACCCAGGCGCGTTTTGAGCGCCTGGTACAGCGCGGTCACGCCGTCGTCGTTGAAGCGTGCGGCCATGGTGCCAAACACCGGCATCTGCTCGGTGGGCGTGGTCCAGGCTTCCTTGTTGCGCTGCACCTGCTTGGCCACGTCGCGCAGCGCGTCGCTGGCGCCCTTGCGGTCAAACTTGTTGATGGCCACGAACTCGGCGAAGTCGAGCATGTCGATTTTCTCGAGCTGGCTGGCGGCGCCAAACTCGGGCGTCATCACGTACATGGGCACGTCCACATGCGGCACGATGGCCGCGTCGCCCTGGCCAATGCCCGAGGTTTCCACCACGATCACGTCAAAACCCGAGACCTTGCAGGCGGCGATCACGTCGGGCAGGGCGGCGCTGATCTCGCTGCCAAAGTCGCGTGTGGCCAGTGAGCGCATGAAGACACGTTGGCCTTTTTGCCAAGGCGCAATGGCGTTCATGCGGATGCGGTCGCCCAGCAACGCGCCACCGCTCTTGCGGCGGCTGGGGTCGATGGAAATGACCGCCACGCGCAACGCGTCGTCCTGGTCCAGCCGCAGGCGGCGAATGAGTTCGTCCGTCAGGCTGGACTTGCCGGCGCCGCCGGTGCCGGTGATGCCCAGCACGGGCACTTTTTTGGTGGCCGCTTCGGCGCGGATGCGCTGCACCAGGGCGACGTCGGCTTTGTCGTTCTCCAGCGCTGTGATCAGCTGCGCCAGGGCGCGCCAATGCATTTCGGTCTGGCCTTCAATGGCGCAGGTCTCGGTCGGGGCGAAAGCGCTGATGTCTTGGTCGCAACGCATCACCATTTCGCCAATCATGCCGGCCAGGCCCATTTTCTGGCCGTCTTCGGGGCTGTAAATGCGGGCTACGCCGTAGGCCTGCAGCTCGCGGATTTCGTCGGGCACGATCACGCCGCCGCCGCCGCCAAACACCTGGATGTGCTCGCCGCCCCGGCTCTTGAGCAGGTCCACCATGTACTTGAAATACTCCACATGGCCGCCCTGGTAGGAGCTGATGGCAATGCCCTGGGCGTCTTCCTGCAGTGCGGCCGTCACCACCTCGTCCACCGAGCGGTTGTGCCCCAGGTGGATCACCTCGGCGCCCATGCCTTGCAAAATGCGCCGCATGATGTTGATGGCCGCGTCGTGGCCGTCAAACAGGCTGGCTGCGGTGACAAAGCGCACCTTGTTGGTGGGGCGGTAGTTGGCCAAGGCCTGGTATTCGGCGGACAGGTTGCTCATGGTGTCTCTCTCTTTTTGGGGTGGGAATGCGGTGGGGCTGCGGGCGGCTTCAGGTCACCCGCAGGCCGGCGAGGGTCGGGTCTTCGGGCGGGTAGCGCAGGTTCAGTGCTTTGAGGGTGTCGCGCACCAGGGTGGCGATCATCAGGTTGCGGTGGGTTTTGGAGTCGGCAGGCACCACCGTCCAGGGCGCCCACGGCGTGCTGGTTTCGTTCAGCAGCACCTCGTAGGCGCGCTGGTAGTCGTCCCATTGCTTGCGGTCATCCAGGTCGCCCCGGCTGAATTTCCAGTGTTTGTCCGGGTCGTCGATGCGGTCTTGCAGGCGCTGGCGCTGCTCATCTTTGCTGATGTGCAGCATGCACTTGAGGATCACGGTACCGGTCTCGGCCAGCATGCGCTCGAAGTCGTTGATGTGGGCCAGACGCTGGCGGGTTTGCTCGGGGGTGATCCAGCCATTGACCACCGGCACCAGCACGTCTTCGTAGTGACTGCGGTTGAACACCATGATCTCGCCTGCCCCAGGCACTTTCTGGTGAATGCGCCACAGGTAGTCGTGCGCGCGCTCGGATTCGGTCGGGGCTTTCCAGCCCACGGTGTGCACGCCCAGCGGGCTGCAGCGTGAAAAAACGCCGCGCACTGTGCCGTCTTTGCCCGACGTGTCGGTGCCTTGCAGCACCAGCAGCAGCTTGTGGCGCCCGTCGGCATAAAACAGGTTTTGTAACCGGTCCAGTTGCTCGGCGATGGTTTGCACGGCACCTTGATCGGCCGCTTTGCTCCCGCTGGAAAAGGGCTTGGCGCCCGGGTCAAACGAAGTCAGGGGCACGGCCTTGTGACCGTTGCCGTTTTTGTCCGTCCAGGGTGGCACTTGCCAGCTGTGCCACAGGCTGCCTTTGGTCGCCTGAATGGCCGCAGGGGGAAACGGCAGGGCGGGGCGTTGGGCTTCGCTGGTGTTGGACATGCGTTTCGTTGCGGGTGTGTGGCGTCGTGGCCCGAGGGCACATGCCCCCAATAGGGGGTTTTTCGTTGACGTTTACGTAAACGTTAATGGTAACCCGGTTTGGCGAAAAAGGGGACCCAGCGCACGCGCGGCGCAAGGCACCCACTGTGCACCATCCCGCTCGGAAAAACCACCGCATTAAAATATTTGATGGGGTATGTTTGAGTCCAGCAAAAGCCCGTCAGAGCGTGCAAAACCCCGCAACCAGGAACCACCATGACCACCGTACACGACCCCGAACGCAAACGTGCCCTGGTGCTGCGCCTTAAGCGTGTTGAGGGGCAGTTGCGCGGTATCCAGAAGTTGATCGAGACCGATGCCGACTGCGAGAAAGTGGCCCAGCAGCTGGCCGCAGCCCGCAAGGCACTCGACAAAACCTTTTTCACCATGGTGGGCTGCGTCATTGCGCAAGGCGACGTGCCGCCCGATGATGTGGCCGATATGCTCGCCCGCTTTTCCTGAGCCTGCACTGGGCTTTAACCGAGACTTTGACGGAGCCGCCATGAACCCCATCCAGCTTTTCGACCCCGCCTCCAGCACCTACACCTATGTGCTGTTTGACCAGGCCACTCGCGACGCGATCATCATCGACCCGGTGGACGAGCAGCTTGAGCGCGACCTGGCCATGCTGCGCGAATATGGGCTCAAGCTGGTCTGGGCGGTGGAAACGCACGCCCACGCCGACCACATCACCAGCGCGGGCAAGCTGGCCGAGCTGGCGGGTGCCAAAACGGCGGCGCCTGTGGGGTGCGGTATTGGCACGGCGGGTGTGCAGCTGCAACACGGCGACACCTTGCGCTTTGGGGACCAGACGCTGAGCGCCCTGCACACGCCCGGCCACACCGCCGGCAGCATGAGCTTTGTCTGGCAAACCCCCGAAGGGGGCCATGTGTTCACCGGCGACACCTTGCTCATCAACGGTTGCGGCCGCACCGATTTCCAGTCGGGCAGCGCCCACGACCTGTACCAAAGCCTTACGGCGGTGCTGTTTGCGCTGCCGGACGCCACCACGGTCTGGCCAGGGCATGACTACCAGGGCCGCACGCACTCCACCATTGGGCAGGAAAAGGCCAGTAACGCCCGCGTGGCCGGCAAGACCGAGGCCGAGTTTGTGGCCATCATGGACGCGCTGGGTCTGCCCAAGCCCCGCCGCATTGACGAAGCGGTGCCGGCCAACCTCACGTCCGGCATCCGGCACGACGCCGACGGCGCCTTGCTGATGCAGCCGCGCCCGGCGTCTGGCGCCCACGCGGGTTCGTATGCTGGCGATGTGTCGCCCCAGCTGGCCTGGCAATGGAAGCAATCGGGCGAAGCGGTGCTGGTAGATGTGCGAACCGATGCCGAGCGCGAGTGGGTCGGTTTTGTGCCGGGCGCCGTGCCGGTGGCCTGGAAGCAGTGGCCCGGCATGGCCCTGAACCCGCAGTTCGACGACGCGGCGCGCCAAGCCGCCGCCGGCGGGAAAAAGCTGGTGCTGTTGTGCCGCAGTGGGGTGCGGTCTATCGCTGCCGCCAAGCGGGCAACCGAGCTGGGGCTGGAAGCCTACAACATTCTGGAAGGCTTTGAGGGCGACCCCGATGCCAGCGCCCAGCGTGGGCACAAGGGTGGCTGGCGCCACCACGGGCTTCCCTGGCGCCAAAACTGAGGCGCCCCGAAACCGTTCGCTGTTGCTTTTTGGCGCAGCCCGTCGGCAAGGCCGCACCAAACTTGAGAGAAAAGCGTAGCGACCCCTGTCAAGGTTGACAGGGGTCGTGCATTTTTTCACGCATTTCTTTTTTCAATGGGGTTTTCTTTTCCTTAAGGAGAACTCCATGGACCTGCTTGAACTGACCCGCGAAAAAACACCGATCAATCCTGCACTGTCGGCGCATTTGCAAGCGCGTATTCAGCGTGAATTCACGACCCGATGGGACACATTGTGGAGTGGCCGTTCGCTTCTGCATGGCCGCGAAGCCGGGCGTGATGCGGTTCGCCTGAACGGGAATGACTATCTAAGTCTGACCGGGCATCCCCAGATTATTCAAGCGCAGACCAACGCCATCAAGACGGATGCAGAGTTTGTGATCCAGTCCGGCGTGTTTTTGCTTGATGCGCATCCAGCCAGGAGACTTGAACTCAGATTGGCGGGGTTTCTCGGTAAGGAGGATGGGCTTATCTGTCAGTCTGGGTATGCAGCCAACCTGGGTCTGCTGCAGTCTATTGCTGACGACAAGACCACCATCTACATGGACAGTCTGGCTCACACTTCGTTGTGGGAGGGCGCGCGCCGCGCTGGGGCTTGTGCACATCCCTTCCGCCACAACGATTCTCAGCATCTGGATCGTTTGATCAAGCGGCACGGGCCAGGCCTGGTGGTGATCGATTCGGTTTACAGCACCACGGGCGCTGTATGCCCACTGGAAGCCGTTGTGGAGGTGGCGGAGCATCGCAATTGCATGATTCTTGTAGATGAGTCCCATTCTTTGGGCACCCATGGCCCAGAGGGTGCAGGCTTGTGTGCCGCATTGGGTTTGAGTGATCGAGTTCACTTCATCACTGCCAGCCTGGCCAAAGCCTTCGCTGGGCGGGCTGGATTCCTCACGGTGCCAGCGGCCATGCGCAACTATGTGTTGAGCACAAGCTATCCCAATATGTTTAGCTCGTGCCTGCTCCCCCACGAGATCGCCGCTTTGGATGCTACGCTGGATGTCATCAGGAGAAGTGAAGCCGAGCGACAACACCTACATGCACACACCAGCGCGTTGCGCGAGTCCCTCACCAATCTTGGCTATCCCATTCATCAGGGTACCGAACAGATCATTGCCTTGGAGGCAGGGACCGAGCCCGACACCATGGTGTTGCGCGACTTGTTGGAAGAGCGAAATGTTTTTGGTGCAGTGTTTTGTGCACCAGCTACCAGCCGCAACCGCACCATGGTTCGCTTGACCCTTCACGCGGCACTGACAGATGCCGAGCTGGATCACGTCACAGCTGTGGCGCGGGAAATTGCGCCACTGGTGAAACCGTGGGACTGGCCCATTGCGCGGCGCGCCCGGGCCGCAGGGCTCAACTGTCCTGGATGATGCGGGCGTCTTGCGCCGTCAGGAAGTGGCTGTAGGCATAAACGGGCTGCGGCAGATCTGCCGCATCGAGCACGAAGCAGGCAGCGTGCAAGCTGCCGTCGTTCCCCATGGGTAGGGTCGGTGCGATGCGCACCGGCCCTGCCAAGTGCAATTGCTGGTGCAGTTCAATGGCGGCCAGTTGTTGGCCGTTTTCGATCGAGCGCACCAGGTCAAAACCCAGCCCAGCCGAACCGGCGAGCTCAGCGAGATCGCTCAGGCCGCTGGCAGGCTCTAATTGCAGCCAGTGACATTCGCCTGCGGCGGTGAGCCCAAGCAGGCCAAAAGGCTCACCGAGCACCACGTATTCAACCCAGTGTTGCTCTGTGTAGGCTTGCAGCGCCTGCGACACCGATGGCACTTGCAGCAAGGACTGCTGAGCGGGCCGCAGCGCCGCCCGCCACAGCGTGTTGAGCCTCGGGTGTGCGGCTATTGAGAGCTTGCGCAACACGCTGAGTAGGTGGCGGGTGATGTCGGGATCTTGCTTGGGAACAAACTGGTCAATCAGACCGCTGTTGAAGGCCTTGACCGCCACTTGTTCGTCCGCTTGCCCCGTGAGCAAGACCCTTGAGCCCGGCCAGTCGAGCAAGGTGTCCAGCACATGCAAGCCATTGGTGCCGGGCATGGCGTAGTCTATCAAGCAGGTTTTGGCCAGCGCATAGCGCGAGGGCGTGGTGGCCCAATAGTGCAGTATTTGCGGCATGAGTGGCTGGCCCTGGCGCCAGCGATCGATCATGTGCAGCTGGGCAGCGGCATCGGCTTCCCAGCGGGCGGGCTCTTCACGCATGCGCTCGGCAAACCCCGATGGGCGTGAAAACAGCTCAACGCGCCACGTTTCTGGCACCACCATGCCGAGCATGTCCAGGTAGTCCGGGTCGTCGTCCAGAAACAAAATGCTGCCGGGACGTTGAAAAAGAGAAATCGTCAGTGCCATCAGGAAATAAGCCGGGTACGTGGGTTTTCAGAGCGGGGTGGTGGTCAAAATGCGCTCAGCATTCAGGGGCAGATCGATCATGAACACGGCGCCCAAACCCGGTTCGGAATGCACGCTGAGCGTGCCATGGGCCGCTTCGACGGCGTTTTTGCAGAACGTGAGTCCAAGGCCGCTGCCTGCGCCGCGTTGGGTGGAAAAGAAGGGTTCGAAGATCCGGTGTTGTTCCGCATGGGCAATGCCCACGCCGTCGTCAGAGACGGCGATGCGGCCCCTACCATGGTGCAGACCCACTTCCAGCCGCAGGTCGCCTGGGCTGGGTGCGATGCTGGTAGAGGCCAGCGAGTGCAAGGCATTTTTCAGCAGGTTTGTCAGCACCTGGGCAAACAGCGGGCGCGAGCCTACAAAACAGAAGTCTTGCTGTATGTGAATGCGAACACAGTCCCTCTCGCGGGTAGACCGGTAGGGGTAGCCACTAACCACTTCCTGGACCAATTCGGCCGCCATGATGGCGTCCTGTTCGCTGGGCAGGCGCATCAGTTGTGCGTTGGAAATCTGGGTGTCGATCTGGCGGTTCATGCTGCGCACCAGGCTTTGCAGACGGGTGGACAGCTCGTCAATTTTCTTGCGTTTGGTTTCAGGAAGGTCGTGCTTGGCCAGCGTGCGGAGCACATCGCCCATGAGGTTCACTGTGGCCAGGGGCGTGCGCAGTTCGTGTGCCATGACCCCCATGGTGCTGAGTGTGTTCAGAAGGCGGGTTCTTCGAAGGTTGGCGCTGGACGCCCCGAGCAATATCGCCGATACCCAGGCAAATACCAGTACAACCAGTTGGTCCGATCCAGTCGCGGGGCTGTGCGCCGTTGCCACTTCCGGGTTGGCGAGCCAATAGCTTAGGACGATACCGACAACTGCACCCAGTGTCGCCAGTCGCCAGTCGGTCAGGTGGTAATAAATGACCAGCATGCTCGCCATGCTGGCGAACCACACGGCGTTCCCATTGTTCATCCAGTACATCCAGGAAAAGAACAGTGGAAGTTGAAGCCAGCTGGAGGCAACGAAGACACCCGTCGTCAGCCGGGATGTTAGGTCGCGATTGATTGGGTTGAGTAGCAAAGGAATACCTAAGCAGGCAATGCCGCACCGCAACGCAACGTTCTCATAGGGTTGGGGCATGGCAACACCCCAAATCCATGCGAAAGCCAAGTGCCCAAAAAGCGTGAATGTACCCAGCCACTGGAGGCGTTCCCGCGATGGATGCAAAATAGGCTCTAGCGGTGCGTGAACGACTTCGTCCAGCAGCCACCGCCAAAGGCGCGCTTTAGCGCTGTGGAACCTCAACCGGTCCAGGGGCACTATGTTTTCCTTCCATCATTCAATGGCGCCCGTTTGTGCTGTGCACATCGAGCAACTGGGCATTGTCCATACAACCGCACACAGCCGCCATGACTTTGCCTGTCAACTTTGACAGCGTGGGTGTCGACGCTGTCTTGGCCGACTGGGTGAGCGCCCTGAGCGACCAGGGGGTGGAGTCGGTGCTGGTGCTGGGGCCCAACCCGCTGGGCGGTGCAGACGACCGCGAGGTGCTGGCTGTGCATCCGCCGCGTTTGCTGGGGCCCGCCCAGGCGCTGGCCGAGAGCCGCGACTTTGGCGCCAGCTGGCGTGACAGCGATGCGCCGTTGGTGGCCTGGCAGGACATTTCCAAGGCGGCCCTGGACCCGACCAGTCGCTGGCGCCGGCTGTGGCTGGCCCACGGTTACCAAACCCTGGTTCGGGTGGCTTTTACCCTGCCGGCTGGTCGCTCGTTTGAGTGTTTTTTGTTCAGCCCGCGCATGTTTGCAGGGCGCGCCGAAGCGGCTACGCTGGCCTGGTCGGCATTCAATATTTGGCCCATGCTGCGCCGGGCCATTGCCGAGCAGCGTGTGAGCCTGAGCCCGCGCGAGCAGGAAAGCCTCAACCTGGCTTTTGAAGGCCTCACCGCCCGCGAAACGGCGCTGCGTATGGATTGCTCGGAGCGCACCGTGAACTACCACCTGGCCAATGCGATGGCCAAGCTCCAGACCGACAACAAGCTAGCCGCCGTGCAACGGGCCTGCTGGATCGGGCTTATCTGATCTGATCTGGTGAGGGCGCTTGCGGTGTCCATGCTGCACCGCCGCAAGACCGCCCGCCGCGCATGGTGATAATGCGCGCATGACTTTTTTGGCCCTCGACGTTGGCAATACCCGCTTGAAATGGGCTCTGTATGACGCACCCTGCGCTGGCGCAAGGCTGCTGGCACACGGGGCGCAGTTCCTTGAAAATATTGAAAAGCTGGCCGAAGGCGACTGGTGCGACCTGCCCGCACCGCGCTGGGTGGTGGGTTGCGTGGTGGCGGGCGACGCCGTCAAGCGGCGTGTGCAGGAGCAGCTGGAGCTGTGGGACGTTGCGCCGCAGTGGGTGGTGTCCAGCAGTGCCGAAGCGGGGCTGGTCAATGGTTACGACCACCCGGCGCGGCTGGGTTCGGACCGCTGGGTGGCCATGATCGGTGCGCGCCAGCGGGTGCTGGCCGCAGGGCCTTCGCGGCCCTGTGTGGTCGTGATGGTGGGCACCGCGGTCACGGTCGAGGCCATTGACGCCGAAGGCTGCTTTCTGGGTGGCATCATTTTGCCGGGCCACGGCATCATGCTGCGGGCGCTGGAGTCAGGCACGGCCGGGCTGCACGTGCCCACCGGCGAGGTGCGCGACTTCCCCACCAACACCAGCGACGCGCTCACCAGCGGCGGGACCTTTGCCATTGCCGGCGCGGTGCAGCGCATGGTGGAAAACCTGCGCCAGCATTGCGGCGCCGACCCGGTGGTTTACATGACCGGTGGCGCCGGCTGGAAGATGGCGCCCAGCATGTCCACCCAGGTGGAGCTGGTTGACAGCCTTATTTTTGATGGTTTGCTGGAGATCGCGGACCGGCGGCTGCTGGCCATCTGAAACGCCTCAAGCGCGTCAGCCCGGCTCGGCCGCCTCGCCCCAGGGCAGCATCAGCGTCAGGGTGAGCAGCCGGGCAAATTCTGGGTGAAACTGGTCAATGATGCGTTGGGGCTCGGGGCACAGCGTGCTGTCGGCAATGACGCCAAACTGCACACCGCCGCCGTAGCTCAGGATGGACACGCCCAGGCCTACCGTGCCCGTTTGCGGCACCCAGAACATGGTTTGCTCCAGCGTGGAGCCACACAGTTTCATTTTGCCCACCGGCCCGGGCACGTTGGTCATCACGGCCGTGGTCTTGCGGCCGAACAGGCTCAGCAGCGCGTCTTGTGCGGGCTTCACCAGCAGCCCTGCCACCGACAGCAAACCAAACGTCAGCAGGGGTTGCAGGCTGCCCTTGAGGCTGTTCATGCGCGAGCGCACAGCAAACACCCGCTCGACCGGGTTGTCGGTGCCAATGGGCAGCACCAGCGGCACCAGCCCAAACCGGTTGCCCAGCTTCCAGGCATCTTCCATAGGGCGCAGGTTGATCGGCACCATGGCGCGAATTTCTTGCCCGGCGGGGTCGTCGCCCATGGCCCGCAAGTAGTTGCCAAGTGCGCCGGCCACACAGCTCAGCAGCACGTCGTTGACCGAGCAGTTCAACGCCTTGCCGATGGCTTTCACCTCGTCCAGCGGGATCGGCTCGCACCAGGCCACCCGCTTATGTTGGCCGGGCTGACCCTTGAGCCGGGTCGGCGAGTCGTCGGGCATCAGCGCCAGTGCAGCCAGATCGCTGGCGAGCTGGCCGCCCATGCGGGCCAGGTCCATGGCCTGGGCCAGCGTGTCACTCAGGCCTTGCTGCGGCGCGGCCAGCAGCGAAAGCGATTTGGCCGCGCCACCACCGGCCACTTCCAGTGCCCGGGCGGTCAGGTCGCCCAGTGGGCGAATCAGGGTGTCGGCTACCCAGCCTTCGGCGCCTTCCAGCCCCGTGCGGCTGGGCTGTTTTTTCTTGCGTTGCGGGGGCAGGGCGCCGCCGTCCACCAGGCTCATCATGACGCTGATGAGCGCGATGCCATCTGCAATGCAGTGGTGAATGCGCGCGATCAAAGCCGAGCCGCCGCCGTACTGCTCAACCAGCTCAAACCGCCACAGCGGGTGGTTGTGGTCCAGCGGCTGCATGGCGAGTTCGGCCACCCGCGCTTGCAGGGCGTCTTGCTCGCTTTGGTCGCGTTGGCGTGTCAGCGTGTGGCTCACCACATGGCGGCTGAGCTGGAAGGCGGGGTCGTTCAGCCAGTGCGCGCCGGCGGCGTCCTGGCGCGCGATTTGCACAAAGCGGCGGTAAGGCAGCATGCGTTCGCGCACCCGCTCGCTCAAGGCCGCGTGGTCGATGCCGGGCCGCAGAATCCACACCCCCACGATCATCATCAGGTTGGATGGCGAGTCCATGCGCAGCCAGGCGGTGTCGACCTTGCTCATGCGCTCGCCTTCCAGCCCCAGGGTGGCAGCCAGCGCTTGCATGGCACCGGGTAGCGCAGGCGCGCCGGGTTTTGCGCTCGGTGTGGCCAGGCGACCCGATGGGGCCTGGGCTTTGGCTGCTGGGGCAACGCGCTGAACCATGTCATCTCCTGCTGCCAGCCCTGCGCGGCGCCACCGGACGGTGGGCCGGAGCGCGGCGGGTTGTGGGTGTTGGCGTCTATTTTGCCGACAAGGCTGCCCGTAAGATACCGGGCTGGCCCTGATGCGTTGAGCGTTTTTTGTTCACCTGCCCGACGCCCTTTTAACTATCTGGAGAAACCGCATGTCCGACCTTCAAACCCGTTTCGATGCCGCCGTCGCCAACTCCAAGAACCTGACCGAGCGCCCGGACAACGCCACGCTGCTGAAGCTCTACGCGCTCTACAAGCAAGCGAGCACCGGCGACAACGCCGAGAAAAAACCCGGCTTCAGCGACATGGTGGGCCGCGCGAAATGGGACGCCTGGAACAGCCTGAAAGGCACCGCCAGCGAGGCGGCGATGCAGCAGTACGTGGACCTGATCGAATCGTTGAGCTGAACGGCCACGCGCCAGCTTCTGCGTTCAACAGCCCCGTTGTGGGGCTATTTTTTTTTGCGCACGGCGGGCTTTTTGGCCGCCAGCAACTGGTCGAGGTTTTTCACAATCTCACCTTCAATGCGCTCTTTGAACGCGCCCAGCAGAAAGCCCAGCTTGGCGTCCAGTTCAAAGTGGTCGGCTGATACCCGCAGCGTGCCATGGACGCCAGTGCGGGCAAACTGAACCTCGTCTACAGCGTCACCCTCTTCGTAGGTGCAGCTCATGTCGAAGTCGGCTTCGGCCTGTTCGGCCCATTGCCAAGCGACCTTGCGCGCGCCGCTCAGGCCCAGGTGGTGGTCGCGTCGAATGTGAATGTCTGCCATGTCGGGTTCCGTTGAGCTGGGGTTCAGGGGCGAACTGATTGCGTGATGGTGACGGGACTCAACCGCCCCAAGGCCGCATGCCGCGCCGCTTTGGGCTGTGCCGCCAAGGCGTTTACCGCATCATAGAACCGGTTGAATTCCTGGCCCTCGCGTTCAAACAGCGCGGTGAACGCTGGGACCAGTTCGTCGTAAGCCGCCTGGGCGCCAAAGCTGGCGTTGTTGGCCCGCGCCACCCAGGCGTCGTAACCCGCGTAGCCGCCCCAGCGGGTTTTGATCGCTGCGTAGTCGCGCCGGAAAGCGGTCATCACCTCGGCTTTGCGGCGCAGCTTTTCTGCGTCATCCCATTGGCTGTTGCTGTAAATGCCCTGCAGTTGCCCGCGCACCACCCGCGTGAGGGCGCGAAACTGTTGCCGCCGTTCGTCAAATACCCGGTAGGTTTCGCGGGCGTTTTCGCTGGCCTCTTGGGCCAGCCAGCGAGCGCCGCCCAGACGCTCTACCGCCGTGGCAAACGACTCGTTGAACACGGTGTCGTTCTTGGCGTACACCACCTGGTGTGCCAGTTCGTGGAACAGCAGGCGCGCCAGCTCCCCTTCGGGGGAGCCGATGAAGGTGTTGAGCAGCGGGTCGCCTCCGGCCCAGTTCATCCAGCCCAGCGTGGAATAGGCGGGTACCGGGTACACCGTCACCTCCAGTGTGTCGGGCAGGCTGCGTGCAAAAGCCTGTGCGTCGGCCTCGCTGAAATAGCCCTTGTAGCCCACGCATCCCGCCACGGGAAAACACCAGGTTTGCAGCGTCAGCGACAGTGCCGGGGCTGCGACCACGTTGTACACCGCCGCGCGGCGCTGCAGGTCGGCATAGCGGTGGTAGCTGGCGTTGTCGGGCAGGCCTAACGCGTTCACTGCAAAAGCACGCATGCGCTGGGCCCTTTGCAGGCGCTCTTTCAGGGTGTCGGGGGTTTGCGCGTCGTCGATCCAGTCTTGCACCGGCCGGGCGGCCTGCATCAGGCTCAGATGCCCGGTCACCGATTGCCAGTAGTAGCCCACACCCAGTTCGGGGCTGGCGCAGCCCGTCAGGCTGAACGCAAGTACCAGGGCGGCGGTGCGCAGGCGCATCAGGTGCTTTCGGGCAGCCCGGCCACTTCAACCAGGCAGTCGTAAAACACCGGGCCGTTGCCCATGTCGGTCAGCTTCTGGCTGGTGAGTTCGTTCACGTTGGTGCCAGACGGCCCCAGCTTGCGCCACCACACGCCCAGCCCGTTGACCACGCCCGGGCGGGCGCGCGCGCTCACCTTGACCTTGCATCGGTATTCACCGCGGTCGTTGAACACGCGCACCAGGTGCCCGGTCTGGATGCCGCGCGCCAGTGCGTCGTCGGCGTGCATCTCCAGCAGCGGCTCGCCCTCCATGTCGCGCAAGCTTTTCACGTTGACAAAGGTCGAGTTCAGGAAGTTACGCGCCGGGGGCGAGATCATGGCCAATGGAAAGCGGGGGCTGCTGCCTGCGGTTTCAAAGTTGGGCAGGTGGTCGGGCAGACCGTCTTGGCCCTGAGCGGCCAGCCTGGGGCTGAAAAAAGTGCAGCGACCCGAGGGAGTGGGAAAGCCGCCATGGGCAAACGGTGCGTCGGGCAGGGGCAGCGTGGCGTAACCGTGTTCCAACAGCGTCTCAAAGCTCACCGCGTCGCCAAAGGCGGTGCGGCACAACTGCAGGTCATCGTCCGCAAAGCACGGGTCGTCAAAACCCATGCGCGTAGCCAGCGCGCGAAAGATGTCGGTGTTGGTGCGCGCCTGGCCCAGTGGGGCGATGGCAGGGCGGTTGAGCAACACGTCGGTGTGGCCGTAGCTGGCGTGGATGTCCCAGTGCTCCAGCTGGGTGGTGGCCGGCAAGATGTAGTCGGCGTAATCGGCCGTATCGGTCTGAAAATGTTCCAGCACCACGGTGAACAGGTCGTCGCGAGCGAAGCCTTGCACCACCTTGCCCGACTCGGGCGCTACCGCTACCGGGTTGCTGTTGTAGACGATCAGCGCCTCGATGCGCGGGCCGAAATCGGGCGACGCTTCGCGCAGCAGGTCGTTGCCAATGGTCACCATGTTGATGGTTCGCGGTGTGCGGCCAGCCAGCAAATCAGGCCGGTGCAGCGCCGCCCGCTGCACCGGAAAATGCCCCGATGCCGACAGCAGCAAACCACCCGCCCGGTGGCGCCAGGCGCCCACCAGCGCTGGCAGACAGGCCACGGCGCGCACCGCGTTGCCACCGCCGCGCACGCGCTGCATGCCGTAGTTGAGGCGAATGGCCGCCGGTTTTGTGGTGCCGTAGGCGCGCGCCAGGTCGGTGATTTGCTGCACCGGCACACCGCACACGGCGGCCGCGCGCTCAGGGGGCCATTGCAAAGCACGCTCGCGCAGACCTTCCCAGCCCTCGGTGTACTGCGCAATGTAGTCGTGGTCCAGCCAGTCGTGCTGTATCAGTTCGTGCATCAGCGCCAGCGCCAGAGCGGCGTCGGTGCCGGGACGCAGCGCAATGTGTTCGTGGCACTTCTCGGCCGTTTCGCTGCGCCGTGGGTCAATGCACACCAGCCGCGCGCCGTCGCGCTTGGCTTGCTGCGCCAGCCGCCAGAAATGCAGGTTGCTGGCTATGGAGTTGCTACCCCAGATGACGATGAGCTTGGACTCGGCGAAGTGCTCCACCTTCATGCCTACCTTGCCACCCAGGGTGTTCATCAGGCCCTCGGCTCCGGCCGATGCGCAAATGGTGCGTTCCAGGTGCGCAGCCCCCAGGCGGTTGAAAAAGCGCGCAGTCATGCCTTCGCCCTGCACCAGGCCCATGGTGCCCGCGTAGCTGTAGGGCTGGATGGCCTGCGGGTCGCGCGCTGCAATGGCTTTCAGGCGGGCAGCGATGTCGTCCAGCGCAGTGTCCCAGGCCACGGGCTCAAAGCGCCCGCTGCCTTTGGGCCCCACCCGCTTGAGCGGTTGCAGCAGGCGCTCTGGGTGGTAGCTCCGCTCGGTGTACCTGGATACTTTGGTGCACAGCGCGCCATCGGTGTGGCGGTGCGCCGGGTTGCCCTGAACGCGTATGGCCACGCCGTTTTCAACGGTGGTGATGAGCGCGCAGGTGTCTGGACAGTCGTGCGGGCAGGCGCCGCGCACGGTACCGCTCACCGGGCTCGTCGGCTGATGGGTGCCGGAGGTCGGTTCAGACATGGTCAAAACCGGTGGTTGTTGTAGGGTACATAAGTATTCATACCGGGGTCTGCCGCGCAGCAATCGGACAAAGAAAAACAGCATATCAGGAGATACCGTATGCGACGTCGTGAGGTCATTTCAAACGCGAGCACGCTTCTGGGCGCTGCGGCCATTGGGGCTTGGAGCAGCACCGCGCAGGCTCAAGGTGCCGGGGTGAGCGACACACGCATTGTGCTGGGCCAGTCGGCGCCGTTCAGCGGCTCGGCCACGCAGCTGGGCTTGCAATTTCACCTGGGCGCACAGTTGTATTTTGAAGATCTGAACGCCAAGGGCGGCGTGAACGGCCGCCGCATCGAGATCAGGCGGCTGGACGATGGTTACGAGCCCGAGCGCTGCGCGGCCAACACGAGACAACTCATCAGCGGCGATGTGTTTGCCCTGTTTGGCTACATCGGCACACCCACCAGCCTGGCAGCGCTGCCACTGGCAACGGCGGCCAAGGTGCCCTTTTTTGCACCCTTCACGGGCGCAGAGGCCTTGCGTGAGCCCTTCAACCGCTACGCCATTCATGTGCGGGCATCGTATTTCGATGAGACAGCGGCCATCGTGCGCCAGGTGACGGCGGTGGGCATCAAAAAAATGGCGGTTTTCTACCAAAACGACGCGTACGGCAAGACGGGTCTGGAGGGCGTGGCCCGGGCCTTGAAAGGCGTTGGTCTGGAGCCCGCTGCCCTGGGCACGGTGGAGCGCAACACCTCCGACGTGGAGCAGGCGCTCAAAACCATCATGGCGGTGAAGCCCGAGGCGATTGTGCAGATTGGCGCCTACAAGGCCTGCGCCACCTTCATCCGGCTTGCGCGCCGGCAAGGCTTCATCGGCAATTTTTACAACGTGTCCTTCGTGGGTACGCAGGCGCTCATGGACGAGCTGGGTGCCGAGGCCCGTGGCGTGGTCGTGAGCCAGGTGATGCCCTTTCCCTACGCCCCCGTGACCCGTTTGTCGGGTGACTACCTGGCCGCTTTGAAAGACAAGCGCGGTGTGGTGCCCAACTATTCGGGCATGGAAGGTTTCGTGGCGGCCAAGGTGTTTGCGGAAGCGGTGAAGCGGGCCGGGCGCGCGCTCACGCGCGAGGCTTTCATTGCCGCCATTCAGGGCATGCAAAACGTCAACCTGGGCGGCTTTCCGGTGGACTTCGGCCCCAATAAGCACACCGGCTCCAAGTTTGTGGAGCTGACCTTGCTGACCGAGGACGGCCGCATCCGCCGCTGAGCCTCATGCAGCCACCCGGCTGCTGTTGGGGGTGTCGCCCGCGGGGCGCAGGTATCTGCCGGGTCTTCGGTACCATGATTGTTTTTTCAACCTGGTGCCGGTCTGCGGCATTGAGAGGTGTCTATGCAACTGATCGACTCCATCCTGACCCAGGCGGCGGGCATTGCTGCTGTGCGGCGTGACATTCACGCCCACCCCGAACTCTGTTTTCAAGAAGTGCGCACCGCCGATGTGGTGGCCCAGAAGCTGGCCGAATGGGGCATTGAGGTGCGCCGCGGTCTGGGCACCACCGGCCTGGTGGGCATCGTGCACGGGCGCGATGGCGGCGCCTGCGGCCGCGCCATTGGCCTACGCGCCGACATGGACGCCCTGCCCATGCAGGAGCACAACACCTTTGCACACGCCAGCCAGCACGCAGGCAAGATGCACGCCTGCGGCCACGACGGCCACACCGCCATGCTGCTGGCGGCGGCACAGCACTTTGCCAAGCACCGCCATTTTGACGGCACGGTGTACCTTATTTTTCAGCCCGCTGAAGAGGGCGGTGGTGGCGCTCGCGAGATGATCAAGGACGGCCTGTTTGAGCAGTTTCCGATGGAAGCGGTGTTTGGCATGCACAACTGGCCCGGCTTGCGGGTGGGCACGTTTGCAGCCAGCACCGGGCCGGTGATGGCGTCGAGCAACGAGTTTCACATCGTCATACGTGGCAAGGGCGCGCACGCCGCGCTGCCGCACAACGGCATCGACCCGGTGCCGGTGGCCTGCCAGATGGTGCAGGCCTTTCAGACCATCATCACCCGCAACAAAAAGCCGGTGGACGCGGGCGTGATCTCGGTCACCATGATCCACACCGGCGAGGCCACCAACGTGGTGCCCGACAGCTGCGAGATCCAGGGCACGGTGCGCACCTTCACCTACGAGGTGCTGGACCTGATCGAGCGCCGTATGGGCGAGATCGCCCAGCATACTTGCGCCGCCTTTGGCGCCACCTGCGAATTCCAGTTCAAGCGCAACTACCCACCCACCATCAACCACCCGGTGGAAACCGCTTTTGCGCGGGCCGTGATGGCCGAGATTGTGGGTGCAGAGCAGGTGCTGGACCAGGAACCTACCATGGGTGCCGAAGACTTTGCCTACATGCTGCAAGAGCGTCCCGGCTGCTACGCCTTCATTGCCAATGGCGACGGCGCGCACCGCGAGATGGGCCACGGCGGTGGCCCCTGCATGCTTCACAACCCGAGCTACGACTTCAACGACGACCTGATTCCGCTGGGTGCCACTTTCTGGGTGCGCCTGGCTGAAAAATGGCTGGCCCAGCCCCGCAACGGGGCAAGCGCATGATCAGCCCGCAAGCCGCGTTTTCGCCGTCCTACGCCCGCGCCCGGGTGCAGTTTCTGGAAGGTGCGGCCACTGCGGGCATGTCGATCACCAGCCACAACCACCCGCTGCCCGGCCGCGACGGCGAAACCCTTGCCATGGATGTGGCGCTGGACGGTGCGCCCGATGCGGAGCGTTTGCTGATCGTCAGCAGCGCCTGCCATGGCGCTGAAGGCTATTGCGGTTCCGGCGTGCAGGTGTTTGCCGCGCACGACGCCGAATGGCGCGCGCACGCCCGCGCCGCCGGGGTGGCTGTGTTGTACATCCACGCGCTCAACCCACATGGTTTTTCATTTGTGCGCCGGGTCACCCACGAAAACGTGGACCTGAATCGCAACTTCCAGGATTTCAGCCAGCCGCTGCCCGAGAATCCGGCCTACGCCGAATTGCATGCCTTGCTGTTGCCCGCCGATTGGCCACCCGGGCCCGACAACCAGGCCGCCATTGACGCCTACGTGGCCACCCACGGCCTGTTGCGTTACCAGGCGGCGGTGTCGCAGGGGCAGCATGCGTTTGCCGACGGCCTGTTTTTCGGCGGCACTGCGCCCACCTGGAGCAACCTGACCCTGCGCCAGGTGCTGCGAAGCCAGGCGCAAAAGGCCCGCCGGTTGGCCTGGATCGACTTGCACACCGGCCTTGGCCCGAGCGGGGTGGGCGAGCGCATTTGTGCCTGCCGCGACGACCCCGCTGCACTGGCGCGTGCACGCCGCTGGTGGGACGGCCGCGGCCAGACGCCGGTCACCTCCATCTACGACGGCAGCTCCACCTCGGCGCGCCTGACCGGGCTCATGTGGGGTGCTGCCTACGAAGAATGCCCGCAAGCCGAGTACACCGGCATGGCTCTGGAATATGGGACCTTGCCAATCGATGAGGTGATCAACGCCCTGCGTGGCGACCACTGGTTGCACCAGCACCCGGATGCGCCGGCGGCGCTGCATCAGGCCATCAAGCAGCGCATGCTGGACACGTTTTATGTGAACACCGACACCTGGCGTGCGCAGGTGGTGGCGCAGGCCCGGCAGGCGCTGTTTCAGGCGGTGGATGGCTTGAGCGCGCCCTGACCAGCGAAACACCGCGCTACGTTTGCAGCGCCTGGCGCGCGGCTTCCACATACAGCCGCTCCATCGCATCCAGCGGCTCAAAGGCGGCGCAGCGTTCTTGCAGGCTCAGCGCCTGCGGGGCCGCACTCTCACCTTCCAACATCAGCAGCCCGTTGGCGTATTCGCCCAGCGTGGTGGGTGCGTCCGGGTTGAGCGCCATGGCCTGCTGGTAAAGGGCCAGCCCGGTGTCTTTTCGCGCGCCGTAGGTCATGCTGCCAATGAGACTGCCCACCTTGTCGATCACCTCGGCATGGAACGTGGCCAGCGCCAGATGGCCGTCTGCGTGGTGGGGCGCCAGCTGCAAGGTGGTTTCGAGCGCGGTCTTGACGCGCACGCCCAGCCCTTGTGCCAATGCCTTGGCCACGCTGATGCCCTGGCTGTAGCGGCCCAGTGCATAGGCCTGCCAATACCAGGCGCCGGCCAGTGCGGGGGCCTGCTGTTGCTGGGCCTCTGCCCGGCTGGCTGCGGTTTTCAGCAACAGCAGGCGCGCTTCTTCGCGGGGTTCGAGGTAGTTGGCGTAGATGCAGGTGGCCTTGTTGGCCACGGTGGTGCCCGCCGCGCCCAAGGCCAGGCCCGCCTCGTTGGCTTGCTGGAAGTCGCCGTTGTGAAACAGCGCCCAGGCCTGCAGCACGTCGGGCTCGGTCGGCAGGGGTTCCGCGTCGCCGCGGTGCAGGCGTGCCCAGTGGTCGGGCAGGCTCGCGGTATCGAAGCGGTAAGCGCCCGGATAGGGGAAAGGGGTCCAGAGGTGCATGGTGTGTGGCGCGGACCGGTTCAGGTGGGGGTGTTGTAAGCGCCCGTGAGCTGCAGCAGGTGCTGGCGCTGGCTGGTCTCCAGGTAGGGGGCCAACAGGTTGAGCACATGGTAAGCGCCGCGCATCAGCGCTTGCTGCGCGTTGTCGGTTTCCAGCGCGTTGCGGGGGTCGCGCACATATTCAAAGCTCAGCCAGTAGGTCAGCACCACCACCATGCAATGGGCTGTGGGCTCCACTTCGCGTGCGTCAACGTCTACCGCACCGCTGCGGCTCATGCCGGCCAGCAGGGCGCGGATGGCCCGGGTTTTGTTTTTCAGCACCGCCTGAAAGTGGGTTTCCAGCATCCGGTTTTTGGACAGCAGGTCGTTCAGGTCGCGGTACAAAAAGCGGTACGCCCAAATGGTTTCAAACAGCGAGTGCATGAAAAACCAGGCGTCTTCCACGTTGCGCACACCATCGCTGGCATTGAGCAGCTCGTTCAGTGAGCGTTCGTAGCGCTCAAACAGGGCGTTGATGAGCTCGTCTTTGGCCGGGTAGTGGTAGTACAGATTGCCGGGGCTGATGCCGAGTTCGGCCGAAATCAGCGTGGTCGACACGTTGGGTTCACCGAAGCGGTTGAACAGCTCGAGCGTCACCTCCAAGATGCGCTCGGCGGTGCGGCGAGGGGCTTTTTTGACCATGTGTCGTGTGTCCTTTGGCTCGCTCAGTGGCTGCGCGTTGGCTGTTTGCGCAGCCCGAGCTGGTGCTGCAGGGTGTCCAGTGTGTCGTGCAGCCGCAGGGTGGCCGATGCGCCTCGCCGCTTCTGCGCCTGGGCTCTGCGTGGCGCCGGCGGCAGCAGGTGCCGTGCGGGGTCGTGCAGCGCCACAGCGTCTATTTGCACGCCGTGTCGGGCCAGCTTCGGTGCCAGTTCGGCCTGGCGTTCGCTCAGCAGCTGCCGGGTTTGCTGGTACGCGTGTTCGGCCATTTCGCGGCGCTGGCGGTAGCTGAAGGTGTTGGCAAAAAACAGCTCCGCGTCGCGCTGGTCGGGTTCGATCAGCACGATGTCGCTCTCGGGGTAGGCGCGTTCGTAGTGCTTCAGCCCCAGCGCCAGCCGCGAATGGATCATGGAGCGAAAGGTCTGGCTCATCACCGCAGGCAAGCCGCCGTCGACCAGCGAGGGGATGCGTTTGGCGCTGCGCGGGTGCTCGCTGGCGTGAAACGGCACCAGCGGATTCAGGCACAGCAGCAGGCCCACACCCTCGTCCAGCGCCACGGTGGCGTGCAGGGTTTTCTTGAGTGCGCCGTCCACATAGTGTTTGCCGTCAATGGCAACCGGCGGGAACAGCCCGGGCAAAGCGGCGCTGGCCTGTATGGCCCGCGAAATGGGCACATGGTCCCAGCCGGGGCGGCCAAACGGCGCGGCGTCGCCGGTGTCAAGCTGGGTGGCCACCAGCGTCAGGCGCGCTCGCAACCGACGGAAATCGTTGCTGCGGCCCTCGCGGCTGAACAGGCGCTCAATGTGTTGGTGAATGCCCTCGTTGTCGAGCAGGCCGGTGGGCAAGGCCGCGCCCAGCCGCTCAAAGGCGGTGGTCAGCGGCTTGCCTTGCACGCCCCAGGCCCAAAGGGCGCTGCCCAACAGCCCTGGCACGCGTTGCAGGCGGTGGCCGAACTCGGCCCAGGCGGGCTTGAGCAACCACGAGGGGTCGAAATTTTCTTCATTGGGCCGGTCTTCAATGAACAGGGCGCAAAGTTGGCGCGGCGCCATGCCGTTGGCCAGCCCCGCAGCAATGAAGCCCCCGGCCGATACGCCCACGTAGTGGTCGCAGGCGTTGAAGTCCAGGCCTTGCAGGCAGTCGTCCAGGGCGCACAGCGCACCGATTTCGTAAATGGCACCCAGCGGCCCGCCGCCCGCCAGGGCCACCGCAATGCGGGGGCGCGCACGCCGTGTGGTGCGCTGGCGCGCAGCAGGCGCGTTGGAGCGGGCGGGGGCTTGGCGGGGTTGCATCATGCTTTCGAGTGTAGACCTCGGGTGTTCATAAAAGTGCTGCGGTGCAGCATGTTGAACGGGCGAAAAAAAGGGGCGTCAAGCGCCCCTGTTTGCATCCTGCGGCAAGCCGCTACGGGTTGGCTCAGGCAGCTTCCACCACCGGCTCAGCGGCTTTGCGGGGTGCGGCCTTGCGGGCCACTTTGGCTGCGGCTTTCACTGGCGCCTTCGCGGCCGGTTTCGCAGGGGTTTTTGCGGCCGTTTTGGCGGGGGCTTTCACGGCAACCTTGCGTGCAGCGGGTTTGGTCGTCGCCTTGACGGGTGCCTTGGCTACCGTTTTGGCCGGGGCCTTTGCGCCCATGCGGTGCACGGCCTCACTTAGGGTGTCGATCCGCTCCATCAGCGACTCAATATCGCGCGCTGAGGGCACGCCGAGCTTGTTCAGCGCCTTGGCCACACGGTCTTCAAAAATATTTTCCAGCTTGTCCCACTGGCCGGCGGCTTTGCTGGAGATGTCGGTGGCCATGTTGCTCACGCGGTTGGTGGCTTCGGAAATGCGTTCTTCGGCCACGGCCTGTGTCTTGCGCTGAATCGACAGACCCTCTTTCACCAGCGAGTCAAATGCCTTGCCGCCTTCTTCCTGGGCCTTGGAAAAAGCGCCCAGACCCGCCAGCCAGATCTGCTGTGCCGAATCTTTGATGGCGCCCGACAGGGGCGAGTTGAAGCTGGCTGCAGCGGCTTTTTTGTCGGTGCCAGATTTCTGAATTTTCTTGACCATGGTGAACTCCGAGGGATGCGTTGATGACGGGTGAGCAGGGCTGTTGGCCCTTGACGTGTTGTCAATGTAAGTCGGCAGCGGCCAGCCTGTGTAGGGGTGCGCAACTAAAGCCGCGATCCGGCGGTGCGCTTTGGGCGCGCGTCGGTGTACGGCCGAAAACGGTGGGGTGCGGGGGCGCACGCGGGTTATTGCGGAATCGCTCCGCCGCCTTCATGGTCAAGAATGTTGGGTCGAATGGCCGTTGTTTTTCAGTACCGCGAACGCCAAAAACCGAAATCAGGAGCCTTTATGCATTACTTCGTCACCGGAGCCACCGGCTTCATTGGCAAGCGCCTCGTCAAAAAACTGCTGGAGCGCAAGGGCTCGGTGGTGCACTTTCTGATTCGCCAGGCGAGCGAAGGCAAGGTGCCCGCGCTGCGGGAATACTGGGGCGTGAGCGCCGCGCGGGCCGTGCCCGTGTTTGGTGACCTCACGAGCAAAAAGCTGGGTGTGAGCGCCGACGGTGTGAAGGCGCTCAAGGGGCAGATCGATCACTTCTACCACCTCGCGGCCATGTACGACCTGGAGGCGGATGCCGAAAGCCAGATCGCTGTCAACATCGACGGCACGCGCAGCACCGTGGAACTGGCCAAGGCTATTGGCGCGAAACATTTTCACCATGTGTCGTCCATCGCTGCAGCCGGCCTGTACGAAGGCGTGTTCCGCGAAGACATGTTCGATGAGGCCGAGAACATCGACCACCCGTATTTCATGACCAAGCACGAGAGCGAAAAGATCGTGCGCACCGAGTGCAAGGTGCCGTGGAGCGTGTACCGGCCGGCGCTGGTGGTGGGCGACAGCCGCACCGGCGAGATGGACAAGATCGACGGGCCGTACTACTTCTTCAAGCTGATCCAGCGCATGCGCCAGATTTTGCCGCCGTGGATGCCCAGCGTGGGGCTGGAGGGCGGGCGTATCAATATCGTGCCGGTGGACTTCGTGGTGGACGCGCTCAACCACATCAGCCACCACAAGCGCGCCAGCGGCCAGTGCTTCCACCTGGTCGACCCGATGGGGTACCGCGTGGGCGATGTGCTCGACATCCTGAGCAAGGCCGCGCACGCGCCCAAGATGAACCTGTTCATCAACGCCGCGCTGATGGGTTTCATTCCCAAGAGTGTGAAGAAGGGCCTGATGGCGCTGGCGCCGGTGCGCCGCGTCTACCGCGCCATCATGCAGGACCTCGGCTTGCCCGAGGACATGATGAATTTCGTCAACTACCCGACGCGCTTCGACTGCCGTGAAACGCTGGCCGCGCTCAAGGGCAGCGGCATTGAATGCCCCAACCTCAAGGACTACGCCTGGCGTCTGTGGGACTATTGGGAGCGCCACCTCGACCCCGACCTGCACATCGACCGCAGCTTGAAGGGCACCGTGGCGGGCAAGGTGGTGCTGGTCACCGGCGGCAGTTCGGGCATTGGCCTGGCCGCAGCGCACAAGTTCGCCGAGGCCGGCGCCATCACCCTCATCTGCGGGCGCGACCAGGACAAGCTGGACGAAGCCTGCAAGGAAGCCAAGGACAAGGGCTACCAGTTCATCGCTTATCCGGCCGACATCGCCGACATGGCCGACGCCGACCGTTTCGTGCAGCTGCTGATCGCCAACCACGGTGGGGTCGATTTCCTGATCAACAACGCGGGCCGCTCCATCCGCCGCGCGATCGAAGGCAGCTACGACCGCTTCCACGATTACGAGCGCACCATGCAGCTCAACTACTTCGGTTGTCTGCGTGTGACCATGGGCCTGCTGCCGGGCATGGTGGCCAAGCGCAAGGGGCATGTGGTCAACATCAGCTCCATCGGCGTGTTGACCAACGCACCGCGCTTCAGCGCCTACGTGGCCAGCAAGGCGGCGCTGGATGCCTGGACCCGTTGTGCGAGCAGCGAGTTCGCCGACCAGGGCATTTCGTTCACCACCATCAACATGCCATTGGTGCGCACCCCCATGATCGCGCCCACGCAGATCTACAAAAACGTGCCCACGCTGGCGCCCGAAGAAGCGGCCGACATGATTGCGCAAGCCTGTATTTTCAAGCCGGTGCGCATTGCGACGCGGCTGGGTGTGACGGGGCAGGTGTTGCACGCCTTTGTGCCGCGCGTGGCGCAGATCGTGATGAACACCAGCTTTCGCATGTTCCCGGATTCTTCGGCGGCCAAGGGCGAGAAGGGTGCGAAGCCGCAGTTGTCGCCGGAGGCGGTGGCTATGCAGCAGATGATGCGGGGGATTCACTTCTAGGATTTGTGGTTTTCTGAGGCTTGGTTTGGCCGAGACCCGGCAAGCCACAGGAGAAGAAACGCTCCACCGGCGCCTACAATTTGCCAAACGTCAACCCGCCGGAAAGCAAAGAATGACCACCCACACACCCGCCGACCTCTCCCACATCCAGCCCCGAGAAAAAGCCGAAATCCTCGCCCAGGCCTTGCCCTACATCCGCAAGTACCACGGCAAAACCATGGTCATCAAGTACGGCGGCAACGCCATGACCGACCCAGCCCTCCAGCAAGACTTTGCCGAAGACGTGGTGCTCTTGAAGCTGGTCGGTATCAACCCGGTGGTGGTGCACGGCGGTGGCCCGCAGATTGAAACGCTGTTGCAGCGTCTGGGCAAAAAAGGCGAGTTCATTCAGGGCATGCGCGTGACCGACGCCGAAACCATGGAGGTGGTGGAGTGGGTGCTGGCCGGTCAGGTGCAGCAAGACATTGTGGGCCTGATCAACGCCGCCGGTGGCAAGGCGGTGGGCTTGACCGGGCGCGACGGAGCCATGATTCGCGCCCAGAAGCTGCGCCTGGCCGATCAGCAAGACCCCAGCCGGGAGCACGACGTGGGCCAGGTGGGTGACATCGTCAGCATCGACCCGAGCGTGGTCAAGGCCTTGCAGGACGACCAGTTCATTCCTGTGGTCAGCCCGATTGGTTTTGGCGAGCACAACGAGAGCTACAACATCAACGCCGATGTGGTGGCGGCCAAGCTCGCTACCGTGTTGCAGGCCGAAAAGCTCCTCATGCTCACCAACATCCGCGGCGTGCTCGACAAAGAAGGCCAACTCTTCACCGAGTTGACGCCGCGCCGCATCGACGAACTCTGCGAAGACGGCACCATCAGCGGCGGCATGATTCCCAAGATCGCCGGGGCGCTGGATGCGGCCAAGAGCGGCGTGAACGCGGTGCACATCATTGATGGCCGCGTTCCCCACGCGCTGCTGTTGGAGGTGCTGGGCAACGAGCCTTTCGGCACCATGATCCGCTCACACTGAGCGCTGTTGTTTTCAGCGTGCGGCCCGCAGCCAGGGGCCGTAAACCCCTGTGCGAAAATCAAAACGCAAGCAGGGGATGACAACCACCGGGCCGGGAACGCAGCCCGCCAGCCGAACACGAACGGACCGACTGCCCATGACACCCAACGGCTCAGAGCCCATGCCCACCGCCGCATCTGACGACACCCAGCGCCACGAGCCCGCCGAGCCCGCCGAAGGCGCAGCGGGGCGCAAACGCCCCAAGCCAGGTGAGCGCCGGGTGCAAATTCTGCAAGCCCTGGCCAGCATGCTGGAGCAGCCGGGTGCCGAACGCGTCACCACGGCCGCGCTGGCTGCGCGGCTCGATGTGAGCGAGGCGGCCCTGTACCGCCACTTCGCCAGCAAGGCGCAAATGTTTGAAGGCTTGATCGAATTCATCGAGCAAGCGGTGTTTGGCCTGATCAACCAGCTGGGCGAGCGCGAACCCGACCCGCTGCTGCGCGCGCGCCGCTTGGTCACGCTGTTGCTGCAATTTGGCGAGAAGAACCCTGGTATGGCGCGTGTCATGGTGGGCGATGCGCTGGTGTTTGAAAACGAGCGCCTGCAGCAGCGTATGAATTTGTTCTTTGACAAGATCGAAGCTGCCCTGCGGCAGAACCTGCGCGAGGCAGCGGTGCTGGTGGGCACGTCAACGCCCACCGTAGACGCGCAGGCAGACGCTTCGGTCATCACCGCGTTCTGCGCCGGGCGGTTGCAACGGTTTGCTCGCAGCGGCTTCAAGCGCTTGCCCACCGAAAGTCTGGAGCACAGCCTGTCGTTGCTGCTGCCCGCTGGCCGGCTCTGAACGTCAGCCTTTACCGCCGTCCTGGGTGGGCTTTGACTCGGGGGTTAACCCTTGGTTTGCGGTTTTCCAAGCGGTTATAGGGCTGGCGCTCTACGCAATTCCCCATAAAAAATGCCCTGTTTTGCACCGCAGGGCTTTTTTTGCGGTAAAAATAGCACGACCGTTCGATTTATCGCGCGGTTTGCTTTTTTTGCCACCCAACGCGGCCTTGCCGCTCACACCGCATGCGTGTCACTTCCCCTGCCCGCCGTTCGCTCAGCGCCAGCGCTGCCAGCAAACCCATGCAAAAAGGCCAGCAAACCAAGGCCGCCATCGTCGAGGCTGCGCTGGGCCTGGCCACGCAGATCGGTCTGGAGGGGCTGTCCATCGGTGCGTTGGCTGACGTCATGCAAATGAGCAAGTCGGGCGTGTTTGCCCACTTTGGCTCGCGTGAAGAGCTGCAGATTTCGGTGGTGCGCGAATACCACGCGCGCTTTGAAGAGGAGGTTTTTTACCCCGCCATGGCCGCACCGCGCGGGCTGCCGCGCCTGCGGGCCATGTTTGACAACTGGATGAAGCGCACCTCGGTCGAGATTGACTCGGGCTGCATCTACATCAGTGGTGCGGTGGAGTTTGACGACCGCCCGGGCCCTGTGCGCGACGCGCTGGCCAGCTCGGTCAACACCTGGTTGTCGGCCATGCGCCGGGCGGTGGAACTAGCCGTGGCCGAAGGCCACCTGAACCCCGACACCGACGCCGACCAGATGGCTTTTGAAATCCACGCTCTCATTTTGGCGCTGCACTACGAGGCCCGCTTTTTGCGCAGCCCCGACTCGTTGCGCCGTGCCGTTAAAGCCTTCGAAGGCATTGTGGGGCGCTTCAGCGCACCCGCCGCCATGACCAGCACCCCTCGAACTCCTCGTACCGCTCGCACACCCCAACCAGGCGCCGCCTGATCTTTTTTCTCTCACAAACCCACTTCAGGAGATTTTCCATGCCCGTCTACAACCCACCCCTGCGTGACATGCAGTTTGTGATGCACGAGGTGCTGCACGTCACCGACGAACTGAAGTCGATGCCGCAGCACGCCGACACCGATGTGGACACCATCAACGCGGTGCTGGAAGAGGCGGGCAAGTTTGCTTCGCAGGTTATTTTCCCGCTCAACATCAGCGGCGACACCGAGGGCTGCAAGCTCAACCGCGACACCCACGAGGTGACAACGCCCACGGGTTTCAAGGAAGCTTACAAAATTTACGTGGACGGTGGTTGGGCGGCCCTGAGCTGCGACCCCGCCTATGGCGGCCAAGGCTTGCCGCTGGTGGTGAACCAGTGCCTGTACGAGATGATGAACTCGGCCAACCAGGCCTGGACCATGTACCCCGGCCTGACGCACGGTGCCTACGCTTCCCTGCACACGCACGGCACCGACGAGCAGAAAGCGACCTACCTGCACAAGATGACCAGCGGTGAATGGACCGGCACCATGTGCCTGACCGAACCGCATTGCGGCACCGACCTGGGTCTGATGCGCACCAAGGCCGAGCCCCAACCCGACGGCACCTACAAACTCACCGGCAACAAGATATTCATCAGCGCCGGTGAACACGACATGGCCGACAACATCATCCACCTGGTGCTGGCTCGCCTGCCCGATGCGCCGCCCGGCATCAAGGGCGTGAGCCTGTTCATCGTGCCCAAATTCAACGTGAACAAGGACGGCACGCTGGGCGAGCGCAATGGCATTTATTGCGGTGGCCTGGAACACAAGATGGGCATCCATGGCAACGCCACCGCGCAGATTGTGCTGGACGGCGCAGTGGGCACCCTGGTGGGCCAGCCCAACAAGGGCATGCAAGGCATGTTTGTGATGATGAACGCCGCCCGTCTGGGCGTGGGCAACCAGTCGCTGGGCCTGACCGAAGTGGCCTACCAAAACGCCCTGGCCTATGCCAAAGACCGCATCCAGATGCGCAGCCTCACCGGCCCCAAGGCCAAAGACAAACCGGCCGACCCGATCATCGTGCACCCCGACGTGCGCCGCATGCTGCTCACCGCCAAGGCCTACGCCGAAGGTGGCCGCGCGCTGGCCATCTACAGCTCGGTGTTGCTGGAAAAAGCGCACAACCACCCCGATGAAAAGGTGCGCAAAGACAGCGACGAAATGCTGTCGCTGCTGACGCCCATCGTCAAAGCCTTCCTGACCGACAACGGTTACAACGCCGCCACCCAGTGCCAGCAGGTGTTTGGTGGCCATGGCTACATCAAGGAATGGGGCATGGAGCAGCATGTGCGCGACGCCCGCATCAACATGATTTACGAAGGCACCAACACCATCCAGAGCCTGGACCTGCTGGGCCGCAAGGTGCTGGGCAACAACGGCGCCACGCTGAAGAAATTTGGCAAGCTGGTGGGCGCGCTGGTGCAAGAAGAAGGCGTGAACGAAAAGATGGCCGAGTTCATCAACCCCATTGCGGTGCTGGGTGAACAGATCACCAAGTTCACCATGGAACTGGGCTTCAAGGGCATGCAAAACGCTGACGAAGTGGGCGCTGCTGCGGTGGACTACCTGCGCGTGGCAGGTCACCTGGTGTTTGGCTATTTCTGGGCCCGCATGGCACAGGTGGCGCTGCGTGAAATGGCGGCCGCTGCATCAAGGGGCGAGCCGACCGACCCGTTTTACTTGGCCAAGCTGCAAACCGCGCGTTTTTACTTTGCCAAGTTGTTCCCCGAAACCGCCACGCTGATGCGCACGGCACGTGCGGGCAGCAAGGTGCTGATGGATACCGACGCAGCCTTGGCTTGAGCCGGTTGTTCCCTTTTTCACATCCAACTATCACAGGTGTCTACATGATCAAGACTTTCCTCAGTGCCGTTGCTCTGGCGTTGTTTGCGACCGGTGCCTGGGCCCAGAACACCCCGGTGGGTACCTGGCATTCGATCGACGACAAGACCAAAGAGATCAAGTCCGAGATCGTCATTGCTGACAACGGTGGCGTGCTTTTTGGCAAGGTGGCCAAGCTCTTGCGCAAAGACGCCAAGCAGGATGTGGTGTGCGATCAGTGCACCGACGACCGCAAAGACAAACCCGTTCTGGGCATGGAAATCATCCGTGATGCCAAGAAAACCGAGGGTAAGGACGTGTGGGAAGGCGGCAAGATTCTGGACCCCGAAAACGGCAAGGCCTACACCCTGCGGCTGACACCGATCGAAGCTGGCAAAAAACTGGAAGTGCGCGGCTCGGTGTTTGGCATTGGGCGCACGCAAACCTGGGTTCGGGTGACCAACTGACCCCCCCGCTGCGGGGTGTGACCTACCCCCGCGGCGCTTCGCGCGAGCCCCTCAAGGGGGTGGCGCCAGCAGCCCGGCAAGGCCGGTTCTGCGGTGCCTCTTGACCGAATCCCCCTCCAGCGCTGCCCAGTGAGCGGCGCTTAAAGGAAACCAACTGATGAACCGATTTCAAGTCAAAAAAGTCGCCGTGCTCGGCGCAGGCGTGATGGGTGCGCAAATTGCTGCGCACCTCGTCAACGTCAAGGTGCCGGTGGTGCTGTTCGATCTTCCTGCGAAGGAAGGCCCGAAGAACGGCATCGTCACCCGCGCCATCGACAACCTGAAAAAGCTCAAACCCTCGCCGCTGGGCGTGGCCGCTGACGCCGACCTGATTGGCCAGGCCAACTACGAAGAGCACATAGAGCTGCTGCGCGACTGCGACCTCATCATCGAGGCCATCGCCGAGCGCATGGACTGGAAGCTCGATCTCTACAAAAAGATCGCGCCCTTCGTCGCCGAGCACGCCATCGTCGCGTCCAATACCTCGGGCTTGTCGATCACCCAGCTGAGCGAAGGGCTGCCCGAGGCGATCAAGCCGCGCTTTTGCGGTATCCACTTCTTCAACCCGCCGCGTTACATGACGCTGGTGGAGCTGATCAACACCCCGACCACCGAAGCCCAGATCCTCGACGACCTGGAAGCCTTCGTCACCAGCGGCCTGGGCAAGGGCGTGGTGCGCGCCAAAGACACCCCCAACTTCATCGCCAACCGCATCGGCATCGCCGGCATGCTGGCGACCATGAAGGAAGTGGAAAACTTCGGCTTGACGTATGACGTGGTGGACGACCTGACGGGCAAGCGCCTGGGCCGCGCCAGCAGCGGCACCTTCCGCACCGCCGACGTGGTGGGGCTGGACACCATGGCCCATGTGGTCAAGACGCTGCAGGACAACCTGACTCTGGAGACAGACCCTTTCTATGAGAGCTTCGGCACGCCGCCGGTGCTGAAGGCGCTGATCGATGCGGGCCATCTGGGCCAGAAGGCCAAGGCGGGCTTCTTTAAGAAGGTGGGCCGCGACATCTTGCGCTTTGAGCTGGAGAGCGGTGAATACGTACCCGCCGGCGCCAAGGCCGACGAGGTGTATGGCCGCATGCTCAAGCGCCCCGCCGCCGAGCGCCTGCAGTTGCTGCGCAACAGCGAAGGGCCGCAGGGCCAGTTCCTCTGGGCCATTTTGCGCAACAGCTTTCATTACGCTGCCGTGCATCTGGCCAGCATTGCAGACACCGCCCGCGACGTGGACCAGGCCATGCGCTGGGGCTTCGGCATGAAGCAGGGGCCGTTTGAACTCTGGCAAGAAGCCGGCTGGCTCGACGTGGCGAAGATGATCCAGGAAGACATCGACGCCGGCAAGGCGCTGTGCCAGGCGCCGCTGCCCGATTGGGTGTTCAAGGGCCCGGTGGCCGAGGCCGGTGGCGTGCACACCGCCCAGGGTTCGTGGAACCCGAGCAAAGGTGTGTTTGAAGCGCGCCGCAGCTTGCCGGTCTACGCCAGGCAACACTTCCCCGAGCTGCTGCTGGGCGAAGCCGGTGCGAAGTTCGAGACCGCAGGCACCACCATCGAAGAGAACGACGGCTTGCGCATCTGGACGCTCGACGGTGAGGTGCTGATCGCCAGCATAAAAACCAAGATGCACGCCATCAGCCCCGATGTGTGCGAAGGCCTGATGGCCGCCGTGGACCTGGCCGAAAAAGAGTACCAGGGCCTGGTGGTCTGGTCGGGCGACGAGCCCTTCAGCGCCGGCGCCGATTTGCAAGCCATGTTGCCCGCCTTCATGGCGGTGGGCGTGAGCGCGATTGAAGACGCCGAAGGCTTCATGCAACAGACCATGCTGCGCCTGCGGTATGCCAACGTGCCGGTGGTGTCCGCCGTGCGCGGCCTGGCTCTGGGCGGAGGTTGCGAGCTGGCCGTGTACAGCGCGCGCCGCGTGGTGCACATGGAGAGCTACATCGGTCTGGTGGAGGTGGGCGTGGGCCTGGTGCCGGGTGCCGGCGGCCTGACCTACATTGCCCGTCGCGCGGCCGAGAATGCCGAGACCTCGACCGGCAAGGATCTGCTGCCGTTCCTGACCGAAGGCTTCACCGCCGCCGCCATGGCCAAGGTGGGCACCAGCGCGTTGGAGTCGCGCCAGCTGGGCTACGTGTTGCATTCCGATGTGATCGTGCCGCACAAGGACGAGCTGCTGTTTGTGGCCATCAACGAAGCCAAGGCCTTGTTTGTGGGCGGCTACCATGCGCCGCACAAGCGCCTGTTCCCGGTGGCTGGCCGCTCGGGCAAGGCGACCATTCTGGGCAGCCTGGTCAACATGCGCGACGGCGGTTTCATCAGCCAGCACGACTTCCACATCGCCTCGCTGATCGCGAACGTGGTGACCGGCGGCGACGTGGAGCCGGGCACGCTGGTGAGTGAGGATTATTTAATGACGCTGGAGCGCCGCGCCTTCTGTTCGCTGATCGTGCACCCGAAGACGCAGGCGCGGATTTTGGGGATGCTGAACACTGGCCGGCCTGTGCGGAACTGATCGTTTGCTGCCAAGCATGAGCAGACCCTCACTCCCGCCCTCTCCCGCAAGCGGGAGAGAGAGAAATCGCAGAAACAACACCCAAAAGTTTTGCCCATGAAACCCTCTGAGGCTGAGATGTCTTACCCCCTCTCCCGCTTGCGGGAGAGGGTTGGGGTGAGGGCGGGCGCCAAGGACAAAGCGCGTGAACTGCGTGAGTGCATGACAGAGGCGGAAAAACTGCTGTGGCAGCAACTGCGCAGTCGTCGCTTCCAGAGCTTCAAGTTCCGTCGACAACGTGCGCTGGGTCCTTACATCCTCGATTTCGTCTGTCTTGAAGCGGGCCTGGTCATTGAAGTCGATGGCGGTCAGCACGCCGAACAACAAGCCTACGATCAGGCGCGAACCATGTTGGTTGAAAGCCAGGGTCTGACTGTGATCAGGTTCTGGAATCACGAAGTGATGAATGAAACCCCTGCCGTGCTGGAGAAGATCTGCCAGACGTTGCAGGCCCTCACCCCAACCCTCTCCCGCGTGCGGGAGAGGGGGTAATACCGAAAGCACCTCGCTATGAAAAAAACCCAAGACGCCTACATCGTCGCCGCCACCCGCACTCCCATTGGCCGTTCGCACAAGGGCTCTTTCAAGCACCTGCGCCCGGACGACCTGCTGGCCATTGCGCTGCGCTCGGCGCTGGCCCAGGCCCCTGGGCTGGACCCCAAAGCCATTGAAGACATCATTTGTGGTTGCGCCATCCCCGAGGCGCAGCAGGGGCTGAACGTGGCACGCATTGGCGCTATCTTGGCCGGGCTGCCCAACACCGTGGGCGGTATCACGGTCAACCGTTTTTGTGCTTCGGGCCTGTCTGCGGTGCAGATGGCGGCCGACCGCATCCGTGTGGGCGAGGCCGACGTGATGATCGCCGCCGGCGTGGAGAGCATGAGCATGGTGCCCATGATGGGCAATTCTCCCAGCCTGTCGCCCGCCATTTTCAGCAACACAGACGACGTGGAAAGCTACGGCATTGCCTACGGCATGGGCCTTACGGCCGAGAAGGTGGCGCAGCAGTGGAAGGTGTCGCGCGACGCTCAAGATGCGTTTGCGGTGCAGTCACACGCCCGCGCCGTGGCGGCCATGCAGGCCGGCGAGTTCACCGACGAGATGACGCCGGTGGAAGTGACCGAGCGCCAGGTGAACCTGGAGACCGCCGAGGTCACCACCACCACCCGCACCGTGAGCCTGGACGAAGGCGCACGCCCCGACACCACGGCCGAGAGCCTGGCGCGCTTGCGCACGGTGTTTGCAGCACGCGGCTCGGTCACGGCGGGCAACAGCTCGCAAACCAGCGACGGCGCGGGTGCGCTGATCCTGGCCAGCGAGGCGGCCATCCAGCGCTACAACCTCACACCGTTGGCGCGCTTTGTCAGCTACGCCAGCCGTGGTGTGCCGCCGCACATCATGGGCATTGGTCCGGTCGAAGCCATTCCAGCCGCGCTCAAATACGCCGGCCTGCACCAGAACGATATTGACTGGTTTGAACTCAACGAAGCCTTTGCCGCGCAGTCGCTGGCGGTTATGAACACGCTGGGCCTGGACCCTGCCAAGGTCAACCCCATGGGCGGCGCCATTGCGCTCGGCCATCCGCTGGGGGCTACCGGGGCCATCCGTGCGGCCACCGTGGTGCATGCGCTGCGCCGCCACCAAAAAAAGTACGGCATGGTCACGATGTGCGTGGGCATGGGGCAGGGCGCTGCCGGCATCTTCGAACGCGTGTAGCCAGGTTCCCCCCGCGCCGCTTCGGGTCCGCCTCCGGGTGGCACTGGCGGCCCGGCAAAGGCGGTTCCGCGGTGCCCTTGTTGAAGGCACCTCGTCGCGCAAACGACTCGGAATTGAGGGCGTCTTCTGCACACTGTCGTCCATGAATCCACACGTTTTTGACCAAGCCATTGCGCTCATCGCCACCGCCGATGGCGAGTACACAGGTGCCACCTCACCCGCCTACGCCAACATGGTGGGGCCGTTTGGTGGTATCACGGCGGCCACCGTGCTGAATGCGGTGCTGCAGCATCCCGCCTTGCTGGGGGAGCCCCTGTCGCTCACGGTGAACTTTTGCGCGGCCCTGGCCGACGGGCCTTTCACGGTGTCTGCGCAGCCGGTGCGCACCAACCGCTCGACCCAGCACTGGGTGATGGCGCTCACGCAGACCGCACCGTCGGGCGAGGCTGAGACTGTGGTGACTGCATCGGCGGTGACGGCCGCGCGCCGCGAAACCTGGAGTGTGGACGACGAGCCCATGCCCGCTGTTCCGACCCCGGCCGAGGTGCCGCCGTACACCGTGCCTTCCCCGGTCGAGTGGATCAGGCGCTACGAGATGCGCCCCATCGAAGGGGCGATCCCGCACAGCTGGGACGGCACGGGGAGCGACAGTCTCTCGCTCCTCTGGATGCGTGAGGCCCATCCACGCGCTTTGGACCTGTGCGGTCTCGCAGCGTTGGCCGATGTGTTTTTTCCACGCGTCTGGCTGCGCCGCGCCACACGCGTGCCTGCGGGCACGGTGTCGATGACGGTGTATTTCCATGCAGGTTCGGCGCAGCTGGCCGAAGTGGGCCAGGGCTGGGTGCTGGGCCAAGCGCGCGCTCAGGCGTTTCGCAATGGGTTTTTTGACCAGACGGCCCAGCTATGGAACGAAGCCGGGCACCTGCTGGCCACCACCCACCAGGTGGTGTATTACAAAAACTGAGTCCGATGCCGTGGCCCCATGGCTCACGGCCGGCCCAGGAACAGGTACAGCCCGGTGTAGCCGCGAGGGGCGCTGACCAGGCTCAGGTACAGCGGGCCAATGCCGGTGTCTGCGCCCACAAACAGGCTACCGCCCGCGCGCAGACCGTCAAAGCTGATGTCGCGCCTTTGCGCCCAGGCGTTGCCCGCTTCCAGCGATCCACCCGCAAACAGAGCCCGTGCCACACCGATGCGAACGGGCAGGCGCTGGTAGTAGGTGAGGCGCCCGAACAGCAGGTAGTTGCCCGCCACCTGGCCCACGCGGTAGCCCGAGAGTTGCTGGAAGCCGCCGAGCGAATATTCGTCGATGGCACCCGGTGGGATCTGGCTGGCGCGGGCAAAGCGCGCACCCAGGTTGAAGGTGTGCACGCCCCAGGTTTTGACCCCGGTGGCGCTGCCTTCCATGCGGGTGAAGCTGGTGCTGCTGTTGCCCTCGAAGCTGCGCCTTCCTGCGACCAACTCGCCTTTCAAGCGGTAGCCGTCCGACGGGAAGTTGGCGAAGTCGAGCTGGTCTGATATGACGGCCGCGCGCAGGCCCAGCTCGCGCCACCCGAGCGACTGCACCACGTCCTTGGGTACCAGTCCTGCCACCAGCTCGGGCGTGGTGCGCCGCTGCGAGGCCACCACGCCCACGCGCATGTCGCCCAGGTTGCCCAGCAGGCCCATGGGCCAGCCCAGGTCGGCACCCACCTGAATACCTTGGCGCTGCACCAGCGCGAGCGCATCGCCGTTGGCATTGAACAGCTCCACTTTGCGAAGGCTGGCATCCACATACGCTGCAGCAAAGCGTTCGCTGGCGGTGTCCAGCGGCTGATAAATTTCAGAATACAAGCCCACCGTTTCGCCCAGTTGCACGCGGTTGCGCCACTCTGCACCGCGCTCGTTGAGCCAGTGGCGGTTGTGGCTGATGCGCAGGTTGAACGCCCCCTGGCCCTGGAAATCGGTGCGCAAGTCCAGCCCCACGCGCAGGTAGTTGGGCCCCCAGTCGTTGGGTCGCAGTTGTATCGTCAGGTCCTCTTCGCCGCTGTTTTCACGCCGGCTCAGGCGGTAGTCCACCCGCTCGTAGTCGCCGGTGGCGGCCAGTTTTTGCAGGTCGCCTTCAATCAGTGGCACGTCCACGCGCAAGCCCGCTGCGGTGTCCAGGGCCACAGCTAGGCGCTGGGCGCGTTCCTCGCTGACCCCTTCAAAACGCACGCTCGCCAGGCGCCCGATGCGCTGGGTATTGGCCTCCAGCTGCGTGCGCCGCGCGGCGGTCCATTGCTGGTAGCGTGGCGCCTCGGCCGCAAAGCGCACCAGGGCCTCGCTGATGCTCTCGGCGTAATCGTTCCCAATCTTCACCAGCTCGGCCGCCCGGTTGAAATCGGCCGACGTGAGCTGACCCAGTGGCGGCAGCAGCAGCAGGTCTTCTTTGGTCAGTGTGGCGATGCTGGCCTGCACGTTTTGCTCGGTCAGGATGTTGACCATTTGCGCCGTGATGCCCAGCACGCTGCCCAGGGTCTCGCGCCCAGCCAGCGGCGTCCCTATGTTCACCGCAATCACCACGTCGGCACCCATGCGCCGGGCCACGTCCACCGGCAGGTTGTTCACCAGCCCGCCGTCGCCCAGCAACCGGCCATCCACTTCCAGCGGTGCAAACACGCCCGGCACCGACATGCTGGCACGCAGGGCAGCGGCCAGGTCGCCGTGCTCCATCACCACCGGTCGGCCGGTTTCCATGTCGGTGGCCACCGCGCGAAAGGGTGTGGGCAGTCCGTCAAACGTGGCCAGGTGGCGGGTCGACAAGGTGTAGCGCCGCAGCAGCATTTCCAGCGAGCGGGTCGACACAGCGCCGCTGGGCAGCCGAAACTCGCCGTCCCGAAAACCCAGCTGCAATGCCGGCGAGAGCTCGAAGTCTTCTTCCTTGCGGCGTTGCGAGAGCAGCTGGCGTGGCTCCCGGCGGTCGAACAGATCGCCCCACTCCACCGCCAGAATTTCGCGCTCCAGCTCGTCGGCGCTCATGCCGCTGGCATAGAGCCCGCCAATGATGGCGCCCATGGACGTGCCCACGATCAGGTCCACCGGCACTTGCGCAGCCTCCAGCGCTTTGAGCACGCCCACATGCGCAAACCCGCGCGCTCCGCCACCCGAAAGCACCAGCCCCACCACCGGGCGGCTGGCGGTTTGGGCGGAAGGCCCAGGCTCGGCAGCCCACAACGGGCCGGCCAGCACAAGCATGGCAGCGGCCAGGCACCAGCACATCAGGCGGTGCAGCGGGTGCTGGATGGGGTGGGTGTTGGGCATGGGTGCGGCGCGCAGAATGAGCGGGGTCGGTCAATCGGTGCCAAGGGCCAGTCCCTTGGCAGCAGCGCAAAGTGTAGGGGGCGTGTCCCGCATTGGGCATGCCGACCCAGACGGCGCGCGCCTTTCGTGGTAATTTGGCCACCCGTTCGTTCCCGACGGCCCGGCTCCATGCACCGCACTGGAGCACTGCGGGCCGTTCACACCCTACCCATTTCACCCACCATGAGCGACATACTCGTCCATACCGAAGCCGGCGTTTGCACCCTCACGTTCAACCGCCCCGACAAGAAGAATTCCATCACCGCCGCCATGTACGGCGCCCTGGCCGACGCACTGCAGGCCGCTGAGGCCGATGCCAGCGTGCGATGCGTGGTTTTCCAGGGTGTCGAGACGGTGTTCACCGCCGGCAACGACATTGGCGATTTCCTGAACAACCCGCCCGCCTCACACGACTCGCCGGTGTTTCGCTTCTTGCGCGGCATCGCGCAGTTTCCCAAGCCCGTCATTGCTGCCGTGTGTGGCCCGGCGGTGGGTATTGGCACCACGCTGCTGTTCCATTGCGACCTGGTCTACGCCGGCGACAACGCAGCGTTTTCCATGCCTTTCGTGAACCTGGGCCTGTGCCCGGAAGCCGCCTCTAGCCTGCTGGTGCCCCAGATGTTGGGCTACCACCGCGCGGCAGAAGCGCTGCTGCTGGGCGAACCCTTCATGGCCGAGGCGGCGCTGGAGGTGGGCCTGGTCAACCGCGTGCTGCCGCCCACCGAAGCCGCAGGCTATGCGCAGAGCGTTGCCCGCAAGCTGGCGGCCAAGCCCATCAGCTCGCTCATCGAGACCAAGCGGCTAATGAAAAAGGGCCAGTCACAGCAGGTCATGGCCACCATGGCCGAAGAAGGCCAGAGCTTTGGCCGCATGCTCAGCGAGCCGGCCGCGCGCGAAGCCTTTACCGCGTTCATGGAGCGCCGCAAGCCCGACTTTTCGCAGCTCTGAGCGTTTGGCCTGGTGCCGCCAAGGGCCGTTGGCTGACAGGTCTTTGCGACCCGCGTAAGCTGGCGGCCAACGCAGCGCACGTGTAGCCGCTGCACCCTTCATATCAGGACCACCTCCATGGATGACGACCGTTGCTGCGGCACAGGCACTTGCATCATCAACGACGAAGGCCTCTGCTGGTGCGGCCAGCAGTGGAACGGTGAGCGCATGTGTTTTCCCGAAAAGACACCGTCATCGCCCGCTGACGAGCCTGCGATAGACGCCGCCGAAGACGGCGGAGATTGACGCGCTAGCCAGGAAAACGCTGCGGCCCATCGCCAGGCTGCCACACCGGGTATTTGTGCATGCAGGCGGCAAACAAGGCGCTGTCCAGCCAGCGGGTCAGCCAGCCCTGGGTGGCGGGCCAGGGCGCTTGCGCCCACCATGCGGCGTCCACCGCCGCGAATTGCCGCACAAACGGAAACACAGCCGCATCGCCCCAGCACGGGCCACCCCCACCCAGGTGCCCGCTGGCCAGCAGGGCGGCTTCCAGCGGTTCGATCAGGCAACGCACCGCTTCGTCCCGGTAGGCCGCTTGTGCGCGATCGGGATGGCGCTCCGGGTATTTGTAGCGGTCCAGCCAGTGTTTGAAGTCGCCGTCGTTGGCGTTCACCAGCTGGCGCGTGGTGGCGCCGTCGCCCCGTTGCAGCCAGTCTGTGTTGCTGGCCTGAACCAGTGCCCAGTGCATGATGTCCAGGCTCTGCGTGAGCACGTCGCCGGTTTCGGTCACCAGCACCGGCACCGTGGCCCGGGGCGACACCGCCAGCAGCTCGGCCGGTTTGCGTTTCAGGTCCACCTCGCGCAGCGCCACGGCCACGCCGGCATGGCTCAGCGCCAGCCGCGCCCTGATGGCATACGGGCAGCGGCGGAACGAATACAGAATCGGCAGCGCAGCCAAGGTGCCACCCGGGTCTTCAAACCGCGCCCACCAGCGCGGTGTAGGCCTGGCGCGTCTGGGGCGACACGGCGGCCAGCACCTGTGCGTGGGCGGTTTTTTGCCGCGCCATCAGGCGGGCCGAGGCCACTGCCTTGGAACGGCAAAACCAGTGGCAGGTGTGCTGGAACAAAAACAACTCGGCCGACAGCGTGTACGCCTGTTCTTTGCGGCCCAAGCCGGCGGTGTTGTGCACGGCGCTGGCGAAACCTTTGGCGTGAATCGCCATGAGCTGGCGCAGATCGAAGGTGGCGGCGGGCAGCCAGCGTGTGGCCAGGGGCACCGCCAGTGGCCAGCGCAGCACGCGGGCCTGTTCTTCACCCATGTGGGCCATGTCGGCAGCCAGGCGACCCATCTGGTCGGCCACCGATTGCTCGGTGCTCACCAGCATGCGCCAGATCGGTTCGCTGCGCTGCGGGTCGCTTTCACCCAGCGCCCGCAGGTAGCCTTCGGTCAGGTTTTCCATCAGCTTTTCCAGCTGGTACTTGCGCAGGTAGCCGCTGAGCAAGCCAATGCGCTGGCGCTGTTCGACGTTTTTCATGACGTAGGCGCCCACGCCCAAGGCCAGCATGATGAGGTAAGTGTCCATGCGGCTATTGTCGGGCCCCGCGCAGCGTGCCACGCGTGACTCGACCGCAGACTTTCAGCCGCTCAATGGCTGCGCAGCAGATGGTCGCGCAGGCCGAGCAGCAGTTTCTTGCCGGTGGCGTCGCTGCCGTGGGTAAAAAGCTCCTGGGCGCTCAGCAGCGCGTAGCCCTCGGCGGGTGCCAGCGCCAGCGGGTGGTCGGTCACAAAAGCCATGGACCAGTCTGAAAAGCTGCGGGCTCTCAGCGGGGCATCCCAGATTTTTTCTATCGACTGGTGCCGGCTGTCTTGGGCAATGGCGTTGTACAGGTCGGCGATGACCGCCTGCTCGCCTTCGATCAGCTGCAAAAATTTGCCGGCGTGGTAGACCAGCATGCCAGTGACGCCAAGCGCCGTGTTGTCCCTCCGCGACTGGGAGAGCAACGCGCACAGCTCGCTGTCCTGCAGGGGCTTGCTGGCGAGACTGACATAAACGATTTCTTGCAGGGCCATGGTTAACGGCTTTTTTTCAGGTGGGTGGGGTATGCGTTATTGCATCAATATACGCCTTAAGAATTAATTAAAGCGGCGTGGCCTCCCGTTCGAGCCCGTCGCCGTGTGGCCGCAAGGCTTTCGCCGGCCAAACCGGCGCAGCCCATCAGCAAAAAAAAAGCCCCGGCGCTGGTGCGCGGGGGCTTGTGAAACCACCGTGCCTGGCGCTGTGGCCAGGCGCGGAAAGGGTTTACTGCATTTGCTGAATGCCGGCGAGCAGCCAGCCGCCCGAGCCATGGCGGGGCTTGCTCAGGTGCCAGATCTCGTCAAACGCTTCGGTCTCGGCGCCGTCACCTTCACGGGTTTCGCCCGTGAACCGCACGCTCACCACGTAGCCGTCGGCGTTCTCTTCCACGTCGATCACGTCGCCGTCGATACGCACCACGTCGGTGTGTTGCTCGGCAGCACCGCGGTCGGCGAGGTCCATTTTCAGTTCGGCAAACATTTCAGGCGTGGTGAACTGGCGCAGGTCGTCCAGGTTGCCGGCGTCGTTCGCGGCTTGCAGGCGGATGAAGTTGACC
This sequence comes from Hydrogenophaga sp., assembly GCF_965657535.1. GTDB lineage: Bacteria > Pseudomonadota > Gammaproteobacteria > Burkholderiales > Burkholderiaceae_C > Hydrogenophaga. Next base: position 37,239 of record NZ_CBFHOP010000007.1, on the reverse strand, counting down.
TTGGCGTTGCGCACGAAGCCAGCTACGTCAAAGTCGGCAGGGATGCGGTTGCCGGTGGGCGCGTTGGCCCCAATGCCGGCGCCGATCATGGAGCCACCCGAAGCGGTTGGCGGCATGGCTGCTTTGAAGGCAGGCATGGGCTGCGAGCCACCTGCGGCGCCAGCGCCAGCGTAGGCCATGCCACCGCTAGAGCCCGCCTGGGCGGCCGCGCGCTTGCGCATCACCATGCCCACCACCGCCAGCACGGCCATGATCATCAGGCCGATCATGAGCATGTTGGCCAGGCCTTCACCAAAGCCGAGGTGCGAGGCCAATGCCATCAGGCCGATACCCGCCGCCAGGCCAGCGATGGGACCCAGCCATTTGCTGCGGTTGGAAGCGGCAGCGGCAGCCGGAGCGGCAGCCGCTGCACCGGGCGCAGCCGACGGCGTTTGTGCAGGGGTTGCTGTGGGCGCTTTGGGCGGGGTGGCATCGCGTTGCATGCCCAACGACTTGCCACCGCCCATGCGGCGAGCCGCCTCGGCATCCATGGCCACGGTGGACAGGCCCAAGGCAAACACCATGGCCAGCAGCGAAAGGGACTTCTTCATCAAGGTCTCCGTTAGAAAGGGAATAGAACGGATCTCAGGTTAGAGCATTCATAACCCTTTAAAAAGCAGACAAATATGGATGATTTCTTCGTTAAAACAGGATGTTGCAGTTGTGAAGTTGAGGGTAAACCCGATGAGCGCAGGCGTGGCATGGTTCGCGGTTTCTGGTCGCGGGCCTGGCGCCTAGCGCGGCCTCGGTTTGCCGGTTGCTTATGCGGCGGTTTGGGCGTGCAACCGGGTGCGTGCCTTGAGGGCTTGCTGCACGGCGCGCCTCAGGGCGCTGTAGCGGCCCAGCAAGGTTTCCATGTCGGCCAGCGGCACCATGCCCGCAGCGGCCTGAGCCAGCACCGCCGCCTTCAGCGCCTGGTAGTGTTGCTCCATGGCTTGCGGGTCCAGCGCCGTATCGGCTGGCGTGGGTTCGTCGTGGGCGCTCAGCAGTGCCTGTGTGGCGGCCACAAAGGCCTGGTGGCGCTCCATCAAAACGGCGTTGGCGGCTGCGGGTGGTTGCAGCGGGGCAGCGGCCAGCGCTTGGCGGGCGCAGGTTTCGTAATAGCGCTGTATGCGCAGCAGCTCGGCCAGCCGTTCGCTGCCCTGTGCCGTCAGTGCGGAGCGGCTCATGCGTTCAACAAAAGCCTCCACGGCGGCGTCGAGCTGGGTCATGACGGTCTGGTCGCTCACCATCGCAGCCGGGGTGGCGCCGCTCAGCGCGGCATGCGCCATGCGCACACACAGCTGGCCGAAGCGGGTGACCTCACGCTCCAGCGCGTCCAGCGCCAGGGTGGGTACGGCCAACACGTTGTCGTCCAGAAAGCGGGGCTGGGCTTCGTCCTCTTCGCGCTCCCGAAAGCGCTGCAGCAGCCAGCGCGTGAGGTGGTCGGCCAGCGGCCACATGAGCACCACGCCCAGCAGGTTGAAGGTGGTGTGAAACAGTGCCAGCTTGGTGGCGGGGTCTGGAGGCAGTTCCAGCGCCTCGCGCGCGGTGGAGAGGGCACCCATGAGCCAGGGCAACAGCATCAGCGCCACCGTGCCCGTGAGCAGGTTGAAGATCACATGGGCCGCTGCGGTGCGCCGGGCGTTGGGTGTCGCGCCAATGCCGGCCAGGGCGGTGGTCACCGCGCTGCCAATGTTGGCGCCAATCACCACCGCGGCGGCGCCTTGCGGGCCAATCAGCCCGCTCTGGGCGGCCGCCAGGGTGATCGTCATGGCCGCACTGGACGACTGCATGAGCACCGTCATCATCAGGCCGATGCCCAGCTGGGCCAGCACCGAAACGGCGTCGGTTCCCTGCGGCAGGTGGATCTGGTCGGCCAGCCCCACAAAAGCCTGTTGCAGCAGCCCGATGCCCATGAAAAGCAAGCCAAAGCCAGCCAGCGCCGTGCCCAGCGCGCCGCGTCGCTGGTGTTCGCCGGTCATTCGCATCAGCGCGCCCAGGCCCACCAGCGGCAGCGCCAGCGCTTCCACTTTGAATTTCAGGCCCACCAGGGCCACGACCCAGCTGGTCATCGTGGTGCCCACGTTGGCGCCAAACACCACCCACACCGCCGGGGCCAGCCCCAGCAGGCCCGCGTTGACAAAGCCAATGGCGGCCACGCCCACCGCCGTGGACGATTGCACCATGGCCGTGACGAGGGCGCCCGAACCCAGTGCGTGCCAGCGGGTGCGGGTGGCATTGCTCAAGATGTTGTGCAAGGCCGGGCCGGCGGCAAGCTTGAGGCCGTCGGTCATCATGGACATGCCCATGAGAAACAGGCCCAGGCCGCCGACCAGCAGGCTGCTGGATTGCCATAGGTTGTTCAAAATACCACCTCGGCCACCAAGGCAATGGCGCCAATGCACACCACGTTGAGCACCAGGCCGCAGCGCATCATGGTGGCTTGCGGCACCAGGCTGGTGGCAAACACCATGGCGTTGGGCGGTGTGGCCACGGGCAGCATGAAGGCACAGGAAGCCGCCACGGCAATGGCCGCAGCCAGCAGCGGACCCGACAAGCCCAGGGCGGGCCCCACACCCATGAAGATCGGGATCAACAGCGCGGCGCTGGCGGTGTTGCTCACCAGCTCGGTGAGAAACACCACAAAGGCCACCACCCCCAGCAGCAGCCACAGCGCCGGTGCGTCTTGTACCGCGCTCACCAGCGCACCCGCCATGAAGGCACTGGCGCCACTGACCTGCATCACCTGGCTCAGCGCCAGCCCGCCGCCAAACAGCAGCAGCACGCCCCAGTGCGTTTGGTGCTCAATGGTGTTCCAGTCCAGGGCACGGGTTGCGACCAGGGCCACCAATGCCGCGATGGCAACCCAGCTGTCGAGGTCGGCGGAGATGCCGAGTGCCTGGCCGAGTGGTGCGGAGCCGACCCAGCCCGCTGCCGTCAGAACAAAGATGAGCAGCGTGGTGCGCCGGGCGGGGGTCCATGCAAAGGCCTGCGGTGCAAGCTCGATGCGGCCACCCAGGGTCGGACGCAGCATCAGGTACAGCACCCCCAACATCAACGGCATGAGCAGCGCCACCATGGGCAAACCCAGGCGCATCCAGTCGGCAAAGCCCATGCCCGCCTGCGCGGCCGCGATGGCGTTGGGCGGGCTGCCCACCAGCGTGCCAATGCCGCCAATGCTGGCGCTGTAGGCCACGCCCAGCAGCACGAAGATGCGCTCGCGCTGGCCGATGGCGCTCGGTGTTTCGGGTTCGTTTTCATCGCCGTCGTGCAGCAGACCCAGCGCCATGGGCAGCACCATGGCGGCGGTGGCGGTGTTGCTGATCCACATGGAGAGCAGGGCGGTCAGTCCAAACAGCAGCGCCACCGCGCGTGTGCGCTGCCCTGAGGCCAGGCGCAGCACGGCATGGGCCAGGGCGCGGTCCAGACCTTGCTGCTGCAAGGCGGCGGCCAGCGCAAAGCCGCCCATGAACAGAAAAATGATGGGGTGCGCAAACGACGCCAGAGCCTCCCGCATGCCCATGAGCCCGGCGGCCACCGCCAGCAGCGGCACCAGCAGGGCGGTCACGGTCAGGTGCAGTGCCTGGGTCATCCACAGCGCGCCGATGAGTGTGAACAAGGCCAGCCCGGCGCGCAAGGCCTCGGGCCCGGCCACGGCCTGGTGCACGGCAGCGGCCAGCGCACCGCAAGCCAGCGCGCGCAGCCAAGGGGCAGGCATGGGCAGTGCCATGTCAGCTGGCGTGGGCGGTGGACACCAAGACGTCGGCGCTGCCCTCGGCCAGCATGTGCTTGGTCACGCTGCCCAGCAGCAGGTCTTCGGTGGCCGACTGGCCGTGTTTGCCCAGCACCACCAGGTCGCAGTCGAGCGCCAGCTCTTGTTGGGCCATCCGTTGCGACGGGTCGCCCTCCACAATGCAAGGCTCCCACTGGCTGGCCTTGAGCCCAGCGCTCTCAGCCAGCGCATGCACCTGCTGCACAGCCTGGGTGCGGGCTTGTTGGCGGTAGTGCTCAATGGTGTTGGCGTCCACCCCGGCAAAGTGCAGTTTTTCCTCAAAAGGCACCTGAAACGCGTTGAACAGCACCAGGTGCGCGTGGGGCGCCACCCGGCGCGCCACCGCCAGCGCCTGCAGCGACCAGGGCGAAAAATCCAGCGCCACCAGCGCGCGCCGGTAGGCGGTGTGCGGCGTCTGGCGCACCACCAGCAAGGGGCGGGTGGTGCGGCTCAGCAGCCGTTCTGACGTGGAGCCCAGCACCTGGCGCCGCAAGAAGCCCTCACCGCGCGCGCCCAACACCAGCAGCGCGGCGTTCAGTTCGTCGGCTTTTTGGCCAATCTCGTCCAGCACCGAGCCGCTGGCCAGTGCGGTGTGCGCGCTCACGTGCCGCGCGGCGTGCAGATCGGCCGCCAGATGGTCGAGCTGTTGTTGGGCGTCGGCCTGCAGCTGGGCGGCCAGCGGGTGGCTGGCGCCCAGCCACTCCCGCAGGCTGTGCAGGGCGCCGCCCGACAGCACATGCATCAGCGTGAGCGGTGCGCCGGTTTCATGGGCCAGACGGGCCGCGCGCTCGGCGGCGTGGCGGGCCAGAGGCGAAAAATCGGTCACCGCCAGGATTGGCTGCGTCGGGTTCATGGGGCGTGCTCCTTGTGGCGAATGTCGTGGGCCAGGCGTTCGGCGGCGTGGTCGGCCGCATCGTCAAACGGGTTGAAGATGCGCTGTATGCCCGCTTCGGCCATGGCGCGGCCGTGCGCCGCATCGCGCACCACGCCTGCCACCTCACCACTGTAGCGGGCTGTCTGCAAGGCATGCAGCAGTGCGCGGTTGGACTCCCATTGCGGAAAGCTCGTGATCACCCATCGGGCGTGCTTGAGCGGCAGGCTTTCCAGAAAGTCGGCGTCTTCGCCGTCGCCAAAATACACCGGCAAGCCCCGTGCCTGCAGTTTGCGCACGGCTTCGGGGTCGAAGTCCACGCCCACAGCTTCAATGCCGGCCGCGCGCAGTTGCACCAGCAGGCGGCTGCCGTAGCGGCCCAGGCCAAACACGACCACCTCGGCCGGGTGGCTCAGCGCCGGCTGCTGCTCGGCGGCCAATTCTCTGAACGGGTTTTTGCGCTCAAACACGCCGAGCCACGGTGCCAGGCGTTCGTACAGCGGTTGCGAATACAGAATCATGTAGGTCGACAGGGTGATGGTGATCAGCCCCACCAGCGTGGTGAGGCCCAGCGCCTGCACGCCGATGTGGCCCAGCGTGATGCCCATGGCCACAAACACAATGGAAAATTCGCTGATTTGCGCCACCGTGAGCCCGGCCATGAAGCCGGTGCGCTTGCGGTAGCCCATGTAACCCATGATGGCCATCACGATCAGCGGGTTGCCGATCAGCACGAACACCGACAGCACGATGGCTGGCACCACCTCGGCGCCCAGCGTCGAGAAGTCGAGCTTGGCCCCCAGGTCGATGAAAAAGAACAGCAGCAGAAAGTCGCGGATGCCGGTGAGCCGGGCGTTCATGGCTTCGCGGTAGGGCGTGGAAGCCAGCGAAAAGCCCGCTATGAAGGCGCCCGCCTCTTTGCTGAAACTGGCCCATTCGCCCAGGGCCGCCAGTGCCACGCCCCAGGCAATGGCAAACACCAGCAGCAGCTCTTGCGAGCGTGCCATCGACGCCACCACCGCTGGCAGCAGCCAGCGCATCAGCACATACATCACCGCCGCTGCCAGGGTCAGCCGCCAGCCCAGCGACAGCGCCACGTCCAGCAGCGCGGTTTCCCCGCCGCCCTCGCCGGCTCCCCGCAGCGCGCTCATGGCCATCATGGCAATCACCACGGCCAGGTCTTGCACGATCAAAAAGCCCACCGCAATGCGTCCGTGCAGGCTGTCCAGTTCGCGCTTGTCCGAGAGCAGCTTGACGATGATGATGGTGCTGGAAAAGGTGAGCGCCACGGCCACATAAATGGCGTCCATCACGTCCCGGCCCAGCGCCAAAATAATGGCAAAGCCGATCACGATGGTGAACGCCAGCTGCCCCAGTCCGGTGGCCAGCGCCACCGGCCCGATGTGGCGGATGTGGTGCAAATCCAGCTTCAGGCCCACCGCAAACAGCAGCACCGCCACGCCCACCTGGGCCAGCAGGTCGATCTGGTCGTGCGCTGTGACCAGGCCCAGCACCGCCGGACCCACCACCACACCGACCACGATGTAGGCGATCAGCACCGGCTGGCGCAGCCGCACAAACACGGCGCCGGCCAAGGCGCAGATCAACAAAAGAATGGCAAATTCGGCAAAGGGTCCGTGCATACGTGGGATCCTATTCGCTGGGTTTCGGTGTCGGGCAGGGGTATTCCATGGAGGTCATTGACAGGCCGTTTTCACCCTTTCTTTTGACCTTCGTTTTGATTATGTTGGGCACGGGATACTTTTGCCTGGCTGTCGGTCGGTGCTTTGAGCGAGGTCAATGTTGGGGCCGCTTGTCCACACCGTGACAACCGGCTTTATTTATACAAAGCAAACGCTTGTTGAAAATGGGGCGGGCTGCTATGGTGCTTGTCCATGAGCCACGGTGTCACCGAATTACCTGCCCTGGATGCCCAGCGCCGAGCGCGCGGGCGCCCGCGCAAAACCGCCGACGAGCGCGACGACGGCAACCGCCGCCAGGCGGTGCTGCACGCCGCCGCGCGCCTGTTTCGCCAGCAGGGCTTTGCCGCTACCAGCACGCGCGACATTGCCGCCGCTGCGGGCATGCGCTCGGGCTCGCCGTTCTACCACTTCGAGAACAAGGCCGCGCTGCTGGGCGCGGTGATGCAAGAAGGCATGCGCAGCGCGTTGCAGCGCCAGGCCGAAGCGGTGGGCGCAGCCGCCGAAAGCGGTGCCGACGACCCGCTGCCTTTGACCTCGCGCGAGTGCCTGCGGGTGCTGGTGCGCAACCATTTTGAGGTGTTGCTGGGCCCGGACAGCGACTTCATCCCGGTCATGCTCTACGAATGGCGCTCGCTGAGCGAAGCGCAACGTTCTGAGGTGAACGGTCTGAAAGCCGAATACGAAGCGGCCTGGGTGCCGGTGCTGCACGCGCTGCACGCCAGCGGCGAGCTGCAGGGCGACCCGGGGCTGGCGCGCTTGATGATCTTTGGCGCGCTGAACTGGTCGGTGCAGTGGTACGACGCGGCGCGCCAGGCCACGCTGGACGACCTGACCGAGACCGCGCTGCTGCTCTTTTTGAAGGACCCCAAATGAAGACCAACGACTCGGCGGGCGGGGCATACCGCTCGGTTTTTGCACCCGGCCTGCTGGCGCACCGGGTGGTGGTGGTCACGGGCGGTGGCTCGGGCATTGGCCGCTGCACCGCACACGAACTGGCCAGCCTGGGTGCCCATGTGGTGCTGATGGGGCGCAACCTGGCCAAGCTTCAAGACACGGCCGGCGAGATCGTGGCCGACGGTGGTCGCGCGAGTTTCCACGCCTGCGACATCCGCCAGGAAGACGCGGTGCGCACCGTGGTCACCGCCATCGTTGGGGCGCACGGCCGCATCGATGGGCTGGTGAACAACGCGGGCGGGCAATACATCGCTCCGCTGGAAAACATCAGCGCCAAGGGCTGGCAGGCGGTGATTGACACCAACCTCACTGGCGGCTTTCTGGTGGCGCGCGAGTGTTATGTGCAGAGCATGCAGGCGCATGGGGGATCAATAGTCAACATCGTGGCCGACATGTGGGGCTCCATGCCGGGCATGGGCCACAGCGGCGCAGCGCGTGCGGGCATGGTGAGCTTCACCGAAACGGCGGCGGTCGAGTGGGCGCGCAGCGGCGTGCGGGTGAACGCGGTGGCACCGGGTTACATCGCGTCCAGCGGTATGGACCACTACCCTGCAGAGGCCGGCCCCATGCTGCGCGAGATGCGCAGCACGGTGCCCGCAGGCCGCTTTGGCAACGAGGCCGAAACCTCGGCGGCCATTGTGTTTTTGCTCAGCCCGGCGGCCAGTTTCATCAGCGGCAGCGTGCTGCGCGTGGACGGCGCGCGCCCGCAGGTGCGCATGGGCTGGGGCCAGGTGGCCGCGCCCGTTGCGGTGCAGACCCGTGACGCGGTGAAACCTTTCGATGGCTTCCACCGCAGCGTCACACCCCAGGTGTTCCAGGATGTTTGAGTCCAGTTTCAACCCCCAGAGCCCGCAGGCCCAGCAGCGCCGCGAAGCCATGCTGGCCCGCGTGGCTCAATTGCGCGCGCTGGAAGACCGCGCCGCGCAAGCCTCGGCGAAATCGAAACCGGTGTTTGACAAGCGCGGCCAGCTGCTGCCGCGCGAACGCGTGGCGCTGCTGCTCGACCCCGGGGCGCCGTATTTGCCGCTGTGCTCGTTGGCCGGGTATCTGCAAGACACCTCCAACCCCGACAAGTCCGTGCCCGGCGGCGGCATGGTGGCCGGTATCGGTTTCATTGCGGGCGTGCGCTGCATGGTGGTGGCCAGCGACTCGGGCATCGAGGCCGGCGCCATCCAGCCGCGTGGGCTGGAAAAGATTTTGCGCGTGCAAGACATGGCGTTGGAAAACAAGCTGCCCTTCATCCACTTGGTGGAAAGCGCGGGCGCCAACCTCATGAAATACCAGGTCGAGGGCTTCGTGCTCGGCGGCGGCCTGTTTCGCAACCTGGCGCGCCACTCGGCCGCGGGTTTGCCGGTCATCACCGTGCAGCACGGCTCGGGCACGGCCGGTGGGGCTTACATGCCGGGGCTGAGCGACGTGGTGGTCATGGTGCGCGGCCGCTCGCGGGCGTTTCTGGCCGGGCCGCCGCTGCTCATGGCCGCCACCGGCGAGGTGGCCACCGAAGAAGAGCTGGGTGGTGCCGAAATGCACACCGGTGTGTCGGGGCTGGGCGAGTATCTGGCGGAGGACGACCGGGAGGCGCTGGGTTTGGCGCGGGCGGTGGTGGGGCAGTTGGGATCGCACGCGCAGACCTTCACCCCGGTCCCCGAACCCATGTTCCCGGCCGAAGACCTGCTGGCCCTCATGCCTACCCACCACCGCGAGCCGGTGGACATGCGCGAGGTCATGCTGCGCCTCACCGACGCCTCCGAACTGCTCGAATTCAAACCGCTTTACGGCGCTGCCACGGTGTGCGTGCAGGCACGCATTGGCGGCCATGCGGTCGGTCTCATCAGCAACAACGGCCCCATCGACGTGGCCGGCGCCAACAAGGCCACGCACTTCATTCAGTGGATGTGCCAGCTCGGCCACCCGCTCGTTTACCTGCAAAACACCACCGGCTACATGGTGGGCAAAGACAGCGAGCAGGGCGGCATGATCAAGCACGGCAGCAAGATGATCCAGGCCGTGACCAACGCCACCGTGCCGCAAATCACCCTGCAGTGCGGGGCGTCGTTTGGCGCGGGCAACTACGGCATGTGCGGGCGGGGCTACGCGCCCCGGTTCCTGTTCAGCTGGCCCAACGCACGCACGGCGGTGATGGGCGGCGAGCAGGCCGCGCGCACCATGCAGATCGTGGCTGAAGCTGGCATGGCGCGCAAAGGCATCACGCCCGACCCGGTGCAGATGCAGGCGCAGTTTGAGCAGATCGTGAACGTGTTTGAAAGCCAGGCCGACGCGTTCTACACCAGCGGCCTGGTGCTGGACGACGGCGTGATCGACCCGCGCGACAGCCGTGCCGTGTTGCGTTTTTGCCTGGACACCTGCGCCGAAGCCGCCACGCGCCAGCCCCGCCCCATGCAGTTTGGCGTGGCCCGCATGTGACCCGCTCTTTTTTTAAAAATACCGGAGACAAGCCATGCAATTCACCCACGAACACCGCGAAATACAGAACACGCTCAAGCGCTTCATTGAAGACGAGATCAACCCGCATGTGGACGAATGGGAGGCGGCTGAAATCTTCCCGGCACACGAGGTGTTTAAAGGGCTGGGCCAGCTGGGCTTGCTGGGCCTGACCAAGCCCGAAGCCTTTGGCGGCGCCGGGCTGGACTACAGCTACAGCCTGGCCATGGCCGAGGCGCTGGGCCACATTGACTGCGGTGGCGTGCCCATGGCCATTGGCGTGCAGACCGACATGGCCACCCCCGCGCTGGCGCGTTTTGGCAGCGATGAACTGCGCGCCCAGTTTCTCGCCCCCGCCATTGCCGGCGACATGGTGGGTTGCATTGGCGTGAGCGAGCCCGCAGCGGGCAGCGACGTGGCCGGCATCAAAACCTTTGCCCGAAAAGACGGTGACGACTACGTCATCAGCGGGCAAAAAATGTGGATCACCAACAGCCTGCAAGCCGACTGGATGTGCATGCTGGTGAACACCAGCGAAGGCCCCGCGCACAAAAACAAAAGCCTGGTGATGGTGCCCATGCGCGAAAACGGCCAGCTGCTGCCCGGCATTGACGTGGGCAAAAAGATCAAAAAAATCGGCATGAACAGCAGCGACACCGGATTGATTTATTTTGACGAGGTGCGCGTGCCGCAGCGCTACCGCATTGGGCAAGAGGGCGCGGGCTTCATCTACCAGATGCAGCAGTTTCAGGAAGAGCGCCTGTGGTGCGCCGCCAGCACGCTGCAGAGCCTGAGCAACTGCATCCAGTGGACGGTGGACTGGGCGCACGAGCGCAAGCTGTTTGGCGCCACGCTGGCCGACCAGCAGTGGGTGCAGTTCAAGCTGGCCGAACTCAAGGCCGATGTGGAGAGCCTGCGAGCGCTCACCTACATGGCCTGCGAACACTACGTGGCCGGCGAAGACGTGACCGAATGGGCCACCATGGCCAAGCTCAAGGCCGGCCGCCTCAACCGCGTGGTGCCCGACACCTGCCTGCAGTTTTGGGGTGGCATGGGCTTTACCTGGGAAAACAAGGTGTCGCGTATGTACCGCGACGGGCGCCTGGCCTCCATTGGCGGCGGAGCCGACGAAGTGATGCTCGGCATTTTGGCCAAGAGCATGGGTTTACAGAAGGCACCCCTGCGCCGCTGAAAGGGGGACCGCGCCCTTGGACCGGCAGAGCCGGATCTTCGGCGCCTCTGGTGAATGCACTTCTATCTAACGGGTGATCCCTATGAGCAATTTTCTGGTGGTGCGGCATGGCGATGTGGAGCGCTGGACGCTGAACGATCCGGCAACCCGCAACGCCCTGAGCGACGGCATGGTGGTGGCGCTGTTTGAGGCCTGCCTGCGCGCCAAGCACGACGACACGCTGCGCGTGGTGGTGCTCACTGGCGCGGCCGGTGCGTTTTGTGCCGGGGGCAGCCTGGGCGGTTTCGCCAGCGCCATCGGCCAGCCTTTGCCGTTCGGCGAAACCGACCCGCTGCTGGCCATGAACCGCAGCTTTGGCGACGTGTTGCACGCGCTCGCCGAGCTGCCGCAGCTGCTGGTGTGCGCGGTGGACGGCCCGGCCATGGGCGGCGGCTTCGGCCTGGTGTGCTGTGCCGACCATGTCATCGCCACCGAGCGTTCGGTGTTTGCCACACCCGAGGTCACGCTGGGCCTGCCCCCCGCGCAGATTGCGCCCTTTGTGTGGATGCGCCTGGGCGATGCCGCAGCACGCCAGTGCCTGCTGCAAGGGCGCCGCTGGCTCGCCGCCGAAGCCCAGGCCCTGGGTCTGGTGAACGACCTGGCCGCCGATGGCGAACTGGAGGTGGCGCTGCACGACACCCTGCAGCGCCTGAACGCTGCAGCACCCGGCGCCGTGGCCAGCACCAAGCGCTTGCTGCAGCGCTTGCGCGGCCGCGTGCCCGACCTGCGCGACGAAGCTGCGCTGGCCTTTGCCGCCGCCCTGCGCGGGCCCGAGGCCGAAGCCGGCCTGCTGGCGTTTGCCCGCAAGCAGCCCGCGCCATGGCTCAAAACCGACCAGGACCGCGCATGAAGCGGCTGCAGAAACTTCTGGTTGCCAACCGCGGCGAAATCGCCCGCCGCATCATCCGCACCGCCCACGCCATGGGCATGGCCACCGTGGCGGTGTATTCCGATGCCGACCGCGATGCGCTGCATGTGCGCGAAGCCACCACCGCCGTGGCCCTGGGCGGCCTGAGCTCGGCCGATTCTTATTTGCGCGTGGACGCGCTGCTGGCCGCCGCACACGCCAGCGGCGCCGACGCTGTGCACCCCGGCTACGGCTTTCTGAGCGAAAGCGCCGGCTTTGCCCAGGCCGTGCTCGACGCCGGCCTGATCTGGGTCGGGCCACCGCCCGCCGCCATTCGTGCGCTGGGCAGCAAGTCGGGCGCCAAAGCCCTGGCGCAGGCCCATGGCGTGCCCTGCTTGCCGGGTTACGCCGGTGCCGACCAAAGCCCTGAGGTGTTTGAGACCGAGGCCACGCGCCTGGGCTTTCCGCTCATGGTGAAAGCCGTGGCTGGCGGCGGCGGGCGCGGCATGCGCCTGGTGAACGGCATGGCCCAGCTGCGGCCCGCGCTGCACAGCGCCCGCTCGGAAGCCCTGGCCGGTTTCGGCAACGGCGACCTGCTGATGGAACGCGCCCTGCTGCAGCCGCGCCATGTGGAGGTGCAGGTGTTTGCTGACGCGCACGGCCACTGCATTCACCTGGGTGAACGGGATTGCTCGGTGCAACGCCGCCACCAGAAAATCATTGAAGAGGCCCCCAGCCCGGCGGTGTCGCCCGCGCTGCGCGCCGAGCTGGGCCGCTGCGCCGTGGCGCTGGCGCAGGCAGCGGGCTATGTGGGCGCGGGCACGGTGGAATTTTTGCTGGACGAAGACCCTCACCCCAGCCCTCTCCCGCACGCGGGAGAGGGGGTAGGGCAGGGTTTCGCCGCCGGGCCGCCCCAAGGCGAAACAGCCCCCGTGGGGGGCAGCGACCCGCGCAGCGGCGGAGCGTGGGGGCCTACTTTTTACTTGATGGAGATGAACACCCGCCTGCAGGTCGAACACCCCGTCACGGAAATGCTCACCGGGCTCGATTTGGTCGAATGGCAACTGCGCATTGCCCGCGGTGAACCACTGCCGCTCACGCAAGACCAGGTGCGATGGCAAGGCCACGCCATCGAAGTGCGCCTGTGCGCCGAAGACGACGACCACACGCCCCACACCGGCCGCGTGCGCCATTTCAGCGCACCCGCTGCGTCCCCTGGCCTGCGGTTTGACCACGCGCTGGAAACCGGCAGCACCGTCACCCCGTTTTACGACGCCATGCTGGGCAAGCTGATCGCCCACGCGGCCACCCGCGCCGAGGCCATTGACCGCCTGGGCCACGCGCTGGCGCACACCCAGGTGCTGGGTTTGCCCACCAACCGCGCCTTTTTGGCGAGTTGCTTGCAGCACCCGGTGTTTCGTGCGGGCGCTGCACGCATTCCCTTTCTGGCCGAACACGGCGCCGCCGTGCGCGCGGCCCTGCAGGGCACGCCGGCCACCCAGGTGGTGGCCGCGCTCGCCATGCTGTATACCGCCGCTGCGCCGGCTGCCGCACTGCCCAGCCCTTACCCGCGCAGCCTGCGCCTGCGGGTGGGTGCCACGCCGCTGGCGCTCAGCGTGCAAGAAACGGGCGGCGGGTGCCTGCAGGTGACCGTGGACGACCGCACCCACGCGGCCCAGGTGCAGCCCGGTGCCGCCGGCGGCCTGCGCATCACGCTCGACGGCGTGTGTTGGCAGGCCCACGCCGTGGCCGTGGTGCCGGCGGGTGTCGTGCCGCGCTGGCATGTGCAGGTCAGCGGCGGCTCTTTGCCCGCAGGGCAGGCCAGCCAAGACCTGTGGCTGGACGACCTGAGCTTTGCCCCGCGCGCAGCCACAGGCGGTGCCGCCGCCGGGCTCGAACTGCGCGCGCCGTTCAACGGCAAGCTGCTGGCCCTGCATGCCCAGGTGGGCGACGCCGTGGTGCGCGGCGCCCCGTTGCTGGTGATCGAGTCCATGAAGCTCGAACACACCTTGGCCGCTCCGCGCGACGGCACCCTGGAAAGCCTGAACGCGGCCGTGGGCCAGCAAGTCACACCCGGCCAGTTGCTGGCCACTTTCGCGGCCTGAACGGCTTGCCCTTCAAGGTGTTGTCCATCCAGCCGCCGTGTCTGGCCCCTCCCCACGCTGGGGAAAGGCTGGCATGGAGCCGGCGCAAGACAGCATGGGCTCACCGCACAACACTTCGCCTTGGCTTGTGCCGCAGCGCCGGTAGAGCCCCCAACCCTTCCCAGCGGGGGGAGGAAGGCACCGCACAGCCCTGCACCCTTTCACCCAACCGCTCAAACCTGAAGCCCAAGTCATGACCCAACCCGGCTCCGACGACTTCACCACCGAAGACCGCAGCGCCCTCATCGACACCGTGCGCCGCTTCGCCACCCAGGCCATTGCGCCCCATGTGAGCGCCTGGGACGACGCGGGTGAAATCCCCCGCACGCTTTACGGCGATGCCGCCCGGCTTGGCCTGCTCGGCCTGGGCTACCCCGAGGCCTTGGGCGGCACGCCCGCGCCGTGGTCGGTGCGCAACGCCATGTCGCAAACGCTGGCCCGCCATGGCGGCAGCGGTGGCGTCATGGCCAGCCTGTTTTCACACAACATTGGCCTGCCCCCGGTGCTTGCCCACGGCACGCCCGAGCAGCAAGCCGAGATCATCCCGCCCGTGCTGCGAGGCGAAAAAATCGCCGCACTCGGTATCACCGAGCCCGGTGGTGGGTCTGACGTGGCGAGCCTGCGCACCACCGCCAGGCTCGACGGCGCCGACTACGTGATCGACGGCGAAAAAGTGTTCATCACCTCTGGCGTGCGCGCCGACTGGATCACCCTTGCCGTGCGCACCGACCTGCAAAGCCAAGGCGCCAGCGGCCTCTCCATGATCGCCGTGCCCTGCGATCGGCCCGGCATCTCGCGCAGCCCGCTGCGCAAAATGGGCTGGCACTGTTCAGACACCGCCTTGCTGCGGTTTGACGGCGTGCGCGTACCCACGCGCTACCGCCTGGGCAAAGAGGGTGCGGGCTTTCGCATCATCATGAGCAACTTCAATGGCGAGCGCCTGGCGCTGGCCACTATGGCGCTCGGGTTTGCCGAAGCCTGCTACGACGAAGTCCTGGTCTGGGCACGCCAGCGCCACACCTTTGGCGCCCCGCTCATCGAGCGCCAGGTGATCCGCCACAAGCTCATGGACATGCAGATGCGCATCGCCAGCACCCAGGCCTGGGTGGACGCCTTGGGTGCCCGCGCCGATGCCGGCGACCAGGGAACAGATTGGATTGCCAACGTCTGCCTGCTCAAAAACCACGCCACCCAGACCATGCAGTTTTGCGCCGACGCCGCCGTGCAAATGCTCGGCGGCATGGGCTACATGCACGGCACCGTCACCGAACGCATTTACCGCGAAGTCAAGGTCATGATGATCGGCGGCGGCGCCGAAGAAATCATGAAAGAACTCGCCGCCCGGCAGCTGGGCCTCTGAAGCCTGCCCTCCATCCCACACAATCTCCGCATGACCAAAACCATCACCCTTCCTACCGAATTCGAGCCCGAGTTCATTGCCGGTCTCAAAGCCATCTTTGAAGAAAAAATCGTTTTCAACCAGGTACTCGGCCTCAAGATCACCAGCCTGCTGCCCGAACGCGTCACCGCCCGCATCGACATGAAGCCCCAGCTGGTGGGGCACTACAGCTACAACCGCATCCACGGCGGCGTCATCAGCGCCGGGCTCGACGCCATGGGCGGCCTCGCCTGCATGGCCGCCATTGGCGCCCGCCACATGGACGAAACGCCCGAACAGCGCCTGCACCGCTTCGGCAAGCTCGGCACCATCGACCTGCGCATCGACTACCTGCGCCCCGGCATCGGCACCCATTTCGAACTGCGCGCCGAAGTCATGCGCCTGGGCTCGCGCGTGGCCTCCACCCGCATGGAGTTTTTGGGGCCAGACGGCAAACTGCTGTCCTGCGGCTCGGGCGCCTACATCGTGTCGTGAGACCCCAGCCTCCCCTTGGGCCGAGCCCTTCGACGGCCTCAGGACAGGCTCGGTCAAAGCCTCAGCGCATCCCGCGCCTGCAACGCTGGGCCCGCGTGCTTTGGGCTTCGCCCAACACCCTCATCGGCCTGGCGCTGGGCCTGCTGCTGGTCCCGCTGGGTGCGCGCATGCGGCGGGTGGACGGCGTGCTCGAAATCGCCGCCCAGCGCCAGCGGCCCCGCCGCCGCTGGCCCTTCACCGCCATCACGTTCGGCCATGTCATCGTGGGCACCCACGCACAAGAGCTGGAGCGCCTGCGCGCCCACGAGCGCGTTCATGTGCGCCAGTGCGAGCGCTGGGGCCCGCTGTTTCTGCCAGCCTATCTGCTGGCCGGGGCCTGGCAGTGGGTGCGCGGGCGGCGCGCCTATTGGGACAACCCGTATGAGGTGGAGGCACGGCGGGTTGGCGGGTGTTGAGGGGCTGTTGTCGACATATTCCTGTCGTCCGGTGACTCAAGGTCAAAGTCTCGTGTGCAGCGTGAGGAGCCTGTCGGTGCGGGCAGGTCAACTCGCTGTGACCGCCATGATGCTGACCTTCGGTGCGGCCGCCATCCCTGGCCCGAGTGACAGCTACGTGAGGTACAGCTGACGTTGGATCGCGGATGGGCTCGGTCGCTGCTTCGGCGACTGCATGCCTGTCGTGCGAAATGGTGGAATCGACCCGGAGCGGTCCTGCAAAGCCCCAAAGCGAAGCGGTCACTGGGTACCAGTAGATGCCGGGTTGCGTGGTTTACTTATACCTGTATAGAAATCAGGTCTTGGCGTCCAACCCTTTGTTCCGATTACATTCCCGGGAGAATGAGATGACCAGAGTATCCCGCACTGTCCAGAATATCCTGCAGGATCTGCGAGATACATTGCGTTAGGCCACCCACTATGTCTATTACGATTTCCATGCGTCATTATTTGTCGATAGGCCATCTATCGGCAGCTGCCTTGTTTGCGAGTCAGTGCAAAGAAATTGAGTCCACAACTCAAGCCACCCCGATTGACAGCCCCCAGCGCAGACAACACAACGCTTGCGCCATCTCGTCGGTGATTGTCTCTGCGGCCTTTCTCGAAGCAAAAATCAATGAGATATTCTCAGACTGCTCCGATAACCACAGCACCGAACGGATTGCCTCCTTGCCGGCCAGAAATTTAATGGCGAATCTATGGAAGAAAGGAATCCCCAGAACAGCAGCCTACCCGATTTTTGAGAAGTACGAAATCGCACTGGAGTTAAACGGGAAACCAGCCTTCAATGCGGGAGCAAGCACTTAACAAGATGTAAAACTCCTGATTGAATTGCGCAATGCATTAATTCACTACGAGCCTGAAACAATAGTTGGATACAGCGGGCAAGCAAATCCACAACCACACAAGTTTGAAAAGCGACTCAAAGGAAAATTTCCTATCAACACGATAACAGGATTGAGTAATACGTTTTATCCGGATAAGGTCCTCGGTGCAGGTTGCGCCCAATGGGCGGTAAGCGCTGCTGTTGCGTTTACTGATGAATTTTTTCAAAAGCTCGGCATCACTCCGACTTATGAGCACATTCGCACAACATATCTATGAGCCATTTATCCGTGTGTGGCCTAAAATTACGGTCAAGCGGACGCCAACAAAGCCCATGGCTTCGCCATTTTCATGGGCTTTGTTGGTTCCCTCCAATCGCTGCGCTCCTTCCGGCGCTGCTTACCTTGGGCTTTAGGCTTCCTTCTCGCGAGAGCCCCTTCATCTCCAGCAAACGTACACAAATCGATGCGCCATCAACTAATACTCAGCATTGCTTCTGCGGCAGTTCTCTTCGGCTGTTCAAACGAACCAGAAGTGAACATCGCTATAGCACCGGAAACACCTGCACCCATCAAATCAATTGTAGAACAGGCATGGCCCAAGATATTAGCCAGTTGCCCAGGGGTGCAAAAGTATTGGTCAGACATTCAGTTCGCGGGCATTGAAGACAATCTTTCCTACGCGCCTGAGAATGCGAAGCGCATCGAGATCAATTTCAGCGTGTCTGAAAGACCTGCGAAAATCCCAGGCAGCTACCGTGCTGCTGGGCATACATGTTTCTTCTCAGTGAGCCCAAACGGGAAGAAACTTAGCATCTCAAAAAGCCCGTGTGCCTCGCTATGCACCGACACCGAGCAGTCCAGCGAATACTCAAAGGACCTGTGAGTTGACATCAGACCTCGCATTTGGCACCAGCTTAACTGGGCGTTGCAGGGCGCGCGCATATTTCGCATCGCTGCGGCAAGGCCTTATGGGCACCCCTGAACTTGGGCTTTAGGCTTCACAATCGGGCAGTGCTAATCATCCATCAACAAGCTCAAGTACCTGGCGATCCACAGCGTCCATTCAACGAAGGGAAATCATGGCCAACGAGAAAGTGACAAGAATCCTGAAGGCGAAGAGTCCTTTCTCCGCGGATCAGATCGCAGCCATGACCGACGCGGTAGGCTGGGACTGGATATATGCGAACGCGAAGCCGAAGAAGGAGAAGCTGACGCAAGTCTGTTTTACGGGTTTTGCGGCCTCCGAGAAGGCGGAACTCTCAGCGCTTGCGCAGGCAGCAAGCCTGGAAATAGTCGGGTCAGTCACGAAGAATTTGGCCTTCTTGTGTGTAGGAGAGAACGCAGGACCAGCGAAGCTTGAAAAAGCACGTGAGCAAGGGAACCACATCCTCACCAAGGAGCAATTCCTTCATTTGTTGGAAACAGGCGAGTTAACACAGTGATGCCTAACTAACCTTCGTTGCACCCGACGGCCTACAGCGGGTGAACTCAAACGGTGAACGTCAGCTTCAATCACTCCTGACGGCCCCGCTTCTGTCCGAAAGCACCGCTCTTGACGGTCACCACATAGCTGCCATTGAAGGCGGCCGCCCCAGTGCCGGAACAAGGGCCGCCTCCGATGACCATCTCAGATTTCCGTCTGTTCGGAGATTTCAAGAGCGTCGTCGACCTCGATACCCAGGTACCTCTCGGTCGACTTCAGCTTGGAGTGGCCGAGCAAAAGCTGCACAGCGCGGAGGTTCTTGGTGCGTCGATAGATCAGTGTCGCCTTGGTTCTGCGCATCGAATGGGTTCCATACTCGGTACGGTCAAGACCCAGTTCATCCACCCAGTGCCCGAGAATCCGGGCGTACTGCCGAGTTCCCAGGTGGGGCGAATCGTGGAGCCTGCTTGGGAAGTGGAGGTCATCTGATTTCAATGCCGCCGGCTTGATCCAGGCCTGCAAGGCCTCCCTGGTGACTGCCGTGATCTCGAACTGCACTGGGCGCTTGGTCTTGTGCTGCATAACGATGGCTCTGGTGGCCACCTGGTCACCATGGGACACATCACGCACCTTGAGTGCAACGAGGTCACATCCGCGAAGCTTGCTGTCGATGCCGAGGTTGAAGAGTGCGAGTTCGCGGACCCGGCCTTCCATCTGGAGACGTACGCGCAAGGCCCAGATGTCCTTCACCTTGAAGGGAGCCTTTTGCCCAACGATCTTGCCTTTGTTCCACGGCTCGTAATGAACAGTATTGCCTGAGGTTTCCATGATGGTCTCCCATCGAGTTGCGGGTCCCAGAGCATGCGCCTGTGAGGCACCAGCATATTGCGCTGCGTCAAGTCAGGAAAGCGCACTCGAAGGGTACGGGCGACTGCAAACGAGTGGGGCGGCCAACCAGCGCTTTCGGCCATCAGCAGGCGGGGCGCGAGGGCAATGGCGGAGTCCAGCTTGCGGGAAACATGGAAGTACGGGCTTCAAGCTTTTGCGAAACAGTGACTTCGTCCGCCGGCTGCTCAACGGCGACGAACCAAGGCATAAACCCCCATGCCCAGCAGCAAAACACCCACCAACAGGCCCGACAGATCGGTGGCCAACTGGCTCAGCACTTCCCAGCTGTCGGCGAACAACAGCCCCAGTGCACCGTACAGCAACACCCAGATCACCTCCCCCGCTACCACAGCGACCAGGAACCGGTGCCAAGGAAACATACTCGAGCCGGCCATCAAATTCACAGGCAGGGCAATCGGCGTGAACAAGAACCGGCTCAGGAATACGCTCCAGATACCCCAGCGCTGAAACTGTTGGTCGGCTGATCGCCAAGCCTTCGAGCTCTTCCAGCGCGATGTGAGCCGCTCGCCCAACAACCGGCCCAACAAATAGCTGCAGCCATCGCCCGCCACAGCCGCCACCACGGCAACGCTCGCAGCTACCTGCAAGCTCATCACACCTTGCCTGCTGAAGGCGCCGGTGGCCACCACCAACATTGTGGCGGGCAAAGGCACGCCCAAAGCCGCCAAGAACAAGGTGCCTCCCAAAACAAGCGCTCCGTGGTTGAGCAGACTGGTGAGCAGGAAATCGGTGATATCCGTCACTTCACCGCTCCCGAAGGCGGTTCGTGTTCCAAGATCAGTTTCTCGATGACGTGTCGCACTGCCTCAGGGTCTAGGTTTTCCTCCTTGATCCAGTCGCGAACACTTCTGTCATCAAAGCCGGTGGCGGGCAAGCCCAAAGCCTGGCGCAACTCGACCTGAGGTACACCATACACACGCTCGATGTACGCAAGCGTCATCCAGCCCCGAAAAGTCTCCACCTGCACTTCGCCGCGAGCAACCCGCTGGCTGAACTGAATCTGCTTCCACGCCCGCCAGCCAAAACCCACCAACAGGGCCATGCCCACAAGCACTGCCACCACCGCCAACCAGCGTCGGACTCTCCCCTGCAGGGAGTTTTTTGAAGGCAGTGATTTCATGGACTTTCGATCTGATTCGGTTCAGGACTGGTTCGAAGCCAAAGTCTACGGTGCAGCTGATTAAGTTCGAGCCTCTTCGGATCTTCCGGCCTGCAAGGTCAAGAGCAGAAGCGAAGCCCAATCGGACGATCTCTGACGTGATTTTCCTTCTTCAACCTTACCAGTCGAGAGCAGGACCTCTGTTGACAGGGCAAGGGTGCCGCGCAACGGGCACAAGTGCTTCCGAAGCATTTGCGCACCCATGCGCGCACCGGCGGAGCGATCGGTATGACAGACCGCTTTGCGGAACGTGCGGGATCGTCTGCCTAGGCTCGCGAAGAGCCGGTGGCCGCGGCGGGCAAGAGTCGCTCGGCTCCTCGTGTGGCTCATCGCTATTGATTGGCCACTGCTGGAAGTGCACCGGTCAGTCGCCTCGCAAACGAGGAACGGCAGGTTCCGCTGGCGGATGTGATTGGGCTCTGAAAACCTGACCGGCTGCAGTCAGCCTCAAGCGGTTGCTCGGGTCGTACCTGCGAATGTCAGCAGGTGGCCGAAAACAGCCGCTCCGCTGCAACCGCCCTTCATGGCACGCAGTTCCTCTATGCGGTTTCCAGATGGCGAGCGCTCGCTCAGAACCTGATCCCTACTCAACCCTCAAGGATCACACCCAGGGCCTTCAATTTTTTTGCAAACGCGTCCCTGCGTTTTTCCGCCCTTGCTGCGGTATCCACGGCCGCCTGAATGGCTTTGGGACCTTTTTGGGCCACCTTGTTGATCAGCCTGAGCTTGTGCGCAGCATCTGCTTCCGCACGCTTGTAAGTGGCAATCAACTCGGCATGGGCAAGGGGGCGGTTCATATGCGCTTGATTGTATGGAACACCGTTTTCTGCACGGTTTGGGTCCGCCGTTGTACGAGGCGACTTGACCTGTCAGTCCGCACGTCGGCCACTCGGCCTCACCCACCACCACGCGCCCACCACCAGCGCCGCAAAGCCGGTGTAGGCCGCCACAAACATCCACCATGGCAAGTCCCAGTAGAGCAGGCGGGCCAGCCAGTGTTCGATGAAGCTTTCGGTGTAGCCGCCTTGCCCGGCCAGGTGGCGCAGTTCTTGTTCCCACACGGTCAGTGGGCACAGTTGCCCCAGCCAGGCTTGGGCGGCAATGAACACCGTGAGGGCCATGTGGGTGGCGCGCAGACCAAAGTGGCGCACCCAGCGCCAGCCGCGTGCGCCCCCCAGCAACACCAGCGGCAGCAGGCCCATCACAAACACCACCAGGCTCAGGTGGAGCGCGAGCAGTGCGTCGGCCAGCAGGGCGGCCCAGGCGGGGTTGCTGTGCATGGTGCGTTGGTTTGTGTGAACGCTGGCCCGGCGTGCATGGCGCTTGGTGCGGGGAGCGCTCAGTCGAACATGTCGGGCTGGGTGCGCAGCAAGTCATTCCAGATGGTCTGGAAGTGCAGCCAGCCAATGTATTCACTGCCCACATGCTCCCGGCTGTAGCGCGCTTTTTCGGGGGGCACCAGACGGGGTTTGATGCCGCTGGCGTAAACCAGCATCTGTTGCTGGCAGCAGCGTTCCAGCGCTATGAACCAGAATGCCGCGGCCTCAATGCTGTGGCGGCTGGCGGTGAGCAGTCCGTGGTTTTGGTGAATGGCGGCTTTCACGCCCTTGAACCAGTCAGCGACTTTCAAGCCGGCTTTCACTTCAACCGCGACCTGGCCAGCCTCGTCGCTGATGACCACATGGTCTTCAAAAAACGCGGCGGCGTCTTGCGAGATGGGCGCCAGCGGTTGTGCCAATGCCGCAAACGCTGTGCCATAAAGGGTGTGCGCGTGGCACATGGCCACGATATCTGGGTGCGCTTCGTGCACGGCAGCGTGCAGCACAAACCCAGCGCGGTTGATCGCGTGTTCGCCTTCCACGACATGGCCCTGGTGGTCTGCCAAGATGAGGTTGGAGACTTTCACCTGGGCAAAGTGCACCGCCATCGGGTTGGTCCAATACAGGTGCGGATGCTCGGGGTCGCGCACCGTCAAATGTCCGGCAAAACCGTAGTCAAAGCCCTGGAGCGCAAAGGCCCGGCAGGCGCCCACCAGCCGCTCTTTCAGGTGGCGCCGGTGTTCGGCGTGGGTGCTGAAGTGGGGTATGCCGGGGAATATGCGTCCAGGCTGCTCGGGTTGGTAGATGGAGACTTTGGGATCGGTGAGGGGGTTAAAGCGCGGCTCGCGCTGAGGGGGGATGTGCATCTCGGGTCCTGGTGCCGCAGGTTGCGTGCGGGCGTTGAATAAAAAAGCCGTCAGCGTTTGCACACTGACGGCCGGGCAAGAAACGGGTCGGGTTCAGTTGACCTTGAAGTACTCAGACACCACTTTCCAGCGGTTGTCTTGCAGTTGCGACAGGCGGGTGGCGTCGCTGCCGAGGCGCTTGGTGGGGCTGAAGGTCATCTCGGAGCTGCCGAAAATGTCCGGTGGGATCACCATCGTGTCCATAGCCTTGATGAAGCTTTCGGTGGTCAGGTTGGTGCCTGCTTTGCCGGCAGCACGCAAGAACGAGTCAACCAGCGAATAGCCGTACACCGAGAACACGGTCGGGTCTTCGTTGAACTTGGTCTTGTACTTGTTGGCCCAGAACCGGATCGGCTGCGAAGCTTCGTCGGTGTAGGGGTTTTGCACGGTCATGGTGGCGTAGAAGCCGTTCATGGCGGGGCCGCCGAGCTTGTGGATCAGGTCGGTGTAGGCGGCGCTGGAGCCGATGAAGGTGGGGTTGAAGCCCAGCCGGCGAGCGGTGGCAATGCCGCCAATGGTTTCACGGATGATGGTGCCCATGACGACCAGGTCGCACTGCGACGAGGCCAGCTTCTGCATTTGCGACGAGAAGTCGGTGGCACCGCGTTTGTAGGTGGTGACTTCGGCAAACTGCATGCCTGCGGCCTTCAGGCCAGCCTCGGCACCGCGGAACACTTCCAGGCCGAACTCGTCGTCCTGGTACATGGTGCACACTTTCTTGGCGTTCTTCTCTTTGACCAGTTTGGGCACGGCCACGCGCATCTGGTCGTAGTAAGTGGCGGCAAACGAGTACTTGAGCTTGTGGAAGGGCTCGTACATTTCCCGCGCTGCCGTGACCGGGAAGAAGTTGATCACGTTCTTCTGAAACTGCACCGGCATGGCGGCCATGTTTTGCGCCGTGCCAATGTGGCCCACCATGGCAAAAATCTTGTCCTGGTTCACCAGCTTCTGTGCAGCCAGCACGGCGCGGCGGGGCTCGTAGCCCGAGTCTTCGACCAGCAGCTTGATCTTGCGGCCATTGATGCCGCCTTGCTCATTGGCTTCGTCTACGCGCAGCATCATGCCAAAACGCACCTGCTTGCCAAAGCCGGCCAGGGGGCCGGACAGGTCTTGAATGGAGCCCAGCACCAGCTCGTTTTTGCTGACGCCTTGCGATTGCGCCAAGGCCGCGGTGCTGGCCAGGGCCAGGCTGGCGGCGATCAAAGTCAGGGTGGTCTTCATGTGTCGTGTCTCCTTCGTTGTAAATGGGGTGGTGGGAAAAATAGGCGCTGGCAGGGCGTTAGCGGTACATGGCTTCAATTTGCGGGGTGTATTTCTTTTCCACCAGCTTGCGCTTGAGCTTCATGGTGGGCGTGAGTTCTTCGTCTTCGGCGCTGAGCTGTGTGTCGAGCAGGAAAAACTTTTTGATCTGTTCCACCCGGGCAAATTTCTTGTTGACGCGGTCGATCTCGTCTTGAATGAGCTGCTGCACTTCGGGTGCACGCGTGAGACTGGCGTAGTTGGAAAACGGCACGTCGTTGTCCTGCGCATATTTCTCCACATTCTCCTGGTCGATCATGATGATGACGGTGAGGTAAGGGCGCTTGTCGCCGATCACCACCGCGTCGGTCAAGTAGGGCGAGAACTTCAGTTCGTTTTCCAGTTCGCTGGGGGTGATGTTCTTGCCGCCTGCGGTGATGATGATGTCTTTCATGCGGTCGGTGATGCGGAAAAACCCTTCCTCATCCTCTACGCCCACATCGCCGGTGTGCAGCCAGCCATCGGGGTCGATGGTCTCGGCCGTCTTCTCGGGCTGGTTCAGGTAGCCCATGAACACGTTGGGGCCGCGCACCAGAATCTCGCTGGTGGCCGGGTCGAGCCGCACCTCGTTGTAGCTCGCGGCCGGCCCAATGGAGCCGGGCTTGATGCGCTCGGCCGGTACGCCGGTGGACGCGCCGCAGGTTTCCGTCATGCCCCACACCTCCAGCATGGGCACGCCCAGCGCCATGTACCAGCGCACCAGCTCGGGTGAAATGGGCGCCGCGCCAGTGACCAGAAAACGCGCTTTGTGGATGCCGATGAGCTTGCGCACGTTGTTGAGCACCAGCACCCGTGCCAGATGAAATTGCAGCTTGAGCGAGGCGGGCACCGGCTTTTGCGCCATCACCAGATCGGCCACGCGCTGGCCCACGCCAATGGCCCAGGCGTAAGCGCCTTGCTGCAGCTTGCCGGCTTCTTTCAGTGTGATCATGACGCCGGAGTAAAACTTTTCCCACACCCGGGGCACAGCGGTGAACACCGTGGGCGCGATCTCGCGCACGTTTTCGGGCACGGTCTCGGGGTTCTCAACGAAGTTGAGTTTGGCGCCGGTGTAGAGCGAAAAATACTCGCCGCCCATGCGCTCGGCAATGTGGCACAGCGGCAAGAAGCACATGCATTCGTCGGCCTCGCTGCGGGCAATGAGCGTGTTGTAGCCGCGCACGGTGTACACCAGCCCGTGGTGGCTGTGCATGGCGCCTTTGGGCTTGCCGGTGGTGCCCGAGGTGTAGACCAAAATGGCGAGGTCGCTGGTTTTGCACGCGGCCACGCGGGCCTGCAGAGCCTCGGCGTGTTGCTTGGCGTGCTCGCGGCCCAAGGCGCGCAGGGCGTCCAGGCTCATCACCTGCGGGTCGTGCAGGTCGCGCAGGCCTTCCATGTCAAACACCACAATTTTCCGCAGCTTCGGCAGTTGCTCGCGCACGGCCAGTGCTTTGTCCAGTTGCTCGTCGTCTTCCACAAACAGCACCGTGGTGCTGGAGTCTTCACACAGGTACTGCACCTGCTCGGCGGCGTCGGTGGGGTAGATGCCGTTGGACACGCCACCCGCGCTCAGCACCGCAATGTCGGCCAGCACCCAGTCGATGTTGGTGTTGGACAGGATGGACGCGGTCTCTCCCGGCGCGAAACCCAGCGCCAGCAGGCCGTTGCCGATTTCGCGCACGGCTTCGGCGGTCTGGTTCCAGGTCCAGCTGTGCCAGATGCCCAAGTCTTTCTGACGCATCCAGACGTTGGGGCCGCGCGCTTTCACCGCGTTCCAGAACATCGCGGGAATGGTGTCGCCGGGCAGCACCACGGCGGTCTGCGGCTGGATGGCGGAAAGGTCCCAGAGGTTGCTCATTTGATAGTTTCCGTAGTCCACATGTCGATCGCAGCGCAGGAGGTTTTCCAACCCAGGGCACAGCCGGGCCGGCTTTGCCGGACGGCCAGTGCCGCCCCCTGGGGGGTAGCGCGAAGCGCTGCGGGGGGAGCCACACCTAGCGCCAATTTTTTTTCTTCTTCCAGCGCCGGTCGGCGCGCACGCCTTCTTCCTTCATGCCCAGGTAGAACTCCTTGATGTCGTCCTTCTCGCGCAGGTGGGCGCAGGTGTCTTCCATCACGATGCGGCCGTTTTCCAGCACGTAACCGTAGTCCGATGCGTTCAGCGCCATGTTGGCGTTTTGCTCCACCAGCAAGATGGTGGTGCCGCGCTCTCGGTTGATGCGCACCACGATCTCGAAGATCTCCTTGGTGAGCTTGGGGCTCAGGCCCAGGCTCGGTTCGTCGAGCAAGATCAGGTCGGGGTTGGCCATGAGCGCCCGGCTGATGGCCAACATCTGCTGCTGCCCGCCCGAGAGCAGGCCGGCGTCTTGCAGCGCGCGCTCACGCAAAATGGGAAAGTAGTTGAACACCACCTCCATGTCGCGCGCCACGCCGTCGCGGTCTTTGCGGGTGTAGGCGCCCATGAGCAGGTTGTCGCGCACCGAGAGCAGCGGAAACACCTCGCGCCCTTCGGGCACGTGCATCAGGCCCTGCTGCACGATGTGGGCCGGGTCTTGGGCGGTGATGTTTTCACCTTTGAACTCGATGCTGCCCTTGCGCGGGTCGATGATGCCGCTGATGGTTTTCAGGATGGTGGTTTTGCCCGCGCCGTTGCTGCCCAGCACGGTGGCAATTTCACCGCGGCGCACCTGCAGGCTCACGCCACGAATGGCTTTGATGGGGCCGTAGGCGCTCTCGACGTTGAGCAGCTTTAACACGGCGTTGTCGGTCACGGGTGCGGTCATGATGATGTTGCCCCCACGCTAGTCGCTGCGCGTACTGCGCTGCCCCCCAGGGGGACTTGTGAACCTTGGGGCGGCCCTGCGGTTCTCATGCCTTCTCCTTCACATGGTTCTCACGCCGCAGGCTGGACACGTCGTCCACCGAGCCCAGGTAGGCCTCGATCACGCCGGGGTCGCGCTGCACTTCGGCGGGTGTGCCGGTGGCCAGCTCGGCGCCCATGCTCATGGCCAGCACGCGGTCGGACACCTTGGACACCAGGGTCATGTCGTGTTCCACCATCAGCACCGTGATGCCCAGCTCGTCCTTGATGTCGGTGATCCAGAACGCCATGTCTTCGGTTTCTTCCACGTTCAGGCCCGAAGAGGGTTCGTCCAGCAGCAGCAGCTTGGGCTCGGTGCACAGGGCGCGCGCCAGCTCGACCACCTTGCGCACGCCATAAGGCAGGCCGGCCACCATCGATTCGCGGTGGTGTTGCAGGTCCAGCAGCTCAATGACCTGCTCCACTTTTTCACGCGCCTCAATTTCGGCCGCACGGGTTTTTCCGGTGAAGAAGATTTCGCTCCAGAGCCCGGTTTTGCGGTGCGTGTGGCGGCCAATGAGCAGGTTTTGCAGCACGGTGGCGTGTTCAAACAGCTCGATGTTTTGAAACGTGCGTGCAATGCCCAGCCCGGCAATTTTGTGCGGCGGCTGCTCGGTGAGCTTGAGCATGCCCTGCGGCCCGGCGTAGTCGATGGTGCCGGTGGTGGGCGTGTAGATGCGGCTGATGAGGTTGAACACCGTGGTCTTGCCAGCGCCGTTGGGCCCGATCAGGGTGAACACCTCGCCGCGCTTCACATCGAAGCTCACGTTGTTGACCGCCAGCACGCCGCCGAAGCGCACGCTGAGGTTTTTGGCTGAGAGCAAGATACCCCCCGAGCCGCCTGCGGCGTCACCCCCCAGGGGGCGGCGCTGGTGGCCTGGCAAAGCCGGTTCCACGGCGCCCTGGGTTGGAACCCCGCTCTCCGGCACGATGTTGGAATGGTTCGTCATTTCAATCTGTCTGATTTCTGGAAGCTCTTCTGCCGCTTGAACATACCCTTGCGGTAGAACGGAAAGAGCTGGAAGTAGGTGCGGATCTTGAGCCAGCGGCCGTACAGACCCATGGGTTCAAACAACACAATGGCGATCAGCACCATGCCGTAGACCACGCCCTTGATGCCAGCGGCTTCACCAATCACGGCGGGTAAAAAGTCTTTGCCAATGGCGATCAGCTGCGGCATGACGATGATGAAAATGGCGCCCAGAAATGCGCCGTGAATGGAGCCCAGACCGCCAATCACCACCATCAGCAGCAGGTCGACCGACTGCAGCAGGCTGAACTGGTCGGGTGACAAAAACTGGATCTTGTGGGCATACAGCGCACCACCAATGCCCGCCAGCGCGGCCGACAGCGCAAAGCTCATGGTTTTGTAGCGCGCCAGGTGAATGCCCATGCTCTGCGCAGAAATTTCCGAGTCGCGGATGGCGACAAACGCCCGGCCGGTGCTGGAGCGCATGAGGTTGACGATGCCCAGCGTGGACGCCACGGTGATCAGCAGGCACAAGAAGTAAAACTCGTTGGACGAGTCCAGTTCCCAGCCAAACAGGCTGGGTTGGTTCACCATCAGGCCCGAGTTGCCGCCGGTCATGCTCTCCCAGCGCGCCATGCCTTCTTCCACAATGAAGCCAAATGCCAGCGTGGCCATGCCCAGGTAAATGCCTTTCACCCGCAGCGCCGGCAGGCCCACCACCATGCCCACGGCGGCTGACAGCAAACCCGCGCAGGCCAGTGCAATAGGGAACGGCACGCCCGCGTTGACCATGATGGCCTGCGTGTAGGCACCGACGCCCAGAAACGCCGCATGGCCCAGCGAAAACAGCCCGGTGAAGCCAGCCAGCAGCATCAGCCCCAGGCCCACGATGGCGTAGATCAGCACAAAGGTGAGCTGCGCCAGCCAGTATTCCTGAACGAGCCAGGGCGCCGCCACCAGCAGCACGCCCAGCAGGCTGTACCAGAACGTGTGGCCACCGTGCTTGGCCAGCCGGATGTCCTGGTTGTAGTCGGTCTTGAAGAGGAATCGCATGGGTGTTCAATCAGCGGCGCCAGAGGTGGCAGGGAGGCAGACCAGGAGCGCCGTGGAACCGGCTTTGCCGGGCCACAGGCGTTGCCCCTTGAGGGGCTGAGCGGCTGCGCGAATCGAGCAAGCGATGGGGGTGCTCATACTTTCTTCCGCAGTTTTTCGCCAAACAGTCCGTTGGGCTTGAGCACCAACATGATCAGCACAACGATGTAAGGCGCAATGTCCTTGAAGCCTTCGGCCATGTAGAAGCCCGCCAGGGCTTCCACAATGCCAATGATCAGCCCGCCCACAATGGCCCCGGGCAGGCTGCCAAAGCCACCCACCACCGCGGCCGGGAATGCCTTGAGGCCAATGAAACCCATGTTGGCGTGCACAAACGTGATGGGCGCGAGCAGCAGGCCAGCAATGGCCGCCACCGCGGCCGCCAGGCCCCACACCAGGCCGTTGAGCCGTTTCACCGGAATGCCCATGTAATAAGCGGCCAGCTGGTTTTGCGACGAAGCCTGCATGGCGATGCCCAGCTTGGTGTAGCGGAACATGGCAAACAGGCCAGCGCACAAGACGGCGGTGGCGCCGATCACCACCACCTGCTCGGCCGACACCACCAGCGTGCCCAGGCGCAGCACCTCGCCGGCGTAGGGCACTGGCAGGGTGTGGGTGTCGGTGCCAATGTCGGGAATCATGGTGATGAGCCCGCGCAACACATAGCCCACGCCGATGGTCAGCATGACGATGGAAAACGCCGGCTGGCCCAGGATGGGGCGGATCACCACCCGCTCCAGCAGCACGCCAAACACGCCCATGCCCACAATGGCTGCCGGTACCGACAGCCAGAAAGGGAAGCCCAGCACCGTCATGGCGGCCAGGCCGCCAAAGGCGCCCACCATCATCAGGTCGCCCTGGGCAAAGCTCACCGTTTCGGTGGCTTTGTAAATCAGCACGAAACCCAGGGCAATGAGTCCGTAAATACAGCCCTGGGCCACACCGCTGATGAGCAGTTGCAGCAATTGCACGCTTGTCTCCTAAATGGTTCTCTTGGGTGCCGGTTGCGCACCCGCTGTGCCACTGCAGCGTTTTCGAACGCCCGTGCTTTTGCGGAGCTTAGTCGGGGACGCAAAGGCTTGCCCATGGGGGTTTCCCGCAGAGAAAGTGCCGCAGGCGACAAACTGGCTTCTTTTTGCCAAGCAGACGCTTGGTGAAACCAAAGCGCAGCGCTATGCTGAAAATTTCACTGTTGTGCCCATGCCATGAAGTCCATACGAATCAGTGCCGGTCTCGGCTTTTACGGCGACAACTGGGAGCCCGTGGTGGCTACCCTGGAACGTGGCGATGTGCAGTTCATTGCCAGCGATCACCTGGCCGAACTCACGCTGGCCATTTTGCAAAAGGACCGCCAGCGCGACCCGGCGCTGGGTTACGCCCGCGACGTGGTGCCTATGCTGCTGCGGCTGTGGCCGTTGATGGCTGAGCGTGGCGTGCGATTTGTGTGCAACGCCGGCGGGCTCAACCCGCACGGTGCCGCGCAGGCGGTGCTGGCGGCTTTTGCCGCCAAAGGTATGACGGCGCGGGTGGCGGTGGTCACCGGCGACGACGTGTTGCCGCAGTTGCTCGACGCCTCAAAGCCCGCCGACGGTTGGGCGCACCTGTTCACCGGCGAGCCATTGGCGGGTGTGCGCGAGCGCCTGGTGTTTGGCAACGCCTACCTGGGCGCGCAGCCCATCGTGCAGGCGCTGGACGCAGGGGCCGACATCGTCATCACCGGGCGCGTGGCCGACGCGGCGCTGTTTCTGGGCCCGCTGGTCCACAGCCTGGGCTGGACGCTCAGCGGCGCGACGGCCGAGGCCGACCTGAACCGCCTGGCGCAAGGGCTCACCGTGGGGCACTTGCTCGAATGCTCGGGCCAGGGCAGCGGCGGCAACTTTGGCAGCCAGGGCGCCTGGCAGGCCGTACCCGACCTAACCCACATTGGCTACCCCATTGCCGAGGTGTGGGAAGACGGCACCGCGCTCATCACCAAGGCGCCGGGCACGGGCGGGCGCGTCAACTTCGACACCGTGCGCCAGCAGTTGCTGTACGAAGTGCACAACCCGCACGCCTACCACTCGCCCGACGTGGTGCTGGACATGGGCGGTATCACCCTGCACGATGAAGGTCACGACCGGGTGCGTCTCACGGGTGCACGCGGGCACGCGCCGAGCGACCAGCTGAAGGTGGTGGCGGGCTACCGCGACGGCTACAAGGCCGAAGTGACCTGGGGCTTTTCGTGGCCCGATGCCTGGGACAAGGCGCAAGCCGCGCAGGCCGCCATCCTCACCCAGTTGCTGGAAAAGCGCATACCGCACGACGAGCTGTACATTGAGCACCCCGGCCTGAATTCGGCCCATGGCGCGCTGGCGCCGTTGCCCGATGCCGAGGCCCTCAACCAGCTCAACGAGGTGTGGACCCGCCTGGTGCTGCGCACCCCCGTGAAGGCCGCCGCTGACGGCTTTGGGCGGCTGTTTCCCTGGCTGGCCCTGAGTGGGCCGGCCTACACCTGCGGCTTCCACGGCCTGCACAACACCAGCGAACTGTTGGGTATCTGGCCCACGCTGGTTCCCCGTGCAGCGGTGGAAGCTGGCGTGTGCGTGGAGCTGTTGCAAACCCAGGGAGTGGCGCCATGAACGCAACGGTTGACACCAAGGACAAGGTTCGCGTGCCATTGGTGCGCATCGCCCATGCCCGCAGCGGCGACAAGGCCGACTGGGTGGACTTTGGCCTGTTTGCCTGGAACGCGGAGGGCTACGCGCTGCTGGCCCGCGAGGTGACGGCCGAGCGGGTGCGCGCCCACTTCATGCCCTGGCTGGGCAGCGACATGACCGGCGAGGTGGACGCCTGGCTGTTGCCCAATCTGCTGGCCATCAAGCTGGTGCTGCGCGGTGCGCTGCAAGGCGGTGGCGCGCGCAACCTGCGGCTCGACAACCTGGGCAAGTCCATGGCCGGCGCGCTGCTGCGCATGGAAATTGAGGTGACGCCCGCCGAGCTGGCCGGGGCATTGGCCGCCCCGCGCGTGGGCTGGTGGGGCGAGGCTGCACCATGAATCCGGCGCTCATCGGCCACAAGCCGGAGGCAGCCAGGGCGCGTGCTGACACAGATGAAGCTGCGGTGCGCGCTGCCCTCGATGCCTGGATTGGTGCCTTCAACCGCGCCGATGCGGCTGCCGTGGCCGCGCTCTACGACCCGCAAGCGGTGCTCTGGGGCACAACCGCCACCCAGCTCATCACCACGCCACAAGGCATTGCCGCGTATTTCGACGCTGTGTTTGCCCTGCAACCGGTGCCTTGCATGGCGCTGGTCGAGGCGCTGCCCAGGGTGTTTGGCGACGTGGCGGTGAGTTCGGGCCGCTACACGCTGACGCTGTCTCCGGCGCCGCACCTGCGCGAGGTGCCCGCCCGCTTCAGCTTCACCTACCGCCGCACCGCTGGCGTATCTGCCCCATGGCGCATCGTGGACCACCACTCTTCGGCCATGCCCGCACCTTTGGCCGCGCTGGCCGCAGCCGGCTGACGTTTTTCTATGATGGGGCCATGACACCCACCGATTTCTCCGCCCCTGCCGATGTGCTGGTGTTGCAGCACCTGAATGAAGACGGCCCCGGCTACCTGGGCCAATGGCTCGACGAACAGGGCGTTGCCTGGCAGCTGCGCTGCACCGAAGCCGGTGACCCATACCCCGACTCGGTGCGCGGTTACCGCGGCCTGGCCGTGCTGGGCGGTGCCTGGAGCGCCAACGACGAGCGCCCGTCGTTGCGCCAGGCCGAGGCGCTGATTCGGGAAGCCGATGCGATGGGTATTCCCGTCATCGGCCATTGCCTGGGTGGCCAGCTCATGGCGCGGGCTTTCGGTGGCCGCGTGCAACAGCTGCCGCAGCCCGAGGTGGGCTGGTTGCCCATGCAAATCGGCCGCAGCGCTTCGGCGCGCCACTGGTTGGGTGACGCGACGGTGGCCACGGTGTTTCAGTGGCACCAGGACAGTTTTGTGCAGTTGCCGCCCAACGCCGAGCTGATCGCCAGCTCACCGGCCTGCGTGCACCAGGCGTTCGCCATTCGGCAGCACCTGGCCATGCAGTTTCACATCGAGATCACGCCGGCCAAGATCGCCGCCTGGCTGGCCCACCCGGGTCAAGCCTACCCGCTGCATGTGTTGTTGCACCCGGACAGTGTGCAAGACCCGGCCCGTATGCTCGCCGCCACCACGCAGCATCTGGCCGCCAGCCAGGCACTGGCCAGCCATATTTACCGCAGCTGGCGTTCGCGCTGGCCGGGTTGAGCGCAGATCAACCCGCCAAGCCCGGAATGTTCAGCCCCTCTTTGGGAATGGCGCGCGGCTTGCCTTCCATGTCAATCGCCACATAGGTCAGGCTGGCTTCGGTCACTTTCACGTATTGCCCCTGGGCCGAAAAGCGTTCGGCAAACACCTCGACCTGCACCGTGATGGACGTGTTGCCCACGCGCGTGACGTGTGAGAAGAAGCTCAGGATGTCGCCCACCCGCACCGGCTGCTTGAAGATGAACTGGTTAACCGCCACCGTGGCCATGCGCCCGCGCACGTAGCGCGCGGGCAGCACCGAGCCGGCCAGATCGACCTGGGCCATGACCCAGCCGCCGAAGATGTCGCCGTTGCCGTTGGTGTCGGCCGGCATGGGGATGACCTTGAGCACCAGCTCGCGGTCTTGCGGCAGGGCGGTCTCAGGGCGGGGGCTTGATTCGTTGGACATGGGCACAATCTGGTTTCAACAGATCAACATTCTCACGCATGCGACCCAACTCTCCCAGTCCAGCCACCGTGGCCTTGTCCACCAGCCCGCCCGCCGGCGGCACACCGGCAGCCAAGCGCTCCGACTGGGTCACGCTCTCGCGCCTGTTTCCCTACCTGTGGCAATACAAATGGCGCGTGCTGATCGCGCTGGGTTTCATGGTGGCGGCCAAAGTGGCCAACGTGAGCGTGCCGCTGCTGCTCAAAGAACTGGTGGACGCCATGACCATTCCCCCGGGCAGCCCGCAGGCGCTGCTGGTGGTGCCGCTGGGGCTGTTGCTGGCTTATGGTGGCCTGCGTTTGTCCACCACCTTGTTTACCGAGCTGCGTGAGCTGGTGTTTGCCAAAGCCACCGAGGGTGCCACGCGCAGCATTGCGCTGCAGGTGTTTGGCCACCTGCACGCGCTGAGCCTGCGCTTTCACCTGGAACGCCAGACTGGCGGCATGACGCGCGACATCGAGCGCGGTACGCGCGGCGTGCAGTCGCTCATTTCGTATTCGCTCTACAGCATCTTTCCCACGCTCGTTGAAGTGACCATGGTGCTGGCTGTGCTGGGCACCAAGTTCGACATGGGCTATGTGTGGATCACGCTCACGGCGCTGGTGCTGTACATCACTTTTACCGTGACGGTGACCGAATGGCGCACCAAGTTTCGGCGCGAGATGAACGAACTGGAGTCCTCCAGCCAGACCCGGGCGGTGGACTCGTTGCTGAATTTTGAGACCGTCAAATACTTCAACAACGAAGCCTTTGAAGCGCGCCGCTACGACGAGGCGCTGGAAAAACTGCGCCGCGCCCGCATCAAGAGCCAGACCACACTGTCCATGCTCAACGCCGGGCAGCAGCTGGTGATTGCCATTGCGCTGGTGCTCATGCTGTGGCGCGCCACACAGGGCGTGGCCAGCGGCGACATGACGCTGGGCGATCTGGTGATGGTCAACGCGTTCATGATCCAGCTCTACATTCCGCTGGGTTTTCTGGGTGTGCTGTACCGCGAGATCAAGCAAAGCCTGACCGACCTGGACAAGATGTTTGTGCTGCTTGAGAAAGAGCGCGAAATTGCCGACCACCCCAGCGCCCAGCCACTGGCGCTGGCCGGCGCGCCGGCGGTGCGCTTTGACAATGTGCGCTTCTCTTACGAGCCTGCGCGCGAAATTCTGCACGGCATCAGCTTCGAGATTCCGGCCGGCAAGACGGTGGCGGTGGTCGGGCCGTCGGGCTCGGGCAAGTCCACGCTGGCGCGGCTGCTGTACCGTTTCTACGACGTGACGAACCACGACGACACCGGCCCGCATGGGGGTGGCCGCATCCTCATCAACGGCCAGGACATTCGCGAGGTGACGCAGTCCAGCGTGCGCCAGGCCATCGGCATCGTGCCGCAGGACACGGTGCTGTTCAACGACACCATCGAATACAACATCCTTTACGGTCGGCCAGACGCCGGCCACGAAGCCGCCGTAGCCGCCGCGCAGGCGGCGCACATTCACAGCTTCATTGAAAAGCTGCCGCTGGGCTACCGCACCATGGTGGGCGAGCGGGGCTTGAAGCTCTCAGGCGGTGAAAAGCAGCGCGTGGCCATCGCGCGCACGCTGCTGAAGAACCCCCCGATTGTCATTTTTGACGAGGCGACGTCGGCGCTGGATTCGGCGAATGAGCGCGCGATTCAGGCTGAGTTGAAGAGCGCAGCGCGCAACAAGACTTCACTGGTGATTGCGCACCGGCTGTCTACCGTTGTGGATGCGCATGAGATTCTTGTGCTCGTGAATGGTGAGATTGTGGAGCGGGGCACGCACGCGCAGCTGGTGTCGGCTGGTGGCGTCTACGCTGGGATGTGGGCTTTGCAGCAGTCTGGGACGGACTGACCGCTTTATGTTTTGGTGGCTTTTGTGGGCCGGGTCTCGGCCCGGCGGCCGACTCACTTTCTTTTGCTTCGCCAAAAGAAAGTAAGCAAAGAAAAGGCGAGCCGAAGTCCGGGCCGCTTCGCGGTGCCTTGCGCTGCTCGGTTCGAGCGGGGTCGGGCTGAACTCGCCTTTGGCTCAAACAACGCCCGCCCTGATCCGCTCGCCCCTGCGCTGCTCAGCCCGGCCACACGGCAAAGCATGGATGCGGGAACGGACTTCCCTTCCGGCGAGCGTGGATTGCCCCCTCTCCCTCTGGGAGAGGGCAGGGGTGAGGGCCACGCCAGCCAAACATCTGTTCGGCAGCCGTGCCTTTACGCCACCCGCATCGTCCCCGTCCGCTCATACCGGCTGTGCCAGCTCAGCGCATCGTCCAGCAAATGCGGTGTGTGCATGCCGGCATGCCCCGCACGCGCATTGGCTTCCGAGCGCTCCACATAGTCCAGCAGCGCCGGTTTGAAGTCCGGGTGGGCGCAGCGTTCGATGATGCGGCGCGAGCGCTGGCGCGGTGACAGGCCGCGCAGGTCGGCCAGGCCTTGTTCGGTCACGATGATCTGCACGTCGTGTTCGGTGTGGTCCACGTGGCTGACCATGGGCACGATGCAGCTGATACTGCCGCCTTTGGCGGTGGACGGCGTCATGAAGACCGAGAGGTAGGCGTTGCGCGCGAAGTCGCCCGAACCGCCGATGCCGTTCATGATCCGCGTGCCCATCACATGCGTGGAGTTCACGTTGCCATACAGGTCGGCCTCGATCATGCCGTTCATGGCGATGATGCCGAGCCGGCGGATCACCTCGGGGTGGTTGCTGATTTCCTGCGGGCGCAGCACGATGCGTTCGCGGTAAAAGTCCAGATGGGCCAGAAACTCTTCCATCACCGGCGCCGAGAACGACAGCGCGGTGGAAGAGGCCATGGCCATCTTGCCCGACTTGAGCATGGCGAGCATGCCGTCCTGCAGCACCTCGGTGTAGCCCTGCAGATCGTTGAAAGGGCCGTCGTTCAGGCTTTCCATCACAGCGTTGGCGATGTTGCCCACGCCCGACTGCAGCGGCAGCAGCTCGGGCGGCAGGCGGCCTTGCGCCACCTCTTCTTGCAGAAAGGCCATCAGGTGGCCGGCAATGCGCTTCGACGCTTCGTCGGGCGCCGAAAAGCGGGTGTCGCGGTCGGGCAGGTTCGTCTCGACGATGGCGATCACCTTGGCCGGGTCGCAGCGCAGGTAGGGCTCGCCGATGCGGTCGCCCGCGTGCGTCATCGGGATCGGCTTGCGGTGCGGTGGGCGCTCGGTGCCGTAGTAGATGTCGTGCATGCCTTCCAGCCCCAGGCTGTGGCCGTGGTTGACTTCCAGGATCACCTTGTCGGCCTGGTCCAGCCAGGTCTTGTTGTTGCCCACCGACGTGGCCGGGATCAGACGGCCGTCTTCTATAGATAAGGCCTGATAAAGTCTGAACTTTGTCTGGTTTTCGTGATCAGAGAATCATGGAAAAAGAAAGCGCAAGA